>NZ_CP061379.1:1400000-2800000 GCF_015624505.1 Bradyrhizobium commune | reverse complement strand
GATCGAGCAGGTCTACGGCATGCACAACATGCCAGGCCTGCCCGAGGGTCATTTCGCGACCACCCCGGGCCCGATGCTCGCCTCCTCCGACAACGTCCAGATCACCGTCACCGGCAAGGGCGGCCACGCCGGCGCAGGCCCGCACAAATCGGTCGACAGCGTCCTGATCGGCTCGCAGATCGTGAATGCGCTACAATCGATCGTCGCCCGCAACGTCGACCCGCTCAAGTCGGCCGTCATCTCCATCACGCAATTCCACGCCGGCACCGCCTTCAACATCATCCCCGAGACCGCCGAGCTCTGCGGCACTGTTCGCACCCTCGACCCTGAAGTCCGCGATCTCGTCGAGCGCCGCATCGCGGAGGTCGCCGACAACGTGGCGCGCGCCTATGGCGGCTCGGCCGAGACCAAATACACGCGCATGTACCCGGTGACGGTGAACCATGCGCGCGAAACCGGTGTCGCCGCCGACGTCGCCCGCGACATCGTCGGCGCAGAGCGCGTCGACGACCGCATCGCACCTGCGATGGGCGCCGAGGATTTCTCGTTCATGCTGGAAGCGCGTCCCGGCGCGATGGTGCTGGTCGGCATGGGCGATAGCCCAGCATGCCATCACCCGGCCTACGTCTTCAACGACAACATCCTCGGCCACGGCGCCTCGTTCTGGGTGCGCCTGATCGAGACGACGATGCCGGCGGGATAGCGGCGGTCTCGATATCGCAGGGTGGGCAAAGCGAAGCGTGCCCACCCCACACGCTGCTCATCCCTGATATTGCAGCACGTGCATCCCGGCGTTCCAGTCGGACACAAACATCATTCCATCTGGCCGGACATAGGCGTCGCAGGTCTTGGCGGCGAGCGCGATGTTCGGACGGGGGTCGACGAGCTTCTTCGGCGCCGGCGGCACCCAGTACGCGATTTCTTTCGGCGCGAACTGGTCCCTGATATCGAACACCCTGACGCCGGCATTGTTGTAGGTCGCAAAGATCGTGTCCTCGCTCTGGAACGAGCCCGGACGGTTCTCGTGCAGATTATGCGGGCCGAAAGTGCCGTTGGTACAGAAATCGCGGTCGCGCGGGGTCGGTAGCGTTGCGATCGGCACCGGATTTTCCGGCGCCCGCACGTCGAGGACGAAGGTGTGGAACAGGCCCTTGGCGCATTGGTCCGCATTCGCCTCGTCCGCGACGATCGCGAGCTGCCGCTTCGGCAGCGGCAATGGCGTATGCGTGCCGCCGGCAAAGGGCGGCGACCAGTTGATGTGGGACAGGAGCTTTGGATTGGCGGGATCGCTGATGTCGTGGATGGTGAAGCCGCCATCGCGCCAGGCGGCATAGCCGCGATCGCCCGCCGTGATCATGTGGTGAAGCGCGAAGCGCTTGCCCTTGGGCGTCGCAGGCTCCCCGGCCGCGCGGTTCATGCCCGGCAGCCACCATTTCGAGACGATCTCCGGCTTCGTGATGGTCTTGAGATCGACCACGCACAGGATGTGGTCGGTGAACCCGTCGAAATGCGCCGACACATAGGCGTAGCGGCCGCCCGGCCACCACAGACGGTTGATGCCGAAGCCGGGCATTTCGAGGAATGCGATCTCACGCATCTCGCCCGGTTTCGAGATGTTATGGATCGAGAGGCCGGAGCGGAATTTCTTCGCCTTGGTGATGCTGTCGACCAGCGTGTTCTCGAAATAGCCGCGCATGTTGTCGTAGGACTGCATCGCGACGATATTGGCGCCGTTCGCCAGCAGCAGCGTATCTTCCGCCACCTGGAGATGGTGGGTGCGGGTATATTGTCCCGCGGTGAAGAAATTGACCGGCTTCAGCGCGCGCGGATCCGAGGCGTCCAGGATGGTCACGCCGTCGCTGAACATGTGCCCGACATAGATGTGCTGGCGGTTGAACATCACCTGCACGCTGTCGGGCCGCCCGCCGATGTCGCTGTAGGAGATGTGCTGGATGCCCTTGCCGATGCCCTCGGGCGGAATGTCGGCCTCTGACGCCCATGCCGGCCTCGACCACCCCGACAGTGCGCCCGATCCGAGCACGGCCGACAATTGCTGAAGATGGCGGCGGCGCGAGACTTCGGGCATTACGTTCCCCCATTTTTTTGGGGATGATGCTCGCTTGCGGCAGGGCATGCAAGCCTTGCGTTATCCGCTCTCGAATGGAAGCCGGCGGTTTTAGCACGCCGCTAGTTGCAGACCTCATAATTGCCGCCAGCGGCGCCATTTGGGCTGTTTCGTCCGGCAATATTCGCGCCGCCGCTCACAAGCCGACATCCTTTTGGTACAGGGCGACAGCCAGCCGGACCGCAGTATATCTGTCCGCTTGCCTCGGGCTTAGACGGCGGGGATTCAGCAGCCTTTCGGCTCGCGTCGCGCTTCCGCGAATCCTCACGGGTCGCGACCGGCTTCTTGTCCTGGACCTTCTCACACTCATTGTCGTCGCTGACGCGGTAGCCGGCGCGGCAGGTGATTTTGGTGCATTGATCACTGTCGGCTCTGAAGCCGTGATCGCAGATCAGCGGGCAGACGCGTCCCGGCCTCGCTTTCAGGGCGTCGAGCGCGTCGGTGCTCGCAAGCTTCACGTCGAACTGGGTGCCGGCGTATTTGTTGAACAACGTCAGCGAACGCTGTGCTGTCTGGCCCCACTCGCTGTCAGCCGATGCGCTCATGCAGCCGACGCGCCGCAGTTCGAGCTGCACGGACTTTGCCAAATCGCCAGGAGCCGGGCTGGATGTTGGCGTGGGCGATAACACCGCAACCTTCTTGCCCTCCACATCTGCCGCCTGCTTGTCGGCCGCCTGCCTTGCCGCAGCTTCAGCGGCCGCCTTCTCTGCCATCTGCTTCTCGGCGACGGCCTTCGCGGCCGCAGCCTCAGCTGCCTTGCGCTGCTGCTCGGCCGCGTCTGCCCTCGCCTGCTCGATCTGCTTTTGCCTCTCCGCTGCGATGCGCGCCTCTTCAGCCGCCTTCGCCGCCGCAGCCGCCTTTTCCAATTCGGCTTTCTGGGCGCGCTCGGAGGCCAGCCGCGCCTTGTCCTGCTCGGCGGCTCTCGCCTTCTGTTCGGCAGCGACGCGCGCCTCTTCTGCCGCGATCTTCTTCAGCTGCACGCGCGCCAGATTGGCGTAAAAGCCGTCGGGATACGCCTGTAGAAACGCTTCCCATCCGTCGCGATCACCCGCCTGCAAGGCCAATTCATAATCCCTGCGAACGACGTCCTGCGGATTTGGCTGCGGCGCCGTGACAACCGGTTTAGCCGGGACTAGCGCTACGTCATCGCCGCCCAGGGAGCCGTAGACATACGGCTCCTGCTTGTAGCTGGTCGCCTTCAGGACATCGTCGCGGACGAAGCCGAACGCCTTGCGCAGATCGAGGCCAGGCTTCGGCAGATGATCGGCAAGGGCCGTCGCGAACGGACTGTTCTTCATGTCGCCGTCCGAAGCGGTCGACCCCGCCTTAGCCGCAAACGCGATCATCGTGTTCGGGCTGGTCGGCTCGATCTTGGCGAGCCCGCGACCAATGGCCCGCGAGGCCACCGTGCGTTTCATGGTCTTGGCGAAGGGATTGTCGCGGCACGCGTCGAGAATGACCAGGCGAAGCTGCTTCGCCGGCTCGACCGCAAACAATGCACGATCGAGTGCGATCGCTTCGTCGAGGACGTCGCCGTCGGTTTCCAGGACGGCGTCGGTCGGAACGAGATAATTATTGCCGTCGAGCTCGATGCCGTGGCCCGCGTAATAGATCACCGCCATATCGGCATCGCGCGCCTTGGCGGCGAACTCGCGCAGCATGCGTCTCATGTCGGCGGCGTTCTGGTCGAACTTCACATCGACGGCGTCGAAGCCGGCCTTCTTGAACATGTCGCCGACCAGCGCAGCATCGTTCACAGGATTGGCCAATCGCGGCGCGCTCTTGTAAGCCGAATTGCCGATGACGAGCGCAACCCGCTTCTCGGCATGGGCCGGTCCGCAAGCCAGACAGATGGCAACAATCAACAATCCAAACAGCCGAAACGGAATCACTGCGTCCCCCCGGGTGCAATTCCACAACACTATTCCCACTATTACCGATTGCCAATTCTTCCTGTGTGATATCAGTCACACAAAGAGTCCGTACCCAAACTTATGGATAATGCGGCTTGAGCCCGTTCGGGTTCTCTAAGCCTGCACCACCTCGTGCCGCATCACGAACGGTGCGAGCAGCGTATGTACCTCGCCGACGATCACCTCGCGCTGGTCATCCGCAAGCCTGCGAGCGTGACGATTGCTATCGAGCCGTGGCTGCCATGGGCGCCGACCTTGACCTTGCAGTCGACGCCGCGCTCGACGAGCGGCGTCAGCACTTTTGTGAACACGCGTTGCGCCGCGTCCCAGCGCAGCTGCGGCTTGAACACCTTGCCGACGCCGGTCACCGGCATCGGATCGACCGCGATGATCTGCACCGGCACCGCGGCGCGTTCTGGCGTGCGCTCGCGTACCCAGGCTTCCAGCTCGCCTGGCTCGACTTTTGCGCCCGGCTTCAATTGCACATATCCAACCGGCAGCTCGCCGGCATAGGCGTCGGGCTGGCCGACCACCGCGGCAAAGCCGACGGCGGGATGGCGGAACATGATCTCCTCGATCGGCGCCGGATCGATGTTGTGGCCGCCGCGGATGACAAGATCCTTGGCGCGGCCGGTGATCCAGAGATAGCCGTCGGCATCGAGCCGTCCAAGATCGCCGGAATTGACCCAGACCTCGTCAACGAAGGCGCCCTTGTTGTGCTCGTCATTGAGATAGCCACCGAACACGCCTGGCCCGGCCATGATGACGACGCCGATCTCGTCGGGCTTGCAGTCGCGGATCAGGTGCCCATCGGTATCGAGCTGCACGATGCGCACGCGCGCGTAGGGCATGGGAAGGCCGACCGAGCCGAGCCGGATCGGCCGTGAGGGAAAAGCGAGCGTGTGCACGCTCGAGGTCTCGGTCATGCCATAGACCTCGACCACCGGCAGCTTGAGCTTGTCCTGGATCGCGGAGCCGACCGCGACCGGGATCGCAGAGCCACCGCCCGCTGCATATTTCAGGCTGGAAATGTCGGCATTGCCCGGCGGCACCGCCAGTGTCGCGGCCAGCACCGTCGGCACGCTCGACAGCGCCTCCGGCTTGAAGCGTTCGACGAGCCGCCAGATGTTCTTCACTGAATTCGGATTGCGCCACCCGCTCGGCGACAGCACGACCAGCGAGCCGCCGCTCGACAGCGTCAACAGCACCTGCGTCAGCGATCCGCCGACGTGAAACAACGGCATGCCGAACAGCATGTTGGCGCCGGGCTTCGACCTCAGCAGCAGATTGAGCGCCCAGGCCTGGTAGACCTGGTTGGCATGGGTATGCCGCACCAGTTTTGGAGTCCCGGTGGTGCCGCCGGTGTGGAAATAGGCGGCGATGTCGCGGCCTGCAATCCTGCGCCCGCTGATAAGCCGGTCCGACGGCTGCTGCTTGATGAGATCGTTGAACGAAAAGATTCCCTTCGCGGGATCGCCACCGCCGAACACCTGCACGATCGCCTTGAGATGTGTCAGCTGTGGGCGGATCTGCTCGACCTTCTGCCAGATGTCGGTGCCCGGCATCGGCCCGAGTGCGACCAGGACCTTTGTCTTCGCGGCTTCCAGAATCTCCGCGATCTGGTGCGGCTCCAGCAGCGGATTGACTGGATTGGCAACGCCGGCGGCTTCCGCGCCGAACAACGTCACGAAGGCATCCGGCAGCAGCGGCAGCATGAAGCTGATCACATCGCCCTTCTCAACGCCGAGCGCGTGAAACATGTTGGCGGCCTGCGTCACGCGCGCGATGAAGTCGCGATAGGTGACGACGACGGGCGTGTCGGCCGGATCGGCGTTTTGCAGGAACTGGATCGCCGCGCCGTCGGGGTTGCGCGCAGCACCAAGCCTGATGGCGTCATAGGTGCTTTCGGCCGCGACGCGGTCGGCATACGGGACCTGCTCGAAGGCCCGGACCTCCGCGTCCGTCAAAAAGTCCGGATAGTCGTTGCCGATGAGCCGATCGAGCGCGTGGATGCCCGCCATGGATTCCGTCCTCCCTCAGATGCATTCCCCACCCCCTGTCTTTTGACATTTTGGTCGGCGAGGTCTCGACCGATAGGTGGTCGAGTGCGGACAGAATGATGGATGATTTGGCGTTCGTCCATGGCTTAACGGTTACGGTCGTAGCGCTCGCGTTCGAGGCCCTTGAACCTCGCCGCCCGATCCGGGGACCAAGAACTGGCGGCCAGCGGCCTGCCGCAAGACGCGAGGACATCATGACCACGCACCTCACCCGGCTGATCGCCGCCCTCGTCATTGGATCGGCGATCGCCTTGCCGCGCACTGCCGCCGCCGACGACTCGCCGGTCGACACGATGCGCGCGAAGCTCGCGAGCTTCGTCACGAACATGATGGAGAAGCAGGGCGGCTCGCGCGTCGTCTACAAGGTCGACGCTGAGGTCCTGCGCGAGGCGCTCGTCACGGACTTGCGCGACGACGTCTACAAGACTGTCAAGGACAGCCGCATCGCCTTCTCCGGCCTCGCCGTCCGCGACGGCGGTGTCGAGGTCAAGGTCGCGGACGCAAAGAACCGCGACCAGCTCGTGCGCAAGCTCACGACGGACGCCGCGCCCGCGCGTTCGCTCGCCGTGTCGGATGGCGGCGATGGCCTGCTCAGGCTGGCGCCGACGGATGCCACCTTCGCCGGCCGGCTGCATGATCTGGTCGAGGACTCCATCGCCATGATCGAGCAGCGCCTGAAGGACAACGGCGTCAAGCTTGCCAGCGTGCAGCCGGACGGGGCCGACCGCATTCGCATCTTCCTGCCGGGCGTCATGGAGCCCGAGCGCGTCACCGCGGTCTTTGCCAAGAAGGTGCGGGTCAGCTTCCGTTCGGTCGACCTCTCGATGCCGGCGGAACAGGCCGAGCTCGGCACGCCGCCTGCGGGTTCCGAGGTCTTGTTCGGCTTCAAGGACAAGCACGCCTATCTGGTTGCGAAGGACAGCGCGCTCGAGGGCGACGACATCATTTATGCCGCCCCTGGCTTTGCGACCGGCACCAAGGATCCGATCGCCTCGTTCCGCTTCAACGGGCGTGGCGCACGGCGTTTCGCCCACGTGACCGAAGAGAACGTCGGAAAGCCCTTCGCCATCGTGCTCGACGACAAGGTGGTCTCCGCCCCCGTGATCCGCGAGCCCATTACCGGCGGCTCGGGCCAGATTTCGGGCAATTTCACCCTGGAGGAGGCCAACAGCGTCGCCATGCTGCTCCGCGCCGGCTCCCTGCCCGGTCATCTGGGCCTCGTCGAGCAGCAGGTCATCCAGCCTGCCGCCAAGCCGTAGGGCAGAGAGCCGAAGATCCCTTTTTGCGCTGGCGCCCTCGCCCGGGCGGTAAAGTCCGCGCGCGGCGCGGGTGCCCGAATCGGGGGCTGAAATCACACGCGCAACCAACGGGCAATTGCCGAAACGCCCGTTCGGGCTAAAATTTGCCTCTTGCGGCGGGACGACCGAAAATTCCATTCAAGCGGTCGTCATTCGATTTCGGCTATACGTACCCAAAAGACCGACCAGGACTGAAAGCCTTACGCGGGGACTAGACCATGCCGTCCGGCAGCGCAGACATTTCCTCGATCCTCGACCGCATTCTCGACGCGGCAACGGACAACCTCAGGATCGCGAAGATCCTGGTCCAGATGGGCCTCGATCCCAACAACGTCACCTACGACGCGATCTTTAATCGTCTGCTGGAGATCGTGCTCCACAACATCACGCTGGCCAACATGTTCGCCACGGTCGGTGCCGGTTTCTTCGTCGCCACCCTCCTGATGCGGACAATGGTGCCGCTGCGCGTCGCCAACATGATCGGCTGCGCCTTCTTCGCCATTTTCGGTGCGCTCTCCGCCAACGTCTCGACGTTCGTCCTGTATCTGCTGCTGCTGCCGATCAACGCCATCCGCCTGCGGCAGATGCTCAAGCTCGTCAAGAAGGCGCGCCACGCGGCCGAAGGCGACATGTCGATCGAATGGCTCAAGCCGTTCATGACCGAGCGCAAATATCGTCGAGGCGACACGCTCTTCAAACTGGGCGATCCGGCCAAGGAGATGCTCCTCACGGTCACCGGCAAGTTCCTGGTCAAGGAGATCAACGTCGAGATTCAGCCCGGAGCCCTCATGGGCGAGCTCGGCTTCCTGACGCCGGACAACCGGCGAACCGGAACGATCGAATGCATCGAAGACGGACAGGTGCTGACCATCACCTATGACCGGCTGCTCGAGATCTACTTCCAGGATCCGCAGTTCGGCTATTATTTCCTGGTCCTGACCAGCCAGCGCCTCCTGCAAAACATCGATCGCTTGCAGAAGCAGCTGGCCACGGCGCGGGCGGCCACCACCAACAGGATCGCGTAAACTTGGGCGGCCGAATGCGCTTCGGCCGCCCGCTCCAATCGTTGTCGTGATCAGGCGTTGGTGCCGCCGTCGACCGTGAGGTTCGCGCCTGTGATGTAGGACGCCTCGGGGCTGGCGACGAAAGCGACCAATGCCGCCACCTCCTCCACCTTGCCGTAGCGGTTGAGCGCCGTGGCCGCCTTCTGCGGGGTCGCCCAGTCGCCGGAGGCCGGATTGAGATCAGTGTCGATCGGGCCCGGCTGCACGTTGTTGACGGTGATGCCGCGATCGCCGACCTCGCGCGACAGGCCTTGCGTGAACATCCGGATCGCGGCTTTGGTCGCCGAGTAAGGCACCAATCCCGGCGTCATCATGCGTTCGCCGACGCATGAGCCGATCGAGATGATCCGGCCGTTGTCGTTCATCTGCTTCAGTGCGGCTTGCGTGGCAATGAACACGCCGCGGATGTTGAGGTTGATCACCTGGTCGAGCTCTTCGAGCGTGGTTTCCTCAAACTTCTTGGGGATCGCGGTGCCCGCATTGTTCACGAGCACGTCGAGCTTGCCGAGCACGCTGACGGTCTTGTCGACCGCGGCCTGCACGGCCTTGGGATCGGTCGCATCGGCCTGGATCGCGATCGCCTTGCCGCCGGCGCCTTCGATCGCCTTCACGACGGCGGCCGCAGCCTCCGCGCCTCTGCTGTAAGTGATGGCGACTTTGGCGCCGTCGGCGGCCAGCCGCTTGGCGATGGCGGCGCCGATTCCGCGCGAGCCGCCGGTGACAAATGCAGTTCTGCCTTCGAGTTTCTTTGACATGATCAAGTTCCTTGGTGGAGGTTGGGAGAGAGCGGCGGCCGGCTCAGAGCTTCGAGCCGCCGTCGACGTGGATGGTGTCGCCGGTGATCCAGCGCGCGTCGGGAGAAGCGAGGAAAGCAACGGCATCGGCGATGTCGTCGGGCTCGGCGATCCGCTTCAGGGTCTGCATGCCGAGCGTGTAGTCGCGGCCTGCATCGGTCTTGGCGAAGGACGACATCTCGGTCGCCACCACGCCGGGCGCCACCGCGTTGACGCGCACGCCGCGTGCGCCGAGCGCCGCCGCAAAATGCTTCACCAGCGTGTCGATCGCGCCCTTGGTGGCGGCATAGGCCGGCAGCGTGCCCACCACTGCGTGAGCTGCGAGCGAGGAAACCAGCACGACGCTGCTGCCCTCGTGCAGGATCGGCAGCAATTGCTGCACCAGGAAGAACGGTGCGCGGACATTGACGGCGAACAGCCGGTCGAAATCCGCAACCGTCGTCTCCTCGATCACGGCCGCCTTCGAGACGCCGGCGTTGGCGACGAGGATATCAAGCCGGTCGCCGACGATGCTGCGCACCTGCCGCGCCAGCTGATGCGGCCCGTCCGGCGCGCTGAGATCGGCCCCGACGGCATCGGCACGCCCGCCGTTCTTGCGAATCTCGGCGACGACAGCCTCCGCTTCCTTGGCCGCCTGGCCGTAATGTACCAGCACCTGCGCACCGCGCCGGCCGAGCGCCAGCGCCGAGGCGCGGCCGATGCCGCGCGAAGCGCCTGTGACAAGAGCGGTCTTTCCCTTGAGGTCGGTCATGGTCAATTCTCCTTCGCCGGACGCAACAGCCTCATTCCCTGCCAATCAGGTATGGTGTGGATGCCGCGTCCTCGTTGGAGAGCTATTTGGTGCAGGCTGGCGGCTTTGAAAAAGACTTTGTAGGCTGCGGGACATACCTGTGAGGCATGCCCCATGGAACTCCGTCATCTCCGCTATTTCATCGCCGTCGCCGAGGAAGGCAGCCTCACGGTCGCCGCCGAGAAGCGGCTGCACACCGCGCAGCCCTCACTCAGCCGCCAGATCCGCGATCTCGAATACGAGGTCGGCGTGCCGCTGCTGGCGCGCAGTGTGCACGGCGTCGCGCTGACCACGGCGGGAAAAGCCTTCCTCGATCATGCGCGCCTGGCGCTGACGCAGGCAGATGCGGCGATCGAGGCTGCGCGGCGCGCCGGCCGCCCCGAGAAGTCACGCTTCGCGCTCGGCTTCCTCACGGGACAGGAAATCGACTGGCTGCCGGAGGCCATGCGCGTGTTGCGGGACGAGCTACCGACCATCGACGTGAGTGTGACCAGCGACTTTTCGCCGGTGTTGGCGGAGAGCCTGACGCGCGGCAGTCTCGACCTCGCCTTCATGCGGCGCGAGGGCGGCGGCACCGATCTCATCTACAAGACGGTGATCGAAGAGGCGCTGGTTGTCGTGCTCCCAAGCGATCACCGCTTTGCCAAGCTCGATCGCATCGAGCTCCCCAGGCTGGAGGGAACGCCCTTCATCAACGTATCGGATACAGCGCCCGAACTTCGCAAGGTGATCGACAGCTATATCCGCGCGAGCGGCCTGCCGATCGCAGCGGCGCACGAGGCCGACAACATCGCCATGGCGGTGTCGATGGTGGCCTCCACACGCGGCTTTGCTCTGATCCCGGGCTACATCAAAAACTTTCTGCCCTGGTCCGTCGTCAGCCGGCCCCTCAAGGGCAAGGCGCCGACGATCGATCTCGTCGTCGGCTACCACAAGGACAATGCCTCGCCGATCCTTGCAAAGTTCATCTCCAGACTCGGTGACCTGATCGAGCGCGCGAGCAAGCACCTGCCGCGTTAAACGCTGACGGCTCAGCTCAACAGCAGCGCCATGCCCGGATCGCCTTTCTCCATCGCGCGCCGGTAGGCGGGACGCGCACCGATGCGGCCGAGATAGCCGACCACATTCGGGCAACGCGAAAGGTCATAGGGCTGGAAATAGCGCATCGTGGTGAGTGAAAAGCCGATCATGATGTCGGCAGTGGTGAACGCGTGTCCTGCGAGATATTCGGCATCTCGCACGCGCGCGTCCACCAGATCGAAGACGCGGTCGACGCGCGCTTTGGTCGCAAGCAGCATCGGATTGTCGTCGGCGAGCTTGAGCCGGTTCAGCATCATCAGCCGGCCCATCCCGGCTTGCAGCGTGCCGTTGGCGAAATGAAACCAGTACAAGAACTGCGCGAATTCGCGTTCGTCGGCACGGATCACGAGGCGGCCGTTGCCGTGTTTTGCGATGATGTAGTCGACGATGGCGCCGGATTCGGCCAGCACCAGGTCGCGGTCGGTGATGACCGGCGCCGCCCCAATCGGATGCAGCGCCTTGTAGTCGGGCGGCGCCAGCATGGTCCTGGAATCGCGTGTGTAGTGTTTCAGCTCGTAGGGGATTTCCAGCTCCTCGCAGAGCCAGACGATGCGTTCGGACTGCGATTTGCCGAGATGGTGGACGGTGAGCATGGGCGACTCCTTGGCAGATGACGCGAGCGAATACGCCGCGTGTGTCTGTCGCGACGCCGCATCATACTCCGTCATTGCGAGCGTAGCGAAGCAATCCAGAGTCTTTCCGCGGTGGCAGTCTGGATTGCTTCGCTTCGCTCGCAACGACGATGTGGAGCGAGTGTGCTCCCCTACCCAGCCTCGTCCGTCACCATGCGCGCCACGACCCGGTCGCGGCGGATGAAGTGGTGCCATAGCGCCGCGATCACGTGAACCGCGATCAGGGCGAGCAGCACATAGGCAAAGAAGATGTGGCGGTCCTCATAGGCGTCCGCCGCCGCCTTGTCCGGAGAGGTGAATTGCGGCACGTGAAACAGGCCGAAGAAGTCCGAGTAATGGGTCGAGCGCGCGCCGGAATGCGCCCAGCCCAGCATCGCGACCAGGATGACGACGAGATAGAGCGCGCCGTGGCTGACATGGGCCGCGATCTTCTGCCAGCGCGAGGTCTCGGCCGGCAGCGCCGGCGTCGGGTTGACCGCGCGCCAGACGATCCGCAGCACCGTGAGCAGCAGGATCAGATAGCCGATGTCGGCATGGATCGAGCGATAGAAGAACTTGTCGGCGCGCGCCGGGATGTGGTTCATCCACCAGCCGAAGGCGATCATGCCGACGATCGCCAGCGCCAAAACCCAGTGCAGCCAGCGGGCGACGCTGCCCCAGCCGGTCGTTGTATTTCTGATCATATCCGCTCCCCGAAAATGTGCGGATGTCCCCAACCGCAGCGCAGCAGGACTGCTGATAGCGGGAACATGCGGCAATCGCGAAATGGAATAGTTCCAAATCGATCTCGCGGGCCGGTCGCCGCAAAACGGCCCAAAAAACCGAATGGTAACCATGTCATGATAGGGTGACGGCGTGACTTATTCCCCGACGATCCTGGTGTTCGATTCTGGCCTTGGCGGGCTCACGGTACTGCGTGAGGTCGTGGCCGCGCGCCCGGACGCGCATTACGTCTACGTCGCCGACGACGCCTTCTTCCCCTATGGCCACCACAGCGAGGACGAGATTATCGCCCGCGTCGTGCCGCTGATGGGAGAGTTGATCGGCACACACGATCCCGGCCTCGTCGTCATCGCTTGCAACACCGCCTCCACCCTGGTGATGTCGCACCTGCGCGCCGCCTATTCCGTGCCCTTCGTCGGTACGGTGCCGGCAATCAAGCCGGCCTGCGCTCGGTCGAAGACCCGCCGCGTCTCGGTGCTCGGCACCAAGGGCACGGTGAAGCGCGAATACACCCACGCCCTGATCCGCGACTTCGCGCAAGGTTGCGAAGTGACGCTGGTCGGCTCGCCCGAGCTCGCTTCGCTTGCCGAGGCCGCGCTCAGCGGCCATCCGATCAGTGACGGCGACATCCTCGCCGAGCTCACGCCCTGCTTCGTCGGCGACGCCGCGGACGCGACGTCGCGCACCGATACGGTGGTGCTCGCCTGCACGCATTATCCGCTGCTGCTCGACCGGCTGGAGCGGCTGGCGCCCTGGCCGGTCGACTGGATCGATCCGGCGCCTGCGATCGCTCGCCGCGTCTCGGACCTTCTCGGCCCGCTCGCCGGCGACATCGTGCAATCCGGTGCCGAGATGATTTTTACCTCGAACCGCGCGCATGGCCTCAGCGCCACCCTGACGCCGTTCTTCGGCGGCCGGGCAGTCGCCTGACTTTTCGCCTTCACGGCGCGCTGCTAGGCTCCGCTGCCGTCCTCTCCCGCAAGGTCATCCCATGTCGGTCGCCTCGACACCGCTGAACCGTCTTCGCCAGCTCTGGCGCGAAGGCCGCCCCGCCTTCGGCGCGATCGCGACCATCCCGAGTGTGCAGACCGTGCAGATCATGGCGCGCTCGCTCGACTGGATCATCGTCGATCTCGAGCACGGGCCGATCGGGCTCTCCGAAGCGCATGCGATGATCGTGGCCACGACGGGCACATCATGCACGCCGCTGGTGCGGATCGCGGCGAACGAACCGTGGCTTGCGAAAGCGCCGATGGATATCGGCGCCTTCGGCATCAACTTTCCGATGATCACCACGCCCGCTGAAGCGGAGAAAGCGGTGCGCAGCGTGCGCTACCCGCCGCGCGGCGACCGGCTCTGGGGTCCGTTCCATGCTCCGTTCCGCTGGGGCCAGTCGATGCCGGATTACATGGCGGCCGCAGACGACGAGATGATCTGCATGATCACCATCGAGCATGTTGATGCCGTCAATCGCATCGACGAGATCATGGCGACACCGGGCATCGATGTCGCCGTGATCGGACCCGGCGATCTCGCCACCTCCATCAACAAGCGCGGCCAGATGGACGATCCGGAATTGCTGGAGCTGATTGCGCGCGCCGAGGCCGGCATTCTCAAAAGCGGCGTGCCGATCGGCGGCGTGGCCCGCACCGCCGACCAGGCCAACGCTCTGATCGACCGCGGCTACCGCGCGATCGCGCTCGGCTTCGACTGGTCGCTGTTCCAGCGTGGCATCATGGCGGCCTTCGACGGGATCAAGCGCTGAGCTGCCGGCCTTGCCCGGAACGGCTGGCCTGCTAGGGTCCGGCTCCAGGGAGGACAACAATGATGCTTAAAAGACCTTGCTGGCGCGCAAAGGCCCTAAGTCTCTGAAAGATATTGATATTCTTATTTTCATCAAGACCAAGCCGCTGGCTTCGCCAGCGCCCTGAAACGGCGAACCGACCGGCCCCAACCGGGTTGGTTCGTGCTAGAGCACGCGGCGAGCGGACCCAGCTCGCCGCCCGACATTTTCAGTCCCGCCGGAACCGGAGAACGATGCGCGGTCAACCCAAGAACATTTCGCTGCCGCGCCGCCTGATTATCGACCTCATGCGCGCCTCGATGGGCGTGCCCTTCGTGTCGCTTTCCCGTTCGCTCGATATCCGTCCCCTGCTCGAGACCCGCGCGGGCGCGATGGCGCCTGCCGGCTGGGCAGCGATGTTCGTCAAGGCCTTCGCCCTGATCGCCAGGGACGAGCCGATCCTGCGCACCGTCTATGCCAAATGGCCCTGGCCGACGCTGTATGAGCTGCCCAATAGCGTGGCGTCAGTGGCGATCGCCCGGGTCGAGGACGGCGAGGAATGCGTGATGCCGCAGCGGATCGCGGCCCCCGAGGCCATGACACTGGCTGCGGTCGATGCCGAGATCCGACGCGCCAAGACGGCCGCGGTCGAAGACGTTCCCATGTTCCGCAAGGTTATGCGGGCAACCCGCCTCCCGCTGCCGTTGCGGCGGCTATGCTGGGCAGTCGGGCTGAATTTTGGCCGCCAGCGCGGCAACTGGTTCGGCAGCTTCGCGGTGAGCTCGGTGGCCGCCTATGGCGGCGGTGAGCTCCATCCGATCACGCCGGGTCCATTCATCGTCAGCTACGGGGTGGTCGAGCCCGACCAGACCATCCATGTCGTGATCCGCTGGGACCATCGGGTCACTGACGCTGCCCCCATCGCCCGGGTCCTGACCCGGCTGGAACAGGTCCTGAACACTGAAATCGCTGCCGAATTACGGACGGCCGGGGCGAAGCCGATCCGGGCCGTCGGAACCTGATTTCGCGGCCATTCGCATTGACAGAGCGGCCCAAACTCCCCTAAAAGCCGCCTGCTCGCGGGCCGATTTCGGCCCGCGAAGCGTTTCGCGACCCGTGGTCCACTCCCTTAAGCTTTGGGGATCGGACCTGTCGGTGCCGGGATCATCCCGTCACACAGGAGGGCGCGTTTCCTCAAACCATGCAACCGAAGAGGACGCGATGACTAAGCGCAGTGAGGCGAAGTACAAGATCGATCGCCGTATGGGCCAGAACATCTGGGGCCGCCCGAAGAGCCCCGTGAACCGCCGGGAATACGGCCCCGGCCAGCACGGCCAGCGCCGCAAGGGCAAGCTCTCCGACTTCGGCGTGCAGCTGCGCGCCAAGCAGAAGCTGAAGGGCTACTACGCCAACATCAGCGAGCGCCAGTTCCACGGCATCTATGTCGAGGCGAGCCGCCTCAAGGGTGACACCGGCGAGAACCTGATCGGCCTGCTGGAGCGTCGTCTCGACGCGGTCGTGTACCGCGCCAAGTTCGTTTCCACGATTTTCGCCGCCCGCCAGTTCATCAACCACGGCCACATCAAGGTGAACGGCCGCAAGGTCAACATCTCGAGCTACCAGCTCAAGGTCGGCGACGTGATCGAAGTCAAGGAAGCCTCCAAGCAACTCGCACATGTCCTCGAGGCGAGCCAGCTTCCCGAGCGCGACATTCCCGACTATCTCGAAGTCGACCACGGCAAGATGACCGCGAAGTATGCGCGCATTCCCGGCCTCACCGACGTGCCGTTCCCGGTGCAGATGGAGCCGCACCTGGTCGTCGAATTCTATTCGCGCTGATAGTTCGGCAGATCAAGAATCAAAGGCCCCGGTTTCCGGGGCCTTTTTTGTTTGAGCCGGCCATTCCCATGTCTCGGCCCATCTGTGCTAAGATCGCACATTGCGGAGTTGAGCATGACTCGTCTTCTGGAAGAGGCTTTCAGTAAGATTTCGGGCCTGCCCGATTCGGAGCAGGACGAATTGGCTCGGACCCTGCTTGAGCTTGCCGGGGTCGATCAGCCACCGATCCAGCTAACGGAGGCGGAAGAGGCCGATCTCGCCGAGGCCGAAGCTGAAATCGCCCGCGGCGAGCTGGCCAGCGCCGACGAAGTCCGCGCGATGTGGGCCAAGCACGGGCTGTGAAAGTCCATTGCACGAAGCGGGCACTCGCGCAGATCGACGACGTTCTGACCTACATCGATGCGCGCTCGCCCCCAAGGAGCCAATCACGTGCGCGACCGCATTGTCGCGCTCATCGCGCTGATCCAGGATCACCCTTATGCAGGGCGGCAGACCACTCGTGCATACGTCCGTCGCTTGCCGGTCAACCCTTATCCCTATCTGATCGATTATCGTGTGACCGAGAGAAAAATCGTTATCATGCGGTTTCGCCACGCCGCTCGGCGTCCACCCAGAACTCGCTGACCGCGAGTGAATGCAATTCCCTCAGGGAGCAAGTTGATGCTCTACACCCCTCCCCCCGTCGATCCCAAGGCGCCGCCGGTGCGTATCAATCTGCTGTCGGATACGCAGACCAAGCCGACGGCCGCGATGCGCGAGGCGATGGCGCGCGCGGAAGTCGGCGACGAGCAGGTCGGCGACGATCCGACCGTGAATGCGCTGTGCGAGCGCGTCGCCGCGCTGCTCGGCAAGGAAGCGGCGGTGTACATGCCGTCAGGCACGATGTGCAACGTCACCGCGACGCTGGTGCATTGCCGGCCCGGCGACGAGATCCTTGCCCATGAGACGGCGCACATCATCGCCCGCGAAGGCGGCGCGCATGCCGCGATCGGCGGCTTCCAGGTGACGCAGCTCAAGGGCGCCGACGGCCAGTTCACGCCGGAGACCTTTCGCAAGGCGCTGCATCCGCGCACGCGCTATCAGCCGACGCAGACCGTCGTCAGCGTCGAGCAGACCGCCAATATCGGCGGCGGCACGATCTGGAAGAAGGCGGCGCTCGACGAGATCGTCGCGATCGCCAAGCAGCATGGCCTCGTCACCCACATGGACGGCGCACGCCTGCTCAATGCCACCGTCGCGAGCGGCATCTCCCCAAGCGACATGACGGCGGGATGGGACTCAGCCTGGATCGATTTCTCGAAAGGTCTCGGCGCGCCGATCGGCGGCGTACTCGCGGGCTCGCGCGCGTTCATCGATGCGGTCTGGCAATGGAAGCAGCGCCTCGGCGGCTCGATGCGGCAGGCTGGCGTCTGTGCTGCCGCCTGCCTCTATGCGCTCGACCACCACGTCGATCGCCTCGCCGACGACCATGCTAATGCCCGGGCGCTCGCGCGCGGGCTGTCGCAGATCGCAGGCATCGAGGTGCAGGAGCCCGAGACCAATCTCGTGTTCTTCAAGCCCGACGGCGCCGGCGTGCCCGGCGACAAGATGGTCGCCGCACTCCGCCAGCGCGGCGTGACACTCGCGATGATGGACGGCCGCATCCGCGCCTGCACCCATCTCGACGTCGACGCGGCCCAAGTTGAGGAAACGATCGGGTTTGTGCGCGAGATCGTGAGAGGAGCGTAGCTACCGCCCCATCGCCTGGTAGATCAGCGTCTTCAACGCGAGTTGGATCCGCCCGCGCTGCGAGGGCGTCTGCACCATGAAGATCCCGAACAGATCGTCTTCGGGATCGATGAAGAAGAAGGTGCCGCCGACGCCGTCCCAGCGATATTCGCCGAGCGGCCAGGACGTACCCGCCGGCACCGACGTGCGCACGGCAAAGCCGAGGCCGTAGCCCGAGTTGCCGCCCGGGTAAAAGTTTCCGTCGCGCACAATATGCGTTTCGGGACCGACGTGATCCGACGCCATCAAGGCGATGGTTTCCGGCTTGAGGTAGCGTCGGCCTTCGAAGGTGCCGCCGTTCAGCAGCATCTGCGAGAAGCGCGCATAGTCGCCGATGGTGCCGACCAGGCCGCCGCCACCCGACTCCCACTTCAGCGGTTTCCGGGGATCGCGGACCCGTGTCATCGGGCTGATCGCGCGGTCCTCCGGCATCGGCTCGGCGATGCGCGGCCACTTGGCGGAATCGGCGACATAGAAAGCAGTTTCCTTCATCCCGAGTGGATCGAGCAGCCGCTCCTTTTCGAACTGGAACAGCGATTTCCCCGATATCAGCTCGATGATGCGGCCGAGCACATCGGTGGAGTGGCCGTAGTCCCAGATCGTGCCGGGCTGTTCGGCGAGCGGCAGCGCGGTGATCTTCGCGACGAGCTCGGCATTGGTCGAATCCTTGTTGTCGAAAAGTCCGGCGTCGGCATAGAGCTTGTTCACCGGGCCGCCGCCATAGTAGCCGTAGGGCAGCCCGGCGGTATGGCGCATCAGGTCCTCGATCGTCACCGGACGGTTGAGCGGCTCCAGCGCCAGCGTCACCCTGCCGTCCTCGGCCTTCTTCTCGACGCCGACCTTCATGTCGGCAAAGGCCGGAATGTACTTAGCGACGGGATCCTTGAGTGCGAGCTTGCCCTCCTCGACCAGCATCATCGCCATGACTGACGTGACCGGCTTCGACATCGAATAGAGCCGGAAGATGGTATCCGCGCTCATCGATATTTCGGTCGCGACGTCGCGGACGCCGAAATTCTCGTAATAGACCGGCTTGCCGTGCTGCTGGAGCAGCAGGATCGCGCCCGGAAACTTGCCGGTCACGATCTCGTTCCTGATGTAGTCGGAGACTTTTGCAAGTCCCTCGGGCGTAAAGCTGTGCGCGCGGCCCTCGGAGCCTGCCTGTGCACCGATGGCGCCGAACAGCAGGGCGAGTGCCGCGAGCAGCGCGCGGCGCCCACACATGTCAATTCTCCATGGATTCATAGACCAGCTGCTTCAACGTCCGCTGCACACGCTGCCGTTCTGTCGGGGTCTGCTCCAGGAGGACGAAGAACATGTCCTGCTTCGGATCGATCACGAAATAGCAGCCCGAGGCGCCGTCCCATTTCAATTCGCCGAGATCGCCCGGCGGCGGCGGTTTTGCATTGCCGGGATCGGTGCGGACTGCGAGCCCGAGGCCGAAGCCGAAGCCGTCGCCGGGGAAGTAAAAATAGTCGCGATCGACGCCCGACTTCGGACCGATCTGGTCGGTCGCCATCAGCTTGAACGTCTCGGGCTTGAGGATGGTCTTGCCGTCGAGGCTGCCGCCATTGAGCAGCATCTGCGCAAAGCGCGCGTAGTCGGCCATGGTCGAGACCATGCCGCCGGAGGCCGATTGCCACTTCTTCACCACCGTCGGATCGTTGATCCGGCCGACGCGGAAATCGCTGTCGTTCGGCACGGGTTGCGCCAGCAGCTTCTGCTTCTCAGGATCGGTGACGAAGAAGCCGGTATCGACCATGCCGAGCGGGTTGAGCAGCTTCTCCTGCTCGATCTCAAGCAGCGACTTGCCGGCCGCGACTTCCATCACGCGCGCGAGGATGTCGGTGGAATGGCCGTATTGCCAGAGCGCGCCCGGCTGATTGTGCAGCGGCAATTTGGCGATGCGCTCGGCGAACTCGGCGAGATCGAAATCGCCGGCATAGATGTTGGCGGCGCGATAGGCCTGCCGAACCTGGCTGTCGCCGTAGAAGCCGTAGGTCACTCCGGACGTATGCGTCATCAGATCGTGCACCGTCATCGGCCGGTTCGGTGGCACCAGCTCGAACGACTTGGTGCCGTCGTCTGCCTTCTTCTCGACGCCGACCTTCACATTGGCGAAGGACGGGATGTATTTGGAGACGGGATCGTCGAGCTTGATCTTGCCGTCCTCGACCATTTGCATCGCGGCCACCGAGGTGATCGCCTTTGTCATCGAGAACAGGCGGAAGATAGTCTTGTCGGTGAGCGGCGCTTTGCTCACCACGTCCTGTACGCCGAACGACTCCTTATAGACCGGCTTGCCGTGCTGCTGGATCAGCACCATGGCGCCTGCGATCTTGCCGGTCGCGACCTCGTTCCTGAAGAACTCGCTGACCTTGGCGAGCTTGTCCTGGTTGAAATGCGCGCCGGCTGGGATCTCGTAGGTGCCCTCTGCCTGCGCGAGCGAGATCGCGCCGACCGACACCAGCGCGCCACCGAATAACGAGCGAAGTCCTGAATGCAACATCATATCCCCTCCCCGGAACAGGCCGGGCGGAGTGTACTGACCGCGTCATCAGGCACAAGGGCTGCCGTGCCGCGCCAAAGCGTCCGTGTGGAGAGCCGCGCTCGTCTCCGAGAAACAGCAAAATATGACTTGGGTGACGGACGGCGCAGCCGGAAGGGATTCGATAGCGGCGCCGACTGCAATTTTCGCGGCCTGGGCGGCCGGGAAACGGTACACGCCGGTCGAGATCGCGGAGAACGCCAGCGAGTTCAGCTGATTGTCCTGACAGAGCTCAAGGGCCCGGCGATAGCAGGAACGCAGCGCCTCCGCTTCGCCGCAGGTGCCGCCGTGCCACACGGGACCGACCGCGTGGATCACATGCCGGGCGGGCAGAAGGTAGCCCTTCGTGATCCTGGCATCGCCGGTCGGGCATCCCCCGAGCGTCTGACATTCGGCGAGGAGCTTGGGACCGGCAGCGTCGTGGATCGCGCCATCGACGCCGCCTCCACCAAGAAGAGACGAATTCGCAGCATTGACGACGGCGTCAACGCTCAACGTGGTGATGTCAGCAACGATGACTTCGAGCTGGACGCCGCCGATCCGGCGCGTCAGCGCGGTCATGCGTCAGGCCGCGACAGCGACGCCCTTCTCGGACAAGAGCTGCTGCAACTCGCCGGCCTGGAACATCTCACGGACGATGTCGCAGCCGCCGATGAACTCGCCCTTCACATAGAGCTGCGGGATGGTCGGCCAGTTCGAATATTCCTTGATCCCGTTGCGGAGCTCGGCGGATTCGAGGACGTTGAGGCCCTTATAGCCGACGCCGATGTGGTCGAGGATCTGGACGACCTGGCCGGAGAAACCGCACTGCGGAAATTGCGGCGTTCCCTTCATGAACAGAACCACGTCGTTCGACTTCACTTCGTTGGCGATAAATTCCGCGATGCTCATATCCGTGTCCTTCTGGGGCAGCGCCCTTAACGATCATTCCGGGCCGGCTCAGCCGATCTAACCCGATACCTGCCTATATATGTAGCCCAAACTATTGTGCATCCAAAGTAAAATGGCGGCGAACGGCTCCGCGGCAGCCGGTCCGGACGGCGCCGGCTATTGCATGATGACACGAATATCATCGCCGGGGAGGACTTTCATACCGTAACGGAGCCCCTATCTAGGACGAACCTTGGTTTTGGAACCGGGCGAAGCCAACAAACGTTCTCTTGTCCTGTCTGGAGAAAAACGTGACGAAACCAGCCTCCGCCACGGCCGCCCCCCCGCTTTCGTCACCGTCCTCCGACCCGGGCAGCCTCGCCCAGCGGCTGGAGGACGCCTATCTCGCCGTCCGTAACGAGACCGAACGCCGAGCGGCGCCCCTGTCGCCTGAGGACCAGCAGATCCAGTCCATGCCGGATGCGAGCCCGGCGAAATGGCACCGGGCGCATACTACCTGGTTCTGGGAGCAGTTCTTGCTCGGCGAGCACGCCCGTGGTTACCGGCCCTTCCACCCGGATTTCGCATTCCTGTTCAACTCCTATTACGTCAGCGCCGGCCCGCGCCATGCCCGCAATCACCGCGGCGACATCACCCGTCCGAGCGCCAACGAGGTCGGCAACTATCGCAGCTATGTCGATGCGGCCGTCGTGAAGTTCTTCCGCGAGGCCGGTGCGGACAAGCTTCGCGCGATCGCGCCGCTGGTCGAGGTCGGGCTGAACCACGAGCAGCAACATCAGGAATTGATGTTCACCGACATCCTGCACGCCTTCGCGCAGAACCCGGTCTATCCGGCCTATGATCCGGACTGGCGCTTCCCGGCCGCGACAGGCACGGGCCAGGACTGGCTGGCGCTGAACGAAGGCATCCATACCGTCGGCCATGTCGACGACAGCTTTCATTTCGACAACGAGAAGCCTGCACATCGCGCCCTTGTCGGCCCCGTCAAGATCGCGCGCAACCTCGTCACCAATCGCGAATGGCTCGCCTTCATGCGCGACGGCGGCTATCGGACCGCAACGCTGTGGCTGATGGACGGCTTTGCCGCCGCCAGCAAGGAAGACTGGCAGGCCCCTGGCCATTGGCGCGAGATCGATGGCCAATGGCATGTGATGACGCTCGCCGGCGTCAAGCCGGTCGATCCCGAGGCGCCGGTCTGCCACGTCGGCTACTATGAGGCCGACGCGTTCGCGCGCTGGGCCGGAAAGCATCTGCCGACCGAGACGGAATGGGAGGTCGCCGCCCGCGCCGGCCAGCTCAACGATGCCTTCGGCATCGTCTGGCAGTGGACCCGTTCCTCGTACTCGCCCTACCCCGGCTACCGCGCGATCGAAGGCGCGCTTGGCGAATACAACGGCAAGTTCATGGTTAACCAGCTGGTGCTGCGCGGCTCTTCAGTGGCGACACCCTCCGGTCACAGCCGTGTCACATATCGCAACTTCTTCTACCCGCACCACCGCTGGCAATTCACGGGGCTGCGGCTCGCCGACTACGAGTAATCCTTATCCGACGACAAATGCGCGCCGGACAGCGCGTTCAGGAGAGTATCATGAATGTGCACGCCAGCGCTTTGGCCGAAGCGCATCTTCCCGACGAGCAGACCACTGCCTTCGCCCGCGAGGCCATCGAGGACCTGTCGCAGCAGCCGAAAAAGCTGTCGCCGAAATATTTTTATGACGCGACGGGATCAGAGCTGTTCGAGGCCATCACGCGCCTGCCGGAGTACTATCCGACGCGCACGGAGCTATCGATCCTGAGGGAGCGCGGCAGCGAGATCGCAAAGATCATTCCGGAGCACGCCGCACTGGTCGAATTCGGCGCCGGCGCGACCACAAAGGTCCGTCTGCTGCTGAACCAGTGCAAGTTCGCGGCCTACGTGCCGGTCGACATCTCCGGCGACTTCCTGAAGGCGCAGGCCAACGGGCTCAAGCGGGATTTCCCCTCGCTTGGCATCTATCCGGTGGCCGCCGATTTCACCACGCCGTTCGAGCTGCCCAAGGCGGTCGCATCGATGCCCAAGGTCGGCTTCTTCCCCGGCTCGACCATCGGCAATTTCGAGCCGCATGAAGCGCAGGCCTTCCTGAAGAGCGCGCGCCAGATTCTGGGCGCCGGCGCGCAGATGATCATCGGCGCCGACCTCGAGAAGGAAGAGCGCCTGCTCCATGCCGCCTATAACGATGCGGCCGGCGTCACCGCCCGCTTCAACCTCAATGTGCTGGTGCGGATCAATCGCGAGCTCGGCGGCAATTTCGATCTCTCCGCCTTCACCCATCGTGCGATCTACAATCACGCGCGCCATCGCATCGAGATGCATCTGATCAGTCGGAAAAGCCAGACCGTGCGACTGCTCGGCACCAGCTTCTCGTTCCGGCCGGGCGAAAGCATTCACACCGAGAACAGCTACAAATACAGCCTCGAGCGCTTTGCAGCGCTGGCGCAAGGCGCCGGCTGGCGGGTGCGCGAGAGCTGGACCGATGCGGCCAAGATGTTCTCGGTGCATGCGCTGGAGGCGGCGGAGTCATAGCTCCGGCGCCCTAGTGCTCCTCGGCCTCTTCCGGCTTCGCCCCCAGCGACAGCGATTCCCATACCGCGACCACGATCATGATCGCGCTCGTCGCGGCCGACAGCCATAAGGGCGAAAGATCGGCGGCGAACCACCACAGCGCCAGCAGCAGAATGATGCCGATGCCGTGCGAGAGCTGGAGAAAGCCGCGGATCGAGTGCTTGAACAGGATGGTGCCGACCAGGAACACCAGCGGACCGCCGATCGTGCTGACGATGGTCCTGACGTCAGAATGACCCGTCGGGTGCTTTAGCACCAGCTCGTCTGACACCGCGGTCAGGATGATGCCGGCGACGATCGGCATGTGCAGGTAGGTGTAGGCGAGCCGCGCCAGGCGGCCGGATTCGGCGGACTTCGAGATCCAATCGGAGCCGGCCTCCGCGCCCTTGTGGAAATAGATCCACCACATCGCAACGCTGCCGACCAGCGCCGAGACGAAGGCCAGGATGTTGTCCGCGGTCCAGTCCAGCTCGGCGAAGGTTGCGCCGTTGACGACGACGGCCTCGCCGAGCGCGATGATGATGAAGCCGGCGCAGCGCTCGGCCATGTGGCCGCCTTCGACGGCCCAGGCCTCGACCGACGAGAACCCGAGCTTGGGAACCCAGAAGCGAACTGCCGGCGAGATGTATTCGATCGTCAGCGCCGCGATCCAGAACCACAGCCGCGCCTCGTCATCGGCGAGGCCACCGAGAATCCAGAAGATGGCGGAGGCAGAGAGCCAGACCAGGATGCGGATCGCGTTGTGCCGCACCAGGCTGCGATGGCGCGGAGTTGCGAACAGCCAGAACGCGGTGCGCCCGACCTGCATCGTCGCATACGCAATGGCGAACCAGAGGCCCCGCCCCTCAAAGGCGGTCGGGATCGTCGTCGACAGCACGAGGCCGCCCAGCATCATCAGGAAGATCAGGATGCGGACCGGCGTCAGCTCAGGATCAAGCCAGTTGGTGACCCAGGCGGTGTAGACCCACACCCACCACACCGCGAGAAACAACACGGTGACGTGCACCGCCCCGAGCGGCGTGAAATGGTGCAGCAGCGTGTGCGAGACCTGGGTGACGGCGAAGACGAAGACGAGGTCGAAAAACAGCTCGGCATTGGTGACACGGCTGTGCTGGTTCGGCGTGATGACGCGAAACATCGCGCCGCGCGGGTTGTCCGCCGCCATCGTCGTCCCCGTCGCGCGATCAGCTCAGGTGCCCGGCACCCCGGTTTGCAGCGCCAGCGCATGCAGCACGCCGCCCATCTGTCCTTGCAGCGACTGATAGACGATCTGGTGCTGCTGGACGCGGGACTTGCCGCGGAAGGATTCCGAGATCACGGTCGCGGCATAGTGGTCGCCATCGCCGGCGAGGTCACGGATCGTCACCTCGGCATCGGGGATCGCTGCCTTGATCATCGCCTCGATATCGTGGGCGTCCATGGGCATTCGGGTCTCGCTCCTGTCTCGTCGAATCGTCGCCGGGGTCCCGATCGGTAAAGCCAAACTTGCCGGCATGGCCAAACTTAGCGTGAACGGTCTTCTAGGTCACGTACCGACCCACTATATCCCCGCTTCCAGCAGGATAAAGGCACGACAAAGTGCCGCGCACGGCAGATTGATCGAAAAGGCGTGAATCATGAAGCTTCCCGGCCCCGACCACCCCATCACCATCACCCAAAACCCCCGGCGCGTCCGCGTGACGGCGGGCGATATCGTGATCGCGGAGAGCACCAAGGCGCTGACGCTGAAGGAGGCCAAATATCCGGCGGTGCAATATCTGCCACGGGAGGACGCCAACATGGCGCTGCTCGAGCGGACCGAGCGCACCACGCACTGCCCTTACAAGGGCGACGCCAGCTATTTCAGCATCAAGGCTGACGGAAAGACGCTCGACAACGCGATCTGGACCTACGAGACGCCGTTCCCGGCGATGACGGAGATTTCGGGCCACCTCGCCTTCTATCCGGACAAGGTGAAGATCGAGGAAGTGGGGTAGGCTCACGGCGCAGCTGTGATGCGGGGTGATCACGGATCGCCTCTCTCAGTCGACACAAGGCACAAGATGCCGCGCAAGGCCGCAAGACTGATTGGGGTCTCGTTGCTGGGATTGGCCGGCGTGCTCATTGTGGTGGCCACTGCCGGACTGGGTTTTCGCGCCTATCGCGAGCATCTTGCTGCGGAAACTCTCGCGATCCGCTCGCCGAATGGCGTGCAGGAGGGAGAGTTCGTCGACATTGGCGGCATCAAGCAATGGATTCAAATTCGCGGCGAGGATCGGGATAACCCCGTCCTCCTGTTCGTCCATGGCGGACCGGGAGGCTCAACCTTGCCGATCTCGTCGGGTTGGCGCCCCTGGGAAAAGCATTTCACCGTCGTGCAATGGGATCAGCGCGGCGCTGGCCGCACCTATGGCGCCGCCGGAGACGCGCTTGCGCCAACCATGACGCTGGAGCGAATGACGCAGGATGGCGTGGAGCTCGCCGAGTATCTGCGAACGCATCTGCACAAGGACAGGATCATCCTGGTCGGGCATTCCTGGGGCTCGTTCCTGGGCATTCACATCGTCAAGCAGCGCCCTGATCTGTTCGCTGCCTATGTCGGCACGGGACAAGTGGTCGGCAGGGTGACGTTCGAGAAGCAATTCGAGATCACGATCGCGCATCTGCAAGATTTGGCGCAGTCCGCCGGCAACAGCGAGGCCCTGGCGGAATTGGCGCCGATCATCGCGCGACCTCTGATTAATCCACAAAATCGCCTGGTTGCCGACAAATGGAGCAAGGCGCTGCGGCTCCCCTCCATCGAGAGCGTCCAGTTGGCGGGTCCCATCCCGCCCCCGTTCATGCCGGATTTCTCGCTGCTGGACTGGTACAATTGGCGCAAGGGCATGGCCTTCTCCGCAAAATTTCTGCGCGGACGAGAGGGCCCCATGTTCAAGCGTGACGTCGCCTCGTTGGGACTCGCGTTTCCGATCCCGGTGATCTTCATCGAGGGCGATGCAGACTACAACACACCAGGTGGGCCGGCCGAACAACTCTTCAATCAGATCACGGCCCCGCATAAGGAATTTGTCTGGGTGCGTGGCGGGAGCCATTTCATTCCGTTCGATCGCCCCGACCAGTTTTTGGCAGAGCTGGTCACCCGCGTGCGACCGTTCGCGCAAGATTGAGCGGGCGGTCTGAGGGCCGGCGCCATTTCGAACCTCACGTCGACCCGCTACGCCCTGAAGATCGTGAGCCCCAGTATCAGCAGCACCAGGAAGATCACGACGAAGACGTAGAACAGGAAGCGGGCGATGTCGGCGGAGGCGGCCGAGATACCGGTGAAGCCGAGCACGCCGGCGACGATCGAGATCAACAGGAAGATCAGCGCCCATTTCAGGATCGTCATCGCCAGCTCCGCCACATTGGCCGCCGCAATCGGCGGCCCTCTCAGCCGTTTCGAAAACCCTAACTGCATTGCGCGGAACTGGTTCCTAAACGCGACCGAAGGTTCTTGCGGCACAAACTGCCCTTGCTGAATCGGGTTCCCGGCGGCACAGTCCGGCCGGGACAGGAGCGCGACCGGGGCGGCCATGATCACGATGTCACATTCTGCGACGGTGGGTGCAGAGGCTCACGCCGCGCCAAAAGCCAAGGCGCGCAACCTCTCGCTCGACCGTGCGCGCACCTTCCTGACGTTGGTGGTGCTGCTGCATCACGCCGTCATCCCCTACACCTATTTCGGCCACACCGACCCGGCGTCCTGGATCGGCTTCGACGCCGTCGTGCTCGCCACCGACAGCTTCTTCATGGCGATGTTCTTCTTCCTGTCGGGCCTGTTCACCTGGCCCGGCATCGCGCGCAAGGCGCCATCGGTCTTCCTGCGCGATCGCCTGTTGCGGCTCGGGCTGCCGTTCGTGATCGCAGCGTTCACCGTGATTCCGATCGCCTATTACGCGATCGCGCTGCGGCACGATCCCGAGCTGACGTTTGCCGCTTTCTGGTGGAAGACGGTCACCGTCGGCCCGTGGCCGAGCGGCCCGATCTGGTTCGTGTGGGTGCTGCTCGCCTTCGACCTCACCGCGAGCCTGCTCTACCGGGTCTCGGCGCATCTGGTCGATCCCGGCAATCGCATCTCGGTCGCGGGCTTTGGGCAGCCGGTCCCGTTCTGGCTGATGCTCGCCGCCGTCAGCATCATCGTCTACGTGCCGGCGCTGCTTTATTTCGGCGGCAACCGATGGTTCGAGTTCGGACCGTTCTCGGTGCAGGCGAGCCGCATCCTGCTCTACTTCGCGTATTTCTTCATTGGCGCCAGCGTGGGTGCAGCGAATTTCGATCGCGGTATCCTCGGCGCCGACGGCCAGTTGCCGAGGAGCCGCTGGCTGTGGGTGATCGCGACGTTGATCCCCTACTGCCTGATGTGGGGCATGATCTACATCAAGCGCGAGATCCTCGGCAATCCCGATGTGCTGCCGCACTGGTACCAGGCGATCTACGGCACATTCTTCGTGCTGTTTTCGGCGTCGATCCTGCTCGCGATCCTCGCCTTCTTCCTGCACTCGAAGGCGCCGGGGCCGAATCTGTTGGACCGCATGCAGGCTGATGCCTATGGCATGTTCCTGGTGCACTACCCGATCGCGCTGTGGATCCAGTACGCGCTGTACGGTTACGAGCTGCCGGCAATCGCGAAGGCCGCGATTGGCTTCGTGCTCACGGTGATCCTGAGCTGGGGACTGACGGCGGCGTTACGGAAGATACCGGGCGCCTCGCACGTGTTGTGAGAGGTGATCGCAGCCCGGATGGAGCGAAGCGAAATTCGGGATCGTGCCACAAGCAACACCGTCCCGGATTACGCTTCGCTCCATCCGGGCTACGGGTCTGAGTTTGCGGCGCCGCCTCAGGCCGCCTTCCCGCCCATATAATCCGGCAGCCAGCGCTCGAACGATTTCCGCAGCGTGTCGATCGCAACCGGCGCTTCGCCCGCGATCGCGATGGCATCGCCACCGGTTGTGCCGATCCGCACGCAAGGCACCTCGCAGCCGCGCATCTTGGCGAGCACGCGGCCGGCTTCCGTCTCCGGCACGGTGACGAGATAGCGCGCCTGGTCCTCACCGAACCAATAGGCTTGCGGCACGAGCGCGGTTGGCGCCGCCAGCAGTTTTGCACCGATACCGCCTGCCATCGCCATCTCGGCCAGCGCGATCAGGAGGCCGCCGTCCGAGAGGTCGTGAACCGCGGTTGCTGTGCCCGCATGGATCATGCCGCGCACGCAATCGCCGTTGCGCTTCTCGGCGGCGAGATCGACCGGCGGCGGAGCGCCCTCCTCGCGGCCGCAGATGTCGCGCAGATAAACGGACTGCCCGAGCCAGCCATGGGTGTCGCCGATCAGCAGGATCGCCTCGCCCTCGGCCTTGAAGGCCAATGACGCCGACTTGGTGAAATCGTCGAGCAGGCCGACACCGCCGATCGAGGGTGTGGGGAGGATCGCACGGCCGTTGGTCTCGTTGTAGAGCGACACGTTGCCGGACACGACCGGGAAGTCGAGCGTACGGCAGGCTTCCGAGATGCCCTTCAGGCAGCCAACGAACTGGCCCATGATCTCCGGCCGCTCCGGATTGCCGAAATTGAGGTTGTCGGTGATCGCGAGCGGCTTGCCGCCAACCGCGGTGATGTTGCGCCAGGCTTCCGCGACCGCCTGCATGCCGCCCTGATACGGATCGGCCTCGCAATAGCGCGGCGTGACGTCGACGGTCAGCGCCAGGCCCTTCGGCCCATCCTGCACGCGCACGACGGCGGCGTCGCCGCCGGGGCGTTGCATGGTATTGCCCAAAATGACGTGGTCGTACTGCTCCCAGACCCAGCGCTTGCTGCACATGTCCGGCGTGCTGATCAGCTTCTCCAGCGCGGCACCGAGCGCCATCGGCGCCGGCACCTCGCGCGCATGCACGACCGGCAACGCGGCGGAAGGGACATGCGGCCGGTCGTAGAGCGGCGCCTCGTCACCGAGCTCCTTGATCGGCAGATCGGCCATCACGTCGCCACCATGCTTGACCACAAAACGCTTGCTCGGCGTGGTATAGCCGACCACGGCGAAATCGAGGCCCCACTTCCTGAAGATGGCCTCGGCTTCCTTCTCCTTCTCGGGCTTGAGCACCATGAGCATGCGCTCCTGGCTCTCCGAGAGCATCATCTCGTAGGCGCTCATGCCGGTCTCACGAGTCGGCACCGCATCGAGATCGAGATCGACACCGAGGTCGCCCTTGGCGCCCATCTCGACCGCCGAGCAGGTCAGGCCGGCCGCGCCCATGTCCTGGATCGCGATGACGCAGCCCTTCTCCATGATCTCGAGGCAGGCTTCCAGCAGCAGCTTCTCGGCGAAGGGATCGCCGACCTGCACGGTCGGGCGCTTCTCCTCGGACTTGTCGTCGAACTCGGCCGAGGCCATCGAGGCGCCGTGGATGCCGTCGCGGCCGGTCTTGGAGCCGAGATAGACGATCGGCATGTTCACGCCGGAAGCGGCCGCGTAGAAAATCTTGTCGGTGTCGGCGAGACCCACCGCCATCGCGTTGACGAGGATGTTGCCGTCATAGCGGGTGTGGAAGCGCACCTGGCCGCCGACCGTGGGCACGCCGAAAGAATTGCCGTAGCCGCCAACGCCGGCGACCACGCCCGAAACGAGATGCCGCGTCTTGGCATGCTCGGGCGCACCGAAGCTCAGCGCATTGAGGCAGGCGATCGGGCGCGCGCCCATCGTGAAGACGTCGCGCAAGATGCCGCCGACGCCGGTGGTCGCGCCCTGATACGGCTCGATGTAGCTCGGGTGGTTGTGGCTCTCCATCTTGAAGACCACGGCCTGGCCGTCGCCGATGTCGATCACGCCGGCATTCTCGCCGGGGCCCTGTATCACCCAGGGCGCCTTGGTCGGCAAGCCGCGCAGATGGATGCGCGAGGATTTGTACGAGCAGTGCTCGTTCCACATCGCCGAGAAGATGCCGAGCTCGGTGAAGGTCGGCTCCCGCCCGATCAGCTTCAGGATGCGCTCATACTCGTCGGGCTTGAGCCCGTGGGCGGCAACCAGTTCCGGAGTGATCTTGGGTTCGTTCTTCATGGATTCGGGGCTTTCGGCGGCGGGTTGGCCGTTCTTAGGAACATCGGAGGCTCGCGAAAAGCCCTTTATGGCCCATTTTCCCGCTGTCCCACGTTTTGCGGCCGGGGCCTTGCGGGAACAGGAATTGCACGGCGCGGACGGATCGGATTTAAGGGCTCAAGACCCGCAATTGAAGGCCTATTTCCTTGCACGAATTGACCAAAACGGCCCCATCCCAGCGCCCCGAGCTGCACGTCGCAACCGAGGGAGAATTCAAGGGATGGCAGACCTGGATCCGCGACAGTTTTGAGAACCATATCGGCCCCTTCTGGCACCGGATGGAGGCGGACGGCAGCGTCCGCTGCGCCTTCCGGGTCGAGAAGAAGCACCTCAACGGCTCCAGCAACGTCCATGGCGGCTGCTTCATGGCCTTTGCCGACTATTGCCTGTTCGCGATCGGCCGCAACGCCCTGAACAGCAAGGGTGTGACCGTCAATTTCGCCTGCGAATTCCTCGATGCCGGCCATGAGGGCGAGCTGATCGAGTGCACCGGCGAGGTCACCCGGGCCGGCGGCTCGCTGATCTTCCTGCGCGGGGAGATGATGGCCGGCGAGCGCCGATTGTTCACCTTCTCAGGCACGATCAAGCGGGTGAAGCGGAAGCCGCTCCCTCAGGCGGGCGCCTAGCTCGCGGCGATCCTTCCCTGGCGCTGCCACGCTACAAAGTTGAGTTGCGCATGGATGCGCGGGGAGCCAACAAAGTGCCGCAGAGCACGCTGAGCGCCAGCGCAACGAGGCACGGCGTAGCCTGATTGACACTGGTTGGAGAAATGGTGAGGTAGTGGGGCGCAGGCCTGTCGCAACGCCCCCTCCCTCAAGGCTAAGCATGGACAGCCGCTCACCAGACGCCTCTCGAGCCTTGGAATCCGATCGCGCGCCGAGCGTCTGGTGGTTCGCACTCGCTCTTGTCCCACTATTTGCATCCCAGCTCATGCGACTGCATCCGCACACTGCGGCCGGCTGGCTGGTTTGGGACTACGCTGGCCGGATTGCCGCTCTGGCCATCCTTGCGGCGATTCCCCCAGCACGCACGGTTGCCTATCGACGCGAGCAACGTCGTATATCTCTTCTTGAAATCGGCGTCTGGATCGCAGGAATTGTGCTGCTGGACCGCTTGGCTCAGTGGCCGCAACGTCTCATCAACGCGACATTTCCGGCGACCGTCATTGGCAAGTATCCGCACCCGACCGGCTGGCTCAACGTCTTCGATCTCGTTTTTGGACTGGCACTGGTCGCGGCCAGCGAAGAGATCATTTTCAGGCGATTGCTTCGGAACGCATTGCTGCCTTACGTGGGCGACGGTGTCTTTGCCATTCTGGTCACGTCTCTGATATTCGGCGCCGATCATTGGTGGGCAGGGATCGGAAACATCCTGCTCTCTGCGACAATCGGCATTCTTTTCATGGTGATGTACCGGCGCTCAGGCGCGCTTTGGCCGGTCGTGCTCGTGCATTACCTGGTTGACCTGATCGCCTTCTCCGGCGTTTGGCGTTGAAGCGGCAATCAGCGCGGCGTCGACAATTGCTTCTCGGCGATGTTGAGCCATTCGGCCTGCGCATCGCGCAGATATTTTGGGGCGCGGCGCATCTGGATCAGGAGCTCGTTGAAGACCACGCGCGCCTCGGCGGTGCGGCCGACCATTTGCAGCAGCATGCCGTAGCGAACTCGCGCCTCTGCGCCGGGGAAATAGCCGGCGACGGCGTGGAACTCCTCGAGCGCCTCGTCGAGGCGGCCGACCTCGGCAAGCGCGCGGGCGTACAACAGGTGCGCGTCGGCGGAGTCGAATTCTGGCCATTGCTTCTGGAGATCATCGAGTGTCGCGAGCGCATCGGCGGGACGTTTGGCTGAAAACTGCGCTTGCGCCTTGCCCAGCGCATACGCGGGATCATGACCCATCGGCAGCGCCAGAACGTGGTCATAGTGCTGCTCGGCTTCGCCGAAGCGGCCGACTTTCGCGCACTCCTCGGCCAGCGCCGCGCGATTGGTGATGGTGTCGGTGGCAGCGAGCCGGTCGGACAGCTCGCGATAGCGCTTCTCCGGATCGAGCCTATTGGCGACGCGCTGGCGGGCCTGCCGCGCGCCCGGGCTCGAGAACCATTCGGGAATGAGCTCGACCGCGATATAGGCGAGCGCACCGACCAGCGGCACCATCAGGATGATGAAGGCCCAGGGCTGCATCCGCCCGGTGCGCGAGGCATGATAGATCAACGTGATATCGAGCAGCAGAACGACCAAAGCGACGGGCATGTGACATCCAGGGCACAACGACAGCGCAGGCTTTCTGATATCGCAACCGGCGCGGCGGAACAACTTTGAGTTGCCCATACCGATAGAAAAATCGGCGACCTCGGACGCACGCGCCTTGATGGCGATGAGAAGTCAGTCGCACCGATCGCGGTCCAGGTTCACGACATCGCGGCAGAGGCTTGCGGCTATTTGGCGTCGTCCGCGAGCAATTTCCGGTACTTCTCGACGTCGCGCGTCACCAGCTGCTGAAGCAGCTCCGATGTATGCTCATTGTCATCTGGCGCAACGGTCGAGAGGTCGGCAAAACGCTTCTTCACCGCCTCGGTTTCCACCGCCGTGCGCGCGGCTGCATTCAGCTTGGCGATGACGGCCGGCGGCGTGCCCTTGGGTGCGAACAGTCCGTTCCAGCCCTGCGCCTCGAATTCGGGCAGGCCGGCTTCCGCCGAGGTCGGCAGCTCGGGCAGTGTGGCGAGCCGCACGGTCGAGCCGACCACGAGCCCCCGCACCAGCTTCTCGTTGATCGACTGCGAGACGGAGGCGGCCGCATCACAGACGCCGTCGATCTGGCTGCCGATCGCGTCGGTCAGCGCAGGCGATGCGCCACGATAGCCGACCAGCGTCGCATCGATCCCGGCGGCCGTCACAAAGCTCTTGCAGATCAGGTAATTCGACGAGCCGACGCCGGCATGGCCGAGATTGATCTTGCCGGGATTGGCCTTGGCGTAGGCGATGAACTCCTTCAGATCCTTCGCCGGAAAATCCTTGCGGATCGCGATGATGCCGAAGGTCTTCGCCACCATTCCGATCGGCACGAAGGAATCGGGCGTGAATGGCAGCTTTGGATAGATCGTGTAGGTCGCGGCATTGGTGCCGGCATTGCCGATCGCAATGGTGTAGCCGTCGGGTTCGGCGCGGGAGGCGCGCGCGAGCGCAGTCGAGCCACCGGCGCCCGCGACGTTCTCGATCACGATGGTCTGGCCGAGCGCGATGCTCATCTGCTCGGCGACCGTGCGCGCGATCACGTCCGAGGTGCCGCCGGCTGCGAACGGCACGATCATGGTGATCGGACGCTTGGGAAAATCCTGGGCGAACGCGGCAGTCGCAAACGCAACGACAGCGATGGCGGCCGACAGCCACTTCAACACGAATGAAATCACGCGGCCTTGTCCAGATGCTGGACCAGCCCCGCGAACAGGCCGCGGCCGTCGGTGCAGCCCATGATGTCTTCGACGTGGTTTTCCGGATGCGGCATCATGCCGAGTACGTTGCCCTTGTCGTTGACGATGCCGGCGATCGAATGCGCAGCGCCATTGATGTTGTTGGCCTCGTCGACCACGCCGCCGGCGGAGCAGTAGCGATAGAGCACCCGCCCCTCGCCTTCGAGCCGCTTGATGGTCTCGTCATCCGCCTCGTAATTGCCCTCACCATGGGCGACCGGCACGCGGATCACCTGGCCGGCATTGTAGCCGCGGGTGAACGGGGTGTCGGAGCGCTCGACGCGCAGATGCACGTCCTTGCATATGAACTTCAGCCGCGCGTTGCGCATCAGGACGCCAGGCAAGAGGCCGGATTCGCAGAGGATCTGAAAGCCGTTGCAGACACCGAGCACGAGGCCACCCTCGGCCGCATAGTCGCGCACCGCGTCCATCACCGGCGCCCGCGCCGCGATCGCGCCACAGCGCAGGTAATCGCCGTAGGAGAAACCGCCGGGCACGACCACGAGATCGGTGCCTGCGGGCAGCGAGGTCTCGGCGTGCCAGACCATCGCGGGCTCGTTGCCCGAGATCAGCTTCAGCGCGCGCGCCATGTCGCGCTCGCGGTTGATTCCGGGAAAGACGAGGATGGCGGCTTTCATAGCTCAGGTTCCGACGGTGACGGGAATCGGGTTGGCCCGCGGGCCAATTCGTCAAGAGACATAGCCATTTGACGGGAATTTTACCAGTGCTAGCCTTGCGGAATGGCCTTGTGCACAGGCCATAGAAACGGCACGTGTGCCCAACGCCCGGGATTGAAGCCATGAACGTCCCGTCGCAGCCCGCATCGCACTCCGAGCCAGTGTCCACCGAGGGCGTTGTTGCTGCCGGCGCCTATGTCGACGGACGGCGCGTCGCCAACATCGCCATCAGCGAGGCCTCGAGCTGGCGGGCCAAGCCCGGCCACGTGGTTTGGATCGGGCTGCACGAGCCCGACATGGCCTTGCTCGGTGCGGTGCAGAAGCAGTTCGATCTCCACGATCTCGCAATCGAGGATGCCAACAACGCCCACCAGCGCCCCAAGATCGAGCAATATGGCGAAGCTCTGTTCATCGTGGCGCGTACGGCGCAATTGATCGAGGGCCGCATCGCCTTCGGCGAGACCCACATATTCGTCGGCGAAGGCTATCTCGTCACCGTCCGACACGGCGCATCGACCTCCTACACGGCCGTGCGCGAGCGCTGCGAGAGCTGCCCGCGGGCGCTCGCCCGCGGCGAGGACTACATCCTCTATGCGATCCTTGATTTCATCGTCGACAACTACTCGCCCGTGCTCGAGAGCATTCACGAGGAAATCGAGGAGATCGAAGACTACGTGCTCTCGAACGTGATCGCCAAGGCACAGATCGAGCGGCTCTATATGCTGCGCCGCGACCTGTTGCGGCTGCGGAACGCCATCGGGCCGCTGGTCGAGGTCTGCCGCAGGCTGGAGCATGACGAGCTGTCGATGGTTCGCCCGACCATGCAGCCGTTATTCCGCGACGTCACCGATCACGTCCGCAACATCCAGGAGCGCATCGACTCCATGCGCGAGGTGCTGGCCTTCGCATTCGAAGCAAGCCTCCTGGTCGGCCAGGCGCAGGAGACGGCGGTTTCGAAGAGGCTCGCCTCCTGGCTCGCGATCCTCGCCGTGCCGACCGCGGTTGCCGGCATCTATGGGATGAACTTCAAATACATCCCCGAGCTGCAATGGGAGTACAGCTACTTCGTGGTGATGGGCATGATGGCGCTGACCTGCGCCGGCCTGTACTGGCGCTTCCGCCGCGTCGGGTGGCTGTGAGCGAGTTGCCCGGATGGAGCGAAGCGCAATCCGGGTCAGTGCCACCGCGGATCATAGACCCGGATTTCGCTTCGCTCCATCCGGGCTACGACTGCTGCGAGGCCGCGTGAGGGTTAGACGATCTCGACCCGGTAATTCTCGATCACGGTATTCGCCAAGAGCCTGTCGGCGGCGTCCTTCAGCGCGGCTTCCGCCTTGGCCTTGTCGGCGCCGGCGAGCTCGATGTCGAACACCTTGCCCTGACGGACGCTGGCGACGCCGTCGACACCGAGCGACTTCAGCGCGCCCTCGATGGCCTTGCCCTGCGGATCGAGAATGCCGTTCTTCAGCGTAACGGTGACACGTGCCTTCACGTCAAAATCCTCTCAGCTCTTCACCAGCACCGGACCGGAGCCCGCCGGACGCTCGTTTTCCATGAGGATGCCGAGGCGTTTTGCAACTTCGGTATAGGCCTCGAGCAGACCGCCGAGGTCGCGGCGGAAACGGTCCTTGTCGAGCTTCTCGTTCGACTTGATGTCCCACAGACGGCAGCTATCCGGCGAGATCTCGTCGGCGACGATGATCCGCATCATCTCGTTCTCGAACAGCCGCCCGCATTCCATCTTGAAGTCGACGAGGCGGATGCCGATACCGAGGAAGAGGCCGGTGAGGAAATCGTTGACGCGGATGGCGAGCGCCATGATGTCGTCGATCTCCTGCGGCGTGGCCCAGCCGAAGGCGGTGATGTGCTCTTCCGACACCATGGGGTCGTTGAGCTGGTCGTTCTTGTAATAGAACTCGATGATCGAACGGGGCAGCTGCGTGCCCTCCTCGATGCCGAGGCGCTGCGACAGCGAGCCGGCGGCGACGTTCCGCACCACCACTTCCAGCGGCACGATCTCGACCTCGCGAATCAACTGCTCGCGCATGTTGAGGCGGCGGATGAAATGGGTCGGCACCCCGATGTCGTTGAGGTGCTGAAACAGGTACTCCGAGATCCGATTGTTGAGGACACCCTTGCCCTCGATCACCTGATGCTTTTTCGCATTGAACGCGGTGGCGTCATCCTTGAAGTGCTGGATCAGGGTGCCGGGCTCCGGACCTTCGTAAAGAACCTTTGCCTTGCCTTCATAAATGCGACGCCGACGGCTCATGGGGATGTACCGTGTTTTGTTGAAATCCATGTATTTGGTGTGCTCCGGTTGACTAGGACTACTGACCCACAGCGGAGCTGCCGTGAACGGCTCGGAACCCGTCTGGAACCCTTGGAAATACCAAGGAAACAGAACAGGAACCCAACCTCAGGCAACCTATCCGATTGGCCGTCCCAGCACAATCGATCCGGCCCCTTCGATGCCAACTTATACCGCCTTGCCTGCGGCTTAACGGCTCGTTGTTTTGCCGATTCGTGCCCCCTATCTAGGCATGCGCTGAGGCCCCCGCAACGCGGGCGGCCCGGTCCATTCAGCAGGGAATTGCAAGACGCATGAGCGAGTTGAACAAGCGCGAGGAAGGCTTTGAGAAGAAGTTCGCCCTCGACGAGGAGCAGAAATTCAAGGCGGAGGCCCGCCGCAACCGGCTGCTCGGCCTGTGGGCGGCCGAAAAGCTCGGAATCAGCGGCGAAGCCGCTACCGCCTACGCCAAGGAGGTCGTCGCGGCCGATTTCGAGGAAGCCGGCGACGGTGACGTGCTGCGCAAGGTCATGGCCGATTTCGCCGCCAAGAACGTCGCCATCACCGAGCAGACGATTCGGGCCAAGATGGGCGAGCTGATTGCGGTGGCGGTGGCCGAGGTGAAGGCGGGGAAATAGGCGAAATAGGGAGTGGCGAGTAGCGAATGAGGGTCCCCCATTCGCTACTCGCAATTCGCCACTCACCCCCGTTAACCTTCCTTGAAGCCGTACTCCGGCACGTTGCCGCTGGCGCCGTAATATTTGTACGGCAGGAATTTGCCTGACATCGTGATCTTGACGCGGTCGCCCTTCGGGTTGGGCAGACGCTCCATCACCATGTCGAAGTCGATCGCCGACATGATGCCGTCGCCATATTCCTCCTCGATCAGTGCCTTCCAGGCCGGGCCGTTGACCATCACCAGCTCGTAGAAGCGATAGATCAGGGGATCGGTCGGCGGCATCGGCATGCCGCGCATCGGCGTCTCGTTCAACATCGTGGTCTCGGCCTTCGACAAGCCGAACAGCTCGGCGGCATTGGCGGCCTGCGGTTTTGTCAGCTTCATCTGGCCGAGGATCGCGCCGACGATCAGCACTTCCGAATAGCCGCCGATCTTCTCGCAGATGTGTTTCCAGCTCCAGCCCTTCTCGCGCTTGATGTCGAGCAGCTTTTCGGTGAGGTCTTCGCGTTTCATTGTCAGGTCTCCCTTTCTAGGCCGTCAATCCGGGACTGCTCCCGGGTGTCCAGGTCTGTCGTTGATCTTCGCCGCCCGAAGCGATGGTCAGTCCGGGCTTGCCGATGTGCACCACCGGCACATTGCGCGGATCGTGATCGGGCTTCTCGGCGACGAAGGTCTTGCTGCGCGTCACCAGGAAATCGATGATGTGGTTGCGCAGCGCGTAGTACAGCGGATGGCGGTGCAGATCGGTGCGGCCGCGATCCTTCGGCAGCGGATTCTCGACGACCTCCGCCAGCACCGCGCCCGGACCATTGGTCATCAGGAAAATCTTGTCGGCGAGATAGATCGCCTCGTCCACATCATGCGTGATCATGAACGCGGTCTGTCCGGTCTCAAGGCAAATCCGCCGCACCTCGTCCTGGAGCGTGCCACGCGTCAGCGCATCCAGCGCCGAGAACGGCTCGTCCATCAGCATCATCTTTGGCGTGATCGAGAGCGCCCGCGCGATGCCGACGCGCTGCTTCATGCCGCCGGAGAGCTCTGATGGCCGCTTGTGCTCCGAGCCGGTTAGGCCGACGAGATCAATAAAGGTCTGCGCATGCGCCTTGACCCTGGCGCGATCCCAGCGCCGCCATTTCGAGCTCACGGCATAGGCGACGTTGCCGAGCACGGTGCGCCAGGGCAACAGCGCATGGCTCTGGAAGATCACGGCACGGTCGAGGCTGGTGCCGGAAATCGCCTGGCCGTCGACGATGACGGCGCCCTCGCTCGGCGCATCGAGGCCGGCGAGGATGTTGAGCACCGTGGTCTTGCCGCAGCCGGAATGGCCGATCACGCAGCAGAACTCGCCGCGCGCCATCGACAGCCACAGATTCTCGAAGATCGTCGTCGTGGCGCCGCTCGCACCCGGATAGCACTTGGCGATGCCTTCGATGGAGATGAATTTGTCGGTCACAGCCCCTACTCCGGAAACGTGACCATGCGCGTGAAGCGCGCGAGGATCTGGTCGAGCAGCATGCCGACGACGCCGATCAAGAGGATCGCGATGATGACGTTGGTGATCGAGAGGTTGTTCCACTCGTTCCAGACGAAATAGCCGATGCCGGTGCCGCCGACGAGCATTTCGGCGGCGACGATCACGAGCCAGGCGATGCCGATGGAGATGCGCATGCCGGTCAAAATCGTCGGCGCCGCCGCCGGCAGGATTACGGTGAAGGCGCGACGGAACGTGCCGACCTCCAGCGTCCGCGCGACGTTGATCCATTCCTTGCGCACGCTGGCCACGCCGAAGACGGTGTTGAGCAGCATTGGCCAGATCGAGCAGATGAAGATCACAAAGATCGCGGAGATCGAGGAATCCTTGATGGTGTAGAGCGCGAGCGGCATCCAGGCGAGCGGCGAGATCGGCTTCAGCACCTGGATGAAGGGATCGAGCGCCTTGCTCAGCAGCGGCGACATGCCGATCAGGAAGCCGAGCGGGATCGCCACCAGCACCGCCAGCAGATAGCCGGTGCCGACGCGCGCAATGGAATATGCGAGCTGGATGCCCAGCCCCTTGTCGTTCGGCCCGTTGTCGTAGAACGGCCGCTTCAGATGCTCCCACAGCTTTGCGCCGACATCGAGCGGCCCCGGCATCGCCGATTTGCCCTGCGTCGCGGTGAGGCCCATCAGCTTGGCGTATTCCGGGCTCATCGCCGCGGTCGGGCCTGCCGAACGCGTGGCGAGATGCCAGACGCCGAGGAACGCGGCCAGCAGCGCGATCGAGACGAGGCCGGCGCGAAGGCGGAGGGAGGATGTCATCGCGCAAGACCTCTCCACCCGTCGTCCCGGCGAAGGCCGGGACCCATACCGCGGAATCTATCGATCGCGCTCGATAGGAGCACCGAACGAAAAGTCTTCGTCAAACTTTCCCCTGGGGTTATGGGTCCCGGCTTTCGCCGGGACGACGCTTGAGAGCGCGCGCGCGCCGTCCTCACGACGCCTTCCTGATCTTGAAGCTCGCGACGTAATCGTCCGGCTTGGTCGGATCGAAAGTCTTGCCCATCACCGCGAACGATTTGTACGCGCTCTCCGGCGGCGACAGGCCCATCTCGGTCATCAGCTTCTTGGTGTCGGTTGCGAGATACACTTGTTCTGCCACCGCCTTGTAGTCGACATCGCCCTTGATCTGGCCCCAGCGCTTCATCTGCGTCAGCATCCAGACCGCAAAGGACTGCCAGGGGAACGGATCGAAATCGACGCGCTTGGCATCCGTCTTCACACCACCAAGGCCGTCGGCATAGGTGCCGGTCAGGACCTGCTCCAGCACGGTGACCGGCGCGTTGATGTAGTTGGCCGGTGCGATGGCTTCGGCGATCTGCTTGCGGTTCTCGGCCTTCGACGCATAGGCGGTCGCATCGACGATCGCACGCGTCAGTGCGGCAAAGCTGTTCGGCGCGGTCGTGATGAACTCCTTGCTGGCAGCGAAGCTGCAGCAGGGATGGCCGTCCCAGATCTCTTTCGACAGCAGATGCATGAAGCCGACGCCGTCATAGATCGCGCGCTGGCAGATGTTGTCGGGCGCGAGGAAGCCGTCGATGTTGTCGGCGCGCAGGTTCGCAACCATTTCGGGCGGCGGCACCGAGCGCAGCTGCACGTCGGTGTCGGGATCGATGCCGTTCTCGGCGAGATAATACCGCAGCAGGTAATTGTGCATGGAGTAGTCGAACGGGATCGCGAATTTCATCCCCTTCCAGTCCTTCGGGTCGCGCTTGTCCTTGTGCTTCATCGCAAGCGTGATGCCCTGCCCGTTGATGTTCTCGATCGCGGGCACCGTGAACGGAATCGCATTGGCGCCCAGGCCCAGCGAGATCGCGATCGGCATCGGCGCCAGCATGTGCGCGGCGTCGTATTCCTTGTTGATGGTCTTGTCGCGGATCACAGCCCAGCCGGCGGTCTTGACCACGTCGACGTTGAGGCCGTGCTTGGAATAGAAGCCGAGCGGCGCCGCCATGATGATGGGCGTCGCGCAGGTGATCGGGATGAAGCCGACCTTGAGGTCCTTCTTCTCCGGCGTGCCGGTGTCGGCGAAAACTTCGGTCGCGGTCTTGATCGGAAAGAACTGCGACAGCGCCGCCAGCGCCGTCGACGCACCGACCGATTTCAGGAAGGCGCGCCGCGCCACGTCCTGCGGAAACATCGCACGCATCACCGCCGACGCCACCACGCCCTCGTAGCGCTTCTCCTCGCTCTCGACGGGATCACAGCGCAGCGCTGAGGCCTGCTCGTGCTCGGCGGCTGATTGATGCTGGCCGCAGACGCAGCCGGCCCGAAGGTTGCGGTCGGGATCAAACGGATTGTCGAACGTGGACATCGGACCTCCTGCGCGTCATTGCGAGGTGGAATTCAGCAAGGAGCATGCCAGTGCCGGTCGGCAGGCCAGTGCCTTGATGACGCAGGAGTTTCGGTCGCACTTGGTCGCTACGAAAATTCGTGATACACGAGAATTCGTGGTCAGATTACGAGATTTCGGAGTGGCAATGCTTTCGACGCTCACCCCCGACGAGGTCGCGCAAAATCTCGATCCGCGCACCGCAGCCTTCGAATCCTCGGTCGAGGCGACGCTGCTGGTGGACCCCTATGGCGACCAGATCATCGACGCCAATCCGGCCGCCTGCACCCTGCTCGGCTACGACCGCGCATTGCTGCGGCAGACCAGCGCCAGCACGCTTCATGCCGGCCAGCTGCCGGCGCTCACCGTGTTCACCCAGGCCGTGCTGCATAAGGGCGCCTACTGGACCACGGCGGTCACCCCGCGTCATGCCACCGGGCAAACGCTCAGGCTTGAATATGCCGGCTGCCTGCTGCCCCATGACGGCCGCACGCTGGTGCTGCTGACGCTGACCGATCTCGAAGCCCGCCGCCGCCGCAACGTCGATGCCGCCGCCGAAGACCACATGCGCAGCGGCATTTCGACCTGGCAGCGGGTCGAGCGCGTGTTCCAGGACATCGAGCGCGAGAACCAGCTGATCCTGCGCGCCGCCGGCGAAGGCATCTATGGCGTCAATGCCGAAGGCAAGACCACCTTCGTGAATCCCGCGGCCGAGCGCATGCTCGGCTGGACCGCCGAGGAGCTGGTCGGAAAGGAAATCCACCCGATCGTGCACCACACCCATCATGACGGTCGTTACTATCCGGATCACGACTGCCCGATCTATGCGGCGTTCCGCGACGGCGCCGTGCACCAGGTCGATGGCGAAGTGTTCTGGCGCAAGGACGGCTCGCCGGCCTGGGTCGAATACACCTCCACGCCCATTCGCGACCGCGGCGTGGTGGTCGGCGCCGTCGTGGTATTTCGCGACGTCAGCCAGCGCCGCGAGGCCGACGAGAAGCTGCACGCCGCGCTCGCCGAGGTCGATCGCCTGCGCGAGCGACTCGAGCTCGAAAACGCCTATCTCCAGGAAGAAATCCGTATCGAGACCAACCCGCGCGGCATCATCGGCCAGAGCGAGGCGGTCCAGAAGACGCTGCGCCAGGTCAAGCTGGTGGCCCCGACCACGGCGGCGGTGATGATCACCGGCGAGTCCGGCACCGGCAAGGAGTTGATCGCGCGCGCCATTCACGAGGACTCCACCCGCAGCGACCGGCCGCTGATCCGCGTCAACTGCGCCGCGATCCCGCGCGAATTGTTCGAGAGCGAATTCTTCGGCCATGTCCGCGGCGCCTTCACTGGTGCGACGCGCGACCGCATCGGCCGCTTCGAGCTCGCCGACGGAGGCACGTTGTTCCTCGACGAGGTCGGCGAGATCCCGCTGGAGCTGCAGGGCAAGCTGCTGCGCGTCTTGCAGGAGGGTAATTTCGAGCGCGTCGGCGAGGAGCGCACGCGAACCGTCGACGTCCGCGTCATCGCCGCGACCAATCGCGATCTCAAGCAGGAGGTCCAGCGCGGCCGCTTTCGCGAGGACCTCTATTTCCGCCTCAACGTCTTTCCGATCGAGACCGTCCCTCTGCGCGAACGCCGCGAGGACATCCCGCTGCTGGCCCAGCATTTCCTGACCCGCGAGAGCAAGGCGCTGAAATCGAATTTGCGGCTGTCGGAAGGCGATGCGCGGCGGCTGACCCGCTACGACTGGCCCGGCAATGTCCGCGAATTGCAGAACGTGATCGAGCGCGCCGCGATCCTGTCGCAGAACGGCCGCCTGCGCATCGATCTGCCGGATGCCTCCGGCGCCCAAACGCCCAGCGGCACCGCACGGCAGAAGGCCGACGCGCAGCCGGCGGTGATGACGTCATCGGAGATGCGCGATCACGAGCGCGCCAATATTCTCGCCGCGCTCGAGGCCTGCGCCGGAAAAGTGTTCGGCCCCGCTGGCGCGGCCGAAATGCTTGATATCAAGCCGACCACGCTGGCCTCGCGGATCAAGGCGCTCGGGATCGCGCCTCGTCCGCGTGCGGCCCATCCTTCGAGACGCCCGCTTTAGGCGGGCTCCTCAGGATGAGGACGGCGTGCGCGGCAGCAGTTTCAACAGGTACCGCTGCCGCTTAGCCTCATCCTGAGGAGACCGCGAAGCGGTCGTCTCGAAGGACGAGGCGCGCGTTCACGCCGCCTTGGTGGTGACTTCAGTCGCAATCGGCAGGCCCTGCTCGATCGGCAGCGACGGATCGCGCGACCATTCGTTCCAGGAGCCGAAGTACATCCGCACGTCCTTCACACCGGCGTTCTTGAGCGCGAGGAAGGTGTTCGAGGCGCGCGCGCCCTTGAAGCAGTAGAGATAGACCGGTGTGGTCTGCGAGATGCCGACGGTGGCGCATTCGGCAAGAATCTCGTCCTTGGACTTGAAGCGCGGACCTTCGGCGGTCGGCTTCATCATGCGATACCATTCCAGCCACACCGCACCGGGGATGCGGCCCTTGCGCGGACAGAAATCCTTCCCATAGGGAGAAGAGCTGTCGCCGATCCACTCGTCGACATCGCGCACGTCGAGGATGGCGATGCCGGGCTTGCCGACCGCGCCGAGCATGGTCTTGGCGTCGATCAGGATGTCGCCAGCTTCAGGCACGATCGAGAAGGAGGCCTTTGCCGGTGCCGGCACGTCCTTCGTCACCGGGAAGCCCGCGGCCGACCACGCGTCGAAGCCGCCGTGCAGCACCTTGATCTTGGGATAGCCGAGCATGGTGAGGAGATAGTAGCCGCGGCAGGACTGGCCGAAGCCGGAATTCATCGACTGCTCGTAGATCACAGCCGTTTCCTTGCCGGAGAGACCCGCGCCGCCGAACGCATCGGCGAACTTGGTCTTCAGCTCGGCCATGCCTTCCGGCGTCGAGGTCGCAAGGAAGGTGAAGATCTCATGCACGTTGACGGCGTTGGGCAGGTGGCCTGCGGCATAGGCGTCGGGATTGCGGGTGTCGACGACGACACACGGCTCGGTTTTCAAGAGATCGGCGAGTTCGACGGCAGTAATCAGGACGTCAGTCATGGCAGCCTCTCCGTTGAGGTTGGGGGTCTTCGGGGTGGACTCGTAAAGCTTCAGGAATCGGCGAGCATCTTGCGCAGCTGCTTGGTGGCAGGCGTGACGATCGCGACGAAGTAAGCCTCGCGCAGACGCCGCTGCGCGCGGTGGCTCTTGAGATAGCCGCGCGCGCCACAATGCAGCATCGCTGCATGCGCCGCCGCGACGCTGGCTTCGCCGGCGCGAAGCCTGAGCGCAATCACCTTGCGCCAGTAGGTCTCCTCCTCGTTGTAGGGATCGCGCGCCAGCGCCATCGTCTCCGCCTCGAGCTCGGCGGCGAGATCGCGGAAGTGCACCGGCTGCTGCGGCAGATAGCGGTTGATGTGGCCGAGCGGATTGTCGACCTCGTCCATGATGTTGATGCAGTCGCGGATGACGCCGAGCGCCATGCCGGCCTGGAGCAGGATGAAGCCGGCGCGGATCTTCTTCACGAAAGGGCCGGCGGGATCGGCCAGGATCAGCTCGTCCGGCACGAAGACGTCGCGGAACTGCACGCCGTAGGTGCCGGTGCCATCCATCGCGAGGAACGGCTTGCAAGGCGTCAGCGTGATCGCCGGGTCCGAGCAGTCGGCCAGGAACATCACGGTGCCGGGCTCGCCGCTTGCGATGCCCTGATCGTCCTCGCGCTCGAAAATGGTGCCGAAGTAGTGGTCGGGGCCGAGATTGGAGACCCAGGGCAGCGCGCCGCGGACGATGTAGCCGCCGTCGACTTTCTTTCCCTTCAGCTTGAGCTTCTCGATCCCGAAGAAGCTCTTCATCGGATTGGAGAGCCCGGTGCCGCCGAGCACGCGGCCGGTCGAGAACGCATCGCCGAAGCGTTTTGCCAGTTTCAGATTGGTCGAGTTCGCCGCGTACCAGACCAGCGTGGTCTGGCACCAGGCCATGAAAGCGGTGGCGCCGCAGACCTCGCCGATCGCCGCCATCGCCTGGATGGCGCAGCGCAGATCTGCGGGCCCCTCGTGAGGCACGTGACTGCCCCAGGCGCCGGCCACGCCGAATTCGCGCAGCACCTCGGCCGGATAGACCGTGCCGGCATCGATGCCGGCGGCGAGCGGCGCGAGCTGCTCGCGCGCAATTCGCGCCACCTCGCCGGCAATGGACGGTGCGGGCTGATCCAAAACTTCGGCCCGTGATAAAGCCAGTGACCCCATGATCGTCTCCCGCACCTTGTCCTGGTTGCTGATCGTTAGATGCCGACCTCGAGATTGACCGGGCGGGTGAAAGTGTTCGCCACCGGCGACCATTTCTTCACATGGGCGACAAGCGCGTCGATCTCGTCCTGCGAGACGCCTTCGCAGTCCATGTCGACCTTGACGCGGACGTCGGTGAAGCCGACGGGCTTGTCCGACATATCGCCCGTGCCCCAGACCGCGGTGATGTTGAGATCGCCTTCGAGCTCGAGCTCGAGCTTGTTGACGATCCAGCCGCGATGCACGGCGTTGGCGTGGAGGCCGACCGCAAGGCAGGAGCCGAGCGCGGCGAGCGAGGCTTCCGACGGATTGGGCGCGGTGTCGTCGCCGAGTAAGCCCGGCGGCTCGTCGACGATGTAGGGCGGCAGATTGCGGATGTAGTTGGCGTGGCGGAATTTTCCTTCCGCAACCGTCTTGCATTTCAAGGTCTTGACGACCTTCGGATTGGCCTTGCCGTTGGCGATCAGTTGCTCGAGGCCATTCTTGTCGATGGGTGCGAGGCAACCCGTCAGCACTGTCTTTTGAACGACGGCAGTCATCATCTTCTCCCTGGCAGCCGTGGAATCCGGCAGGATACCGAACGGTCTGTTTCCTTGCATGGAGCGTGCCAGAGCCGGCCAAAAACAAAAGGCGAAGCATTGGAGCCGCTTAGCCGGCGCTGCCTGCGGATTGGTCAGCCGCCGCTTGCTCAAAGGCGATGCAGATGGGCTCACTGATGCGAATCTTTTCAGCGCGGAACAGATGCGGCTTGCTGATGCGGCGCGGCTGCGGGTAAGTTTGGACTCATGGCAAAGACGTCATCGAAGAAGACCTCGCCCCACGCCGCCGCAGGCGAAGACGAATCCGCGCGCGGGCGCCTGCTCAACGCGGCAACGCATCTGTTCTGCAAGAACGGGATCAACGCCACCGGCATCGACGCGATCATCGAGGAAGCCGGCACCGCCAAGACCACGCTCTACAAATTGTTCGGCTCCAAGACCAATCTCGTCAACGCGGTGCTGGAGAGCGAAGGCAAGCAATGGCGCGAATGGTTCATCGGCGCCATGGAGCAAGGCGGCGGCGACGCGCAGGCAAAACTCACGCGCATCTTCCCGGCGCTGAAGAGCTGGTTTGCGGAAGAACGCTTCTACGGCTGTCCCTTTATCAATGCCGTCGGCGAGCACGACAAGGACGCAAAGCAGTTCCGCAACATCGCGCTGAAGCACAAGAAGATCGTGCTCGGCCACATCGAGAAGCTCGCCGGCGAGCTCGGCTCGACCGAGCCCGCGGTGCTCGCGCACCAGCTCGGCCTCATCATCGACGGCGCCATCGTCGCCGCCATGATCTCGCGCGATCCGGGCGTGGCCGACACGGCGGCGCTGACCGCCGGCCCCCTGCTCAGCCAGACGAAGGCGAAGAAGAAGCGCGCCGCGGATCAGCTAGAGGCGGTGTGATTGCTCTCACTTCGTAGCCCGCATGGAGCGCAGCGGAATGCGTGAACACTGTCCCGGATTGCGCTCCGCTCTTTTGCGGTGTGAGCAGCATTCGTTGGGCTAGCGGAAGGCGCGATCCAGATACGCGTCGAGGCGTGCCTGCGAGACGGCATCGAGCGCGCTTTGCTCCGCGTTGGAACGAATGTCGCTTCTTTGGAGTGCGGATCGCCCATAGCGTCCCGGAACGATTGCGGCCGCCGCAACCGACGGTCCCGCAATTCTTTTCGTATTGTCCAGTGACAAGCCGACGATCAGCTTGTGAGCGTCGATCCTTTGGCCGGAAGCCATTAGGGTGGCGGGCGCCGCCAAGCCCCAGCGGTTTCCGACGGGCGATACGAAGACGTGGGGCGTTATCCCTCCGGAAACCGTCGTCGTGAACGTCAACGTATCGACAAAAACATTCGACGTCGCTTTGTCGACCGTCAACGTCCTGACCTCATTGAGGTCGAAGAATGTCGAGATCAGTTCCCCGATTCCGATATTGCCGGAAATTGGATAGGCAAAGTTCGACAGGCGATAATCCGAAGGGCATTCCGCATGACCATCCGGTTGCTCAAACCCAAGCTTCGGGTTCTCCAGCAGGTCCTTGGCCGTTTCGCTGACCACGAAATGCCGCAGGTTTTCCCGCTTGAAGTCGCCACTCGCCGACAGACCGGCGCCCGCCGTTCCGTTGGTAATGAATTTGACGGGATCGGCCGCGCCAGATCCCGCATTGTCCTCGGTGATGTCGAACGAAAAATCGAAGGCGATGCCGGTCTGGATATATTTGTCGTAGATGGCACGCTCATTGGTGTTCATTCGCGCTCTCAACGCGGGATCCCATGGCCACGTGCGCCTCTGGGTGAGCTCGTCGATCATGGCGGGATTCGGAGGCCTTTCTTTTTTCAGAAGCTCGATCGCCTTGTCCTGGATCGCAAGCCGCGTCTCGCAACGGATAAATTGCACAAGGTCGGGGGTCTTGACGCCCGTGACCTCCTGCTGAACCGGATGCAGCGAACATCCGGCGGACGCGCCGGCAACGAGCAGCGCGAGGAAAATACGGCTCCGAATTCCGTCCAAAGCTGAATGCATGCTGTCCCCCAACAAGCTGGGTCAGGGCGAGACACGCGCGAGCAATGGGGCTTCATGCCCCGTCGAGAAAAATCTAAAAAATTGCGGCCCCAAAAGACAACGCGCGAGCTGGCTCAACCCAAGATAAGTATCGTTAAGATGCTATACCCTGGGTGAAACGAGTCAAAAGGAAAGTTGGCGGCTGCCCACTGATCCACGCGCGCTGATGCGGACCGGTCACAAGATCGCCGCCCTATGTGTTCCACGACAGGCCTGGCAGCCGTGCCACCTTTTCACGTCAGTCGATCGGTCCAGGCATGGCGCGCACGCTACGGTGCGCCCACCCTGCGAGAGCCTGATCGAAATCAGCGGCTCGCTCGCAGCAAGTTAAGTTCGACGTCGGCGGCCTGCTTCTCGATGAAGGTCCTCGGACAATCGGCTGCAGCTAGGTCGAACAGCTTCAACGCCTCTTCCTTGCCGCGCTGCAGGGCGAGTTCTGCGGTATAGAAATTCGCCTCACAGAGCTGCGCCTTTTTCTTCATGGGATCGGCATCGTCGGTAGCGCCGAGCACCTGCTCTGGCGTCATCGTGCCGAGAAAGAGATTGACGATCGGCGCCGGCCATTTCGTCGCATCCAGCTGCTTCACAGCCTCGCTCAGCCGGCTCGGTTGGTCACCGCGCTTCGCAACAATTTCACGCCATAAGACCGGATAGGGATCCTTTGGATTGAGCTGGATCGCCTGATCCAGATCGGTCAACGATTTGCCGAACGAAGCACTCTGCCAATAAAACCTCGCACGATGAAAATAGGCGCGCGCATTCTGGGGATCGAGCTGCACGAGCTGATCGTAATCCGCAAGCGCACGGTCGAAATCTCCCTTGGCCCTGTACGCGTTGGCCCGGAGCCCGAAGGCATCCTTGTCCTTGGAATTAAGGCGGATCGCCTCGTCGTAGTCGGCGATAGCGCGATCAAAGTCCCCTTTTGCGTAGTAGGCCCCTGCCCGAGCGCGGAGCGCAGGGCCATCCCCCGAAACAAGACCGATTGACTCACCGTCGACGGACGCAGAAACGGGGTCATCGTCCTGACCTTGGATCTGAGCTTTCCCACCGCTCGGGAATCTTCGATCCTGATGCGCCAGCTGCATGGCCTCGGTGTAGTCGGCAATGGCGCGATCATAGTCGCCTTTTCGGGCATAGGCGACGCCGCGGCAGAGGTATGCATATCGGCTTCGCGGGTTCAGCTCGATGACTCGGTCATAGTCGGCGATAGCGCGGTCGAACTCGCCCAGTTGATGGAACGAGTCGGCGCGGAAGTAATAGAAGTTCTCTTTCTTTGGTTTGATCTCGATGGTTTGATCGAGCGCGGCCAATGCTAGCTCTCTGTTACCCTTGGCGAAGTAGACGCGGCTGCGGCACAATTGGCCGCCGCCGGTTTGCGGGCTGATCTCGACCGCTCGGTCACAGTCGGCCATGGCCCGATCCGGATCCCCTTTGCGGACGTACACGAGGCCGCGCTCGACATGCGCGATGACATTGTCCGGATGGATCAGGAGAGCCTGATCGTAGTCGGCAATGGCGCGGACGAAGTCGCGTCTTGCCGAATAGACATGGGCACGTCCGAGATATGCGTAGGTATTCTTCGGATCGAGCTCGATCACCTTGGTGTAGTCAGGCAGGGCGGCCTCGGGCTCTCGCTTCTGGATGAACGCAGAAGCCCTCGCGAGACGGGCGTTCAGATTGCCTGGATCGCGCTCGATGATCTGATTGTAGTCCGCGATCGCAAGGTCGATCTCACTCGTCTGGCGGTAGAACATGGCGCGGCGGAAGCGCGCCATGATCACTCCTTGCTGCATACCCGTCGCTGCCTCGATAATGGCGGTGCAGCCCGCGATCCGGTCATCGACACTGAAATTTCCGACCGCGTTGCACTTGGCGGTCAAGGGCATTTCCGCGCGGGCGCCTGATACTTCGAGCAAGGTCGTCAGTGCCAAAGCCCCGGCGCCTGCTGCCGCACATACGATTGCGCGGCCAGTCATTCCAAACATGCAGTCCCCAACTCGATTTTACGGGGACTGTCATAGCAACCAGCAACGCGTCTGCACAGCCCTTGGTTGCGCATAGGGATCGCAGTTCGCAGGATGGGCAAAGGCGCGCAGCGCCGTGCCCACCGTTTCTGTCTCAGCTCGTTGATCGGCAAGGTGGGCACGCTTCGCTTTGCCCACCCTACGAGACCGGTGCGCCACGATACCTACGCGCCCTGCTCGATCATCGCCTGCAACCGCACCAGCTCCGTCTCCAGATCGCGCTCGACATCCGCGGCCCTTATCTCCATCACCCGGTAATCCCGCGCCTCCAGCCACGCCCGTCGCGACGCGCGGTCGGCGGCGATGGTGTCGCCCTCGCCCGGATTGACCAGCTCGATCGCGATCCGGTGCGGGAACGAGACGAAGTCCGGGATGTGGCGGCCAACCGGGGTCTGACGCTTGAACTGACCGGCGAAGCGGCGATCACGGGTCAGCGCCTGCCAGAGCAGGCGTTCCGCGTCGGTCGGGTTGCGGCGGAGCAGGCGTGCGAGGCCGCGCACGGTCGAGCCGCTGTCCGGCACGCCGCCGCCCTGCCCGTGCTCGGCCAAAAGCGCGCGCAGGCGCGTCGCCTGCTCGCCGTCGAGCACGCCGCCCTTGGCCGGGCCCTTGCGCCCTTCCGCGATCGCCATCACCACCCCGTGCAGGGTATGCATGTCCTGCTTGGTCGGCTCCATCCGGCTAAAGATGTTGCGCAAATTGACCAGCATGGTGTCGCGTTTCTCGGCCGGGCGCAGGAACTCGACCCGGTCGAGCTCGCGCACGAGATTGTCGAGGAAGGCCTGCATCTGGTGTTGCGAGGCGCGCTCGGAGCGCTCCGGCATGCCGTGCGGCAGCTCGCCCGCCGTCGCCCGCTTGAACCATTCATAGCCGACCAGCAGCACGGCCTGGGCGAGGTTCAGCGAGGCAAAGCCCGGATTGACCGGGAAGGTGATGATGCGGTTGGAGAGCCCGACCTCCTCGTTGGTCAGCCCCCAGCGCTCGCGGCCGAACAGGATGCCGGCCTTGCCGCCGGTGGCGATGTGACCCGAAATCTCGGCGGCCGCCGCTTCTGGCCCGACCACGGGCTTGGCCTGGTCGTGGGCGCGGGCGGTGGTGGCGAACAGCAAATCGAGGTCGGCGACGGCCTGCTCGACCGTGTCGAACAATTCGACCTTTTCCAGAATGTGGTCGGCGCCGGCGGCGGCGCGCTGGGCGGCGATGTTGGGCCAGCCGTCGCGGGGATTGACGATGCGCAAGGCACCAAGCGCGAAATTGCCCATGGCGCGTGCGGCCATGCCGATGTTTTCCCCGAGCTGCGGCTCGACCAGGATCACGATGGGCCCGTCGAGGGAGAGGCCCGTCTTGCTTCTGTCAGTCCCCGACATCTCGTCTCGCTTTCACGCTTTCGCTCAAGACCTTTGTCTCTCAAGACCTTTGTCTCTCAAGGCCTTGGGGAGGCACTCTTCAGGAATTGATTCAATGCCGGCACAGGGCCGGCTGCCGTTCGCCTGTCGTTTGCCTGTCCTGACAAAATTCTCAAGGGAAATAACGGGTTGGATTCGACTTTTGAATCTCGCCTGAAACTTCAGGGCAGGCCAGGCCGGGCGACCGTCCGTGGCTCCCCATCTGTGGAAGCTGGATGAGCTAAAAGTGCATAATCACTTGGCTTTCGCCCGCCGCGCGGCGGTGCTAAGAGGCGACGGATATTCCCGTGGCGCGCCAAAAGCGCCGTTCCCAAGAGGCTTCCCCGATCATGGCAAAAATCAAGGTATCCAATCCTGTCGTCGAACTCGATGGCGACGAGATGACCCGGATCATCTGGCAGTATATCAAGGACAAGCTGATCACCCCGTTCCTTGACGTCGAGCTGATGTATTTCGACCTGGGGATGGAGTACCGCGACCAGACCAACGATCAGGTGACCATCGACGCGGCCGAGGCCATCAAGAAGGTCGGCGTCGGCGTCAAGTGCGCAACCATCACCCCGGACGAGGCCCGGGTGAAGGAGTTCAACCTCAAGCAGATGTGGAAGTCGCCGAACGGCACCATCCGCAACATCCTCGGCGGCGTGATCTTCCGCGAGCCGATCATCTGCAAGAACGTGCCGCGCCTCGTTCCCGGCTGGACCAAGCCGATCATCATCGGCCGCCACGCCTATGGCGACCAGTACCGCGCCACCGACATCAAGTTCCCGGGCAAGGGCACGCTGTCGATGAAGTTCGTCGGCGAGGACGGCACCGTGATCGAGAAGGAGGTGTTCAAGGCTCCGGGCGCCGGCGTTGCCATGGAGATGTACAATCTCGACGACTCCATCATCGACTTCGCCCGCGCTTCGCTGAACTACGGCCTGCTGCGCAACTACCCGGTCTATCTCTCGACCAAGAACACGATTCTGAAGGTCTATGACGGCCGCTTCAAGGACATCTTCCAGGACATCTACGACCGCGAGTTCAAGAAGGAATTCGAGGCCAAGGGCCTGACCTACGAGCATCGCCTGATCGACGACATGGTGGCCTCGGCGCTGAAATGGTCAGGCGGCTACGTCTGGGCCTGCAAGAACTACGACGGCGACGTGCAGTCCGACACGGTCGCGCAGGGCTACGGCTCGCTCGGCCTGATGACCTCGGTGCTGCTCACCCCCGACGGCAAGACGGTGGAAGCCGAAGCCGCCCACGGCACGGTGACCCGCCACTACCGCGAGCACCAGAAGGGCAAGGAGACCTCGACCAACTCGATCGCGTCGATCTTCGCCTGGACCCGTGGCCTGTCGCACCGCGCCAAGCTCGACAACAATGCCGAGCTCGCCAAGTTCGCGAACACGCTGGAGAAGGTCTGCGTCGACACGGTCGAGGAAGGCTACATGACCAAGGACCTCGCGCTCCTGGTCGGCGCCGACCAGCGCTGGCTGTCGACCACCGGCTTCCTCGACAAGGTCGCCGAGAATCTCACGAAAGCGTTGGCGGCCTGAGCCGTCCGCATTATTGTCGCCTGATCGGGGTTAAACATCATGATGGGCCGCGCCCAAGCGCGGCCCATTCATTTTGACACCTTCGCGCGGAGACCACCCATGTCCATCATCAAGTTCGCCGTCCCCTGCCTGCTGTTCGCCGCCATGGCCGGCCCCGCCGCAGCCGCCGACGCGCTGCCCGACGCCATCGCCGCGCCGGGCGAGACCGCAGTCCTCAGCCTCCACGCCGAGGGCGCGCAGGTCTATGAGTGCAAGGCCGGCACCGACGGCAAGCTCGTCTGGGCCTTCCGCGAGCCGATCGCAACGCTGTTCTCCGAGGGCAAGACGATCGGCCGTCATTACGCCGGCCCGAACTGGGAGCATGCCGACGGCAGCGCCGTGGTCGGCAAGGTCATCGGCAACGCGCCAGGCGCAACGGCTGCCGACATTGCCTGGCTGAAGCTCGAGGTCGCCTCCCGCCGCGGCAACGGCGTCCTCACGCCCGTCACCACGGTCCAGCGCATCAACACCCACGGCGGCAAGCTCGACGGCGCCTGCGACAAGGCCGGCGAGTTCAAGAGTGCGCCCTATTCCGCCGAGTACGTTTTCCTGAAGAAGGGCTGACCGCTCAGCGGTCGGTGCCCTCGCGCTCGGCCTGTGCAAGCTCGGCTGCGGCCAGATCGCCGGTCTCCTCGAGCCGTGCTCTTGCGGTTTCGTGAACATGGGCGGCCAGCGTCGGCATGCGCGCGATCAGGGCGTGAAAGTCCTGGGCGTCGAGCAGCAGGAGCCGCGTCTTGCGCGTCGCTGTCACCGTGCCGCTGCGCTTTGTTTTGTGCAGCAGCGCGATCTCGCCGAAGAAGGTGCCGTCGGCGAGCCGCACCTGCTGGCTCGGCAGCGCGATCTCGACCTCGCCTGCGGTGATGAAATACATCGACGAGGCGGCATCGCCCCGCCGCACCAGAACCTCGCCCTGCTCGATGGTCCGCGCCCGCAGTAGCCGCATGACGTCGGCGATCTCCGAGGCCGACAGATGCGAGAACAGCGGCACCCGCGCCAGCATGCCCCAGGTCACGACGAAATCGCGCCGCTTCAATTCTTCGGCAAAAGCCGTCGAGATGATCGCAACCGGCAGCGCGATCATGGCAAAGCCCGAGATGATCGCGAACACCGAGACGAATTTTCCGAGCGCCGTCACCGGCACGACGTCGCCATAGCCCACGGTGCCGAGCGTCACGATCGCCCACCACATCGCGTCCGGAATGGTGCCGAGCTTGCTGGGCTGGACGTCGCGCTCAATGGCATAGAGCAGCGAGGCGAAGGTGAGCACCACGCCGGTCAGGATGACGACACAGCCGATCAGCGCCCGCCGCTCGGCATGGACGGCGGCAAGCAGCGAGCGCATCGCCGGCGAGTAGCGGATCAGCTTGAAGAACGGCAGCACGCCGAGCGCGGCCAGCGTCGCATGCCGCCCCGTGGCGAGCGCGATTCCCGCCGGCAGAAACGCCATCAGGTCGATGATGCCGAGCGCGGAGAACGCGTAGGAGAATCGGTCGGCAAGCGCCGAGCCTTTTCGCGGCGTGTGGCCTGCGACCGTCCACAGACGCGCGGCATATTCCAGCGCGAACACGATGATGGAGACGATGGTGACGCCCGAGAACAACGCGCCGAACCGCGCGTCGAGATCCGGCACCGAGGCGAGAATCATCGCGACGACGTCGAGCACGATGACGCCGATGATGATCTTGATGAAGCGCGATCCGGCCGAATAGGCCAGCGGATCGTGCTCCAGCAATTCGTAGAGGCGATCCCTCAAATTCGGATCGCGAAGCCCACGCCCTCGCGGAACGAGGCGCATGGTGATTTACGCGCCTGCCATCTTACGCGCCCGCCATGGCTTTTTCGATCGCCGTCAGCGCCTCGGACGCCTTGGCGCCGTCCGGGCCGCCGGCCTGCGCCATGTCGGGCCGGCCGCCGCCGCCCTTGCCGCCGAGCGCTTCGGAAGCCACGCGCACCAGGTTCACGGCGTTGAAGCGCGAGGTGAGATCGGCGGTGACGCCGACCACGATACCGGCCTTGCCGTCCTCGGTGACGCCGACGATGGCGACCACGCCGGAGCCGATCTGCTTCTTGCCGTCGTCCGCAAGGCTCTTGAGATCCTTCATCTCGATGCCTTCCACGGCGCGCGCCATCAGCTTGACGTCGCCGACCTCGCGCACACCGCTCGCCGCGCCATTGCCGGCGGATGCACCGCCGCCCATCGCCAGCTTCTTGCGGGCGTCGGAGAGCTCGCGCTCGAGCTTCTTGCGCTCCTCCATCAGCGCAGCGATGCGCGCCGGCACGTCGTCGATCGAGGTGCGCAGCTCGTTGGCCGCGGTCTTCGCCAGCGCCATGGTCTCATTGGCATGCTTGCGCGCGTAATTGCCGGTCAGCGCCTCGATGCGGCGGACGCCGGAGGCGACGGCGCTCTCAGCCGTGAGCGTGATCAGGCCGATGTCGCCGGTGCGCCGCACATGCGTGCCGCCGCAGAGCTCGACCGACCAGCCCATCGCGTTGGCGCCGCGCTCGCGCGCGGTCTTGCCCATCGAGACGACGCGGACCTCGTCGCCATATTTTTCGCCGAACAGCGCACGCGCCCCGGCTTCGCGGGCCTCGTCGACGCCCATCACGCGGGTGGTGACCTCGTCGTTCTCCAGCACCACGTCGTTGGCGATGTCCTCGACGCGGGCGAGCTCCTCCGCCGTGATCGGCTTCGGATGCACGAAGTCGAAGCGCAGACGATCCGGCGCAACCATCGAGCCGCGCTGGGCGATGTGATCGCCGAGCACCTGACGCAACGCTTCGTGAATGAGGTGCGTCGCCGAGTGATGCGCGCGGATCGACGAACGCCTGCCGTGATCGACCTCGAGCTGGAGCGCGGTGCCCACCTTCAGCTCGCCGCTCTCCAATGTGCCGACGTGAACGAAGAAATCGCCGAGCTTCTTCTGCGCGTCGGTGACGCGGAACTTGATGCCGCCCTCGCCGGTGAGCACGCCGGTATCGCCGACCTGGCCGCCGGACTCCGCATAGAACGGCGTCTGGTTCAGCACCAGCGCCCCGGTCTCGCCGGCCTTGAGGTGGGCTACTTCCTTGCCGTCCTTCACCAGCGCGGAGACCACGCCTTCGGCGCTCTCGGTCTCATAGCCGAGGAATTCGGTGGCCCCGAGTTTTTCGCGCAGCGGGAACCAGACGGCTTCCGAAGCCGCTTCGCCCGACCCCTTCCAGGATTCGCGCGCCTTGGCCTTCTGACGCTCCATCGCGTCGGTGAACGCCGCCTGGTCGACGCCGATGCCGCGCGACTTCAGCGCGTCCTGGGTCAGGTCCAGCGGAAAACCATAAGTGTCGTAGAGCGTGAAGGCGACGTCGCCGTCGAACATGTCGCCCTTCTTCAGGGACGCGCTCTTCTCGTCGAGAATGGCGAGGCCGCGTACCAGCGTCTTGCGGAAGCGAGTCTCTTCCAGCCGCAGCGTTTCCTCGATCAGGTTTTCCGCGCGCATCAAATCGGGATAGGCCTGGCCCATCTCGCGCACCAGCGCCCAGACCAGGCGATGCATCAGCGGTTCCTTGGCCCCTAACAGCTGCGCATGGCGCATCGCGCGGCGCATGATCCGGCGCAGCACGTAGCCGCGGCCTTCGTTCGAGGGCAGCACGCCGTCCGCAACCAGGAAGGCCGAGGAGCGCAGATGGTCGGCGATGACGCGGAACGAGGCCACGGTCTGCTCGTTCGGTCCGTGGCCCAGCGCGGACGAGGTCGCATCGATCAGATGGCGGAACAGATCGGTCTCGAACACGCTGTCGACGCCCTGCATGATGCAGGCCATGCGCTCCAGCCCCATGCCGGTGTCGATCGAGGGACGCGGCAGATCCACGCGCTCCTCCTTCGTCACCTGCTCATATTGCATGAACACCAGATTCCAGAATTCGAGGAAGCGGTCGCCGTCCTCCTCAGGAGAACCGGGAGGGCCACCCCAGATATGGTCACCGCGATCGATGAAGATCTCCGAGCAAGGGCCGCACGGGCCGGTGTCGCCCATCGCCCAGAAATTGTCCGAGGTCGGAATGCGGATGATGCGGTCGTCGGAGAAGCCCGCGATCTTCTTCCAGAGCGAGGCCGCCTCGTCGTCGGTGTGGTAGACGGTGACGAGCAGCTTGTCTTTCTTGAGCCCGAAATCGCGGGTGATCAACGTCCAGGCCAGCTCGATCGCGCGCTCCTTGAAGTAGTCGCCGAATGAGAAATTGCCGAGCATCTCGAAGAAGGTGAGATGGCGCGCGGTGTAGCCGACATTGTCGAGGTCGTTGTGCTTGCCGCCGGCGCGCACGCATTTCTGCGAGGTGGTGGCGCGCTGGTAAGGCCGCTTCTCGACGCCGGTGAAGACGTTCTTGAACTGCACCATGCCGGCATTGGTGAACATCAACGTCGGGTCGTTGCGCGGCACCAATGGCGAGGACGACACGATCTCGTGGCCGTTCTCGGCAAAGAAGTTCAGAAAGGTCGACCTGATCTCGTTGACGCCGCTCATGTTCATCCAATCGGGTGTGCTTGGACCCGCTTCCGAGCCATCCAAACCTAAGGGTTTGAGCTGATATCTGCGGGCCAAAGCGCTTTTAGACAAGGCCAGTCTCGCTGTCCAGAAACTGTGCAGAGAGATCAGAGGGTTGCCGCGCTTGCGCAGGCCCGTTGGCGGCAATCCCCGTTGATACCTGCTGCAACTGCGTTGACAGGCTTGGCCGCCCTGTGGTCTGTACCCATCTGTATCGTACGGCCACGTCGGGAGAGACCGGCACTTGCCGGCGCCGAAGGAGCAACCGCCCCGGAAACTCTCAGGCAAACGGACCGCGTGGCTTTGACGACATCTGGAAAGAGGCGCCGACGGGCTTGAAGACCCGGACTGCGTCCGCCGACGGGATAATACTCTCAGGCACAGCGACAGATGGGGCTTCGACTGGTTGCTTCCGGGGAATCGTCCCCGGGGAACCGCCGAGGGCCCCGTGATGCTTGCGCGCGACGACCAAGATTCCCTGAAGCGTACGCCCCTCCATAGCCTTCACGTGTCGCTCGGCGGCAAGATGGTGCCGTTCGCGGGCTACGACATGCCGGTGCAATATCCGGCCGGCGTGCTGAAGGAGCACCTCCAGACCCGCACCTCCGCCGGCCTGTTCGACGTCTCCCATATGGGCCAGATCGCGCTCAGGCCGAAGTCGGGCAAGGTCGAGGACGCCGCCCGTGCGCTGGAAAAGCTGGTGCCGCAGGACATTTTGGCGATCGCGCCGGGACGGCAGCGCTACGCCCAGTTCACCAATGCCGATGGCGGCATTCTCGACGATTTGATGGTCGCCAATTTCGGCGATCACCTGTTCCTGGTCGTCAACGCCGCCTGCAAAGCCGATGACGAAGCGCATCTGCGCGCGCATCTCTCGGATGACTGCATCATTGATTCGCTGGAAGATCGCGCGCTGATCGCACTTCAGGGCCCGAAGGCCGAAGCCGCGCTGGCGAAATTGTGTGCAGAGGCTACTTCCATGAAGTTCATGGACGCGGGCCCGCACAAGGTCGCAGGTCTCGCCTGCTTCGTCTCGCGCTCCGGCTACACCGGCGAGGACGGTTTTGAAGTCTCGGTTCCCGCAGGCGATGCCGAGCGTTTGGCAAAAGCGCTGCTGGACAATCCCGATGTGATGCCGATCGGCCTGGGCGCCCGCGACAGCCTGCGGCTCGAGGCCGGTCTCTGCCTCTACGGCCATGACATCGACACCGCGACTACGCCGGTCGAGGCCGCGCTGGAATGGTCGGTGCAGAAGAGCCGCCGCACCGGCGGCGCCCGCGCCGGCGGCTTTCCCGGTGCCGAAAAAATCCTCGCTCATTTCGACCAGGGCGCATCGCGTCGCCGCGTCGGCCTGCGCCCTGAGGGCCGCGCGCCGGTGCGCGAGGGCGCGCTGCTGTTTGCGGGCGAAGCAGGCAGCAAGCCGATCGGACAGGTCACCTCGGGCGGCTTCGGCCCGAGCCTGAATGCGCCGGTCGCGATGGGCTACCTGCCCACGAGCTCAAGCGCGCTCGATACAAAGCTCTTTGCCGAGGTGCGCGGCCAGCGACTGCCGCTCACGGTTGCCGCCATGCCCTTCGTGAAAAACACCTACAAACGCTGAAGCATGATGAGATTGAGCACAGCTGGCAGCTCCGAGGCCACCTCTCCCCCGCGGGGAGAGGTCGGATTGCATCTGGCGATGCGAAGCATCGTCCAGTGCAATCCGGGTGAGGGGGCGCGGCACCCAGTGAGACCAGATCCCCTCACCCGGATCGCATCTTACGATGCGACCCGACCTCTCCCTACGGGAGAGGTGAAACTGACCGCTCGGCCCTCACCGTTTCAAATTAAGCTTTCAACCGCTGCAGGAAACCGACCATGACCACGACGCTGTACACCTCCGACCACGAATGGCTGGCGATCGATGGCGATGTCGCCACCGTCGGGATCACCGATTACGCGCAGTCGCAGCTCGGCGACGTCGTGTTCGTCGAGCTGCCCAAGGTCGGCCGCGCGCTGAAGAAGGCCGAAGCTGCCGCGGTCGTGGAATCGGTCAAGGCCGCCTCCGACGTCTACGCGCCTGTTACGGGCGAGGTGCTCGACGTCAACGACGCGCTCGGTACCGAACCGGCGCTGGTCAATTCGGACGCGCAAGGCAAGGCGTGGTTCTTCAAGATCAGGATTGCCGACAAGAGCGAGCTCGGCGGCCTCATGGATGAAGCCGCCTACAAGGCGCATACGGCCTGAGAGAACGATGGAGCAAGCGATGACCGCGCACCGTAAATCCAGCGGCGACACCGCCGCCAATTTTGCTCGCCGCCATATCGGCCCCTCAGTGCGCGATGTCACCGCGATGCTGGAGACCGTCGGCGCCAAGAGCGTCGACGCGCTGATGGCGGAGACGCTGCCGGCCTCGATCCGGCAGGCCGCCCCGCTCGATCTCGGCAAGCCGCTCAGCGAGACCGAAGCGATCGCGCATATGGCCGAGCTTGCGCGAGAGAACCAGGTCTTCACCTCGCTGATCGGCCAGGGCTATTCCGGCACGATCCTGCCGGCGGTGATCCAGCGCAACATCCTTGAGAACCCGGCCTGGTACACGGCGTACACGCCCTACCAGCCCGAGATCAGCCAGGGCCGGCTGGAGGCGCTGTTCAACTTCCAGACCATGATCTGCGATCTCACCGGGCTCGACGTCGCCAACGCCTCGCTGCTCGACGAGGCGACCGCGGCGGCCGAGGCGATGGCGCTCGCCGAGCGCCACTCGAAGGTCGAGGCAAAGGCCTTTTTCGTCGACAAGGACGTGCATCCGCAGACGTTGGCTGTGATGCGCACCCGCGCCGAGCCGCTGGGCTGGAACATCATCGTCGGCGATCCCCTCGCCGATCTCGACAAGGAAGACGTGCTCGGCGCGCTGCTGCAATATCCGGGTTCTTCCGGCGCGGTGCGCGACCTGAGGCCCGCGATCGCGGCGCTGAAGGCCAAGGGCGCGCTCGCGATCATGGCCGCCGATCTGCTGGCGCTGACATTGCTCGCCTCGCCCGGCGAGCTCGGCGCCGACATCGCGATCGGCTCCGCCCAGCGCTTTGGCGTGCCGATGGGCTATGGCGGGCCGCACGCGGCCTATATGGCGGTGCGCGACGCGCTGAAGCGCTCGCTGCCCGGCCGCATCGTCGGCCTCTCCGTGGACTCGCGCGGCGCGCCCGCCTATCGCCTCGCGCTCCAGACCCGCGAGCAGCACATCCGCCGCGAGAAGGCGACCTCCAACATCTGCACCGCGCAGGTGCTGCTCGCCGTGATCGCCGCGATGTATGCGGTTTATCACGGCCCCGAGGGGCTCGCGCAGATCGCACGCACTGTGCATCGCCGCGCCGCCGTGCTCGCCGCGGGCCTGCGCAAGCTTGGTTTTGCTCCGACCAGCGAAACCTTCTTTGACACGATCAGTGTGGATGCCGGCGCCAAGCGCGCCGAGATCATCGCGCGCGCAGCCGCCGAGACAATCAATTTCGGTGTCGGTGAAAGCGCTTTGCGCATCGCGCTCGACGAGACCACCACGCCCGCGACCATCGAAGCGGTCTGGCGCGCGTTCGGCGGAGAGCTTGCCTACACCGAGATCGACGCCACCACGCGCGAGGCGCTGCCGGAGGCGCTGAAGCGCGCGACCCCCTTCCTCACCCATCCCGTGTTCCACGCGCACCGCTCCGAGACCGAGATGCTGCGCTACATGCGCAAGCTCAGCGACCGCGACCTCGCGCTCGACCGCGCCATGATCCCGCTCGGCTCCTGCACCATGAAGCTGAACGCAACCACCGAGATGATGCCGCTGACCTGGCCGGAGTTCGGATCCCTGCACCCCTTCGCCCCGCGCGAGCAGGCCAAGGGTTATTCCGCGCTGTTCGCGCGGCTGGAAAAATGGCTGTGCGACATCACCGGCTATGACGCGATCTCGCTCCAGCCGAATTCGGGCGCGCAGGGCGAATATGCCGGGCTGCTCGCGATCCGCGGCTACCATGCCGCGCGCGGCGAGACGCAGCGAAAAATCTGCCTGATCCCCTCCTCCGCCCACGGCACCAATCCCGCTTCGGCCGCGATGGTCGGCATGGACGTGGTGGTGGTGGCCTGCGAGGCCAACGGCGACGTCGACGTCAGCGATCTCCGCGCCAAGGCGGAAAAACACTCGAACGATCTCGCCGCAATCATGATCACCTATCCCTCGACCCACGGCGTGTTCGAGGAGCACATCAGCGAGATCTGCGACATCGTCCACGGCCATGGCGGCCAGGTCTATCTCGACGGTGCCAATCTCAACGCACAGGTCGGCCTTAGCAGGCCCGGCGACTACGGCGCCGATGTCAGCCATCTCAATCTGCACAAGACCTTCTGCATCCCGCATGGCGGCGGCGGCCCCGGCATGGGCCCGATCGGCGTGAAGGCGCATCTCGCACCGTTCCTCCCCGGTCATCCTGAAAATCGTCACCCCGCGACGAATGGCGACGCCCCGGTCGGTCCGGTCTCGGCCGCGCCGTTCGGCTCGGCCTCGATCCTGACCATCTCCTATATCTACATCCTGATGATGGGCGGCGAAGGCCTGAAGCGCGCGACCGAGATCGCGATCCTCAACGCCAATTACATTGCCGCCCGGCTCGATGCCCACTTCCCCGTGCTCTACAAGAACGAGAGGGGCCGCGTCGCGCATGAGTGCATCGTCGATCCCCGCCCGCTCAAGACGACGAGCGGCGTCACCGTCGACGACATCGCAAAACGCCTGATCGATTACGGCTTCCACGCGCCCACCATGAGCTTCCCGGTGCCGGGCACCCTGATGATCGAACCGACCGAGTCGGAATCCAAGGCGGAGCTTGATCGCTTCTGCGATGCCATGATCGCGATCCGGAAAGAGATCGCCGAGGTCGAGGCCGGACGCTTCAAGATCGAGGCATCGCCGCTGCGCCACGCCCCGCACACCGTGCACGACATCGCCGACGACGCGTGGGCCCGCGCCTACACCCGCAGCGAGGGCTGCTTCCCCGCAGGCAGTTCGCGCACCGACAAATATTGGTGCCCGGTGGGGCGCGTCGACAACGTCTATGGCGACCGCAACCTGGTGTGCTCGTGCCCGTCAGTGAGCGATTACGCGGAAGCCGCGGAGTAGCGGCATCGTAGGGTGGGTTAGCGGGCGGCTGCGCAAAGCGCAGTCCGCCGGCGTAACCCACCGTTTCTGCTTCCGTGGAAAAAACAGTGGTGGGTTACGCCTTCGGCTAACCCACCCTACAGTTCTGAACGTGTAGCTAAGGCGCAACGAGCGAACGGCTCTCACGGTCCCACCGCCACAGCCGCTCGTTGGTCAGAAGCGTACCGCCCCACCAACGCTCGATCGGGTTATGGCGCCACAAATCGTCTTCGCGAGCGACAAGTGAACGCCCGAGTTCAGTCAGCATAACCTTCCATTCGCTCCTTCCGAAGTAACGGTCCTCATTGTCGAACGCGGGGTCGCCCAACAGGACCGGCGGGACCGAATGCTCCGCCAGTTCGATCAAAGCATCTTGCACGTCGTCTTCGTCGAACACATCGCGAAGCCACCTCGCCTCGGTAACTCGCCTTGGGTCGGTGTGCCCGTCGTTCACGAAGTCGAGGAGATCCATTTCGCTCGCGCCGAGTCCCGTCACGCTGTCCGGAAGCTCCTCAAGCACCGCAATCAGCGCCGATCGAAGCCTCGGCAGAATCATCAGATCCGTCATCAGCAGATCGAAGCAGGGTTTTGGCGTTTCAGCCCGGTAGGCTTGCCAGGCGCGGCTTGCCATCACCAGATGGTTGTCGGTCACCTTGAAGGCCGGCAGCTTCCATTTTGCGACCGACTCCGGCGCATAGTTTGCAACAACGACGTCCGTGTGCACCAGGCTCAGCTTGGTCGTGATCTCCTTGTAGGGGCGAAGCAGGTCGAGCAGCCAGACGAGCACGAGTTGATCATTGGGCCGGGGATCGACCCACACCTCGATCGAGTCGAACTTCGCACACAGCTCGAAGAAACCGGTATCACGCGTACCGAAACCTCGCAGGTAGTCTCTGCAAATATCGTCGAGCCAGTGATCACCTTGATTGCAGTGCTTGGCAGATCGCCGCTCCAGCTCCGTCAAAAGCTGCTCGTCGGAAGGCAATTTCCTGCAGACGAAACGTGGATAGACTCCGACCACGAGGTTCGCGAGACGCGACTGGCGAAGCACGTCTTCCGCAAGATCGTTCGTGGCTAAAATCAAATGGGACACGACTGCCTCTCAAAATTGATACGCAGTACAGGAAAACTCTGAGCGAATACGCACGTATTAATCGGGCACGATGAGTGAGAAGGTCTCGCGGTCCCACTGCCACAGCCGCTCGTTGGTCAGGTGGGTGCCGCCCCACCAGCGATCGATCTGATTGTGGCGGCGAAAATTCTCATCGCCTCCCAGCACCGCCTTGCCGAAGGCGGTCAACGACAAGCGCGACCGCTTGTACCGATCGAGGCGGGTTGAATCGTTGTGCATGTCCAGCGAAAAGGGGCCCTCATCCAGGCCCGACACCGCCGGTCTCTCGCACCGCGCGAGCCCGTCAAGCAGGGCTCCGACTTCCCAATATCCATACACTTGCCGCTCGTTGCGCCTTTGATGTCCCGGGAAGACGTCGAAGGGCTGCACATCGCCCGGCGCTACCAAGTCCAGGATCCGCGCTTCCGTGGCTCCAAGGCCCGAACCGGGGCGCGGAAGCTCTTCGAGCAGTTCAACCGCGCACCGCTCAAGCCGCGGAAGCAGGCTCAAATCCGTTTTGAGCAGGTCAAACCAGGCCCGCGGTGTCGGCGCGCGATAGGCGCGCCAAGCGGCACCGGCCAGTTCAAGGTGATCTTGCGCGAGTGTGATGGCAGGAGGGCCCAGCCCGGCGAGTTGTGCTGGATCGACATCACCGATGGCGATAGCCAACTGACGCATCACCAGTTTGGAGACCGCCGCTCTCTCGCCGCCGCAATGGTCGAGCAGCCAGAGTAGAATCAACTGCGCATTTCGCTCCGGCCCCATCCACAACTCGACCGCCTCATATTCCGCGGACAATTCGATCAATCCCCGGTCTTTCGCGCCCGATTCTTCGAGACGCCAGGACGGCGTATCGTCCAGCCAATGATGCCCGTGTGGCTGCGTCGTGCGCGGCGCAAAGAACGCGTCGAGCTCCGCAGGGGGCGGCAACGGCCCCCAGACCAGCCGGCGCTCGATTGGGATGACGAGATCGGCAAGCCCGGCGCGTTGCAGAGCACCGGCGGTGGACGAGTCCGTTGTCAGAATAAGTCGCGTCATGCTCACGGCCTAACACGCCCAAAACGAAACGGGCACTGACGACGTCGGCAACTCAACGTCCTCAGCGCCCGCTCCTCGCGAAAGATTTTCGCGTTAAAGCATGATCCGGAAAAGTGCGAAGCGGTTTTCCGAGAAGATCATGCTCAAACAACAACCTGAAGCGCGATGACGATTCATCCCAATCTCATCGCGCTTCAAGGCTTACTCGTCCCCGGGCTCCTCGCCGTCGGCGTCGCGCTCGGGGCTGCCGGCGAGAATCTGCTCGGCGATCAGGCCGGAGTTCTGGCGGATCGCGGTCTCGATCTTGGCCGTGATGTCGGGGTTGGCCTTCAAAAACGCTTTCGAGTTCTCGCGGCCCTGACCGAGGCGCTGGCTGTCATAGGAGAACCAGGCGCCGGACTTCTCGACGAGGCCGGCCTTGACGCCGAGGTCGAGGATCTCGCCCATCTTGGAGACGCCCTCGCCGTACATGATGTCGAACTCGACCTGCTTGAACGGCGGCGCCAGCTTGTTCTTGACCACCTTGACGCGGGTGGTGTTGCCGACGACTTCGTCGCGCTCCTTGATCGCGCCGATGCGGCGGATGTCGAGGCGGACCGAGGCATAGAATTTCAGCGCGTTGCCGCCGGTCGTGGTTTCCGGCGAGCCGTACATCACACCGATCTTCATGCGGATCTGGTTGATGAAGATCACCATGGTGTTGGACTTGTTGATCGAGGCGGTGAGCTTGCGCAGCGCCTGGCTCATCAAGCGGGCCTGGAGACCCGGCAGCGCATCGCCCATCTCGCCCTCGAGCTCGGCCTTCGGCACCAGCGCCGCAACCGAATCGACCACCAGCACGTCGACCGCACCCGAGCGCACCAGCGTGTCGCAGATTTCCAGCGCCTGCTCGCCGGTGTCGGGCTGGGAGATCAGGAGCTCGTCGATGTTGACCCCGAGCTTGCGGGCATAGACCGGGTCGAGCGCGTGCTCGGCGTCGATGAAGGCGCAGATGCCACCCTTCTTCTGGGCTTCCGCCACCGTGTGCAGCGCCAGCGTGGTCTTGCCCGAGGATTCCGGCCCATAGATCTCGACGACACGCCCCTTCGGCAGACCGCCGATGCCGAGCGCGATATCAAGCCCAAGCGAGCCCGAGGAGACCGCCTCGACATCCATCGAGCGGTCGTTCTTGCCGAGCTTCATCACCGAGCCCTTGCCGAACTGCCGCTCGATCTGGGAGAGCGCGGCGGCGAGAGCTTTACTCTTGTCCATGGAAGATCCTTCGACGATACGCAGGGCAGTGGTGGACATTGGGTCGTGCTCCTTATGGCGAGGATTCGCGCGAGGGACAAACGATTGGCGGGGCGGCTCGTCGATAAAAGCAATGTACACTATTTGTTCTAGGTTCGCAATATGTTCTTTTGCGGATTTTGGTGCTGGCCTGTTTCCGACCTCAGTGGCCTAGTTTGAAAATCACGGTGGACTGATTTGAACTTAACGGCCGGAACCGAATTGGAACTCAGCCAATAAAGGAGGTTTCTATGACCAAACTTTTGGCTGTGCCGGGAACAAAACCGTAAGTGATCGCTCGTGCGATCCCCCGGCTTAAGTGCGGCGGCTAAGCGAGCGCTGGTGATGTACTGGCGGGACCGATTGTTGGATAGCGACTGTTTATCGCTCAAACGCTAAAGGCACAGAAGGGATGGCAACCGACTGACTTGTCCACCGTCATTAACTAGAGAGGCCGCCTTAGTTGGCGGCCTCGTCGTCTTTGGCGATCTGCCGTTTGACGCGACGGAGCAGCAACTCCAGCTGATCCTCCATGTCCTGATAGGATTCGACTGAGAGCCGCTGCGGAAACGTGATCGTAACCGTCCCTTCCGGCAGATTAAAAACCTCCTGCACTGGTTTCTTGATCAGGTGCACAGGTGTGTCGAGCAGGCGCTTCGCGTCAGCCGCCAGTTGAGCTTCATTCATATCGGAGTTTTCCTCCTCGTCATCGGGAGGATTATACTCGTCTTGGATTCCGCCTACAAGGTTCATAGTAGCGAGATAGGATTTTGCCGCCTTCTCTGCGGCGTCCGGAATGAAGTTGCGTTTGATAAGGGCGTATTTCAGGTTATCGAGGCTGGGCAACGTGTTGGGGAATTCTTTCGTCAGTTCCTGAAACAACTGAGGCCGATTGGCGAGGCGCCCTAGCGCCTCCGTTCGTTCGCTGGAGCCTGCGGGAGCCATCAAGGCCTTTACTGTATCATCACTGATCCGCAATTCTTCCCCTGAGCCTTCGATAAGACCATATGCACGCACCGCGCCGATCTTACCAAGGGCGCGACCGTTGAGGCTTGAATAGCCCATATGCTTGGCGAGCACAGAGCGCGCCATCTTGTTTCGGTGCTCTTTTTCATAAGCCGGGCGCACCGCCTCCAACGCCGGGCCAAGGGACATGCTCGGGTAGTTCGGACTACGTATTTTAGCCATACGGCCCTCCAATGGTTCGGTTCCATATAGCGGAGGCGGCGGGATACATCAAGGAATAAATTTATCCACTAACTCAATCTCGCTGTTGCGCGCAATCTGGATAAATGCTTTATGGCCGTCAGCAAACGAGGCTGACATGACCAGAAGGGTTTGAGCCTTTCGCCGCGCTAGCCGAGCGACGAAGGGCGAGGAAAAAGGAAGGGCCGCTGCGCCAAACCTCGGGGGAGGAACGCAACGGCCCTGCAATCGGCTCTAGCTTCTCAGGGATCGTCTAACGGTAGGACACCCGCCCCTACAAGCTGGGAAATGTCGATCCGAATCCGGCTCCCTGAACCACCGAATAAGCGGGAGCGCTGCGGTTGCAGCCTCAGCGATCCCTAGTCACCCACCCGAGATTGCACCCCGGGCCAGCGACCAAACTAGAATATGCGCTTTGCAGAGCGCGTTTTCTAGAGTCCCGGGGTCAATCCTAATGAGGATTGCACCCTCCATGAACGTCCTATCCCGCGAAAAGCAGATTGAAGTCATTGCCGCCCTCTGCGAAGGCGTCGGCATCCGCACAGCTTCCCGCCTCACTGGCGTTAATCGTGGCACCGTCGCCAACCTGGCTCCGCGTGTCGGCATGGGCTGCATGGAGTTACACGACCGCATCATGGTCGGCGTGCGCACCGAGCGCCTTGAGCTTGACGAGCTGTGGAGCTTCGTCGGCAAGAAGCAAAAAAACGTCCAGCACCACGAGATCAACGCCAAGGGCGATCAGTACGTTTTCATCGGCATGGTCGGGACGCAGAAGGCGATCATTAGCTGGGGCGTCGGCAAGAGGAATGCCGAAAACACCACGGACTTTTTGCATGACCTCTGCAGCTGGGTTATCGGCCAGCCTGAGATTTCAACGGACGGCTTTAGCAAGAAGCTGGATAACCACGTTGCAGCCGTCGCGCGTCGCGCACTACAACGTTTGCCGTACCCCATGAAGCCATGCGCACGACGCCAGCGAAAGCGCTGGGGGTGACTGACAAGACTTGGAGCATTGCGCAGCTTGTGGACGCCGCGCTCCCTGTGGCCCCTGCGCTGCCTACCGAGACCCCTCCGGATCGGCGTCGGAAGTTTACAGTAATCGAAGGAGGCAAGGCCTAGGCCTTTGGCCTCTGAATTGGTGGGCCAAGAAGAGTTTTATGATAGTCGCTCACGTCGTCGCATTTCCGCATACAATTGCAAATGGCGTTAGCGATATCCCCGCGCAGTTTCCCGGCGATAGTGATTTTTCCTTCAAACTTCAACTTGAGTAAGTCTGCGGCTGAAAGCTCTTGGACGGCGTCAAATAGCAGCCACGTATCGACCTTGAAAAAATCTCTTCCGCCTCCGGGGACGTGATACCAGCCACCGTCAGGGTTGCCACCGGGTTGAGCGGCTCGCCTTTTTTGTTTCGAAGTGGCTATGATCGCGAGATAATTTTTCTTTGGCTGAGATCCAACAACAACAAAATACTTATGCCCTTCTTTGCCATCGCTGAGCTTGAATCCGTCCCAATGTAGAACGCAGCCCGGCTCTATGGCGTCATCGGTCATGCGATATCTCTTAGGGCGTCCCTGCGATCCTCCAATTCTTCGCGCGAAATCATTGGCGCGTCTTTAATGAGAGGCTCTGCATCAAGACTCAGGTCTGGTGGAATTATCTTTCCTGTACCTTCTCCTTTGGCTCCATAGATCGCGCGCCACGGCTCTCCCTTTCGGTGGGAAAACTCGCTCATGTCGGCCGCATTGAGATCGCGAAAGAACTCAGCGACGCGCTCGATAATACGCAGTTCTCTTTTGCTGAAGTATTGCTTGTCGAGCTTCCCGCGCACCTTCAGATCGCGACGCAGGATTGCGTCTGTGATGTCATCCTTTACAGGGAAAAGATTGACTGCGGCCTTGAGGTCCGGCTCCCCGCCTTTTTTGATTTCATCGTAAAGTTTGGTTGGCACGGGCCCCATCGGCAGCGCGCGGTAATCCAAATTGAAAATGGTCCTGCCCGTCTGCCTGAAGTGCTCAAAGTCGGCAAAGTTCAAAAGCTTAAAAAGCTTCAACGTGTGACAATGGCTTGTCGCACCTAAAAAATAGATGATCGCGTTAAGCAGCTTTTCCCGGTCGCGTGAAACAAACATGGCTCTGATCAGGCGGGAGGGAATTTGGGTAGGGGGCATCATTGCATTGGTCGAGCTCCCACGCCTGTAATTTCGACGCAACACGTAAAAAATTGTTCCATGAACAGATAGTGAACATCTTCGCTGGATCAAGGGTGGCCTACGTTGAAATCCCGAGTGGCCTGTTTCGGCCAGTACCCGGATTTGGCCTGCCGATATTTGACCCGCCGTGTCCCAAGTTGATTTTGGGAAGGTCCTGATTTCATTCTACTCTTGGATGAAGTGATTGCTGCAACACGCTGAAGACGCATGTCTGTCATGGACCGAATAGACAGCATTCTTGCGACAGGTGAAGCGATCGTAACGCTGATCGGGCTCATCGCGTGGGTCTGTGGAGGCTGCCCACGCTTGCTGGATTACCTTGTTCTCGGCGCGTTGGCCGTCATATTCATTGTCGTGTATCGATGGGTCGAAGCGCGTTTGTAGATGAGCTTGCCGATCAACAAAGGTCTCGACCTCACGCCGGCGCAATGGATCGCGGCTTGGGCCGGGTTTTTCCTGTCGGCCGGCCTCGCCCATGTTCTCGTCGCGCTAGGTTACCTTTCGAGAAATTGGGCCATAATCCCCGTCATCATCGGATTTGGCGCTCCGCCGGCAATCGTCGGCTGGTTGAAATCGCGCAAGCAGGGTAGGTCCTGATCCGCCTCTCTCGGGTGCACTGGATGCCGCCGACCTTTCTTATCTTCTTGTGGCTCGTCTTTGGCCTGCCGTCGTTCGTCGCGGGTGGGCTCCTGACCCTGGCGGCGATCTACGGTCGAAGACTTTTGCGCCTCAGGCAGCGCCGCCGGTACATCAGAGACCGAACCACCGTGTCCTGACCTGCCTCCACGTTTGTCTCAGCTGAATTTGAGCGATCTCCCGGTCTTGCTTTTTAATGCTACGTTTTGTAACGCTTTCAAATGTAGCGCTACACCACGTCTCGTTTATGCGAACTCGGGAGGAGTGATGAAGTCCGTTGTCAGGATCGCGCTCGCGTTGGCGATCTTCGCAGGCACCGTGGCGGCGCAAACGCAGGCATCGGCGGCTGCGATGAATTCGTGCGCGCCGAAAGCCGGCCTGAAGATTACGAAGCGGTGGCAGCTCCACGACGGCTGCCACAGCCGGTACGCCCAGATGCTGGGGAAGCCCTGCCACTAGGGTCGACGAGCTCAAGACGAGAGGCCGCCTCGCCTAGGTCGGCAGCCTCTTTCATGCTGTGTGCACAATTGGACAGAACCGGATCCCGCAATCGGGCTTAAATGGGCCGTCATCGCACGGACCGTGGCGGCTATCGGTGATGAGAACGCCCATCGCGCTCCCGCCTTCCCCCGCACGAACAGGAGCGCGCCATGACCAAACGGCGGCGGTTCAAGCAACAGCTGAGCCTTGAAGACCGGCTATCGGCGTGGGTGAAGCAGATCCAGGAGCAGGCCGCAAAGCTTCCGCCTGGTCCCGAGCGCGATGCCCTGCTCAAGCGAGCCCGCCAGGCTGACATGGCCTGTCATCTGGACGACTGGATCAAGTCCTCCGGGCTTCAACCACCGAGATAGTCGCGCAAGGCGCGCGCCGCTCGCTCAACCGGCGGAGGCCGGCGTCTTCGTCTTGGCGTCACCGAGAATCAGCAGCGCCAGGGGTGCGAGCGGGCCGACCGCCGTGGCGGCCCAAAACCATGTCTTCGACGATCTGTTGCGCTCGCGCGCCATGGCTCCTGCGAGCGGGATCGATCCAATCGAGATGATGACGAACAGCCAGTAGTCCATGGCCATCTCCGATGCGGCGTCAGGATCATAACATGAGGTCGGCTCACGCTCCCGGCCTCCGCAAAAAGTGAGAGCGGGTCGGTCGCGCGCCCGGTCAAAGGTGCCCAAATACCTTATCTAAGACATTGATCCGGCAACGAAATTGCCCAGCTGCCTACTGTGCATGGGGTTGTTTTCGACTTTTTTGGATTGGCCGCCCCTCACATCAGCGCCAGCAGCACGATGCCGATGATCAGCACGACGAAGCCAGCCGCCGTCGCGGCGGCGAATGACCGCTCTACGTTGTCCATGATGCCACCCCGCTATCGGCGCGCCACGTTTCCCCCATGGCTTCGCCGTGCAGGCAAAGTGTCGCCAACGGATGTGTCTGAAGTTGTGCGGCCGGATGTCTGAATTGGGACGCGGACACAAGCTTGCGCAAGCCTCCGTAAGGCGCCTGTCAGCCGACTTGTCTAGCCTCCGTGCTGCCCGGTGGACCAACGCCGGGCCTCCATACCCAGTCGACCCCGCTCTGCCCCGAGCGGGGTTTTCTGTTTTGCGGTTCGTTAAGCAGCAAACCCGGTGGCGCCCCGGTTCGGGATGAGACCCACCCTTCTGTCAGGCTGCCGTAAGCTGAGCCGGCTAGGGTCGTCGAGCTATGGTGTTGCAGCCCAGCACCTCAGCCTCCAATAACCTTTCGCCCCGCCCGGCATTGCCCTGGCGGGGTTTTTTCTGTCAGGTTGCGCTACACATCCGGGATCGCCCGTTTGATGGAATTCACCTCGTCGTTCGCATGCATCCAATCCTGACTGATCGCCGTCGCCGCTCCGTCCGCGTGGTTTCGGTGCGATGGAGGCGGCGACTGATCTTTCTGTTCGGCGGCATCGCGGTCGGCGGCTCGGCGGTCGCCCTCGCCAAGCTCGCGGACTGGGCCCAGATCGGGTTCGCTCTCCTGCTGTCGCAATCGCGCTACGCGTCGCTGCTCGTCACCCCGCTCGGCTTTGCGCTGTCCGTCTTCCTGGCAAGGCGCTTCTTTCCGAATTCGCAAGGCAGCGGCATCCCGCAGGCGATCGCGGCGCGCCAGCTCACCGACCACACGGCACGGAGCAGGCTGGTGTCGCTTCGCATTGCCGTCGGCAAGGTGCTGCTGACGCTGCTCGGCCTGCTCTGCGGCGCCTCGGCGGGCCGGGAGGGTCCGACCGTCCAGATCGGCGCGTCCGTGATGTTCGCGCTCGGCCGCATGTCGCCGCGGCGCCAGCCGGGCCTGATCCTCGCCGGCGCGGCCGCGGGCGTCGCAGCCGCCTTCAACACCCCGCTGGCGGGAATCGTGTTCGGCATCGAGGAAATGAGCCGCGCCTTCGAGACCAGGACCAGCAGCCTGGTCATCGGCGCCGTGATTGCGGCAGGTCTGACCTCGCTCGCGCTGGTCGGGAATTACGACTATTTCGGCAGCAGCTCGACCATGCTGCGAAACGGCACCGACTGGCTCGCCGTCCCCTTGTGCGGCATCGCGGGTGGCCTCGCCGGCGGCGCGTTCAGCCGACTGCTGATCGAGGTCGCGCGCGGACTGCCCGGCCGGCTGGGACCGCTCACCAAACAGCATCCCCTGCCCTTCGCAGCTGCATGCGGCCTCGGCGTTGCGCTGTGCGGCCTCGCCTCAGGAGATACGGTTTACGGCACGGGGTACGATCAGGTGAAGTCGGCGCTGGTGAGCAACACGCCGCTTGCCTGGGATTTCGGCTTGTTGAAATTCGTTGCAACCGCGCTGTCCGCCGTTAGCGGCATTCCCGGCGGGATCTTCGCGCCATCGCTTGCCGTCGGTGCCGGCATCGGCACCAACGTCGCACATCTGTTTTCGGGTGCGCCTCTCGGGGCCTTCATGCTGCTCGGGATGGTGTCCTACTTCGCAGGCGTGGTGCAGGCTCCGATCACCTCCTTCGTCATCGTCACCGAGATGACCAACAATCACGCCATGGTGGTGCCGCTGATGGCGTCGGCCCTGATCGCTCAGGCAACGTCACGGCTGATTTGTCCCGAGGGCATCTACCACGCGCTCGCCAGAGGCTTCCTGCGGGCAAACTCTACCGATGCCGCTGCGAGCCCTGCCCCCAGCGGGGCGCAGCGGACCTAGCCTTCGTCGCGTGGCGCCGACGGCTTGCCGAGCCCGTGGTTCTCCGGTCGTGAACGGAGTTCCTGAGCGCGTCCCGCCGTTGCCGAACGCGCCGGCGGTTCCATTGTTTCGGAAGTGAATTTCGCTTGTTTCGAACCGCGCGCGCTTTCGCGATTTCTACGAACTCTCCACGACTTAGCGGCAAATTTTTCATGTCGTCGGAATATTCCGGCGCGCAACATGTTTCCCGACATGGCAAGGTGAATCGTGGAGGTGACCATGAATCACAGGGGCGTAGAGTTCACGGTTGCAAAGACGGCGATCCCGGGAATCTGGCGCTGGCAGTTCCGGATTGGCGATCAGACCAAGGCGGGCAAGACCGAGACGAAGATCGACCTTCTGGCGATCCGCCGGGTGCAGCTGCGCATCGATCGGGAGCTGAAGGCGATGGCACAAAAGACCGCGTGAGCCGGCCACCGCGCCGCGACGACATCCTAGTCGGCGCTGGGCAGCCGCCGCATGGTGAACTCGATGTCGCCGCCCGGCAATTCGCGCCAGGACTCGACTTCGCTCATATAGCCGGCCTTGGGGTAGCGGGCGAAGAAGGCCTGCGCTCTTGCGCGCGCCACCGCGCGCGGCAAGGTGAAGGTTTCGCGCAGATAGCCGTCAGCGGCCTTGTCGCCCGGCTTCGCCGACGCCTTGCGCCGGCGCGCCATCCGCTCGGCGAGATCCCGCGGACGATCCGCCATCTCCTGCCTCCTCAACGCTGCACCTGGGAGGGAATGTAGGAAGCAGGCCGGGGAAAGAGGAGTCCGTCCCGCAGCCGGAGTGTCACCGCACCGGACCGGGATCCCGGTCAATTGGCAGCGGTGCCGGCCTTGGTCTTCTTGGGAGCGTTGGTTGCGGTCGAGGCCTTCGGCGTCGGCTGCTTCGGCGGATCGGAGCGCATGCCGCCCCAGGGATCGTTGGACGCCTTGGCGTCCGGAATCTTCTTCAGCGTTTCCTTGTAGGCCTTGTCGCGCTCGGCATCGGCGGCCTTCTCCTCAGGCGTCTTGCCCGGGCCTTCCTGCAACAAATTCAGATTGGGCATTTGCGCATAGGCCGGACCCGCCAGCACAGCCAGCACCGCCGCCATACGAAAAAGCTTCATCACTCACTCCTTGATCATCGATAGAGGATCGAGCGCGGCCAGGCACAAGACGAGGACGCCTCGCCGCAGCATCGTCCACCCGCTCCGAGCGCGGCATCATACCGGACCAAGTCAGGCATTTTCAAGCCGACGGGACCGATGGGAGACCGGGTGACTTTGCCGCGCCAAAGCGGGCAGAATGACCGAAACATCCGGCAACACAGGAGGACACGATCACAATGCCATCGCAGCCAGAAGCGGAGTTCGGCATCGCCGAGGCCAGACGCGTGCTCGGCGAGGTCTTTGCGCCCTGGGTCCAGGATCTCAACCTCTCCGTCGAGCGTCTCGAGCACGTAGCCCCGCCCGACATGCCGGACTGGCAGCCGGGCGCGCTGTTGCGCATGCCGTTCTCTGAGCGGCTGTGCCGCAACGGCGGCGTGGTCTGCGGCCAAGCACTGATGGCGCTCGCCGACACCGCGATGGTGATCGCCAATCTCGCCGCCAATCGCGGCTACCGCCCGATGACGACGGTGGACCAGACCACGCATTTCATGCGCGCGGTCTCCTCCTCGGACGTGCTGGCCGATGCGCGCGTGGTGCGGCTCGGACGCACCATGAGCTTTGGCCGCGTGATGCTGCTCTCCGCCACCGACAACAAGCCGGTGGCGATGGTGTCGAGTGCGTTCGCGATGCTGCCCGGATAGGCTGAAAAAGACGAGAGCCGCGGCGTACGCAAAGCGCGCCGCGGCTCCCGATGGTGTTCAGAATGACCGAAGCGCCGGTCGCCGCAACGATCGCGCTTCAGGCGTTGCGTTTCTTACTTGCCGAGCACTTCGTCGGCCGCGGTGACGATGCTGACATTCGGATTGGCACCGCAATAGGTGCCGAACTTCTTGGCGTTCTCGACGAACGTGTCGGTGTCGATGATCGCGTTGTCCTCGTCGCCCTTGTACCAGCCGTCCATCCAGGTCAGCACCATCTTGATGGTGTCGTCGCCGCTCTCGACGAACTGCTTGCAGCTCATGGTCGCGAGATCGATCTTCGTGGCGTGGGCGGGCACGGACGACAGCGAGAGAGCTGCGGCGAACAGAAGAGAAAGCGTGGTCTTCATCGGAATCTCCATCGGCGCGTGACGCCATAAAGGAAAAGGCTTGCGGGATAAACTCGGCGGGAAGTGACTCGCCGCTTCGACGTCGTAAACGAAGTCTGAAGCGCTGCACAAGTAGCGCCAGTATTGAGTTTAGTTCAACGTAATTTCCATGCACTACTTCACAAACGTCATTATGGATTAACGCGAATGATCGAGAAGCGTGCAGCGCAGCGACACCGTGTTTTCAAGGGTGGCACGATCACCTTTGACGGCAGCGGCATCGCGTGCACCGTGCGCAACATGTCGACAGGCGGCGCCGCGATCGACCTCGAAGGCCCCGTCGCATTGCCGCAATCGTTCACGCTGTCGATCTCGCGCGACAATTTCGCGCGGAATTGCCGCGCGGTGTGGCGCAACGACAGGCGCATCGGCCTCGCCTTCGTGCAATGACGCGCGCGATGTGAATGATCGTTCGCATCACATCCATGTCGCGGTTATGATTGCCTGATATGGTGGCGGCGACGCCGGCTCGCGCTTGCGATCGTGCGCGCAGCCAATGGACATCGCGCGCCGGACGCGGACGCGCCCGCTCTACTTCGACTTCTTCGCAGGCTCGCTTGGGCGCGCCCCGCTCCAGGGATCATACTTTTCCTTGGGCTCGGGAATGCGCTCGAGCGCGGCCTTGTAGGCCTTCTCGTCGACCTTGGGCTTGTTGTCCTGCTTGGGCCCCTCGTTGGGCTGGCGCCGTCCGCCCATCTGCGCCTGCGCCGAGGCCGCCGTCAGCGCCAGCACCGCCGCCGCTATGACCAAAATCCGCATTGGAGCCATCCCCCTCGTTCGGGGTACAAACTAGCCTGCAATCCCGGAATAGCAAATCCGGCGGGTTCCGCCGCTTCAGCAAATCTTGATCGGCCGGCACTTCGCTCGCCCGCATTCGCGCCTATCTGTTGGCCCGCGAGGGGACCTTCACGAATGTTGCGGATTGTTGCTCATGTGGCGGTGATCGCCGGCGCGCTCGCGCTCGGCGCCTGCGGCTTTGCCGACAGCCGCGCGCCGGTGCCCGAATTCATGCGCCTCAAGGAGGCCGAGCAGCAGCAGCCGGAGCCGCCCCCCGACGTCAAGCGCGTGGTCCGCGAGCAGATCGACGCCGTGTTTCTCAACACGTCCTATCCGCGCGAGGTGCACGTCGCCCCGCCCCATCACGAGGTGCGTGGACCAGGCTGGACGGCCTGTGTCCGCGCGCAACTGACCTCCGCGACCGGCTCGGCACTCGGCCTACAGACCTACATCGTGACGATCACAGGCGGAAAGGTTGTCGACCGGCGGCGCGCCGAAGCGGACGACATCTGCGGATCGGAGACCTACGAGCCGATCTAGAAACGGATCGCGCCGACATGAGATTTTGTTCCGGGAAAAACCTGTCAAACAGTCGGAACGATCGTGGCCTCGCATTCTTGTTACCGCCGAGGGCAGTTTCGGAGGAGGACATGATGAGGATTTTTGCGACTGCACTTCTGGCCGGCGTCGGGGCCCTGGCTGCGGCCGGCGGCGCGAAGGCTGCCGATCTCTACACGACCAGCGAATACACCAGCCCCGATCTCATTCAGGAAGTCCGGCTCGTCTGCGATGATGCCGGCAATTGCTATCGCACCCATGGCGGCGCGCGCGTGATCGTGCGCGACTCCTACGCCGCCATGCCGCGCGATCGCTATTACGAGCGCCGCACCTATCGCGACTGGGACGATGGTCCGCGTGCCGGCGTCGGCATCCGCGCGCCCGGCGTCAGCGTGGGCGTCGGTGTCGGCGGCGACCGCTGGTAAGTTAGTCACACATCTGAGATCAGGACCGGGCGGCCGCGTCGCCCGGTCCTGCGCTTTCGCCCGCCTCATCGTGAATGAGACGTTAACAATACCGCTCGAATTGAAGCGGCGGCCCAACGGTATTTTCCAATCTTTGCGCTAAGCATGACCGCGTAACGCGTGCTTTGCCCGCGTGAACGGGGACGACGGGACGTGGTCGACATCGCGCACCAGGCTGCGATCAATCCAGCACCTGCGAGGGATGCTGCGATGACGCACGCGCGCGTCCCGCTCACGGCGGTCGACCCTGGCCGGTGGCGCGCGCTCGCGCAGCGGGCGATCGAGCCGAACGGCTATTATCTGCCCGGCTGGGAGCTCGCCGTCAGCGCGACTGCGAGGGACCGCATCGGTGCTTCGGCTTTGCGCGCCTACGACGGCTCCTCAACGCGGCTGATCGGGCTGATGCCGGTGGTCTCGCTCTGGCGGGCCTGGAAAATCCCCCTGCCCGCGCTGGTGAGCGCACATCCCTATGGCACGCTGTGCAGTCCGCTGATCGATCGCGATGTTTCGATCGAGGCGTCGATGCGCCTACTGCAACAGGCGCGCGACGGGGGCGCACACGCGCTGATCCTGCGCGATGTCGCGCTCGACGGCGCGGCGATGGCATCGCTGAAAGAGGCGCTCGGCCGGCGCAGCCTGAAGCCGCGCGTGCTCTCCTCCTACATCCGCGCCAGTCTCGACGCGACGCGCAGTGCCGACGAATTGCTGCATGAGGCGCTCGGTGCGAAAAAGCTCAAGGAGCTGCGCCGCCAGCGCCATCGCCTGGAGCAGCACGGACCAGTCACCTTCGAGGTCGCGCGCAAGCCGGCCGAGATCAGGCCAGCGCTCGAAGCATTCTTGCAGCTCGAGGCCAGCGGCTGGAAGGGCAAGCGCCGTACCGCGCTGATCCAGGATGCGGGCGATGCCACCTTCATCCGCCGTGCCGTGCCTGCGCTCGCCGAAACCGCGCAATGCGAGATCATCACGCTGCGCGCCGGCACGACGCCGGTCGCCGCCGGCATCGTTCTGCGGCATCAGGATCGCGCCTTCTTCTTCAAGCTCGGCATCGACGAGCGCTTTGCGAAATATTCGCCTGGCGTGCAGCTCACACTCGCGCTGACCCGGCATCTCTGCGCCGATCCCGCTATTGCGAGCGCGGATTCAACCGCAAGCGCCAATCACCCCATGATCAACCCGATCTGGCGCGGGCGCTTTGCGATCGCTGACGTGCTGATCCCGTTGCGGCGGCATGACCCGATGGTGGCGCTGATTCACGGAGCGCTGATCGCGCGAGGCCTCGCGCGCGACGCAGCGCGAGGCGCAATCCACCTGCTCCGCAGTTAGGCTAGCCTACTCCGCCGCCTGGGCGTTGATCTCGGCGGAGACCTGGCGGATGGCGCGGGCGAGCAGGTTCGGATCCTGCGCGCCGGAGACGGCGTATTTCTGCGCGAACACGTAAGTCGGCACGCCGGAGATGCCTTTCTCGGCGGCTTCCTGCGCATCCGCCGAGACGCGCGCGACGTCCTCGTCGGTGGCAAGGCGCTTGCGCACGTCCTCGGCATCGAGGCCGATATCGGCGGCGGCCTGCACCAGCACGTTGACGTCGGTGAGATCGCCGCCGTCGCGGAAATAGAGCTCCATCAGGCGCTGCTTCATCTCGGGCACTTTGCCGATCGCCTCCGCCCACAGGATCAGGCGGTGACAGTCGATCGTGTTCGGCTGGCGCGCCACCAGCTCGGGCTTGTAGACGAGGCCCTCCTCGCTCGCAGCCGCCACGACGCGGCCGGCGATGCCCTTATAGGCTTCGACCGAGCCGAACTTGGTGGTGAGATAGTCCTCGCGGCTGATGCCCTCGCGCGGCACCCAGGGATTGAGGAAGAACGGACGGAAATTGAGCTTGACGGGAACATCGGGAACGAGCGCGAGCGCGCTCTCGATCCGGTGCTTGCCGATATAACACCAGGGGCACACGACGTCGGAGACGACATCGATCTGGAGCGGTTTGAGGTTGCTCATATCAGGCGCCTCCTTGGGCGGTGCGGGTTCGCCCGAAGATAAGCCGAACGCACGCCGAGGCAAGGGCGGCTAGCTCACATTTGCCGCCATTTGCTTCAGTCGCTCGGCGGTACGCTCGTCGGCGGGAAAGAACGTCTCCAGCGCGAGCTCCGACAGGGTGATGTCCACGGGCGTACCGAACACCATGGTGGTGGAGAAGAAACTTAGTATCTCCCCGTCGTGGCGCAGCTTGAAGGGGATCGCAACATTGTCGCTCGATAGCGGCGCCGAGCGCGCTGGGATCGGAAAGCTCTTGAGGTCGTTGTAGAGCTTGATCAGCTCCGGATCGGCCGTGGCCTCGCATTGCCGGTGCAAGCGCTCGAGTAGATGCGCGCACCATTCCGCGAGATTGACCGTGCGCGGCGCCAACCCCTCCGGATGGAAGGCGAGCCGTAGGACGTTGAAGGGCTGACCGAACAACCGCTCCGGAATACCCGCGAGCAACGGCGCCACCATGCGGTTGGCAGTGACCAGGTTCCAATGCCGGTCGATCGCGAGCGCCGGGTTTGGCTCATGCGCCCTCAGCACGAGGTCGATCGCCTGACGGACTGACTTCAAGGCGGGATCCTCCAGCGGGCGCTGCGGGAAGGCCGGCGCAAAGCCGGCGGCGACCAGCAGCACGTTGCGTTCGCGCAACGGCACGTCGAGACGCTCGGCAAGCTTGAGCACCATCTCGCGCGACGGCGCGGAGCGGCCGGTCTCGACGAAGCTCAAATGCCGCGCCGAGATCTCCGCCTCTCCCGCCAGATCGAGCTGGCTCATGCGGCGGCGCTGCCGCCATTCGCGCAAATGATCGCCGATGTGGATCGGCTGGCTTTGTTCAGCGCGTGCCGTGGATGCGTGTGCGTTCATGGTCAAAAACCTAGCACGCGCATCTCGGCCCTTCCATTACCCCGGAGGTAATCGAATTAGCACCCGAGCGCCGTCCACCGATGGCCAGCGATAGATGCGACCTGGCTACTGCGACCGATCCGACGTCCAGCCCTTGTACTCGGCAACATTGTCGCGAGTGACGAGCTTCGACGGCAGCAGCTCGACGGTCGAGGCCGGCTTCTGGCCATTGAGAATGCCGACACCGACCTGCACGGCGCGCCGCGCCATGAAGAACGGGTCCTGCGAAGCGGAAGCCTGGATCTGCAGCGAGGCGGGGTCCTTCAGCGCAGCTTCGATATCGGGCGCGCCGTCCACCGCGGTGATGACAATGCCGCTGCGGTTTTGCTGGCGCGCTGCGAGGTCGGTGCCGATCGCCTGTGGATCGTTGATGGCGAAGATGGCGTCGATCTTGGGGAAGCGGGTCAGATAGCCTTGCGCGACCGTGAGGCCGCCTTCGCGCGAGCCCTTGCCGTCCTGGTCGCTGGACAGCACCTTGATGCCGGGATTCTTCGAGAAGACGTTCTTGCAGCCGGTGACGCGGTCGATCACGGCGGAGACCTGCGGCCCGTTCTCGATGACGACGTCACCCTTGCCGCCCAATTTGTCGACGATGTACTGGCAGGAGATCTCGCCGGCCTGGACGTTGTTCGTGGTGACGGTGGCATCGGCACCTTCGGCCGCGGTGTCGACCGCGACGACCACGATCCCTGCCGCCTGCGCCTTCTTGATCGCCGGTCCGATCGCCTTGGGATCGCCGGGGTTCAACAGGATCAGGTCGACGCCGGCGGCGATGAAATTGTCAATCTGGGTGACCTGCTTGCCGAGGTCGTATTCAAAGCCGACCGTGGTGACCTTCACATTGGGATTGGTCTTCTTGGCCTCGAACTCGGCGCCCTTCGACAGCGCGACGAAGAACGGGTTGCCCATCGATCCCAGTGAGACGCCGATCGACTTGAGCTCCTTGGCGAAGGACGGCGCGGTGCTTAAGGCAAGCGCCGTCACGGCGCCGGCGAGCGTGATCGTCTTCAACATTGGCTTCCTCCCTGGTCTGTCTTCATCCCCGGCACGGCAGACCAGTTGCCGTAGCGGAAGTTCACGTCGAGCGACCCGCGCACAGGCGCGCGCCGAGCCCTTCAGGTTCGGGCGGAGCCTTGCAGCCGATAACGGTCCAGCGCCACGGCGCCGATGATCACCAGGCCCTTGATCACGTATTGCCAGATGTCCGAGACGCCGGTGAGGATGAGACCGTTCGACAGGGCCGCGATGATCAGCGCGCCGACCAGCGTGCCCCAGATCGAGCCGATGCCGCCGACGAAGGAGGTACCGCCGAGGATGACGGCGGTGATGGCATCGAGCTCGTAGCTTTGACCGAGCTGAAGACCGTTGGCCGCATAGAGCCGCGCCGCCTGCATGGCGCCGCCGAGGCCGGCCAGCAGTCCGGACATGCCATAGACGAAGATCAACACGGCCCAGACCTTGATGCCGGCGAGGCGCGCTGCGCTCTCATTGCCGCCGACCGCGTAGATGTGCACGCCGAGCACGGTTCGGCGCAACACCAGCCACGACACGAGGATAACGAGCAGCGCAATCACCGACAGCCAGGGGATGGAGGCGACGCCAGGTACAAGCGTCAGCGAGCCGTTGCCGATGAAGGCATAGGGAATGGAAGGATTGAACACCGTGGTGTCGGCGCCGAGCAGACGGGCCAGACCGCGCACGGCGGTGAGCGAACCGAGCGTCACGATGAAAGGCGGCAGGCGGAGCAGCGCAATCAGCGCGCCGTTGATGACGCCGAAGCCGAGACCGGTGAGAACCGCAACCGGCAGCCAGACTGCGCCAAGCTCAGGCAGCTTGGAGACCGTCAGCCCGGCCATCGCCGAGGCTGCCAGGATCGAGCCGACCGAGAGGTCAATGCCGCCAGTGAGGATGACGAAGGTCATGCCCGCAGCGAGCACGGTGTTGACGGCGGCCTGCTGCAAGACGATGCCGAGATTCTGTCCGGTGAAGAAACGGCCGTCCGACAGATAATGAAATCCTGCGCATAGGAGCAGCAGCACCGGCAGCATGCCGGCCGCGCGGATCAGCAGCCTGATACGCTGACGCTTGGTCTCTGCGGCGGCAAAGCCGTTTGCCGTGGCAGCCTTCGCCTGCGTGGACGCGTCTTCAGGCATCGAGATGCTCCGTCCCCGTGGCAAGCGCCATGATATCCTCCTGATTCAACGGCGTCGTCGCGGTTCGCCTGATCTCACCCGCGATAAGTCCCGACCGCATCACGATGACGCGGTCGCAGATACCGATGATCTCGGGCAGGTCGGACGAGATCACGAGGATCGCGGTGCCGACCTTGGCGAGATTGTCGATGATCGAATAGATTTCCGACTTGGCTCCGACGTCGACGCCGCGCGTCGGCTCGTCGAGGATCAGGACCTTGGGTGCGATGGCGAGAAGCCGCGACAGCAGCACCTTCTGCTGGTTGCCACCGGAGAGACCGCCGGCGGGCACACCGACGTTGGCGGCACGGATGCTGAGCCCGGTGAAGGCTCTGTCGGCACGCTCACGTGCCTTGTCGCGATCCAGGAACCAGCCGAGCTTGGCATCGCGCGCGAGCACGGCGAGATTGATGTTGTCCAGACACGACATGTCCAGAAACAGGCCGAGCGCCTTCCTGTCTTCCGTCAGATAAGCGATGCCGGCTTCGAGCGCCTCGCCGGGCGTGCGGACGTCGACTGGTCGGCCTTCAAGTTCGAGACGGCCGGACGTTTTTACTGCCGCGCCGATGATGAGATGCGCAAGCTCGGTGCGCCCGGCGCCGATCAGGCCGGCGAGCCCGACAACTTCGCCGGCATGTACGGTGAGCGAGCAGCCCTTGACGCGCCGACCATCGGACATGTCGATCGCGTCGAGCACGGGATGCCCGCGCCCCGCCTCCGGGTCGTGGTCCTTCTTGTAGAAAGAGGAGACATCGCGCCCCACCATCAGCCGCACGATGGTGTCGGCGCGGATCTCGGGCTTGTCGAGCGAGCCCACGAAACGGCCGTCGCGCAGCACGGTGACGCGATCGCCGAGCGCATAGACCTCGTCCATACGGTGCGAGATGTAGATAATGGCAAGCCCCTCGGCACGGAGTTGGCGGATCAACGCGAACAGCCGCTCGCTCTCGCCAGCCGACAATGCGGTGGTCGGCTCGTCCATGATCAGAATTTTCGACCTCGCGTGCAGTGCACGTGCGATCTCGACAAGCTGGCGCTGCCCCATCGACAGATGCGCCACCAGCGTCGACGGCAGGAAGTCTGCGCCGAGCCGTTGCAGGATCGGGCCAACGCCCTCGCGCATGGCGCCGCGCGCCAGCAAGCCCGCGCGCGACATCTCGCGACCGAGATAAATATTCTCCGCCACGCTGAGATTGGGGGCCAAAGATAGTTCCTGGTAGATGATGGAGATGCCCGCAGCGCGGCCGCCGAGCGGGCCTTCGATCCGCACCGGCCTGCCCTCGATGCGGATCTCACCGCCGGGATCGGGCCGGTAGGCGCCCGACAAGATCTTCATCAACGTCGATTTGCCGGCGCCGTTCTCGCCCATCAAGGCATGGATTTCACCGGCATAGACGGTGAGATCGACGGCGCGCAGCGCCTTGATGCCGAAGAAGGATTTTGAGACCCCGCGCATCTCGAGGATCGGATCGTTCATCGTGCCTCCCGACGCACAATGCGTTTCCACCCCGCGTCTCGTTTTCGTCAGCGCGGTCCGCACATTAAACAAAACGCCACGGCGCAGGGCAATACCGAACAGACGGGAAAGCGAACTCAAGACGACGCTAGTGGCGTGGCCGATACAGTTCGCGCCAGGCGGGATGCCGATCCGCATAGGCATCGACGAGCACGCGGTCAGGTTCGAATGTCTCGACGCGCTGTGGGGGCGTGCACACGGCCGCGATTGCCTCGCCCGTGACAGCAAGTCGCCCCAATCTCGCCGCACCGAACGCCGCGCCGGTTTCGCCTTCGGCAAAGCGATGGATCGGAACATTCAGAACGTTTGCCAGCACCGACAGCCAGAACCGGGAGCGTGAACCACCGCCGATCACATCGGCTTCCGCGACCGCGACGCCGGCATCCGTGAGCACGTCCCGGCAATCCGCAAGCGCGAAAGCAACGCCCTCGAGCACGGCCTGCACGATCGCGTCGCGATCGGTGCCGTGGCTCAAGCCATCGAGCATGCCGCGCGCGGCGGGATCGTCGTGTGGCGTCCGCTCGCCCGCGAGGTAAGGCAGGAAGCTCACCGGCGAGGGCATTTGCGGCCGCAACCCGAGCGGCGCCAGCAGGTCCGCCTCGGTGACGCCGAACAAACGCGACATCCAGGCAAGGCATGAAGCCGCCGAGAGGATGGCGCCCGCCTGAATCCACATCGCGGGGATGGCATGGCAGAACGTATGCACCCCGCGATCCGGGTTGGCGGCAATCCTGCTCGTCGGAGTCAGCAAGGCGCCTGAGGTTCCCAGCGAGATGAACGCGGTTCCCGGCTTGATTGCGCCGATGCCGACGGCACCCGCCGGATTGTCGCCGGCTCCGCCCGCGACGGTCGGGCGCCTGATCATGTCCCAGCGTTGCGCGAGCTCGCTGCGCAGTGTTGCTGCGGGCGCGCAGCCCTCGACCAGACGCGGCATCTGACCGCGCGACAGGCGGGTCGCGGCCAATGCTGCATCCGACCAGTCCCTGCGCGCGGCGTCGAGCCACAGCGACCCCGATGCGTCCGAGACGTCCTCGATGGCTTCGCCCGTCAGGACCAGACGCAGATACGCCTTCGGAAGCAGGACGAGTCTCGTGGCTGTAAAAACTTCGGGTTCATGCGTCGCGATCCAGAGCAGCTTTGGCGCCGTGAATCCGGGCATCGCCTTGTTGCCGGTCGTCGCACGCAAGGCGGGCCAATTTTGTTCCAGGATGCGGCACTCGGTGACGGACCGCCCGTCGTTCCAGAGGATGCAGGGCCGCAACGGTCGGCCGTTCGCATCAAGCAGCGTGGCACCATGCATCTGGCCGGAGAGCCCAATGCCTTCGACCGCAGCCAACTCGGCCGCGTGCGTTACCTTCAATGCATCCAGCGTGGCGAAGGTCGCCTCGATCCATTGCGCGGGATCCTGCTCGGAATAGCCTGATTGCGGCGAGACCGTCGTCAGCGGCCGGCTCGCGCTTGCAATCACGCGCTGGGCGCCGTCGACGAGAACGGTCTTGACCGCCGAAGTGCCGAGATCGATGCCGAGATACATGGATACATACAAAGGCGGGGGTCGGATTGCCCAATCAATCCAAGAAGCCTGATCGCGTCAAGGGAAGCTGCTTACCCCTGAGGTAATCGAATTCAGCAGCGTCGCAGCGCATCTTCCCGGGCACAGGAGAATGACCATGATCGCGCTGCTGCTCTACCGGACCGTCGCAAACCACCTCGCGCCCTGGGCTATCACGTTTGCAACCCGGATGCTCGCGCGTGGCCTCAACATGCCGGAGCCGCTGGTGCATTCGACCGGCGACTATGTGGTGGCGCAGGTCATGGCCTTCGAGCACAGCGTCGGCAGAAGCCTTTGCCCGTTCCGCTTCGCCCGCCTGCTCCGCGTCTGGTGGCGCACCTTTCGAAGGGTATGACAGCTGGGCTGGTAGCCCAAGCTTTGGTTAGCTATACCCGCACGCGGCCGTTCGGCTTGCCGAAGGCGTGGCCGTTGAGCTTCTTCTTTTTGCTGCCCTTTGCGCCCGCCTTCTGGGCCTTGCGTTCCGCGCGCGCCTTCACCTTGGCGCGTTCGGCACGCGCTTCAGCGCGCTGCTTCTTGCGCTTGGTTTCGCAGGAGGGGCACTTGCAGCCGATCGGCTTCAGATAGGCCTTAAAATAGTCGGTGCCGTAGTCGTAGTTGATCTCGTCGCCCGGCTCGATGTTCCTGATGGCGCGGATGAAGACCTTGCGCTCGCGCGGACGAACGTCGGATTCGGCGTTGGGCCGGCAGGAATGGTTGATGTAGCGGGCGAGGTTCTTGCGCACCGCGCCGTTGATGGTCCAGCGGCCGTTGAGCTCGAACAGGTATTTGTTCTCGATGTCGTCCTGCTCGGGAATGCGCGAGTCCAGGATCGGTCCGAAATAACGGATAATCCGGGTGCCCTTCTTGATCGGTTTGGTGGCGAAGAGGCCGAGCCCGGTCTTGGAGCGGCCGACGCGATAGGGTTTGTGCGACGAGATGGCTGGCATGATTGAGTGAAACGAGGACGCGAACGAGGCCGGATGGACCCAAGCGAAGGTGTTCTTCTAGAACGATTCCGCGCCTCTGTCAGGTCTATCCGGCCCGCGTTTGAACCTTGCCCACAGTGAAGACGTCGGAGCGCGCGAGTTCCGTGTCATCGCTTGACTGCGCCGCCGTCGATCTTCCGTCAATGCCCAATCCTTGGGCGCGACGGATTGCGGACGTTGCGTTCGATCAGGTGCCAGGCAGCTTTCCGGCCACGGTCGACTTCAGGATCGCTTCCAGAAGCTGCTCGGCCGTCGTGCCCTTGGGCAGCCGCTCCAGAATATCCTCGAGCCGTCCGTCCAGGAGCAGCATGGTGAAACCATGCACCATCGACCAGGCGCGTGCGATCGCGGCACCCTGGTCGAGCGTCAGCGCATCGCCGCTGATCTGCTCCTGTCGCATCGCGCCGATCGCATTCGCAAGTCCGGCAAAAGACGATTCGGCCGCCTCGTGCAGTGAGGGCCTGGAATAGTCGAGGCGCTCGGTGCGGAACATCAAGCCATACATGCCGGGATGGGCCTGGGCATAGGCGACATAGGCTTTCGGCCGCGCCAGCGCGCGCGCAAGCGGCGTCGTGGCGAAGTCGCAGGCCGCTACCATCGCCGCATTGAACTGGCGGAAGCCGATCGCCGCGAGCTCGCTGACGAGCCCGGTAAGATCGCCGAAATGATGCGTCGGCGCGGCATGCGATACCCCCGCCTCGCGCGCCACCGCGCGCAGCGTCAGGCCGGCCAGACCGTCGCGCTCCAGCACCCGTTCGGCGGCCTGGAGCAGCGCCTCGCGGAGCGCACCGTGGTGGTAGGGCGTCTCCGCCTTCGCGCTCGCCGGGCGGCGCGCCGGACGCGATGCCGCGGCCGACGACGGCTTTTTCGGGGAACGCGCGAGGCGCGTCGTTTCTGTCCTGGTTTCGCTCTTGCCCATGCGACAAGCTATATGACGCAATATTGACAGTGTAAAGATTTCGCTTGACGGATGTTCCGATCGGCACTATCTAATCTTTACGATGTAAAGATAGGGAGAGGTACGCCGTGCAGCAGGACGTCACCGAGCGCCGCAACAACATCGCGCCGATTCCATTCGAGGCCGATGCCCCCTTCCTCAAGATCGTCGGCGAATTGCCACGTGAGCTGAACGGCACGCTCTATCGCAACGGCCCCAATCCGCAGTTCGAAGTACCCGGCGCGCACTGGTTCGTCGGCGACGGCATGCTGCACGCCTTCCACCTCGAGAACGGCCGCGCCAGCTATCGCAACCGCTGGGTCCGCACGCCGAAATGGCTCGCCGAGCACGACGCCGGCCGTGCGTTCTTCGGCAACGGCTTCGGCCGCAAATTGCAGGACGCGCCTGCTCACGTGACCGACGGCGGCGTCGCCAATACCAACATCATCTTCCACGCCGGCAAGCTCTTGGCGCTGGAGGAGGCGCACCTGCCGACCGAGATCGAGCCGGGCACGCTCGCGACGCGCGGCTATCACAACTACCAGGGCCGCGTCGCCGGCACCTTTACGGCGCATCCGAAGATCGATCCGGTCACCGGCGAGCTGGTGTTCTTCGGCTACAATGCCGCGGGACCGCTGACATCAGCCCTCTCCTACGGATCGATCGACGCCTCCGGCAAGGCGACGCGCTTCGAGCGGTTCGAGGCGCCCTATGCCAGCATGGTGCACGACTTCATCGTTACCGAAAACCATGTGCTGTTTCCGATCCTGCCCCTCACCGGCAGCGTGGAGCGCGCCACAAGCGGCAAGCCGCCTTACGCCTGGGAGCCCGAGAAAGGCGCCTATGTCGGCGTGATGAAGCGCCAAGGATCGACTCAAGGCACAGCGAAAGACATCATCTGGTTCCGCGGTGAGGCCTGCTACGTCTTCCACGTCATGAACGCCTGGGAGGACGGCGACCGCATCATCGCTGATGTCATGCAGTTCGAGGTGGCCCCGCTGTTTCCCCATCCCGACGGCCGGCCGACGAATCCCGAGAAATCCTTTGCGCGCCATTGCCGCTGGACCTTCGATCTCGGCGGGAATACCGACCGCTTCCAGCAGATGTATCTGGACGATCTCACCGGTGAATTCCCGCGCATCGACGATCGCCGCGCCGGATTGAAGAGCCGCCACGGCTGGTATGCCTGCGCCAATCCGCGGCTGCCGATGTTCGGCGCGCTGTCCGGCATCGTTCATGTCGACGGCAACGGAAAGCGGCTCGGCCAATATCTGCTGCCGGCCGGCGACACTATCTCCGAGCCGGTCTTCGTCGAGCGCTCGAAGGACGCTGCCGAGGGCGACGGCTGGCTGCTCGCGGTGGTCTGGCGCGCACGCGAAAACCGCAGCGACCTCGCCGTGTTCAACGCCACCGACATCGAGGCGGGCCCCGCAGCCCTGGTGCAGCTCGGCCACCGCGTACCCGACGGCTTTCACGGCAATTGGGTGGGAGCAGCGTAGGTCCGTCATTCCGGGGCGCGCCACTTGGCGCGAGCCCGGAATCCATTTCGCTACATAACTTGCCGCCCGATGGATTCCGGGCTCGACGCTTTGCGTCGCCCCGGAATGACGGATAGAGGAGCCTCACATGCACATGCCCTCCATCACCGCCTCGTATCTCGCCATCCTTACTTTGATCTACGCCGCACTCGCGCTCGACGTGATCCGGCTACGGCGGAGCAGCCAGGCTCCGTTCAACGACGGCGGCAATGCGAGCCTGCGCGGCGCGATCCGCGCTCATGCCAACTTCATGGAATACGTTCCCATCATCGCGCTGATGGTCGCGCTGATCGAAATGTCCGGTGCATCGCCCTTGCGTCTTCACCTCTTGATGGGCGCGCTGGTGCTGTCGCGGCTGTTGCATCCGCTCGGCATGTACGCGACGCCGGGATCGCTCCGGTTTCTGATCTGCCGCGGCGGCGGCATTTTCCTCACCATCGGCCTCCTCATCACCTGCGCGCTCACCATCCTGTCGCGCCTCGCCTGGGCTGCCGTGGCCGACGAAATCTCGGAGCAAGCCATTGCAACAATTCAGTTTTTACAAGTCATTCACGTCATTTTGACACTGTAAAGATTTCGCTTGACCGGGCACGGCCGCTGAATTATTTATCTTTCCAGTGTAAAGATTGGCTCGACCGAGGCGATCCATGACGATCTTCCTGATCCTTGCCCCCTATGGCGTCTACACCTTCCTGATGTTCGCGACGTCGGCCACGACCAGCGTGTTCGCGGCTTCCGCGATCTGCCTTGCCACCATCGCCATCGACGTCGCGCGCGGCCGCTCGGTGAAGATTCTGGCTGCGGGCTCGGCGATCCTGTTCGCCGCGATCGGCCTCTATCTCGCGCTGCTCGATCCGAAGCTCGGCACGCTCGGCGTCAAGCTCTCGGTCGACATCGGCATCTTCGTCATCTCGCTCGGCTCGATGCTGGTGCGCCGGCCCTTCACGCTGCAATACGCCGTTGAATCCGTCCCTGCCGAAACCGCGGCGATGCCGGGCTTCCTGACCGCCAATTATATCATCACCGCCGCGTGGACCCTCGCCGCGCTTATGATGATGGTCGCCAATATCGTGCTGCTCTACTTCCCCGGCCTGCCGGTCTGGTTGGGCCTTGCGGTCGCCTTCGCCGCCCGCAACAGCGCGATCTACTTCACAAAGTGGTATCCCGAATATCGCCAGATCAAGTACGGTGCGCCGGCCGGCGCGCTGCCGAACGGACAGTGAGACAGGATCGACGATGAAGGACATATTCGCCCGCCTCGCCTCCGACTTCCTGTCGGCCATCATCTTCCTGGCGATCTATCTCGTCACCGACAACGTCATCCTCGCGACGTCAGTGGCGGTCGCAGGTGCAATCGCGCAAGTGATCTACGCCCGCGTCAAGGGACATCAGCTGAGCTTCATGACCTATGCGAGCCTCGCACTCGTCATCGTGCTCGGCGCGGTCACGCTCCTCACCAACGATCCCCGCTTCATGCTGGCCAAGCCCTCGATCGCGCATTTCGCGATCGGCACCATCATGCTCAAGCGCGACTGGATGCTGCGCTACATGCCGCCGATCATCACCGACACCGTTCCGGAATATGTGACGGCCGCGGGCTATGCCTGGGCCGCGCTGATGTTCGTCATCGGCGCCGGCACGATCGCGGTTGCTTCCACCGGCGATCTGAAACTGTGGGCGTTCTATATTTCCGTGGTGGCGGGCGGTGCCAAGATCCTGGCCTTCGCCGTGCAATACGTCGTGCTCAGGGTCGTCGTCACGAGCCGCCGCCGCGCCGCCGCCCGCGCTTAAAGCGTGAAGCGATCGCTCTTTTGGCAGCTGCCGCAAGTTGCGCTATACGCTCGAACCGGGACTGGCTGCGGATCGTCGCAGTCCGCCGGGATGAGTTCGGGAGACGCGAATGGCCGTGGACGGCAACTGGAATCTGACCTTGACGACGCCGATGGGCGAGCGTCAGGCGACACTGACCCTGCTGAGCTCCGGCGGCACGCTGACTGGCACGCAGGGCGCGGATGGCAATAGCGCCGAGATTTTTGACGGCACCATCAGCGGCGATGCCGTCAACTGGAAGGTCACCATCACCAGTCCGATGACGTTGACGCTCGAGTTCATCGGAACAATCTCCGGCGACAGCATGAGCGGCGAGATGGGCATCGGCCCGATGGGCAGCTTCCCGTTCACGGGCGCAAAGGCTTAATCCGGCTTACCTTGCGAACACGCGCGAAGCCTCCTCGCCGTCATTGCGAGGAGCTCTTGCGACGAAGCAATCCAGACTGTTCTCCGCGGAAAGGATGGATGGCTTCGCTACGCTCACAATGACGGGGAGTGAAGGCGTCAGCCCCTGCTCGAAAGCGAGGGCGCCGCCTCAGCCCAGATTCAACTCCTTGAAGAAGTCATTGCCCTTGTCGTCGATGATGATGAAGGCCGGGAAGTCGACGACCTCGATGCGCCAGATCGCTTCCATGCCGAGCTCGGGATATTCGAGCACCTCGACCTTCTTGATGCAGTGCTCGGCGAGGTTCGCCGCCGCACCGCCGATCGAGCCGAGATAGAAGCCGCCATATTTCTTGCAGGCCTCGCGCACGGCCGGCGCGCGGTTGCCCTTCGCCACCATCACCATCGATCCGCCGGCGGCCTGGAACTGGTCGACGAAGGAATCCATGCGGCCCGCCGTGGTCGGACCGAACGCGCCGGAGGCGTAGCCCTCGGGCGTCTTGGCGGGGCCGGCGTAATAGACCGGATGGTTCTTGAAGTAATCCGGCAGCGGCTCGCCCTTCTCCAGCCGCTCGCGCAGCTTGGCATGCGCGCTATCGCGCGCGACGATCATGGTGCCGGTCATCGAGACCCGCGTCTTGATCGGGTTTTTCGAGAACGCCGCGAGAATGTCCTTCATCGGCTGGTTGAGATCGATCTTGACGACCTCGCCGCCGAGCGACTCTTCGACCTGCGGCAGATATTGAGCCGGGTTGTGCTCGAGCTCCTCGAGATAGACGCCGTCTTTGGTGATCTTGCCGAGCACCTGGCGGTCGGCCGAGCAGGACACGCCAAGCCCGATCGGCAGCGAAGCGCCGTGACGCGGCATGCGGATCACGCGCACGTCGTGGCAGAAATACTTGCCGCCGAACTGGGCGCCGACGCCGAGCGACTGCGTCATCTTGTGGATTTCCTTCTCCATCTCGACGTCGCGGAAGGCGTTGCCGTCAGGCGAGCCGTGCGTCGGCAGCGCGTCAAGATAGCGCGCGGACGCCAGCTTCACCGTCTTCATGCAGAGCTCGGCCGAGGTGCCGCCGATCACGATGGCGAGGTGATAAGGCGGGCACGCCGCGGTGCCGAGCGTCAGGATTTTTTCCTTCAGGAAGGCGAGCAACCGGTCCTTGGTCAGCACCGAGGGCGTCGCCTGAAACAGAAAGCTCTTGTTGGCGCTGCCGCCGCCCTTCGCCATGAACATGAACTTGTAGGCGTGATCGCCCTCGGCGTAGATCTCGCACTGCGCCGGCATATTGTTGGCGGTGTTCTTCTCCTCATACATCGACAAGGGCGCGACTTGCGAATAGCGCAGATTGCGGCGCAGGTACGCGTCGCGCGCGCCCTCCGACAGCGCCGCCTCGTCCTCACCGTCGGTGATGACGTTGCAGCCCTTCTTGCCCATGATGATCGCGGTGCCAGTGTCCTGGCACATCGGCAACACGCCGCCGGCGGCGATGTTGGCGTTCTTCAGGAAGTCCAGCGCAACGAACTTGTCGTTCGGGCTCGCCTCGCCGTCCTCCAGGATGGCGCGGAGCTGCTTCAGATGGCCCGGCCGCAAATAGTGGTTGATGTCGCCGAAAGCCGCCTCCGACAGCGCCCGCAACGCTTCGCGCGACACCACCAGCATGTCCTTGCCCAAAACCTTCTCGACCCGGACGCCCTCGGACGAAATCTTCTTGTAGGGCGTCTCGTCCCTGCCCAGCGGGAACAGCGGGGTGTGCTTGTAGGGCGGAACGGGCTTTGAGGCGTCCGGGAAGGCGGTGGGAGCATTCATGGGGCGAATCTCGGGGTTTTGGAGCCCTCGCGCGGGCCCCTGGCATAGAAGCGTTCTAAGCTTTTTTGCCGTAAAGGGAAGGCGCTCTGGCGGGGCCGGGGCATCCCGATTCGGGGGCCACGACGGCCATTTTCCGGTCGCGTCCTGTGGGAGGCAGGCGACCAGAATTGGACCCGGTAGAGCCTGGTTGCACCCCTTGCACTTCGCGCGCGGCGACGGTTGAATGCGCGCCCAAGGGGCTTTTCATCATGATTTTCAAACGGCACGTCCGCGGCGCGATTGCTGTCGCCGCCGCAATCACCGGCCTTGTGGCCTTTGCCGCGCCCGCGCGCGCGGACCAGTGCGACGACATCGCAAAGCAGCTCGCCGGCGGCATCGACGGACTGAAGGTCAACTTCAAGGCCGCCAACATCATTTATCTCACCCATCCGGCGGCGAAGGAATTGTCGCTCGGCTGCCGCGCGCAGGGACAGGCCTATTCCAACGAGCTCTACGCCAAGGGCGACCGCAAACCCACGCCGCAGTTCTATGATCTCGTCGCTTCCGCGGCCGCGATCATCTTCACGGTGACGAAGGACGACACCGCGACCGGCGCGACGCGCTGCTTGAAGCGCATGGGCCTGCTGCGCGGCGACAAGGTCACGATGCGCTACAAGCGCCTCAACATGGAATGCACGCGCACCAAGACTGAGGCCGCGATCACGGTCACGCGGCCGAAGGACGAGTAGGCCGGGCACGCGCCACGCACTCCGTCATTGCGAGCGCAGCTCGCAATGACGAGGGGAGAGCATCAGATCTCTCGCATTTTAACGATTGGCTTGACGGACCTTTCGTCCCTCGCAGGGCAAGCTGAATTGTTTCCATATGTGAGGATTTGTGGATGAGTGTTTCCACCGTTGCGCCGCCGCCGATCGCGATCGTGGTTCCGAGCTACGACACGACCAAGCAGCAGGACGACCAGACCAAGACCAAGGACACCGACCCGACCTATCAGCCGACGCCGCCCGCGCCGCTGCCGCCGGGACAGGGCACGCGGATCGATCAGCTCGCCTGATCGGGCTCGCCTGCGAGGATCGCCCGATCCGGTTGATCGCGCTTTTCGCATGTCCGGCCGCATCTTTGCCGGAGTGCACCGCCAAATTCGTGCGAGACTGCCCGGGGAACCGCGCATGATCGCTCGTCTCTTGTTTCAGAACACGATTCTCACGGCCGCGATGGGCGCGCTGTTGTTCGGCTGCGCCGGCACACTGCATTGGCCGTCGGCCTGGACCTTCCTCGTGACCTCCGCCCTGCTCGGCCCGCTCTGCGGCTGGTGGCTTTACCGGCTCGATCCCGCGCTCCTGGCCGAGCGTCTCCGTCCAGTGATCCAGCGGGAGCAGCCGCCGGCCGACAAGGTCTTCATCATCGCCTTCATCGTGGCCATCCTGGCCTGGCTGATTGCCATTGGACTCGATCGGCGGGCACTCGCGTCCAATGTGCCGCTCGCATTGCAGGTCCTCGGCTTCGCGCTGTACCTCGCCTGCATGCTGTTCACCATGTGGGTATTCCGGGAGAATTCGTTCGCAGCCCCCGTGGTGAAGCTACAGGCCGAGCGCGCGCAGCGCGTGATCTCGACCGGACCCTACGCCCATGTCAGGCATCCCATGTACAGCGGCATGATCCTGTTCTTCACCGGCGTGCCGTTGCTGCTGGGCTCATGGTGGGGGCTCGCGATGGCGCCTGTCCTCCTGGCTCTGCTTGCGGTCCGCATCCACATCGAGGAGCGCACGCTCATCGCAGGCCTGCCCGGCTATTCCGACTATGCGGCGCGGGTGCGCTATCGGCTGCTGCCGGGCGTATGGTAGCTCACGCGTCGAGCTCCCTGTAGCAGCGGAAGATGCCCAGCTCGTTGAAGGCAATGCGGCGCTCGCTCGCAAGATAAGCCTTGATGTTCGGCCGCGCGACGACGCGGTCGTGCAGACCGACGAGACCGGGGATCTCGTCCTCGTACGCCTTCATCCGTCTGGGAAAGGCATAGCGTAGGCCGGCGACGATCTGGAACAGCGAGAGATCGACATAGGTCAGCCTGCGTCCGGTGACGTAGGTGCCACCATTCCCGGTGAGCAGTTGTTCGAAATAGCCGAGATATTTCGGCACGCGGTCCTTCCAGAATTCGGTGGTGCGTTTCTTGGCCTGCGGCTTCTGATCCTCGTAATAGAGCGACGGCCCGAGCGGATGATGGGTATCGTGGATCTCCAGCACGAAATCGGTGATGGTGAGCTGAAGCTGGTGCACCCAGAGTTTTCCGGCTTCGGTCTTCGGCGCGAGCCCATGTCGCGCGCCAAGATAAAGCAGGATGTTGGCGGTCTGGCCGATCACGAGCTTTCCGGCTTTCAGGAACGGCGGCGCAAAGGGCGGCGTAGCCATATTCGCATCCATCATCTTCATCATCGCAGCCGTCCCGCGTGGACCGCGCGCGACGTCGACGTAAGCCGCACCCGCCTCCTCCAGCGCCAGCCGCACATATTCGCCGCGGCCCTGGATCTCGGGCCAGTAATAGAGCTCGTATTTCATGGAAGAGGTCCGTGAGCGGAGGGTACGCCGGAGCCAATGTAGCATGCGGCCTGGGGTTCGTCAGTGCGGGACCGGGCACCCCGAAGGCCATGTCGATTAATTGCTTCCCGAGACCGTAGCGCCGGGCGAGCATACCAAGGTGGCCGATCCTCAAGCGATGGTCCGGGGGAGGACGCGGGAGTCTGTTGCGGAACCGTTCAGGGCGGTACCGCGATCACATCGGGGCTGCCGCCGGGCGCGGCGCGAGGGGAGATCGTCATGCACTGGAATTCTGTCCGCCCAATCGCGGCAATGGCCGGTTACGTCGCGCTTTGCTGCCTTGCCATCGGTCTCGCCATCGGCCCTGACCGCGCCTCGGCCGCTGAATTGCTCAAAGCCCGGCTCGCGCAAAACCTCGGACCGATCTCCGGCCTTGCGATCGTCGCCAAATCGAAGGGAATTTTCGAGAAGCACGGACTGGACATCACAGTCTCGAACTTCACGTCCGGCAAGCAGTGCCTGGACACCGTGATCGGGGGCGGCGCCGACATCGCGACGACGGCGGAGGCGCCGGTCACCGCTTCGGCGATGGCAAACCAGCCCATCGCCTTCGTCGCCGGCATGGAATATTCCGACCTCAAGACGGTCGTCGCAGTCAAGGCCGGCGTCAAAACCAAGGCGGATCTTCGCGGCAAGCGAATTGCATTCACGGCCGGCACCGGCAGCGAGGTTTACACGGCGACCTTGCTGAAGTCGGCCGGACTAACTCCCAAGGACGTCACCCTCGTCAATCTGCGGCCCCAGGAGATGCTGCCGGCACTTGCGGCCGGAAGCATCGACGCGATCGACACCTGGGAACCCCACATCGCCAACGCGAAGAAGGCTCTGGGCGAAGCCGTCGCTGAGCTCGATACAAAGGACACCTACTCCGAGACGTTCAACATTGTCGTCATGAGGCCCTATCTCGACGCCAACCCGGCACTGGTTGAGAAGTTCATTGCGGCACTGATCGACGCCGAGGTCTGGATGAAGGCAAACCCGGATGAAGCGATCACGGTCGTGGCGGACGCGGTCGGCATGAAGCGGGACGAGCTCGCCCCCATCTGGGCCGACTATGTTTACCGGGTGCGTCTCGACGACCGGCTGATCGAGATTCTCAAGACCCACGCCGCATGGCGCCTCGAGAGCGGCAACCATCCTCCGGGAGCAGCGATGCCCGACTTCAGCAAGATCGTCGTGACCGAGCCGCTCAGGAAGCTCGACCCCGCACGCGTCACCCTTTCATGGAAATAGGCACCCGCACAGCCATGCAGGACGGCACGTCAGCACGACAAGAGATTGCCCTCCGCACCGGTCGCGATCGGCGACCGGATTCAACCCGTCTTCGCCGCCTCAATATTCTGATTGGAGCGCTTTCGCTTCCCCTGTTCGTCGGCCTCTGGGAACTGGTCTCCCGTTCCGGGGCCGTCAACATGGTGCTGTTTCCGCCGCCGACGGTGGTTGCGGCCGCCGTCCTCGAGTGGATCCGGAGCGGACAGTTCTTCGGCGATCTGCTGGCCAGCCTCTTTCGCGTCACCACGGGGTTCATCATCGGCGGCGCGCTCGGCGTCCTGCTCGGTATTCTCACCGGCCAATTTCCGGTTGTTTCGAGCTTGCTGTCGCCGCTCTTCCATATCCTGCGGCCAATTCCGCCGATTGCCTTCGTGCCGATCGTCATCCTCTGGTTCGGTTTGTCGGAGGCGGGAAAACTGTTCCTCGTCGTATGGGGCGTGTTCTTCACGGTATGGCTTGCGACCCACATTGGCGTGCAGAAGGTCGACCGTGGCCTGATTCGGGCGGCGTTGATGCTCGGCACCCCACGGCGGCAGATGCTCCAGGAGATCGTGCTGCTGGGCGCGCTTCCCTACATCGTGGTCGGGTTGCGCACCGCCGTCAGCATCTCCTTTTACACGCTTGTCGCGGCCGAGCTTGCAGGCACTTTCGCTGGCATTGTCTACAGGATCGAGATTGCCCAGCAGAATTTGCAAACGGGCCAGGTCATGGGCGGGCTCGCAGCGCTCGGGTTGATTTCGTTCGTTGCCGACCGGCTGTTTGCGGCTCTTGCGGAACGGACTGTCTGGTGGCGCTGATGTCGGGACCTCGATCGATCATGAAACTGGCTCTGGCAAGTTCGCCGGTCTCCGTCGAGGAAGCGCGGAAGCAACCGGCCATTCAAGTCTCGAACCTGAGCATCGTTTTCGACACCAACCGCGGCCAGACCATCGCGGTGGATCGCCTGTCCTTTGACGTGGCGCCTGGCGAGTTCGTCTGCCTCGTCGGCCCCTCCGGCTGCGGCAAGTCGACCGTGCTTAATTCGATCGCCGGACTGGAAGTGCCGTTTGAAGGTGAGACCCTGGTGGAGGGCTCGCGCGTCTACAGACCGCGCCCCGATGTCGGCATGGTGTTCCAGCAGCCGCATCTATTCCCGTGGAAGTCGGTCCGCAGGAACATCGCCCACGGCCCCAGGATGCTTGGAAAGTCCAGGACGGAGGCGAATGCCATCGCCGACGACCTGATCGCGATGGTCGGTCTCAAGCGTTTCGCCGACGCTTATCCGAACACATTGTCCGGCGGCATGCAGCAGCGCGTGGCGATCGCCCGAGCGCTGGCCAATCAGCCGCGCGTGCTGCTGATGGACGAGCCCTTCGGGGCTCTCGACGCGCAGACCCGGGCGGTGATGCAAGACAATCTGCTGGAGCTGCGCGACCGGATCAAGGCGACAATCGTGTTCGTCACGCATGACATCGATGAGGCCATCGTGCTGGCCGACCGCGTTCTCATCATGAGCGCGGGACCCGGCCGCATCCTGCGCGAAATCGCGGTCAAGCTGCCGCGACCGCGGTCGAACTCTATCATGGTCGAGCCAGCTTATCTTTCCCTCAAGAAGGATTGTCTCGACGTCATCCGCGCAGAAGGGTTGCGGGCGTTCAATCAGTCGGACCCGAGCTGATCGTCCAGAGCTCGCGCGAAGCGGACCGCAGCGCGCTGGCATGGTTCTTGAATAATCGATGCCGGTCTCACAGGCGGAGCCGGCGATGCACAGGGCAAACAGCGCGGTAGCGGCAGGTGTGATGCTGGCCGAGTCGGACAATCTCGTCAGGCCACTACCCAGCTTGCTGGACGGCCTCAACCGGGCAGATTGCAATCGCTTGCGTGCGATCGGACGCGAGAAGGTCCTGGACGCCGGCCAACTGGTTTGGTCTCAGGGCGACGCACAGGCCGGGATCTACCTGATCAGCGAGGGACGCATCCGCAGCTATTATGCGGCGCCGTCGGGGCGCGAGGTCACGCTCGCCTACTGGTTTCCCGGCAACTTCGTCGGCGGCCCCGATATATTCGGAACGGGCCCGCACATGTGGTCATCGGTCGCGGCCGAGCGCAGCCGGCTGACGTTCATGCCCGGACCAGCGTTGCGGCGGCTCGCGCTGGAATCGTCGGCGATCGCCGTCGCCTTGCTCGATGCCCTGGCATTCAAGGCGCGGTGCTATTCGGCGATGGCCCAGATGCTCGGGACGCGCTCGGTGACCGAGCGGCTGCATAGCCTGCTGATCTTCCTGTCGCACGTATACGGCGTCAAGCGCGATGGCGAGATCGTCGTCGGCATGCCGTTTACCCACGGCGATCTCGCCAATCTGATCGGATCCACGCGCCAATGGGTGACCGTGCAACTCGCGCGGCTTCAGGAGGAAGGCGTGATCAGGTACGACAGATCCGTGATTTCGATCCTGGATCTTTCGACGCTGGGGCAGGAGATGGATTAACCGATCAGCCGCCAGGTTTCGATTCGAACGCCGCTCCGTCGGCACCGGCCTCGAACCGCCGCGCCAGTCCGATCAGCGCCCGATCATGCCAGGCCGGCGCCAGCAGGGTCACCCCCATGGGCATGCCGTTCGGCAATGTCGCGTTCGGAACTGCCACGCCGCAGAGATCGAGCAGATTGGCAAAGTACGAGTAGTAGCCGAGGCGGTTGTTGAGGGTGATCGGATCGCGGTGCATCTCCTCCAGCGTGAACGGCCGCGGAGCGGTCGGGACCACCAGCGCATCGATGCCCGCAAAGATCGCCTCGGCGTCGCGGCGAAGCCGGTGCAGCCGGTGAATGGCACCAAACGTGTCAATCGCCGAATAGCCCGCGGCTGAGCCCAGCACGGTCCTCGTGACATCAAGCAAGGCGCCGGAATCGATGTCCAAGAGCGAAGCGATGGCCGCGTGCCGTTCCGCCACCCAGGGTCCGCTGAACATCAGCTCTCCGGCCTGGCGGAACGGGGCGAAGTCCACCTCGATCGCCGTTCCCCCGATCTGCGCAAAGCGCGCGCAGGCGCGCTCATAGAGTTCGCCGCATTCCGGCATGCCGAAGCATTCGAGATCGGCGGGCGCAAGGCGGCCGAACCGGAACGATGGCGCCGCCCCGCTGGCGAAAGATAAGGCCCTGGGCACGCGGCTGTAGGGATCTTCGAAATCGAACCCTTCGATAATGTCGAGGATCGCCTCGCCATCGCTCACGGTGTTGCAGAACACCGAAACGCAATCGATCGTCGGGCAATTCGGCACCAGGCCGCGCGAGGACACCAGCCCAACGGTCGGCTTGATTCCGACGATGTTGTTGAAGCCGGCAGGTATGCGGCCGGACCCGCCAGTATCGGTACCGAGCGCGAACGCGACGTGCCCCGCCGCAACGGCGACCGCGGAGCCGGAACTGGAGCCGCCGGCAACATAGCGCACATCGGCAACCGACGCGCAGGAGCCATAGGGCGAACGCGCGCCGCACAGGCCCGTGGCGAACTGATCGAGATTGGTCTTTCCAAGGCAAATGGCGCCAGCCGCGGTGAGGCGTTCGACGCTGTGCGCGGAATGCCAGGGCGTGTAGCTGAACGCCGGGCACGCGGCACTGGTCGGCATTCCCTCGACGTCGATGTTGTCCTTCACACCGAAGAGAATGCCGAGCAGCGGAAGATTTTCGCCGGTCCGCGCGCGCGCCAAGAGCTTGCGGCATGCTTCGAGCGCCTCCGCCCGCGGGCGGAGATAGATCCAGCAATTGCGGTCGCGCTCGGCCTCGATCCGGTCATACGCCGCCTCGATCGCCTCCAGCGGCAGAGACGAATTCCTGGAGCTTTCGTGACTTGTCCTGGAGCGCGCGACCGACTGACTCACCGAATATCTCCTTCTCCAACCGGCAGGCGCGAAAATGCGGGAGCTCTGCGCGGGCAACAAGCAATTAAGTGCTTCGCCCAAATGGCCGGCCGGATCCGATATGCGCGGCGCAAAAAAAGGCGCCGTGCCGAAGCACGACGCCTTCCTTGTTGCTCTTGGCGGCGATCAGTTGGCCTGCTGGATCGCCGACAATTCCCAGGCGCTGCCAGGGCGGCGGGCGAAGGTCCAGACCTCGGTGACCTCACCCGGCTGCTCGCTGCCGTCGAGAAGCGCGCCGGTGGTGCGGTCGACCGTCCTGTCGGTGAGCGCGAAGCGCATCGCCACTGTCGCATACTCCGTCTCGCCTTCGCGCCAGGCCTCCGCAAGGTCGCCCTGCAACAGCTTGACGTTGGTCACCTTGTTGACGGCGTTGCGCGCGCGGTTCTTGGCCAGGTCCTGCTCGAAATAGGAGACCATTTCCGGCGTCGCCAGCGTGTGCAGCTTGGCCACGTCCTCGTTCGACCAGGCGGACTGGATCTCGCCGAGCAGGCGTTCGAACGCCTCATAGTCGTCCGGCTTGATTTCGAGCGGCGCATTGTTGGCAGCGAAGCCGAAGCCACCGCCGAGACCGCTGCCAAGTCCACCGCCGAGACCGTTGCGATAGCTCGCCTGCGGTCCGGCATCGGCACCGGCATAGGCCGCCTGCGGCGCGTTGCGGCGCTGCCACCACGACATCGCCAGCCGCACCACGAACACCACGAGCACGATCTGGATGATCAGGCCGAGGATCGACGACAGGCCACCGAGGCCACCGAACAGGCCGCCACCGAACAGCATGCCGAGCAGGCCTGCGCCGAGGAAGCCGGCCGCAAGGCCGCCCAGGAAGCCGCCGCCGCGACCGAACAGGCCGCCGCGCGCAGGCGCGGACGCAGCCGAATTCATGCCTGCGCCCGGCTGGGTGAAGGTGCGGTTGAACTGCGAGGTCGAGCCCGGCGCGGTCGTGGTCGACGGCGGGGCCGAGAAGGTCCGCGAACCGCGCGAACCCGACGAGAAGCCGCCGCCGACGCGGGCGTCAGCGGACGAGATCGCGAGCGCAGTCGGCAGCGCGAGCGCCAGCACGACGGCAATCGTCTTCACGAGACGGCGGGACCATTGCGAGAAATTCATGTTCGTTTCCCAAATCCCCGGCATGGGGACGCGCCATTAAGATGGGCAGCCTTCTGCAAAAGTGAAGCCGTTTTCGGAACCCATAGCTGCGGCCCTCAGTCGCGGGGACATGGCAAAAGCCCATATTTGACGGGGGTTTGGCCGGCTTAACCACAAAATCACGGTCGCCGGGTACCGGCGGGTTTACACGCCAAGACGACGGCAGAGGTTGCCGCCCTCACCCCTGCTTCGTCATCGTCTCCTTCACCGCCGCCACCAGCTGGCTGAGCGTGAACGGTTTTGGCAGGAAGTCGAACTGCTGGCCCTCGGGCAGGCTCTTCTCGAAGGCGTCCTCGGCATAGCCGGAGACGAAGATGAACCTGATGTCGGGGTTCTTCTCGCGCATCGCCTTGAGCAGCGTCGGCCCGTCCATCTCCGGCATCACCACGTCGGAGACGACGAGATCGATTCCGCCGCTCTGCTCGTCCAGCACCTCCATCGCCTCGACGCCGTTCTCGGCCTCGACCACGGTGTAGCCGCGCGAGCGCAGGCCGCGGGCGTTCAGGGCGCGCAGGCCCTCTTCGTCCTCGACCAGCAGGATCGTGCCCTGCCCGGTGAGATCGGTGCGCGGCTTGGCCTCCACGGCTGCGGGCGCGGCTTCCTTCGCGGTGCCATTGGTCGCTGCCGCCGCCGGCTGCTCGACCTGGACCTCGGGCTCGGCATGATGGCGCGGCAGGAAGATGTGGAATGAGGTGCCCTGCCCCGGCTCGGAGTCCACATAGATGAATCCGCCGGTCTGCTTGACGATGCCGTAGACGGTGGAGAGCCCGAGACCGGTGCCCTTCCCCACTTCCTTCGTCGAGAAGAACGGCTCGAAAATCTTGTCGCGGATGTCGGCGGGAATGCCGGTGCCGGTGTCGGCGACCTCGATCCGCACATAATCCGCCGCCGGCATGCCCTTGTAGGCGAGCTTGCCCGCCTCGTCGGTCGCGACATTGGCGGTGCGGATGATCAGCTTGCCGCCGTCGGACATGGCGTCGCGCGCATTCACCGCGAGGTTGACGATCACCTGCTCGAACTGGGAGACGTCGACCTTGACCGGCCAGAGGTCGCGGCCGTGGATCAGGTCGAGCTTGACCTTCTCGCCGATCAGCCGCCGCAGCAGCATGGTGAGATCGCTGAGCGCATCGCCGAGATCGAGCACCTGCGGCCGCAGCGTCTGCCGCCGCGAGAACGCCAGCAGCTGCCGCACCAGCGTCGCGGCGCGCGTCGCGTTCTGCTTGATCTGCATGATGTCCTGGAACGACGGATCGGTCGGCTTGTGCGCGTTCAGCAGGAAGTCGTTCGCCATCATGATGGCGGAGAGCACGTTGTTGAAGTCGTGGGCGATGCCGCCGGCGAGCTGGCCGACGGTCTCCATCTTCTGCGACTGGTTGATCTGGTTCTCCAGCGCGCGCCGCTCGGTGGTCTCGAGCATATGGACGATCGCGGCTTCCGCATCGTTCTCGGCTGCGTCGACCGGCGTGACGAAGAACTGGCCCCAGCGCTCCTTGGTCCCTTCCAGCGCCACCTCGACCGGCGCGATGTCGGCCTTGCCTTCGGCGGCCTGGTTGATGGCCGCGATCAGCAAATGGCGGTCGCGCGAATTGATGGCGCGGAAAATCGACTTGCTGGCGCTGTCCAGCCCAAGGCCTTGCGCAAGCTTGGCGTAGCGTGCATTGGCGCGCACGACGTTGCCGCCACGGTCGACGGTCGCAATCGCCATCGGCGTGTGGTCGAAGAAGCGCATGAAGCGGACTTCGGCGGCGCGGTCGGGATCGCTGCGCTCGTCGCGGGCGCGGCTGATGACCAGCGTGCGCGACGGCCCCGGAGCGCCGTCGGCGCCGAAGGCGAGCTTGTGATAGAGCCGTACCGGCATGGTCTTGCCGGTGCGCATGCGCAAATCGATGTCGAAGACTTCCGTTTTGACCTCGCCCGGCACCGCGACGATCGCGCTGAGCAGCGAGGCACCGTCGCCGGAGACGATGTCGGCGAGCTTCAACCCGCCCGAACCGATCTCGGCGAGGTCGTAATCGAGCCAGTTCGCCAGCGTCGCATTGACATAAGCGAGCTCGCCGGCGGGATTGACCGAGAAGAAGCCGCAGGGCGCGTGATCGAGATATTCGATCGCGTGCTGAAGCTCCTGGAACACGTCCTCCTGGCGCTCGCGGTCGCGGGTGATGTCGGCAATCGACCACACCGCATATTTGGCTTCGCGTTTGCCCGTGCCGAGCGGGCGCACCCGCATGCGCAGCCAGCGGCCCTGGCTGCCGTCATGGCCGGAGATGCGAACCTCTTCCTGCTGCCGTTTGCCTTCACGCGCGGCTTTCAGCAGGCGGAACACGGCCTCCGAGACGTCGGGGTTGCCGATGAAGACGCGCTCGACCGGCCGCACATCCTGCGGGCCGGCGGCGCCGGTCAGCGTCAAATAGGCCGCATTGGAATAGACCACATGGCCGCGTGGATCGGTGACTGCGAGGCCGTCAAAGGCGTGATCGGCGATGCGCCCCATCACGGGATCGTCGAGATTACGGTCGACGAAGCGGATGATGCCGGCGGCGAAGGCGAACAAATTGAACAGGCCGATCATCGCCAGCACGGCGAGGATGCCGAGGATATAGGGCTGCGCCTGCGCGCGGCCGAGCGTCATCAGTCCGACCGCGACCGCGACCAGGCCGGTGGCCACCAGCAGCACCAGCGCAATGCTGCCCGAGCGCGGCGACGGCTCATGCGCCGCAACGGGCTCGCGTGTGAGGTCGTGATCGGTCTCGGCGGTCATCTCAAGTCGGCGCAGCCTGTCGGCAGAGAATCAACGCGCCAGGGGGCACGCGGGGTCCTCCCTGCCTGAATCGGACCCGCAGGCGCAAGGGCAGCAGGGGCGAAAGGTACGCTGATTCCCAGTTTACGGCCATTTCCGGAACTTTTCGGGGGTTTTTACTGCCTTGCGGCACTAAATCCGCGCTTCATTCGCATCACGTAGCCGATGACTTCGGCGACCGCGTGGTAATGCTCCATCGGGATTTCCTGGTCGATATCGACGGTGGCGTAGAGCGCGCGCGCCAGCGGCACGTTCTCGACGATCGGGATGTCGTGCTCGCGCGCGATCTCCCTGATCTTGAAGGCGAGATTGTCGACGCCCTTGGCGACGCAGATCGGCGCCGACATGCCGCGCTCGTAGGACAAAGCCACCGAATAGTGGGTCGGGTTGGTGATGATCACGGAGGCCTTTGGAACCGCCGCCATCATGCGCTTCTTGGCGCGCTGCTGCCGCAACTGCCTGATCTTGCCCTTGATGTGCGGGTCGCCTTCGGACTGCTTGAACTCTTCCTTGATCTCCTGGAGCGACATTTTCTGCCGCTGGAACCAGGTCCGATACTGGAAGAAATAGTCCCCAATCGCGATGATCGCGAGCGCGGCGACCACGGCGCCGAGCAGATGGATGATCATGCTGGTGGTGGCGCCCAGTATGGCGGCCGGATCGAGCTTGACCATCGCCTCCATGCGGTGCCGCTCGGGCCACAGGATCACGGTCATGACGGCGCCGAGCACGACGAGCTTGCCGATGCCCTTGAGAAAATTCGCCGCCGCCTGCTTGCCGAAGATGCGCTTGAAGCCCGCCGCGGGCGAAAGCTTGCTGAATTTGGGGATCAGGGATTCGGCCGACCACACCAGCCGGTGCTGCAGCATGTTGCCGGCAATGGCCGCCAGCACCAGCATCAAGAGAGGCACGCCGACGGCCGCGAGCACCGCAACCTCGATCTGCTGCATCAGGGCAAGCAGGTTGCCGGGGTCGGTCTTGATCATCCAGGAATTGGCGAGCAGGTTGCGCATCGGCGTCAGCAGCCCGCTGCCGACCGAGCCCGAGAAGGTCGACACCACGAGCGTGCCGCCCGCGATCATGAACCAGGTGTTGATCTCCTGGCTCTTGGCGACGTCGCCGCGTTCGAGCGCCTCGTCGAGACGTTTTTGCGTCGGGTCTTCTGTTTGACTCTCTGGATCGTTGTCTTCCGCCATCGAGCCCTCTTATTTCAGCGGCATCATCTGGTGCATGACACCGATGAAGTAGTCGAGGAACGTGCCCATCATCGCCGTGAGCACCACCGCGAGCACCAGAAAGCCGGCGAAAATCGACAGCGGCACACCGACAAAATAGACCTGCATCTGCGGCATCAACCGCGCCAGCACGCCGAGCCCGATGTTGAAGACGAGGCCGAACACCAGGAACGGCCCGGAAAGCTGGAGGCCGAGCAGAAACGCGGCGGAAAAGGCCCGCGTGGCAAGGGAAGCGACATCACCGCTCGACACGGTCTCGCCCGGCGAAAAGATCGCGTAGCTGTCGTTCAGCGCCGCGATCACGAGATGATGGCTATCGGTGGCAAATAGCAGCGTGACGCCAAGCATGGTCAGGAAGTTGCCGACCAGCACACCCTGCTGCCCCTGCGTCGGATCGACGGACGTGACGAAGCCGAGCCCCATCTGCTGCGCGATCACCGCGCCTGCGACCTGCAGGGCCGCCAGCGTCACGCGCGCGGTCGCGCCGAGCACGATGCCGATCACGATCTCATGCAGCATCAACACCAGGAGCGGCGCCAGCGAGCCCATGTCGACGTGATAGGCGTTGCGATGCAGCGGCAGGATGATCAGCGTGAGCAGGAGCGCGATCGACAGCTTGACCCGCGTCGGGATGTTGGTCTCGCCCAGGCCAGGCAGCAACATCACCATCGCACCGACCCGGGCGAAGGCGAGCATGAAGGCTGCGGCAAGCGCCGGCAGCAGCGAGACGTCGATGCGCATGGTGGGCGCATTGTGCCTCAGCCGCCGATGATTCGCGACGAGATCCGCAGCATATGGGAATGGAGTGCGTCCGCCATGAACGGTAGCGCCAACAGCATCGTGGCGAAGATGGCCAGAATCTTCGGCACGTAGATCAACGTCTGCTCCTGGATCTGCGTCAGCGCCTGGAACAACGACACGATGACGCCGACCACGAGCCCCACCACCATCAGCGGCGACGACACGATCACGATGGTCCAGATCGCATCGCGTGCGACGTCGAGGGTTTCAGGTCCGGTCATTGCAATTGCTCATTCATGGTTTGTTGATTCTGCCGGAAGCGCGAATGGCGAGAAGCGAGTGGCGAATGGTTTCCCGGTGGCGTCCCTATTCGCCTCTTACCATTCGCTACTCGCCACCCGTCAGATCGGCATCTTCATGATGTCTTCATACGCCGCGATCACGCGGTCGCGGACCGAGACCAGCGTGGACACCGCGACGTCGGTGTCGGCGACTGCGGTCACCACGTCCATGACGTTGGCCTTGCCGGCGGCCATCGCCACCGTCTGCGCGTCCGACTTGCGGCCGGACTCCATCACGCTGCCGACCGCGTCTTTCAGCAGCGAAGCAAAGGACTGCCCACTTGCCTCGCTGCCCTTGCCGGCGCCGCTGTTCTCCAGCACGCGGGCGAGGTTGGCATAAGCATTGGCGGCGATTGTCGGTGTTGCCATGGCTTAAATTTCCTGTTCAGGTCTTGAGGATGTCGAGCGTGCGCTGGATCATCCGGCGCGTCGCACTGATGATGTTGACGTTGGCCTCGTAGGACCGCTGCGCATCGCGCATGTCGGTCATCTCGACCACCGAATTCACGTTGGGATATTTGACGTTGCCGCTGGCATCCGCGGCCGGATTGCTCGGCTCGTATTTGACGCGGAAGTTGGACTGGTCGGGCTTGATCTTGCCGAGCGTGACGACCTGCGCATCGAGCGTGCGGTCGAGCGCGGAGGAGAACGTCGGGACCTTGCGGCGGTAGGGATCGCCGCCGGCGGTCGGCGACGTCGAATCGGCATTCGCGATGTTCTCCGAGATCACCCGCATGCGCCCGGCCTGCGCGCGCAGTCCGGAGGTCGCAATCGCCATCGAACGGGCAAAGTCGCTGCTGTCATTCGCCATAATGCACCTCCTCTAGCTCTAGCCCTTGCCGATCGCCGTCTTCAGGAGATGCAGGCTCTTCGAATAGAGCGAGGTCACCGCCGCGTAATCCATCTGGTTGTTGGCGGATTTCATCATCTCCTCTTCGAGATTGACGGCATTGCCCGCAGGACGGGTCTCGAAACCCGCATTCTTGTTCTGGTCGAAGCTCGAGGCCGCGCCCGACGGCGTCATGTGGGAGACGCTGGTGACGGTCATGGCCAGGGGGCCCATCGAGCCCGCGGCAGCGCCGGTCTTGTCGAATTTCGGCTCGACCAGCTCGCGCGGCCGGAAATTGGGGGTGTCGGAGTTGGAGACGTTCTCGGACAGGACGCGCTGGCGTTCCTGGTGCCACTGCATCTTGGTGCGAAGCGCCGACAGCACCGGAAGATCGTTGATGGACATCGTTGCGGCTCCTTCCGCCTCTTGCGGACCTTGAGGTCCGAAGCTAGGCAGAATTTGCCGCGTGTATGGTTAACAGGTGGTTAAGGCGCGGCAGATGCATGTTTCTGATTGAGACATGCATTGCGTCCCCCGTGTTTCTACCCGTTGCAAAAACCGCATTAACCCAACCGCTTGGCGGTCCGTGCACAGGCCAAGAAGTCGTTTTGGATCGGGCGATTCATAGGTTATTAAGGGTTGGGGACGGCAAAACTTGCCGCGGGACGTTAAGAGATCGCAGTTTTTGGGGCATCGCACGCCGCTGGTCGGTGGACTATAGGCACGAGAGAAGCGCCATTTGCCGGGGACAGGTATGAACGGTAGCCCTATCACTTTCATCGTCGCGTTCATCGTCGTTCTGGCGTTGATCGGCGTCGCGGCGTGGCTGGTCCGCCGATTCGCGACCACCCGGCTCGGCGCCAACACCCAGCGCGGCAGGATGCCCCGGCTCGCGGTGATCGATGCGGCCGCAGTCGACGGCCGCCGGCGCCTGGTGCTGGTCCGGCGTGACAATGTCGAGCATCTGCTGATGATTGGCGGCCCCACCGACATCGTCGTCGAGCCGAACATCGTCCGCGCCGCAGCCGGCCGCGACCAGATTCCGCAACGCCCCAGTGCCGCCGAGCCGCCGCGCCTTGCCCCGATGCCCGATGCCGGCGGCTGGGCCGACGAAGCGCCGCGGCCCGAAGTGCTCGACCATCCCGAGCCACAAATGCCGGAGCCGCCGCCGCGGCCCGCGCGTCCCTCCTTCGCCGACGAGGTTCGTCGTCCGGCGCCCGCTTTGGCCGAGCGCCGCAGCGATCCTCTCGCCGGCTTTTCGCCCGAGCCGATTGCGCCGCGCCCCGAGCGTGAGCCCCGCCCCGAGCCGCTGCCGCCGCGCGTGGCCCGCAACGAACCGCCGCTGATGCCGCGTCCGCCCCGCCAGAGCGAGCCGGTGAAGGTGCCGCCGGTGCGGGCCGAGCGCGCAGCCGCACCGCCGCCTCCGCCGGTGCCGCAGGCTCCGCCCGTGCCGCCCCCGGCCGCCGCCGTACCGTCGAGCGCCGAACAAAATCTCGCCGAGATGGCCCAGCGCCTCGAGGCTGCCCTGCGCCGTCCGGCCGGCGAGACGGTCGCGCCTCCGGTTGCACCGGAGCCGCCTGCACCGCCACCGCGCGTAACGCGCGGCGAGCCGTCGGCCCCGCCTGCGAGACCTGTCGCGGAGAAGACCAGCTTTGAAAACCTCGAAGACGAGATGGCCTCGCTGCTCGGCCGTCCGAAGCCGTCTTCGTGAGGCTGTCGACCCTCCCGCGTAGAGTTCTTGTCCCTTCTGTCCTGATCGCCGCGGCTTTGCTCGCCACGGCTTTGCTTGCAACCCCTGCGCATGCGCAGGACATCAGCATCAATCTCGGCAGCCAGGGGGGCGGCGGCGTCACCGAGCGCGCGATCCAGCTGATCGCACTGCTCACCGTGCTGTCGATCGCGCCGTCGATCCTGATCATGATGACGTCTTTCACGCGCATCGTGGTCGTGCTGTCGCTGCTGCGCACCGCGATGGGCACGGCAACCGCACCGCCCAACTCGGTGATCCTGGCGCTCGCGATGTTCCTCACCTTCTTCGTGATGGGGCCGGTGCTGCAAAAATCCTACGACGACGGCATCCGCCCGCTCGTCGCCAATCAGATCAGCGTCGAGGACGCGCTCCAACGCGCCTCCGTCCCCTTGCGCGGCTTCATGCAGAAGAACGTGCGCGAGAAAGACCTGAAGCTGTTCCTCGATCTCTCCGGCGAGCCGCCGCCGGCCACCCCCGACGAGCTCGCACTGCGCATCCTCGTCCCCGCCTTCATGATCTCCGAACTCAAGCGCGCCTTCGAGATCGGCTTCCTGTTGTTCCTGCCGTTCCTGATCATCGACCTCGTGGTCGCATCCGTGCTGATGTCGATGGGCATGATGATGCTGCCGCCCGCGACGATCTCGCTGCCGTTCAAGCTGATCTTCTTCGTGCTGGTCGACGGCTGGTCGCTGGTCGCGGGGAGCCTGGTGCAGAGCTACGGGGGATGACGCTCTCTCCCCGTCATTGCGAGGAGCCCTTGCGACGTAGCAATCCCAAATCCCTCCGCGGAAAGATTCTGGATCGCTTTGCTGCGCTCGCTATGACGGTGGATGTGGCGGCGCGTCGATCCGGGCCCTCACCGCGTCATCTTGATCTGGCGCACGACCGGGATCGAGGGCAGCGAGCCGGTGTGCTCGGTCTCGTCCTTGGCCTGCGGTGAGGCCGGCGCACGCGCAGTCGCGTCGGGAAAGCGCTGCTTCATCTCGCGCAGGAAGCCGTCGAGCGTGTCGACGCTTGCGGCGAGTTTTGCGATCTCCGCGAATTCGGCGCTGGAGGCGCCGGCCGGCTTGCTGGCGATGTCGAAGGCGAGCCGATCGGCGCTCTCGCTCATCAGCGGCGCGTATTTCTCGCGGAAGCGCGACAGGCCGATTGAATCATCGGCGAGCGCGTAGCCGACGGCGGCGCGGATGATGTCGCTCTTCTCCACCGCGTTGAGCGGCTTGAAATCGCGGAACCGCTCGCCGTAGTAGAGCTCGATCTGCTCGGCAGATTCACGCCAGCGCCGCGCCGCCCAGAAGATGTCGGAGCGCAGGCGGAGCACCTCGCGCCCGCTGACATTGGAAACGATGTCGAGCGCGAGGTCATGGCGGCCGACGTCGCTCTGCGCGCGCGCTTCCAGCAACAGGCGCTGCTGCCGCAGCTCGCCAGAGAGATCGCTGATACGGCTTGCGCGCAGCGCCGTGATCGCAAAGTCGGGCTTGCGGTTGGCGAGATAGATCATGGCTAGGCGCGCGGCGACCTGCGCACGCGCGGCGCCTTCGAGGCGGTGGTCGACCTGGTATTGCAGCAGCTCGGCGGCCTGGTCGAGCAGATCGATCGAGGCGAGACGATCGGCCAGACGACGGATCAGCTCGTCGCCGCGGCGACCGATCGGCGTCAGCTCGCGGAACTCATAGAACATCCCGAGCGCCTCGACCGGCGGCAGCTCGTCGCCCTTGGGCCCCAGGAAGATCTGCGTGAACAGATCCGACGCCAGATCCTGCGCCTGGCGCGAGGCTTCGGCATTCGGCTGGAGCCTGGTCGCGGTGCGCGCAGCCGTGAGCGCATCGCGGTAGCGGCCGTTCTCTGCATACATCTGCGACAGCATCTGGAGCGTCTTGACCTCGATCGCGTCGCCGCGCCAGGTCATCGACAGCGTCTCGAGCTCGCGCAACGCATCTTCCTTGCTGATCTCGTCGCGCTTCTGCCGTAACGCGACCTCGAGCTGCTTGGCCTCCGCCGCCGCTGGCCGGTCGCTCGAGGCGACCGCGAATTTGTAGTCGTCGAGCGCGTCCTTGTCGTGGCCGAGCGCCTCGGCGAGCCGGCCGCGCAAAACCGCAAATGCGGGCGCGGCCTCGGGCGAGACGCCGACCACCTCGATCTCGCCGCGGCGCTTGGAGGCGCCGGCATAGTCCTTCACCTCGAGCGAGGCGCGCATCGCGTCCATCGTCACGATGCGCTGGATGTCGAGCGGCAGCGAGGCGATGGCGAATTCGACGTTCTTGAATTTCTCGCGGGCATCCGCCCATTTGCCCTGGCGCGCGTAAGCGAGCGCCTTCCAGAGCTGGGAATCGTGGCTGTTGCCGATCACGGGATTGGCGAGATCCTTCAGGCCCTGCGCCGGCCGCCCGATCAGGATGCTCGCGATCGCGTGCATGATCAGCGCGCCGCTCTCCTCCTTGTTGAGGGGGTCGGTCAGCATCACGTCGGTGACGGACTTGGCCTCGTGATACATGGCGCGCGACATGTAGAACTGCGCGAGATCGAGCCGCGGCAGCGAGCGCTGCGCCGGATCGACCGCCGAGATCGCCGTGATCAGATCGCTCTGGCGGGTCCAGAAGTCCTCCGACTGGCCCTTGCGCCAGCCTTCGGGATTGAACACCGGCCGCACGGCGGTCGGCGCCCGCTCGGCCGAGACGTCGACCGGTGACAGCGTCAGGCCACCCTTCTTGCCGAGAATGACCTTGTCCAATCCGACCTCGACACCGACCTCGTCGGAATTCGGCCGGATCGCGATGCCATGCGCGGATTCCAAGAGCGAGAGGTCGACCAGGTCCTGCCGCTTGATGAAGCCGCGGACCGGCCGCTGCGCAGTGACGACATAGAGCATGTCGCCGGCGTCGGGATCGGTGAGCTTGTGCAGCAGGCCCGGATTGGCGAAGGGGATGGCGATGTTGGCGAGCGCGGGATCGGTGATGTTGCGCGACATCATCAGCGGCAGCGGCGTCGCCTGGATCTTGTCGGCGAGCGTCAACAGCCAGTTGGTCTCCTTGCCGACCTCCTCGCTGGTCAGCGAATAGACCAGCGGTCGGGTGAGACGGATGCGCACCGCCTGCCCCTTTTCGAGCGGCATGCGGCTGACGTCGCCGATCATCGCACCACCCCTGGCGCGGATTGCTTCGACATCGATCGGCTTCTGCGAGTCGAACACCAGCCACACCGTGTCGCCGCGGCGGAACGCCGCGGCGGGCGTAGCGACCTGAAGCGGGAACGTGACGCGCAGGCCGTCGCTGTCACGGCGCGCATCGACGCTGGCGGCAGTGGGCTGCGACGCAACGGGGGCCGGCGCTTCGGCTGGCGCAGCCTTGGCCGTTTCCTTGGCCGTTTCCTTGACAGCCTCCATCGGCATTTCTTTCGCCGGCTCCTTGGCAGCCTCTTTCATGGCGTCCTTGGGCAGCTCGGCAACGGCGGGCGCCATCGGCTTCATCGGCGCGACTGGTGCTGCCGTTTCCATGGCCGGTGGCGCGGGCTTGGGCGCCTCCGCAGCAGGCGGCACTTCAGGCATGGTCGCCATAGGAGCCGGCTTCGGCGCTTCGGCGGGCGCCATCGCGGCGGGAGCTTCCGGCTTGCCCTCTGATTTCATCTCGGGCTTGACGTCAGGCTTAACGTCGATTTTGGCTTCGCGCGCGATCGTCTCCGAGGTCGGCGGCGTGATCTCGCGATGCGCCTCCTTCGGCTTCTCGGCCATAGGCTTTTCCGCGGCCGGCGCCGGTCCGTGACCGCCGGACTTGGCTTGCGCAATCGCAGCTTCGGGCGTCGCGGCCGCCTTGCCCTTGTCGGGCTGGAAGGCGACGTCGACGACGTAGTTCTTGTCGTCGCGGAAGGAGTGCACGTCGGAATCGCCGATCAGCAAGATCTCGACCGAGGTCTGGTCAAGATCGGCCTTCTGCTTGATCGAGGCGACATTCGGCGGCGCCGCCACGACCGCATCGGCCAGATCGAAATTGAGGTTGGCGTTGAAGGCGAGCGTGAGCTTCTGCTCGTTGAGCACGGAGGAGACGCCGACACCGTCGGGCATCTCGAACACGAAGCGCACGAAGGTCGGTTGCACCGAGGCGCGCACGCGGATCGGCGGACGCTTCTTGCTCTCTGCCGCGGCACGCTGGGCACGCAGCGCCCGTTCGGCGGCGCGCGCGCGCTCGGCGAGCTCCTTCACCACGTCCATCGGCAGGCTCGGTGGCGGTCCCTTCCAGCCCTCCGGCAACAGGTCGACGAAGGTGCGCTCACCGGCATTCATGGTGTTGACGGTGACGCGCCGCGACAGCGACAGCCGGATGGCGCCGCCGTCGGGATCCCGGCGGGCAGAGTTGACGTAGTCGGGCGCACCTTCCGGCACGCGGTCGACGGGAACGTCGACGGGGCGGTCGAAGCGAATGATGAGAATGGAGCCGGCGGTCGTCACCTCGGAGGGAACGTCCTCGCCGAGCTTGATGACGAGACGGGCAAAGCCGCCACCGGCCGAAAAGCTCGCCTCGCCCCTGATAGCATCGGCCGCACGGGCCGCGCCAAGATCGATCGTAAGGCCGATCACGAGACAGGCCGCCAGCGCCGGTGCCTTGCGGACGTGACGCGACAGCCCCCGCGCCAGGGCGCGGGCTCGCGACACAAATCCAGCGGCAGCCTCTCGCGCCATTGGCGGCATTTCTTCCGTTGCAACGGTCAACGCCGGCACTGGCGCCGGCCGATGCCCTCGAATGTAGGTTTTGCCAATTAAGGACTTCTTAAGTATGCGCCCTCAATTCGGCTTTTGCGTCGGCTTGCCGTCGATCTTCGGGAGGTCGCCGGCGGCCGCCGACTGATCCCCGCCGCCATTGGCCCGGCGCGCCATCTCAACCGTCAGCCGCTCGGCGGCTTCCGGCGACATCAGGCCCAGGATGTCGGACATCTTGCGCGGCGCGATCGCCGAGGCGATCTCGATCAGCACGCCCATCTCGAGCCGGTCGAACACCCGCGCGGCGTCCTTGGGCTTCATGCCCTCGTACATGGTGACGAGGCCCTTCATGCGCTGGGCCTCGGCGGCCTTCTGCTCGGCCTGGGTCGCAGAGATGCGGGATTCCACCGCCTTCATCTCCTCGACCTTGTTTTCGATGCGCTTCTCGGCCGACTTCAACAGGCTCTCGCGGATGTCGATCTCGCGCTGCCGGGACTCGATCTCCTGGCGGCGCGCCTGCAACCGTTCCAGGATCGCGCGCTCCGAGGCCGAGACCTGCGGCTGGGCCTCGTCCATCTTGACCGGGGTACCCTCGGGCTTGCTCTCGGGCGCGGCCGGCTTCGGCGCTTCCTTCGGCTCGCCATGGGTCGAGCCGGTGATGTCGGGATCCTCGCGCCCGGTCGGGAAGTTCAGGTTCTCCTGCGCCCACGACTTCTTCACATTGTTCGGCTGGTAGTCGAAGACATAGCCGCCATTGATCACGAGGCCCGCCACCTTCAGCGTGGCGAGACCTGCGACCGCGACCAGGACGACCGGAATGACGCGGATGTTACGAAAGGACTTCATACCCTGACTTTATGCGGCAAGACCGTTGTTGGATCGTCGGCGCTCCGAGAAGGCTTCGGCTGCAGCCGCCACCGCCTTCGCGGCCGAAGGCTTGGCCGCGGGCGCGGCCGCGATTTCCGGATTCGTCACCGGGCGCGCGGCGATCGCGATCTTGGAGAGGCGGCGCACCACGTTGTCGGCTTCGCCGAGCTGCTTGTAGAGCTGGTCGGACATTTGCGTGGCAGCCGCAAGCTGGCTGCCGAGATTCTCGTTGACGTCGCGCACGGCGAGCTTCAGCCCGCCGATTGCGCGCTCGGCGATCTCGGTCGCGGTGATCAGCTCGCCGATCACCGCCTTCAGCGAGTGCTCGTCGGCCTTCAGCCGCGTCAAGCGCTTGTTGAGCAGGATGCAGTAGCCGATCGTGAGCATCAGCAGGATAGCCACCAGCGTCTCGATCGCCATTCCAAGGGAGTGGTTCATGGGGCCTCCATCATCTTGTTCTGCTCATCCACCTTCTCGAACATCGCAAGTGTCGTACTTGGCTTGCGCAGGGGTTTCGTCACGCGGATCGCGACGCGGTCGCCGACCCGGCCCATTCGTCCCTCGGTGATGGTGACGTCGCCGCAGCGCACGGTGACGTTGGCGTCGGCGCGCATTTCGAGCGGCAACGTGTCGCCGACCTTCAGCCGCATCAGCTGCTTGAGCGGAATGTCGGCCTCGTAGAGCACGGCATCGACGGCGATCTCGGCCTGCACGATCTCGGTGGCGAAATGGCCTTCCCAGATCGGGTCGCGGCCGAACTTTTCGCCCATGAACATCTGGAGCAGAACGGCCCGGATCGGTTCGATGGTCGCGTAAGGCAGCAGCAGCTCGATATTGCCGCCGCGATCTTCCATGTCGATGCGCAGGCGCACCAGGATCGCGGCGTTCGCCGGACGGCTGATCGCGGCGAAACGCGGATTGGTCTCGAGCCGGTCGATCGTGAAGGTCACCGGCGACAGCGGCCGGAACGCCTGCTCGGCGTCGGCCAGCACAACCTCCACCAGCCGCTTGACCAGCTCGGTCTCGATCGTGGTGTAGGGCCGGCCCTCGATGCGGAGCTGGCTCGAGCCGCGGCGGCCGCCGAGCAGCACATCGATCATCGAGTAGATCAGGTTGGAATCGACCGTCGCCATGCCGAAGTTTTCCCACTCCTCGGCCTTGAACACCGAGAGCACGGCCGGCAGCGGGATCGAGTTCATGTAGTCGCCGAAGCGCACCGAGGTGATGCGGTCGAGCGAGACTTCGACGTTGTCGGAGGTGAAATTGCGCAAGCTCGTCGTCAGCAACCGCACCAGGCGGTCGAAGACGATTTCGAGCATCGGCAGACGCTCGTAGGAGACCATCGCCGAATCGATGATCGCGCGAATGCCGGAATGGTCGTCGAGCGTGACGTCGCCGACGGTGAAGCCGAGGAGATTGTCGATCTCCTCCTGCGACAGCACCCGCTCGCCACTATTCTTGCCATTGCCGATCTCGCGGCTGCCGTCCTCGACCATGGCCGCCCATTGCAGGGCCATGGTCTCCGATAATTCGTTTTCGGCTGCCGCCTTCGCAGCCTCCGCGGGATCCTCGGAATCGAGCGACGCCTCCCATTGGGCGGCAATCGCATCCTGGTCCATCTGCTCGTTGCCGGCCATGACGCTAGCCCGTACCCTTCCGCGGCATCCTCACTGGAGCACGACTTCCTTGAACAGCACCGCGCTGACCTGGATCGGCGCGACCGCCGCGTTGACGCGCTTGGTCAGCTCCTCCTTGAGACGGAAGATGCCGGCGGAGCCGTTGAGGTCGGAGGAGCGCAGTTCGCGCACATAGGTCTGGAAGATGTCGGTGACGCGCGGCATCGCCGGCTTGATCGCCTCGATCTGCTTCTCTTCCTTCAGCTCCAGGACGATCTTCATCTTGAGGTATTGCACGCGCTCGCCCGGAGCGCCGGCGAGGTTGACCATCATGTCGGGCACGTCGACGAAGACGGGCGGCTTCGGCGGGGGCGCCGCCTCGGCGTGATGCTCGTCGTCGCCGTGACGGAAGAACAGGAACCAGGTCGCGGCACCGCCTCCGAGCACGACCAGCACGCCGACAACGATCAGGATCAGCTTGAACTTGCTCTTCGGGGCAGCGGCCTCCGCGCCTTCGGCGGCCGCGCCGCCTTCCGCTTCATTCTCTGCCATGGTCGATGGGCCCGCTCATCTCAACAAGGATCGAAAGAGCGAAGCCTTCTGGCAGACAGTGACGCGATACAAATGCCCCAGCGCGATGCGCTCCTCTTAAGCGCAAACGCTACGGTAATAATGGTTAACGGAACCTTTCGAACGGGCTCTCGCTAGGAAAAATCTGCCGGGCAAACATGGCTAACAGAACCTTTCTGCCGCCCGGCTGCGCCCCTGAAAAATTGCCAAACCTTTGTAATCGTGTGTTTTTCCGCGTTGGCACGGCTTTCGCTAAGAGAGGGCCGGGACCGAACGGTTTGGGAGAACCTGACGGCCTCGTTCACGGGATCGGCCAAGGCGCTTGGGAGAGCGAAATGGCAGATCTCACTCAGGGGAGATCACCCGATGCAGAACGCGCTTCTGATCGGCTTGTCACGGCAGATGACGCTGGAGCGGCAGATGGATGTCATCGCCAACAACGTCGCCAATGCCAACACCAACGGCTTCAAGGCCGACCATTCGCTGTTCGAGGAGTATCTCAACTCGAACGCGCATGAGGACAATTTCGTCGGCTCCGACCGCCGGGTCTCCTATGTGCAGGACCGCGGCACCTATCGCGACGTCGGCCAGGGGCCGCTGGAGGCGACCAACAACCCGCTCGACATGGCGATCACCGGCAACGCGTTCTTCGCGGTGCAGGCCAATGGCGCCGAGCGCTACACCCGCGACGGCAAATTCACCCTCAGCAGCACCGGCCAGCTCGTCACCTCCGACGGCAACCTCGTGCTCGGCAATTCCGGCCCGATCACCTTCCAGCCGACCGACCACGACATCAACGTCGCCCCCGACGGTACCGTCACCGTGCTCGAGGGCACGGCCAAAATCGACTCGATCCGCGGCAAGATCCGCATGGTGACGTTCGACGATCCGGCCAAGCTCGCCAAGCTCGGCGCCAATCTCTACGGCGCCGGCTCGGCCAACCAGCAGGCCGACGCCAAGTCGACCGTGCAGCAGGGCTACATCGAGAAGTCGAACGTGAATTCGGTCGGCGAGATGAGCCGCATGGTCGAGGTGATGCGCAGCTACACGGCAATTGCCAACCTGCTCCAGCAGCAGAGCGACCTCCACAAATCGGCGATCGAGAAGCTCGCCGACGTTCCGGCCTGATTGAGGGAGAACTGACATGCAGGCGCTTCACACCGCAGCGACCGGAATGGCGGCACAGGAACTGAACGTTCAGGTGATCTCCAACAACATCGCCAACCTCCGCACCACCGGCTTCAAGAAGCAGACCGCGGCGTTCCAGGACCTGATCTACGAGCATGTCCGCCGCGTCGGCGCCCAGGCCTCGGACCAGGGCACCATCCTGCCGGTCGGCGTCGACATCGGCGGCGGCGTCAAGACCGTCGGCACGCCGCGCAGCATGACCCAAGGCACGCTGTCGCAGACCGGCAACGACCTCGACCTCGCGATCTCGGGCGAAGGCTTCTTCAAGATCCTGATGCCCGACGGCACCTACCAGTACACCCGTGACGGCACCTTCCAGATGGACAATCAGGGCCGCGTCGTCACCGCGGGCGGCAACCCGGTGCAGCCCACCATCACCATCCCGAACAACGCCTCGGGCATTACCGTGAGCGAGCAGGGCCAAGTCTCGGTGACGCTGCCGGGCTCGTCGACCTCGTCGATCATCGGCACGATCGGCGTGACCCGCTTCATCAACAAGGCCGGCCTCCAGCCGGTCGGCAGCAACCAGTTCACCGAGACGCCCTCTTCCGGCGCGCCGCAGGACGGAACCGCGAACGCCGAAGGCTATGGCAAGATCACACAAGGCAGCCTCGAACAGGCCAATGTCGACGTCGTCTCAGAGATGAGCGACCTGATCGCCGCGCAACGCGCCTACGAGATGAACGCCAAGGTGATCAGCGCCGCCGACCAGATGATGCAATCGACCACGGCGCTGTTCCGCTGAGGTGATGACAATGATCCGCGCCACGCTCGTCACGATCTCCGCCCTGCTCGCGCTGGCGTTGCCGGCACAGGCCGCCGACGACGGCATCGCCGCCCCGACGCTGCGCGCCAGCGTCACCGTCACCTCGGACGTGGTGCGGGTCGGCGATCTCATCGACAATGCCGGCTCGGCCGGGCTGATCCCGGTCTATCGCTCGCCCGATCTCGGCACCACCGGCGCGCTGCCGGTCGCGCAGGTCTTGTCGGTGCTGCGCGCAAAACAGGTGATCGGCGTGATGACCGGCGACATCAAGGAAGTGTCGGTCACCCGCCTCGCCCGCACGCTCGCCAACAAGGATCTCGAGAACGCGGTCGCCTCCGCGCTCGATCATCGCTTCGGCCTCGGCGATGCCGCCAACATCACCGTCACCTTAGACCGCGGCGTCTCCGACATGCGCCTCGATGCCTCCAACACCGGCGCGCTCCAGGCCGTCTCCACCCGCTACGACGCCCGCAGCGGCCGCTTCGACATCGCCTTCGAGGTCAACAACGACAGCACTACGGCTCCGACCAAGCTGCGCTTCACCGGCACCGCGATCGAGACCGTCGAGGTCGCGGTCCTGACCCGCGACATCGAGCGCACCGAGACGCTGAAATCCTCCGACGTCACGCAGGAGCGTCGCCCCAAGGTCGAAGTGCCTGGCGAGCCCGCCTCGCGCGACCGCGCGGTCGGCATGCAGCTGCGCCGGCCGATGCGCGCTGGCACGCCGATCCGCGCCGCCGACATTGCCAAGCCCGAATTCGTCCAGCGCGACCAGAACGTCACCATCATCTACCAGGTGCCTGGCCTTTATCTCACCACGCGCGGCAAGGCGATCGAGGGCGGCGCCGAGGGCGACACCATCAACGTGCTCAATTTGCAGTCGAAGCGCACGTTGACCGGCGTGGTCACCGGTCGTGGCCAGATCACGGTGGAGGGTGCGAGCCAGTCCGCGCCGACGGCGCCTGCGGTCGAGCAGACCTCTTCGCTGAAGCGCGACGAAGCGCCCGCCCCCGTCGACACCGACGCCCTCGTTCGAAACCTGGTCCAGGCTCCTGCGTCGCCGGCCCAGGTCGCAAAAGCTCAGGTCGCACAAACCCAGATCCCGCAAGTTCGCGTCTCGCAAGCTCAAGCAAAGTCAGAGTAAGTCATGTCCGTTTTCAGTTCGGCTTCCCGTCCCCGTCGCGTCGCGCTTTCCGGCCTGTTGCTCGCAAGCTGCGCGCTGGCAAGCGGCTGCTCCTCGATCGACCGCCTGTCGCAGATCGGCGAGCAACCCAAATTGTCGTCGATCGACAATCCGACGGCGCAGCCCGGCTACAAGCCGGTGCAGATGCCGATGCCGAAGCCGGAAGTCGCCTCCTACAGTCCGAACTCGCTGTGGCGTAGCGGCAGCCGCGCCTTCTTCAAGGATCAGCGCGCGACCCACGTCGGCGACCTCCTGACCGTGACCGTGAACATCACCGACAAGGCCAACATCGCCAACGAGACCCAGCGCAGCCGCACCAATTCGGAAGATTCGGGCGTCACCGACTTCATCGGTTCGAAGACGCTCGGCACGCAGGCCCAGAAGATCCTGCCCGGCCGCATCCTCACCGCCGACTCCACCGCCTCCAGCGACGGCAAGGGCAGCGTGCAGCGCACGGAAGCCTTGCAGACCAACGTCGCCGCGGTCGTCACGCAAGTGCTGCCGAACGGCAACCTCGTCGTCGAAGGCAAGCAGGAGATCCGCGTCAATTACGAGATCCGCGAACTGATCGTCGCCGGCATCGTCCGTCCCGAGGACATCCAGAGCGACAACACCATCGATTCCACCAAGATCGCGCAGGCGCGCATCGCCTATGGCGGCCGCGGCCAGATCATGGACGTGCAGCAACCGCGCTACGGCCAGCAAGTCATGGACGTGCTGCTGCCCTTCTAAGTTTCTTTGAGAGCTCCCACATCGTGTTCGCGAACCTAGGCGCGAACGACGATGTACGACGCGGCCTCCGGTAGCTCCCCTGCCGGAGGCCGCATGTATTTTTGGGGCAGACTCCCAACCACCCGCAACGAGACCTGCTCCTTACTCGCCACTTGCAACCAAATTCGGAGACGCTAAACTTATGAGTATTTTCCAGGACGAAAGATGTTTGGCACCGCATATTCATATCTAGTGGCAGTATTTGGGGGTTACTTTGCTGCGCCTGGCGTCGATGGAGCGGCCCGAGCAATGTCATTGCTGGCGTTTCTAGTTTCGTTGGCGGGTTTGGTGTTTCAAAGGCTCGATAAGCGCTACGAGCGACAACAACTGCGCAAGGCTCGGTTGCCCATCGTCAACGTCGCGCTTGATAAAACCAAAGCGCCAAGGGCGTGGACGATCGAATTCTCGTTCAACAATCGCGCCAATGTACCTATTGAAATCAACTCTATACAGGTGCTGTCGCCCGAGAATCTCTTCCTCTATCAGATCAGAAAGACAACCCGCGGTACGCGAGTGCGAAATGAAGATTCGAGATCGCGAAATTTGTGTCCAAACTTGAATGCGATCGAGATTGAGGACGAGCAAGAGTGGCGCGGAATATTGGCGCCGCACGATCAGAATGTCGCGTTGGACCTTAACGACGATCTCGAGTTGAGCATTGAGGTGGTGTTTAGAGACAACGAACGAACACGGGAGCGAATTACAATTAACCGCCCCTTGTGGCCGGTGGAGGCCAACAATTAGTCCACCTATTTCCGCGGTGCCTTGAATAAGGAGTGCGTGACAATGCTCGGCGAGGAAAGACCCATTTGGGGGATACATATGGGTCGAGACTTCAATACGAGACCCATCGACGAGAGCTTCGTTGCAATCGGTTGGTCTCAGGTTGGCGATCTCGCGCGGATTGCCCGCGATAGAGAAGCGTTCAAGGCGGCAGTAGCGAAGACCTATCCTGACATAAAGCCGGGCGCGATACCCGTCGTTGCCGGAACGCTCTTCAAGTTTGCTTGCGAGATGCGCCCCGGAGACCGGGTCGTCTATCCGTCTAAGATTGATAGGAAGGTAAATCTTGGGCTTCTTGAGGAAGGCTACCAACATAGAGCTGAAGAGGATCTCACTCCGAACGTAAGACGGGTTCGATGGCTAAAGCAGATTGATCGCACTGACTTCTCGCAGAGCGCATTGTATGAGATTGGCTCCGCTGTCACACTCTTTCAGGTGCGAAGCAATGCGGAAGAATTTGTTGCTGCATTCGAGGGCAAGCCGCTGAAAACGGCCGACGTAGACGCAGAGCTACCCGATGGAGCGTCCGACAATGCAGACGAAACGACTGAGGACTTCATTATAAAGCGGCTGAAATCTAATCTGAGCCCATATCAGTTTGAAAAATTTGTCGCTCATCTTCTCGAACGGATGGGATACCGCGCTCGCGTCACCAAGGCGTCGGGGGATGGAGGAGTCGACATCATTGCCCATAAGGATGAACTTGGATTCGAAGGCATAGTGAAAGTACAGTGCAAGCAGACACTTGCAACGATTGGCGAGCCTGAGTTATCGCAGTTGTACGGGCATGTTCAGACTGGGGAGTTCGCACTCTTCGTCTGTTTGGGCACTTATTCGGGTCAGGCTTCGCATTATGCTAGAAACAAGCCCAACATTCGATTGATAGGGCGCGACGATCTTGTGAGGATGGTGACCGATCACTATGAAAAGTTTGAGCCGCGCTACCAAGCATTGCTACCGCTGAAACGCGTATATCTCCCCAGCGTCAAAATCAGCGAAGACGTTTTCGACTGAATGTCTCGCTCATTCAATCGATCCTGAAAAAGTGAGGGCGACTCACCGCAACTTCGTCCGGATTGACAAAGAAAGAATCGTACCAGCACTTTTCTCGCCAATCTTCGACACTCATCACGCCGCATCCGCAACTGCACGTATCTCCAGATGCACACCGGTCTCCTTCTGAAGCGCGTGGATCACTGCCATCAAGTTCTCAGCCGTCGGATTGCCGCGGGGCCCGAACATCCGCATCAGGCTCTTCTGCGGACGATCGAGCACCTCGCTCAGACGTTCGAAACCGATGGTGGCATTGATGTAGGTCCGCAGCGCGGTGCGGCCGTAGTCGACGTCCCCCTGCAACAGGCCCTGCATCGCCTCCAGGAACAGCGCCTCGCGAAAGGCGGGATCGCGCTCCGCCATGGCGCGGACTGTGTCACGAAAACTCCGGGTCAATGGCATCACCTGGTCCTCTGTCCTGCTCTTGACTTGTACTCACGCCAGCGGTGCAGCGCCGCGTCGATATCGTTTTGCTGTCTCTGTTTGGTGCCGCCTCCCAACAGAATGACCAGTAAATTGCCGCTCCAGCCGAAATAGACGCGGTAGCCTGGACCACGATTGATCTTCAGCTCGGCGGCCCCTTCCCCAATGGACTTGACGTTCGACTTGTTGCCGTCGGCCAGCCGCTCGATCGCGACGGCAATCATCACGCGCGCCTGCGGACCAAGTCGTTCGAGCCAATCCCGGAATGGGCTTCGATCGTCGACGATGTATTCTTCGATCTCAATCATTTGGTACCACACTCGTTACCACTTTTCAATTTCAGAATTTTCGGATTTATATAAATTCTTGTTGACACAACCTGATCACGCCATTATGTTCCCGTTTCGTTCTATTCCACAAGAGGGCGTCTCGCGACCGTCACGAAACGAGGAATGGAATGCGGTGGCCGCGACGGCGTCGGCGCGCAAGGTGGGCTTGCAGGGCGGGAAACCGTGAGCAGCAGCACGCGCGATACGACACGGCGCTGACAGCGTCTTTGTGCAGATCTCGATGGTGAGCGCACGCCAGCCATCGAGGGTTCGGCGAAGATGTGCGCGGACGGAGAAGTCGTGTGGTCCTGACGCCCGGGGTCTGTGCGTCAAGTCATGCCGTGATGCGGCGGCCCGACCGGGCACGTGCATCAGCCATCTGCATGGCGACGGGGGCAATAGTGCATCGCTCCCCGGGGAGAGCACGAAGGACACCGTTAAAACCATCCGCGCAGGGAAGGCCGGGATGTCCCGGCGTCACCTGTGGTCCACCCGTGCGCGTTTGATCCGCACACGGGACTTCGGGTGCCAGCCGGCGCCCGGCCTTCCCTGCGCCTTCTGCTTTTGCAGAGGGCGAGACGATTGCAAAACTCGGGCGGAAGATGCCGCGAGAATGCGAAGGTGTGTCTGCAAGTGGGATATAGAAAGAACGAAGTCGTTGCCCCGACCTCTGTCTGATGACGCCCCTCATATCTTTCGTGTCCCGGACGCGCAGCAACGCGTCAGCGTTGTGGCGCAGAGCCGGGACCCAGGAAGCCACACAACTCGCCGCCACATGGGCCCCGGCTCTGCAGCGCACCGCCGAAGAGTCGCTGCGCTACGTCCGGGGCACGAAATCGCTGATTTTGGCGGAGACGACAGATTACGAAAACTCCGCCTCGACCACCCCCAGCCCGTCCAGCTCCATCCGCACCTTGTCGCCGGCCTTCAGCCACAGCGTCTTCACGAGACTGCCTGTCAGCACGAGCTGTCCTGCGTGCAGGCCCTTGCCTTCGGCGGCGAGGTGGTTGGCGAGCCAGGCGAGTGCGTTGTGGGGATGGCCGAGCACGTCGGCGCCGGTGCCGTGGCTGACTTCCTCGCCATTGACGATGGCGCGGCCCTTGACCGATTTCAGGTCCGGCACCGACGAGCGCGGAACGGACGGCCCCAGCACGCAGCCGGCGGCGAAGAAATCGTCGGCGATCAACGTCGGCGCGCCCATCGTCTCCCACTTCACATAGCGGTCGTCGACGATCTCGATCGCGGGATGATAGGCCTCGACGGCCTCGCCGACCCATTCGGCCGTAAACGGCGCTTCGCCGGCGGCGAGGTCGCGCTTGAGCCGGACCGCGATCTCGCATTCGACGCCGACCCGGACATAGTCGGCAGCCGCGAGCTTCACGCCGCTGTCGTGCACGCCCTTCTGGAACACGCCGCCGCCGCAGGGGTGCGGGATGCCGATATAATCCTGCATCACCTGGCTGGTGCAGCCGATCTTGTAGCCGACGAGTGGCCCGACATGCGGCAGCAGGAGGTCATGCAGCGCGCGCTGGACCTGATAGCCCTCGGCCTCGTCGGCCGGGGGATGTTCCAGCGCCGCGAGCGGCGCGTGGTTGCGGCGCGAAAGCGCGATCGCCTTTGCGGCCTCGAGAATGTTGTCCATCGGCGCCGCCTCCCACGCTACGCAATCATGCGCGGCAGTGGAGCATCCCCGCCCGGGCCTGACAAGCACGGGCGGCGTGCGCCATCAGCCCTTGACCAGGCTGAGCCGGATCAGGCTCTCGGCCGTGGCGAGGATCGCGTCGTCATTGGAACGGGCCTGCCAGCCGAGCATGGTCCTCGCCTTGGCGCTGGTCGAATGCCGCACCCTGCCGAGCATCGGCACGACCGCACGCAACAGCGGAATCCGTTTCGCGGCGAGCCGCACCAGCCAGTCCGGCGCCTGGAGCCGCGGAACCCGGCGCGCCTTGGGACCGAGTTCCCGCCGCAGCACCTGGCCGATGTCGAGGATCGACATCGTCTCGCCGGAAACCGCGATGAAACGCTCGCCCTTGGCCTCCGGCGCGGTCATCGCCCGCAGATGCAGATCGGCGACGTCGCGGACGTCGACCACGCCGAAATAGACCCGCGGCACCGCCGGCATGGCGCCGTCGAGCAGGGATTTGACGATCTCGATCGAGCCCGAGAAATCCGGCCCCAGCACGGGACCGAAAATGCCCGCCGGGTTGACCACCGAGAGCTCCAGGCCGCCGCCCTCGCGCGCGACAAAATCCCAGGCTGCCCGCTCGGCCAGCGTCTTGGACTTGATGTAGGGCTGCACGTCGGCGCCATCGAGATTGGTCCAGTCGGTCTCGTCGAACGGTTTTTGTCGCGGCTTGTGGCCGTAGCCGATCGCGCCCAGGGAGGACGTAATGACGACCCGCCTGACGCCGGCATCGCGCGCGGCGCGCAGCACCCGCAGCGTACCGTCGCGCGCCGGGATGATCATCTCGTTCTCGTCGTCGGGCACGCGGGTCGACAGCGGCGAAGCGACATGGAGCACGTAGTCGCAACCCGCGACCGCCTCGCGCCAGCCTGCGTCCCCGGTGAGATCGGCGGTGAAGAGCGACAGGTTGTCCGGCGAAGCCGCCCCGCCCTCACGCAGCATCGCCAGCACGTCGTCCCGCCGGTCGGGCCGGCGCACCGTCGTCCGCACCGTGTGGCCGGCGGCCAGGAGCTGCAGAATGACGTGAATTCCGACGAAGCCCGAGCCGCCGGTGACCAGAACAGTGCTCATTGCCAAATTCCCCTCGAAGCACAGGCCGGAAAATTGGTTCCGCCACAACCCTGCTCAGGCCGCATCTGGTCACTATCTTCCGGGGCACAAGTAGAATGAAATTCGAGACCGGTATGGAAAACCTGACCAGTGCCTGCGAGAGCGACTGCGATTGCGCCCCCGACCCGGCTCTCCTCGCCGACTTCAAGCGCGCCATTCACGCGCTCGGCGGCAAGTGGAAGCTGGAGATCCTAGTCGTGTTGATGAACGGGGCTGTTCGTTTCGGCGCGTTGCGGCGATCGGTCGGCGGCATCACCCAGCACATGCTGACCACACAGCTGCGCGAGCTGGAGCAGGATGGCCTGGTGACGCGCACCGCCTTCGCCGGGAAGCCGTTGCGGGTCGAGTACGAGCTGACGGACGCGGCCTACGGCCAGCTGCCGGCGCTTAAGGAAATATTGAGCTGGTCGCGGCTTTATGGAAACGCGCACCTGGTTGTGACGCATGGGACCTGATTGCAGCGAAACGTGATGCTGCTTGATCTCAATCTCAGCATGCGAGTCGATCCCGTTGATGCGACTCGCAAAACCTCCCGCACCTGAAGTGAAGGCTGTTTCTCATCTGAACTCACCTGAGCTCGGAGGAATCGACTCTAGCGCATTGATCGCGATTCGTTTTTCGCGATCGTGCGCGAGCCGACGCAGGCGGCTGCTGGCCGCAGGCAAAAAGCCGATCGCGGCGCGAAGCTGCGCCTTGAGCTCAAAAACAAAGAGCCGCCAATCGGCGGCTCGGACTCTATTCGTCGCGATAGACCTTCTCGCGTTTCTCGTGGCGCTCCTGCGCCTCCACCGAGAGCGTCGCGATGGGCCGGGCCTCGAGCCGCTTCAAGGAGATCGGCTCGCCGGTGTCCTCGCAATAGCCGTAGGTGTTGTCCTCGATCCGCTGCAGCGCGGCGTCGATCTTGGCGATCAACTTGCGCTGGCGGTCGCGGGCGCGGAGTTCGATGGCACGGTCGGTTTCGGACGAAGCCCGATCAGCGAGATCGGGGTGGTTCACGTTCTCCTCCTGCAAAGCCTGCAGGGTGAGCTTGGACTCTTTGAGGATCTCATCCTTCCAGGCGAGGAGCTTCAAACGGAAGTACTCCTTCTGCCGGTCGTTCATGAAAGGCTCTTTTTCGGTCGGTCGGTAGTTTTTCAACTTTTCCAAGGGCGGCCTATCTTCTTAAGCAACGACTCGCGAACGGAACGGGGTCCGTTGAGCCGGGGCTTATATAGCTACCCCTTGTGACAGACAATATTTCCTTAATGGCGCAGTTACCGCCCCCAAGCCCTTGCACAGGAAGGTTTATCCGGGAGGCCCCCGGGGGCGGCCTTTAGCCTAGTAGCCGACCGTGAAACGCTGCCGCAAATGGGCCGGCCGCTCGATCTCGTCAGCCAGCGCAATGGCGTAGTCGGCGAAGCTGATCCAGCTCTTGCCGTTCGCATCTGCGAGAAGCTGGTCGGTCCCGAGCCGGAACTTGCCCGTCCGTTCCCCCTCGATGAACAGCGCCGACGGCGAGATGAAGGTCCAGTTCAGGTCCTTTTCCTGCCGCAGCAGGTCGAGAAACGCGGAGCCCGCCTCGGCCTCGGCCTTGTATTGGGCCGGAAAACCGGGGGTTGTGACCAGTTTGACACCGGGAGCGACCTCCAGGCTGCCGGCGCCGCCGACCACGAGATAGCGACCCACCCCGGACGCCTTGGCCGCCGCAAGCAGCTTGTGTGCATCGCTGGCCAGGAAGTGCACGGAACTGACGGCGGCGTCATGCCCGGCCCACAGCTTGGCGAGGCCGGCCTGGTCGAGCACGTCGCCCTTGGTCGGCACGACATTGGGCAGGCTTGCGATCTTCTCCGGGTTCCGCGCGATGGCGGTGACGCTGTGGCCGCGACGGGACAGTTCCTTGGCGATCTCCGAACCGGCCCGGCCCGAGGCACCGGCAACTGCGATTTTCATGGAAGGCTCCTTTGCTTCGATAGTAACTATCAGTAACTAGATATCGCAAGGAATGCTGGTGTTAAGAGAGCACTTTGTGCTTACCTGATTACACAGGGGTAACCGGAACGGAGCATGAGGGACGGAGATGAAACCCAACGTCTATTCGGCGGATTGTCCGACCCGCCAGATCCTCGATCGTGTCGGCGACAAATGGGCGGTGCTGATCCTGTTGCTGCTGCGCGAGGAGCCGATGCGCTTCAATCAGTTGCGCCGCACGATTGAAGGTATCTCGCAGAAGATGCTGAGCCAGGTTCTCAAGTCGCTTGAACGCGACGGCCTGATCAAGCGCCGCGCCATCGCGACTGTGCCGGTGACGGTCGAATACTCGATCACGCAGCTCGGCCTGACACTCGCCGCCGCGGTCGATCCGTTGCGCGATTGGGCCGAGGAGAATCTGAAGGACGTGCTCGCCGCCCAGCGCCGCTACGATGCTCAGCAGAAGGAGGAAGCGGCGTAAGGCGCTACGCCTGGCCGGCCTTCGCCAGCTCGACCTCGACGCGCAGCTCGATCTCGGAGAGCACGGCATCAAGGCCGGAATCGCCGGAGGAGGATTTCAGGTTCGCCGCGGCATCCCGCAGCCGCAACACCGTGGAGGCGTCGAGATTGCCGGACAGAAGTCCCATCTTGAGATCGTCGAGCACGTCGAGCGCGGACTTGCCGCGGGCAACCGAACGCTTGCGCCGTTCGACCGGATCTTCCTCGATGCCTTGCAGCGCGAGCAGCCCGTCGATGTTGGCGGCGGCCTTCGGGGCACCGGCCGCACGCGTCTCCTGCGTCGACGAGGTGTCGGGCAGCACGAAGGTGCCGGAGCTCGTTCGCCTGGCCTGGCTGGCCGGCGTTCCAAGCGTGGTGCCGTTCGGTCCGTAGATGCGCATCGAAGCAATCCGGGTGATCGATCGCGGGAGCTTCACCGCTTTATGGTTAACGACGCGTAAACGGCCCGGCAAAATCTGCCGGGACGCGGCAGTTTCGCTCCTCAAGGCGGACGCGCTCTGGCGTCGATCGAAAGAGATTTATTCAACCTATTCAATCGCCTAACCCCGCTGCCCCGGGTTGGCACAGCGCTCGCAAGGACAGCGCCGGACCAGCTCGTCATGGGAGTGTCGTTCGGGTCCTTCGATTTGAGGAGCCTCGGGGAGCAGAGGATGCCAGGCGTTCGTTGGGTGAGGATTCTTGGGTGGGCCTGCGCCGCGCTGTCAGCGCTGGCGTTGTCGGTCGCGTCCGCAAACGCGACCTCGCGCATCAAGGATCTCGCCAATATCGAAGGCGTGCGGCAGAACCAGCTGATCGGCTACGGCCTCGTCGTCGGCCTCAACGGCACCGGCGACACCCTCAACAACATCCCCTTCACCAAGCAGTCGCTGCAAGCGATGCTCGAGCGCATGGGCGTCAACATCCGCGGCGCCACCATCCGCACCGGCAACGTCGCCGCCGTGATGGTGACCGGCAATCTGCCGGCCTTCGCGACGCAAGGCACGCGCATGGACGTCACCGTGTCCGCGCTCGGCGACGCCAAGGATTTGCGCGGCGGCACCCTGCTCGTCACCCCCCTCCTCGGCGCCGACGGCAACGTCTATTCGGTGGCGCAGGGCTCGCTCGCGATCTCCGGCTTCCAGGCCGAGGGCGAAGCGGCGAAAATCGTGCGCGGCGTTCCGACCGTGGGCCGCATCGCCAACGGCGCCATCATCGAGCGCGAGATCGAGTTCGCGCTCAATCGCCTCCCGAACGTGCGGCTGGCGCTGCGCAACGCCGACTTCACCACCGCAAAGCGGATCGCAGCCGCGATCAACGACTATCTCGGCGTCAAGAGCGCCGAGCCGATCGATCCCTCGACGGTGCAGCTCACGATCCCGCCCGAGTTCAAGGGCAACGTCGTGGCCTTCCTGACCGAGATCGAGCAGCTCCAGGTCGATCCGGATCTCGCCGCCAAGATCGTCATCGACGAACGCTCGGGCATCATCGTGATGGGCCGCGACGTCCGCGTCGCCACCGTCGCGGTCGCGCAGGGCAACCTCACGGTCACGATCTCAGAGAGCCCGCAGGTGAGCCAGCCCAACCCGCTGTCGCGGGGCCGGACCGTGGTCACACCGCGCTCCAGCGTCGGCGTCACCGAGGACGGCAAGAAGTTCGCCGTCGTCAAGGACGGCGTCTCGCTCCAGCAGCTCGTCGACGGTCTCAACGGCCTCGGCATCGGCCCGCGCGACCTGATCAGCATCCTTCAGGCGATCAAGGCCGCCGGCGCGATCGAAGCCGACATCGAGGTGATGTGATGCAGATCGGCACGACCGCCTCCAGCCCTGTCGTCAACCCTGCCTTCTCGGTGGAGAGCCGCAACGGACGGCCCGACTTCGAACTCGCCGCCGCGCTTCAGAAAGTCTCGCCGCAGCAGCAGACCAAGGCGCAGAAGACCGCCACCGATTTCGAGGCGATGTTCCTCAACAGCATGTTCTCGCAGATGACCTCGGGCCTGAAGGGCGAAGGCCCGTTCGGCGACACGCCCGGCACCGGCGTGTGGCGTTCGATGCTGACCGAGCAATATTCCAAGAACTTCGCCAACGCCGGTGGCGTCGGTGTCGCACGCGACGTCTACCGTACCCTGATCATGCAGCAGGCGAAAACCACTCTCCGTACGGCATAAGGTCAAACGAGATGAACCACTTCAACGCGTCACGTCGGCCGATGCCAGGGCAACGCCCGAACAACTCACCCGGCAGCACCGAGGCGCGCAAGCTCGCCGAGGACCTGATGGACGCGATGAGCGCCTTGCTTGGCCTGATCGAGCGCGAGACCGAGCTCGTCCGGGCCGGCAAGGTTCGCGAGGCAATGACGCTGGAGAGCCAGAAGCAGGAGCTGTCGCGGCGCTATGTCGGCGCCGTCAGCCAGTTGAAGGCCAGCCAGGCCCAGCTTTCGAAATCCGCGCCCGAGCTGCTCTCGACGTTGCATCGGCACCACGACGCGTTCCGCGCCATGCTCCAGGTCAATCTCACCGTGCTCGCGACCGCGCATGCGGTCTCCGAGAGTGTTGTGCGCGGCGTCAACGCCGAGATCCAGAAGCGCAACGTGCCGAACACCTATACGGCCGCGGGACGCCGCGCCACGCCGGGCCCGCGTCACATCACCCCGCTCGCGGTCAGCCGCTCGCTCTGAGCGCGCGCGAAGATCATCTTCAATTTTAAGAAAAACCGCGCGGCGATATCGTCGCGCGGTTAGTCACGTTTCCTTACCGGGTCTTCAATCCTGGTGTTCCATGGTTGCGTATTGAGAGGGGTTGGGATTTGACTCACGTGAGGCAACCAGGAGGCTGCCATGAGTACAGATTTCAGCATCAGGCCGGTGGGGATACCGGCCCCCGTGCAGATCATAACGACGTCGAACTCGGCGGCGAACGATGCCGTGCAAACCGATTTGCCGGTGAGCCAGACCGTCGCCGCCGGCGACGCGAGCGCAGCTGCCCGCAATAGCGCGCAGAACAGCGATTTGCGGAGCAACGAGAACATCTCGCGCCAGGTCGTGTTCGACCAGGCGGCAGCATCCTTCGTCTTCCAGGTCGTCAACGACAAGACCGACTCGGTGGTGAACCAGTTTCCGGACGAGGCGATGCTACGCCGTCGCGCCTATTTCCATGCACTGGATCTGAAGTCCGAACCCTCGCGTCCGCTCAATACGGACCTTAGCGCCTGAGGCGTCCGTCGATCAGGTGTCGAGCGTGGCGACTGCGGTGTCGAGATAGGTCGAGCCGGTCGCGGGATCGGTGACGACGTTCTTGATCTGCGCCTTGCCGGTATCCGTCAGCGTAAACTTCGTATTTCCAAAGCGAAACGAGGAGTCCTTGATCAGCACCTGCTGGTACTGGGATGTACCACCGCTCTGATAATGGACCTGCGCGCGGAATCCGTTGACCTGCGAGACGTTCAGCGAAAACGTCTTGCCGTCGGGATAGGTGCCGGTCCAGTTGCCCTGGTAGAGCGTGGAATCGACCGGGACGTATTTGGACGAGCCCGTCGTATTTGAGAGAACGTTCGACTTATACGCGGTCGACAGGATGCTCATAATGTCGGCCATGACAAGTCTCCGTCACGGCCGGCCGGATAGCCCGGCGGCAATATTGCGATTGATCTCGATCAGCGGGCGGAAATGATCGAACTGCGGGCTCATCTGGAGCGCCGCGGTCTGGCTCAGCACGAACACGCTGATGTTGGCGATCTTCTGCCGCACGTCGAGCGGCTGCGGATTGTTGTCGCGCATCGCCTCGCTCAGGAAGATCGTCCAGAGCTTGCGGTTGAACATCAGGGCCTGCGTGGTCTGCTCGCTGAATGGGTCAGCGCTGTTGACCGCGTCCTGGAGCTTGTTCGCCGCCTTCAGCAGGGTCTGCGCCTCGACATCCCGAGGAGATGCGGTGGTCGTAGCAACACGCGCGTAAGCCGAGGCAGCAGAATTCGACATCAATCACACCTTGGAAGCTTCCTAGCCCGTTGAACAGGCTTAAGGATTTCTTTCCCAACCCTAGGCGGCACCGCTTAAGATTTGCTTACATGTGCGCTTCGGAGCACTCCGGAATATTACGGGTCGCGGAGTCCTTCGATAGCGAGACGCTAGATGCGCAAGCGCGAGCTGTAAACTCGCTTTGCATCACGCGCGTCGATCGCGGCTAATCTTGTCTTAGCAATCTCATTCAAAAGAACGGCGGAGCCTTAGCCCCGCCGCGATATCTCGAGATTCGACGCTGCGCTGCGAGATTAGCGGAGCAACTGGAGCACGCTCTGCTGCGACTGGTTGGCGAGCGACAGCGCGGACACCGCGATCGACTGGCGGGTCGACAGCGCCTGGCTGTTGGCCGCCTCTTCATTGGTGTCGGCGAGCGTCAGGTTTGACGAGCCGGTCTGGAGCACGTTGATCAGGTTCTTCGAGAAGTCCTGGCGTACCTGCACGATCGACAGGTTCGAGCCGAGCGATGAACCCTCCGAGCGCAGCGTGCTCGAGGCCGCATTCAGGCTGGCGAGCACCTTGTTGGTCGCGCCGTTGTCGATGAAGTCCGTGCCGGGGACGAGATTGCTGAGCCCGAGACCCGCCGAGTTGAACACCACGCCGTTGATGCTGAGCGTGGAGCTGCCGGTCTCGTTGAAGACCAGCTTCAGCGTATCGCCGTTGAGCAAATTGACGCCGTTGAAGGACGAGTCCTGCGACGTGGTGTCGATCTGCGCCAGGATGTTGTTGAACTGGCTGACCAGGCTCGAGCGCGCCGTCTGCGCGACCGGGTCCTGGACCGGCGGCTGCGCCGTGGTGAAGGCAAGCACGCTGGTGAGCGTACCGCCGACCGCGCCGCCCGCAGTCGACGAACCGAGGGTCGAGGACGCGTATTCGTTGACGGTGGTCACCGTCAGCACGCCGTTGGCATCGATCGTCGCCGTCAGGTGGTTGGCCTGGAGCTGGACATTGAGCTGATCCAGCGTCTTGACCGTGCCGTTGGTGCCGTCGCCGAATGTGACGTTGACCGGCGTGCCGCCGTTGAAGGAGGTGAAGGTCAGGGTCTTGCCGCTGACGCCGCCGACGCCGGAGGTGCGCGCCGCGCTGAAGGCGGTCGCCGTTCCGGTGTTGCCGCTAAGGCCGAAGGCGCTGAGCGCATTGCCCGTACCGGTGATCGAGAGATCGGCATTGATGCCGGTCGAGATCGACAACTGGCCGCTGGAATTGACCGACGACGGAATCTGGCCCGCGGTGGTCGAGAGCGTTGCGGCGCCATTGAAGAGGCTCGCGGTCTTCACCCCGGTCGCAAGATCGATCGAATTGAGCAGGTCGGTGAGCGTCGCGCTCTGAATGTAGACCGTCGAGTTGCCGTTGCCGTCGGTGACGACGTTGCCGTTGACGCCATAGCCGGAGGCCACGCTTGCCGCCGATTGCGGCGTCTGCGCGTTCTTGAAGGTGATGGTGTGGCCGTCGACGTTCAGCGTCGAGCCGTCCTGGACCAGGGAGCCCAGCGAGCCGGCGGTCGTCGATCGGCCAGCGGTGACGTTGGCATTGCCCGCGCCGGTCGCCGACGTCAGGCCGAGCGCATTGAGGAAGTCCGCCTTGCCCGTCACGCTCAGATCGGCGCCGGTCGAGCTCTTCAACGTGACGACACCACCTGCCGAAATCGACGAAGGAGCCTGGGCGGTGCCGACGGTCGCACCGCTCGTCGCGATGGTCGCCGCGCCCGCGCTGATTGTCGCGCTCTTGACGCCGCTGGCCAGATCGATCGCGGTCAGGACATCGTTGACCGTCGCCTTGGGTACCGCCGCCGTTCCCTCATAGACGATCGAGTTGCCGTTGCCGTCGGTGGCGATGTGACCGGTGGCGTCGAGGCCCCAGCCGGTTGGCTGCGTCGTCGGAGCATTACCGGTGCGGAACGTGACGGTCTTGCCGTTCACCGTGATCGTGTCGCCGTCCGCCGGCGGCGTGGTGAAGGTGGTCGATGTCGTCGTGCCGAGCAGCGTGTCGGTGCCGATCAGCGCGGTGCTGGCGTCGGCGGCCTTCACCGCAACGCCGGTCAAGGTGCCGGCGGTCGAGCCCAGCGAGGCGCCGAGCGCTGCGGCCGCCGTCACCGGGGTCACGCCACCGGGCGCGCCGGTATAGAGCACGTTGCTGTTGGCGGTCGCGCTCGCATAGGACGTCGTGCCGCGCAGATCCGCCGGCGTCGCGCCGGGGATCGTGGTCGAAACGTTGGACTTGGTGGAGTAGCCGACCGTGGTCTGGAGCGCCTGGTTGGCGATCGACTTCGCACTGTCGATCAGCTTCTGGAGCGAGGTGATGCCGGTGTTGGCGGCCTGGAGTACCTGCACACCGTTGTTGATGCCGTCGAGCAGGTTGCTGATGTCGCTCGCCCGGTTGTCCAGCCCCTGCGCCGTGAAGAAGTTGGTGGGATTGTCGAGCGCGGTGTTCACCTTCTTGCCGGTCGACAACCGCTCCTGCGTCGTGGCCAGCAAATCGGCCGTCGACTGCAGCGACAACAGGTTCTGGCGAACTGACGCCGAGAGAACGATGTTGGACATTGGCGAGACTTCCTCTTGAACCGGATACGAATCGGCCGCGCGGTCTGGAAAGCGGGCTTTTGTCCAGTCTTAGGGGCTGTCCTTTAAAGTATGGTTAACGGCGGTTTAAGAGACAGGGTTAATGGCGGGTGAACGCCCCTGCCCGCCTCCAAACGCAAAAAAGAGCGGCGGGGAAAATGGCCCCGCCGCTCGTTTTTATTTAGTTATTTCAGTCTCTTAGCGGAGCAGCTGAAGCACACTCTGCTGCGAGGTGTTGGCCAGCGACAGCGCGGACACCGCGATCGACTGGCGGGTCGACAGCGCCTGGCTGTTCGCCGCCTCGACGTTGGTGTCGGCCAAGGTCAGGTTCGACGAACCGGTCTGCAGCACGTTGATCAGGTTCTTGTTGAAGTCCTGACGAACCTGCACCACCGAGAGGTTCGAACCGAGCGCCGAGGATTCGGAGCGCAGCGTGCTGGACGCGGCGTTCAGATTGGTCAGCACCTTGTTGGCCGCAGCGTTGTCGATGAAGTCGATGCCGACGGTCAACGAGGCAAGGCCCAGACCCTTGGAATTGTAGGTCACGCCGGTGATGTTCAGGCTCGATTTGCCGGTCTCGTCGAACACCAGCTTGAGCTGGTCGCCGTTCAAGAGGTTGACGCCGTTGAACGAGGAGTCCTGCGAGGTCGTGTCGATCTGGTTCAGGATGTTGTTGTACTGCGAGACCAGATTCGCACGCGCCGTCTGCGCCACCGCATCCTGGACGGGAGTGGAAGCTGTCGAGAAGGTCAACGCCGAGGTCAGCGTGCCACCGATCGCGCCACCCGCGACCGTCGAGCCGAGCGTCGAGGATGCGTAGTCGTTGGACGCGGTGATGGTCAGCAGGCCATTGGCGTCGATCGTCGCGGACAGGTTGTTGGCTAGAAGCTGCGTGTTGAGCTGGTCGAGCGTCTTGACCGTGCCGTTGGTGCCATCGCCGAAGGTGACGTTGACCGCCGTGCCGCCGTTGAAGGAGCTGAAGGTCAAGGTCTTGCCGGCGATACCACCGATGCCCGAGGTACGGGCTGCGGTGAACGCGGTCGCGTTGCCGGTATTGCCGGCCAGTCCGAACACACTCAGCGCATTGCCGGTGCCTGTGATCGACAGGTCGGCATTGATGCCAGTCGACAGCTTGAGCTGGCCGGATGTGTTGATCGCCGAGTTGGATTGTCCGGTCGCGGTCGCGAGCGTACCGCCGCCGCTGCCGTTCAGCGTGAAGGTCTGCACGCCAGTGGCAAAGTCGATCGCCTTCAGCACGTCGGCGACCGTCCCGGTCTGCAGATAGACCGTCGAGTTGCCGTTGCCGTCGGTGAGCACATTGCCGGTCGCGCCGAAGCCGCTCGGGACGGCCGGAGCGTTGGTCGAACCCGGGACCGGCGCGTTCTTGAAGGTGATGACGTGACCGTCGACGTTGAGCGTCGAGCCGTCCTGGACCAGCGATCCCAGCGAGCCAGAGGTCGTCGTGCGGGTTACCGTGAAGACTGCGTTGCCGCTACCCGTTGCGCTGGTCAGGCCCAGCGCCTTGAGGAAGTCGGCCCTGCCGGTGATGCTGAGGTCAGCACCGGTCGAGCTCTTGATCGTCGCAATACCGGCGGCGATCGACGAAAGCGTCGCACCCGAGGCGGCGCCGATGGTTGCAACGCCGGTGCTGCTGATCGAGGCGGTCTGCACCCCGCTGGCGAGGTCGACCGCGGTCAAGAGGTCGTTGACGGTCGCAACCGGCGTGCCGGTCGAGCCGAGATAGACGGTCGAGTTGCCGTTGCCGTCGGTCAGGATGCTGCTGTCGCCAGCCGAGTTGACACCCGAGCCGCTCGGGATCGACGTACCGGTCGGCGCGATGCCGGCGCGGAAGGTGATGGTGTGGCCGTTGACGGTGAGCGTGTCGCCATCCGACGGCGAGGAGCCGATCAGGGTCGCGGCACCGGCGGTGCCGATCAGGGTCGCAGTGCCGGCCAGGTTGGTCGAACCGTCGGCGGCCTTCACTGCCGCGGCAGCCGTGAAGCTGCCCTGGGCAGCGCTGCCCAGCAGGGAGGTCGCGGCCGCCGCGGTCGTGCCGCCGGCGGCCCCCGTGTACAGCACGTTGCTCGCCGCAGTAGCGCTGGCATAGGAGGTCGTGCCACGCAGGTCAGCGGCCGTTGCACCTGCAATCGTGGTCGAAACGTTGGACTTGGTGGAGTAACCGACCGTGGTCTGGAGCGCCTGGTTGGCGATCGACTTCGCACTGTCGATCAGCTTCTGCAACGAGGTCAGGCCGGTGTTGGCGGCCTGGAGCACCTGCACGCCATTGGCGATGCCATCGAGCAGATTGTTGATGTCGCTGGCGCGGTTGTCGAGCGACTGGGCGGTGAAATAGTTGGTGGGATTGTCCAGGGCCGAATTGACGCTCTTGCCGGTCGACAGACGGTTCTGTGTGGTGGCGAGAAGATCGGCGGTGGACTGGAGAGACAGCAGGTTCTGACGAACCGACGCAGAGAGAACAATACCGGACATGACTCTTACCCTTCTGGCTTACGCGTCTTCGTTCGATCGCTTCTGGATCGAGTGACGGGGACAGCCTGCGCCGACATGGCTAACAAAGGGTGAAGCAAGCCTCGCTCGCATAAGCGCCGGTTCACCATAAACCATTGGGACACTACGGTCGGCGCGGCAATCAACCTGAAATTATTATCGATTTTGTCCGCTTACTCTCCATTAACCATAACCGCTGGTTACTTTTTCGATCGCTTGCCGCCTCCTCAAATACCATCCGGCGAACAAAAAAGCGGCGGGACCGAAGCCCCGCCGCCTTATCTTGCTTGCGATGTCTTCCGCTTGTTAGCGGAGCAGCTGGAGCACGCTCTGCTGCGACTGGTTGGCCAGCGACAGCGCGGAAACCGCGATCGACTGGCGGGTCGACAGCGCCTGGCTGTTCGCCGCTTCGACGTTGGTGTCGGCCAAGGTCAGGTTCGACGAACCGGTCTGCAGCACGTTGATCAGGTTCTTGTTGAAGTCCTGACGAACCTGCACGATGGTCAGGTTCGAACCGAGAGCCGAGGCTTCGGAACGCAGCGTGCTCGACGCGGTGTTCAGATTGGTCAGCACCTTATTGGTGGCAGCATTGTCGATGAAGTCGACACCGCTGGTCAACGAAGCGAGGCCCAGACCCTTGGAGTTGTAGGTCACGCCGGTGATGCTGAGGCTCGACTTGGCGGTTTCGTCGAACACCAGCTTGAGCTGATCGCCGTTCAAGAGGTTGACACCGTTGAACGAGGAGTCCTGCGCGGTCGAGTCGATCTGGTTCAGGATGTTGTTGTACTGGTTGACGAGGTTGGCGCGAGCCGTCTGTGCAACCGCATCCTGCGTGGGCGTCGAAGCCGTCGAGAACGTCAACGCCGAGGTCAGCGTGCCACCGATCGCACCGCCCGCAGCCGTCGAACCGAGCGTCGAGGATGCATAGTCGTTGGTGGCCGAGACCGTGAGGAGGCCGTTGGCGTCGATCGTCGCCGTCAGGTTGTTGGCCTGAAGCGAGGTGTTAAGCTGATCGAGCGTCTTGACCGTGCCGTTGGTGCCGTCGCCGAAGGTGACGTTGACCGCCGTGCCGCCGTTGAAGGAGGTGAAGGTCAAGGTCTTGCCGTTGATGCCGCCGACGCCGGAGGCGCGGGCCGCGGTGAACGCGGTCGCGCTGCCGGTGTTGCCGGCAAGCCCGAGCACGGCCAGCGCATTGCCGGTGCCGGTGACCGACAGGTCGGCATTGACGCCGGTCGACAGCTTGAGCTGGCCGGAGGCGTTGATCGACGAGTTGATCTGGCCCGAGGCGGTCGCAAGCGTACCGCCGCCGCTGCCGTTCAGCGTGAAGGTCTGCACGCCGCTGGCAAGGTCGATCGCCTTCAGCACGTCGGCGACCGTACCGGCCTGGAGATAGACCGTCGAGTTGCCGCTGCCGTCGGTGGTGACGTTGCCGGTGGCACCAAGCCCGCTCGGGACGGCCGGAGCGTTGGTCGAGCCCGGGACCGGAGCGTTCTTGAAGGTGATGACGTGACCGTCGACGTTGAGCGTCGAGCCGTCCTGGATCAGCGAGCCCAGCGAGCCGGACGCCGTGTTGCGGGTGACGTTCAGCGTCGCATTGCCGCTACCCGTTGCGCTGGTCAGGCCCAGCGCCTTGAGGAAGTCGGCCTTGCCGGTGATGGACAGATCCTCGCCGGTCGAGCTCTTGATCGTCGCGATGCCGGCGGCGATCGACGAAAGCGTCGCACCCGAGGCGGCGCCGATGGTTGCAACGCCGGTGCTGCTGATCGAGGCGGTCTGCACCCCGCTGGCGAGGTCGACCGCGGTCAAAAGGTCGTTGACGGTCGCAACCGGCGTGCCGGTCGAGCCGAGATAGACGGTCGAGTTGCCGTTGCCGTCGGTCAGGATGCTGCTGTCGCCAGCCGAGTTGACACCCGAGCCGCTCGGGATCGACGTACCGGTCGGCGCGATGCCGGCGCGGAAGGTGATGGTGTGGCCGTTGACGGTGAGCGTGTCGCCATCCGACGGCGAGGAGCCGATCAGGGTCGCGGCACCGGCGGTGCCGATCAGGGTCGCAGTGCCGGCCAGGTTGGTCGAACCGTCGGCGGCCTTCACTGCCGCGGCAGCCGTGAAGCTGCCCTGGGCAGCGCTGCCCAGCAGGGAGGTCGCGGTCGCCGCGGTCGTGCCGCCGGCAGCACCGCTATACAGCACGTTGCTGAGCGCGGTGGAGCTGGCAAAGCTGGTGGTGCCACGCAGGTCGGCAGCCGTCGCACCGGAGATCGTGGTGGAGACGTTGGACTTGGTGGAGTAACCGACCGTGGTCTGGAGCGCCTGGTTGGCGATCGACTTGGCGGAATCGATCAGCTTCTGCAGCGAGGTGATGCCGGTGTTGGCGGCCTGGAGCACCTGCACGCCATTGGCGATGCCATCGAGCAGATTGTTGATGTCGCTGGCGCGGTTGTCGAGCGACTGTGCCGTGAAGAAGTTGGTGGGATTGTCCAGGGCCGAGTTGACGCTCTTGCCGGTCGACAGACGGCTCTGCGTGGTGGCGAGAAGATCGGCGGTGGACTGGAGCGAGAGCAGGTTCTGACGAACCGAGGAGGAAAGGACGATACCGGACATTGAGTGTTACCCTTCTGGTACGCAACGCAACAAACTTCGATTAGGATTAATCGATGCCGGGACGGTGAACGTAGGTGGCTAACAAAGCATGAAGTGAGTCGCGCCAGTCCTTGCGCGGATTCACCATATGCACAATCGAAGCGAAATCGAGCTCGGGCGTATCACCATGATCGAATGGCGCTTTTTCGCGCAACGACGAAGCATTTGCTACTTGTCAACCATAACTCAGGGTGAGCGAATGACTGCATCCAAATGCATCAGCTTCGCTCCGCCGCTCGATGCCACTAAAGGCGCGCGAACAAAAAAGCGGCGGGACCGAAGCCCCGCCGCCTTATCTTGCTTGCGATGTCTTCCGCTTGTTAGCGGAGCAGCTGGAGCACGCTCTGCTGCGATTGGTTGGCCAGCGACAGCGCGGAGACCGCGATCGATTGGCGGGTCGACAGCGCCTGGCTGTTCGCCGCTTCGACGTTGGTGTCGGCCAGCGTCAGGTTGGACGAACCGGTCTGCAGCACGTTGATCAGGTTCTTGTTGAAGTCCTGACGAACCTGCACCACCGAGAGGTTCGAACCGAGGCTCGACGCTTCCGAGCGCAGCGTGCTGGACGCCGAGTTCAGGCTGGTCAGCACCCTGTTGGTCGCGGCGTTGTCGATGAAGTCGACGCCGTTGGTCAACGAAGCGAGGCCCAGACCCTTGGAATTGTAGGTCACGCCGGTGATGTTCAGGCTCGACTTGCCGGTCTCGTCGAACACCAGCTTGAGCTGGTCGCCGTTCAAGAGGTTGACACCGTTGAACGAAGAGTCCTGCGAGGTCGAGTCGATCTGGCTCAGGATGTTGTTGTACTGAGACACCAGGTTCGCACGGGCCGTCTGCGCGACGGAGTCCTGGACGGGGCTGGAAGCCGTCGAGAAGGTCAACGCCGAGGTCAGCGTGCCACCGATCGCACCACCCGCAGCCGACGAGCCGATCGTCGAGGAAGCGTAATCGTTGGTGGTCGAGATCGTCAGCAGGCCGTTGGCGTCGATCGTCGCCGTCAGGTTGTTGGCCTGAAGCGAGGTGTTAAGCTGATCGAGCGTCTTGACCGTGCCGTTGGTGCCATCGCCGAAGGTGACGTTGACCGCCGTGCCGCCGTTGAAGGAGCTGAAGGTCAAGGTCTTGCCGCTGATGCCGCCGACACCGGAGGTGCGGGCCGCGGTGAACGCGGTCGCGCTGCCGGTGTTGCCGGCAAGCCCGAGCACGGCCAGCGCATTGCCGGTGCCGGTGACCGACAGGTCGGCATTGACGCCGGTCGACAGCTTGAGCTGGCCGGAGGCGTTGATCGACGAGTTGATCTGGCCCGAGGCGGTCGCAAGCGTACCGCCGCCGCTGCCGTTCAGCGTGAAGGTCTGCACGCCGCTGGCAAGGTCGATCGCCTTCAGCACGTCGGCGACCGTACCGGCCTGGAGATAGACCGTCGAGTTGCCGCTGCCGTCGGTGGTGACGTTGCCGGTGGCACCAAGCCCGCTCGGGACGGCCGGAGCGTTGGTCGAGCCCGGGACCGGAGCGTTCTTGAAGGTGATGACGTGACCGTCGACGTTGAGCGTCGAGCCGTCCTGGATCAGCGAGCCCAGCGAGCCGGACGCCGTGTTGCGGGTGACGTTCAGCGTCGCATTGCCGCTACCCGTTGCGCTGGTCAGGCCCAGCGCCTTGAGGAAGTCGGCCTTGCCGGTGATGGACAGATCCTCGCCGGTCGAGCTCTTGATCGTCGCGATGCCGGCGGCGATCGACGAAAGCGTCGCACCCGAGGCGGCGCCGATGGTTGCAACGCCGGTGCTGCTGATCGAGGCGGTCTGCACCCCGCTGGCGAGGTCGACCGCGGTCAAAAGGTCGTTGACGGTCGCAACCGGCGTGCCGGTCGAGCCGAGATAGACGGTCGAGTTGCCGTTGCCGTCGGTCAGGATGCTGCTGTCGCCAGCCGAGTTGACACCCGAGCCGCTCGGGATCGACGTACCGGTCGGCGCGATGCCGGCGCGGAAGGTGATGGTGTGGCCGTTGACGGTGAGCGTGTCGCCATCCGACGGCGAGGAGCCGATCAGGGTCGCGGCACCGGCGGTGCCGATCAGGGTCGCAGTGCCGGCCAGGTTGGTCGAACCGTCGGCGGCCTTCACTGCCGCGGCAGCCGTGAAGCTGCCCTGGGCAGCGCTGCCCAGCAGGGAGGTCGCGGTCGCCGCGGTCGTGCCGCCGGCAGCACCGCTATAGAGCACGTTGCTGAGCGCGGTGGAGCTGGCAAAGCTGGTGGTGCCACGCAGGTCGGCAGCCGTCGCACCGGAGATCGTGGTGGAGACGTTGGACTTGGTGGAGTAACCGACCGTGGTCTGGAGCGCCTGGTTGGCGATCGACTTGGCGGAATCGACCAGCTTCTGCAGCGAGGTGATGCCGGTGTTGGCGGCCTGGAGCACCTGCACGCCGTTACCGATGTTGTCGAGCAGGTTGTTGATGTCGCTGGCGCGGTTGTCGAGCGACTGTGCCGTGAAGAAGTTGGTCGGATTGTCCAGGGCCGAATTGACGCTCTTGCCGGTGGCCAGACGGTTCTGGGTGGTGGCGAGGAGGTCAGCGGTGGACTGGAGAGAGAGCAGGTTCTGACGAACCGATGCGGAGAGGACGATACCGGACATTGGGTGTTACCTTTCTGGTAAACGACGCTACTGTTACGCGTCTGCTGCGATCGAGATTGATCCAGCGACCGGCGGACCGTGGCGCCGAGAATCTAACGAAGCATGAAATGAAACCGGCGCTTTTGCTGAGTCGCGGTGTGATTCGCGGCGCCGAGCAATGCGCGAAGCTGCACCGTCGCGCGATTTCGCCGTTGAAATACTTGAACTTTTCCGCACGAAGGCAGAAGATTCACAACTCGTTAACTAGTCTTGATGGAGTATTGCGCCCTGATCCGCCGCAACACACGCTCGGTTACGAAAGCGTTGATGGAGAACAGGCATGGCCCTCAAGGTCGAGCTCAGGCCGCACGAACGCATCATTGTCGGTAACTGCGTGATAACCAACACCGATCAGCGCGCCCGCCTTCTGATCGACGGCGAGAACGTACCGATCCTGCGCGAACGCGACATCCTCACGCCGGAAACCGCCAATACGCCGGCCAGGCTGGTCTATCTGGCGGTACAGCTGATGTACATCTCGCCAGACCCGCAGACCCAGCACGGCACCTACTTCAATCTGGTGCGCGACATCGTCACGGCCGTTCCCAGCGCCTGGCCGATCATCGAGGGCATCAACAACAACATCATGAGCGGCGATCTCTACCGGGCGCTCAAGGACGCCCGCAAGCTGATCGCCTACGAAGACAAGCTGCGTGAGCAGTTCGAGGCCACCCATCCCAAGATCGATATCAAGGGCGACGCCGCCAGCGACGTCAGCTCGGCCGCCTGATCCCGGATTGATCTCAGACCTCTGCAAAACGACAACGGCCCCGGAACCTCGTCGGGGCCGTTGTCGTTTCAGACCGATGGCAGTCACCGCGCCGCGAGCGGCGGCGCCTCGACCTCGATCAAGCCTTCGCCGGTCCGCCGCGCGCCGAATTCGAGCACGGCCGACACCAGCGCATCGATATCCATCTCCACGGTGCGGTGATTGACGATCGCGGCGCGGATCGCGAATTTGCCATCCAGCACCGTGCTCGACGGCGCCGCGATCCCCGACTCCTGGACATCGGCGACGATCTCACGATTGATCGCATCATCGGCGCGATAGCGGAAGCAGACGATGTTGAGATTGACAGGTGCCAGCAACTCCAGTCGCGGTTCGGCAAGCACGCGGGTCTCGAGATATTTGGCGAGCGCGCAGCTTCGCGCAATCACCGTGCCGAGACGGTTGGTGCCGAACGTCTTCAGCGTGAACCAGGTTTTCAGCGCGCGAAAGCCGCGCGACAGATCGGGTCCGAGATCGCAAGGCCAGACCGTGCCGGCCGCTAGCCCCCTCGCCTCGCGGCTCAGATAGGCCGCCGGCTGCGCAAAGGCCTCCCGATGGCGTTCGCCGTCGCGCACCAGAAGGAAACCGGCGTCATAGGGCACCTGCCCCCATTTGTGAAAATCAAGCGCGATCGAATCCGCAAGCTCGATGCCATCGAGCAACGGTGCAAGTTCGGGCGAGAAGATCGCGAGCGCGCCAAAGGCGCCGTCGACGTGAAACCAGATCCCCTCCTCGCGGCACAGCTGTGCAATCGCCTTCAGATCGTCGATCGCACCGATGTCGACCGTGCCGGCGGAAGCCGTCACCAGGAACGGCTTGAAGCCGACCTCGCGATCAATCGCGATCTGCGCACGCAGCGCGGCAACATCGATACGATGATCGGCATCGACGCCGATCTTGCGCAGCGCATCGGTGCCGAAGCCTGCAATGTCCATCGCCCTGGAGATGCAGCCATGCGCCGCCTTCGACGCATAGGCGGTGAGCAGCGCGCCGTCATTGCCGATGCCGTGCTGCCGCGCCAGCGCGCCGAGCGCTGTCGTGCGCGCCACCAGCACCGCCATCAGATTGGCCATCGACGTGCCGGTGACGAAAATGCCGCTCGCACCTTGCGGGAAGCCGAACAGGCCGCGCATCCAGCCGACGATCTGGCGCTCGACCTCGATCGGCATGTGATCGCGTCCGCCGAGATTGGCATTGAGGCCTGCCGCGAGCATCTCCGCGAGCATGCCGACCGCTGTGCCGCCACCATGGACCCAGCCCATGAATCCGGGATGGACGTTGCCAGTCGCGTAAGGTGCGACATGTTCGGAGAATTCGCGATAGACTTCGGCGAGGTCGCTCGCTTCGCGTGGCACATCGGTTCGGATCGCCGCGCGAATCTCATCGGGAATCGGCTGCCAGACCGGACGCGCGCGAACGTTGGCGACGCCGTCGATCGCCTCGTCCAGCATGCGATGGGCGAGCGCGCGAAACTCGCTCCAGTCCTGCGGATCGAGCGATCCACTCGTGACGGACGCCTGCGTGTTGCGAATGATCTCGTTCATGCTGCGCTCCCCTCACCCGCCTCATCACGTGCCTTGGCGTGTCGCGACAGCATCGCGGTGAACGCGGCAAAGATCTTGCGCATCTGCGGCGGCTTGTATGGAAACACGACCGGCGAATCCATGTTGTGCACGACCGCGGTGTTGTCGGCCTCGAACACCAGAAGCTCGCCGCTCTGGTTCTCGGCGCAATCGACGATGAAATAATCGAGGCCGACGCGCCTGCTCATTTCATCAAGCGCGTGACGATGGCGCGCCGCGAAGGCGCGGTCGAAGTCGAGCATGAAGACGGCTTCCTCGGCCCGCTTCTCCTCGCTGAACGCCATGTAGGCGTTGAGATACCAGATGTCCCAGCGATCGGCGATCGCCATGTGACAGGCGTAAGGCTTGCCGTCGACCATGGCGAGACGGTACTTGCGATAGAGCCCGTCGGGGCTCGCATAGTCGACGAAGCGCGCGACGAAGAAATCCTGCTCCTGCCGCTCGACGAGATAGGCGGCGAGCGCGGCCGCATCGTCGAGCTTCGCGAGACCAACGCCGGCATGCGAGCCGCGCGGCCGCGCGATCATCGGAAAGTGCAATTCCTCCGTGATGTCCCCGCAGACGATCCGCCCTTGCGAGAGATCGAGCAATTGCGCGCGAGTCGCGTGGACGGTCGCAGGGATATCGAGTCCGGGAACGTCCGCCAGCAGCCGATACAACTTGTCGCGATCGAGATTGCCGATGAGATCGGGGCGATTGAGCAGCGGCCGCGGCCAGCGCGGCGCGGCCTGTTCGATCACCGTGAGCGCTTCCCGGCATTCCTCGGAATCGGATGCCACCACGATGGCGACGTCGTGATCAGGCAGCGTCTCCGGCAGGCCGGAGCCTTTGATCACGTAGAGCGTCAAGAGCTCGATGTCGGAGCCTTCGAGCAGGAATTCGATCGGCGTATTGCCGCCCATGTCGATGTCGGCCGCAAGCGCAAGCACACGCAAGCCGGGTTTCGGCGCTGTGCTGGGCGTGCGAAACAATTGATGGAAGGCGAGCACTTCCGTCTGGATCACGAGCCCGGCTTCCTTCTCGCCGAGCAGCTGGGCAATCAGCGACAGGTCCAGGCCTTCGCCCGCCTGTGCGGTCCCCTCCGCGATCCGCGCCAGGAGCTGGTCGCGCAATGGATGCAGATCCACGCCCTCGAAGGCCTTGCGCGTCAAATGCGCGAAGCCGATGCGGTCGGCATAGTTCGGCGCGGAAAGCGGATGCAACATCTCACACCTCGAATACGGATTTCGCCGGCACAGCGGCGGCACGGTCAAGCAGCAGTTCGATCTTCACCAGGACGTGGGCGATGCGGTCGAGGATCTGCTGCACATTGCGTTGCGCTTGAGCGGGGTCGGCCGACCAGGCTTCGGTGACGAGCCGCGCACCGGCGCACAGTCGCAGCACAGCCTGCGCCGGGCTATCCGGTTGCTCCAGCCGGACCGGCTGGCCGACGAGACAGCGTTGCGCGGCAACCTGCCGGTCCGCCGTGCTGCCACTGAAATCGTCGTTGACGTCGCACGCAAGCGCGCGATGGACGGCGCCGGTTTCCGCGATCGAAACCGGCTTGCCGTTGCGCAGCAGCGTGAACGGAAACACCGTCCGTTGCACGAATTCCTCATCGTCCGCATCGGCCTTGTTGACCGCGGCCGGTACGGCCCGCAGCGACGGCGACAGCGCGATCATGTTGTCGATGCCAGCGGCGAGATCGGTCAGCACCCTGGCGCGGAATGCGCCGGGCACAGCATAGTATCTGGCCATCTCAGCAAGCGCCGCCTCCCAGCGCAACCATTGACCGAAATTCGGCCGGCGCTCGAAGCGCGAGCGCAGCGCCGCCCACGCCTTCGGCCAGTCGCTGCGGCCGGCATAGTCGAGAACGCCCGGCGCGATCTCGCCAACCCGGTCGAGCGACCGTGACAAACCTTTCGGCACCAGCAGCGCACCGCTGAAAGCCGGCCCGCCGAAGAATTTGGAGCCGGTGATCAGCACCATGTAGCCGCGATCGAGATAGGCGCGCAGCCGCCGGCGCCCGAGCCGCGCCTGACAGGCGTCGACGACGATTTGCACCTTGCCGGGCCAGCGCCGGGCGATCTCGTCGAGGCAGCCCGCGCTCGGGGCGCGCCAGCCGAGTTTCGATGAATCCATGATTTGCAACAGAACGCGCCGACCTTGCGCGAGGCTGGTCTCGACCGCGTGTAGCACGGCGGCATCAGCATCCGGTCGCATTGCGATATCGGATATGGCGTCGAGAAGCGGCACCGCGATGCTGTCGCCGGCGAGTCCTGCCACCGCGCCGTCCTTGCGCACCGAAAGCCCGCTCGCCGTCATCGAGCTGAAATGGCGGCCGCGCGCCGTGTAGGCGGTGCCGCTTCCGGTCTGATCGGCGCCGACCACGATCGTCACCGGCGGCGCGCCGAGCACTGCGTGGGCCAGGAACAGGGCGTGCAGCTGGGAATCCGTGCCCGACGGCGAGAACACGATGTCGACGCGCTGTGACAGCTGAAAATGGCCCCGCAATTCGTCGCGCACATCCTCGCAGCGCGCATCGAAGGCGACCTCGACTTCGTCGAACAGGCATTTGTGCACGAGCTCCTCGCGCGCCAGCGCCGCGCGGTCATAGGCCGCCTGCGAGATCGACGATGCGGTCGAGGAGGCGAAATTCCAGATCTCGGATTCGGGCGACGCCGCACAGCCGTAGGCGTTGACGCGGGTCTGCGGGTCGAGCGCCAGCCGCCGGTCACCGCCGGCAACGAGCAACGTGTCGAGCGGCGTGAACAGGTCGCGCAAGCCGTAGCGCGAGCCGCCGCCAGGGGCGTGCTCGGCGTCCTGCAATCGGGATGCGCCGGCGCTCATCCCGAACGGCTCACGCCGCATCGGCCGCAGCCGCGGGCGCTGGGGCGAATTGCGATGCGATGTCGCCGTGGAACACCGAGGGCCCGACGTGATCGAGCGAGCTCTGGATATCGGCCCAGATCTCGCCGCCGATATCGGTCCAGCGCTTGCAGAAGGCGAAATCCTCGGAGAGGTAAGTGCCGGTTGCCGGATCGATCATGCATTCGAACAGCGCGAACCTGTTCGGGCTCGAAACCAGCGTGTCATGCGAATGCTCACGGAAAAATTGCAAGCCAGCATAATCCGGATGGCGGCACATGGCCTCCAGCGCCTGGCGCCGGATCATCAGGAAGCCGGTGCCGGCATAGCGCACGCGGGTGAAGCCATTGACCATCACGATGCGGTCGGGATCCTCGATCTCGAGCACGTAATCGAGTGAGGCTGCCGGCACATCGGCCCGGCCGGCCTGGATCGCCCGCCTGGCCTTGTCCCAGTTGACCCGCTTGATCGGATAGCAGCCGGCGACGATTTCGGCGCCGCACTCGATCAGCCGGAACACCTGCTCGGGCGTGAAACCGATGTCGGCGTCGACGAACAGGAAATGCGTCGCCTTGGGATCGTCCAGGAACATCGCGACGAGGTTGGCGCGCGCGCGGGTGATCAGCGCGTCGCCGTCCCGCAACAGCACCTTGAGCTCGAGATTGGACATGCCGTGCACGGCGCGCTGGAGCGCGAAGATCGAGCTGGCGTAAATGCTCGACACCTGCCCGCCGAAGCACGGCGTGGCCACGACCAGTTGCATCTTGTCCGACATCGACGGCTCCGCCCCGCTCAAATCCTCACCAAGAGGTAAACAGGCATGGTTAACGGCGCCTTAATGCGCCGTTACAGGTACTTGACCAGCGAGAGCTGCGCGAGGTTGGCGGTAGTCTGGTAAGACGCCTGGAGCGCGTTCTGGAGCGAGAGGATCTCGCTCGCGACCTGGTCGGGCGAGGCCGACTCCGCCTGGTCGATGATGGTCTGGAGCTGCGCCTTGGCCTGGGTCTGGCGCGTGCCCGCGTCCTTCATCGTGTTCTGGGCCATCGCGATGTCGGTCTGGATGTCCTCGATCTTCTGCTGCCCGGGCTGCGGCGTCAGCGCCTGCGTCGTGCGCAGGCTCAGCGCCGCGACCTGGGCGCCCGAATACTGCCCGGTCGGCGAGGTCGAGAACGTCCCGTACACGGCGATCGCCTGTAGCTGGCTGCGGATCGCGTCCTCGTCGGCCTGCGCGCCATATTGCACCGTGACGGAATCGTCGACCCGCGCCACCGCGGTCGAGCGCGCCGAGCCGGGGCCGTCATTGCCGGTGTACCATTTCACGGTATTGGCCGAGCCGTTGACCAGCGTCGTCGCCGAGCTCGCAGGCGACGAGCCGACCCGCAATGGCGGCTGGGTGGCTGTGATCGGGGACGAGCCGAACCCGAGTGCGCCCAGCGCGGCCGTATTCGAGCTCGTGATGTTCAGGCTCGCCGCGTCGTTCGTGTTGATCGTGATCGAGCCGCCATGGATCGTCGACGGCTTCGAGGTCCCCGTGATGGAGTCGATCTTGCTCATCAGGGTCTGGATGCTGTCGGTGACGTTGAGCTGGTTGCCGGTCGCGCCCGAGGCGACGAAGCTCAGCGTGGTGCCGTTGACGGTGATGCTGTCGCCGGCGGCGAAGCCCGGCGCAATCGAGTCCGAGGGCGCCGTGCCGGAGAGCGCCGTGGTCCCGCTGATCGGTGCGGACGGGGTCGCCTGGTTGGTCTTGGCTGCGCCGATCGCCGAGCCATCCGTATTGAAGAAGTTGTCGCCGGCGGTGACGGCGGACGCCGCCACCAGCGAGGTGTTGGCGAGCTTCGTGATCGCAGTGTTCAGCGCGGTGTTGAGGTTGGCCGCCGTATTGTTCGGGTTGACGGGAGTGCTTGCATCGATCGCAAAGCTCCCGACCGGCGTCGGCGTGGCCGTCGAGGCCGTCAGGTCGATCTGCTCGGTCGAGCCGTCGGGCAGCGTGAACTGAACGCTCAGCTTGTCACCGTTGTTCGGGTTGACGCCGTTGAGATCGACCGAGAACGAGACCGGTGAGCCGCTCGGGCCGGTGACGGTTGCGCCCGTCAGCGTCGAGGAGACTGCGGCGATCTTCAGTCCGAACGGCGATCCGGCGACGTCCTCGGACACCTGCACCGAGCTCGGCGTCGGCTGCGTCTGCACCAGCCGCCCCGTGCCGTTGGCACCGAGGTCGGCGGCCTGGCGCTCCGCCATGACGGTCTTGAGACCGTCCTGCGTCGCAGTGCCGTTGATGATGGTCCCGGCATCCGCAACCGATTGCGTGTTGTAGGCGGTGCCGGAGAACAGATAGCGGTTGCCCGCCTGCGTGTTGAGGACGCCGACCATCGAGCCGAACTGGGCCGCGGCGGTGTTCTGCGCGATCGTCTGCCCGTTGACGTTGATATCCTGCGAGGTGCTGGCGGAGCCGGTCTGCACCGTGCTGCGGATCGTCGTCAGCGACTGGAGCGCGGTGTTGGCGAGGTTGATGTTGACGTTGACGTTGGTGATCGTGTCGGTATAGGCGGCGATGTTGGAAAGCTGCGCGCGCGAGGCGATCGCAAAGCCTTCGTTGGTCCCCATGCCGGAATAGCTTTGCGACAGCTTGCCGGTCGAGAGCTGCGTCGACAGGTCGGTGAGCTGCTGATTGATGTTGCGGATCTGTGCGCCGAGGACCGACGAACCGTAATTGATGCTGCTGATCGACATGTTTCAGAGCCCTGTACTGATTACCCTTGAGCCTGGATCAATGTATTCATCATGCTCTGCACCACCGACATGACGTGGGCGTTGGCGGCATAGGCATTCTGAAGCTGGATCAGGTTCGACATCTCCGAGTCCAGATTGACGCTGGAGGTCGAGTTGAACTTGGCCTGGAGCGTCGAGACCACGACGCTCTGGCCCTGCTGAAGCTGGGTCGCCTGGGTCGAGGCATTGCTCTGGACGCTCAGGAACTGCTGGAGGTAGTTCGAGACGCTGCCGCTGAACGGCTGGCTCGCCGAGCCGAGACCGGTCTGCGGCGAATAGGAGAACACCGTATTGGTGAGCTGCGAGTAGAGATAGTCCGAGCGCGTGGTGTCGCCTGCGGGCGTCACCGGCGAGGTGCTGTAGACCGACAGCTTGCTCGCATCGGTGACCAGCGCCGGGTTCACCGAGATGCGCCCGGCAAGGCCGGTCATCTGCGAGCCCGATGCCGTGATCGCGCCGGTGTAGAGCGCCGTGCTGCCGTCGGTGAACAGCGGCAGTTGCGGACCGCCGGAGGTCAGCGACGAGATCGTCTTGGTGATCGACGCCGAATTGACCTTGGCAAGACCGGAATTGTCGTCGGTGACACGGAGCGTGGTCGCGGTCGCCGGCGACGGGGCCGCGGAGAACGTCAGGTGCGAGCCGGGCAGCGCGGTGTTGAGCGCGGCCGCGATCGCGCCCATGCCGCCGGAGAAATTGACTCCGATCTGCACCGGATTCGCGTTGGTCGCGTTCTGGAGCGGCAGCGCCGCCGGATCGGTCACGTTCACCAGCGTGACCTGGCGCTTTGTGTTGGTGGAATCAGTATAGCTGATGTTGACGGTGTTGCCCGGCTGCGCGCCGGCGAGATCGATATCGAAGCCTGCGGGCGGACCGGAGACGGTGCTACCCGCCGTGGTCTTGTCGGACAGCGCGCTCGACATCGTCGCGGCGAGCTGATCGACCTGGTTCTGCGCCTGCACCAGCGTCTGGTCGCGCAGCTTCAGATCGGCCGCGATCTGGCCGGAGGAAACCACGCTGTTGGCGGCGACATCGATTGACGAGCCGTTCGGCAGCGTGATGTTGAACGCGCCGACACCCGACCTGGCCGGATCGGTGTTGTAGAGCGAGGTCGCAGACAGCGCACCCGCTGAAGAGAAAGTGAACTTTGAGGCGAGGCCCGCGCCGACGAGCTGAATGCCCGTGGTGGTGTAGATGTTGGCCTGGTTCGATCCGTCGGTGGTGACGTGGACGTCGACATATTTCGACAGCGTGTTGATGGCCTGGTCGCGCTGGTCCATCAGCGTCGCCGCGGACGGATCGGTCGACGCCAGGCCCTGGAGCTTGGTGTTGATGTCGGCGATCTGCTGCATCGCTGCGTTGGCCTGCTGCGCCGAGGTGCCGAGATCCTGCTCGACATTCGACCGCAGCGACTGGATGCCGCTGGTGGTGACGTTGAGCTGCTGCGCCAGCGTTTGCGCCGCGCCGAGGGCGACGGTCTGCGCCGACGACGAACCCGCACTCGTCGACAGCGCCTGGAGCGAGCTGGTGAAATTGTTCAGCGCGGTTTCGAGCGTGCCGCTGCCGCCGGGGTTGCCATAGACATTCTGAAGCTGCTTCAGAATGTTGGCCGTCTGGTCGGCGTAGCCGCTGCCGCCGGTCTCGGTACGCAGCTGGCCCAGCACATAGCTGTCGATGTCCCGGCTGACGCCGGTCGTCTTCGCCGTCGAGCCGAACTCGCCGGTGGTGACCTCGATCTGGTTCGCCGTCTGGGCGACGTAACCCGGCGTCTGCGAGTTGGCGACGTTCGACGAGACGATCGAGAGCGCGGCCTGGTTGGCACGCAGACCGCTCATCGCACTGGCCAGGGCTGAACTCAAACCCATGTTGACTAGCCGCCTTTGGTTACGTTACGCGCCGATCAGCGCAACACGTTCAAGAGGTCCTGCACCATCGAATTCGCGGTCGTGATCACCTTGGTGTTGGCCGAATAGGCCTGCTGGGTCACGATCAGCTTGGTGAATTCGTCGGCGATGTCGGTGTTGGATCCCTCCAGCGACGAGCCGCTGATGGTGCCCGAAGCGCCGTCGATCGCGGGTCCCGACTGATCCGTCGCCGCGTAGGCGCCGCCGTCCATCGCCTTCAGATAATTGGTGCCGTTGAAGTGCGACAGCGACACCTGGGCGAGATCGAGGTTCTGGCCGTTGGAGAAGGTGCCGACCACGAGACCGTTGTTGTTGACGGCGACCGAGCGCAGCTGACCGGCGGCGTAGCCGTTCTGCGTGATGGTGTTGATGGTCACCGCCCCGCTCGTGCTTGCATATTGCGTCAACCCGCCCGAGGAGATGTTGAAGGCGACCGAGCCGAGCGTCTGGCCGCTGACACTCACGTTGTTGATGGTGATGCCCGAGCCACTTGGCGAAGTGAGCGAGCCGTCGGCGGCAAAGGTGAAGGCCTGGCCGGTGTTGACCCAGCCGGCCGTCGTGCCGGTCGCGTTCGGATCGGTCTGATAGAACAGATTCCAGGTATCGGAATGTCCCGCGCCCAGCGACGCGCTGTCGGTCTTGGCCCAGCGCAATTGCAGGTTCACCGGCGTGCCTGCGGCGTTGTAGGCGGTCACCGCGCCGCCGCTGATCGATTCCTTGGTGAAGGTGGCGATGTCGTTGCCGATCACGGTGCCGGTGCCGGCAGTGCCGCCGCCGTCGCGGTTCTTGGTGATGGTCGAGGTGAAGCCCAGCGCGGCAAAGGCCGAACTATTGGAGCTCGACACCGACAGGTTGGAAACGGTGCCGGTGTTCAGCGTAATCACGCCGCCGCTGCTGACCGAGGACCCCGAGGCGCCGGAGAGCGCATCGATCTTGCCGAGCAGAGTCGTGATGTTGTCGGTGATATTGATCTGGTTATTTCCGGAAGCGCCCGACGTCATGAAGGTCAATGTCTGGCCGTCGACCGTGATGGTGTCGCCGGCAGCGAAGCCGGACGAAAGCACCTCGGCGCCGCCGGCCGTTGCACTGCCGCTCAGGACCGTGGCGCCCGTGATCGCGGGCGAGGACAACACGTTGCCACCGCGCGTCACGCTGCTGATGCCGAGCGCAGTGGCGGCCGTACCGCTGCCGACCGGCACGTCGGTGCCGGTGCCGGTCGAGATCTGGATGTTGCCGCTGGCGCTCAGCGTGGCCGTGACGCCGGCGCCACCGGCGGTCTGGATCGCGCTCAGGATGCTGGCGACCGTGGCGGTCGTGCCCGCGCCGAGGCCGATCGTGGTATTGCTGCCCGTCGTCGTGACAGTGGTGCTGGTGTCGAAAGTGATGGTGTGGCCGTTGATAGTCAGTGTCTGGCCGCTCAGCCCGGTGAGGATGCTGGAGGCGAGATGCGTGCCCACGGTGTTGTCAAGGGAGGTCGTCGTCGAGGCCACCGCCGACGAGTTGTTCTGGAGCGGAACCGTGCCCGTCCCCGTCGTCGACGAGTAGGCCGAGCGGATGTTGCCCGTGGCGGCCGCGCCGGACACCGTCGCGCTGGTATAGGGGGCGGGCGGCGTGCCGACCGGCAGCGGGTTGGCTGCGAAGTCCGACGGGTTAAGCCCGCCGGCAGCCAGCAGCGTGCCGGTCGACGCGGTTGTGCTCGCCACAGTGTTTGGTTGAGTCGGCAGGTTCGCCGCATACTGGATCGACGTCGTCGCCTGCGCCGGGATGAAGTTGTTCTGGAATTTCAGAACGGTCGCCACGTTGCCTTGCGGGTTGCCGGTCTTCGGGTCGACCGTGACGCCCATCAGATAGTAGCCGGCGCCGTTGACCAGATTGCCGTTGGAATTGAGCTGGAAGTCACCGCGCCGTGTGTAATAGGTGACGCCGCCGAACTGCGGCAAGTTGTCGACGACGCTGGTCGCCTTCTGGATCGAGAAGAAGCCGTCGCCGGTGATCGCCATGTTGGTGGCGACGGTGGAGGACGAGATCGTGCCCTGCGTGGTGATGGTCGCCTGCGCATGGGCGGTGACGCCGCCGGCGACCTGCTTGCTCGGCACGGAGGAGTCGGGAATGAGATCTTCGAACGAGGTCCCGATGCCCTTGTAACCGGTGGTGGATGAGTTCGCGATGTTGCCGGAAATGTTCTGAAGCGCGTAGGACTGCGCTTGCAGGCCACCCACCGAGGTGTTCATAGCATCGAAGATACCCATAACTTTGTCTCCAAATCCGATCTCGGCGGCCGGTCGACCAGGGCCGCAGTCGGGGGAGACAGTCGCAAGGGCTATGCCAATGCGGGTATCTTCACAAAATCAATGACTTAAATAGACACGCCCCGGTCGGATGACCGGGGCACAATTGCCGGGGCCGGCAACAATTGCCGGGGAAACACGTCAAATAAGGCCTTACGTCGCAGACGGGGCCCCGGGGTGAAACACCAGCCCGAAACCGTCGATGCAGTAGCGCAGTCCGGTCGGCTTCGGACCGTCGTCGAAGACGTGGCCGAGATGGCCGCCGCAGCGGCGGCAATGCACCTCGGTGCGGACCATGCCGAAGGTACGGTCCTCGGTCTTGCCGACATTGCCCTCGATCGGCTGGTAGAAGCTCGGCCAACCCGTGCCGCTCTCGAACTTGGTCTCGGAGGCGAACAGCGGCAGATCGCAGCCGGCGCAGGCAAAGACGCCCTTGCGATGCTCGTTCAGCAGCGGGCTGGAGCCCGGCCGCTCGGTGCCCTCCTTGCGCAGAATCTCATATTGCTGCGGCGTGAGCTGGGCGCGCCACTCGGCGTCCGTCTTCTCGATCTCGAATTTCTGCGCGGCCTTCTCTCCAGCTTCGGCCGGCGTTGCTCTCAGCCAGCGAAAGGCCGAAAAGCCGAACAGGCCGGCGACAGTGGTCAACAGGATGCGGCGGTCAAACATCTCATTCTCCGTGCGCGGGAAGTCCACGCCCCGAGATACGGGTTCTAACGGCAGACGTTACACTTCCAGGCGGGATTTTTCTCAACTTATTGCGAGGCGCCCTGGTCGTGCGAGGCGGGTTCCGCGCCGTCAACCGGTTGTGGCCGCGGCGGCGGGGCCGGCCGGGGCCGAACCCCGGGCGGCGGTCGGCGCGGACCGGTGCCGGCGGCCCGGTTGGCCTCCGCCAGCCGCGCCTCGCGCTCCCTGTCCTTGACCCGCGCCTGCTCGCGGTAGCGGGCGAGCGAGCCTGCGGCCGCGGAGCTCACCCTGCCCCACATTCCGACCAGCTGGCCCGCGACGCGCCCGGTCGCACCTCCCGCCCACACCAGCTCGAACGGCGAGAACAGCTTCCAACGCTCGTCGCCCCACAGGATGCTGCGCGCGATCAGCTGCCCGGCCATGGCGGAGGTGTTCATGCCCTGGCGGCCGAACCCGCTCGCCACCCACAGGCCTTTGCGCAGCTGGCCGATCTGCGGCATGCCGTGCACGGTCTGGCCGGTCGCGCCACCGAACGTCTCGGTGATCTCGACATTGCCGAGCTCCGGGAAGATCGATCTGATCCGCCGCCTGACGCTGCCTGCAAAGCGTTGCGGCCGCGCGGCCCAGGTCGTCTCCGGGCTTTCCCACATCAGGCGGTCGCCATCGACGATGCGGAAATGATCGACGCCGTCGGAATCCATCACCGATCCCTTGAAGGCGATGATCTCATGCACGCGCTCGCCGAGCGGCGCGGTGACGCCGGCATAGCGCCAGACCGGCAGCAGCGTTTCCGACAGCCGCCGCAAGGGCGCGCCGAGATGGATGTTGCCGGCGAGCACGATGTGGGTGGCGCGCAACCGCGCCGACGGCGTGACGATGCGCTTGCGGATGCCGGAATGATCGATGCTGACGACCGGCGTATCCTCGAAGATGCGCGCGCCCGCGCGCCGCGCCAGCGCCGCCAGGCCGTGGACGTATTTGCGGCCATCGAGCTGGAATGCCTTGGGATAGTAGACGCCGTGGAAATAATGATCGGTCTTGAGCACCGCGCGGACGCGGTCGGCCTGCCAGCCCTCGACCTCGGTGTCGAAATCCTCGTTCAATATCTGCAAGCGGCTGATCAACCGGTCGCCGGCATCGACATTGGACACTTCCAGCACGCCGTCGCTGCGGCCGATGCCGGGCATGTTGTCTTCGGTGGCGTTGCCGCGGACGAATTCGGCGCCCTCCTTCGACAGCGTCCACAATTCACTGGCATCCTCGAAGCCGATACGCTCGATCAGCTCGGTCAGCGGCAGCGCAAAGCCCGGCATCACGGTACCGAGCTGGTTGCCGGAGGCATTCCAGCCGATATGGCGGCCCTCGAGCACGGCGACGCTGGCCCCGAGCCGGGCGGCTTCGAGCGCAATGGAGAGCCCGGCCAGCCCCGCCCCGATGACGCAAATATCGGCATCGAGGTCGAACGACAGCCGCGCGCGCTCGCGAAAGCCGGCTTCTTCCTGGGATACGCTTGTGAAAGTCTCGCTCATGTCGTTTTCTTAGAGCATGATCCGGAAAAGTGTGCAGCGGTTTTTCCTCGCGACAAACGCAAAATGCGTCTGCGCGGAGATCAGGCTCAAAACAATAATTGTGCGGGCGCTCGTCACCTTGTCCTCAGCCGGCGCCTGTAGATTATTCTGGACGTGGAACGATTCGGGAATGCCATGCGCCGTTTGATGCTGCTGCGTCACGCCAAGACCGAGACGGACGCGCCGAGCGGCCGCGACCAGGATCGCCGGCTCGACGACCGCGGCCACAGGGATGCCGCGGAGATCGGCAGCTGGATTGCCGATCATCCGCCTGCCCCCGATACCGTGCTGGCGTCTCATGCCGTCCGGGCACGACAGACCTGGGACATCGCCTGGGAGGCGATGAAGGACCGCGTCGCCGCGCCGCAGGTCGAGATCCTGCCGGAACTCTACGGCGCCGACCCGGCGCAGATTCTCGAAACCATTCGCACTGCAACCATCCCGGCAGATCCCAAGCACTTGCTGCTGGTCGGGCACAATCCCGGCATGCACGAGGCGGCATTGATGCTGATGGGCAGCGGCGATCCGGCCGGCGCCAAGGCGCTCGCCGACAACCTGCCCACCGCGGGGCTTGCGATCCTGGACTTTGACGTGAAGGATTGGGGTGACGTGGCCTATCGCCGCGGCAAACTGGTGCTGTTCCTCAGCCCCAAGCTGCTTCGATCGGGATGATCGCGCGACGGGCCGGCAAGACGCTTTGACTGGAAGATTTGGAGGCGCAGATGTTCAAGTCCATTCTCGTGCCCATCGACCTCGCCGACACCGATCTCGCAAAGCCTGCGATTGCGACTGCGACAACCCTGTCGCAGAACTGGAACGGATCGGTCCGGCTGCTCAACGTGCTGCCGATGACGCCAGTGATGCTCGCCGAATACGTTCCGGCCGACTTCGACGAACAGCAGCGCCAGACCTCGGAAGAGGCGCTCGCGATCGTCGCGCGCGAATCCGGCATCGACCCCGTCCATATCTCAAGCGTGGTGCGCCAGGGCGGCATCTATCACGAGATCCTGGAGGAGGCCGTGCACATGAAGGCCGATCTGATCGTGATGACCTCGCACCGGCCGGCGATGCGCACCTATTTCCTCGGCTCCAACGCCGGGCATGTGGTGCGCTATGCCAAATGCTCGGTGCTGGTGGTCAGGCACTAAACTCGGAGTTCGTAGCCCGGATGGAGCGCAAGCGAAATCCGGGGCCGTAGCGTCCGCGTGGATGGATTCCCGGATTACGCTTGCGCTCCATCCGGGCTACAGGACTGGTGGTCAGGCACCAACCTCGGAGCAATGCCATGAAGCAATGGTGGCGGCGGTGGACCTACGAGGTCCCACTCGCAATCGGCGATGCGCTGTGGGAGGTGCTGGTGGTGCAATTCGCCGCGCTGCTGGACCGGCTGACGGTGCGGAAGGTCATCGCCCTCATCCCCGTCGTCATCCTCGTGCTGGCCTACTACCACAGCATCCCGATTCCGCCGGAGCTGATGCTGGTCGGCGATTTCCTCGCCTATATCGACATCTTCTCGGTGGTGATCCTGCTCGGCGTGCTGAGCCGCGTCACGACGATCCTGTTCGTCGTCAAACATGTGGCGGCCCGCATTGCCGCGGGCGCCGGCAACGCCGCTGCACATTTGCAGCGTCTGGGTGTCCGGCATCGGCGCGAACGGGGCGCAGCGACAAGGCCTCGCCGCAAGCCCGACCGGTCCGAAGACGATCGAGCTTATGGCGGAGCGTGGGACCAGGCTGCACTCGCCTGATCCCGTCTACAAGCCCTTGTGTTGCCTGTCGGGCAAAACACCCGAGCGGTGGGTCAACGCGCGCAGGCAAAAATATTCTACTTTACCGAAATTCGGAAACGGCGTATAGTCGCCCACTCCGGCCCAAGGAAGAGGGGCGTATCGCGATCGTCACGAACGCGGGCCGGACGGCGGTGGACGCGGGCCATATCGGCGCGAAGGGCTTTGCAGGGCGGGCAACCGTGAGCGAAGCGAGTCGCGCACACGACCGGTGTGATCTGCGTACGGCAAAACCGTGTCGTCCTGGCGCCCGGGGTCTGTGCGCCAAGCCTTGCAGTGACGTGGCGGCCCAACCGGGCACGCGCATCAGCCATCGGCAAGGCGACGGGGGCAATAGTGCAACGCTCCCCGGGGAGAGCACGGCATAAGCCGTCAAACCACTGCGCAGGGAAGGCCGTGTGTTGGGCTTCACCTGTATGCCGCTGTGCAGCCTCTTGTAGCGCAACCTTCGCACAGTGGACCGCGGGTGCCAGCCGGCACCCGGCCTTCCCTGCGCCCTCTTTCATTTGAGGGTGCCGCAATGAAGCAAAGCTCGGGCGAAATGAGCCGCGAGGATGCGAAGGTGTGTCTATTGAATAGAAGGTCTCGTGCCCCGGACGCAACGCGGCGCTCCTTCAGCGATGCGCTGCAGAGCCGGGGCCCATCAGCGGTCTGCGTGGCCTGCTGGGTCCCGGCTCTGCGCAGCAGCGGACGCTGCAGCGCGTCCGGGACACAAGAGCGAGCAGCACGCTCGCTCAGCCCGAGGACACTCACAGATACCGCGTCAGTTCGGCTTTGAACTGCCCGTAGACGGCGTCCTCGATCTGGCTGCGGTTGATCCCGATGTCGCGCAGCGCGCGGTCGTCGAGCTCGTTCAGCGTCTTGACGGCGGAGCGGCGCTCCAGGCGGTCGAACAGCGCATAGGCGGCGTTGACGAGCGTGCCAAAAAATCCACTCGATGAGGATGGGCGTAAACTCCGCCCGGCAGTTTGCGAGATCGTGGTCATGTTTCTTCTCCGGCCTTCTGTCCACGCGGCGAAGCGGATGCCGTTGGCGCCGGCGCGGAAAGCGCCTGCACCTCAAATGCCTCGGATTGCTCTCGCTCTCCTCGGCTCAATCGCGGACCTTGATGGAACTTAAATGCTCCAGTACACTACTCGGAGCAAGTGAAACATTGCTCTCGGTGCAATAATGTCCAAGTTCGAATACGTGAAGCTTGCCGATGCCATTGCCCTCGATATCTCTAACGGCACGTTAAGGCCCGGCGACCGGCTGCCGCCGCAGCGCAATTTTGCCTACGATCGTGGCATTGCGGTCTCGACCGCGAGCCGGGTTTATACCGAGCTGTTGCGCCGTGGCCTCGTGGTCGGCGAAGTCGGCCGCGGCACCTTCATCTCCGGCGACATCAGGCGCGAGGTCGAGACCGTCAGCGAGCCGCGCGACGCGCGCATCGATTTCGAGGTCAATTACCCGCTATTGCCGCAGCAATGGGCGATGATCGCCAAGAGCCTTGCCGGGCTCGAGCGTGTCGATGCGCTGGAATCCGTGCTGCGTACCTCGACCAGCACCGGCACCAAGAGCGCGCGCGTTGCTGCCGCCGCTTATCTCTCCCGCAAGGACTTTACGCCGCAGGCCGAGCAGATCGTCTTCACCGCCAACGGCAAGCAATCGCTCGCAGCCGCGCTCGCAGCGCTCGTTCCGACCGGCGGCCGCTGCGGCGTCGAGGCGCTGACCTATCCTTACGTCAAGAGCATCGCTGCGCGGCTCGGCGTGACGCTCGTTCCAATTCCGATGGACGAGTTTGGCGCGCGGCCCGACGCGATCCAGAAAGCGCATCGCGAAGCGCATTTGTCCGCGTTGTACCTCCAGCCGATCATCCAGAACCCGCTCGGCGTCACCATGAACGCGACGCGGCGCGCCGACATCATGCGGGTCGCCGAAAAGCTCGATCTCACCATCATCGAGGATGCCGTCTACGGCTTCCTCGCCGACGACACGCCGCTGGCCGCCCTCGGGCCAGACCGCTGCATCGTGCTCGACAGCCTGTCGAAGAAGGTGGCGCCGGGGCTTGCGCTCGGCATCCTCGTCACGCCGCCGCATCTGCGCGAAAGCGTGATGAGCGCAGTCCGCACCGGCGGCTGGATCGCCTCCGGCCATGCGCTCGCGTCCGGGCAGCGGCTGATGGCCGACGGCACCGTCGCCGAACTGACGCGGCTGAAGCGCATCGATGCCACACGCCGTCAGCAGACCGCGGCAAGGCTGCTGACCGGCTACCAGCTCGCGGCCGATCCGCGCTCCTATCATCTCTGGCTGACGCTGCCCTCGCACTGGCGCTCGCAGACCTTCGTCGCCGCGGCGGCCCGGCGCGGCATCGCGCTGACGCCGTCCTCGACATTCGCGGTCGCGCATGGTCATGCCCCGAACGCGGTGCGGCTCGCGCTCGCCCCGCCCTCGTTCGAGCAGCTCGATTCCGGCCTGCGCACGATCGTGTCGCTGCTCGGCACCAAGGAAGAGGATTTCGACTCGACGGAGTAGCGCGCCGTCTACGGCAGCGCGCCCCGAGGCAGCTGATCGAAGCTGTAACTGCGTGGCTGGTTGCGCCGCATGAAGCCGCCGACCTGCCAGACGAACAGCGCGGCAAAGCCGATGATGAACAGCGCGCCGGCGAATTCGCCGATCAGAAACGCGCGGATCAGCAGCGCCATCATTGCCACCGCCAGCACCGCGAGAAATGCGAGGATTGCCGCATAGGTCTTGCGGCCGAGGCCGGCGGTCAGCTCGGCGCGGCTGCCGGCTTTGGCCATTCGCGAATGAAGCTCGATCATGAATTCACGAAAGCCGTTGTCCTGCGGCGCCATCAGCGCCGCGGTCTGCCAGCTCGTCGACAGGATCGCGATGCGGCCGCCGCCGGCACGGCTGACATCGGCGCGGAAGCGGTGCTGCTGCATCGAGACGGGGCGAAAGGACAGCCGGATCGCACTGATCTCGTCATAGCGCCAGACGCCCGAGCGGCCGGCGATGTGCCAGGACAGGCCATCATCGGTCAGCTCGAAGCGATGTGCCGAGCCGATCAGCGACGCCTTGTAGGCATAGCTCGTGGCTGAAGCGCCATGCGCGTCAGAAACCTGCATCTCGACGATCGATCCCGTCCGCGATCAGCTTGCGCAATCGCCCTCGCCCATCTTACAAGCAGGGCATGGCTGAGACGACCTTTTTTCCGCGCCGCCTGATTCTCGGTGCCGCCGTGATCTCCGGCGTGCTGCTCGCGCTCGCCGTGCACATGCTGGGGGCGCGCTACGGGCTCGACCTCGGCGGCCTCTGGCGCTCGGATACGCATGAGTTCATGCCGGCGGGCGCCGCGGTTGCCTGGTGGCTGATCGCGACCGTCGGTTTTTCCGGCGGCTATTTCACGGCGACATTGATGCAGAGCGCCGTCGACGGCCAGATCCCGCAGCGGATGCGGCAATTCCTGATCGCGGTCGGCGTGCTGCTGCTCGCAGGTGCAGGACAGGTGGCCTCGGCGCCGAGCGCCGTCCCGACCATTTCCGGCGTGCTCGCCGGTCTCGCAGCGCTGTGCCTTGGCGCCGTGATGGCGTTCTGCGGCGCGCATTTCGCGCTGCGCCGCGGCTGATCCTTCAGGCGGAAGCGCGCAGCCGCGGACGTTCCAGCATCATCGCGACATCGGATGCAGGCCGCGGCTGGCTGAACAGATAGCCCTGCGCCTGGGTACAGCCTTCGCGCCTCAGCAGCTCGAGCTGCGCGTCGCTCTCGACGCCCTCCGCCGTGGTCACGATGCCGAGGCTGCGGCCGAGGCCCGTCACGGCGCGGATGATCGCCACGGAATCCTCGCGCGTGGCAAGCTCCGACACGAAGGAGCGGTCGATCTTGATCTTGTCGAACGGGAAGCTGCGCAGATAGCTCAGCGACGAGTAGCCGGTGCCGAAATCGTCGAGCGAGATCCGCACGCCCATGGCGCGCAGCTCATGCAGCGTGGTCAGCGTCGCCTCGCTGTTCTGCAGCAGCACGGATTCGGTGATCTCGAGCTCGAGGCGGCGCGCCGCGAGCCCGGATTTCTCCAGCGCCTCGGTCACGGATGCGATCAGGTTCGGATTCTTGAACTGCACCGGCGACAAATTGACGGCGACGCCGATGTCGTTCGGCCAGGTCGCAGCATCGGAACAGGCTTGGCGCAACACGAGTTCGCCGAGCTGAATGATGAGGCCGGTCTCCTCGGCGAGCGGAATGAAGTTGATCGGCGAGATCAGGCCGCGGTGCGGATGGTTCCAGCGGAGCAGCGCCTCGAAGGCGACGACACGGTCGCTGGCGACGTCGCGGATCGGCTGATAATACGCCTGGAACTCGTCGCGCTGCAGCGCCGCGCGCAGATCCATTTCCAAAAGCCGCCGCGCCTGCGCGCGCGCGTCCATGCCGGTCTCGAAGAAGCGATAGGTGCCGCGGCCGTCGGCCTTGGCGCGATACAGCGCCAGGTCGGCGTTTTTCAACAGCTCGTCGGGATTGGTGCCGTCCTGTGGCGCTAGCGAAATACCGATCGAGACGCCGATCACGATCTGATGGTCGTCGATCTCGTAGGGTGCGGAGATCACTTCGACGAGGCGGCCGGCGAGAGCCCGCGCAGCCGCCTCCTCCGAACGGCCGATCTGGACCACGGCGAACTCGTCGCCGCCGAGCCGCGCCACGGTGTCGTGCTCACCGACGGTGGCCTTCAGCCTGCGGCCGACCTCCTTGAGCAGCGCATCGCCGATGGGATGGCCGAGGGAGTCGTTGATGTCCTTGAAGTGATCGAGATCGAGGCAGAGCACCGCAAGCTGATTGTTCGAACCGGCCCGGCGAAGTCCTTGTTCGAGCTGTTCGTGGAACAGCACGCGGTTCGGCAGATTGGTCAGCGCATCGTGCCGTGCCATGTGCGAGATCTTGGCCTGCGCCTCCAGCCATTCGGTGATGTCCTCGAAGGTCGCGACCCAGCCGCCGCCCTGCATCGGCTGGTTGACGACGCGGATCGAGCGGTCGAACCGGCGGACCACATCGGTCGTCGTACGCCCCTCCCGGGCATCCTCGACAAGACGTGCGAAGAATTGCTCGGGATCACCGTTCCACTGGCCCTTCGCCGCTTCCTCGCGGAGAATATCGAGCAGCACGCGGCCGATGAGCTGCATGTCGGAGCGACGGAGCATGGCCGCATAACGCTCGTTGAACAGGATGATCTTGCCGTCCGCATCGAACATGCACAGCCCCTGCGACATGTTCTCGAGCGCGGTGTCCAGCACGACCTGCTGGCGCCCCAATTCGCCCTTGGCGCGGCGGTCGAGCAGCGCCGAGACCAGCGCGATCGCGATGATCGCGATCGCGGCGCTGGCGGTGAGGAAAGACATCGAGGCCGGCGGGATCGACAGCCCGCTGATCGCGAGCGTCGGATCCGGCGTCAAGACCACCGCGCCCATCGCGGTGAAGTGGTGCGCAACAATGGCAAGCGTCAACAGCGCAGTCGCGGATATCGCATGGGAGAGGTCGTCGCGTCGCGCGGCAACGAACAGGGCTAGGGCTGCAAAGACGATCCCGAGCACCACCGAGACGATGACCGTGCCTTCAACCCAGTCCACGCGCGCAGGAATCTCCAGCGCCGCCATGCCGGTGTAATGCATGGCCGCGACGCCGCCGCCGACGATGGCGCCGCCGAGAACGACCCAGAGCGTCCGCGTGGACGATACCGCGATGCTCAGTCCCACGAAGGTCACGGAGATGGCGAAGATCAACGACAACAACGTCACCGGAATGTTGTAGGCACCGCCGGTGCCGGGCCCATAGGCCAGCATCGCAATGAAGTGCGTCGCCCAGATTCCGCAGCCGCTGACGACGGCATCGAGCGTGATCCAGACCAGACGGGCCGTCCCTTGTGCGGCCCGCGCCCGGTGAAACAGGCTGATCGCAGCCGCACTGGCCAGCAGGCACACCGCGCCGCCAAGCGCGACCAGGCGCCAGTCATGCTGGTCCGTCAGGCAGTAAAGAACTTGATACATGGCCGGCCCCTGTTCCACCCGCACTAGACCCGGCAGAGATGGACAGTCGGTAACCGGCTATGTGTCGAATCCAGAAATGGTGAACAGAGGATGTGTGCGGTTGCTCACGTTGGTCGCCCTCGCGCCCGCGCACCAAGTCCGATCGTCGCAGCAGCAAGCAGCAGGACGACGGCTGAAATCACCAGCGCGAGATGCAGGCCCCGCACGAGCTCGCCCGCGATGAGCGAACCGAACAGCGCGACGCCGAGGACGCTGCCGGTTTGCCGCGTCGCGTTAAGGACGCCGGCGGCAATGCCGGACCGCGCCTTCTCGACGCTGCCAAGCAAGGTCGAGGTCAGCGGCGGCACCAGCAGACCAAGCCCGCCGCTGATCGCGATCAGCTGCGCACAGATCGCCCAATAGCTCGTCCCGGCTTCGATCCAGAGCAAACCAAGGCATCCGAGCGCCGAGATGCAGGCGCCGACGACGATGGTCGGGCACGGGCCGATGCGCTCGGCCAAGCGCGGTGCCAGCAGATTGACCGGTAGCACCGCACCCAGCATCGGCACGAAGGCGAGCCCGGTCCACCACGCCGACAGGCCGTTGATCCGCTGGAAGTACAGGCTCAGCACGAAGATCAGGCCGTAAATCGCGATGTTGACGAGGAGACCGACAATCGTCGTCAGGGTAAACAGCCGGTGACCGAACAGGGACAAGGGAAGCATCGGCTGCGCCGTGCGGCTCTCGCGCCAGACGAACGACACGGCCAGGACAGCGGCTGCGATGAATGCGCCGATCACCGCCGGATGGTCCCAGCCGAGCGCCCCGGCTTCGATGATCGCGCCGGCGAGCGCTCCGAGCGCACCGATCGCGGCGAGCTGGCCGGGCAGATCGATCTCGCGCGAGGGCGCGCGCGTGGTCTCGGACGCATAGCGCCAGGTCAGCCAAAGGCCCATGAGTCCGATCGGAAGATTGACCAGAAAGATCGCGCGCCACCCGACCAGCGTGATCAGAGCGCCGCCGACCAGGGGACCCGCGGTCAGCGCGACGCTCGCGCCGGCGGCCCAGACCGCGACCGCGCGGCCGCGCTCCCGGTCATCCGTATAGGCATGGTTGAGCAGCGCCAGCGAATTCGGCACCAGGATCGCTGCCGCCAGTCCCTGGACCAGCCGGGCGCCGATCAGGACGATGGCGTTCGGCGACAGGGCGCAGGCGAGCGAGGCCGCCGTGAAGATGGCAAACCCCGCCATGAAGACGCGCTTGGCGCCGATGCGGTCGCCGAGCGCACCTGCCGTCAGGATGAAGGCGGCAAAGGCGATGGTATAGGCGCTGACCACCCATTGCAGCTCGGCGACGCCGCCGCCGAGCGTCCTGCCCATCGCATCGAGCGCGGTGTTGACGATGGTGACGTCGAGCTGCACCACGCCATAGCCAAGGCTCATGGCGGCGAGCGTGACGGAGATTGCAAGGCGCGATGCAGCGCGCGTAGCGCCCTTCGCGTCGTCGAAGGATTCATATTTGATGGTGTTGGCTCGCATGCTGCCACCTCGATTGCAGCCCCATGCGACATATAGGCTTCCGCGCAACCATCATGATTCGACAATGATCGAATAATCAACGTCGCGGGACAGCAATAACGCCGCGCGTCGACCGCACGGCGTTATTGCTGCGAAGCGCCCTAGCTAGCCGCGCGCAAATTCACCTTGCTCTCGGCGAGCGTGGTCAGCTTCTTGTCGGTCGCCTTCTCTTCCTCGAGCGTCCTTGCAAGCACGCTGGCGCAGTCGGTGCGGCCGAGCTGCTTGGCCCAGGCGATCAGGCTGCCGTAGCGCACGATCTCGTAATGCTCGGCGGCCTGAGCCGCGTTGATCAGGGCCGCGTCGAGCACCGCCTTGTCGGCGACTTCGCCCGCGGTTTCGTCGGCTTCCTCGATGATACCGTCGATCGCCGGACAGTCGACCGCCTTCACGGTCGCGCCGTGCATCTGGAAGACTTCCTCGAGCCGCTTGACGTGCTGCTTGGTCTCTTCGAGGTGCGTCAAAAAGCCCTGCTTCAACTGCGGATCGGTGGCCTTATCTGCCATTTTCGGCAGCGCTTTGGTGAGCTGCTGTTCGGCGTAATAGATGTCCTGAAGCTGATGCACGAACAGGTCGTTCATGGTCTTGATGTCTTTTGTGAACAGTCCCATCGTTCCAATCCTCGAACGGTTTCGGGAACACGGAAGCACCGGCTTGCACGAGAAGCCCATGTTTTGCCGCGTTCGATTGCTGATGGGCCGCTAACCGGCCCACGGTACCGTCGTTCCAAAAAAAGTCTGCCTCGTTTGCGCTGGAACTACGCTTGCGCCGCCGGGATTTGAGACCATGTCAACACACGGATGCGCGAGCCCTCGACTCACATGCTTAACGCGCGCGCCATATGAACCACGTATGACAAAAACGGCCCCTCCGGTGCAGTACCTATCGTTGTCAAGGGCTGCACAAGTCGCCGTTTTTGCCTTAATGAGCTAGAGAATGCCTAGCGATCGGCGCCCCCTTTGGCGACGAATCGTGCCCGACCGGCCAGTGGCCCGATCGGGTTGGTCTTGCCCCCGCCGGGAGGATGAATGCACGGACTGCTGCCCGCGCTGAAACGCGGCCTCAAGAGATGGATCGGCTGGCGACGGCTGGGAATTGCCGCGAGCGTCATGATCATCGCCTTCGCGGTCACCACGCTTGTGCGGACCCTCCACGGGATCGACAGGAGCGCCATCCTCACCGCGCTGGCCGATATCCCTCGCGGCAACATCGGCTTGGCGGCGATGTGCGTCTTCTTCGCGTTCTGTACGCTGACCTTCTACGACTTTTTTGCACTGCGAACGATCGGCAAGAAGCACGTGCCCTATCGCATCGCAGCACTGTCGAGCTTCACGTCCTATTCGATCGGCCACAACATCGGCGCCACCGTGTTCACTGGCGGCGCGATCCGCTTCCGGATTTATTCGGATTATGGGCTGAACGCGATCGACGTCGCGAAAATCTGCTTCCTCTCCGGCCTGACCTTCTGGCTCGGTAACATCTTTGTGCTGTCGATCGGCATGGCGATCCATCCGGATGCCGCCTCCTACATGGATCAGCTGCCGTCGTCGATCAACCGGCTGATCGCCTTCGGCGGCCTCGCCGCGATCGCCGCCTATCTGGTCTGGCTCTGCATGGGCGAAAAGCGCCGCGAGCTCGGCCAGAAGGGCTGGAAGGTGGTGCTACCGTCGGCGCCGCTGACCCTGGTGCAGATCCTGATCGGCGTGGTCGATCTCGGCTTTTGCGCGCTGGCGATGTACCTGCTGGTGCCCGCCACCCCGCCGATCGACTTCCTGTCGCTCGCCGTGGTGTTCATCCTGGCAACGCTCCTGGGCTTTGCCAGCCATGCCCCCGGCTCGATCGGCGTGTTCGACGCCGCCATGCTGGTGGCGCTCCCCGAATTCGGCCGCGAGCAGCTGCTAGCGACCCTGCTGGTCTTCCGCATCCTCTATTTCGTGATCCCGTTTGGCATCGCCATCTCCATCATGGGGACGCGCGAGCTCTGGATGAACGTGGTCCGGCCATGGCAGGAGCGGCGACGGCTGGCGGAGGCCTGTGCGCAGGCCAATTTGCCCCAGCAGGTGGCAGCGATGGAGCGCGAGCGCTCGCTGCGGCAGGCCAGCAAGCGCTGAACCACGAGATCGCGGTTCGCAAGATCATCAGACAAAGGTTGCGGGCGGGGGAGCAATCCTCTCTTATTTCCGCCTCAACTTTGCCGTTGAAGACGCGGGCCATGATCCCAGCATCTTTCCGTACCCTCTCCGCTTGCGTCCTGCTGCTCGCCGGGCTCCTCGCCGCTTGGCCGCTTCAGCGCGCTGCCGCACAGGATGCGGGCGCCATGCAGATCAACTGGGAGGTGCGCAACCGCTTCCGCCTGTTCCGCGAGGAGCGCGACTTCCTGCTGCATGTCGAGAACGCGCGTAACCGCAGCATCCTTGCCGCCGAGCAGTCGCTGGAGGTCCAGAGCGAGGGCCGCGGCTGGGCCCGCAACATGGTCAACCGCCTCTGCATCGACCTTCAGGGCCGGGTCAACCAGCCCTGCACCCGCGACAATGTCAAAGAGAACTACATCACCCCGATCGATCATCCCGTCACCGTACGCCTGACCGGCGCGGTGCCGGTTGGCGCCACCTGCGCCTGGTCGTTCGACGACGGCGACGGTCCGCAAAGCTCGACCTTCGACTGCGCCGAGCCGATCAATCTGCGGGTCCGCTACGGCAAGCCGACGGTGGCAAGCGTCGACGTCTCCTCCGGCTCCGATCCGACCCAGCGCGTCCAGACCGAGATCCAGGTCCGCGACCTCTTCATCGCTGGGCTCGGAGACAGCATCGCCTCCGGCGAAGGCAATCCGGACCGGCCGCTGGCGCTGTCCGACGAGGGCTTTTGCTTCCGCTCCTATCTCGGCACCGCGGCCGGCGGACAGTATTACCGGCCGAGCCGCGCCGGCTATAAAGGCGGCCGCGCCTGCGAGGCGCCGGATACGCTCGCTAACTGGCAGCACTACAGCGCGCTCTGGCTCAACTCGCCCTGTCACCGCTCGCTCTACAGCTACCAGACCCGAACCGCGCTCGCGCTCGCGGTGCGCTACACCCATATCGCTGTCACCTACCTGCCGCTCGCCTGTACCGGCGCCAGCATCAGCGACGGTCTGCTCGGCTCGCAGCGCGCCCGCGAATGCCCGCCCGGCAAGACCGGCGTCTGCAGTACCAGCGTGAACGCGCAGGTCGCCGAGCTGCGCGAAGCGCTGACCGCGGCGAAGAAGCGCCAGCCGGATCGCAATCTCGACCTCGTGCTGCTCTCGATCGGCGCCAACGACGTCTATTTCTCCGGCCTCGTCGCCGACGTCATCGTCGACACCGCAACCGAGCGCGCGCTGTTCCGCCGCTCCGGCGTGATGGCGAGCATCGACGATTCCCGCGACGCGCTGGCGCGCGAGCTGCCGCAGAACTTCGTCAAGTTGCGCGAAGCGCTGAAGCCGCTGGTCGGCGGCGACCTCTCTCACGTCGTCTATGTCTCCTACGCCAATCCGGCGCTCGCCGATGGCGGCGTGCCCTGCCGCGGCGGCCGCGGCGGCTTCGACATCCATCCCTCCTTCAACGCGGATCCACAGCGGCTCGCGCGCGTCTCAACCTTCGTCGACACCGAATTCCTGCCGCAGCTGAAGGGGCTCGCCACCTGCACGCGCGGCGCGCTGTGCCGCGATCCCGAGTCAGATCGCATGACCTTCGTCGACACGCATCAGGTCGCGTTCGCCGATCATGGCTTTTGCGCCCATTCGGGCAGCGATCCGGAATTCGACCGCACCTGCTTTGCGGAGAACGGCCAGAGCTTCAATCCGGACATCGTGAGCGCGGCGAGCCAGCCGATGCTGTGCGGCCGCGGCGCCTCGGAATATCGGGCCTATCTGCCCCGCGCGCGCTGGATCCGCGACGCCAATGACAGCTACTTTGCCGCGATGACCTATCCCCAAGGCTTGCCGGCGGCGAGCCAGCCGACCGACATTCATGATGCGACCTGGGGCGTGCTCTCGGCGGTCTATGGCGGCGCAGTGCATCCCTCTGCCGAAGGCCACGCCGCGATGGCGGACGCCACGCTGACGGCAGCCAGCGCCGTGCTCGGCCTCGATGCCGTGCCGCCGGGCGTCACGCCCGGACTGCTCGCGCCACTGCTGCCGGGCGCGCAGCAGTAGAGGTGAGAGCGAGGTCTCGCCAAACCGTCATTGCGAGCGCAGCGATGCAATCCAGAGTCCCTCCGCGGACAGATTCTCGATTGCTTCGCTGCGCTCGCAATGACGAGCTTGGGGTTTTCATGTCGACTCTCCCACCGACGTTCCCGCGACCTGCCGTTCCATCAATCCAAAAACGGTATCAATCGATACCCCCTTCAACTTGGACACTTTCCTGTGCGCGCCTCTAGGAGTCGTGGTGAGGAAACATTTCGAGTTCAAGGAGGCGCCCGATGAGCGCAGTGGTGTCCGCAACGGACGTGAGGAGGTCTCGCGTCAGGCTGTTCATCGTGACCATGCTATTCCTGGTCACGACCGTCAATTACGCCGACCGCGCCACGCTCTCGATCGCAGGCCCCGCGCTCTCCAAGGAACTCCATCTCGATCCCGTCGCCATGGGCTGGATTTTCTCAGCTTTCGGCTGGTCCTATGTGGCCGCGCAGGTTCCGGGCGGCTGGCTGCTCGACCGCTACGGATCGCGCATCGTCTATGCTTTCAGCATCATCGTCTGGTCGCTGTTCACGATGATGCAGGGCTGGGTCGGCTTCCTCGGCGCCGGCACCGCGATCGTCGTGCTGTTCGCGCTTCGTCTTCTGGTCGGCGTCGCGGAAGCGCCTTCCTTTCCCGCCAATGCCCGCATCGTCGCAGCCTGGTTTCCAGGCAATGAGCGCGGCACCGCGTCGGCCTTCTTCAATTCAGGTCAATATTTCGCCACCGTGATCTTCGCGCCGCTGATGGGCTGGATTGCCCATGATTACGGCTGGCGCTACGTATTCTTCGTGATGGGCGGGCTTGGCGTCATCATGGGGCTGGTCTGGATCAAGACCATCTACGGCCCGAAGGAGCATCCCGGCGTCAACGAGGCCGAGTTCGATTACATCAAGGAGGGCGGCGCGCTGGTCGATCTCGACGCACCGAGAGACGAGCGCGCATCCAACTCCGGCCCCCGCTGGGACCACATCCGCCAGCTGCTCTCCAACCGCATGATGCTCGGCGTCTATCTCGGCCAGTACTGCATCAACACGCTGACCTATTTCTTCCTGACCTGGTTTCCGGTGTATCTCGTCAAGGAGCGCGGCCTCTCGATCCTGCAAGCCGGTTTTGTCGCGACGCTGCCTGCGCTGTGCGGCTTCATCGGCGGCGTGCTTGGTGGCGTCATTTCGGACTACATCCTGCGCAAGACGAACTCGCTGACCATGGCGCGCAAGATTCCGATCGTCGGCGGCATGCTGCTGTCGATGTCGATCATCGCCTGCAACTATGTTGACGGCCAGGCGCTGGTGGTCGGTTTCATGGCGCTCGCCTTCTTCGGCAAGGGCATCGGCGCGCTCGGCTGGGCCGTCGTCTCCGACACCTCGCCCAAGGAAGCCGGCGGCGTCTCGGGCGGCCTGTTCAACACCTTTGGCAACCTCTCCTCGATAACAACGCCGATCGTGATCGGTTACATCCTGGCGGCGACCGGCTCCTTCAACGGCGCCCTGGTGTTCGTCGGCGCCAACGCGCTGGTGGCCGCGATCGCCTACCTCGTCGTGGTCGGCAAGATCGAGCGGGTCGTGCTCAAACGTTCCTCCTGAGCGCTCCGCCGATGCGGAGCGGGACCAGGCAACTCAACGGCGGCTCACAAGGCCGCCGTCTTTGTTTCGGGGGTGATCGATGCTAGAAGTTCCGGGGAAACGCCTTATCCATCTAAGGCATGTATCGATGTTCGACCTCAACCAGCTCCGCTGTTTCGTCACGGTGGCGGAGGAACTGCATTTCGGCCGCGCTGCCGCGCGGCTGAACATGACCCAGCCGCCGCTGTCCCGGCAGATCCAGGTGCTCGAGCACATTATCGATGCGCCGCTCTTGGAGCGGACCAGCCGCTCGGTGCGCCTGACGCCTGCCGGTCGCAGCTTCCTGCCCGAGGCCCGACGCATCCTGAAGCTTGCGGAAAGCGCCTCGCAAGTTGCCCGCCGCATCGCGCTCGGCAAGACCGGCTCGCTGAAGATCGGCTTTACGGCTGCGGCCGCCTACGGCTTCCTTCCCGAGCTCGTCGCGGCCTGCCGCGCGAAATTGCCCGAGGTCGACTTCTCGCTGAAGGAAATGGTGTCCGGCGACCAGTTCGAGGCGCTGACCTCCGGCCAGATCGACGCCGGCCTGCTGCGGCCGCCGATCGCAAGGCCGGAGCTCGCCAGCCGCCGCGTCGTCGCCGAGCCCCTGCTCGCCGCGATCCCGAAGAAGCATCCGCTGGCGAATGCCGAAAACATCACCATCAAGGATTTCGACGACCAGCCGTTCGTGATGTATTCGCCCTATGAGAGCCGCTACTTCCACGATCTCCTGGTGGCGCTGTTCACCCGCGCCGACATCCTGCCGCGCTATGTCCAGCACCTCAGCCAGATCCACTCGATCCTGGCGATGGTGCGCGCCGGCCTCGGGCTTGCCATCGTGCCGGCCGCAGCCGCCGGCCTGAAGATCTCCGACGTCCGCCTGCGCCCGTTGAAGCTGCGCAATCGCGTTCCGGTCGAACTGTTCATGGTCTGGCGGCGCGACGACGAGAACCCGCTGCTGTCCGCGCTGGTCAAAATCGCCGGCGAATTGTCCTCGGCGGAGGTGGTGGAAGATTGATGCTCAATCCGCATTGGTCGATATAGGCTTTGGCTTGGACGCGCATCGAACGGTTGCCTAAACACCAGCGCATGGACGCGGGCCTTTCATTGCGTCCCCGACAACATCAGAGAAGGGAGCAGCGCCCATGAGCAAGATGACCCCGCAGGAAATGGCCCAGAAGATCGGATCGGGCCTCCTGTCCTTCCCCGTCACGCCGTTCAAGGCTGACTATTCCTTCGATGAAGCGACCTACCGCGCCAACATGGACTGGCTGTGCGGCTATGACGTCGCGGGCCTGTTCGCCGCCGGCGGCACCGGTGAGTTCTTCTCGTTGACCCCGACCGAAGTCCCGCAGGTGGTCAAGGTCGCCGTCGAGGAGACCAAGGGCCGCGTGCCCGTGCTCGCCGGCACCGGCTATGGCACCGCGATCGCCCGCGAGATCGCGATCGGTGCGGAGAAGGCTGGCGCTGACGGCCTGCTGCTGCTGCCTCCCTACCTCACCCATTCCGAGCAGGACGGCCTCGCCGCTCACGTGGAAGCGGTCTGCGCCGCCGTGAAGATCGGCGTCATCGTCTACAACCGCGACAACGCCGTCCTCCAGCCCGATACGCTCGCCCGCCTCGTCGAGCGCTGCCCGAACCTGGTCGGCTATAAGGACGGCATCGGCGACATCGAGCTGATGACCCGCGTCTACACCAAGCTCGGCGACCGCCTGACCTATGTCGGCGGCCTGCCGACCGCGGAAACCTTCGCCCTGCCCTATCTCGACATGGGCGTGACGACCTACTCCTCGGCCGTGTTCAACTTCGTGCCGGAATTCGCCACCAATTTCTACGCCGCCGTGCGCAAGCGCGACCAAGCCACGATCCACGCCGGCCTGAAGAATTTCATCCTGCCGCTGATCGAGATCCGCAATCGCAAGAAGGGTTATGCGGTCTCGATCATCAAGGCCGGCATGAAGGTGATCGGCCGCGATTCCGGTCCGGTCCGTCCGCCGCTCACCGACCTCACCGAGCAGGAGATCGCGGAGCTGACCGCGCTGGTGAAGAAGCTGCCCGCCATCCAATCGTCACAACAGGCCGCAGAATAACAGACAACGACAGGGAGGAGCGTGCGATGGCCCAGACTGACATTTCCGGCGCGTCAGTCGCTGGCGCACCGGTCGTCACAGCGATGCAGGTGATCCCGGTCGCGGGCCGCGACGGCATGCTCCTCAACTTAAGCGGCGCGCATGCGCCGTTCTTCACCCGCAACATCGTCATCCTCTCCGACAACGCCGGCCACACCGGCGTCGGCGAGGTGCCGGGCGGGCAGAAGATCTGGCAGACCCTCCAGGACGCCCGCGATCTCGTGATCGGCAAGACCGTCGGCGCGATGAACAACATTCTCGCGGACGTTCGCACCACCTTTGCCGATCGCGACGCCGGCGGCCGCGGCAAGCAGACGTTTGACCTGCGCGTGATGATCCATGCGGTCACCGCGATCGAATCCGCCCTGCTCGATCTGCTCGGCCAGCATCTCGATTTGCCGGTCGCAGCGCTGCTCGGCGAAGGCCAGCAGCGCAAGAGCGTCGAGACGCTCGGCTATCTCTTCTTCGTCGGCGACATCCGCAAGTCCAAGCTCGCCTACGTCAAGAGCGAGACCGGCAAGGCGGAATGGTTCAACCTCCGTCACCAGGAAGCGATGACGCCGGAGACGGTGATGCGGCTCGCCGAAGCCACCCACGACCATTACGGCTTCGCCGATTTCAAGCTCAAGGGCGGCGTGCTCCACGGCGAGCAGGAGATCGAGGCCGTCACCGCCATCGCCAAGCGCTTTCCCAACGCGCGCGTCACGCTCGACCCGAACGGCGCCTGGTCGCTCGACGAGGCGATCCACCTCTGCAAAGACCTGCATGGCATCCTCGCCTATGCCGAAGATCCCTGCGGCGCCGAGGCCGGCTTCTCCGGCCGCGAGATCATGGCCGAATTCCGCCGCGCCACCGGCTTGCCGACCGCGACCAACATGATCGCCACCGACTGGCGGCAGCTCTCCCATGCGCTGCGCTTGGGCGCGGTGGACATCCCGCTCGCCGATCCCCATTTCTGGACCATGCAAGGCTCGGTACGCGTGGCCCAGACCTGCCGTGACAACGGCCTGACCTGGGGCTCGCACTCCAACAACCATTTTGACATTTCGCTCGCCATGTTCACCCATGTCGGTGCCGCCGCCCCCGGCAAGGTCACCGCGATCGACACCCACTGGATCTGGCAGGATGGCCAAGCGCTCACCAAGGAGCCGCTCCAGATCAAGGGCGGCAAGATCGCCGTCCCCGATCGTCCCGGCCTCGGCATCGAGATCGACCGCGCGGCGATCGAGGCCGCGCATGAGCTCTACAAGCAGCATGGACTTGGCGCCCGCGACGACGCTATCGCCATGCAGGACTTGATTCCCGGCTGGACCTTTGACGACAAACGTCCCTGCCTCGTGCGTTAAGACAAGACTTCTTCGGAGGAAAAAGAGATGACTGCGATCCTGAAAAACTTCATCGGCGGCGAATGGGTCGATGGCTCCGGCGTCACCAAGAACATCAACCCCTCCAACACCAACGATCTGGTCGGCGAATACGCCAAGGCCGACAAGGCGCAGACCGAGAAGGCGATCGCCGCCGCCAAGGCTGCCTTCCCGGCCTGGGCCCAATCGACGCCGCAGGTGCGCTATGACGCGCTGAACAAGATTTCTCTCGAAATCCTCGCCCGCAAGGAAGAGCTCGGCCGCCTGCTCGCCCGCGAGGAAGGCAAGACCCTGCCGGAAGGTATCGGCGAAGTCGCCCGCGCCGGCCAGATCTTTGCCTTCTTCGCCGGCGAGGCGCTGCGCCTGATCGGCGAGAAAGGCGCTTCCGTCCGTCCCGGCATCGACGTCGAGCTCACCCGTGAGCCCGTGGGCGTCGTCGGCATGATCACCCCCTGGAATTTCCCAATCGCGATTCCCGCCTGGAAGATCGCGCCCGCGCTCTGCTACGGCAACACGGTCGTGTTCAAGCCAGCTGAGCTGGTACCGGGCTCCGCGCATGCGCTGTCCGAGATCATCACCCGCTCCGGCATTCCGGCCGGAGTGTTCAATCTCGTGGTCGGCTCCGGCTCGGTGGTCGGCCAGACCTTGCTCGATCACCCCGATGTCGCCGCGATCTCCTTCACCGGCTCGGTGCAGACCGGCCGCAAGATTGCGCAGGCCTGCGTGCTCTCGAACCCGATGAAGAAATTCCAGCTCGAGATGGGCGGCAAGAACCCGCTGGTCGTGCTCGACGACGCCGACCTCAAGACCGCCGTCGAGGTCGCCGTCAACGGCTCCTATTTCTCGACCGGCCAGCGCTGCACGGCCTCCTCGCGCCTGATCGTCACCGAAGGCATCCACGACCGCTTCGTCGCCGCGATGGCCGAGCGCCTGAAGGGCCTGTCGGTTGACGACGCGCTCAAGGCCGGCGTGCATATCGGCCCGGTCGTCGACCAGAACCAGCTCGACCAGGATCTGCGCTACATCAAGATCGGCCAGGACGAAGGCGCCAAGCTCGCCTTCGGCGGCGAGCTGCTCAAGCGCGAGACGCCCGGCCACTACCTCCAGCCGGCGCTGTTCACCGAAGCCAACAACAACATGCGCATCGCACGTGAAGAGATCTTCGGGCCCGTTGCCGCCGTCATCCGCGCCAAGAACTACGAGGAAGCGCTGGCGATCTCCAACGATACCGAATTCGGCCTCGCCTCCGGCATCTGCACCACCAGCTTGAAATACGCCTCGCACTACAAGCGCAACAGCGAGTCCGGCATGGTGATGGTCAACCTGCCGACTGCCGGCGTCGACTATCACGTGCCGTTCGGCGGCCGGAAGGGTTCGAGCTACGGCGCCCGCGAGCAGGGCTCCTATGCGCGCGAGTTCTACACAACGGTGAAGACGGCCTATACGTACCCCGGTTGATAGGCTGTTATCGTAGGGTGGGCAAAGCGAAGCGTGCCCACCGTTTATGTTCGGCGTGATGCATGGTGGGCACGGCGCGTTGCGCCTTTGCCCACCCTACGACTTCGGAGGCAAGCGCAAATGGACCAGGACGTCACAGCGAAAGAACAGCCCCGCTACATCAAGCTCAACGCGCGCGACAATGTCGCGATCGTGGTCAATGATTTCGGGCTTCCCGCCGGCTCCCGCTTTGCCTGCGGACTGACGCTGCGCGCCTTCGTGCCGCAGGGACACAAGACGGCGCTGGTCGATATCGCGCAAGATCAGCCTATCATCCGCTATGGCGAAGTAATCGGCTATGCTCTGTCGCCGATCCTGGCCGGCGAATGGGTCGACGAGGCCCGCATCCGCATGCCGGAAGCCCCTGCCCTCGACAAGTTGGAAATCTCCACCGCCGTGCCCGCGCCGCTGCCGCCGCTCGAAGGTTTCACCTTCGAGGGCTATCGCAATCCGGACGGCTCGGTCGGCACGAAAAACATCCTCGGCATCTCCTCCTCGGTGCAATGCGTCAAGGGCACGATGGAATATGCGGTCAAGCGCATCCGCACCGAGCTCTTGCCGAAATACCCGAACGTCGACGACGTCGTGCCGCTGACGCACGCCTATGGCTGCGGCGTCGCCATCAACGCGCCCGACGCGGTGGTGCCGATCCGCACGCTGCAAAACCTCGCACTCAACCCGAATTTCGGCGGCGAGATTCTGGTCATCAGCCTCGGCTGCGAGAAGCTTGCACCCGAGCGGCTCGTGCCCGAAGGCATCAGCGATGCCATCGTGCGCATGCAGGACGAAGCCTTCGACGGCTTCGGCGCCATCGTCGACGCCATCATGACCCAGGCGGAAGCGCGCCTGAAGATCCTCAACAAGCGTACCCGCGAGACCTGCCCGGCCGCCGATCTCGTGATCGGCCTGCAATGCGGCGGCAGCGATGCGTTCTCCGGCGTCACCGCGAACCCCGCCCTGGGCTTCGCCGCGGACCTGCTGGTGCGCGCCGGCGCCACCGTGATGTTTTCGGAAGTCACCGAGGTGCGCGACGCCATTCAGCTGCTCACGCGACGCGCGATCAACCAGGAGGTCGGCCGCGCGCTGGTGCGCGAGATGGCCTGGTACGATTCTTATCTGGCCCGCGGCGGCGCCGATCGCAGCGCCAACACGACGCCCGGCAACAAGAAGGGCGGCCTCGCCAATATCGTCGAGAAGTCCCTCGGCTCGATCGTCAAGTCTGGCTCGAGCGCGATCACCGGCGTGCTCTCGCCCGGCCAGAAGGCGACGCAGAAGGGCATGCTGTTCGCAGCAACGCCTGCGTCCGACTTCATCTGCGGCACGCTCCAGCTTGCCTCCGGCATGACCTTGCAAGTGTTCACCACCGGCCGCGGCACGCCTTACGGCCTCGCCGCCGCGCCCGTGATCAAGGTCGCGACCCGCACCGAGCTGGCCCGCCGCTGGAAGGACCTGATCGATTTCGACGCCGGCGGCATCGCCACCGGCGAGAAGACGATCGAGGAGACCGGCTGGGACCTGTTCCGCTTGATCCTGGATGTCGCCTCCGGCCGCACCAAGCCGTGGTCGGACCGCTGGGGCATCCACAACGATCTCACGCTGTTCAATCCGGCGCCGGTGACCTGAGGCCCGTCATTCCGGGGGCGCGCGAACCCGAAATCGCGCGCCTCTGCGTGCATCACGTCATGCTGCCCGGCATGAAGCACCGCACGCGCGGGTGGCCGTCGATATAGTGCTTCCACACCATGGTGCGGCCGATCTTGTTCGGCTCTGTGATGACGGCGCCGTCGGGCACGACGACCCACTCATCGTCGAGATGCACGCGGTAGTGGCCCTTGTCGGATTCCCAGTCGACGTCGGCGATGACATAGCCGTCGGCATCCGAACAGCACTGTCCGTATTCGCTGCGCAGGCTCTCGAACCAGGGTTTGAGGGGCGAATTGGCGTAACGCCCGTCGTCGCGCGCGAGCGCCGATGTGGCGAGCAGCGTCATCAGCCCCAGCAAGGTCGTCGCGCACAGTCTTGCAAGTCTCATATTGTCTTCCCGCGGATCCAGATCAGCGCCGCGGGGGACAGACAACGCCGCCCTGCCTCCCGCGCGACGGCGGCAGGCGTGGACATGGCGACTCGTTCCCCCAGCAGCTTTGCCGAAGCTATGCAAATCCAGCGCCAGCGCGCATTCCGGGGAACTACTGGTGGAAGGGATCGAGCTACACACTCAGTCGTCGTCGCCTGCGAAAGCGGGCGATCGAAAGCGTAGTTTTGTGGCCCTACTTCTTCGCCGCCGGCGCCATCATCGTCGCGCCGCCCTTCTTGGCGGGCGCGGGCGGCGGCTTGGTCGCGGCGGCCTGCGCGGGCAGATATTTGGCGATGATGGCGGGATCAACCTCGGCGATGCTGGCATCCGGCAGACGCTGCCAGGTCTCGTCCTTGCCGAACAGGGAGATGCCGAGATAGCCGCGCATGGTCAGCACCTGCCCGTCCGGGCTCACCGTCATCCTGGCCTTCCAGATGTTGCCGTCGCGCGGATTGACCACGTTACCGCCCTCATACTTCAAGCCGTCGCGCTTCATGTCGCGGATGAAGGAGAGCCCGAGCACCGGCTGGTTCTTCCGATCGTCGGTGCACTTCGTGCAGGCCTCGTTCGGATCGTCACCGTCACGCGGGAAGGTCTTTGCGATCACGCCTTCGAAGATGCCATTGTGGTCGATGAAGAGGAACCATCCCACCGGCTTGCCGTCTTCGACCTTCTGCCAGAGACCCGCGGCGGTTGGCTGCGGCGCTTGCGCGGCGGCCGGGCTTACCGCGCCGAGTGACAGCGCGAGCACCACGAGGGAGAGCAGCCGAAAGCCAGGAAACAAATTCCGCATTATGATCACCTTGCTAACCCAATGACCTTGCTAGCCAAGACTGGAATGGCCGCAGACTACGGCGATTTCGCGAACGGTTCCAGCACCAGAAGCATAGGGCGTCACCTCCCCGTTCCCGCCGCGGTCAGTTGACACCGAGCTTCTTTTGCAGGCTGGAGGACGAGGTCGTGTACTGGAACACGAGCCGCTTCTCCGGATAGACGTAGCGGTGGGCTTTTTGCGACATCAGCGCGCCCTCGTGGAAGCCACACAGGATCAGCTTGATCTTGCCCGGATAGGTGTTGATGTCGCCGATCGCGAAGATGCCTGGCACGTTGGTCTCGAACGCACTCGTCTCGACTGGCACCAGATTGTTCTCCAGCGCGATGCCCCAGTTCGCGACCGGACCGAGCTTCATGGTGAGCCCGAAGAACGGCAGCATGGTGTCGCAGGCAATTTCGCTGACATTGTTGTCGTTGCCCTTGACGGTGGCGCCGCTCAGCTGGCCGTCAGCGCCGGTGAGCCCGGTAACCTGGCCAAGCCGCAGATCCATCTTGCCGCCTGCCACCAGCGCGCGCATCTGCTCGACGCTGTGGGGCGCGGCACGAAAATCGTCGCGACGGTGCAGCAGTGTGATGCGCTTCGCCAGCGGATGCAGATTGAGCGTCCAGTCGAGCGCGGAATCTCCGCCGCCGACGATCAGCACGTTCTTGTCGCGGAACGTCTCCATCTTGCGCACGGCGTAGTGCACCGAGGTGCCTTCATAGGCCTCGATCCCAGGTACCGGCGGACGCTTGGGCTGGAACGAGCCGCCACCGGCCGCGATCACCACGACCTTGCATTCGAACACCTTGCCGGTGTCGGTGGTGCAGCGAAATGCGGGATCGCCGATCTTCTCCACGGTCTCGACCATTTCACCGAGATGGAAGGTCGGGTGGAACGGCTTGATCTGCTCCATCAGCGCCTCGGTGAGGCCTTGTCCCGAGACCTGCGGAATGCCGGGAATGTCGTAGATCGGCTTTTCCGGATAGAGCTCGGCGCACTGGCCGCCGACCTTGTCGAGGATGTCGACGAAATGCGCCTTCATGTCGAGAAGGCCAAGCTCGAAGGCGGCGAACAGGCCGCAAGGGCCGGCGCCAATAATCAGCACATCGGTTTTGATCACGTCGCTCATGTCGTCTCTTTATCGGTCTTATCGGTTGGACGGCGCCCGGCGGGCAGAAGTGACCATGTCTGTCTAGCCAACGGGGATGGATCAGGGAAGGCATAAAAGCGGGAGCGCCCCGCAGTCGCGCCCACTTGCGGGGTCAAAATAACTGGGCTGTAACGAGGAAGGATTTGACGGAGATCAATCGGTGAACGCACCAAGCCGCCTCGATACGACGCCGCGCCTGGAGGACTTCCCCTACCGCCTCAGCGACAATGTCCGCTTCGGCGATCTCGACCCCAACCAGCACGTCAACAACGCGGTCTACGCAACCTACTTCGAGACCGGCCGCGTCACGCTGATGAAGGATCCAAAGATCGGACTGACACCGCCGGGGCTCGCCTGGATCATGGTGCGGCTCGACATCCATTTCCGCGCCGAGCTGCACTGGCCGAACACGATCGAGCTCGGCCTTGGCGTGGTGAAGCTCGGGCGCACGTCGGTGACGTTCGAGCAGGTGGTGTTTTCGGAAGGACGATGCATCGCCTCGGCGATGTCGGTCGGCGTGATGCTCGACGAGGCGACGCGGCGACCCGCGCCGCTCACCGCGGAGATCGTCGAGAAGCTCAGACCCTGGCACAAGCGCGGCATCGGCGTCGCGCTGCCGGGCACGTAATACATCGAGCGAGGTTAGGCCTGACGCTCCGGCGTCGCCACCACGAGCCCGTCGAGCTCGTCGCTGACCTTGATCTGGCAGGACAGGCGCGAGTTCGGGCGCACGTCGAAGCCGAAGTCGAGCATGTCCTCTTCCATCGGCGTCGGGCTGCCGACCTTCTCGCGCCAGGCTTCGTCGACATAGACATGGCAGGTTGCGCAGGCGCAGGCGCCGCCGCATTCGGCCTCGATGCCGGGAATGCTGTTGCGGATGGCGGCTTCCATCACGGTCGCGCCGTTCTCGACGTCCACCGTGCGGGTTTCGCCCTTGTGATCGACAAAGTGAATTTTGGCCATGTGTTCTCGTGCTGCCGCGATCTTGGGGAAAAAGGAGGGTCCTGGCTGTCCTATAACGGGTCGATCAGGCCGGCGCTAGTGCACAGGCCGCCCGTGTTTGTGGGACGCCAAGCTAGTGCTTCAGGATCGCCTGGATGGCAGCACGGACCTCGGCCACAGCCTCCTTCAGCGCTGCGAGGGCATGGGGCCGGTTATGGCCGGTCCGGATCGCAGTCTCGAGGCTCGCGGCGGCGTCCGCGACCGCAAAGGCGCCGATCCCACGTGCCGAGCCTTTGAGCTTGTGGGCGAGCGAGCCGGTCTCGGCCGGCAGCGCCGTCATCGCCGCAAGCAGGCGGACCGCCTGTTCCGCGAACATCGCGAGCACTTCCTGTTCCAGCTCGACATCGCCGAGCGTCATGCGCGAGAGGTGGTCGAGATCGAGGGGGCTGTCGATGGGCGCAAGCGGGGGCGAGGGCATCCAATCCATCCGTTGCAAATCAGGCGTCATGGCGCAGGCCCCGGCATCGCACGGCGGTCCGCCGGTTCGGCGGTGCGGTTCGCCCCACCCAAGCATGGAAATGGTTAACGAAGTGTTTGGGGGGATTTACGCAATTCTGCCGGTTTATTGACGAAAAGTTGCCGCAATCGACCAAGTTCGGTGGAGAATTCCATTGAGGGCTAAGGCGTTACGCCGCGATCCTGTTAACGATGATTAAGATTGTCTTAATCGCAGGCATTTCATTCGCGACGCTCTGCCAATAGGATGTTGCGGAAATTAGCGGACAAGCCGTCCGGGTGGGGACGGCTCGGAGATCCGCGCAAGCGGCATATTCCGGTCTGTGGGCTTCGCGTGGCGCGCAGGGCTCGCGGGGGGACGCGTACAAGTAACGAGGGCTCGGACTGAACATGGCGAACACTCCGAAAAAGGTCAAAGACCCCACAGAAGTTGCGCTTTCTGCGATCCAGGAAGCCCTGAACATCAGCGACACCGCCGCGGATACCAGCCGCAACGCCGCGATGCGCGACGAAACGGGCTCCTCAATGGCGCCGCCGATGCCCCCCGCGTTCGACGAGCCTGCCTTCGAGCCGCGGCCCGCCGCCAACGAGCGCGCCACCGTGTTCGACCAGATCGAGGAACCGCGTTCCTCGCGCCGCGCCGCCAATGACGACCGCGCCACCATCGGCCAGCTGTTGCAGACGTTGCAGACAGGGCGTCCGACCCGCAACATCTACACCGGCGCGACCATCTTCACCGTGATCTGGCTCGCCGCCTGCGCCGCGCTGACGGTCGGCTTCCTGCCCTCGATCCAGGCCGCGATGGGCCAGAGCGGTGGCGTGCTCGCCATTGCCGGCCTCGTCACGATGTTCTTCGCGCCGATCATGCTGTTCTACTTCCTGGCGAGCCTGGTCTGGCGCGGCCAGCAGATGAGCGCGGTCGCGCAGGCGATGGCGCAGGTCGCGATCCGCTTCTCCGAGCCGGAAGGCTCCGCCTCCGACTCGATGGTCACCGTCGGCCAGGCCATCCGCCGCGAGGTCGCGGCGATGGGCGACGGCATCGAGCGCGCGATCGCGCGCGCCGGCGAGCTTGAGACGCTGGTCGCCAACGAGGTCGCCGCCCTTGAGCGCGCCTATTCCGACAACGAAGTCCGCATCCGCGCTTTGCTCCAGGACATCGCGCATCAGCGCGACAATCTGGTCGGCCAGGCCGAGCAGGTCCGCAGCGCCATCTCCGGCGTGCAGATCGATTTGCGCCACGACATCGCGCTGATCTCGGATGCGATCGCCTCGCGCGTCGACGAGGTCGCAAAATCCATCACCGGTGCGCTGGAAGAGCGCGGCGCCCACATCACCGGCGCACTGAGCCATGCCGGCGACAACATGATCCTGGCGCTCGGCGAGCGCGGCGGCGACCTGCTCGACCGCCTCGAGGAAGCCTCTGCCGAGACCACGCGCGCGGTGCTCGACGCCAGCGAGCGGCTGACCACCAGCCTCAACTTCAAGACCGGCCACGTCCACGACGAGTTCGTCGACCTCGCCGACCGCGTCCACGAGATGCTGAACGAGCGCATCGACCGCATCACCGGCGAGTTCGAGCAGCGTTCCGCCGCGATCGTCGACGGCATCTCCGAGCGCACCGAGCAGGTGCACGACAGCTTGAAGAATTCGTCGGACTCGCTCCTGCTCGAGCTCGAGCTGCGCTCCAACGACCTCTCCGCCAAGATCGACGACGCCGGCAACCGCCTCGCCGGCCAGATCATGACCTCCGGCGACAAGGCGAGCGAGGCGCTCGACGCCACCGTCAACACGCTGGTCGCCAAGGTCGTGAGCCAGACCGAGACCGCGCACGATTCGCTGTCGCTCCAGATGAGCGCCTTCGACGAGCTGGTGAAGAACCAGGGCTCCGAGCTGGTCGAGAAGTTCGCCCGCGATTCCGGCACGCTGGGCGCGCTGATCACCCGCCACATCTCCGAGTTCGACCGCACCGTGAAGACCTTCGGCGGCGAGATCGTCGAGCGCATGGGCCAGCGCACGCAGGACATCCATGAGTCGCTGAAGACCTATGTCGACAATTTCGACACCCGCTTCACCTCGAACGGCGGTGCGATCACGGCCGTGCTCGACCAGCGCCTGGTGCAATTCGAGACCACGATCGGCGAACGCGTCAATCACCTCGACTCCTCGCTGAACGACAAGATCAGCGGCCTCGACAGCACGATCGGAGGTCACATCAAGACCTTCGACGACCAGCTCGGCGGCCGCGTCGGCGCGCTTGAGCAGTCGTTCGATGCCCGTGCGAAGTCCGTGACCGAGACCATCGACGGCCGCCTCAACACGCTCGCGACCTCGTTGACCGACGGTGCAGCGCAGGCGATCCAGTCGATCGACTCCCGCCTCACCCACCTCACCTCGTCCCTGACCGACGGCGCCTCGCAGACGATCCAGGCCATCGACACGCGGCTGACCCACCTCACCTCGACGCTCACCGGCGGCGCGACCCAGGCGCTCGAATCCATCGACTCGCGCCTGACCTACCTGGCCACCACGGTGACAAACGGCGCCTCGCAGGCCGTGCAGTCGATCGACACCCGCCTCACCCTGCTGACCTCGACGCTCACGGACGGCACCGCTCAGGCGATCGATGCCGTCGACCGCCGCATCACCGGCGTCACCGAGATGATCGACGGCCGCAGCATGCACCTGACCGACACGGTCACGGCGCGCTTCCAGGACATCCACCAGGCCATCGAGACCAAGGTCGGTTCCGTCGCCAGCGACATCGACGTGCGCGTGGCGCAGTTCGAGGACCTGCTCGGCTCCCGCGTCGAGGCCGTCGCCGGCCGCATCGAGAGCAGCGGACGCCAGGCCAGCGACGACCTGATGTCCCGCGCCGAGATGATCTCCACCACGATCCGCTCGCATGTCGAGGACGCCGAGCGCTCGCTCACCAACCTCGTGGTCAACACCAGCGAGACCATCCAGACCGGCGCACGCACCGCCCAGCAGTCGCTGATGACCGTCTCCTCGGACGTCAACGCCCAGCTCAAGATGACCTCCGCCGAGGTCGAGCGTGCGCTGACCGCGGTCGGCACCGGTGCCGCCAACTCGATCCTCACCAGCGCTCGCGAGGCGCAGTCGACCCTGGTTTCGGCATCGGGCGACACCTCGAACCAGATCAAGGGGCTCGCGACCGACATCGAACGCACGCTGTCGGCGGCAGGCTCGGCCACCGCGGCCTCGATCCTGGCCGGCGCCCGCGAAGTGCAGACCACGCTCGTCACCGCCTCTTCGGACGCGGCCAACCACGTCAAGTCGCTCACCGCCGACGTGCAGCGCTCGCTGTCGATGGCCGGCACCACCACGGCGGAATCGATCACCGCCGGCGCCCGCGACGCGCAGGGCACGTTGATCGCGGCCTCGACCGAGACCGCCAACCAGATCAAGGCGCTGTCGTCCGACATCCAGCGTTCGCTGTCGATGGCCGGCACCTCGACCGCCGAGACCATCACGGCCGGCGCCCGCGAGGCCCAGAGCACGCTGGTCACCGCGTCCTCGGATGCGGCGAGCCAGGTCAAGTCGCTGGCGGCCGAAGTCCATCGCTCGCTGTCGCAGACCGGCCAGACCACGGCCGAGGCCATCACGGCCAGCGCCCGCGACGCCCACTCCACCCTGCTCGCGGTCTCCGCCGAGCAAACCAGCCAGGTCCGTTCGCTCGCGGCCGAGATGCAGCGCGCGCTGGCGACCGCCGGCGGCGCCACCATCGAGGCGCTCACCAGCGGCGTGCGCGAGGCCCAGGGCACGCTGATCACCGCATCGACCGATGCGGCGAGCCAGATCAAGTCGCTGACCACGGACATCGAGCGCACGCTGACCGCGGTCGGCGCCGACACCGCCTCGACCATCCTCAACAGCGCACGCGAGGCCCAGACCTCGCTGACCTCGACCTCGGCGGACACCGCAAGCCAGATCCGCACGATCTCGACCGAGATCGAGCGCGCGCTGAGCACGGCCACCTCGAACGCGACCAACGACATCCAGACCAGCGCGCTGAACGCCCAGAACGCGCTGATCTCCGCCTCCAACGAGGCGAGCTCGCGGGTCAAGTCGAGCTCGGCCGACGTCGAGCGCTCGGTGCTCGCCGCCTCGAGCAGCTTCGGCCAGGCCATGACCGGCAAGACCGACGAGATCGTCACCTATGTGCAGCAGCAGGCCGACCGTCTGTCGAACATGATCGACGCCAAGCGCGGCTCGCTCGTCGACGCGATCGGCTCGAAGACCAGCCAGCTCACGCTCGACATCGACCGCGTCACCTCGGACGCGCTGAAGTCGATCGAGACCCGCGGCCAGGCGTTCTCGCAGACCATGATGGGCAACGGCTCGGAAGTCGCCCGCACCATCAACGCGGCGAGCGAGATGGCCACCGGCGCGGTCGGCAGGTCGCTCAAGGATCTCGAGCAGGCCTCGCGCGCGGCGATCGACCAGTCGCGCCAGGTCTCGATCGCGGCCGTCACCGAGATGCAGGAGACCAGCAAGATCCTGCGCACCGATACGGTTGCCCTGTTCGAGCGTCTGCGCGAAGGCAACATCCTGCTCCAGGAGGTGCTGACCGGTGCGCACGACAACCTCAACTCGCTCGAGCGGGCGCTGGTGACGCGTGTCGCCGACTTCGTCTCGGCGATGAACGACGTCACCTCGCGCAACGGGGCTGCGACGCAGAACCTGGAAGACCAGCTCAACGTCTTCAACACCAAGACGACCAAGGCGCTGCTCGACCTCGGCGAGCTGTCGACCCAGTTCGACGCGCACGGCAAGGCGCTCGTCGATGCCGCCCAGGTCGTGGAGCAGAGCAACAAGAACACCACCGCTTCGCTGGCCGAACGCAAGCAGGCGCTGGAATCGCTCGTGACCACCATCGACCTGCGCACCGCCGATCTCGACCAGCGCCTGTCGCGCTTCACCGGGCTGCTCGATGAATCGCTGGCCGCCGCCGAAGAGCGTGCCCGCGACATCGCCCGCGTGGTCGCCGAGACCGCCGGCGCCGGTTCGGCCGCGATCACCCGTCAGTTCGAGGCGGTGCGGTCGGCGTCCGAAGAGGAGCACCGGCAGACCATCGATGCCATGCACGACATCTACCGCCAGACCACCGACGAGGCGGATGCGATGTTCAAGCAGTCAGCCGAGAAGTTCGGCAACCTCGTCGCCAGCATGAAGCAGATGGCGTTCGAGATGCACAACGAGCTCGAGGCCACCCGCAACGAGCTGCGCCGCGGCGTGCTCGAGATGCCGCAGGAGGCCGCCGAGAGCACCGCGCAGATGCGCAAGGTGATCGTCGACCAGATCGAGGCGCTCGCCGAGCTCAACCGCATCGTGGCCCAGCATGGCCGCGGCCTCGACGTCACGACGACGGGCCGCGCCACCGTGCAGCGCCAGGAAGAGCCGATGCTGGCGACCGTCGGCGGTCGCGGCACCGAGACGCGCATCCGCGAGAGCGCCAGCGCCTCGACCCTGCCGCCGCCGGACCTCGGCGTGCCCGCCTCGCGCCGCACTGAGGCGCCGCCGGTCGCACCGAGCGGCAACGACCAGGGCCGCGACGGCTGGCTGTCGGACCTGTTGAGCCGCACGGACGCCAACCAGGCGCCGCCGGCCGCACGTGAGGCTCCGCGTAGCCGCCAGGCTGCACCGGCGCCGCAGCCGCAGGCGCCGCAGGGTGGCGGCAATCCGCTGGAATCGCTGTCGCTCGACATCGGCCGGCTGATGGACCGCAACCTCGCCTCCGAGATGTGGGACCGCTACCAGCGCGGCGAGAACAAGGCCTTCACCAAGCGCCTGTACACGCCCGCCGGCCAGAAGGCCTTTGACGAGGTCGCCCGCAAGTATCGCGCCGACCGCAACTTCAAGGGCACGGTCGACCGCTATATCGGCGAGTTCGAGCGCCTGCTCGACGAAGTCGCCCGCGACGGCCGCGGCCCGCAGGAGCTGCGCAGCCACCTGACCTCGGAGACGGGCCTGGTGTACACGCTGCTCGCGCATGCGGCGGGTCGGCTGGGGTGAGCCGAAGCTCGCGAATGGGCGAGTAGCGAATAACGAATGAAAAACGGAGCCCTTGCGGGCTCCGTTTTGTTTGAGGGCGTCATTGCTGCGAGGAGAAATCGTAGCCCGCATGCAGCGCAGCGGAATGCGGGAGCCACGCAAAGAATCCCGGATTGCGCTGCGCTCCATCCGGGCTACGAATGCTCCCTCCGTCGTCATTGCGAGGAGCTCTTGCGACGAAGCAATCCAGACTGCCTCCTCGGAAACAGTCTGGATTGCTTCGCTGCGCTCGCAATGACGGAGGAGAGAGACGTGGACAGTAACGCTACTGCCGCTTGCGCTCGTTCGACGGCGCGGGCTTGGGCGGCTCGGCCGGTGGCGGCGCGGCGGCTGGCGCGCTGTTGCTGGCACCGAACAGCACGCGGGTCGGGTTGCGGTCAAAATTGTTCACGGCGCGGCTGATGTCGCCGAGGGTGCGGCGTCCGTAGGACAATGTCGTCAAGACCCAAGCAACACCTGTAGCAAATGAGTGGGCTGAAGCGCTGCTACCTCCATCAACCCCAGCGATAACCCTCCTCCTCTACAGAACTCGCCTAGAATAGCCCCGGCAACCCGTACTTCCAGACCAGGCCACCGGCGGTCCCCACGACAGCGACAACTGCGGCCCACCATGGCGGCGACTTCTGACGCGAAGCCCTCAACGTCAGCACGTACAGCACCATGCCACGCCAAGGGCCGTAGTTCTCGCTGAACTCTCCGTTCCGCTTCACGACCTCGATGAAGTTCGGATTCCTCAAGTCCTGGTCAGACACAGCCGACCTCCTGTTTGAACCGCGGCGCCTCTTTTACGTGACCTCACCGCAAGGCCGCTAAGCATTCATTAACCGGTCCTGACTTAACTATTCATTAACCAGTCAGGATTTCATGCGCGTTAATCTGCCGAACGAATCAGCCATTCCACTGATGCCACCGAAAGCCGTGCGTTTCCGCTAATTGCCCTAGATATCCCCCCATTTAGCATTCAAGAGATATTTGTTCCCTATATGTTCCGAGTCAGGCTCAGCCCCAGAGCGCGCTAATTTTTATCGCTCGACATCAGACCGACTGATGGACCGCAACCTCGCCACCGAGATGGGGACCGCAAATCAGCGCGGCGCGAGAACAAGGCCTTCTCCAAGTGCCTATACACGCCCACCGGCCAGAAGGCTTTGACGAGACCCGCCCAAGTACCGCAACGACCACAACTTCAAGGGCGCGTTCGATCGCTATGTCGGAGAGTTCGAGCCACTTCGCCTCGGAGACGGGTCTACACCCTGTTGGCCCACGCAGCGTGTCAGCGCACAAGCCGCCAATAGCAACGAATAAGAAAGCGAAAGCCCTCGGCCTCGACTAAATTAGGTTCCAATCTCATCAGGAATCACGGCGGGCACCAGAAATAATCTCTGGTACGAAGGCCGCTGGCCACATCAAACCAAGGTTCGCATCGAGCGGATCCTCGCTGACAATTCTTCCAGAATAGACCCCAACGAACCTTGTCGCGATTCCGGTCCCCATAGAGACATTACCGTTCTCCATCATGTGGACAGCCCAGGTCCTTCTAATTACTGGAGAGCCTGACATTCCCGGACGCGATGCGGTATCAATAAAGATATGAAGCTGTTGATCTGGGGAGAGCTGCGGTTCAGTTGCGATGCTTGCTCTTTTCCAGACAGGAAGACCTCCAGGACCGACACCGAACGGGTATCCCAGCACGAAAACATCCATCCCTATTTGGATTGTGAGGTCTTCGCGCTGCATGTGATTGATCGGATACATCTCTACGTCCGGAGGAGAGTCCAAAGGCAGAGCAACTACATCAATCTTGTTCCCGTGATTGGGGTGAATCCACCAAAGAGGGCCATTTTCACCGTCCCGAAGGGAGAGAACTTTGGCGATCTTGTTGCCGAGCGCACCTTTATGATTGAGCCAAACTCTTATCCGATTGGGCTCTGCGGCTGTTTTCGATAAGTGTCTTCCTGTATTCGGATCGCGGCCCGAAACATTATGCCAATTTGTGATCAAGAAGTATCTGTCGCCCTCTAGCCAGACAAATGCCGTCCCGAGGCTCAAATACGTTTCGTTAAAGAACATCTCGATGGGAATTGCCGCGACCGAATACTCGTCGATGGTGACCATCGGGGGACCTGTACGGTTGGAAGCTACTGCCGCTTGCGCTCGTTCGACGGTGCGGGCTTCGGCGGCTCGGCCGGAGGCGGCGCCGGCTGTGCGCTGCTGTTGCTGGCGCCGAACAGCACGCGGGTCGGGTTGCGGTCGAAATTGGTCACGGCGCGGCTGATGTCGCCCAGCGTACGGCGGCCGTCGGTCATCAGCGCGCCTGAGCGCTTGTCGAAATCCTCGGCCAGTTCGCGGATCGACTTCACCGTCAGGAACAGCTCGCCGCCGTCCTTGCCGCCGGCCAGCGTGTTGAGACCGAGCATCAGATTGTCGGCCTTGAGCATGACGCCGTCGACCTTGGCCATGATGACGTCGATCTTCTCGGAATTGCGGGCGAGCGAGTTGGTGAAGGTCTCGAGATTCTTCAGCGAGTTCTTCACCGATTCCTGATTGTCGGCGACGAGCTTGTTGATGTTCTGGAGCGTGCCGCGGATCGCCTCGGTGACGTCCTGGAGCTTGTTCGGATCGGCCGTCAGCGTCGGGATGCCGTCCTCGTCGAGCGGCGGCGGCGGAGCCGCCTCCTCGCCGCCCTTGAGCGAGATCGCGGCCACACCAGTGAGGCCCTGGAATTCGAGGCCGACCAGGGTGTCCTTGCGGATCGGGGCGTTGTTCTCGACCATGGCGAGTGCGACAACCCGCCGCGGGTTGTCGAGCTTCACTGAGACCACCTCACCCACCCGGATACCGTTGAAATTGACGCTGCCGCCGTTGCGCAGGCCCGCGGCCGGGCCCTCGAACACGACGCGGAGGGGGCTGCGCTGCTTGGTGGTGTGCAGCGACTGGAACCACAGCACGAAGCCGATCGCGGCCGCGATCACCGCCAGCGTGAAGGATCCGATCAGTACGTAATTCGCCCGCGTTTCCATCAGGTGCTCCGGCTACTCAACCCAGCTACTCAACCCATGACCGCGCGGGCGCGCTTGCCATGGAAATACTGCCTCAGCCAGGGATGCTGCGAGGCCTGCATGTCGGCCATTGACCCTGCCGCAATGATCTTACCGTTCCCTAAAACGGCAATGCGGTCACAGGCTGTGTAAAGGCTGTCGAGATCGTGGGTTACCATGAAAACGGTCAGTCCCAAAGTGCGCTGGAGGGTCCGGACCAGCTCGTCGAAATCGCCGGCGCCGATCGGATCGAGGCCCGAGGTGGGCTCGTCCAGGAAAACGAGGTCCGGATCGAGCGACAATGCGCGGGCCAGCGCGACGCGCTTGATCATGCCGCCGGACAGTTCTGAGGGAAAACGCTCGGCCACTTCGGGCTTCAGCCCGACCATGGTGAGCTTCGCCATCGTGATCTCGTCCATCAGCCGCTGCGAGACGCGCAGATATTCACGCATCGGAAACTGGATGTTCTGCCGCACCGTCAGCGAGGAGAACAGCGCACCCTGCTGGAACAGCACGCCCCAGCGTCGCTCGACATTGCGGCGCTGCGATGTGCTAGAGGAATCGAGATCGACGCCGAACACCTCGATCTGGCCCGCGACCTTCGGCACCAGGCCGATGATGGTGCGCGTCAGCACCGACTTGCCCGCGCCGGAGGGGCCGACGAAGCCGAGAATCTCGCCGCGCTTAACGTCGAGGTTGAGCCCGTCGAGCACGCGCGTCGCGCCGAACTGCACAGTGATGTCGCGGACGCGGATGATGGGGTTTTGAATCTCGCTTTGAGCTTCTCTTGCCATCATCACATTCCGATCGATGCGAAGAAGATGGCGAACACGCCGTCCATGACGATGACGAAGAAGATACCCTTCACCACCGACGCCGTGGTGTGCTGCCCGAGCGATTCCGCGCTGCCCTGCACGGCCAGGCCTTCGACGCAGGCGACGATGCCGATCACGGCGGCCATCACCGGCGCTTTCACGATGCCGACGATGAAATGATCGATCGAGATGGCGTCGCGCAGACGCAGCAGAAAAGCTTCGGGATCGACGCCGCCATAGAGCCACGCAACGAGGCCACCGCCATAGAGCGCAGCCATGGCACCGAGAAAAGCGAGGATCGGCAGCGCCAGCACCAATGCCAGCATGCGCGGCAGCACCAGCACCTCGATCGGGTCGAACCCCATGGTGCGCAGCGCATCGATCTCCTCGCGCATCTTCATCGAGCCAAGCTCGGCGGTGTAGGCGCTGCCGGAGCGGCCCGCGACCATGATCGCAACCAGCAGCACGCCGATCTCGCGCAACACCAGAACGCCGAGCATGTCGACCACGAAGATGTCGGCGCCGAAGCGGCGGAAATGGAAGATGCCTTGCTGGGCGATGATGCAGCCGATCAGGAAGGTGATCAGCACGATGATCGGCACCGCGCGCCAGCAGACCTGCTCCAGATGATGCACGGTCGAGGTCAGGCGGAGCGAGCGCGGATGGATCAGCACGCGCCCAACCGCAGCAAGCACCGCGCCGAGCATGTCGATCAGGCCCGCAACCGTGCCGCCGATGCCGGCCACGGCGCGGCCGATCTGCTCCAGCATGCCGGTGATGGTGATGGTGCTGCTCTCGATCACGGGGGTCGCCCTGACCCGCCGCACCTCGTCGACGAGGCTCGAATAATTGGCGGACAGGCCCGCGATCTGTGCCTCGACCGGGCCTTTGGTGAGGCTCCGGCGCAGCCGCTCGATCAGCCAGGCGCCAAAGGTGTCGAGCTTGGCGACCTCGGAGACGTCGATGAAGATGCTTTGCGGGCTGCCGGCGAGCTTCTCGGCGTCGGCCACCATCCGCTCCAGAACCGGGGCGAAGCTCGCGGTCCAGGTTCCGGTGGCGCAGAGGGCCAGCGCGTTGCCTTTGGCAATCCGTTCAAGCTTTGGATCGCCGCTCAAGAGGTCCGCTCCCGTGCCGGGGCGGAGAAAATCACATGGTTGCGCACGCGCCCGTACCCAGAGAAGGTATCCCCAACTGGTTAATGTTAGTTGCTAGAGGTAACTAGCAGGTTCAGATTTCGCCAGAGTTCAAAATGACTTCCAGCAAAGTTCCGGCGCTTTCCGCGCGAATCGAGCGCTTCCCCATCGCCGGCAGTTTCACCATCAGCCGGGGCGCCAAGACCGAAGCCGTCACGGTTGTGGCCGAAGTGAGCCAGAACGGCCTGACCGGCCGTGGCGAGTGCGTGCCCTATCCCCGCTATGGCGAGACGCCCGAGGCGACCCTTGCCGCCATCGAGGCCATGCAGGCGGCGGTTGCCGGCGGCCTGACCCGCCAGGCCCTGCAAGCCACCATGCCGCCGGGGGCGGCCCGCAACGCGCTGGACTGCGCCCTGATCGACCTGGAGGCCAAGGCGGCCGGCCTGCGGGCCTGGAACCTGCTGGACCGCCCGATCCCTGGCGAGCGCACCACCGCCTATACCATCTCGCTCGGCACGCCCGAAGCCATGGCGGCGGCGACCACGAAGGCGGCGCACCGGCCGCTGCTCAAGATCAAGCTTGGCGGCGACGCCGATCCGGAGCGGATCGCGGCGGTGCGCAAGGCCGCCCCCGATTCCGAGCTGATCGTCGATGCCAACGAGGCCTGGACCGAGGCCAATCTGGAGCACAATCTCGCCGCCTGCGCCGCCGTCGGCGTCACGCTGGTGGAGCAACCGCTGCCGGCCGGCAAGGACGCCGCGCTGGCGCGCATCAAGCGGCCGCTCGCGGTCTGCGCCGACGAGAGCGTGCATGACCGCAACTCGCTCGCGCCGCTGCGCGACCGCTATGACGCCGTCAACATCAAGCTCGACAAGACCGGCGGCCTCACTGAAGCACTGGCGATGGCCGATGCGGCGCAGGCGCTCGGCTTCGAGATCATGATCGGCTGCATGGTCGCGACCTCGCTGTCGATGGCGCCCGCGATGCTGGTGACGCCGCAGGCGCGCTTCGTCGATCTCGACGGCCCCTTGCTGCTCGCGCACGACCGCGATCACGGGCTGCGCTATGACGGCAGCCTGGTCTATCCGCCGGACTCCTCGCTCTGGGGCTGACTCATGAGCCGGCGCCGCGCCGCCCAGATCAGCAGCGCACCGCAAGCGGCGATCGCCGCCATCACATAGTACAGCCCCTCGCCGATCCACGCGTAGATCGCGCCCGAGGCGATCGAGCTCGCCGCGCCCAATACCCCGCTGCAAGCGGCGTAATAGCCCTGCCCGCGCGCGATCCGATGCGAGGGCACGCGCTGCACCAGCAGCGTCATGGTGCCGACCATGGTGACGCCGAAAGAGAGGCCGTGCCCCAGTTGCACGATCGCGAGCAGCGCCAGCGGCGGATCGTGCGCCGTGATCACCCAGCGCAGCACGGCGCTCGCGCCGCCGACCGCCATCAGCGTCGACGGATGCGGCGAGAAGCGCGGCGACAGCGCGAAGACGATGATCTCGGCGATCACCCCCAGCGTCCACAGCCCCGCGATGGTGAGCCCGCCGAGACCATGGGCCTGCCAGCTGATCGCCGAGAACGAGTAATAGGCGGCATGGCTGCCCTGGATCAGCGCGGCCGAGAGGATGATGGCCCAGAAGCCGGCATCGCGCAGCAGAGCCTCGCTGCCGGACTGGTCCGCAGCCTTGCGCCCGACGGCATCGAGCGGCTGGAGCAACAGTCCTGCGAGCGCCGCAACGACAGCCCAAGCGACGATGACCCAGATCAGCTCCTGCGTGGCGATGCTGTCGACGAGATAGCCGCAGGCGAGCGAGCCGGCGGCGAAGGCCGCCGACCCCCACAACCGCACCGGCCCGTAGTCGAAACCGTAGCGGACGACGCCGCGCAGCGCATAAGCATCGGTCAGCGGCACCACCGGCGTCCATACGATGCAGGTCGCCGCATAGAGCAGCAGCAGCGCCAGCGGCAGGTGCTGCAAGCCGACCAGGGCAAAGCCGACTGCGGTCGCGAACACCGAAACGATCATGGCGGCCCGAATCGCATGACGCTTTTCGGCCAGCGCAGTTGCGTAAGGCAGCGTGGTGAAGCGCGTGATCCCCGGCACGGCGTTGATGATGCCGATCCAGGCCGCATCGACGCCGACGGCCTTCAGCCAGACCGGAAAGAACGGCAGATGGGTGCCGGACACCGCGAACACGGCCGAATAGAACAGCGCGAGATGCACGGCGAATCGCCGCTTGTCAGAGGCTTGCGTGGGGATTTGTGATTCGGGTTGCATCAAACCAATTGCGATTCGGTCGATATCGTGGTGATCGTTACTGTAGCGCGCGGTGATTTGCGCGACGAGATTGTCATGGCCAACGAAGCATTCGCCCTCTCGCCTATGTCTGCCCGCGCGGCCGAGCCGAACGAGCAGGATTACGACGCGATCCGCGAAGCCTTCATGGAGACCGCGCGCGGCCGCTGGTTCCTCGGCGAATATGCCAAGCGCAATCGCAACGCCGACACCAGCATGGTGCTCGATGCGGTCGCCAAAATCGAGGAAGCCCTTGCGGCACAGCGGCAACCCGTCGTCGTGGACCGCCTGCCCGAGGCGCTGGTCGAGATCCGCCGCGCCATCCGCGAGGCCGAGACGATCGCGATCGCAGCCATCGACCCCGCCGCGATCGAGGCGAGCCTGGCGCCGATCCCGCGCGGCGTACGCATCATCAAGGAGATCTCCTGGCGCTGGCGCGAGATCGGCGCCGACGGGCGAATCTGCGACCTGATTGATTCGCAGCTCGCCTCCATCGAGGCCGCCTGCGGCCAGGTATCGCTCATCGACCCGCGCGCCGATCTTGCGGTCGCCTTCGAGCTCCTGAAGGACCGGGTCGATCAGACCGATGCGGACGGCGCGGCAGCGCCGAAAGCGGAGGCGCGCTCGCCGGCTCCGATGCAGGAAGAGCCGGCACCCGCCGGGGAAGCACCGCCCGCCGCGATGGCGAGTGAAGCCCCCGTGGCTTTTGCGGAGCCGCCGGAGGAGATCGTTGCGGCTCCCGAGCCGGAGCTGGCTGTCGGAGCGAGCGGCATTGCCGCGGCGATGTCTGTTGCGGCGGACGCGATGGATGTCGCGACCGAGCCAGAGATCGCCGAAAGCCACGCCGTGGCTGAGGAGAGCATTGCCGCGGTCGAGGAGAACCTCACTGATCCTGCCGCCGTCGGGGAGATCACCGACGAGTTCTCGCTCGATGCCGCAGCCGAGGCCGAGGACGACGCCGTGCTCGCGCGGATCGCGATGGAGATGGCCGCGCCCGATCCGGAGTTCGACGAGATCGTCGATCCCACGGAGATGGCCGCCGCGAGTCCGGAGCCGATGGCCGCGGAGGTCGCTGCACCGGTTGCCGTCGAGGCCCCCGCGCCGATCGCTCCGGTCGCGAGAGAGCCCGTCGTGGACGCGCCGATCGCGATGGAATCGCTCGCCCGCCTCACCGACGCCATCGCGGAAGCCGCCGCTGAAGTGATGGAGCAACCGGCCCCGGCCATGGCGGCGGCGACCGCATTCGGTGCAGCGCCGGCCGCGACACTCCCTCCGATGCCCTCGCCGCTGCCCGAGCCCTCGCTCGGCGCCACTATCCTGGCCAGCGGCATTGTGCAAAAGCCCCGCACTGCTGCGAATGACGCGCTAGCGCCGATCCGCCGCATGACGCAGGCCGAGAAGATCGCGTTCTTCTCGTAAGGCTGCCTCGTCCGTCATTGCGAGCGCAGCGAAGCAGCCGAGGCCAAGCCGCACAATTGTGACATCCACACGTCGCCCCTGCGACGCCCGCCGAAAAATGCGTGGAAATATTTCCGCGGAATCACGCCTCGACAATCGTCTTCATCATGAGAGCTGCGGTTCCTGCGTTTGCGACCGCAGCGAAGTGAGGCCTGCCTCCGATGAAGTTGTCTCTCCCGATCTCGACGGCCCTTGTCGGCGCGGCCATCGCGCTCTGCACCACGAACGCGATCGCGGCCGACCTGCCGCCCGACCCTCGCGAGACGCCGCTCGTTCGTTCGGGGCTGATCTATGGCTGGCAGGGCGCCTATGTCGGCTTCGCGGGCGGCGGATCGCTCGGACGCAGTCAGCATGTCGATCGTTTGACCGGTCGCGACGATACGCCGAGGTTCGACGTCAATGGCGGCATATTCGGCGGCACCGCCGGCTACAATTGGCAGGTCATGAGCTGGGTCATCGGCGCTGAGGGCGATTTGTCCTGGGCCGGCCAGAAGGGCAGCTCGGTCGACAGCGGCCCCGCGGGCAATCCGGACTTCACCAGCTTCACCAAGGTGCAATGGCTCGGCACGCTTCGCGGCCGCGTGGGATACACACCGGGAAACTTCCTGCTCTATGCAACCGCGGGCTACGCGGCCGCGGGTGTCGAGACCGGTGTGAGATCGTCGGCATCGGGCGCCGTCATGGACAGCGCATCGTCATGGCGATCGGGATGGACCGTGGGCGCCGGCGCCGAATGGGCATTCGCGCCCGCATGGTCGGCAAAGGTCGAATATCTCTACGCGAAGTTCGAAGACGGCGGCTTCGCCACGCCCAATCTTGGGACCGCCTTCGATCGCAGTCACGTCGCGCTCGACGACAACATCGTGCGCATCGGCGTGAATTACTATTTCAGCGGAATGCCAGTGCGACGCTATTAAGACGCTTCGACGACGACGCACTATTCTTCGGCTGCGACAAATTTCGAGTCATCCGCCGCGCTGATTTCTGCTATAGCTCGCGGCCAACAGGCGAGAGCGCGGCGGCAACGATTACGTTTGCTTTGAACCGATTGCTCATAAGCCGATCACATACACAGGGAATTTGCGCGATGTCAGACATCACGAACCCGTCGTCGAGCGCAGCCACGCGCCGCGCGGTCATTTCGAGAGGCCTTGGTGCTGCAGCAGTTGGCGTTGCCGCGAGCGCGATGACGACACGTGCCGCAAAGGCCGATGGAAAGAGCGCCTCGGCCAATGTGGCTGGCGGGAGCTCCGTCGCCAGCGCCGGCCCCGGCGGCAATTGCTTCCTGAAGGGCACGCGCATTGCCACGGCAAAGGGCGAGCGCAGGATCGAGGATCTCGCGGTCGGCGATTTTCTTCCGACAGCGTTCGGCGGCCTGCGCGCCATTGAATGGATCGGCCGGTTCAGCCGTGTCAGAAGCGATTCAGCCAAGGCCTGGGTGAAGAGCGCGCGGCCGGTCCGCATCGCCCGCTCGGCGCTCGCCCCCAACGTGCCGCACGCCGACCTCTACGTGACCCAGGGTCACGCCGTGCTGATCGACGGGCTGCTGATCCCGGCGGGCCATCTCGTCAACGGCACGACGATCTCGCTCGACGCAGCCGATGGGCACGATGTGCTTGAGTTCTTCCACGTCAAGCTCGAAACCCACGACGTCATCTTCGCCGAAGGCGCGCCTTGCGAGACGCTGCTCAAGGTCGACGAGACCATGAGCAATTTTGCGGACTACCTGCGCAAGCACGGCGAGCAGGACGCGCAGCAGGTTCACTGCGCCCCGATCGCGGGCAATGGACGCCGAAGCGCGATGTTGACGAAGGCGCGGCGCCTGGTTTCGCCCTTGCTCGGCCCGCAGAAGGTCGACGTCATCGGCGCCCGCCTCGGCGCGCGCGCATCGAACTTCATCTGAGTTCGGCCGCACCTGCCGGCTGGCTCTCGCTGATCACGCCCTTGCGGATCAGGAAGCAGCCATAGCCCCTGATGTCGCCGACCTGCACCACGCCAAAGCCCGCGGCCGCCGCACGATAGAAATCCGGCCGCGCAAGCTTGCCGGGCGTGACGGGGCGGCCGGCGGCGCGCACGATCTCCGCCAGCACCGCGCGCTGCACGTCCGGCACGCGGTCGGGATCGTCGACCGGCATCATCACGCGCACCGGATCGGGATCGAAATCGTCGAGCGGATAGAGCGTCATGATGGCGCGCACCGCCGTCTCCATGCGCATGCCCGGCAGCTGGATCAGGCGCTGCGACGATGTCGTCGCCGCGATGTGGGTCGCCGGATGATTGGCGTCGACGACCACGAGGTCGTCGCCATGGCCCATCGAGGCCAGCAGCCAGAGCAGGTCGGGCGTGAGGATCGGATCGATCGATTTCAGCATGGGACGGCGTTCTCCTCCATCGATCCCTGACCATAGCAGGTTCCCAGCGTGATTCAGATCACGCACGGGACTATGGGTGATCGCAATCACGGACCCAAGGCTCGAACGCGGCCAAGCTTCCCCGCAACCAATCTCGCATCGAGATTAGCCCCGAGGGAGCCGCCATGTTCCGCCTGAAATCCGTCCTGATGACTGCTGGCCTGCTGGGAAGCCTGTTCGGCTTCGCCTGCGGTCCTGTTTCCGCGCAAGTCGCCCCCGTCGAGCCGGCCGCGCCCAGCGCGCTGCAAGGCCCGGAGCAACGGGTGGCGCTGGTGATCGGCAATTCGAACTACCAGAACGCGCCACAGCTCCAAAACCCCGACAATGACGCGCAGTCGATGGCGCAGTTCCTGAACTCGGCTGGCTTCGAGGTGATCTCGGCGACCGACCTCTCCCAGAACGACATGCTTCGCGTCGTGCAGGATTTTTCCGCAAAAGTGTCCGCGCGCGGCCCGAACACGGTGGCGATGGTCTATTACGCCGGCCACGGCGTGCAGCTCGCCGGCGAGAACTATCTCGTTCCCATCGACGCAAAGGTCACGGACCAGACCGAGCTCGTCAACGACTCCGTTCGTCTCGTCGACGTGATGTCGACGCTGGAGACGATCCCGAGCCGCATGCGCATCGTCATCCTCGACGCCTGCCGCAACAACCCGTTCCCGAACGTGAACGACGCCGGCCGAGGCCTCGCCATCGTCGATGCGCCGAACGGCTCGATCGTCGGCTATTCGACCGCTCCGGGCGCCGAAGCGCTCGACGGTTCCGGCGGTCACAGCCCCTACACCCAGGCTTTCCTGAACATCGCGCGCGAGCCGAACGTGCCGATCGAGCAGCTGTTCAAGCGCGTGCGCCTCGCGGTCAACCAGACCACCAGCGGTGCACAGATTCCGTGGGAGAGTTCGTCGCTGACGTCTGACTTCACCTTCTTCGGCGACACCGCCGTTGCTGCCAACCGCGCGCCGGTGAATACGCCGGTGGTGCAGATGGCCTCCAACCTGCCGAGCCGCTCGACGCGCCAAGCCTATGACTACGTCGTGTCCGAGGGACGGCCGGAGTACTATCAGGAGTTCATCCAGATGTATCCGCACGACCCGCTGTGCGACCACATCCGCTGGCTGCTTGCAAACCTGCTGATCTCGCAGGCCTGGCACCAGGCGGTGCTGGTGAACTCGCCGGTCAGCTACAAGGCCTTCTACGAGAATTACGGCAACAGCCCCTATGCGCAGTCCGCACTGAAGCTCGAGTCGCAGCCGAAGCTGATCCCCCTGATGCAGGCCACGAAGTTTTTGGCTCCGCAGAACATTGCCCCGACCCTGAAGATCGGCAACCTCGGCCAGCCCAAATACATGCCTCTGATCCAGCAGGGCAATGCCGGCTCGCAGATCAACGGCAACCTGCCGGTCGTTCAGAAGCCGATCGACAATAACGTCATCGGCAAGCTCGGCAATGGCGGCCGGATCGTCAACCTGCCGGCAGGTAACCAGCTGAACGGCACGCCGTCACAGAACCCGGGCAAGATCGTCACCCTGCCCGCGCCGACCAACACCACGACGAACACTGGCGGCATCGGCAAGATCGTGACCCTGCCGGTGACCAACACCACGCAGAATGGCGGCAACAATGCCGGCACGACCAACGGCAACCCTGGCAAGATCGTGAGCATGCCGGTGAATATCGGCAAGGGTGGTTCGACTGTCGACATCAAGACCACCGACGTGAAGACGACGACCATCCAGACCCAGAACAACCCGATCCGCGTCAACACCGGCAACAACGTCAACACCGGCATCGTGAAGCTCAACAACAATCCGGTGAACAAGATCCAGGTGCAGAACAACCGTCCGCAATTCAACTCGTTCGGAAATGGCGGCGGCGGCAACAACTTCCGCCAGTCGATGAACCAGGCGCCCATGATGGGCGGTGGCGGCATGGGCGGCGGCGGCGGCCACCACGGCTTCGGGCACTGAAGAAGGTGCGCTCCCTCTCCCGCTTGCGGGAGAGGGCCGGGGTGAGGGTGCCTCCGCAATGGGATAGTCCCCGTGAGGAAAGAGCCCCCACCCGGCGCTTCGCGCCGACCTCCCCCGCAAGCGGGAGAGGTTGCACCGAGCAAGCGGATCGTTGATCCCGTCAAATCGGCGAAAAGACAAAGGGGCAGAGCGGCAACGCTCTGCCCCTTCTTCATGCGAGACGATCAGATCAGAAAATCAGGCCACCAGCTCGGCGAACAGATCGGCATCGACATTGCCACCGGAGAGCACGATGACGACATTCTTGCCGGCGACATCGAGGCGGCCGGCGAGCAGCGCGGCGAGGCCGACGGCGCCACCGGGCTCCACCACGAGCTTCAGCTCGTGATAGGCGAACGAAACGGCCGCGCCGACTTCCTTGTCCGAGGCAGTCACGCCGCGCGCCAAGAGCTTGCTATTGATCGCAAAGGTCATCTCGCCGGGGATCAGCGCCATCAGCGCGTCGCAGATGGTGCGGCCCGCCGGCGCATGCGGCTCGCGATGGCCTGCGGTCAGCGACAGGCCGTGATCGTCGAACGCTTCCGGCTCGGCGACCACGATCTCAGCTAGCGGATAGCGCGCCTTCACGGCAGTGGCGACGCCCGCGATCAGGCCGCCGCCGGAGGCCGGCGCCACCACGATATCGGGCGAGAGGCCGAGCGCTGCCATGTCCTCCGCGATCTCGCGGCCGGCAGTGCCCTGGCCGGCAATCACGAAGGGATCGTCATAGGGCCTGACCAGCGTCGCACCGCGCTTCTCGGCGATGCCGCGGGAGATCGCCTCGCGGTCGTCGTTGTAGCGGTCGTACAGCACGACATCGGCGCCGTAGGATTTGGTGCGCTCGCGCTTGGACAGCGGCGCGTCCGCCGGCATCACGATGGTCGCGTGCATGTCGAGGATCTTGGCCGCCGCCGCCACGCCCTGGGCGTGGTTGCCGGAGGAGAACGCGACGACGCCGCCGGCGCGCTTGTCCTGCGGGATCGAGAACACCTTGTTGAAGGCGCCGCGAAACTTGAAGGAGCCGGTGCGCTGGAGCATCTCCGGCTTCAGAAACACCTTGGCACCGACGCGCTCGTTGAGCACCGGAAAGGACAATAGCGGGGTGCGGATGGCAAAGGGCGCGATCACGCGCGCGGCGGCATCGATATCGGCAGGGCCGATCGGAAGGGGCTGTTCGGACATGGAGCGATGTTATCGCGGCCGGGGAGGCGCGGGCAAGACACCTCCGCGCGAGGATTTCCAAAGCGTTTTCGCGCGAAGTGGATACCGGTTCGCGTGAAGAAAACGCGTCAAAACATGAATCTAGGCGACGAAGCGAGGCTGTTCCGCGCCGTTCCGGCCCGGCAGCACGGCACCCACCGCCCGGATACTGTCCACAAAGGCCCTCGCCGAGGCCTCCCAGGTGTAATTGGAGGCGAATTCGACGCAGGCCTGCCTGGAAAGGTCGAGCGCGGCGAAGCAGGCATTGCGCAAATCATGATCCAGCGCGCCGACCGGCGCATCGCCGATCACGTCGCGCGGCCCCTTCACCGGGAACGCAGCAACCGGCAGGCCGCTCGCCAGCGCCTCGAGCAGGACCAGGCCGAACGTGTCGGTCCTGCTTGGAAACACGAAGACATCGGCGGCCGCATAGATGTCCGCCAGCTCCTCGCCGTGCTTCTCGCCTAAGAAGATCGCGTCCGGATAGGCCTCCTCCAGCGCGACACGGGCCGGCCCGTCGCCGACGATCACCTTGGTGCCGGGCAGATCGAGGTCGAGGAAAGCCTCGAGATTCTTCTCCACGGCGACGCGGCCGACCGAGAGGAACACCGGCGCCGGCAGGCAGAGATCGATGGCGCGGGGGTGGAACAGTTTGGTGTCGACACCGCGCGGCCAGAGCACGACATTGTCAAAGCCGCGGTCGGTCAGCTCGCGCGCGAGCGCAGACGTTGCCGCCATCACGGCGCGGCTGGGCGCGTGGAAGCGGCGCAATGCCCGCCAGATCAGTGCGCCCGGAACCGGCACGCGGGCGCGGACATATTCGGGAAAACGGGTGTGGAAGCTGGTCGTGAACGGCAGCTTGCGCTGCCGGCAATAGCGGCGGACCATCAGGCCGATCGGCCCTTCCGTGGCGATATGAATGCTGTCGGGACGCGCTTCCTCGATCAGCTTCGCGATACGGGCCGGGCGCGGCATGGCGAGCCGCACATCGCGGTAGCTCGGCATCGCAAAGGTTCGAAACGATTGCGGCGTGAGGAATGCGAATTCGACGCCGCGCCCATCGACGCCAAGGCCTTGGGCTGCGTCAGCAAGCTTGGTCAGCGTCCGAACCACACCGTTGACTTGCGGGTGCCAGGCGTCGGTCGCGACCAGGATGCGCATCAAGCAGCCCTTGCTGCCACCTGCGGAACTTGTGCCGGCTTCCGCAGATGATCGGCCCAGGTGATGATCTCGAAATGTCCGTCATCGTGCTCGACGAGCGCGGTGCAGCTCTCCACCCAGTCGCCGCAATTCATGTAGCGGATGCCGTTCTCGTCGCGGATCACGGCGTAGTGGATGTGGCCGCAGATCACGCCGTCGGCATCATGGCGCCGCGCCTCGGCGGAGAGCGCCTGCTCGAACGCGCCGATATAGTTCACCGCGTTCTTGACCTTCTGCTTGGCCCATTGCGACAGCGACCAATAAGGCACGCCGAACATGCGGCGGAAGAAGTTGACGAAGCGATTCATCTGGATCGCGAAGTCGTAGGCCTTGTCGCCGAGATGGGCGAGCCAGCGCGCGTTCTGCACGACGAGGTCGAAGATGTCGCCGTGGATGACGAGGTAGCGCTTGCCGTCCACCCCGGTGTGAACGGTGTTTTCGACGACGTCGATGCCGCCGAAATGCGTGCCGTAATAGTTGCGCAGGAACTCGTCGTGGTTGCCGGGCACATAGATGATCTTGGCGCCCTTGCGCGCCTTGCGCAGCAGCTTTTGCACCAGGTCGTTATGCGATTGCGGCCAGTGCCAGCTCGATTTCAGCGCCCAGCCGTCGACGATGTCGCCGACGAGATAGATCGTATCGGCGTCGTGGTAGCGCAGAAAATCCAGCAAAAGGTCGGCTTGTGAGCCGCGGGCTCCGAGATGAACATCGGAGATGAACAACGTGCGAAAGCGCCGCTCCGGGCTCTCGTCACTCACATCGTAACTTCCCATGCGACCGCCCGTAACAATTTCCCGTGACAGGGGGATGACGATTGAACCTTTGAGGCACCCTCAGATACGAATCAAACCTTGCCTCGCCCTCCCCGCGAATATCAGTCGCATGCGACAATCAGGCGACATGAGGCGGCAATGAGTGGCCCGTAGGAGCCCGGAAGGGCATGGCCTTATTGGTTAACGGGCGGCGATCCCCGAGGTGCAGGGCCGACGTCAGTAGAATCTGTGGAAATGATGGATCGGCCCGTGGCCGTGGCCAACGCTGAAGCGGTCGGCCGCCGCAATCGCCGCACTGATCCAGGCCTTGGCGTTGCGGGCCGCCTGCTCGAGCGCCTCGCCCCTGGCCAGACCCGCCGCGACCGCCGAAGACAGCGAGCAGCCGGTGCCATGGGTGTTGCGGGTCGCAGCGCGCGGCGCCGAAAGCGCGATCGCGTTATCGGGAGAGACGAGATAGTCGATGCTCTCGGCGCCCTCGCCGTGCCCGCCCTTGATCAGCACGGCACGGCAACCGAGCGCGAGCAGGCGACGCCCCTGGCTTTCGATGTCGGCTTCGCTGCGCGCGACAGGCTCATCGAGCAGGGCCGCTGCCTCCGGCAGATTGGGCGTGATCACCGAGGCGAGCGGCATCAGTTTCGTGCGCAGGGCCTCGACGGCCTCCGCGGCCAGCAGGCGGTCGCCGGAGGTTGCGACCATCACGGGATCGAGCACGACGTGACGCGGCGCCCAGCGCGACAGCGCGGCCGCGATCGCGTCGATGCTTGCCGCCTGCGCCACCATGCCGATCTTCACCGCACCGACATCGAGATCGGAGAACACAGCATCGATCTGCGCGGTGACGAACTCCGCCGGCACTGCGTGAATGCCGGTGACGCCTGTCGTGTTCTGCGCCGTCAGCGCCGTGATCGCGGAGGCGCCATAGACGCCGAGCGCGGCAAAAGTCTTCAGATCGGCCTGGATGCCGGCGCCGCCGCTCGAATCCGAGCCGGCGATGGTGAGCGCCACGGGCGTCGTCATCGCCGGGGACATTCGCTTGAAAGGGACACGGCCATGGCCTGTCCTAGCGCGCTCGCGGAGCGCCAGCAAGCCGCGCCGGGCCGCCGCGGCCCGCGGCCCCGCCGCTCGGGTGCTGGCGAATCACCTGAAGGCGCTCCCCCGCGGCATTGTCGACCCGAAATCGTGCACAGGCTGCAAAATAGCCTTGATGCTGCCTTGGCTCACATAGACGAATGAGACGTTGATAATGGAACCGTCCAGCGGCACCAATGTTGCGGGCCGACTCCGGCCCGCGAGCCTATCAGGGTGGAATCATGTGGGCCTATTTTGAACGCCTTCTCGACTCGTCGATGCTGTCACCGCACGGCATCTGCCTGTTGTGGGAGCCCGAGCTGATCTGGCTCCACGTGGTCTCGGACGCCTGCATCGCCCTCGCCTATTTCTCGATCCCGTTTGCGCTCGCGATCCTCGTCACCAGGCGGCGCGACCTCAGGTTCGGATGGGTGTTCTGGGCGTTCGCAGTCTTCATCATGGCCTGCGGCCTCACGCATGTGCTGTCGATCTACACGCTGTGGGTCCCGGTCTACGGCATCGAGGGCCTGGTCAAGGCGGCGACCGCCGTAGCGTCGGTGTTCACCGCCAGCGCGCTCTGGCCGCTGCTGCCGAAGATCCTGGCGATCCCCTCCCCGTTCGAGCTCAGGAAAGTCCAGGCCGCGCTCGAAGAGGAGGAGATCAAGACCCGGGATGCGACGCTGCTGCTGCAACAGGTCAACGACGCCCAGCGCGCGATGCGCGAGAGCGTGGCGCGCCTCACCGCGATCGTCGAGACCGCGGTCGACGGCGTCATCCTGTTCGATGCCGACGACCGCATCCTGCTGTTCAATCCGGCCTGCGAGCGGTTGTTCGGCTATCAGGCCAGCGAGGTGATGAACCGGAAGATCCAGCTCTTGATTCCCGGCGAGGCCAGCCCCGGGCCCGGCAGCCGCGCACGACATTTCGCGACCGGCGGCGAGGCGGTCGGCCTGCGCAAGGACGGGACGACCTTTCCTATGGATCTGTCGGTCGGCCAGGCGACGCAGGACGGCGAGCCGATCTTCGTCGGCATCGTCCACGACGTGACCGCGCGCAAGCTGACCGAGCAGCAGCTCCACCAGGCGCAGAAGATGGAGACGGTCGGCCAGCTCTCCGGCGGCATCGCCCATGACTTCAACAATCTCCTGACCGTCATCATCGGCAATGCCGAGCAACTGAGCGACCAGCTGAAGGCGAGACCAGATTTGCGGCGGTTCGCCGACGATATCTGCCAGTCGGGCGAGCGAGGCGCGGAGCTGACGCAGCAGCTGCTCGCGTTCAGCCGCCGCCAGCTGCTGCGGCCGCAGGCGATCGATTGCCGCGAGCTGCTCGAATTCATGCTCAAGCTGTTCAAGCGGACGTTGCGCGAAAACATCGAGATCACGACGGCCTTCGGGCCAGGCACGATCCAGGCTTTCGCCGATCGCACCCAGCTTGAATCCGCCGTGCTCAACCTTGCGCTCAACGCACAGGATGCGATGCCGAACGGAGGACATTTGACGCTGAGCACAGAGTTGGCGGCGATCGACGAGGACTACCGTGCGCTCCATCCCGAAGTGGCGTCCGGAAGCTACGCCCTGATCTCCGTCACCGATGACGGCGAAGGCATGACGCCGGAAGTCATCGAGCGCGCGTTCGAGCCGTTCTTCACCACCAAGGAAGTCGGCAAGGGTTCGGGTCTCGGGCTCAGCATGGTCTATGGTTTCGCCAAGCAATCCGACGGCCATGTCTCGATCTACAGCGAGCAAGGCTTCGGCACGACGGTCCGGATCTATTTGCCGCGCGCGGGCGCCGAACAATCGTCGGCCAAAGCGCCGGAGAACGAGGTAGCGGCGCCCCGCGGGCACGAAACCATCCTGATTGCGGAGGACGATCCGTTCGTGCGCTCCTCTGTCATCCACAGGGTGGAAGCCCTCGGCTATCGCGTTGTCGCTGCCGTCAACGGCAAGGAGGCCCTGGCGCGGCTCCGCACCGACCCCGGCATCGACATGCTGTTCACCGATATCGTCATGCCCGGCGGCATCAGCGGCTGGGAGCTTGCCGATCAGGCCCGGCGGATTCGCCCCGGCCTTCCGGTCCTGTTCACCTCGGGCTATGCGCTGGAGACCCTGGTCGAACAGGGCCGCGCGCAGGCGCAGGCCGTCGTCCTGACAAAACCCTATCGCAAGGCCGAGCTGGCGCAGCGGCTCAGGGACGCGTTCGCAGCAGTGGTCGTGACCTCCTGACGCACTCGGCGCGGGCCGCCGACCGGAATGTATCCGGCATGCTTCCGTGTGAGACGACGGAGCATATAATTGAGCCTTTATAGAATTAAAAAACTCAACGGCGCGCTTATTGTAGCGCTCGTCGTCATCAAGCCAGACGCGATCTTGGGTCCGGGGAGCCTCCCTGTGGATCCGCTGGCTTCGCTCGTTGAGGAGAAATCAAATGAACGCCATCGCTCAGCTTCTCGGCCGCTCGGGCCTTCTGAAGCACGACCTCGATTATCACCTGCTCCGCGCCGCAATGGTCATCATCTTCGCGTGGTTCGGATACGACAAATGGTTCGAATCTGAAATCCGAGGACTGCTGCCCATCATCACCCACGGCCCGTTTATCTTCTGGACGATTCCGGTCTTGGGCATTCGCGGCACCGCGATTTTTCTCGGCGCCTCAGAATGGACCTTTGGCACGCTGCTACTTCTGGGTTTCTGGAACAAGAAAGCGGGCATGCTCGGCGCCCTTGGTTCGACCTTCACCTTCATCGCAACCTTCACGGTCCTGCCGTTCGTTCCCGACGCGTGGGACGCTGGCGCCGGAGGCTTTCCAGCAATGACAATCAATTCGGCCTTCCTTCTGAAGGATCTCGTTCTGCTCGCCGTCTCTGTTTATCTCCTGAAGCAGGATGTCCAACGGGTGCTTGCCCGCGCCGATGCGACCGTCTGACCGGCCTCGACGTCCATGCTCCAGTGGACAGGGCCTGTAGCTCAATAACGCCGAGAAGGGCGGTCCGGATACCGGGCCGCCCTTCTCGTATCTGGAACGGACCAAAGCTGCGGCAAGCTCGCTTGCTAAATCCGGCCGGTTTTGGCCTATTAGAGCGTTTTCAAGCGAAGTGGATGCCGGTTCGCGTCAAGAAAACGCGTCAAAATAAGAAGCTAGAGCCCCGTTCGATGCCATCGGAACGGAATTGGCTCTAGCCCCCAAACGATGCCTTCGGAGTGACTGCAATGGTTCCCTTCTTCGTCCAGATCAAATGCAAGCTCGGCCAGTCCTACACGGTCGCCAACGCGCTCGCTGAAGCCGAGATCGCCTCCGAGATCTATTCCACCGCCGGCCATTACGACCTGCTGGTGAAGTTCTACGTCGACAACGACACCGATATCGGCCACTTCATCAACGAGAAGGTGCAGGTGCTGCCCGGCATCCAGGACACCCTCACCATCATCACCTTCAAGGCGTTCGGTTCGCGCTAGGCCGCAAGGCGCACGGTGAAGAGAACGGCATCTACGGCAATCCGTTGCGCTTGGGCGGTGTCGGCCCGTCGACGGGCGGCAACGACTTCAAATAGGCGGCCATCGCGGCGCGATCTTCCGGTGTCAGCAGCGCGAGGTTCTTGATCACCGGGCGCATCGAGCCGGAGGCGCTGTCACCTTCGGGCATGTCGCCGGTTTCGAGGAAGTCGGCGATTTCCTTCTCGCTCCAGCTACCCAAGCCCTTCTGCGTGATGTTCGGCACCCAGCCCTCGCCTTCGGGATTGGGACCGCCGGCGAAGCGCTCGCCGCGGATGACACCGCCGAGCGCATTGCGCGGGCTGTGGCATTCGGCGCAATGGCCAAGTCCGTTGACGAGATAGGCGCCGCGATTCCATTGCGCCGAGCGCGCGGTGTCCGCGCGAAACGGCCTAACATCCATGAACAGCAATTTCCAGATGCCGACATTGCGGCGGATGTTGAAAGGAAACGGCACGTCGTGGTCGCGCACCCGGCCGGACACGGGCGGCAGCGTCTTCAGATAGGCGAAGAGATCGCGGACGTCGTCGACCTTTGCAAGGTGGTAGGACGTGTAGGGGAACGCCGGAAAATAATGCGTGCCTTCGGGCGAGATGCCGCGCATCACGGCGTTGACGAAATCAGCCTCGCTCCAGCGCCCGATGCCGTCGGCAGGATCGGGCGAAATGTTCGGCGCGTAGAACGTTCCGAATGGCGAGCCGAGCGCCAGGCCGCCGCCGAGCCGCAAGCGATCGGGCTGGTTCGGCACTGCGTGACAGGACGAGCAGCCGCCAACGTTGAACAGCTCCTGCCCATTGGCGGGATCGGGGGCGTGTGTTGGTGCCGGCAATGCCAGCGCGGTCGGCGCGGTCAACCACCAATAGATGCCCAGGGCTGCGACGGCGGTGATCAGGATGACAAAAATTGTTCGTCGCAGCATTGCAGAATCCCATCGGGCTCGGACGAATTTACGGATCATCCCGTAGCCGCTCCAGCCACGAATAATTTAGATGGTTTGATCGGAATGCGGGAATAAAGTCAGACGCCTACTGTTTGCAAATTGACTGCAATCAGGCGTCAACAGGGAGAGACCCATGAACAAAGCCCTTTTAGCCACGCTGGCCCTCGGAGCCGCCGTCGCGTTCGCAGGCCCGGCCAGCGCGGAGAAACTGAAGGCTGTGCTGGACGGCAAGTCCGAAGTCCCCGCCACCACCAGCGGCGGCACTGGCGCGGCCGATCTCGACTATGACGCCGCCACCAAGAAGCTCTCCTGGAAGGTGAGCTATTCCGGCCTCTCCGGTCCCGCCACCGCCGCCCACTTCCACGGGCCCGCCGAGACCGGCAAGAACGCCGGCGTCGCGGTCCCGATCCCGGGCATCGCAACGAGCCCGACTGAGGGCAGCGCAACGTTGACCGACGCGCAGGCCTCCGATCTGCTCTCCGGCAAGCTCTACGTCAACATTCACACTGCGGCCAACCCGGGCGGCGAGATCCGCGGTCAGGTGACGAAGTAAACGACAAAGCTGCTTCGTTGCGGAAAGGCCGGACGCGAGGAGGGCGCGTCCGGCCTTTTCGATTCCGGGACGGGTGCGCGGTGTCTCGACGCGATGGGGGCGCCTTGCCAGGCTCCGCACTTCGGCCATACACTTGCAGAGCTCCTCAAGCCGAGCCGCAATCTTCAATTGCCGAATTTTGGGGTGGCCGTCGTGTGGTTCTCCAGCATTCCCACTCAGGCCGGGATCAAGGGACGGGCGCGCGCGCCGTTGTATGTGCTGGCCAGCGCCGTCGTTGCCGGCACGTTTTGCTCCTTCTCCGGATCGGCCGTCGCCCAAACCGATATGGAAAGGCAGGCGCAATGTGAGCTGTCCGCAATTCGCGACACCCGATCGGCCCTTGCCGTCCAATACATCCGTTCGGCCTGCAACTGGCTGGTCGTCAACCGCGACTCCCTGCTGAACGCATCCAGCAAGGGCTATTACATCTGTCTCGTGCAGCAACTCTCGGGCGCCCAGTCCAACGAGGCTGCCGCGGCCATCTTGTCGGCCTGTCGCGCGTCCAATCCGCTTTGAGTAGCGCTCAGGCCACGCTCAATGCCTGCGTGAGATCCGCGATCAGGTCCGACGGATTCTCGATGCCGATCGACAGCCGGATCGTGGAATCCAGAACGCCGATCTTGCGGCGGATGTCGGCGGGGACGCCGGAATGGGTCATCGTCGCCGGCAGGCTGGCGAGCGATTCCGTGCCGCCGAGACTCACCGCGAGCTTGAAGATTTGCAAGGCGTTGAGGAATTTCTCCGCGGCCACCTTGCCGCCGACGACGTCGAACGAGAATGTCGATCCTGCGCCCAGGCATTGCCGCGCGAACACGCGCCCGGCCGGCGACGCCTCGTCGTGATGGCCGAGATAATGGACCTTGGCGACCTTTGGATGGTCGCGCAAATAGTCGGCCATGAGGCGCGCATTGCTGTCGGCCTTCTCCATACGCAGGCTCAAGGTCTCGAGCGAGCGGTTGATCATCCAGCAGGAATGCGGATCGAGCTGGGTGCCGATTGCGCCGCGCAGCGCCTTGATGCCCTTCATGATCGCCTTGGTGCCGAGCGCGGCACCGGCGATCAGGTCGGAATGACCGCCGACATATTTGGTCAGCGAGTATAGCGAGATATCAGCGCCATGCTCGATCGGCCGCTGAAACACCGGGCCGAGCAGCGTGTTGTCGCAGGCGATGATCGGCGTGTGGCCCTGGGCCTCGCCGATCGTGTCGGCGACGCGGCGCATCAGCGCGATGTCGACGAGGCCATTGGTCGGGTTGGCCGGCGTCTCGACCAGGATCATCGAAACCCGGCCCTTGCGCATCGCCTCCTCGGCGGCCTGGTTGATCGCAGTCTCGTCGACGCCGTCCGCAAATCCGACCGCGCCGATCGAGAAACGCGACAGCGTGTTGGTCAGCAGCGTCTCGGTGCCGCCATAGAGCGGCTGGGAATGCAGGATGACATCGCCGGGACGGACAAACGCCAAAATCGTCGTCGAGATCGCCGCCATGCCGGACGAGAACAGCGCACAGCTCTCGGTGCGCTCGTAGATCGCGAGCCTGTCCTCGACGATCTCGCTGTTGGGATGGTTGAAGCGCGAATAGACCAGCCCTGCGCCCATGCCCTCCGGCGGCTCGCGCCGGCCGGCGACGTAATCGAAAAAGTCCTGCCCGTCCTCGGCCGTCCTGAACACGAAGGTCGAGGTCAAAAACACCGGCGGCTTGATGGCGCCTTCCGACAGCTGGGGATCGTAGCCATAGGTCAGCATCAGCGTTTCCGGATGCAGCATATGGTTGCCGATATGGGTCTTGGACGGGAACGGTTTTGCCATGGCCTGTCTCGCTGTTGCCTGGGATCCGCGCCGCGCGTCGGAACTCTGAACAGCGTGAGGCATCAACGCCGCGGCGGCTGACGTGAAGATAGCCGCTCCAGCAGCGATCCGTCAGGCCTTGCCAAAAGAAATAGCTATGATGAAGCGCTCGTAGCCCGGATGGAGCGGAAGCGCAATCCGGGGCAGACTTATCGGCTCGCACAGGTTTACCGGATTTCGCTGCGCTCCATCCGGGCTACGAACTGCAACCGCTACTTCAGCTTCAGCCGATACGTCTCGTGGCAATCGTTGCAACGGTCGTTCATTGCGGTGTAGGCGGTCTTCAGGCTCGCGAGATCGGTGATCTTGCCCTTCACATCCGCGATTGCCTTCTGCACCGGCGGAATCTTGGAGTCGAAATCGGCCTTGTTCTGCCAGACCTTCGGCGACGAGCCGTAGTTCGCGTTGACCACGTCCTGCTTGGGATTGACCTCAAAAGTCTTGGCGATCTTGGCGACATCGGCCTCTAGACTGGCCACCGCCTCGTCGACGGCCTTCTGGTTGTAGGGGATGTCGCCCTTCGTCATCTTCAAGATGACGCCGTACATGCTCTTGGCCTGCGAGCGCATCAGATTATCCTGCTGGACCGCAACCTCCTGCTGCGCCATCACGGCGCCGGCACCCAGAAGCAGGGTGCCCGCGACAATCAACGTACGTTTCATCGGCTTATTTCTCCGGAGCGCAAGGCGGTTGGGGGAAAGAGATCATTCAGGAATAGAACCCGGCAGCGGGGGTTTATTCCCGCCGCGGAGGTTCCGATCTCAGAGACTGTGGCGGCGATGGTGCTCGTTGATCGCGATCCAAACACGTTCGGGTGTCGCCGGCATGTCGATGTGGTCGATCCTGTACTCGCGCCACAGTCCGTCGACGATGGCGTTGACGACGGCCGGACAGGAACCGATTGCGCCGGCCTCGCCCGCGCCCTTCACACCCAGCGGATTGGTCTTGCAGGGGATGTTGTTGGTCTCGAACAGGAAGGACGGGCCATCTGCCGCACGCGGCAGCGCGTAGTCCATGAAGGTCGCCGTGATGAGCTGGCCGTCACCCGCGCCATAGACCACCTGCTCCATCAGCGCCTGGCCGATGCCCTGCATGGCGCCGCCATGCACCTGCCCCGCCAGCAGCAGCGGATTGAGCGTCTTGCCGAAATCGTCGACGATGACGTAATTCACGATCTTGATGATGCCGGTTGCCGGATCGATCTCGACTTCCGCGACATGCGTGCCGTTGGGATAAGTGCCGTCGGCGCTGGTAAAGGTCGCGCTGGCGTTCAGCTTCGAGGGATCGGCGCCCGCGCGCTTGGCAACATCGGCAAAACTCATCGAACGGTCGGTGCCGGCGATGCGCACGAGACCGTCGGTGATCTCGAGGTCGCCGGCGCTCGCCTCCAGCGCTTGCGCTGCGATCTCTTTCAGCTTCTGCCCGAGTTCGCGGGTGGCGCGCTCGACGCTGACGCCGCCCGAGGGAATCGAGGCCGAGCCACCGGTGCCGAGGCCGGTCGCGATCTCGGCGGTGTCGCCCTGGTGGATGTGCACGCGTTCCGGCGGCAGGCCGAACTGCTCGGCGACGATCTGCGCATAGGCGGTCTGGTGGCCCTGCCCGCTCGACTGGGTGCCGATCAGGATGGTGACGTCGCCATTGGGGTCCATCCGCACATTGGCGGTTTCTTCGCCCATGGTGCCGCAGACTTCAACATAGCTCGCCAAGCCAATGCCGCGGATCAGGCCGTCTTTCTTGGCCGCCTTGGCGCGCTTCGAAAACTCCTTCCAGTCGGCGATCTCCATCGCGCGCTTGAGATGCGCGGCGAAGTCGCCGGAATCATAGACCTTGCCGGTCGCCGTCGTGTAGGGCAGCGCCTTCGGCTGGATGAAGTTCTTGCGGCGGATGGCGTCCGGCGTCATATCGAGTTTTCGCGCGCAGGCGTCGACCAGGCGCTCGATGACATAGGCCGCCTCGGGCCGGCCCGCGCCACGATAGGCGTCGACAGGCACGCTGTTGGTGAAGATGGTGCGCACCCGGCAATGGAACGCCTGGATGTCGTAGAGGCCCGGCAGCATGCCGGCGCCGCCATGCGGGATGTAGGGCCCGAAGGTCGAGAGATAGGCGCCCATGTCGCCCATCAGGTCGCAATCCATCGCGAGGAATTTTCCGTCCTCGGCGAGCGCCATCTTCGCGGTGGTGACATTGTCGCGGCCCTGCGCATCGCCCATGAAATGTTCGGAGCGATCCGCCGCCCATTTCACGGCCTTCTTCAATTTGCGCGCGGCAACCGCCATCAGCGCGTATTCCCGATAGGGAAACAGTTTCGTGCCAAAGCCGCCGCCGACATCGGGACAGATCACCCGCATCTTGTCGGTCGGGATCTTCAGCACGTTCTGGCAGAGGATGTCGCGCAGCCGATGGCTGCCCTGGCTGCCGACGGTCAAGGTCAGATGATCGTTCTTGGCGTCATATTCGCAGACCGCCGCGCGCGTCTCCATGAAGCTCGCGACCACGCGCGGATTGACGATCGAGATCTCGGCGACCGCATGCGCTTTCGCAAAGGCGGCCTCGGTCGCGGCCTTGTCACCGATCGCAACGTCGAACAGCACGTTGCCTGATTTGTCCGGCCAGACCTGCGGCGCGCCCTTCTTGACGGCGTTGACGACGCCGGTCACCGCAGGCAGCGGCGACCATTTGACCTCGATCACCTCGATCGCGTCGCGCGCCTGGTCGATGGTCTCGGCCACGACGAAGGCGATGCAATCGCCGACATGGCGCACCTCATCCTTCGCGAGGATCGGGTAAGGCGGGCCGGTGAACGGATCGGTCTCGAAATTGAACAGGCACGGCAGATTACCGAGATCCTTCACGTCGTCAGCGGTCAAAATCAGCGCGACGCCGGGGAGCCCGCGAGCCCGGCTCGCATCGATGGTGTATTTGGCGTGCGCATGCGGCGAGCGCAGCATCAGGCAGCGCAGCGCGGCCTGCGGCGCGTAGTCGTCGGTGTAGCGGCCCTTGCCGCGGATCAGCGCGTCGTCCTCCTTGCGCAGCACGCTCTGGCCAACGCCGAACTTGATGGGAGCCGCCATTTTCTTGTCCCGTCCTATGGTTGTTTTGCCGGGCATATTGCCGTGGAAAAAGTGGCAAGGCAAACGGGTTTGTCGCTATCCGACCTCGGTCCCGGCTGGGCTATTTCTGCTGAGACCGCCGCGACGCGTGGGGCAGGAACAAATCCTCGTTGCAAAAGCTTGTATCTGCGGAGACGGAATCCGGTGGCCATACGGCGTAATGCCCGTGTGGCCGAGTTTACGCCCCCAATGAACGAGTGGATCCATGCCCGACCCGACCGAAGAACAGATCCGAATCCGCGCGCATCGATTGTGGGACGTTGCCGGACGGCCTGAGGGGCGCGAGGACGAATTCTGGCACGAAGCCGAACGCGAATTGAAGGACGGCGCCACAAACAATCCCGACGAGAAGTCCGAGACATTTCTCGAGTAGAAGGCACGGCCCGCGAAAATCCCGCAGCCCTCGCCTGTCAGAGCGGGATGGGACGGAAAGGGCGCAGTTCACTCGCCTCCCTGTGAAGATCGATGATCCTGCGGACGTCTTCGGCGCGATCGGTCTCTGCCAGCCGGCTCGCATAGACCATGCGGCGCACGACCGCCGAGGACTGAAACGTCCAGTATTGCGTCATCAGCGGGTTGATGAAGAGCTCGTTCCCGCTGGTCCGGTTGGTGGCATGATAGTTGCCGAACTCGCCCCGCAGTGCACTCGCGATCGAATTGCAGACGATGCTCGGGTGCTGCGGCTGGCGCTGGTTGGCGTAGTCGACCAGATCGAGGAAGGCATCGGCTTCCTTGCTGCCCTGCGACAACGAAAACATCCCGAGAAATCCCCCATCGCGAATCAGTCGCGCTGTGTTCTCCAGGAACGCATGGTGCGAGACGCCGTGGTAATGATCGACGCCGAAGCCGATCGCGGCGAGCAGCACTCGCTCGCCCGCGGCCTGATCGGCGGCAACAAGCGAGATCGCGTCCTCGACAGCACTGCCGACACCGGGCTCGTCGCCGAACACGAGGCTGTCCGTTCCGCCATCGACCAGGACAACGGTGTCGATGTCATGGCGGTCGATGATCGAACGATACGCCGCCGCGAGCGGGCGAACGCCGCTCTTCGCAAACGCATACGTCGGCACGAGCTGCTCGCGCCGGCCGAGCCATTCGCTCAGCCATTTCTCCGGAAAGTACGGAATTTCGGCGGCCCGCTGATCGACGCGCCAAACCGTCTCCCCGACACGCTCGCCGCCGCACAACCACAAATTCGTGAATGAGAGGCTGGCAAACACCACCTGCTTGCCCTGCGTCGTCAGGTGCTGTGCGAGCGGAACGCCGACGAAGACGTCGAAGCCACCGCCGCAGCCGGAAACCAGGACTTTGCTTGCCCGATCGAGTCGTTCAAGAAACGGAATCATGCTCGAAGAACCATATGGTTGATCACTTATATCACGCCCCGGCTCCATGGATCCGTTGCGCGATCTCTAAGCTTATCGATAGCGCGTTGAGGCGAGGCGTAGTCGATCTCGCCGCGCGTCAAACCGATATCCATCAGCTCCCTGTCACTCAGGTCCTGCAAGTTGACCCGCGGGCGCGAACGCAAGCCTCGAAACGCAAGCCAATATTGCTTGAGCAGACCGACGACGCCTAGTGCCGCTGGCCCGGCTGCATCCTTGTCCGACAAAGCGTCGTCCAGCGCCGTGGCCGACGCCTTGAGGCGCGCGGCCAAGGCCTGGTCGATGGCGTCCTTTGCCTGCACGATGGAGATATTGAGGCCGCGCCTTGCGGCCTCGCCTTCAATCCCGGGTGAGACGTCCGTTAGTTGAGGTGGCATCGCACGCTCCTGCTGTTGAGCCGGCAGGGAGCGTGGCCAAACAAAAGGCCCCGTCCGATGCCGGCGGGGCCTTGGTGAAAAGATGTCGTCGTCGAATTCCTAGCGCGCGACTCCTCCCACGGCCCAGCCGAAGCGGGTCATGTGCATGAAGTTGACTTTGCGCGAAGATTTAATCATGAGGCTTCAATAGCACGGCAATCGCACAAAATCAAGGGATGTGCGGACGTTGGCTGCATCCTACGGACGAGCCGCCGCGTCAGCGCATTCGTCCGCCGAAGCCATGCGGCGTATTCCTGACCGATCTTTGCCAAGTTCAGGAGGCACACGATAGCCGCTGGCCTTGCGGACACAGAGCGGCGCTTTGCGACCGCTTGCAGAAGGCGACTATCCATTCCCATGGCTCAGAAGCCGGTGGCCGCTTTCCGGCCTCGGTGGCCTGCTTTGAAAACCGTAGTGGCCTGATTTGCCTTTCAAGCATTTGTTAAAGACGGAACAGAATGGCCCAGACTAACGTTTTCGACCGCAACCCCTACGGTTAGGACCCGTATGAACGAGGCCCGTCATGAAGCAACGTCGCCGGCTCAAGCAAACCTTATCCCTCGAAGAACGTTTGGCTGCACAAGCAAAGCGCCTGCGTGATGAAGCCAAATCGCTCCCACCTGGTCCGGCCCGGGAAGATTTGATCCGCAGAGCCCGACAAGCGGAAACAGGCTCGTACATGAGCGAATGGCTACGGTCTCCAGGACTCATGCCGCCCACCTAGTGTCGCGACAAGGCCAACAAGACATTGGCCGACAAGACATGGCCGACAAGACATGGCCAACAAGACATGGCCCAGGAGCGCGCGCCATGTCAGCAGGTCGGTATTTCTTACAGTTCTGGATGAGAAATTCATCGTCGATACTGTCGGCGAGCCCTGCGCGACGTGGGAGGATATGCGCGCGCAGGCCATCAGAACGGCCGGTGAGTGTCTGCGGGATTTGGCCGCCAAGTATCCCGCTGATTTGGAATGGCAACTCATTGTGACCAATGAAAAACACGACACGGTTTTGCGACTGCGTTTCGCGTTGACCGAGACGCCGGACCGGTAGGCATCGATCAAGGCCTTGCGCCAGACCTGCTGGCCCGGGAGGGCCGTTGGTCGAACGTTGGCAGGAACATCGGCCGAGGGGCGCCGTTCTCCATCATTCATGCCAGGAAACCGGGAGCCGACCTGCAATGGCCCAGACCGTCTCCGACTTCATCGTTCAACGCCTGCATCAATGGGGCGTGCGGCACCTGTTCGGCTATCCCGGCGACGGCATCAACGGCGTGTTCGGTGCGCTCAACCGCGCCGAGGACAAGATCGGATTTGTCCAGGCCCGCCATGAGGGGATGGCGGCGTTCATGGCAAGCGCCTATGCGAAGTTCTCAGGTCAACTCGGCGTATGCATCGCGACCTCCGGACCGGGTGCTTCGCACCTCGTCACCGGCCTTTACGATGCGCTGCTCGACCACCAGCCGGTGCTGGCGATCGTCGGCCAGCAGGCGCGGAACGCACTTGGCGGCCACTACCAGCAGGAAGTCGACCTGGTCTCGATGTTCAAGGACGTCGCCGGCGCCTATGTCGCGCAGGCGTCCTCGCCCGCGCAGGTTCGGCATCTCATCGACCGCGCGGTGCGCATCGCGCTGGCGCGCCGCACCGTGACCGCGATCGTGCTGCCGAACGATCTCCAGGAAGAGCCTTACGAAAATCCGCCCCGCGCTCACGGAACCCTGCACTCCGGGGTCGGCTATAGCCGCCCCAGCATCATGCCGCACGAAGCCGACCTCGAGCGCGCCGCCGAGGTGCTCAATGCCGGCAAGAAGGTCGCAATGCTGATCGGCGCCGGCGCATTGCACGCGACCGACGAGGTGATCGCGGTCGCTGATTGTCTCTCGGCCGGCTGCGCCAAGGCGTTGTTGGGCAAGGCCGCGCTGCCCGACGACCTGCCCTGGGTCACCGGTTCGATCGGTCTATTGGGCACCGAGCCCAGCTACAACATGATGACGGCGTGCGACACGCTGCTGATGGTCGGCTCGGGATTTCCCTATTCCGAGTTTCTGCCCAAGGAGGGCAGCGCACGCGGCGTGCAGATCGAGATCGACGCCAGCATGATGTCGATCCGCTTTCCGATGGAAGTCGGCCTTGTCGGCGATGCGGCCGAGACCTTGCGCGCACTTTTGCCGCGGCTCAAGCCGAAGGCCGACGGCGCCTGGCGCAAGGGCATCGAGGACGACGTCGCCAAATGGTGGGAGACGCTGGACGACCGGGCGCACCAGCCCGCCGCGCCCATCAATCCCCAGCTCGTCGCCTGGGAACTGTCGTCGCGCCTGCCCGAGCGGGCCATCATCACCAGCGATTCCGGCTCCTGCGCCAACTGGTTCGCGCGCGATCTCAAGATCCGGCGCGGCATGACAGCCTCGCTTTCCGGCGGCCTCGCCTCGATGGGCGCGGCGGTCCCTTACGCGCTCGCCGCGAAATACGCCCATCCGGACCGGCCCGTGATCGCGCTGGTCGGTGACGGCGCCATGCAGATGAACAACATGGCAGAGCTGATCACCGCCGCGAAATATTGGCGATCCTGGCGCGATCCGCGCTTCATTGTCTGCGTCTTCAACAACGAAGATCTCAACCAGGTCACCTGGGAGCAGCGCATCATCAATGGCGATCCCAAATTCGAGGCCTCGCAGCGCATCCCCGACGTGCCCTATTCGCGCTTCGCCGAGATGATCGGCCTCACCGGCATCTTCGTCGATAGCCCGCAACTGCTCGGCTCGGCCTGGGAGCAGGCACTGGCAAGTGAGATACCCGTCGTGCTCGAGGTGAAGACCGATCCCGAGGTGCCGCCGCTGCCGCCGCACATCACCCTGCAGCAAGCGAAGAACTTTTCTCTCGCCTTGATGAAGGGCGACCCTGACCAAACCGGTGTGATCAAGGGAGCGGCCCGGCAGGTTCTGGAGAAGATCCTGCCCGGAAAGGAATGAGGTGAATCATGAGCGACTTTCGTGACATTCAGCATGGCATCAACGACCCCGTCGACGGCGTCGACGTGAAGCATCGGATCAATACCAACCAGACGCCGCACGAGCGGGCGCAGCATCATGCCGACGTGCGCGCCGCCCCGTCGGCCTCGCCGTCCGAGCCGTTCCTGCCGGAGCGGCTGCGACGGAAGCCGACCGATCCGATCAATCCCCGCACCGGCCGACATCCCACGGATTAGGAACATCGGACCCGGCGTCGTGTTGATTGGCGCAAAGATCCGCGCGGCAAAGGCCGCGTGGCCAATCAGAGGGACCGGACCATGAAACGTATTATCATCGCCGCTGCCTGCGTGCTCCTCGCAGGCCCAGCGTTTGCGCAGTCGCTCGGCGAGAAAACCGGCGTCAACTCGGCGCTCGGCGTCGCGCCTGCGACCGCCGATTTCGTCAAGGAGGTCGCCATCAGCGACATGTTCGAAATCGAATCGAGCAAGCTCGCTGAGCAGAAGGGCAACGCGCAGGAGAAAACCTTCGCTCAGCAGATGGTGACCGACCACACCAAGACCAGCAGCGAGCTGAAAGCCCTGGTCGGTGACGGCAAGGTGCAAGCCACGCTGCCGACGGCGCTCGACAGCTCGCACCAGAGCAAGCTCGACAAGCTCAAGAACGCCTCAGGCAAGGATTTCAGCTCGGACTACGACTCCTATCAGGTCAGCGCGCACGAAGATGCCGTGTCGCTGTTCGATCGCTATGCCAAGGGTGGCGACAATGCCGCGCTGAAGGACTGGGCCGGCAAGACAGTGCCCGCGCTGAGGCATCATCTCGACATGGCCCAGGAGCTCGGCAAGGCGCCGAGCGTCGGACAGTCGAAACAGTCGAAGTAGGGCTTTCCGGGGACGTCGGCTCCGTCGGCGTCCCCGATTGGCAACGATACTTCGCTCCGCTGGTTGAGACTGTAAATCGCCGAGGCCTTCATGGCACATCAGGACAAGACTGCATTATCCCGCCGGCACGTCGTGCACGCGGCGAGCGCCACACTCGCTGCGGCTTCGCTGGCATCCTCGACAGCGAAAGGAAACACAGATATGGCCGAGCAAGACCTGATCGACCCCGTCACCCGCTATCCGAAACCGCCATTCAAAAAGCAATCGCAGCCCTGGCCCGGCCTCGCCGGCAAAATGGAGCCGCGGCCGGACCATGGCGAAACCAGCTACAAGGGCTCCGGGCGGCTCGCTGGCCGCAAGGCGCTGATCACCGGCGGCGATTCCGGCATGGGCCGGGCAGCTGCGATCGCGTATGCGCGCGAAGGCGCCGACGTCGCCATCAACTATCTTCCCGCGGAGGAGCCCGACGCACAGGAGGTGATCGCGCTGATCAAGAAGGAGGGTCGCATTGGCCTCGCATTTCCCGGCGACCTCAAGGACGAAGCTTTCTGCAAGAAACTGATCGAGCAGGCTGTGCAGGGCCTCGGCGGGCTCGACATCATCGTCAATAACGCCGCCCGGCAGCAGACGCGCGCTTCCATCCTCGACGTCTCGTCAGAGGATTTCGACGCGACCATGAAAACCAACATCTACGCGCCGTTCTGGATCATCAAGGCGGCGCTGCCGCATCTCAAGCCCGGATCCTGTATCGTCGGCACGACATCCGAGCAGGCTTACGATCCCTCGCCGGATCTCTACGATTACGCACAGACCAAGGCGGCGACCATGAACTACGTGAAGTCGCTGGCAAAGCAACTCGCCTCCAAGGGCATCCGCGTCAACGGCGTCGCGCCCGGACCGATCTGGACGCCGCTCCAGGTGTCCGGCGGCGCAACGATGGATAAGCTCGAAAAATTCGGCGGCATGACTCCGCTCGGCCGCCCCGGCCAGCCCGCCGAGCTCGCCTCGATCTATGTACAGCTTGCGGCTGCCGACGCCAGCTATGCGACCGGTCAGGTCTACGGCTCGGCGGGTGGATCGGGACAGCCTTAAAACGCGCTTCTTCAACTTGGTTTGCAACAGGGGCCGCCTTGATTGACATCGAGGCGGCCTTTCTCTTTGCCAGCCAACCTTCTGACAAGGAACCTTGCTGTCACAGAAGCTTTACATAGACATCACAAACAAGCTCCGCTTCTGAACTGATGGCCCTCATAACTGTCGAGCCCACCCGTACTGACCTCGCGATTGCCAACGCGGTCTCCGATCATGCGAACGCAGAGTTCGAAGAGGCGGCCAAAGTGCTGACCTGGGGCGCGGACGAGCATGTGCTGCTTGGACTTGCCGCGACGGCTTGGCTCTACGCCCGTCTTCGGCGTCCCGAGGAGCGTAGGGTCGCAAATCATATCCTGGCCATTTCGCTGGCGACGACAGTGCTCCCGCACATCTTGAAAACCGTGTTCGACCAGATCAGACCGGATCGGCTGACCCTGCTCGGCCATCGGCGTGGCATCCCATTCTCCGGAAGGGCCCGCGATGCCTTTCCGTCTGGCCACGCCGTCCACATGGGCGCCTTGGCGTCCGCCGCCGCCCTGCTGCCCCCGGCCCGGCGACGTCTCGTGCGCGCCATCGCGACGGCCCTCTCGTTGACCCGCATCGCACTGCTCGCGCACTGGGCCAGCGATGTGGTCGCGGGCTTCACGCTGGGGATCGTGGTCGAGCGGACGCTAAGGCCTTGGACGCTGGCAAGGCGGAGCGGAGAGACTGTGGATCGGGGGGCACATCGTGGCTGAGTACCTCCTCCGCTTCATCGCCGGTGGTGTGATCGTATCCGCCTTCGCAATGCTCGGCGACATGCTGCGGCCCAAGAGTTTTGCCGGCCTCCTGGGCGCGGCGCCATCTGTCGCGCTCGCCACGCTCGGCATCGCGGTCGTGCAGCACGGCCCGCCATACGCGGCGGCGGAAAGCTGGACCATGATTTTCGGCGCGATCGCTCTCGGTTGCTACAGCCTTGCCGTCTGCCACATTCTGATGAGGTCTCGGCTCGCGGCGCTGCCCGCCAGCATCATCGCTTTTGCGGTATGGCTCGCAATCGCCTTCGGCCTGCTCGCGGGTCTCGGAGGGGCCGCCTGATGCTGGTCAAGCTGTCATCCTCGGCACTCAAGAAGACGCGCTGGTATGAATACGGCGTCCGCTTCGTGCTCGGGGGGCTTGCGACCGTGTTCGCCGGAATCATAGGGCAATATTTCGGGGCGGCCGTCGGCGGGCTGTTTCTCGCGCTTCCCGCCATCTTCTGCGCCAGTGCGACCCTGATTGAAAGCCATGAGCGTCGCGCCAAAGCGAATGTCGGTCTTGCCGGAGCGCGGCGCGGACAGCAGGCCGCGGCACTGGACGCGGCGGGTGCCGGGCTTGGCAGCATTGGCCTTGCCGGATTCGCGCTGACTTTTTGGGCGACGGCGGAAACAAATGTGGTCGGTGCATTCGCCGCAGCTATCTTGGCGTGGATGATCGTTTCAGTTTCGGCGTGGTGGGCGAGACAGTTTTTCCTGAGGCGATTTTCGTCCCTCGGCCAATTGGCACGCCTCCCCCGTCCTGACGTCGAGTGATCAGGTCCTTCGCGGTGAGGCGAGCGGGCACAACGCCTCATTGATACGCACCTAGCCGCGCACCAGCGAGACGAGCCAGCTCCGGCCGAACAGAATGAGGATCACCAGCGCGTAGACGATCGTCCCCCCGACGGCCAACAGGACCAGCGTCACTTCATCCCGGAAGTGCATCGAGCCCGGCGCCGACCCGCCAAACCGCGCGATCAGCCAGAAGGCCGCGGCGAGGATTATTCCGGTCAGCAGGAATTTGGCGAGCGACATGAGCCAGGCGCGGTCCAGCGCGAGAAAGCCTCGCCGCACGGCGAAGAACAGCACCAGCAGCAGATTGGTCCAGACGCCGACGGCGGTCGCGAGCGCCAGGCCGATCTGGGCGAGCGATCCCATCAAGGCGAGCTTCAGGGCGACATTGACAGCGATGCCGGTCAGCGAGGCGCGAACCGGCGTCGCCGTATCCTTGCGCGCATAGAAGGTCGCGACCGCGCTGCGGATCAGCACGAAGGGGATCAGGCCGATGGCATAGGCCGCGAGCGTGCTGCCTGCGGCCACCGCATCGGCCTTGGAGAAGGCGCCGCGGGCAAACAGCGCACGCATGATCTCGTCGGGCACGGTGAGGAACGCGGCGACGAAGGGGACCGAGAACAGCAGCGTGAAATCGAAGGCGCGGCGCTGCGCCTTCATGGCGCCGTCGTGGTCGTTGGCCGTGATCCGCCGCGACATCTCCGGCAGCAGCACCGTGCCGATAGCGATGCCGATCACGCCGATCGGCAGCTGGTTGAGGCGGTCGGCGTAATAGAGCGCCGACAGCGCGCCCGCGGGCAGGAAGGTCGCAATGATGGTGTCGGCGAACAGCGCGACCTGCGTCCCCATCGAGCCCAGCGTCGCAGGCCCGAGTGCCTTGAAGAAGCCGCGGACATCTTCGTCCAGTTTGAGCGGCGCAAAGCGCGGCAGGCCGCCATGGCGGGCGAGATCGCCCGCGAGCAGAAAATATTGCAGGAAGCCCGAGATCAGAACGCCCCAGGCGGCGGCGTGGCCCGCAGTCGGAAACCAGGCGGCGAGCGCCAGCGTCATCATCATCGCGACGTTGAGGAAGATCGACGCGGCGGCTGCGCTGGCAAAACGCTGCATCACGTTGAGCATGCCGCCATAGAGCGTCACCAGCGTGATCAACAGCAGATAGGGAAAGGTGATCCGGGTCAGCTCGATCGCGAGCTTGCGCTGCTCGGCGTCTTCGGAAAAGCCCGGCGCAAGTAAGCTCATGGCCTGCGGCATGAACAGCCAGGCGACGATCAGCAGCACGACTTGAGAGGCCAAGAGCAGCGTGAAGATGCGGTCGGCGAACAATTTTGCCGCTCCCTCCCCGCGCTCGCCGTGAACATGCGCGTAGGCCGGCACCCAGGCGGCGTTGAAGGCGCCCTCGGCAAAGATCGCGCGGAAATGGTTGGGCAGCCGCAGCGCCACGAAGAAGGCGTCGGCGACGGGGCCGGCACCGAGGATCGCCGCCAGCATGATGTCGCGGGCAAATCCCGTCAGCCGCGAGAGCAGCGTGTAACCACCGACCGTGAAGATGCGTCCGAGCATGCGTCTGTTTTAGAGCATGGCGAGATTAGGTCTAGGTGCAAGCCGCGACGGAAGTGTGCTCCCTCCCCCCGCTGCGGGGGAGGGTTGGGGAGAGGGTGTCTCGACAAGGAAGACTCCTCCAGAGGAGAGAGCCCTCACCCGGCGCTTCGCGCCGACCTCTCCCGCAAGCGGGAGAGGTGAAGCAAGATCAGCCCGCGATCGCGCCGCGGACGGCGGCGATTGCCCGCTCCTGATCGGCTTCGGTCAAATAGGCGTGCATCGGCAGGCTGATGACGTCCTGCGACAGGCTCTCGCAGCCCGGCAGCCCGCCGTCGGCGACCGGATACTGCTTGTAGGCGGTCTGCTGATGCATCGACTTGCCGTAATAGATCGCGGTCGGCACACCCTGGGCCTTCAGCGCAGCAGCAAAGCCGTCGCGATCGGTCCCCTTCGGGAGACGGATGGTGTATTGCGCCCAGACCGAGGTGTTACCGGGCGCGAGGCGCGGCACGGTGACGACGTTGGACAGCCCGCGCGCATAGCGCTCCGCCACCCTGTTGCGGACGGCGATCTCGTCGTCAAAAATCTTCAGCTTCTCGATCAGGATCGCAGCCTGCATGGTGTCGAGCCGGCCGGTCAGGCCGAGCCGGACGTTGTCGTATTTGTCCACGCCCTGCCCGTGCACACGAATGCTGCGCAGCGTCGCGGCAAGCTCGTCGTCATCGGTGAGGATCGCGCCGCCGTCGCCGAAGCAGCCGAGCGGCTTTGCCGGGAAGAAGCTCGTGGCGGTGGCAAGCCCGAAGGTGCCGAGCTTGCGGCCCTTGTAGCTGGCGCCAAAGCCTTGCGCTGCGTCGTCGATCACGAACAGGCCTTCGGCCTTGGCGATTTCGGCGATCGCATCGTGATCGGCCGGCTGGCCGAACAGATCGACCGGAATCACCGCAACCGGCCTCAAGCCGGCCTTGCGAGCGGTCGCGATGCCGCGCTTGAGCGACTCCGGGCTCATGTTGAAGGTCGCTTCGTCCACGTCGACATAGACCGGCGTGGCGCCGGTCCGCGCCGCCGGCGACGCCGTCGCGATGAAGGTGAAGGACGGACAGAACACGGCATCGCCGGGGCCGACATTCTTCGCCATCAGGATCATCAGAAGCGCATCGGTGCCGCTGGCGCAGCCGATCACATGCTTGGCGCCGCAATAGGCCGCAAGCTGCTTTTCGAACTCGGCGACTTCAGGGCCGTTGACGAACTGGCAATGGTCGAGCACGCGCTTGACCGCCGCATCGAGCTCGGCGCCGAGCCGGCGGCGCTGCGCGCCGACATCAATGAAGGGAATGGGATCGGAACGCAGATGCTGGTTCATGGTCTGGGTCTTGGCGCCTTGCGGATTTGGAGCGATCGACATGCGGAAGGATCAGCCGGCGACGCGGCGCGGACCCTTGCGGGTCGGCGACGTCGCTGCGGGCCGCGAGGGCGTCTCGAGGCACTGCGTCGCGATCTCGAGGCTGGCAACGCCTTCGTCGCCTGTCACCGCCGGCGTTTCGCCGTGGCGAACGGCCCTGAGGAAGGCGATCAGCTCGGCGCGTAGCGGCTCGTCATGGCCGACCGGCAGATGCCGCATCGAATAGCTGCCGTCCGGCTTGAAGCCGAAGCATTCGGTGACCTGGCGCGTCAACAGATCGCCCATCACATATTTGCCGCGGGTCGCGACCGTGACGCTGCGCGCCTTGAACGGCGTGAGCCAGTTGGTGTTGATGTGGGCGAGCACGCCGGAGGCGGTGCGGAACTGGAGCAGCGCGATGTCCTCGCGCTCGGCGACCGCGCTCGACAGCTGCGGCTGCACCTCGACGATGTCGGATTCGGTGAACCAGCGAATCAGATCGATGTCATGCACGGCGAGATCGATGACGACGCCGACATTGGACATGCGCGGCGGGAACGGACCGACGCGCGTGATCGCGATCGACAGGATGTCCTCGCCCGCGATCGCCTGCTTGACGGCGGCGACCGCCGGATTGAAGCGCTCGACATGGCCGACCATCAGCGTCACGCCGGCCTTCTGCGCGGCAGTGACGATCTCGCGCCCTTCCGCGACCGTGGAGGCGATCGGCTTCTCGACCAGCACGTGGATGTTCCTGGCGATACAGGCGAGCGCGAGCTCGTGATGCAGATGGGTCGGCGCCGCGATGGTCACCGCATCGACGCCGGCCGCGAAGAGCTGGTCGAGCGTCTCAAAACCCTGGCAGCTGGCAAGCTCGGTGGTGCGCGTCAGGTGCGCCGGCGACGGATCGACCACGCCGACCAGGCTGACGCCGGGCAGGCCGCTCAGCACGCGCGCGTGGTTGCTGCCCATCACGCCGGCGCCAATGACGCCGACGCGCAAGCCGGCCTTTGCCGGTTGTGACCCTTTGGAACTCATCTGATCGAACCCCGATTCAACGCAACCCCGGGCCGCTTCTAGCACGGTCGCCACATTTGTGGCGAATGCCGCGTGAGCCGCCCGGACACGATTTGATTCAAAAAGTTACACGTTCCCCGGGCCTTAGCATCGTTTTGGCCCAGGTCGCGTGATTCGGAGTTTGCTGGTTACGACCTTTGATAGTCGTCTTCAATCCGGATGATGTCGTCTTCCCCGAGATAGGAGCCGGTCTGGACCTCGATCAGTTCCAGCATGATTTTACCGGGGTTCTCCATCCGGTGGACCGCGCCCATCGGGATGTAGATCGACTCGTTCTCATGCACCGTCTTGACCGTTTCGTTGACGGTGACGCGGGCCGCACCGCGGACCACGATCCAGTGCTCGGCGCGGTGATGGTGCTTCTGGAGCGACAGCCGCCCGCCCGGCTTCACCACGATGCGCTTGACCTGATGCCGCTCGCCATTGTCGACCGACTGGTAGCTGCCCCAGGGCCGGTGCACCTTGAGGTGCTCCTCGGTGACCTTCGGCGCGATCGCTTTCAGCTTCGTCACGAGACGCTTGAGCCCGTTGGCATCCTTCTGCCGCGAGACGAGGACCGCGTCCGCGGTCGCCACCACGACGAGGTCGTCGACGCCTTCGAGCGCGACCAGCGCATGATCGCTCGTGACGTTGCAGTTGCGCGAATCCTCGAACACGGCGGTGCCGTGCGCCGAATTGCCCTGCGTATCCTTGTCGGACAGCTCCCACACCGCGCGCCACGAGCCGACGTCGGACCAGCCGCACGACACCGGCACCACGGCTGCGCGCGAGGTCTTTTCCATCACCGCATAGTCGATCGAGATCGCCTTTGCCGCGCCGAAGGCTTTTGGCTCCAGCGTCACGAAGCCGAGGTCGCGGCCGGCATTGGTCACCGCATCAGAGACCGCCTGCACGCTCGCAGCATCGACCTTGCGGTATTCGTCGAGCAGTAGGGCCGCCGGGAACATGAAGTTGCCGCTGTTCCAGAGATAGCCCGAATTGAGGTAGTCGGCCGCCTTCACCGCGTCCGGCTTCTCGACGAAGCGCGCGACCGCCTGCACCTCGCCGGAGATCACCTCACCCGGGCTGATATAGCCGTACTCGGTCGCCGGCCGTTCCGGCTTGACGCCGAAGGTGACGATACGGCCGGTGCTCGCCGCGGCGAGGCCTTCGCGGCAGGCCGCGACGAAGGCGGCGTTATCCTGCACCACATGGTCGGCGGCGAGCGCCAGCACGATCGCGTCCTTGGCGCGTACTTGCGCGAACACCGCGCCGGCTGCGATCGCAGGGCCGGAGTCGCGCCGCATCGGCTCGAGGATCACGTCGGCCTCGATGCCGATCTCGGCGAGCTGCTCCAGCACCATGAAGCGATAGGAGGCGTTGGTGATGACGATCGGGCGATCGAACAGCGCGGCATCCGAGACGCGCAACAGCGTGTCCTGGAAGGTCGAGCGCGTGCCGAACAGCGGCAAAAACTGCTTTGGCCGCACCTCGCGCGAGGCCGGCCACAACCGCGTGCCGGCACCGCCGCACATGATCAGGGGGATGATGCGTTTGTCCATCGTCATTTCAAACCTTGTAATAGTCCCGATACCAGCTGACAAAATTGCGGACCCCGTGCGCGATCGGCGTTGACGGTGCAAAGCCGGTGTCGCGCATCAGATCGTCGACATCCGCGAACGTTTCCATCACGTCACCCGGCTGCATCGGCAGCAATTCCTTGATCGCCGTCCGACCCAGCTCCTGCTCCAGAAGAGAGACGACATGCATCAGCTCTTCCGGGCGGTGGTTGCCGACATTGTAAACCTTACACGGCGCATTTGCGGCGGCCGGGTCATCGGTGGGCACAAGATCGATCAGCTTGGATACCACGCGCGTGACGTCGTCAATATAGGTGAAGTCGCGACGCATCCTGCCATGGTTAAAGAGCCGGATCGGCTTGGCCGCCACCATGGCGTTTACAAACAGAAACAGAGCCATGTCGGGCCGCCCCCACGGGCCGTAGATGGTAAAGAAGCGCAAGCCAGTGACCGGCAGCCGGTAGAGATGGCTGTAGGACTGCGCCATCACCTCGTTCGCCTTCTTGGTCGCAGCATAGAAGCTCACGGGATGATCGGTCCGGTCCTGCACGGAAAACGGCAGTTTAGTGTTGGCGCCATAAACGGAGGATGACGAGGCGTAGACGAGATGACGACAGCCATTGTTGCGGCAGCCCTCGAGCACGTTGAGAAAGCCCTGCAGATTGGACTCGACGTAACTCTGCGGCTGCTCGATCGAGTAGCGCACGCCGGCCTGGGCGGCGAGATGCACGACCTTTGCAAACCGGTTTTGCGCAAACAGCGCCGCGATCGTCTCGCGGTCCGCGAGATCGGCCTGCACGAAGGAGAAGCCGGGCTCGGCTCGCAACAGCGCGAGCCGCGCCCGTTTCAGCGCCGGGTCGTAATAGCTGTTGAGATTGTCGAGGCCGAGGACCGGCCGGCCCTCGGCCAAGAGCTGTCGGGCGACGTGAAAGCCGATGAACCCGGCGGCGCCCGTGACCAAAATCGCCTGATCCGTCATCCTGTTCCCGAAAGATCCTTCGCGCCGCGACCGTCGCCTGTTTAGCCGCCGCATCGGATCGGCCGCAATAGCCCGTTCTTGCCACGACAGCTTCTCGCCATGACAGCTATTGCAAGATCGGCGCCAAAACCATACCAAAGCGGCCGAATTCGGCGCCTGGCGTCGGGTGACCTTCGCAAATCCTGTTCATGCGGGCGAGATGCGCCGAATCCTCCTGTCCACGGCCAAAATCCTGATCTCCGCGGCGCTGCTCTATCTGGCGCTGCGCAAGGTCGATCTGTCCGAGCTTTTCTCGCGCTTCACCGCGACCAGCCTGTTCTGGATCGCGATGGCGATCGCGGTCACGTTCCTGCAAATCTTCGTCGGCGTGCTGCGCTGGCGCGAGATCAGCGCCGAATGCGGCGCGCCGCTCGAGCTTGGCCGCGCCATGCGCTACAACGTGATCGGCTCGTTCTTCAACCAGACCCTGCCGTCGGCGATCGGCGGCGATGCGGTCCGGCTCTGGCTGGTCGCGCGCGCCGGCGCCGGATGGCGCGCGGCGACCTATTCGATCTTCGTCGATCGCGCGATCGGCCTCATCGCGCTCGCGATCCTCATCGTCGCGAGCTTGCCCTGGAGCTACCAGCTCATCGCCGATTCCCATGGACGTTCTGCGCTGCTGCTGCTCGATCTGGCGGCGCTCGCGGGCGGCATCGGCTTCCTGATCTTCGGCGCGTTGAAATGGACGTGGCTCAGGACCTGGTGGGCCACCCATCACCTCCACGCCTGCGCGGTGATCGCGAACCGCGTGATCTTCAGCCGCAAGCGCGGGCCGGTCATCGCGGTCCTGTCGCTGCTCGTTCACGTCCTCGCCGTCGTCATCGCCTGGTGCGTGGTGCAGTCGATCGCCGCACCTGTCACCTTCGCCCAGGTCTTCCTGCTGGTGCCGCCGGTGATGCTGATCACGCTGATGCCGATCTCGATTGCCGGCTGGGGCGTGCGCGAGGCGACCATGGGGCTGGCCTTCGGCTTCGCCGGGCTCGCTGCCAACGAGGGCGTCAACGTCTCGCTGCTGTTCGGCGCCGTCTACTTCATCGTCGGCGCCTTCGGCGGCCTGGTCTGGATCCTGAGCGCGGAGAAAGCCGCGCAGGGATCGGCCCCGATCGGGGTGCCGGAGTGACGTCCACCGTGCCGTCCCTGCTTGCCGTTGCGATCGCCGCGCTGATGTCGGCGCTGATCACCTGGACCAGCCGCCCCCTGCTCCAGCGCTATGCGCTGGCGCGGCCGAACGCGCGTTCCTCGCATCGGATCCCGACGCCGCAGGGCGGAGGCATCGCGGTGATATCAGCGACGCTGGTCGTTGCCTTGGCGTGGGGCATTTTCGCTGGTGTCGCGATCCCGACGACACTGGTGGTCGCGACAATCGTGATCGCGCTGGTCGGATTTGCCGACGATATCGTGTCGCTGCCGGTGCTGGTGCGGCTCGTGCTGCAAGCGGCCTGCGTCGGCGCGGTCGTGTTCACCGCGCCCGAGACCGCGCGCATCGTGCCGGCGGTGCCGCTGATGCTGGAGCGCGGCCTGATCCTGCTCGCCGGTGTCTGGTTCGTGAACCTCGTCAACTTCATGGACGGGCTCGACCTGATGACGGTGGCGGAGGTCGTGCCGGTCACCGCGGCACTGTCGCTGTTGGGATTGCTCGGTGAATTGTCCTGGCCGGCGGTGCTGATCGCCGCGGCGCTGTGCGGCGCGACGCTCGGCTTCGCCCCGTTCAACAAGCCGGTCGCAAGGGTTTTCCTGGGCGACGTCGGCAGCCTGCCGATCGGGCTTCTGCTCGGCTGGTGCCTGCTCGAGCTGGCCTGGCGCGGCCAGCCGGCCGCGGCGCTGCTGCTGCCGGCCTACTACCTGACGGATTCCACCATCACCCTGTTCCGGCGCATCGCGCGGCGCGAACCATTCTGGTCGGCGCACCGTTCGCATTTCTACCAGCGCGCCACCGACAATGGTTTTGCGGTTCCCCGCGTGGTCGGCGAGGTGTTCGCCCTCAACATCGTGCTCGCTGCGCTTGCCATCGTCACCGTGCGCGCCGGCGCCACCTCGGCCAGCTTGCTCGCGCTTGTCGCGGGCGCGATCGCAATCGCAATCGTCCTGTGGCGATTCTCGCGGCCTCAGGCATCCTGAGCCGACAGCGCCAGCCGCAGGCCCTCGTCGAGCGACACCTCCGGCTGCCAGCCCGTCGCGATCGCCTTGGAGACGTTGAGCTCGAGCGAACCGATCAGGCTGTCATGCGTATCCTGCCGGCCGATCACGCCGAGCAGCGAGCTCAGCAGCGTCGGCGACATGCCGAACAGCCGCGGGCTCTTGCCGGACGCAGCCGCCAGGCGCTCGATGAATTCGGGCGTCGAGACCTGCTCCCTGTCGGCCACCAGGAAGATCTCGAAATTGCTCGCGGAGTCGGGAAAAGAGAGCCGTCGCAGGATGAACGACGACAGGTTCTGCACAGCCAGAAAAGCGCGATGGTTGCGGATCGCGGCAAAGGGCAGCGGCAGTCCGAGATTCACCGCGCGCGTCAGCAGCGCAAAATTGCCCTTGGCGCCCGCGCCATAGACCAGCGGCGGCCTCACCACCGAGATCTTCATGGCATTGTCGCGGGCGAGCGTCCTCAAGCCGGCCTCGGCCGCCGCCTTGGACATGCCGTAGAGGCCGCGCGGGGTCAGGATGTCGTCCTCGCTGAACGGCGCGCGGCCCTCATTGCTGCGGCCATGCACGAGCACGGTGCTGACGAACATGAACTGGCGCACGCCGGCCACGGCCGCAGAGCGCGCCAGGTGCAGCGTGCCGGCGATGTTGACGTTGCGGTAGAGCTGGACGGCATGCTCCTCGTGCTTGTGATGCACCCGCGCGGCAAGATGGACGACGGCATCGACGCCCTGGAGCGCGGCCGTCCAGTCGGTGTCGGGACCGATTGATTCAACGACGACCTCGTCGTCGATGCCTTCCGGGCTGCGGACGGCGCGGCGCACCGACCATCCCTTGCGCATCAGCGCGGGCACGACATGGCGACCGACGAAGCCGCTCGCTCCCGTCACCAGCACCACCGGCTTGTTCCCGCTCATCGTTGCTCCCTGAGATCCGGGTTGCGCAACAATTCGTCGATCAGGGCGGCATAGGCGTTCATCGCAGTCGTGCGATCGAACTTCGCTGCCGCCTTCACTGCACGCGCCGCAAGTGCACCGTCATCCGCGCAGGACGCCTTGCGGATTGCGTCAGCGAGCTGGTCGGCGCGGCCCGGCGTCACGACCCAGCCGAGCCCGTTCTCCACCACCGTCAAGGCGGCCTCGGCCTCGGGCTCGGAGACCAGCACAACGGGGCGGCCGACCGCCAGCAGATTATAGAAGCGGCTCGGCACCGACACCCCGGCCACGTCCTTCCGGTACGGAATGATCCAGAGATTGGCGGACGCCAGAAACGCCTCGAGCTCGGCGTCCTCGACGCGTGCCACGAAGGAGACATTGGACAGGTTCGCATCCGCCTGCAGCTGCTTCAGCCGCTCGAAGCCGATGCCCCAGCCGGAGAGCAGGAAGTGGATGTCCGGCTCGTCCTTCAAGAGGCGCGCCGCCTCGAACACGATCTCGGGATCATGGGTGAAGCCGAGATTGCCTGACAGCCCGACGATGTAGCGGGCCGCGAGCCCTTCCCGGAACGGATTGTCCGGTGTCGCCGGGCGCATAGCGGGCACGAGCGTCGCCCAGTTCGGGATGAAGCGGATCTTGTTCCGCGTCATGCCGGAATAGCTCAACAGCGGCGCTTCCGCATCGCGGCCGATGGTGATGACGGCGGTGAGCGCGCGGAACATCAACGCGTTGGCGGCGCGCATTGCCCGCGCCACGATCGAGCCCGGCTTGAGCAGACCCGACACCACCAGCACGTCGGGAAAGAGGTCATGCAGGATCAGCGCCGAACGCGCGCGCTTGAGCCATGCCGCCGCGGCAACCATGTAGGGCAGCATGAACGGTGCGGTCACGGTCAGCACCACGTCACCGCGGCGCAGCTGCCGCATCAGCGCAAAGAAGATGCGCAGCGCGAACAGCAGCTCGGTCGTGGCACGGCGCACCAGCGCGGCCTTTCCCGGCATCCGGTTCTTGACGGCAATCACGCGCGGCTTGTCCGGCCCGATCTGCGCGGCCGGCAGCGCACCGGGCGAGCCCGACAGCACGACGACCTCGTGCTCTGCGGCAAGGCGGCACGCAATCTCGGCCATGATCGCCGCGGTCGTGCTCGGATCCGGCGGATAATGCTGGCTCGCGACGACGATCTTGCCAGCGATCTTGTCTTGCGGCTGCATGGTCAGGCCGCGGTCGACCCGAATTCCGGGACCGCATCCTTCAGGATGGTCCTGATCGTCGCCCGATCGTCCCGCGCGATCGCCTGCTCGAGCGCCGCAATCCATTTGCGCAGGGTCTGCATCGGTGGCTCGTTCGGCTGCGCGGCCATGATGCCGGCGACGCCGATCTCGCGGGTCGGCTCCTCGGAGGCGAACAGGATTTCGTGCAGGCGCTCGCCCGGCCGCATGCCGGTGAACACGATCTCGATGTCGTAGCCGGGCTGCAGGCCGGAGAGACGGATCATGCGCTCGGCAAGATCGACGATCTTCACCGGCTGCCCCATGTTGAGCACGTAGACGGAGACGTCGTCACGTGTCGTACCGAGTGCGTGGGTCGCGGCGGTGATGACGAGGTCGCAGGCCTCGCGAATGGTCATGAAGTAGCGGACCATGTCGGGATGCGTCACCGTGACGGGGCCGCCGGCCTCGATCTGGGCCTTGAACTTCGGCACCACCGAGCCGTTCGACGCCAGCACGTTGCCGAACCGCACCGAGATCAGCCGCATCGGCGGCCTGGCGCCGCCGCGGCCTGCCGCGAGATCGTGATCGAGCGCCTGGCAGTACATCTCGGCAAAGCGCTTGGTCAGGCCGAGCATCGACACCGGCTCGATCGCCTTGTCGGTCGAGATCATCACCATGGCTTCGGCGCCGGCGGCGAGCGCGGCATCCGCGACGTTGATCGAGCCGAAGATGTTGGTCTTGACGCCCTCGCTCCAGTCGCGCTCGAGGATCGGCACGTGCTTCAGCGCCGCGGCGTGGAACACGATGTCCGGCTTGAACTCGGCCATCAGGCGGATGATGCGATCGCGGTCGCGGATGTCGGCGATCCGTCCTTCGATCGCAGCCGCCGCACCGTGCGCGGCGAGCGTTTCCGTGACCGCGTAAAGCGCCGGCTCGGAATTCTCCAGGATCAGCAGGCGCGCGGCGCCGAAGGCGACGACGCGCTCGCAGATCTCCGAGCCGATCGAGCCGCCGCCGCCGGTGACAAGCACCGCCTTGCCCCTGATCAGCGCTTCCAGCCGCGCATAGTCGATTGTCTCGCTCGGCCGCAGCAGCAGGTCCTCGACCGCGACGGCCGTGAGGCGCGGCGTGTCGCCGCTCTCGAGCGAGGGCATGCGGTTGACGATCACGCCAAGCTTGCGCGCCCGCATCAGGATCGATTCCGGATGCGCCTCCGGCTCGAACGCCGACGGCGTCATGACGAGGCGCGCGATCGGCTTGTTGCGCTTGGCGAAGTCGGCGACGACATCCTCGATATCGTCGATGCTGCCCAGCACCGGCACGGTCCGGATGAACTGGCCGCGATCGGAGCTCGACGGCGACAACAGGCCGACCGGCCAGATCCGCTTGATCGCCCCGCTCTCGATGCCGCGCAACAGCACCTCGGCGTCCGCCGCGCGGCCGACCAGCAGCGTCGGCGCCGCATCCTCTTCCCGCGCGTGACGCCGCACCCGCGTATAGCGGAAATAGCGATAGGCCATCCGCAAGGCGCTGAGAGCCGCGATCTCGAGGAACCAATAGAGGATGATCGTGACCTTGCCGAGGAAGAAGGCACCGCGGACGTTGGGAGCGACGAAGATGTAGTCGAGCACGAGCAGCGCCACCGTCAGCACGCTCGCGACGCGGATGATGTTCAGCGCGTCGGGCAGCGAGATGAAGCGCCATTTGGTCGTGGTCAGGTTGAAGATGAAGAACACGACCACGCTGAAGGCGAGGAAGTAGGGCAGGATCTGGAACAGCAACGGCAGACGGTCGTAGAAGCCGTCGCTGCCCTCGAAGCGCAGATAGAAGGCCGCAAACAGCGCCGCCGTGGTCGCCAGCAGGTCGTGGAGCGCGATCAGAAAATTGCGCAAGGTAAGATGCGAAAGACGCGTCATCCGCCGACCGATGAATATCCCGTAAGATGCAACCTGAACCGCGCTGATAACCCATATCGACGGGAGTTGCCAGCCGCGCGGCCGTTCAGGAACCGGCTTCCCCCACCTTCGCGCCGGCCTGTTGTGCCCGGAGCACCATGCCGCCGGCAACGCCGACGCCGATGACGTACATCCAGCCCTCGTGGAAGTCGAACAGATGGGAGTTGAAGAGCGAGGTGAACACGTTCTGCACCACGACCAGGAGACCGATCCAATGGACCAGCCCCTCGCCGCGAAACAAGAGGAGATGCAGGATCCAGATCGAATAGAGGACGGCGATGCCGATGACGCCCCATTGCACGGCGACATTCAGCGTCTGGTTATGCGGGTTGCCGATCACCTCGGCGGACGCCTGGTACAGGCCGCTCGGCGTGGCGACCTTCTCGAACAATCCGCGCGTGGAGCCGGTGCCATGCCCCATGATCGGCGCCTCCGCAAAGAAGCCGAGCGACTTTCGCCAGAACTCGAGCCGCAGGCCCGCCGAGGTTGGCTCGCCCTTTTCGACGTAACGCGTGTAGTCGCTCGTAAAGGTGTCGGCGGTCTTGCGCAATTGCGGCGAGGCCTGCCAGGCCAGCACGGCACCGACGAGCAAGGCGACGGAGATGACCGCGATGCTGCGCCATCGCAGGTGCAGCAGCGCGAACACCCCGAACAGGATCGGAACGGTGACGAGCGCGGTGCGCGACACCACCACGAAGGCCATGTTGACGAAGAAGCTCAGCGCCAGAGCCGTGAGCAGTCCGGCGAACCAGTAACGCTTCTCACGCAGCAGCAAGATAATTGGATAGGCGAGCGCGACCGCGCACAGCGTGAATTCCTGGCTCTGGTCGATGTAGTTCTTGACGAAGATGCCGCGTTCGGGGGGATCGGTCTTGAGCGCGAGGTTCGGGTCAAAGGCGACCAGCCACGACATCGCCGACAACAGCGCGCAGGACACCAGGAAGGCGATCAGCACCCAGTGCCCGCGCGGCGAGCGCTCGAAATGATAGAGCAGGACCGGCAGCACCAGCAGCTTGACCGTCGGATTGACCGCATAGAGCCGCGCGCCCCAGGCCGCATCTGACCACAGCGTCCCCACCAGCGCGAGCAGCACCAGCGCGATCGGCGCCGCGCAGATCGGGCGCTTCAGCGATTGCAGGAACGCGCGGACGTCGAGAAACGGCACCATGCAGAGCAGCAGCAGGGCGTTGAAGATCCCCGTCAGCGAGGTCGACCAGGGCAGCGAGGCCGCGGTCAGGACTGCGAACAGATCGACCGTCTCGCTCCAGGCCGCAGGGCTGCGCAGGCGCCGCAGCAGCATGCCGCCGGTGGTCTCCCGTGCGAGTGCCGTCACTTGGTTCGTCACTTGCCCCCTCCCCGCGCGCGGTGGACCAGCGCAGTCGTGCTGAAACCTTTGAGGATGTCGACGAGCACGACGGTGCCGCCGGCGGCCTCGACGACCTCATGGCCAACCACCTGCTCGCGGGTGTAGTCGCCGCCCTTCACCAGCGCGCTCGGCCTGATCCGGGTGATCAGCTCGATCGGCGTGTCCTCCTCGAAGATCACGACGAGATCGACGGCTTCGAGCGCCGCCAGCACTTCCGCACGCGCCCGCTCGTCCTGCACCGGACGATCCGCCCCCTTCAGCCGCCGCACCGAGGCGTCGCTGTTGAGGCCGACGATCAGGCGATCGCAGGCGGCGCGCGCCGCCGTGAGCACCTTGACGTGGCCGGGATGCAGGATGTCGAAACAGCCATTGGTGAAGCCGACCCGCAAGCCCTCGCGCTTCCATTCGGCGAGCTGCGCATCGAGCGCGGCAGGCTCCAGCACGATCTTCTCCTCGGCCGCCAGATAGGCATGCGGCAATATCCTGCGCCGCAGCTCGGCCGCGCTCACGCTCGCCGTGCCCTGCTTGCCGACGGCGACGGCGGCCGCAGCACTCGCCATGCGCAGCGCCGTGTCCCAATCCGCGCCGGCCGCGAGCGAGACCGCGAGCGCGGCAGCGACGGTGTCACCGGCGCCGGAGACGTCGCGCACCTTCACAGGGAAAGCCGGGACGTGAACGGCCTCGCCGTTGCGCGGCACCAGCGTCATACCGTGCTCGCCCTGCGTCACAAGAATCGCATCGCAATCGGCGAGCCGCATCACGTCCTCGCTGGCATCGACGATGCTCTGCACCGTGTCGGCACGGCTGCGCGTTGCTTCCGAAAACTCCTTGCGATTAGGCGTGAGCAGCGTGGCGCCGCGATAGATCGCCCAGTTCAGGCTCTTGGGATCGACGATCACGGGCTTGCCGAGTTTTCGCGCGGCATCGATGGTGTGGCGGATCACGCGGGCGGTCAGCACGCCCTTGGCGTAGTCGGAGAGCAGCACGATATCGGCGCGCGCGATCTGCGCCACGATCGCCTCGATCAGCTTGGTCTCGACTTCGTCGGAGGCGGGCGCGGCCTGCTCCCAATCCGCGCGCAGCATGTGCGTGGAGAAATGCTCGGAGACGAAACGCACCTTTCGCGTGGTCGGCCGCGAGGAATCGGACACCAGCACGCTTTCGATTGCAGCCTGCTCATCGAGCGCGGCCTTGAGCCGCGCTCCCGCATCATCCTCGCCGACGAGGCCGACGAAGATGCAGCGCGCGCCGAGCGAGGCGACATTGCGTGCGACGTTGCCGGCGCCGCCGATATGGATCTCGCTGTGCCGGGCGGCGATCACAGGCGCCGGCGCTTCCGGCGAAATCCGCGACACCTCGCCGTAGACGAACTCGTCGAGCATGATGTCGCCGATGCACAGCACCGTGCGGCCCGAGATGGCTTGGGCGAGGGCATCGAAATCGAGAATGGGCGTCGCCATGATCAAAAGGCCTCAGCGGAAGCGATCGGGCTTGTCGAGATAGTCCCCGACATAGGCCTTCACCGCATCCTCGAGCGTCGTGAAGCCGCCATTATAGCCGGCGCGGTGGAGACGATCGACCTTGCTCTGGGTGAAATATTGGTAGCTGTTGCGGATGCTCTCGGGCATGTCGATGTAGGCGATGTTGGATTTGGTGCCGAGCGCTGCATAAGCGGCGAGGATCAGATCCCTGAAGCTGCGCGCCTTGCCGGTGCCGACATTGAAGAGGCCGGAGACCGACGGCGTTGCGAGCAACCACATGATCACGCGCACGACGTCGTCGACATAGATGAAGTCGCGCCGCTGGTCGCCGTCGGCGATGCCGTCGCGATGCGACTTGAACAGCTGTACGACGCGGCCCGCCTTCACGTCATCGAAGCGGCGCGCCAGCACGCTCATCATCGAACCCTTGTGGTACTCGTTCGGACCGAACACGTTGAAGAATTTCAGGCCGGCCCATTGCGGCGGCAGCGTCTCGCCGCGCGCGATACGATCGACGACGGCGAGATCGAACAGATGCTTGCTCCAGCCGTAGAGATTCATCGGCCGCAGTTTCTTCAGTGCCGGCAGAGAGGCGTCGTCGTCAAACCCGGTCTCGCCGTCGCCATAGGTCGCCGCCGACGAGGCGTAGATCAACGGCACCGCGTTCGCCGTGCACCAGTCGAGCAGGCGCATCGACAGGCGGAAATTGGTCTCGATCACGAGATCGCCGTCGGTCGCGGTGGTCTCCGAGATCGCCCCGAGATGGATCACGGCGTCGAGCTCGCGCCCGTCCAGCCAGTCGAGCAGCTCGGCCGGAGGGACGATATCCACAAGCTGCCGCTTGGCGAGGTTGCGCCACTTGCCCTCGGAGCCGAGGACATCGCAGACCGCGACGTCGCTGCGGCCCGCCTCGTTCAGCGCAGCCACGACATTCGACCCGATAAAACCGGCCCCGCCGGTCACCAGCAACATTCAGTAGTCCCTGCCCGATTTTTGCGGCCCGATCCTGCCCTAGCGCATGATCCGCCAAAGTGTAAGCGGTTTTGGCTCCGACCCTCTGCCGGCTTTACCTGCCGGCCCGGAGCGGCTAACCGAACCCCCACATCAGAGTGCTCTCGGTCCTATTAACGAATGAACATCGATTCGCAACTTAGTGGAGATGCAGAGCGGAGCGACACCCGCCCGATCCTGATCATCCCCTATATGTGGATCGGCGATTTCGTCCGGAATCACACCGTGGTGCGGGTGCTCAGGGAACGCTGGCCGAACCGGCCTGTCGATCTCCTGACGACGTCCCTGTGCGCCCCGCTGGTCGATTACATGCCCGGTGTGCGCGCGGGCATCGTCTGGGACCTGCCGCGCAGCCGGCTGGCCGTGCGTCGCCAGTTCGGCCTGGCCAAGCTCCTGCGCGAGCGGAACTACGGCACGGCCCTGGTGCTGCCCCGGACCTGGAAGGCCGCCATTGCGCCGACGCTGGCCGGCATCCCCGAACGGGTCGGCTGGGTCGGCGAGTTCCGGTTCGGATTGATCAACCGCTGGCGCTGGGGCGAGAGCAAGCTGCCCCGCTTCATCGACGAGAATGCCGCCCTCGCCCGGCCCGACGGCGCCCCCTTGCCGGCGGAATGGCCGGTGCCGCAATTGCGGGTTCCCGCCGACGAGATCGCCCGCTGGCGCGAGGCCAATGGCCTCAGCGCCGGCGCGGCCGTGGCACTCGCCCCCGGCTCGGTCGGGGTGTCAAAACGCTGGACCTATTATCCCGAGGCCGCCCGCCTGCTGGTCGAGCGCGGGTTCGAGGTCTGGGTGGTCGGCGGCACCGCCGAAAAGGCCCTCGCCCAGGAGATCGTGGCTGCCGCCGGCCCGGGCGTCCGCGACCTCACCGGCAACGATTTGCGCAACGGCGTGCTGGCCATGGCCGCCGCCGGCGTCGCCATCACCAACGATTCCGGCCTGATGCATATCGCGGCCGCCCTGGGCACGCCCACCATGGGCATCTTCGGCCCGACCAGCCCCTATCTCTGGGCCCCGTTGAACGGCCTCGCCGCGACCGTGGTTCAGGACAAGAGCGTGCTGTCGTGCCAGCCCTGCCAGCGCACGGTGTGCAAGATGAACGATCATCGCTGCATGCGGGACATTGCAGCGAGCGAGGTGGTGGGAATTGCGGAGCGGGTGCTGGGGGAAGCTGGGGGCGAGGGTTGAGCGCTGAGGCCATCGAGGCTTCGCCGATGATGACATCCTGCCAGTGTTTTGCCCGACGAGTCAAACGGGCTTCGTAAAATCCGCAGAGCATCACGCGTCGCCAACAAGCCGTTGATTCCGCTAGTACCGACCTACTGTGCATGGGGTTGTTTTCGCAATTTTTGTTCGCGCCCCCGCGGCTGCTCACAGCAGCGGCCGATAGACCTCGCCGATCCGAGCCGCTTCGGCATCGAGGCTGAACTGCGCGAGCACCCGTGCCCGCCCGCGCTCACCCATCGCCGTTGCCGCAGCCACATCGTGCATCAGCGGCTCGACCGCCGCAGCCAACGCATCGGCATCGCCCGTCGGGATCAACACGCCGGTGATGCCATCCTCCACCACCAGCTCAGCCGCGCCGGCGCGCGCAGCGACCAGCGCGCTGCCGGTTGCCATCGCCTCGATCAGCGTCAATCCAAAACCTTCGTTGCGGGAGGTGAAGGCGTAGATTGTCAGCCGCTGATACCAGCGCTGCACCTGCTCGATCGGCAGCTCGCCGGTGATGACGATGCGCGATTGCAGGCCGGCTGCCTCGATCCGCTTCTTCAAATCGTTCGCAAAGACGGTCTGCTCGGCCGTGATCTGGCCGACGATGACAGCGGTGAAGTCCGGATAGCGCGGCAGCAGCTTGCACATCGCATCGACGAACACGTCGGTGCCCTTCTGCGCGCGCACGCGGCCGAAGCAGCCGATCGCGTAGCGGCCCGGCAGGCCGCTTTCGGCGAACGCCGCCGCGCGATCGATGGGCGGCGCATAGATGTCGGTGTCGACGCCATGCGGGATCACCGTCGCCTTCACCTTCAGGAACGAGGCCGAGATGTCTGACGTCGCGATGATCGCGTCCATCTGCCGGATCAGCCAGCGCGTGATCCAGGTGTGATGGCGTTGCCCTGCCGAGGTGAAGACGAGCTTCAGCGGCCAGCCGAGCGCGCGCAGCGCGACGCCTGCGATCATCTCGTTGTTGCGACGCGCATGCCAGATCAAGGGCTGCTTGCGGCGCCAGAGTTTCAGGAGATCGGCGCGGCTCAGCCGCGAAATCCCCTCCGGGGCGTCCGAGCCGAACCATGCGGCGCGATAGAGTTTTGCCAGCCGCGGCGCCACCATCCGGTTGGTCGCGGTGACCCCGGAATAGCGCCTGTGCAGATTTGGCACGATCACTTCGAGATCGCCCGGGGGATTCGCCACGTCATGCTCCGTTCGGTGCGTCCCCTATACGCAACATTAAGCATAGTGACCAGTTCAGCCGCACCGATACCCCCTCTTCACCACGCAAACGCTAGCATCCCGCGTTGATCGAAGACGGGTGAGATCATGACTGTGCTAGTCACCGGCGGCGCCGGCTATATCGGAAGTCACACGGTCCTGGCGCTGGCGGAAGCCGGCGAGGACGTCGTCGTGATCGACGATCTCTCCACCGGTTTCTCCGCCTATCTGCCCGAGGGCGTGCCGCTGTTCATTGGCGATGCCGGCGACGAAAATTTGCTCGAAGGCGTGATCGCCCAGCACAACATCGAGAGCATCATCCATTTCGCGGGCTCGGTGGTCGTGCCGGAGTCGATGCGCGATCCGCTCGGCTACTACCGCAACAATTTCATGACCGCGCGCAATCTGCTCAACGTCGCCGTCAAGCGCGGCATCAACCGCTTCATCTTCTCCTCGACCGCCGCCGTCTACGGCAATCCGGACCAGATGCCGGTGCCCGAGCACGCGCCGACGCGGCCGCTGTCGCCCTACGGCTCGTCGAAGCTGATGACCGAGATCATGCTGCACGACGTCGCTGCCGCCTACGGCATGCAGTACGTGACCCTGCGCTACTTCAACGTCGCGGGTGCCGATCCGCAGGCGCGCATTGGGCTAGCCACCGCCGGCGCCACGCATCTGCTCAAGATCGCGGTCGAGGCCGCGACCGGCCAGCGCGCCAAGATCGACGTGTTCGGCACCGACTATCCGACCCAGGACGGCAGCTGCATCCGCGACTTCATCCACGTCACGGACCTCTCGCAGGCCCACCGTTCGGCGTTGGCCTATTTGCGCAATGGGGGCGCCTCGACCACGCTGAATTGCGGCTATGGCCGCGGCTATTCGGTGCTGGAAACAATCGACGCCGTGCGCCGGGTCTCTGGGCGCAGCTTCGCCGTGCAATACGCCCCGCGCCGGCCCGGCGACATCATGACCATGGTCGCCGACACCAGCCGCATCCGCGGCCTGCTCGACTGGAAGCCGCAATATGAGGACCTCGAGACCATCGCGGCCCACGCGCTGGCCTGGGAAGAGAAGCTCTACCGCGAGCGCCATGGCGAGCTCCGCCACGCCGTCTCGGCCTAGAAACCGTCCAGACGCAAGCCCTTAATTGGGCTTGAAAAACCTCGCTTTAGCGGGCACAGAGGCCATTCGATCGCTGACGCGCGGGCAGGCTTTTCGCCTTGGCCGTCAATGGACTACGGATGGCCCAGTTTCCAAAGAAAATCACCGACGATCCCTATGCGGCAATGGTCCTCGTTCGCCGCCTGGTCATGGAACAGAGCGTCGTCTACTGGCGGCGTTACCTCGTCGCCTTCGCGCTGATGGCCCTCGCCGCCGGATCGACCGCATGCGCGACCTATGTGCTCGGCCAGGTCATCAACCAGGCCTATGTCGACAAGAACATCCCGGGCATCGCGATGTTCTCAGGGCTAACGGTGATCCTGCTCTTCATCAAGGGCGTGGCCACCTACGGCCACATGGTGATCCTGACCAAGATCAGTAACGCGATCCTTGCCACCAACCAGCGCCAGCTGTTCGCCAAGCTGATGCGCGAGAGCGTCGGCTTCTTCTCCGAGCGGCACTCGTCCGAGTTCCTGGCGCGCATGACGGCCGGCGCCAAATCCATCACCGACGTCCTCAACATGCTGGTCAACGCGATCGGGCGCGATCTGCTGATGCTGCTCGCCATGATCGGCGTGATGGTGTGGCAGGATCCGCTGATGTCGTTCATCGGCCTCGTCGCGGTGCCGCCGGCGATGCTGGTGCTGCGCAAGCTGGTCAAGCGCATCAAGGGCCTCGCCTTCAACCAGTTCACTGGCACCGCCGACATCATGGAGACGATGCAGGAATCGCTGCAAGGCATCCGTACGGTGAAGGCGTTCACGCTCGAAGAGACCATGCAGAAGCGCATCGACGAGAACATCGCGATCGTCGAGCGCAACGCCAACAAGATGGCCCGCGTCGCCAACCGCTCCAATCCGCTGATGGAGATGCTGGGCGGCTTCGCCGTCGCAGGCTGCCTCCTGTATGGCGGTTACAGCGTTGTCGCGCTCAACGCCACGCCCGGTGCGTTCTTCTCGTTCATGACCGCGTTCCTGATGGCGACCGAGCCGGCCAAGCGGCTGGCGCGGCTCAACATCGATCTCAACAGCCAGCTCGTCGGCGCCCGCATGCTGCTCGAGGTCGTCGACAGCCCCGCGAGCGAACATTCCGACGACGACAAGCCGGCGCTGAAGCTCACGGACGCGCGGATCGAGCTGAGCGATGTCAGCTTCTCCTATCGCGACGGCGAGACCGTGCTCAACCGCATGAGCTTTATCGCCGAGCCCGGCAAGGTCACCGCTTTGGTCGGCCCCTCCGGCGGCGGCAAGTCGACCGTGCTGGCGCTGCTCTTGCGCTTCTACGAGGTGACGCAAGGCGACATCGTGATCGACGGCCAGTCGATCGGCGCGGTCTCGCGCAAATCGCTGCGGGCGCAGACCGCCTATGTCGGCCAGGACGTCTATCTGTTCCGCGACACCATCCGCAACAACATCGCCTTCGGCAAGCCCGGCGCGAGCGAGGACGAGATCATCGAGGCGGCGAAGGCGGCCTGCGCGCATGATTTCATCATGAGCTTCCCGCTCGGCTACGACACGCCGGTCGGCGAGCACGGCACGCAACTTTCGGGCGGCCAGCGCCAGCGTATCGCAGTGGCGCGCGCGCTGATCAAGAATGCGCCGGTCATCCTGCTGGACGAAGCCACCGCGGCGCTCGATTCCGAATCCGAGCGCCAGGTGCAGGAGGCGATCGAGCATCTCTGCCAGAACCGTACCACCATCGTGATTGCGCATCGCCTGCACACCATCATGCACGCAGATAGCATCCTGGTGGTCGAGGGCGGCGAGATCGTCGAGCAGGGCCGGCATGACGAGCTGTTGCGACGCTCCGGCCGCTACGCCTCGTTCTTCCGCCTGCAACATCACGACGCCGGCGCTCTGGCGCCGATCAGCGCAACCGCATAGAGTTCGTTCCACCTCAAGAGCAGCGAGATCGCCTCATGAACGCCGCCTCCTACGTCATCCCGCTTCCGCCACAGGCTTCGCTCCCCGTCGTCGGCGAGAGCGGCCGTTATCCGGTGCGCCGCATCTGGTGCGTCGGTCGCAACTATCTCGAGCACATCCGCGAGATGGGCAATGACGAGCGCGCCCCGCCGTTCTTCTTCGCCAAGCACGCGGACATGCTGGTGCCCGACGGCGCCACCATCCCCTATCCGCCGCTGACCAAGGATCTGCATCACGAAGTCGAGCTGATCGTCGCGATGAAGAGCGGCGGCCTCAACATCCCCGCCGACAAGGCGCTTGACCATGTCTACGGCTATGCCGTCGGCATCGACCTCACCCGCCGCGACCTCCAGATCGCCTCGCGCAAGAAGGAGCGCCCCTGGGAGATCGGCAAGTCGTTCGACGGCTCCGCGCCGGCGTCCGCCGTCCAGCCGGCCTCGAAGATCGGCCATCCCTCCAAGGGCAAGATCTGGCTGACGGTGAACGGCAAGGAAGCGCAGACGGGCGACCTCGAGCAGATGATCTGGAACGTGCCGGAGACGATCTGGCAGCTGTCGCAGCAGGTGAAGCTCGCCGCCGGCGACATCATCATGACGGGCACGCCGGCCGGCGTGTCGCAGCTCCAGCCCGGCGACAAGCTCGAATGCGGGGTCGACGGCGTCGGCACGCTGAAGGTGAGCATCGGTCAGCCCGAGTAGGCGATACGGCACCTCGAAATCAAAAGGCCCCGGACGTATCCGGGGCCTTTTTGCATGTACCGCCTACCAGGCCTTCACCGGTCGATTGGCGTGGCTCGCCTGCGGCACGCCGCGATTGAGCGACATGTGGGAATGGACGCACAGCCAGCCATCGGCAGTCCTGGAGAACACCATGGTCGCCCGGCCGGGTCGCGCAAACGCGCTGCCGTCGGGATTGTAGCCGGTGCTCGTCCACGGCGCGATCACGGTCGCCGTCGCGCCGTCGGCTGACGCCAGAACCGCGGCCTGATCGAGGACGAATCGGAAGTCGGTCGTTTTTGGCCAGACGTTATTCCATTGCGTTGTGACCCATTGGTCGAGGCCGGGAATGACGTCGTTGTGCGTGCCGAAGGCGAGCACATCCGGGTGGAACAACGGCCGCGCCGAGGCGTAATCGACCTCGCGGACATAGCCCGCGAAAGTCTCCAGCCACTGGCGGAAAAACTGCGTGATCTCGTCGTTCGCGATCGGCAAGGAGGCCATTCCAGCTCCAGGGTCAGCCCATTTGACAGCGGCAATCTAGTTGCCATGAGCCGGGCCATCCAGCAAGACTCGCCGTTCTGCCCCACAGCCGACTTGCGCTGCTTTGGTGTTTCTTGCCGATCGCGTAAGAAGGCGGGATGAATGACTTCACCCAGGCGTTTCAACTCGCGACGATGCTGATCGGCCGCTTTGACCCGGAGCTTCGCAACATCATTGCCCTGTCTCTGGGAGTAAGCCTGATGGCAAGCGGCCTCGCATTCATTATTGGTTCGCCGCTCGGCCTGGCGTTGGCGATCTGCCGCTTTCCCGGCAGGCAGGCATTGATCGTGACGGCAAACGCGCTGCTTGGTTTGCCTCCCGTAGTCGTAGGTCTTGCAGTCTACCTGCTGCTCTCCCGCTCCGGCCCGCTCGGTTCTCTCGGGATCCTGTTCACCCCAACGGCGATGGTCATCGCACAGGCCACACTCGGAATCCCGATCGTGGTCGCCTTGGTGCACCGGATGACGCTGGACCTCTGGGCGACCTATGGTGATGCCCTGCTCGTTGATGGAGCCTCGCGCGTCCGGGCGGCGGCTTCGCTCATGAACATTGGCCGCGAGGGACTCATCGTCGCGTTTCTTGCAGCATTTGGCCGAGCCATCGCAGAGGTCGGCGCGATCATCATCGTTGGAGGCAATATACGCGGGTACACGCGGACGATGACGACCGCCATCGCACTGGAGACGAGCAAGGGCGAGTTGAGCTTCGCACTTGCGCTTGGCATCATTCTTATCGTTCTATCGATGACCGTGAGTACGCTCAGCCACGTCTTTGGGCGCGCCTTGAGGCACTGAAACAGCACGCGAACGATTGCAAGGAGTCACCCATGGGCCGATGGTTCAGTTCGATTGCTACGGAGATAGCCTTCGTGTTGGCCCTGTCGTGCGTTCCTGCCTCGGCACAAGACCAGGCCATCATCTTAGCTTCGACGACCTCGACACAAGACTCAGGATTGTTCGACTACTTGCTGCCGATCGTCCGGGAAAAGACCGGCGTCGAGATCAAGGTCCTCGCACAAGGCACCGGGCAAGCGCTCGACACGGCGCGCCGGGGCGATGCCGATGTTGTCTTGGTTCATGCCAAGTCGGCCGAGGAGAAATTCCTGGCGGAAGGATTTGGCGTCAGGCGCTACCCGGTAATGTACAACGATTTCGTTGTTGTTGGGCCGAAGGACGATCCTGCGGGGATTCGCGGCCTTGGCGTGGTCGCGGCGCTACGGACCATACAGACGAAGGCTGCTCCCTTTATCTCTCGTGGAGATCGATCCGGAACCCACATCGCCGAACTTGCGCTCTGGAAAATTGCGGGCATCGATGTCACAAAAGATCGCGGCAACTGGTACAAGGAGATCGGTCAGGGAATGGGAGCCGCACTCAACGTTGCGTCCGCATCCAGTGCTTACGTGCTGACGGACCGCGGCACCTGGCTGGCGTTCAAGAGACGCGGCGACCTTGCGGTCCTCGTCGAAGGCGACAAGCAGCTTTTCAACCAATACGGGGTGATGCTGGTCAATCCGGTGAAACACACAACCGTGAAGAAGGAGGCGGGCCAACGCTTCATCGATTGGCTGATCTCTCCGGAGGGGCAGAATGCGATCGCTGGCTACAAGATCGACGGCCAGCAGCTCTTCTATCCAAATGCGACCGATCCAAACGCTTGAACGAGTGCGGCCCCGTCGCCGTCAAGACTGCACCAGAAAAAGAGAGGATGTCTCGGATGTCGAACACCATTGCCGAGCTCGAGGGGCTGCTGATGCAGCGCTCGCTCACCGACCCGCAGCTGCTGGCCGCAGCGGAAGCCGCGTCGAACTTCCGGATCCTGCCGGATGCGACCGTTATCAAGATCGGCGGACAGAGCATGATCGATCGCGGCCGCGCCGCGGTCTATCCACTGGTCGAGGAGATCCTCGCGGCAAGGAAGGCGCACAAGCTGCTGATCGGAACCGGTGCCGGTACGCGCGCGCGGCATCTCTACTCAATCGCGGCAGGCCTTCGCCTGCCCGCCGGCGTGCTGTCGCAGCTCGGCGCCTCTGTCGCCGACCAGAACGCCGCGATGCTGGGACAGTTGCTGGCCCAGCACGGCATCTCTGCTGTGAGCAGCGCCGGACTCGCATCCGTGCCGCTGTTCCTCGCCGAAGTGAACGCCGTGATCTTCAGCGGTATGCCGCCCTATAGCCTGTGGATGCGGCCTGCGGCCGAAGGCGTGATCCCGCCCTATCGCACCGATGCCGGATGCTTCCTCGTCGCCGAGCAGTTCGGCTGCAAGGCGATGATCTATGTGAAGGACGAGAACGGCCTCTACACCGCGAACCCGAAGACGTCGAAGAACGCCACCTTCATTCCAAAAATCTCGGTGGCAGAGATGAAGGCGAAGGGCCTCCAGGATTCGATCCTGGAATTCCCGGTGCTCGATCTCCTCACTGCGTCGCGCTATGTGCGCGAGGTGCACATCGTCAACGGCCTCGTCCCCGGCAATCTCACCCGCGCACTCGCGGGCGAGCATGTCGGCACCATCATCACCGCGAGCTGAGGAAAAAAGCCATGAATCAGATCAAGCATGTCGCCTCGCCGCTCGCGCGCCAGACCCTGCTCGACGGCGATCTCACCCGTCCCGTCGCCGGCAACCGCCCGATCAAGCTGTTGCCCTGGGTGCAGGTCATCAAGATCGGCGGCCGCATCATGGATCGCGGCCACGAAGCGATCGTCCCGCTCGTCGACGAGCTGCGCGCGCTCTTGCCTGAGCACCGCCTGCTCATCCTGACGGGCGCCGGCATTCGCGCGCGCCATCTCTACAGCGTCGGCCTCGACCTCGGACTTCCCGTCGGATCGCTGGCGCCGCTCGCGGCGAGCGAAGCCGGCCAGAACGGCCATATCCTCGCGAACCTGCTCGCACCGGACGGCGTCTCCTACATCGAGCATCCGACGATCGCGAGCCAGCTCGCGATCCACCTCACCGCCGCGCGCGCCGTCGTCGGCAGCGCCTTTCCGCCGTATCACCACCACGAATTTCCGACCACGCGCGTCCCGCTGCATCGCGCCGACACCGGCGCCTTCCTGCTCGCCGACGCGTTGGGCGCCGCGGGGCTGACGATCGTGGAGGATGTCGACGGCGTCTATACCGCCGATCCCAACGGCGCCGACGGCAAGAAAGCGGAGCTCTTGAAGGAGACCGGCTTTACCGAGCTTGCGAAGCTCAACGGCACGCTGCCGTTCGATCCGGCGCTGCTCGAGGTGATGGCGAACGCACGGCACATCGCGCGGGTGCAGGTCGTCAACGGCCTCGTTCCCGGCCGGATCACGGCCGCGCTGCGCGGCCAGCATGTCGGATCGATCATCCACACCGGCGCCAAGCCGATGTGACGCAAGAAAAAGCCCCGGAGCGCGCTCCGGGGCTTTTGATTCCGAAATCGTGGATCGGATTAGCGCAGCGCCGACAGCACGATGAGACCGAGGATCAGCGCCGTCAGCGAGTATTTCAGCGTGTAGTAGACGTTGCGATTCCACTCCTTGACCTTGCGGCTGCCGAGATGGATCTCGTAGAGCTTGCCGAACACCTTGTTGAGCACGCCGACATTCTCGCCGTCGACGTTCTGCGTCGCCGACGCCTTGACGATGTGATGGCTGACCCAGCGGTTGATCGCGGTCATGAAGCCGAACTTCATCGGGCGCTCGACATCGCAAAACAGGATGATGCGATTGATGTCGGTCGCATTCTCCGCGCTGTGGATGAAGGTCTCGTCGAACATGAAGGCCTCGCCGTCGCGCCAGACGCATTCGACACCGTCGACCAGGATGCGGCACTTGTTCGAGTTCGGCGTGACCAGGCCGAGATGATAGCGCAGCGAGCCGGCGAAGGGATCGCGGTGTGCGCCCAGCTTGCCGCCCGGCGGCAGCATCGCGAACATCGCGCCATGCACGGACGGAATCGAGTTCAACAGCTCCACCGTCTTCGGGCACAGCGTGCGCGCTGACGGCAGGAAGTCGTCGTACCATTTCAGGTAAAAGCGCTTCCAGCCGCTCTTGAAGAACGAGTAGAAGCCCCAGTCGTTGTTCTTCGCGGCGGCGCGGATGAAGCCTTCATCGAACAGGCGGACGGCCTCGTCGCGGATGGTCTCCCAGTTCTCGCTGAGCGGTTTCAGCTCGGGAAATTGTTCGACGGCGATGACCGGTTTGTTCGGCACTGCCGAGCCCGCATACATCAGCACGTTGTAGGGGGCGAGATAGGTCGAGTGATCGCCGAGCTGGCGCGCGAAGCGCAGCCGCTGCTTGCCCCGGAAGTGTACGTAAATCGTCGATGCCGCAAGCACATACAGAACGACAAGTTGCGGCGCAAAAAGCTGTTTCAGCATTTCCCCAATCCCAAGTGACCCAGCCGGGGACGTGATCTACTCCGAGCCGGCCCGAGCGGCAAGATGGAGGCAGCGCATCCTGAGGCTGTTCCGCATCTCGTGATCGGGATGCCTCCAGCCCCGCCGCACACAATTACAAGGCGCAGCTTGCCTCAAGTCAATCCCGGCGTTGCGGCTCGCTTTCGGCATGGGTATCCTGGTTCCACAGGTCCGGAGCTCGGAGTGCGTTGTGGGGATGTGGCGGTTGTTGGCGGGCTTTGCGATATCTCTATCTCGCGGCGACTGTGAATGAAAACCGCGTCGTCGCACTTTAAATCAGCGGAGAGGCACCGGTCGCCGCCTACAGCTTCAACCAGATCAATCTCGGCGAAAGCACTGAGAAGCTTCTGGCGCAGTTCGGCAACCCCTACCATGTCGGCCCAAACGGGCTCGAGAAAACCGAGCTCCGGATCTACGGACCGTGGCCATTTTCATTCGAGGTGCGGAATGACCGCGTCACCTCGATCCGGATCAGCGATCCGACCGTCAAGTAGCTTCAATTGTGTCCAGTCACGCCCGGGACAGCGCCTGGAGCCCTTTGAAGGTCAGGCGCTTGGGATCCCTCACGCCGGCGAGATAGAGCCGGCGGATGAAGGCGATGACGGCGTCGCGGTCACAATCGGTCAGCGCGACGACGGCGTCGACCGCGATCTTCTGGGCTTCCATTGGGCTCACCTCGGCCTTGCGAGTAACCCCGGCCGAGACAGGCTAGGACGTTCCGGTTAATCTCGCGTTAACCGTTCGGGCACCATGGCCGATTCAGGCCGTGGCCCGAATACGTAAAACAACGCATTGGCGGCGGCATGATCAGGAATACTGCATCACGCCGTCGTCGATCTTGCCAAAGCGCAGGGTGACGATGTCCAGCGCATAGTTCTGGTAGAGCCGCCACGGCTGCTTCGACCCCTGTTTCGGCATCTTCGCCACCGAGCGCCGCACATAGCCCGAGGTGAAATCGAGCGACGGCTGCGCGGTAATGGTCGGGTCGTCATTGTGCGGCATGCACTGGCGGAAATTGTGCCGGTCCATGTAGTTGATGAGCCGGCAGACGTATTCGCAGGTGAGATCGCATTTCAGCGTCCAGGACGCGTTGGTGTAGCCGAAGGCCGAGGCCATGTTCGGCACGTCGGCATACATCATGCCCTTGTAGGTCAGCGTGTTGGCGAAATCGACGGCGCGGCCGTCGACGCTGACCTCGAGGCCCCCGACGACCTGGAGAACCAGCCCGGTCGCCGTCACGATGATGTCGGCGGGAAGCTCGCTGCCGTCCTTCAGGCGAATGCCGTCGCGCGTAAAAGTGTCGATCTCGTTGGTGACGACGGCAGCGCGCTGCTCGCGGATCGCCTTGAACAAATCGCCGTCCGGCACCAGACACAGCCGCTGGTCCCAAGGATTGTAGCGCGGGGTGAAATGGGTGGCGATGTCGTAGTCCGGGCCGAGCGCGGCTCTCACGCCCGTCAGGATCAGGTTCTTCACCTTCGCCGGCTTGCGCCTGCTGAGCTGGAAGAAGAACATCCCCCACATCACGTTGCGCCAGCGGATCAGGTGATAGGCGAGCTGCGACGGCAAATTGCGGCGCAATTTGTTGGCGACGGGGTCCTGCGCCGGACGCGACACCACGTAGGTCGGCGAGCGCTGGAGCATGGTGACCTGAGCGGCCTTCTTGGCGAGCTCCGGCACCAGCGTCACCGCGGTCGCGCCCGAGCCGATCACGACGACGCGCTTGCCCGCATAATCGATGTCCTCGGTCCATTTCTGCGGATGAACGATGCGGCCGGCGAAATCCGCCGTGCCCAAAAACTCCGGCGTGTAGCCCGCCTCGTATTTGTAATAGCCCGGGCACATGAACAAGAAATTGCAGGTGAAGCGCACGAGCTCACTCGCACCTTCGCCCGCGATGCGTTCAGCCTCGATGGTCCAGCGTGCTTCACCCGTCGACCACGCTGCACGCTTGACGCGATGGCGGAAGCGGATGTGTTTCTCGATGCCGTTCTCGGCTGCCGTCTCGCGCACATAGTCCAGGATCTGCGGCCCATCGGCGATCGCCTTCGGGTCGGTCCACGGCTTGAACGAATAGCCGAGCGTGAACATGTCGCTGTCCGAACGGATGCCGGGATAGCGGAACAGGTCCCAGGTACCGCCGATGCAGTCGCGGCCCTCCAGAATGACGTAGCTTTTGGTCGGGCACTTGGTCTGAAGATGATAGCCCGCACCGATGCCTGACAGGCCGGCGCCGACGATGAGGACGTCGAAATGTTCTTTGGCTTCTGTCATGGCGTTTCTCCCTCGGCGCAGGATGGCAGCAGCGCGCCAAATTGCAACCGTCAAGGGGTGGCGGCGGCGACGACACAAGCGGTGTCGAAATATTCGTAGAACTCGACCGCCTTGCCGTCCTTGAAGCGCCAGAAGTCGACCTTCGGAGTCTCCGCGACCTTTCCGGTCCGCTTGTTGATCCAGGCACATGTACCGCGCGCAAACACGGCATCGCCCTGCGCAACGTACTCGTTGATCGTGTAGTACTGCATGGCCCAATCCGCCAGCAGACCGTCGAAATAGCCGCGAAGCTTGGTGCGGTCGTCGTACTGAGTGGCGAATGCCACCGGCTCGGCGCCGCGCGGTATGGATCCGAAGCTGATCTGCGGACCGATGACGCTGTCGAACCAGTGGTCGACGCTTTGACCCTTGCTGTCATTCCACAGGCGATAGGCTTCCGTCAGCAACCGAACGTTGGCTTCGCTGGACATGGCGTTCCCTCCCAATGCAATGAATGAAAAAAGCGGCCGCCTGCGGCAAAAGTGGCAGGCTTGTTGTGGCTCTACCTGTGAGCGTACCAGACGGCAGAACAACAAAAAAGCCCCGGATCGCTCCGGGGCTTTGCGTCGCAAGTGAGTACGGTCTCAGCAGCGGTAATGGTCCGACTTGTACGGACCTTCCCGCTTCACGCCTGATCCTTGCGCAGCTCGGTGAGCTTGACGCCGATCTTGGCGAGGTGACGCGGACGGCGCTCACGTACCCTGCGGAGACGCGATCAGGTCTCGCCGGCCATCCGGCGCAGTGCAGCGTATCCGTAGCTATCCGGCTCGCCAATCAGTCGTTCGAATAGCATTGGCTCGTTGTCCGGCTCGACTTCGTCGGCCCCAAGAATCACTGCCTTTCTGATAATGTCGATCGCCTGCACCAACGAAAACTCCGCGACGCCGTTGCGGCGCCCATCAGCGACATGAACCTCGAAATACTTCCGATCGGATGAGTTGAGTTCGGGCATTCGAAGGCCTATTTGTCCGCACGCGGCTTGGGCTGCGGCGAACGCTTTTTCTTGCGAAGCTGCAAACAGCTCACGAAATGCAATGCCGAGGCCAGCGAGAGAGAGCTTGCATTGCAACGAACTTAGAATTGTACCATCGGCCAACGATCGCCCGCACAGCCATACTCCAAGACCATGATCGCCTGCCGCGCCGGCTGTAGTCGCCCATTCGTAGAGTCCGGCACGGTCATTTTGCAGGCGCTTGCCATTCAATTTCAATACGGCCATCGCCTCCTTCGCTTGTCCGGTCCGACGGAGAACGGACGAATAAGTCGTGACGCGGTGGGCGTCGTTCGGATCAGCCTCGTGGAGGGCCTTTGCAATTGCCCGGGCTAGCGACCACCAGCGATCACCTTTTGCAACAAAGTGATCGCTCAAGCTCGTGCACCATTCTTGGATGGCTGGGTCGCGCGTATAGTTCATCTTAAAATCGCGAAGAGCCGCGCCCGCCAGCGCGGGAAACCATCGATCAATATTGTCCCCATCCTCACGCATCACCGCGCAAGCCGCCTCCGCAATGCGACGATGGCGCGTGAGGAGGTATGTATCCCCCGAGTCAAGCATGGCTTCGCGCCGCAATGGGAGCAGCGCCCTCTGCTCCAATTCGTCGATATTGCGACCAACCGCGAAGGCCAGCACCGAGCGAGACAGGTAGAGCTGGTTTTCGGCATGCATCGCCGCCACCATGGCGTAGATGTCGCGCAAGCTGTGGCTCTTAAATACGAGGCCTCGACCAAGGCCATTAACCAACGTCCGGACGTGGGCGCGCATGTCTTCACCTTGCCGGGTGACCAGCAGCGCACCCAACAGTTCTCCATCCTCTTGCCGCGTAGCATGGTCGCGTGCGTGGCCCAGCAACGCAGTAGCGGCATCCTCCTCGCTTCGGCCTTTCAGCCTTCCCATCGCTTCGTCGCCCCAAGCGAACCAGCCAGAGACGATCCGCATGGCGTCATCCCGATCAAGACCCGCCAAGGGCTCAGTGTGAAAGTCGGCCACGGGCTGCCACAAACGCGGAACAACGCGCTTGAGCTGCCAATCGACGTCGCGCGCGGCCAACAGCAGATGTACATCCGTACGCGCAGCAACTCTTTTTACCGCAGCAAGGATGCTGGCACTGATATTGTCGGCGTCGTCAATGACGACAACCCACGCATGCTCCGGTATCGTTGGCAATTTCAGGAGAAGATCTTCGGACAGTTTCGCGTTTGTCGCCTGGCGACGGAGACAGGTCCAATTCTGGTGAGTTTCTTCGACTAGCACTGCGGCGGCGTGGAGCACCGCCGTAGATTTGCCTTCACCGCCAGCCCCCGCTAGCAGCACGACCAAGGGTTTGCGTGCTCCCTCGTAAGCGGCACGAAACCGGTTCGCCAGTCGCTCGACCACCGCTCGTGGCTGGACGCGGCCAGTCGACGTCGACGCCAACACCAACCGCCAATGCGGCAAAAAGCCGTCGAAGAACTGAATCATCGCGGCCATCGGCGGCGGGCTCGCCCGATAGTTTGCCAACACGTCACGGTCGACAATCTCCCACCCCTGCGGCACAAGGTCGGCATTCGGCCTCGCGGCTTCGCCCGCGTGATCCGCTGCGGCCGGCATCGCCCGGCTCGGAACTCGAAGGATGAAGCCATCGCGGTCCCGTGCCCGGTCGGCCTCGTAACCGCTGTGGACGTCCCATTTGTACTCGCGCTTGTCCTCATCCCACAGCCTGGGCTCAATGATGACATGGCCGGTGGCGACGTCTGCTTCACCCCACATCAATCCGTTTCGCCAGCGCGCGTCGTCGTGCGCCTGGAAAGCCGAAGGTGCTTGGATCGTCAGGGCGTTGCGCAAGGCGTCGCCGATACGATCGCTTCCGCTGGCGTGCAAATGACCATGGAGATAGAGAACATTTGCCTGCTTCAGCCGCTCCTTGATACGCAGACCGTCGCTCGGCTCGCCCTCGACACCGAGCGATTCCAGCGGGTGATGCCCCAATACGAACGTCACCTCGGGTCGGCTCTTCAACGCCTCATCAATGGCCTTTTCGAGCATGTAGCGGCCGGGCGTCAACTTCCCCCAATCGTTGTTGTCCTGGCACAGCCAGGCCGTATTGACGCCGGCCACCGCGATCCTGACTCCGTTGATCTCCTTGCACCACCAGACTGCGCCAGCCTCCGATTCAAGCCAGTCCGAGCCCCAAGCGGAAACGCGACGATCGAATGCGGCATAGGCCGAAAAGCGCGGCAAGAGCACATCCTTCCTCTTCGCAGCCCCCCTGGCGTCGATGGATTGGAACGCCTTCGCCTCGTCTGCATCGCCAATCCATAATCGCGGCTTGCCGCCGCGTTCGCGAGCAACGTCATGATTTCCCGGGACCGTGAAGATAGGGCAACCGAGCGGAAGAGCGTTCCTCAAGGGAACGACGAACGATTCCTCCAGGCTGCGATATTCCTTCTCTGCACCACTGAACGACATGTCGCCCGTGAGGAAGACGACGTCCGGAGGCGCCTGACGCTCCACTTCCTTGACCACTTCGGCGTACATCCCCTTCCGGAAATGTCCTTCACGATCGCATTCGTGAATGTCCGATATGTGAAGCCAGCGAATGCCCACGTGTAAGCTCTCGTCTCAGGAATTCAGTTGATACACGCTATGCGTGAATATTGACTGCGGTCAATCCTCCACTGGGCTACCGCCGGCAACCCTAACAAAAAAGCCCCGGATCGCTCCGGGGCTTTCTGTCGTAAGCATAAGGCGGTCTCAGTAGCGGTAATGGTCCGACTTATACGGTCCTTCCTGCTTCACGCCGATATAGTCGGCCTGGTCCTTGCGCAGCTCGGTGAGTTTGACGCCGATCTTGGCGAGGTGTAGGCGCGCGACCTTCTCGTCGAGGGTCTTCGGCAGCACGTAGACTTCCTTCTTGTACTTGCCGTCCTTGTTGTTGGCGAACAGCTCGATCTGCGCCAGCGTCTGGTTGGTGAAGGAGGCCGACATCACGAAGGACGGGTGGCCCATCGCGTTGCCGAGGTTCACGAGGCGCCCCTCAGACAGCATGATGATGCGGTGCTTGTCCGGGAATTCGATCTCGTCGACCTGCGGCTTGATGTTGGTCCACTTCAGGTTACGCAGACCCGCGATCTGGATCTCGTTGTCGAAGTGGCCGATGTTGCAGACGATGGCGCGATCCTTCATCGCGCGCATGTGCTCGATGGTGATGATGTCCTTGTTGCCGGTCGCGGTGACGAAGATGTCGGCGCGGGGCGCGGCATCTTCCATGGTCACGACTTCGTAGCCTTCCATCGCCGCCTGCAGCGCGCAGATCGGATCGACTTCCGACACCATGACGCGGCAGCCGGCCTGGCGCAGCGAGGCGGCCGAGCCCTTGCCGACGTCGCCGAAGCCGGCGACCATCGCGACCTTGCCCGACATCATCACGTCGGTGCCGCGGCGGATGCCGTCGACCAGCGATTCACGGCAGCCATAGAGGTTGTCGAACTTCGACTTGGTGACGCTGTCGTTGACGTTGATGGCAGGCCACAGCAGCGTGCCGGCCTTCTGCATGTCATAGAGACGATGCACGCCCGTGGTGGTCTCTTCGGAAACGCCCTTGATGCTCTTGGCGATCTCGGCGAAGTAGCCCTTCGGCTTTTCCTTGAGCTGCTTCTTCAAGAGCGCGAAGAAGACTTCCTCTTCTTCGGAGCCGGGCTTGTCGAGGAAGGCGGTGTCGCCGTTTTCGGCGCGCAGACCAAGATGGACGTACATGGTGGCGTCGCCGCCGTCGTCGAGGATCATGTTCGGGTGACCGCCGCCGTGCCAGTCGAACAGCTTGGCGGTGTAGTCCCAATAGTCCTTCAGCGTCTCGCCCTTGACGGCGAAGACGGGGATGCCGGCAGCGGCGATTGCAGCGGCGGCGTGGTCCTGCGTCGAATAGATGTTGCAGGAGACCCAGCGAATGTCGGCGCCGAGCGCTGCCAGCGTCTCGATCAGCACGCCGGTCTGGATCGTCATGTGCAGCGAGCCGGCGATACGCGCGCCCTTCAGCGGCTGCTTCGGGCCGAACTCCTCGCGGGTGGCCATCAGGCCGGGCATCTCGGTCTCGGCCAGCGAGAGTTCCTTGCGGCCGAAATCGGCGAGCGAGATGTCCTTGACGATATAATCGGTGAAGCCGGGCTTCGCGTTCATGGGAGGTTCCTGTTTGTTTGACTCGTCATTCCAGGGCGCGCGTGACACGAGCGAACCTGGAATCTAGAGGTTCGAGATTCCGGGTTCGCCGCGGTCGCGGCGCCCCGGAATGACTCACAAAGTTAGAGCGCGCGCTTGAGCGGCTCGACCAGATCGGTCTTCTCCCAGGAGAAGCCGCCCTCATTGTCGGGCGTGCGGCCGAAATGTCCGTAGGCCGAGGTCCGCGCGTAGATCGGGCGGTTGAGATCGAGATGGCTGCGGATGCCGCGCGGGGTCAGGTCCATCGCCTTGGCCGCAGCCTTCTCGAGCTGGTCCTCCGACACCTTACCGGTGCCGTGGGTGTCGATGTAGATCGACAGCGGACGCGCCACGCCGATGGCGTAGGCGAGCTGAAGCGTGCAGCGGTCGGCGAGGCCGGCGGCGACGATGTTCTTGGCGACGTAGCGCGCAGCATAAGCAGCCGAACGGTCGACCTTGGTCGGATCCTTGCCGGAGAACGCGCCGCCACCATGCGGGGCCGCGCCACCATAGGTGTCGACGATGATCTTGCGGCCGGTCAGGCCGGAGTCGCCGTCGGGACCGCCGATGTAGAACTTGCCGGTCGGATTGATGTGCCAGATCGTCTTCGGCGTGATCCAGTCCTTCGGCAGCGCATCGCGCACATAGGGCTCGACGATGTCGCGGATCTGCTTGGACGAGATGTCCTCGACCAGATGCTGGTGCGACACCACGATCTCGCGCACGCCGACCGGCTTGCCGTTCTCGTACTGCACGGTGACCTGGCTCTTGGAGTCCGGACCGAGCACCTTCTCCTTGCCGGAGTGACGGGCTTCCGAGATCAGGCGCAGGATCTTGTGGGCGTAGAAGATCGGCGCCGGCATCAGGTCGGGCGTCTCGTTGGTGGCGTAGCCGAACATGATGCCCTGGTCGCCCGCGCCTTCTTCCTTGACCTCACCCGGCTGGAGAGCGTCAACGCCCTGGGCGATGTCGGCCGACTGCGGATGCAGCAGGATCTCGATGTCGCAGGTCTTCCAGTGGAAGCCGTCCTGCTCGTAGCCGATGTCCTTGATCGCGTTGCGGACCACACCCTCGATCTGCTCGTTGGTGACGGACGCAGGGCCGCGGGTTTCGCCTGCGATCACCACCTTGTTGGTGGTCGCGAGCGTCTCGCAGGCGGCGCGGATAGCCCACGGATCGATGCCGGCTTTCGGCCCCTCGCGGTAGAACAGATCGACGATTTCATCGGAGATCCGGTCGCAGACCTTGTCGGGATGCCCTTCGGACACGGACTCGCTGGTGAAAAGATATGACGCGCGCATCAGTAACCCCTTGTCCCGCCACTGGTTGGCGGTCGTTTGCGATGTTTACCCTTGGATTATGTCAATCACGCCGTCGCGAGATGACGTAGGACTCGTCGAGAAACCAGAGCCCGTTGTACTTCCGCAGCACGTCCCGGGCGGCATCCAGAGTGCGGCCGTTTTGAGTCATTTCTGTCAATCGGTCGTCCTCGATCTGCGCCACATATACCGCCGCATTCCACGCTGCAAAGGCCGTCGAGGTTCCGATGGTACCCGTTACCTCGTTGGGCAGCGCTTCCATATCATACCTGAAGATCGAGCGGTTGTCCGCATATGCATTAAAATTTAAGTCGCGGCCCAACGATCCGAGTTCATACTTAACGGCGCGCAATAGCTCATGGCGGCTCACGGCGAAAGGATTTTCTCCAGGCCAGATCGCCTGGATCATCTCCATGCCGGGATCGTGACCATGGGAGTGGATTCCGATCAGCCGTCCCCCGGGCCGAAGCGCCCGTGCCAGCGGTGCAATGATCCGTTTTGCCCTGAAATTGACCGAGGACAGGGCACGATAGGGCTGGGATGCGATGACGAGATCGAAATTGGCCTCGGTCTGGCCCGGCCGCGGAATGGTCGAATCCAGCAGGAACCTGTGGTCTTCGCGATAGAGCACGAGCACCACAGGCCGTTCGTAGAGCGGCATGGCCGTGCGCGGGCTGATCGCGGCGCGCCAGTTTTGCTCAAGGAACGGCCTCAATTCTGCGATCTGCGCCTCGAATTCGCCCGACGATGCGCCCCGCAGGGGGACTTCATGCCAGAGGGTAGCCGCCGCAGCGGCGGGCGACGCCGGCGTGAGCCAGGGCGCCTCCGAATAGAACATGTTGGTGAAGACGAAAACCGACGCCGGATGCTCGAAAATGCGGTCCGGCACCTTCTCAAGCGTCAGACGCAGGTCCTCCAGACTGAGCTCCTTGCCAGCGACATAGAACGGCATGTGCGGAAAGCGCTGATGCGTTGCGCGCAGCACCCGCGCCAGCACGGTCCCGTCGCCGACGCCCGCGTCGAAGATGCGCAAGGCCGGCGGCCGCGGATGGATGCTGGCAAGTTCCAGCGCGACGCGCTCGGCAACCACCCGCTTCTCGCTGCAGGTATGGACGAACAGCAGATATTTTTGCCGGTTCTCGAAGAAGCGGAAATTGCCGCGCGGATCACGCTTTTCCGGCGGCACCTGAAGGCCCCGGGGCGGCGGCAGGCCGCCGGTTGTCGAGGCGGCAATATAGGCCTGGATCCGTTCCAGCGTGTCGATGGTGATGCGCTTTCCCTCGCGCAGCCGGTGCACCAGCTTCCCATCGTTCACCGCGCGCCGGCCAAAGGTCGATTCCGCCATGTCCGCCTTGCGGCAGAACTCGGTGATCTGGCTCAGGATTTCGTCGTTTTTCATCGGTGGGAAAGCGGTGGGCAGACGGATTGGGGCCTGTCTCTTAGCAAATTCTGCCCACTCAGGGAATAGGGATCAAAATCCCAGGCGGTGCGGGACTTGGGCGACCGCGCGGTGAACCCCGGCGCACGGCCGGGCAACAAACAGGCTCCTCCTTTTGCGGGACCCATCGCCATGCGCCGCCTGATCGTCGCGCTCTCACTTCTCGCTGCAACCCTGTGGTCCGCGCCCGCCTCCGCGCAGGCGCGCAGCCAGCTCGGGCCGCTCTGCACCACCGACACCACGCCGGCGGACCAGATGGTCGACGCCTGCACCAAGATCATCGCCCTGAAGGTGTTCAAGGGCGAGCAGCTCGCGACCGTCTATTTCTGGCGCGCCGTGGGCTGGAACAAGAAGGGCGACTACGCCAAGGTCATCGCTGATACGACCGAAGCGATCCGGCTCCAGCCGAGCCAGGCGGTCTACAATCTCAGGGGATCGGCCTATTACGACAAGGGCGACTACGACATCGCGATCGCCGATTTCGACGACGCGCTCAAGCTCGGCCCACCCAGCGGCATCATCTTCCACAACCGCGGCAATGCCTGGCGCGGCAAGGGCGACTACACCAAGGCGATCGCCGATTACGACATGTCGATCAAGGCCGATCCGAGATCGGCGTTCTCGTTCCAGAACCGCGGCATCGCGAAGGAGGCGCTCGGCGACCTCGATGGCGCACTGGCCGACATCAACCAGGCGATCCGGCTCGATCCGACGCTGCCACAGCCGTTGATCAATCGCACCGCGATCTGGCGCGCGAAGGGCGATCTCGACCGCGCCATTGCCGACGGCAGCGAGGCGATCCGGCTCGCCAAGGAGAAGCCGCCGGTCAACATCATGACGCCGCCGAACAGCGTGCTGATCTCCGGCTACACCCATCGCGCGCTGGCCTATGAGGCCAAGGGCGACTACGGCCGCGCGCGCGATGACTACAAGGCGACGCTTGCGATCGTCGCATCAGATGCCGGCAGCAAGGCCAACCAGGCCACCGCAAAAGTGCGCCTGTCGCTGGTGACGGATGCAACCGCGCCGATCCCGCGCGATGCGCCGTCGCCGACGACGCAGCCGACAGCACCCGCTGCCCCGCAGCAGACCGGGGGCGCGCCCTCGCCTGCCCCGGCCGTCCGCGGCACACGGATGGCACTGGTCATCGGCAACGGCGGCTATGCGCGTGTGAAGGCGCTGCCCAATCCGCCCAATGATGCGCACGCGGTTGCAAGGAGCCTGCGCGACATCGGCTTCACCGTGTCGGAGGGCGTCGATCTCGACCGCGCAGCGATGCAGAAGATGACGCGCGACTTCCTGCGCGAGGCAGCGCGGGCGCAGGTCGCCTTGGTCTATTATGCCGGCCACGGCGTGCAGGTCGACGGCCGCAACTATCTCATTCCCGTCGATGTCGAGCTCAAGCCGGGCACTGGCATAACCGAGGCGATGATCGACATGGACACGATCATGGCCGGCCTCGACGACCAGGTCCGCACCAACATTTTGATCTTCGATGCCTGCCGCAACAATCCGATGGCACAGCGGGTCGCAGCCGCCGGCACCGATCGCGGCATCGAGGGCGCCTCAGGCCTCGCCACGCCATCGAGCCTCGGCGCCGGCGCGACATTAGGGGCCGGCACGCTGATCGCGTTCGCGACTGCGCCCGGCCAGGTCGCGCTCGACGGCGAAGGCGCCAATTCGCCATTCTCCGCCGCGCTCTCCCGCCATATCGGCACGCCGGGGCTGGAGGTGCAGCAGATGCTGACGCGGGTGCGTGCAGAAGTGGTCTCGACCACGAAGAACAAGCAGGTGCCGCGGTCGAACTCGTCGCTGCTGGGCGAGGTTTATCTGGCGGAGAAGTGAGGGGGACGCTTGCGTTGGCTGCGGTGCGGCGAAAGCCGCCCGTCAAACTCCGCGTCGTCCCGGCGAAGGCCGGGACCCATACGCCGCAGCAATAGTTTGCGAAGACTCGGAGTTACCAGCTTCGCGCGCACAATGACTTCCTCGGAGTATGGGTCCCGGCCTTCGCCGGGACGACTCCGAAATTGTAGTGCTGGTTACCCGTCACTCACGTGACGGACTGCGCGGCGCTCAGTTGCCCCACACTTCCTTCGCGATCTCGACGGCGAGGCTCAGCTTGGCCCACTGCTCTTCTTCGGAGAGGATGTTGCCCTCTTCGGTCGAGGCGAAGCCGCATTGTGGAGACAGCGCGAGCTGCTCGAGCGGCGCGAACTTGGCCGCTTCCTCGAGGCGGCGCTTGATGTCGTCCTTCTTCTCGAGCTCGCCGAACTTCGAGGTGATGACGCCGACCACGACGACCTTGTTGCCCTTGGGCAGGAAGCGCAGCGGCTCGAAGCCGCCGGCGCGGTCACTATCGTATTCCAGGAAGTAGCCATCGTAATTGGTGCCGGCGAGCATGGTCTCCGCCACCGGCTCGTAACCGCCCGAGGAAATCCAGGTGGAGCGGAAATTGCCGCGGCAGACATGCGTCGTCACCACCATGTCGGCGGGCTTCTCGGCCAGCGCGTAGTTGATGATGCGTGCATAGATCTGTTGGAGACCATCCGGAGTGTCGCCACGCTCGCGCGCCTTCTGCAACTCATCCGGCGAGCAGAGATAGGCCCAGACGGTGTCGTCGAACTGGAGGTAGCGGCAGCCGGCGTCGTAGAAAGCCTTCACGGCCTTGCGATAGGTCTTGCCGAGATCCTCATAGAAGGCGTCGAGATCGGGATAGACGTCCTTGGAGATCGCCTTGCGGCCGCCGCGGAAGTGCAGCACCGCTGGCGAGGGAATCGTCATCTTGGCGGTGACGTGGGCCTGGTCGGTGTACTTCTTCAGGAAGCGGAAGTGGTCCAGCATCGGGTGGTTATCGGGGAAGTCGAGCTTGTCGATCACGCGCACCGCGTCGTGCCGGGTCTGCACGCCCGTGAACTGGATGCCGGCGTCGGGGTGAAACAGCTCGCACCCGGTCAGCTTGGCCAGGAAGTCGAAATGCCACCAGGAGCGGCGGAATTCACCGTCGGTCGCGAGCTTCAGTCCGACCGAGGCCTGCTTGTGCACGACCTTCTCGATCTCCATGTCCTCGATCTTGCGCAGATCGTCGGCCGCGATCTCGCCCTTCTCGAGCTTGGCGCGGGCTTCCTTGATCTTGGCTGGGCGCAGGAGGCTGCCGACCTCGTCGGCGCGGAAGGGGGCTTTGGTTCGCTGCATTTTCTAACTCCCGGAAATCCTAGTGGGCCGCCGCCCCTGCGACGCCGAGGTGGCGCTCCAGGACCGACGGGTCGGCCTTCAGCGCGGCGCTCGGGGCGTCGTGGACGATCGTTCCGCGCTCCAATATCACAACGCGGTCGGCGAGCCCCAGAATCTTTTGGGCATTCTGCTCGACGATGATCGAGCAGATCCCCCCTGCCCGGGTGATGGTCCCGATCGCCTTGAGCAGCTCCTCGACGATGATGGGGGCGAGGCCCTCGGTCGGCTCGTCCAGCAGCAGCACCTTTGGGTTCAGCGTCAGCGCCCGGCCGATGGCCAGCATCTGCTGCTCGCCGCCGGAGAGCTGGTTGCCAAAATTGCTCCGCCGCTCCTTCAGCCGCGGAAACATCTCGTAGACCTTCTCGACCGTCCAGGGGCCGGGCTGCGCTACCGCGGTCATGTTCTCCTCCACCGTGAGCGAACGGAAGATGTTGCGCTCCTGCGGCACCCAGCCGATACCGGCGCGGGCCCTCTGGTCGGGCCGCAAGGTGGTGACATCCGTGCCGGCGAGCGTAACACTGCCGGAAAAGCGGCGGGTGACGCCGACGATGGAATTGATCAGCGTGGTCTTTCCGGTGCCGTTGCGTCCGAGCAGCGCCAGCACCTGGCCTTCGGCCAGGTTCAGCGTCATCTTCGGCAGCACCACCGCCTCGCCATAACCGGCGCGCAGGGCGTCGATCGAAAGCAGGTCAGACATTGACCGCCTCCTCGCCGAGATAGACGGCCTTCACTTGTGGATCGCGCGCGACTTGCTCCGGTGGCCCTTCAGTGAGCAGTGCGCCCGAGACCAGCACGGAGATGCGGTCGGCGAAGGAGAACACGAGGTCCATGTCGTGCTCGATCAGCAGCACCGTGACGTCGCGCGGCAGGCTACCTACGACGGCGAGAATGTCGTGACGCTCGCTCTCGGGCACGCCGGCGGCGGGCTCGTCGAGCAGCAGGACGCGAGGCTTGGCCGCGATCGCGACCGCGATCTCGAGCAGGCGCTGCTTGCCGTAAGGCAGCGTCACGGTCTGCTCGTTCATGACGTCGAGCAGATGGAAGCGCGTCAGGAGATCGGCGATCTCGTCATTGACGTCGTCGCGCGTTCCCATCCGCCGCCACCAGTCGCCGCCATGGCCGAGACGCTCGGAGACGGCGAGGCCAATGGTCTCGAGTGGGGTCAGGTCCGGGTAGAGCTGGTTGATCTGAAAAGTGCGGGAGAGACCACGCAGCACGCGCTTGTGCACGGGCAGATCGGTGATGTCCTGGCCTTCGAGCAGGATGCGCCCCGAATTCGGCTTGAGCACGCCGGTGAGCTGGTTGATCACAGTGGTCTTGCCGGCACCGTTCGGACCGATCAGCGCGTGCCGGGCGCCCTGCTCGATCTTCAGCGAGAGATCGCGGGTGACGCGCAGGCCGCCAAAGGTCTTTTCGAGATTCTGGGTTTCGAGCGCGATGGTCATGCGTCGCTCTCCGGCACGGTGACAACCGCCTTCCGTCCCGCGATTTGCTTGATCAGGAGGTTGGGCAGGAACAGCACCCCGTAATGCAGGCGCTGGCGGCCGACCAGCACGATCACGACCAGCACGAGGCCGATCCAGAACTGCCAATATTGCGGGGTGATGGTGGAGAACACTTCCTGGAGCATGCGGAAGATCACCGCGCCGATCAGCCCGCCATAGAGATAGCCGGTGCCGCCGATCACGAGCACCAACATCAGATCGGCGGAGCGATCGAAGGCGAACACGTCGAGCGAGGCGATCGCGGTGGTTTGGGTGAACAGCGCGCCTGCGATGCCGGCATAGAACGCAGCGAGCGTGTAGATTGCGATCAGGCGGCGGTTGACTGGGATGCCGATGGCGGCCGCGCGCAGCGGATTGTTCTTGATCGCGCGGAGCGACAGGCCGAACGGCGAATGCACGACGCGACGGGCAAACAGGAACAGCACGAACAGCACCGCCAGCGAGTAGAAGAAGCTTGCCTTGCCGAACATGTCGAACGGTATCTCGCCGAAGATCGGCTGCATCTCGATGCCCTGCAGGCCGTCGGTGCCGCCGGTGATGTTGGAGAAGCGCTCGGCGAGCGCCTCCAGCAGGAGCGCGATGCCGAGCGTCACCATCAGGCGCGTGAGATCGACGCCGCGGATCACCAGGAAGCTCGTGGCAAAACCGAGCACCATCGCGGCGAGGCCTGCGACGATCAGCGCGAGCACGGGCTCGTTGATGATGCCGTGCAGCGCAAGCAGTCCCGCGGCATAGGCGCCGACGCCGAAAAAGGCGGCGTGCCCGAGCGAAACGATGCCGGCATAGCCGAGGATGAGATCGAGCGACATCGCAAACAGCGCCAGCCGCAGGATGTCGGTCATGATCAGATAGCGCGTGGGAAACAGAAAGCCGCAGGCCAGCACGATCAGCCAGAAGGCAGCCTCGCCGTAATGCCAGCGCGCCTGGCGCTGGGCGTGAAAACCGACGTCGGAAGAAGCGTTCATCGGCGAACTCAGCGCGCGGCCGTGCGGCCGAACAGACCGTTCGGGCGCCAGATCAGGATCACGATCATCATGGTGTAGATCACGAAGGGGCCCATCTTGGGCACATAATATTTGCCGGCGACGTCGCCGATGCCGAGCAGCAGCGAGGCCAGGAACGGGCCGGTGATCGAGGACGAGCCGCCGACGGTGACCACGATCAAAAAGTAGATCATGAACTTCAGCGGGAAATACGGATCGAGGCCGAGAATCTCGGCGCTCAACGCGCCACCGAGGCCAGCGAGCCCGCAACCGAAAGCAAACGTGAAGGCAAACACTTGCGGCACGTTGATGCCGAGGCCGCTCGCGGCGCGGGGATCATCGACCGCGGCGCGCAGGCGACTGCCGAAGCGCGTCTTGGCGAGCACCATCTGGAGACCAATGGTGAGCAGCCCGCAGATCACGATGATCATCAGCCGGTAACGGCCGATGCCGACGCCGAACAGGTCGAACTGCCCCTGGAGCGCGGCCGGCAGATTGATGAACACGCGCGACGAGCCCTGGATGTAGTCGACGGCGGCGACCGACATGAACGTAAGACCAATCGTGAACAGCACCTGGTCGAGATGACTGCGCGCATAGAGATGGCGATAGAGCGTGCGCTCGAGCACGATGCCGATCGCGGCAGCCGAGACGAAGGCGAGCGGCAAGGCAGCAAAGAACGGCCAGCCCATCCGGTTGACCAGCACCATGCAGACATAGCCGCCGGCCATGGCGAAGGCGCCGTGGGCGAGATTGACGAAGTTCATCAGGCCGAGCGTGACCGCGAGCCCGCAGGCCAGCACGAACAGCAGCATGCCGTAGGCAACGCCATCGAACAGGTTGGTGAGGATAGAGGTCATCGTGCGTCGAAAATCATCTCAAGTGTAGCCGAGTGCCGTGCTGCGCTCCCTCTCCCGCTTGCGGGAGAGGGTTGGGGGAGAGGGTCCCTCCACAGAGAGCCCCCCGACGAGGAGAGAACCCTCACCCGGCGCTTCGCGCCGACCTCTCCCGCAAGCGGGAGAGGTAAGAGGAGAGCCCCGGGATGACGCGCTTTCGCGCGTCACTTCTTGGTCTTGCCGAGATCCTTGACGGCCTCGAAGGTTGCGAACTCGACATTGTAGAGCTCGCCGTCGACCTTCTCGACCTTGCGGATGTAGATGTTCTGCACGATGTCGCGGGTCTCGGGATCGATCGAGATCGGGCCGCGCGGGCTTTCCCACTTCTGGCCCTTCATGGCCTCGACCAGCTTGGTGCCGTCGGTGTCGCCATTGGTCTTCTTCAGGGCTTCGTAGATCAGGTGGATGCCGTCATAGCCGCTCACTGCCATGAAGCCCGGACGGGTGCCGTAAGCCTCCTTGTAGGCCGCGACGAAATCCTTGTTCATCTGCGAGGGGTGGGCTGCCGAATAGAGATGCGCGGTGACCGTGCCGAGCACGGCGTCGCCCATGTTGTTGAGCAGGTCGTCGTCGGTGACGTCGCCCGGTCCGATCACCTTGATGCCGGCCTTGTCGAGGCCGCGCTCGGCATATTGCTTCATGAAGTTGCCGCCCTGGCCGGCCGGCACGAACACGAAGATCGCGTCGGGCTTGGCATCCTTCATGCGCTGGAGGAACGGCGCGAAGTCGGGATTGGCGAGCGGCACCTTGACCTCTTCGACCACCTCGCCGCCGCCGGCGGTGAAGTGCTCCTTGAAGAAGTTGAGCGCGTCATTGCCCGGCGCGTAGTCCGAAGTCAGGGTCGCCACCTTCTTGATGCCGTTCTTCACCGCCCAGTCGCCGATGATGGTCGAGGACTGCGCCAGCGTGAAGCTGGTGCGCACGATATAGGGCGAACGCTCGGTGATGATGGAGGTGCCGGCCGCCATCACGACTTCAGGGATCTTGGCCTGGGTGGCGAGCGGCGCAGCGGCAAGTGCAGCCGGCGTCACGCCGAAGCCGGCGATGAAATTGACCTTGTCGTTGACGATCAGCTCCTGCGCGGCCGTCTTGGTCTTGTCGGGGATAGCAGCATCGTCCTTGAGGATGATCTCGACCTTCTTGCCGGCGACGGTGTCGCCCTTTTGCTGCATGTAGAGCTTGATCGCGTTCTCGATCTGCTTGCCGGTCGAGGCCTGACCGCCGGTCATCGGCAGGATCAGGCCGACCTTGACACTGTCTTCGGCCTTGGCCGGCGCCGCGACCGCGAGGCCCGCGATGGCCGCAACGGCGGTTGCCCAAGAAAATTTGCGTGAAAGCTTACGTCCGAACATCAGATGTCCCTCCCCTTCATTCCTGACTCTTGTGCCCTGGACCGAGTGCCCGATCCTTGCCTGACCTTATATCTCACGCGCGAGCGATATCGCGCGCCACATGGCGTCTTTCGCGCCGTCCTTGTCAATCGGACGTTTGGCGACCATTCGGCGCAAGCCGAGCGTTCCAATTGCCGTCGGCGAAGCGCGCGCCTTGGTTACGTCGGGTAACCCGCGCGCATCCCAAGCCAGACCGATTTGTACGATTGTACAAATAAAATGGACCTGTCAACGAAAAAGCCCCATCGGCGACCAAGCCAGATTGTCGCGAGGAACTGGCCGCAGTCTAGGAATGCGGCTGGGCGCGTGGATGGAGGATTTCGCCTTTCATTTGCAGAATTTGAACATCGGTCCGCAAGGCATCGGGCCGCATTTGGTAATTCAATACCTATCTCGAATAAGCCAATTTTACCTTGTTGAAGGCTACCGTTCCTGACCCGTTGGTTACCCCAGCGTCCGTCCACACTTGTTCCGATGCCGGCGCCCCTTACGATGCCCCTGCGTTTCCGATCTCTCCTGACGCTCCTCGCATTTGCCGCGGTGCTATCCGGCTGCGGCACCGTCAATGAAAGACTCTCGTCCGGGATGGGTGAATACATCCCGCAATGGGCCGGCGGCCTGCCGGCAGACGCACCGCCGCGGCCGGGCACGCCGCAATACGACGCCTACATGAAGGAGCGCGAGCGCAAGCGGCTGATGCCGGCGGCCGATCGCGAGAAGGAAGAGCAGGCCCAGAAGGGCGCCACGGGCTCTACCTCGGGCGAGGCGGTGCACTAATCCATAAACACCACGGTCTTGCGGCCGTTGGGGATGACGCGGTCGTCGAGATGGTAACGGATCGCGCGCGCCAGCACGCGGCGCTCAATGTCGCGGCCCTTGCGCACCAGATCTTCCGGCGTATCGCGATGGCTGATGCGCTCGACATCCTGGTCGATGATCGGGCCCTCGTCGAGGTCGCGCGTGACGTAGTGAGCTGTCGCGCCGATCAGCTTGACGCCGCGCTCATGGGCCTGGTGATAGGGTTTTGCACCCTTGAAGCCCGGCAGGAATGAGTGGTGGATGTTGATGCAGCGGCCGGACAGTTTTGCCGACAGATCATCCGACAGGATCTGCATGTAGCGGGCGAGCACCACGAGATCGGTCCCGGTCTTGGCGACGAGATCGAGGATCTGCGCCTCCTGCTCGCTTTTGGTCTCCTTGGTGACCGGTAGATAGTGGAACGGAATCCCGCCGAAATCGAGCCCGGCATAGACCTCGCGCGGATGGTTGGAGACGATCGCGGCGAGCGTCATCGGCAATTCCCCGGTGCGCCAGCGATAGAGAATGTCGACCAGGCAGTGGTCGGACTTCGACACCAGCAGCATCACCTTGCGATGCGCGGCGCGGTCGCGCATCTGCCACTCCATGCCGAAACGCTCGGCGATCGCGGCAAAGCCGGTCTGGAGCGCAGATAGCTCCACGGCAAGATCGGCCGCGGTGAACACCACGCGCATGAAGAATTTCTTGGTCTCGATGTCGTCGAACTGCTGGGCGTCGAGAATGTTCTGTCCGTTATGGGCCAGGAAGGTCGACACCGCCGAGACGATGCCCGGGCGATCCGGGCAGGACAGTGTCAGAACATATTGCTGATCGGGCATGGCTCTTGATGAAGGTTTGTGCAGGGCTCGCGGAACAACCCGCGATTTGCGTCCTGCTCTATCACTGACCCCGCCCTTGCGCCAATCCCGACCACGGAGTCAGGATGAACGGAAGATGTCTGACCGGAGTACGCCCATGGCCGACCGCCTGAACGGCTATCGCATCCTGATCCTGGAGACGCGCGAGGAGGCGCAGTTCTCAAAACTCCTGGCCGAGCAAGGCGCCGAGGTCGTGCAATGCCCGATGTTCACCATCCAGGACGCGCCGGACCCTGCCCCGATCGAGGCCTGGATCCGCCGCGCCATCGACAAGCCGTTGGACGACCTCGTGCTGATGACCGGCGAAGGCCTGCGGCGGATCATGAAGCTCGCGCGGAGCCGCGAGCTCGATCAGGCCTTCGTCGCGGCGCTCGCCAAATCGCGAAAATTCACCCGCGGCCCGAAACCCGGCAAGGCGCTGCGCGAGATCTCGCTCGAAGCGCAGCAGACCACGGAGAAGCCGACCACCGAGGGCGTGATCGAGATGCTGGGCAAGCTCGACCTCAGGGGACGCCGCCTCGGCCTTCAGCTCTATCCCGACAAGGACCACAGCGCGCTGACCGGCGCGCTCTCGGCTCAAGGCGCCGAGGTCGACACCGTGCTGCCTTACGTCTACGATTCCAAGGCGGCCGACGCCAACATCGTTGCCGCCATTGATGAGATGGCGGCGGGGCGGATCGATTCCATTGCGCTGACCAATCTCGGCCAGGTCCGCCGCCTGATCGAGGCCGCCAAGGCCCATGGCAGCGAGACGACGTTGCGCACCGGGCTTGAGCGGACGCTGATTGCGTCGGTTGGACCGGCGGTCTCGGGCGAGCTCGCCACCCACGGTTTGCGCACGGACGTTGCGCCGGCGGATGAAGCTTATTTCATGCGGCCCCTGATCTCGGCGATGACCACGGCGCTCGCAGAACGAAAGCCATAGGTGGCTGCGCACCGGGTCGGCATGCACCGGCGAGACCTCGCCGGGCATTCGTCAGCGTGTTGCAATTCTGTCCAATAGATGCGCCGCGAGAATCCTAAACGGCGGCTCACATGGACATTGCTGCTGAGAACATGTTGGCGACCGCGATCTCGCGCCTGAGCGCGGGACGATTTGGCGAGGTCGAGGCGCTGTGCCGGCCCATCCTTGCGCGATACCCACAACATGTGGGCGCGCTCCATTGCATGGCGCAAGCGGTGTCCCGTTCGGGGCGGCCCGACGATGCCTTGCCATTCCTGCGGCGCGCCATCAAGGTCCAGCCCGGCGATGCCGGCCTGCTGACCAATTTCGGCGTCACGCTGAGGGCTGCTGGCAAACTCGACGAGGCGGTGAAAGCCTATCGGCAGGCGCTACAGGAAGCCCCCGAGGTTGGGGATATCTGGTTCAACCTCGGCAACGCGCTCAGGGAAAACGAGCGCGAGGGCGAGGCCGAAGCCGCCTACACCCGTGCGATCGCGACCGGAAACTGCACCAACGGCGGCGCAGCGGTCCATGCCAATCACGGCCTGCTCCTGGAAGACCGCGGAGATTTCGTCGCGGCAATCGCCGCGCATCGTGAGGCCACTCGCCTGCTCCCGGACATGGCCGAGTACCACTACAATCTCGGCAACGCGCTGCGCGCCAATCTACGGCTCGATGACGCCGTTCACGCTTACGACGCCGCGCTACGGTTGCGGCCCGGATATCCGGAGGCAATTCTCAATCAGTCGCTGGCCTTCCTGCTCCAGGGAGATTTTTCGCGCGGTCTTGCCGGCTATGAGGCACGGCTGCTGACGGCCGAGGTGGAACGGCGCAATTTCGCACCGCCGCTCTGGCGCGGCGAGCCTCTTGCGAAACGTGTCCTCTTGCTTCATGCGGAGCAGGGACTGGGCGACACGATTCAGTTCCTGCGCTATCTGCCTCTTCTGAATGAACGCGCCGGTCATGTTCTTGTCGAAATTCCGCCGGCGCTGCGGCGCCTGACGGAGCGCAAGGTTACTCGCGAGGGATTGGCGCAGGTCAGCGTGGTCAGCCGCAGTGAGACTTTGCCACGCTTTGATTTTCATATCCCGTTCATGAGCCTGCCCCATGCCGTTGGCTTCGATGTGCAGGATATTCCGGGGGGTGTGCCTTATCTCTCGGCCGACCCGGCTGTGGTCGAGACCTGGTCGGCGCGGGTTGGCTCCGAGGATGCATTGCGGGTCGGGCTGGTCTGGGCCGGTAATCCGACCCACCGCAACGATCGCAATCGGTCAATCAAGCCAAAATCCCTGTTGCCGCTGCTCGAGGCAAAGGCGGCGACACCCATTCGGTTCTTCAGCCTGCAAGTCGGGGCTCGGGCCGGCAACATCAGGAGCTTTCCGCGAGGGCGCGTCACCGACCTCGCACCCCATCTCGGCGACCTCGACGATACGGCGGCTGCGATCTGCACGCTCGATCTCGTGATCTGCGTCGACACGTCGGTGGCTCATTTGGCGGCCGCGCTCGGCAAGCCAGTCGAGCTGCTCCTACCCTACAATCCCGATTGGCGCTGGCTGCTCGATCGCCTCGACAGCCCCTGGTATCCAACTGTCCATCTCCGTCGTCAGAGCACCCCCGGAGACTGGACCGGTGTCGTGGCTGAGCTCGCGGCCGATTTAGCCAGCGGCCCCTTTAAAAAGCTCTAGTCGCCATACCCCCTTAGCCGCTCGATATCCAAGATCGTCACCCCGCCATATTCGAGCCGCAGCAGCCCTTCCTTCTCAAGCCGGTTCAGCGCGCGGTTGGCGTTCTGGCGCGACATGCCGGACAGCGCACCGATCTCCTCCTGGGTGATCTCCAGATGCGCGGTCGATTCCGGATACAGGATCGGGTTGAACAGCGAGGCGATGCTGCGGGCGAGGCGCGAGGTAGCATCCAGCGTGCGGTTGACCTCGAGCATGCCGATGAACTGGCCGAGCCGTTCGTTGAGCTGGCGCACCAGGAAGCGGTTGAAGCCGACGCTGTTCTCGAACAGCCACATGAAGGCGGTCCGCTCCATCAGCGCGACACGGCTGCCGCGGAGCGCGACGACGTCATAACGCCGCAGTTCGTTCTTGAGCACGCTGCCCTCGCCGAACCAGGCGCCGGCAGTCAGCCCCGCAAGGCTCGTCTCCTTGCCGTCGCGCGAGACCCCGCCCATGCGCGCCAGGCCGCTCACCATGCCGGCCCAATAGTCAAACTTGTCGCCGCGCATGAACACGGTCTCGCCGGTGCCGTAGGACCGTTCCGTGATTCCGGCGCGCGCAACCTCGATCTCCGCGTGCGTGAGCTCGCGCGACCAGGCGGCGACGCGCTTCAGTTGATCCTCTGAAATCATGATCGCGAGGCCAGCCGCACCGTTTCGTCACTCCACCCCTCTGTTGCACCGCAACACGATTGCTTCGGCCGCCATCCGACGAAAGATGGAGGCGACTGCCGCCCGAAAAACTTTGTCGCAGAATTGTCAGGCCGGAGACATTTCAAAATAGCGCTTTCCCCTATTGAGGACCACCTTGGGCGATGCGGCTTTTGATCCCGATCGGGAACGAAAGCCGCACGGCCCGGTCGAGACCAACTGCTGCATGGCCTCACCGGGACGACCGTACTAGGATCGCGGAAGAGGAACGGACGAAGAGCGCCGCTGAATGCGCCATCACCGGGAGGGAATTGTTTGGTGGCTACCAGTCTCGAAGTGCGTGGCGTGTCCCTGCGGTTCGGTGGCGTTCGCGCGCTGACCGATGTCAGCTTTGCCATCAAGGAGGGCGAGCTGTTCTCGATCATCGGCCCCAACGGCGCCGGCAAGACCTCGATCGTGAACTGCATTTCCGGCCGCTACAAGCCGACCGAAGGCCAGCTGTTCTACCAGGGCCGCGACATCACCGGGCTGACACCGAATGCGCGGCCCTCGCTCGGCATCGGCCGCACCTTCCAGAATCTGGCGCTGTTCCACCACATGAGCGTGCTCGACAACATCATGGTCGGCCGCCATCACCTCCTGAAGAACAATTTCCTCACGGGCTCGCTGTACTGGCTCACCGGCGCGCGCAAGGAAGAGCTCGAACACCGCCGCAAGGTGGAGGAGATCATCGACTTCCTCGATCTCCAGACGGTGCGAAAAGCGCCAGCCGGCACACTCCCTTACGGCCTGCGCAAGCGCGTCGAGCTCGCCCGCGCCATGGCGCTGGAGCCGCGCCTGATCCTTCTCGACGAACCGATGGCCGGCATGAATTTCGAGGAGAAGGAGGACATGGCCCGCTACATCGTCGATCTCAACGAGGAGTTCGGGATGACTGTGGTAATGATCGAGCACGACATGGGCGTGGTGATGGACATCTCCCACCGCGTCATGGTGCTGGACTTCGGCCGCAAAATCGCCGAGGGCGATCCCGCCGCGGTGCTCGCCGATCCCCACGTCAAGCGCGCCTATCTCGGCGAAGAGGACGAGACGCTGGTCGATCCCGACGACACGCCGGCTGCGCAGGAGAGCGCAGCATGATGGACTATGCGGGCCGCGTCGCGCAGGCCGATACCTATCCGAAGATGCTCCGGCTCAACGCGAAGGAGCACGGCAACGAAATCGCGCTGCGCGAAAAGGATCTCGGTCTCTGGCGCCCTTTCTCCTGGAACGACTATCAGACCCGCGTGCGCGACTTCGCGCTCGGCCTGATCGAGCTCGGCCTCGGCCGCGGCGACGTCATCGGCATCATCGGTGACAACCGGCCGGACTGGGTCGCCGCGGAAGTGGCGACGCATGCGATCGGCGGATTGAGCCTCGGGCTCTATCGGGACGTGCTGGACGAAGAAGCCTCCTATCTCCTCACCTATGGCGAAGCGCAGCTCGTCTTTGCCGAGGACGAAGAGCAGGTCGACAAGCTGCTGACGCTGGCCGAGCGCGTGCCGAGGCTGAAGCACATCATCTATTCCGATCCGCGCGGGATGCGGAAATATGACGATCCCAGGCTGATGTCGGCTGAGGCCTTCGCTGAGCTCGGGCGTGGCCGGGCTATGCGAGAGCCGGAGCTCTACGACCGCTTGGTGGATGCCACCAAGGGCGAGGACGTCGCGATCCTCTGCACCACGTCAGGCACCACCTCGCATCCGAAACTTGCGATGCTCGCGGCCGGCCGCGTGCTCGGCCATTGTGCGACCTATCTCGCCTTCGACCCCAAGGGACCGAACGACGAATACGTCTCCGTGCTGCCGCTGCCCTGGATCATGGAGCAGGTCTACGTGCTCGGCAAAGGCCTCTTGTGCCGGATGAAGATCAACTTCGTCGAAGAGCCTGATACAATGATGAACGATCTGCGCGAGATCGCGCCGACGTTCGTGCTGTTCGCGCCGCGCGTCTGGGAATCGATTGCTGCCGACGTCCGCGCCAAGGTGATGGATGCAACGCCCTTCAAGCAGCGCCTGTTCGATATCGGCATGAAGAGCGGTCTTGCTGCGCTCGAGCAGGGCAAGCGTTCCGGCTTTGCCGACGCGATCCTGTTCCGCGCGCTGCGCGACCGGCTCGGCTTCACCCGCCTGCGCTCGGCGGCGACCGGCGGTGCAGCGCTCGGGCCGGATACTTTCAAATTTTTCCAGGCCATGGGCGTGCCGTTGCGCACGCTCTACGGCCAGACCGAGCTGTTGGGCGCCTACACGCTGCATCCCGAGGGCAAGGTCGACCCTGACACGACAGGCGTGCCGATGGCCGACAATGTCGAGATCCGCATCGACAACGCCGATATCCACGGCGTCGGCGAGATCGTGGTGCGGCATCCGAACATGTTCCTCGGCTACTACAAGAATCCCGAGGCGAGCGTTGCCGACATCCGGGACGGCTGGATGCTGTCGGGCGACGCCGGCTATTTCAACGACAATCAGCAGCTCGTCGTCATCGATCGCATCAAGGATCTCGCCGAGACCTCGCGCGGCGAGCGCTTCTCGCCGCAATTCATCGAGAACAAGCTGAAGTTCTCGCCTTATATCGCCGAAGCCGTGGTGTTGGGTGCTGGCCGCGAAGCGCTCGCGGCGATGATCTGCATCCGTTACTCCATCATCTCGAAATGGGCGGAGAGGAGCCGGCTCTCGTTTACGACCTATAGCGATCTCGCCTCGCGACCCGAGGTCTATGCGCTGCTCCAGAAGGAAGTCGAGACCGTGAACGCCACGCTGCCGCCGGCACAACGCATCTCGCGCTTCCTCCTGCTCTATAAGGAGCTGGACGCCGACGACGGCGAGCTCACCCGCACGAGAAAAGTGCGCCGCGGCGTCATCAACGAGAAATACGCTGGAATCATCGACGCCATCTACCACGGCGATGCCGACATCCCCGTCGACACCGTGATCCGCTTCCAGGACGGCACCACTCAACGCGTGCGCACCACGCTGCGCGTGGTGAATCTCGGCGGACACGGACATCTGGCGGAGGCCGCGGAGTGATGTCGCTCTCGGAAAAAGCGCTGCCAGCCGATGTGCCCTCTCCCCTTGTGGGAGAGGGCATCTCCGCTCTCTGCCACACCCTCACTCGGGTGAGGGGTCCTCTCGCCGCACCGTCACTGCGGAGACAACCCCTCACCCGGCTTCGCTTCGCGAAGCCACCCTCTCCCACAAGGGGGGAGGGTGCAGCATCATCGCTTCTGCATTTTGCGCGGGCCTCGACATGAACACCGCCTTCCTTATCCAGCTCCTGGTCAACGGCCTCGTCGTGGGCACGCTCTATGGCGTGGTCGCGATGTCGTTCGTGCTGATCTACAAGGCGACCCAGGTCGTCAATTTTGCGCAAGGCGAGCTGCTGCTGGTCGGCGCCTGGGTGTGCTGGGCGCTGCTCGCCAAATACCAGGTGCCGTTCTGGATCGGCATGCCGATGACGCTGGTGTTCATGTTCGTGTTCGGCATCGCGATCCAGGTGCTGATCCTGCGGCCGATGATCGGCGAGCCCATCATCTCCGTGATCATGGTGACGATCGGCCTCTCCACCGTGCTCCAGGCCACGCTGAAATGGATGTTCGGCGTCAACCCGCAGCCGTTCCCGCGGGTGTTCGAAAGCCAGTCGGTCGCACTGTTCGGCCTCCAGATCCAGACCGTCTACGTCATGAGCCTCGTCGTGTCGCTCGCGATGATGATCGGCATGGCCTGGTTCTTCCGTGCCTCGAAGTACGGCCTAGCAATGCGCGCGACGGCGTTCAACCAGCAGGTTGCACAGTCGCTCGGCATTTCCGTGAAGAGCGTGTTCGCGATGGCCTGGGCGATCTCGGCGACGGTCTCGGCAGTCGCCGGCGTCGTCGTCGCAGTGGTCAATGGCGTGTCGTCCGGCCTCGCCGCCTACGGCATAAAAGTGTTTCCAGCGGCGATCCTCGGCGGGCTCGATTCCGTCGGCGGCGCGGTGCTCGGCGGCATCATCATCGGCCTGCTCGAGAACATCGCGCAATATGTCGACAGCCAGTATCTGCATTGGGGCAATCTCTACGAGATCGCGCCGTTCTACGTTCTCATCATCGTGCTGATGATCAAGCCCTACGGCCTGTTCGGCACCCACGACATCGAGCGGATCTGATCCATGGCCGGCCCTGCCCTCATCCCTGCTGGTGATTTCCGCACCTCCTACGCGGCCGACACCACGATCTTCCCGACCACGACCAGCCGCAACTTTGCGATTCTCGGCGTGCTGCTGCTCTGCCTCGTGCCGCAATTGCTCGGCGGCTACTGGCTGAGCATCCTGATCCAGATCGGCATCTTCTCGATCGCAGCACTCGGCTTGAACATCCTGGTCGGCTTCACCGGGCAGATCTCGATCGGGCACGCCGCCTTCTTCCTGTTCGGCGCCTTCACCTCGGCCTACATCTCCAACAACACGCCGATCCCGGTGTTCTTCGCGATCCCGCTCGCCGGTGTCGTCACCGCGCTTGTCGGCTTGATCTTCGGCATTCCGGCGGCGCGGCTGAAGGGGCTCTATCTCGTCATCGCGACGCTTGCCGCGCAATATATCCTGCTCGACTTCTTCTCCCGAGCCGAATGGTTTTCCGGCGGCTCGGTGCCCGCGAGCGCCGAGCCGTTTTCGATCTTCGGCTACACGCTGCGCGGCGACCGGCAGTATTTCTACGTCGTGCTGGCCTATGTGCTCGCGAGCTACATTCTCGTCACCAATCTGATGCGCACGCGCGACGGCCGCGCGCTGGTGGCGATCCGCGACCATTATCTCTCCGCGGAGATCATGGGCATCAACCTCACCAAATACCGCACGCTGTCGTTTGGGCTGGCCGCCTTCTTCGCCGGTATCGCCGGCGCGCTCTACGCGCACTACCAGCTCGTGGTCTCGCAGGAAGGCTTTGGCATCGAGCGCTCGATCCTGTTCCTCGCCATGATCATCATCGGCGGCACCGGTTCGATCATGGGCACGCTGATGGGCACCGCCTTCGTGGTGCTGCTGCCGGAATCGATGGAGTTCATCAGCCTGTCGCTCAAGGGCGGCGCGATCGACAAGGCGCTCTCGCTCAACAACAACCTCACCTTCCTGCGCGAGATCGCGATCGGCGCGATCATCATCGTCTTCCTGATGTTCGAACCCGACGGGCTCGCACACCGCTGGCGGCAGATCAAAGCGTACTGGAAACTCTACCCGTTCTCGCATTGAGGGCGGGCCAAATCAACAAACCAATAACAGGAGGAGACGACCGATGAAGACAAAATCCCTTTTGAGCACCGCCTCGCTCGCGTTTGCGATTGCGGCCTTTTCGGCCGGCGCGCAGGCGCAGATCGTGATCGGCCATCTCGAAGACCGCTCGGGTGGCACCGCCGACGTCGGCACGCCGTTCGGCCAGGCCGTCGCCGACACCTTCGCCTGGGTCAACAAGAATGGCGGCGTCGGCGGCAAGCAGCTCAACGTCGACACCAACGACTACGGCTATCAGGTGCCGCGCGCGATCGCGCTCTACAAGAAGTGGTCGGCGCCTGACAGCAAGGTCGCGGCGATCATGGGCTGGGGCACGGCGGACACCGAGGCGCTGACCGGCTTCCTCGCGCAGGATAAGATCCCCGACATGTCCGGCTCCTACGCGGCTGCGCTCTCCGATCCCGAAGGCACCAGCGGCAAGGCCAAGCCCGCGCCCTATAATTTCTTCTACGGTCCGACCTATTCAGATGCGCTGCGCGCGATGCTGATGTGGGCGGCCGACGATTGGAAGGCCAAGGGCAAGCCGGGCAAGCCGAAATACGTCCATATGGGCGCCAATCATCCCTACCCCAACGCGCCAAAGGCCGCCGGCGAGGCGCTCGCCACCGAGCTCGGCTTCGAGGTGCTGCCGCCGCTGGTGTTCGCATTGAGCCCCGGCGACTACAGCAGCCAGTGTCTCAGCCTGAAGAGCTCGGGGGCAAACTACGCTTATCTCGGTAATACGCCGCAATCCAACGTCTCGGTGCTGAAGGCGTGCAAGGCCGCGGGCGTGGACGTCCAGTTCCTCGGCAACGTCTGGGGCATGGACGAGGCCGGCGCCAAGGCGGCCGGCGACGCCGCCGATGGCGTGGTGTTTCCGCTGCGCACGGCAGTGAGCTGGGGCGGCGATGCGCCGGGCATGAAGACGGTGATGGAGATCTCGAAGATGTCCGACCCCACCGGCAAGGTCTATCGTCCCGTGCATTACATCGCGGCCGTCTGCTCGGCACTCTACATGAAGGAGGCGCTCGACTGGGCCGCCAAGAACGGCGGCGCTACCGGCGAAAACGTCGCCAAGGGCTTTTACCAGAAGAAGGACTGGGTGCCGGCCGGCATGGAAGGCGTCTGCAATCCCTCGACCTGGACCGAAAAGGACCACCGCGGGACCATGAAGGTCGATCTCTATCGCTCGAAGGTCTCCGGCGCGACCGACGGCGACATCAACGACCTCATGGGCAAAGGCACGATCAAGCTCGAGAAGGTCAAGTCGGTGGAGCTGCCGCGCAAGCCGGAATGGTTTGGGTGGTGAGCCCACGCATTGACCACGCACGCAACTGTCATCCCCGCCTTGTGCGCAGTGCCCACTGGAGCGGGGATCCAGTACGCCGCAGCTTCTCAGCGAATCTGTGGCGTCTCTGGAATACTGGGTCGCCCGGTCAAGCCGGGCGACGACATCGAGAAAGTGACTGGCCATGAGCGAAACGGCTCGCATCGAGCGTCCCTCCCCGACCATCGTACCCGCACCGCCCCTGCTTGGCGTGCGCAACATCGAGGTTGTCTATGACGACGTCATCCTGGTGCTGCGCGGCTTGAGCCTCGACGTGCCCAAGGGCGCGATCGTGGCGCTGTTAGGCGCCAACGGCGCCGGCAAGTCGACGACGCTGAAGGCGATCTCGGGACTGCTCAAGACCGAGGACGGCGAGGTCACGCGCGGCGAGATCCTGTTCGAGGGCGAACGCATCAACGGCATCGATCCCGACAAGATCGTGCGCCGCGGCATCTTCCAGGTGATGGAGGGCCGCCGCATCGTCGCCGACATGACGTCGCTGGAAAACCTCAAGCTCGGCGCCTTCACCCGCCGGGACCGCGAGGTCGATGCCGATCTCGACATGGTCTTCAACTACTTCCCGCGCCTGAAAGAGCGCACGGGGCTCGCCGGCTATCTCTCCGGTGGCGAGCAGCAGATGCTCGCGATCGGCCGCGCGCTGATGGCGCGCCCGAAGATGATCCTGATGGACGAGCCCTCGATGGGCCTGTCGCCGCTGCTGGTGAAGGAGGTGTTCTCGATCATCCAGAAGATCAACCGCGACCTCGGCGTCACCATCCTGCTGGTCGAGCAAAACGCACGCGCTGCGCTGTCGGTGGCAAGCCACGGCTACATTATGGAGCAGGGCAAGGTCGTGCTCGACGGCACCGCGGACGAATTGCGCGACAACGAGGACGTCAAGGAGTTCTACCTCGGCGGTGCCGGCGACCAGCGCAAGAGTTTCAAGAACCTCAAGAGTTTCAAGCGGCGCAAGCGGTGGCTCTAACCCAAAACCTGCTCCGCTTCCGTGACTGCGCAGAGAACATGATAGAACGACGACGCAGGAATGGTGTCGATCAGCGAGTTGCCGTCGCGGTCGAACTGATCGTACCAGCCGCCCTTCACGGGATGGCTGAGATAATGCCGTTCCAGCCTCGCCAGCGCCGCGCGCGCTTCGTCTGCCGCGCCCGTCTCGCCGGACTCGGCCTGCGCGATCCACGCCTTCGCGATCTCGGTCTGCGGCCACAGCCGGCGCGTCGCGCGACGGATGTTGCCGGCATCGTCGCCCTCGTCGATCAGGCAGCCCGTCGCCTCGTCGCGATAGCGCAGCGCGGACGCAAGCAACTCGGCGCGCCGCTGTCCGGTCGGGCAACCCGTGATGCGCTCAAACCCCTTCAACAGCCACACCCATTCCGCCTGGTGACCGGGCTCGACGCTGACGGGCGCGATCTTCGACCAGTCCTCCTCGAAATATTCGCCGAGCGCGCGCGTCTGCTTGTCGTAGAGATTGGCGAGAAACAGCGCAAAGAACTCGCCCGCGCGGTTCTGGAACGACAGATCATGGGTCGCGTCGAAGCATGCGATCATCGCCTCGAACAGATGCATGTGCGGGTTCTGCCGGCGCGGCAGCGACACCGGCAGGCCTTCGTGGACGCCGCCATGCGGCGAGCGCAGGTGTCCGTCGATGAAGGCGAGCAGCGCATCGATCTCGGCGCGGACCTGCGCGTCCTTGTCGATCGCATAGACGGTCGCGAGCGCGAACAGGATGAAGGCGTGGTCGTAGGCATCGCGTCGCGAATCCAGCACCGCGCCGTCCGGCGTCAGCCGGTGCACATAGCCGGGCCGGCCGTCTGGCGCCTTCGCGTGTCCCAGCAAATGCTCGAGCCCCTTGAGCGCGATGGCGTGTCCCTCAGGGTACCAGCCCATCTGCGCCGCCTTGGCGTAACAATAGATCTGGCGCGCCTGCACGAACACGCGCCGCGGCGCGGCGGTATCCGCCGTGCCGTCGCGGTGCAGCCGGTCGATGAATCCGCCCGCTTTGTGATCCCAGCCGACGGTCGACCACAGCGGTATTGCATCGTCGATCATACGGCGCTTCAGGCGCGCGACGACGTCCTCGTCCGCCGCCATGATCCGCTCATCCGCCATCGCGTTCTCTCCACGCCCCGCCAATGGCCGTCTGATACCCATGGAAGCAGCGGCGTGCAACGGATGCCAACCCGGAAAGATCAGCCATGACCGCCCATTACGACGCCCTCGAGACGCGCGAGCAGGCTGCGCGCGAGGCCGAGCTGTTCTCCCGCCTCCCCAGCGTGCTGCGCAGCGCGATGAGCGCGCCTGGCTATGCCGAGCGCCTCAGGGGTGTCGATACGGCCGCAGTGACCTCCAGGACGGCGCTGGCGGGCCTGCCAGTGCTGCGCAAGTCGGAACTGCCGGCCCTGCACAAGGCCTCCACGCCCTTCGGTGGCTTCGTGGCGGCGGCGCCGGGGTCGTTTGCCCGCCTCTTTACCTCCCCCGGTCCGATTTTCGAGCCGGAGGGCCGGCAGGCCGATCCCTGGCGTGGTGCGCGGGCGCTGTTCGCGGCCGGGTTCCGCGCGGGTGACGTGGTGCTCAATACCTTCAGCTACCACCTGACCCCGGGCGGCTTCATCTTCGATTCCTCCGCGCGTGCGCTCGGCTGTGCGGTGATCCCGGCCGGCCCCGGCAACACCGAACAGCAGTTCGAGCTGATCGAGGCCTACCGTCCCGTCGGCTATAGCGGCACGCCGGACTTTTTGAAGATCCTGCTCGATGCGGCGGCAAGTGCGGGCCGCGATATTTCATCGATCAAGCGCGCGCTGGTCTCCGGTGCGGCCTTCCCGCCCTCGCTCCAGGCCGAGATCAAGGCGCGCGGCATCGATGCCTACCAGGCCTTCGGCACCGCCGATCTCGGCCTCATCGCCTTCGAGACTGAAGCCCGCGACGGCATGGTGGTGAATGAGGATCTGATCATGGAGATCGTCAAGCCCGGCACCGGCGATCCCGTGACGCCGGGCGACGTGGGCGAGATCGTGGTGACCTCGCTCGACCCGCATCATCCCTGGATCCGCCTCGCGCTCGGCGACCTCACCGCGGCTCTTCCGGGTCCGAGCAAATGCGGCCGAACCAACATGCGCATCAAGGGCTGGATGGGCCGCGCCGACCAGACCACCAAGGTCAAGGGCATGTTCGTCCGGCCCGAGCAGATCGCCGAGATCGGCAAGCGCCATGCCGCGGTCGGACGGCTGCGCCTCGTCGTCACGCGCCAGGGCGAGACCGACGCGATGACGCTGAAGGCGGAATCGGCGGCGGCGAACGAGAGCTTGCGCGAGGAGATCGCAGGCACCTTGCGTGCCGTGACGAAGCTCGGCGGCAATGTCGAACTGGTCAGCCCAGGCGCGCTGCCGAACGACGGCAAGGTGATCGCGGACGAGCGGTGATGGCAACTGTCAGGGGACGACGACCGCCACATACAGAAGCATCACGGCAGCGAAACCGAGAGCGGCCACGAGCATTGCTGCGGCCTGTTTGTAACCTGTCGACTCTGATGATCTTACGGCAGCCGATGAATTGTCATTTGCGACGGTATCGAACGGCTGGAAGGAATCGTCAGTGATCTCTGCCCGGTACTTCCGCAATGCCGGCATAAAAGCTGCGCTTGATTCTGTCGAAGAAGGAAAACGCGGCGGGCCACTTTCTGCACTGGGTTGTGATTCGAGTTAACGCTTAATTAATTCACAGATTAGCGCGGGACACCAGAATTCGACCCACAATGTACCGCAACTGGCGCACTCATCCTTGGGTCGAAGCTGGCTTGTCTGTAGCGATCACACCTCAATACCTGCGGTAGTAGTTCTCTGGCCGGTCCTGGAATTGGCGCGGTACGGTCCCGGTCGGGTAGCAGCGGCCATCGCGAAGATCGACGTCTGCGCCATCGCCACATGGGACCGGGCGCCTGCGGTATCCGTAAGGACGGTAGGGCTGAGGCTCACCATAGTAGTCCGGCCCGCCATACTGTGGCTGGTAATACCGCCGCCGCGCCTCCTGCTCCTGAGGAGGCAGGTAACCGTTCGGATAACATAAACCGTCTCGCGCACTCAGGTCCCAGCCGTTTCCGCAGGGCGGCGGATGCCGCGGAACGCCATACTGCACTTCGAACGCGCGGTCGGAGCCGGCAGCCGGCAGAGCCTGGCCTGCATAGAGAGCAAGGGCGGTCGCAATCGTCGTGATCAACATCGTGTCGTCTCCTGCGCAGCGTAACGATGGCTGAGCGGCACTGAATGCCACATGAACGTGCAAGCCGTCAGCGGACGCAGTCCATCGAAGCACCGGGCGATTTGTCGCACCTGACGCCTCGACGCCCTCTCACCCAATGTGCATCAATGCCGGACCGTCTTGGACAGGCGGTATGGGCCAAGGTACAGGACGTCCAGTCCCGAGCAGAAATAGGTATGCAGCGCCTCCAGCGGCGCATTCACGGTCGGCTGCTCGTTGATGTTGAGGCTGGTGTTGATCAGCACCGGCAATGAGGTCGCCTTCGCGAACTCGCCGATCAGGCGGCTGTAGAGCGGATTGCTGTCCGGGTGGACGCTCTGGATGCGTGCGGTGTTGTCGACATGGACCACCGCCGGCATCGTATCGGCGACCTTCGCGTTGACCGGAAACGTCACCACCATGAAAGGCGCGTCGAACGCGTCCTCGAAATACTCGGCCTGGCGTTCGTACAGCACCGAGGGACAGAACGGGCGGAATTCCTCGCGATATTTGATCGTGAGGTTGATGCGGTCCTTCATGCTGGCCTGGCGCGGATCCGCCAGGATCGAGCGGTTGCCGAGCGCGCGCGGGCCATATTCCATGCGGCCCTGGAACCAGCCCACAGTCTTCTGTTCGGCGAGATCGGTGACGCAGCGCGACACCGGATCATCGAGCAATTCGAAGCGCGCGCCGATCTTGTCCAGCGTCTCCCGGATCGTGTCATTGGAATATTCCGGGCCCCAATAGGCATGAGTCAGCGGCGCGATCGTGTGGCCGGCTTCCGCGCATTTCATCATCGCCGCACCCAGCGCCACGCCCGCATCGTGCGGGACCGGCGGAACGTAGAGACGCTTCACGGACGGCTCCGCCGCGATCTCCATATTCATCTTGCAGTTCAGCCCGACGCCGCCGGCGATGCAGACATCGCCGCAGCCGGTCTCGGCGATCGCCGAACGGATCACTTCGGTGGCAACGATCTCGAGCTGCTTCTGGCCGCTTGCGGCGATGTTGGTCAGGCGCTGGTCGAGCGGCGCGCCGCGCAGCCGCCGCGGCCCGAGTAGCTCCTCCATTTTCTCGGTGAAGATGCGCTCCTGCCGCGTCGAGAAATCGCTGGTGAAGATGTCCGCGTCGCGCCGGCGCTTGTCGAGCTCGGGATCGAGCTCGTAGCTGATGCCGTTCGGGCGCAGCAGTTTTGCGAACTTGTCGAGATAGTCGGGGCTGCCATACGAGGACAGACCCATGACCTTGTACTCGTCATTGGTCATCTGATAGCCGAGATACTGGGTCAGCATCCCGTAGTAGAGACCGAGACTGTTATGGCGTCCGAACCGCGTCAGCACGCGGAAGTCGTTGCCGCGCGCATGCGCGACGAGGCCGGCGCTGGAGTCGCCGGAGAAATCGAAGCAGGCAACCGTCGCTTCCGAAAAGCCGGAGCCGTAGAACGAGCTCGCGGCGTGGCAGAGGTGATGGTCGTAGAGTTCGATCTTCGGGCCATGGCCGAACTGGTACTTGAAGTATTCGGTGAGGCGCTGGGTGTAGTTGGTGTAGGTCTTCAGCGGCGAGCAGATCCAGTCGACGTCACGCATGGTGATGCCGGCCTGCTTGAGGCAGAAGCTCATCGCGCCGCGCGGCAGCTCGCCGCGCGCGTGCTTGGCCAGCGTGAAGCGCTCCTCTTCGGCGGCCGCGATCAACTCACCGTCGCGAAGCAGAACGGCCGCGCCGTCGTGGTGACCGTGCTTGATGCCGGAGCTGATCCCAATCACATACATTCGTGCATACCTCCGGATCGCCTTCTATAGGAACTGAGGGCAATGTAAATCTCGCATGATTGGCGACGTCGTCGGCCAAGCGAGCGTCCCGGCCCACGCCGGGAAGGATTGCACTGAAGCGCCGAGTTGCCGTTGAAGTCTCAGACCGACCGGCCCCTTGTCAGGCGCTGAAGGAAGTCCGTTTGCCTAATTGTCGCGATCGCAGGGCCCAACCTGTCGTCCCCGGCATGGGCTGGCGAGCTCGCAGGCTCGACGGCGTCGATGATGAGGTCTGCAAGCTCCCGCCTCTCGCTTTCGGTGCGCGGTTCGCGAATGTCCAGGAGCGGGGCAAGGTTATCGATGATCCAGGCCGAAACATCGGGATCCCTCATCGCGCCCCCGCGCGCGAGCTGTGCCGCCGCAGCGCTCGCCTCTTCCGCGATCAGCCGGGCCCGCACCATTTCAGCCAATTCGACCGCCCCCATGCAACGAGACGCCGATTGGGGAGACGACGAAATGTCCTGGCCCAGCCGCACGATGTCCAGGAAGCCGGCAAGCTCGACGGCCAGCGGCCCGTACGTGCTGTCCGATACGAAGCTCGGTTGCTCGACCCCGTCGACGATGATCCTGCCGGGCTCGACAGTGAAGTCGAGCTCGGCATAACCGCCGTCACGAAATTCGAGCTCGATGCGCCGCTTTCGTACCGAAGCTCTCCGTCCAAACCGCAGGGTTGCGCGGGATTGACCGAGGCCGAGCTCCACCTTGACCGCGCCTTGCGCCAGCGGCCCGACCTTATCGAGTTGCAGCTTCGCACCATCGTCGACCAGATGCAGCATCGACCACAGATGCGGGATGATCTCGTCGACCTTGTGCGTCGTGACGTTGGAGAACTTCTCCACGCCGTGTCGGATTTCCCGCTCGGGGTCCAGCCATTCCAATTCGACGGCGGCCACAGATCGCCCGGCCGTCAGACCCAGGAAATGATGCAGGAACGGCGCTGTCAGCAAATGCAGGCCAACGAGAAGGGGAACATCGTACGCGGCCGCCTGCTCAACCAGGCGTCTTGCGCCATCCGCGCTGAGCGCGAGCGGTTTCTCCACCAGGGTCGGCACACGCGCACGAAGCAGGATGCCGGCGGTCTCGGCGTGATCGGCGGCAGGGGTCACGACGATGGCGGCATCGGGCCGCGCGGCCAGCATCGCGTCCAGGTTTTGAACCGCGGTGAATTTGTCCCCTGCTCCCGGCAGGTCTGCGAGAAACGCGTCCACGGCCTCCCTGTTGTGGCGCGAGACCCACAGTACGCGCGCGACCCGGTCGGAGAGTTGTGCGAGGACGGAGGCGTGCGTCCGCCCCCACCGTCCGCCTCCGATCAGGGCCACCGTGAGACCAGTCATGCGAGCTTTCGCCTCGCCCCTCAGGAAGCGAGTCCTCCGATCGTTCGATCAGACCGCGCGGCAATAATCGCGGATCTGGCCAAGAGTGAATTCTTGCATCGAGGATGCCGGACGTTCCAGATCCGCCTTGTACCAGTCGGCCGTCAATTTCAGCGCGTCGCGAAATCCGAGCCGCGGCCGCCAGCCAAGCGTCGTGCGCGCCTTCGACGAATCGAGCTTCAGGAACGTCGCCTCGTGCAGCTCGTCGCCGCCCGTGTGCAACCACTGCGCACCGTCGCCCCAGATCGCGGCGAGCGTATCGACCAGGCTCTCCACCGGCTGCTCGCTTTCCGGCCCCGGGCCGAAATTCCAGCCCTCCGCGACGGCTACGCCTTTGCCGGACAGGGCTTCCGCCAACAGCAGATAGCCGGAGAGCGGCTCGAGCACATGCTGCCACGGACGAATGGCGCGCGGACGGCGCACCTCCAGCGCGCGTCCGATCGCGAAGGCGCGGACCGCGTCCGGGACGATGCGGTCCTTCGCCCAGTCGCCGCCGCCAATGACGTTGCCCGCGCGAGCCGAGGCCGCCGCCGGCTCGGCGAAGCTGCGATTATACGATGTCATCAGCAGCTCGGCGCAGCCCTTGCTGGTGCTATAGGGATCGTGGCCTCCCATCGCCTCGTTCTCGCGATAGCCCCATACCCATTCGCGGTTCTCGTAGCATTTGTCGCTGGTGACGATGACGAGCGAGCGGACACCGTCACCGGAGCGCTCCGCCTTTGCCTTGAGATTGAACTGACGCACCGCCTCGAGAACATTCAACGTGCCCATCACGTTGGTCGAGACGGTGCCGATCGGGTCGACATAGGATTCGCGCAGCACCGATTGTGCGGCCAGGTGAAACACGACGTCCGGCCTGCTCTTCGCCAGTGCGTGCGACAGCGCCTCGATATCCCTGACATCACCGCGCGCGTCGTCGACGATGTCTGCGACATGGGCCCGTTCGAACAGGGACGGCGAGGTCGGCGGATCGAGCGCGAAGCCGGAAACGCGCGCCTTCATGGCGTACAGCCACAGGCTCAGCCAGGAGCCCTTGAAGCCGGTATGTCCCGTCACGAGGACATTCCGGCCGCGCCAGAAGTCCGGGTTTACGTCCACATGCGCCACGGCGGGTTGTTCCCTTTCCAAAGCCCCTCGAGCAGGTTGCGCTCTCGCAGCGTATCCATGGACTGCCAGAACCCTTCGTGGCGGAACACGCGCAGCTCACCGCTCGCGGCCAATTGCTCGAGCGGCTCCCGCTCCCAGGTCGTGGCGTCGCCGGCGATCAGTTCGGCGATCCGGGGATTGAGCACGAAGAATCCACCATTGATCCATCCGCCGTCGCCGAGGGGCTTTTCGGTAAATCCTTTCACGACGGCGCCCTCCAGCTGGAGGCTGCCGAACCTGCCCGGCGGACGAATGCCCGTGACGGTCGCGAGCTTGCCGTGCGAGCGATGGAACGCGATCAGCTGCGCGATGTCGACATTGGCAACGCCGTCACCATAGGTCAGGCAAAACGCATCATCATCGCGGACATAAGGCAGCGCCCGCTTGATGCGGCCTCCGGTCTCGGTCTCGGCACCGGTGTCGACCAGTGTCACGCGCCACGGTTCGGACCGGCTGGCGTGAAAGTCGATCTGGTTGTTCTTGAGATCGATCGTGACGTCGGACGTATGCAGCAGATAGTGCGAGAAATATTCCTTGATCAGATAGCCCTTGTAGCCGAGGCAGATCACGAAGTCGTTGATGCCGAACGACGAATAGATCTTCATGATGTGCCAGAGAATCGGATGCCCGCCGATCTCGACCATCGGCTTTGGTCGTACGGAGGTCTCCTCACTGAGACGGCTGCCGAGCCCACCGGCCAGGATCATCGCTTTCATGACACTCTTCCTACCAGAAGCGGCCCCGCGCACGCCGGCCCGACGTCCGGCGCATCACTCAATCCGGCAGTATGCGGACCTCGGGCAACGGCATGACCAGTTTCGACTTCAGTCCTCTCGCCCGCAGCTGCTCGGCAATGGGCTGACCATAGTGCCAGGCGAGCAGCACCACGTAATCCGGCTGCTCGCGGATCAGGCGTTCGTTGTCCACGATCGGAATCTGCTTTCCGGGCAGATGCAGGCCAAGCTTGAGCGAGGTGGGCTGCTCGCAGATATACGGCATAAGCGTGCGATCGATGCCGACATAGTTCAGCAGGGTGCTGCAGCGGCCGGGGCATGAATTGCCGACGAAGCTAAGGCCCTTCCTGTTGCAGTCGAGCGCGAGCTCGAGGAGGTCGCGCTTGACCTTTTCGGCGCGCGCGCGGAAGGCCTCGTAGCATTCCGGACGCGACAGGCCGAAATCGTCCTCCGCCTTCAAAAGCTCTGCGAGTGCGGGCTTGACCGGGCGTCCCTTGCCCTTCGCCACGTAGACCCGGATGTTGCCGCCGTAACGGCTGACCCGCCGCGCATCGACGCACGTGAAGTCGAAGAACTCGAACAGCTTGACGATCGACTTCAGCGAATAGGTTCGCAGGTGCTCGTGATAGATGGTGTCGAACTGCCCGCCCTCGATGACGTCGAGCAAATAGTGGTTCTCGAGGATGAAAACACCATCGGGCGCCAGCAGACGCTCCAGACCGCGGATGAAGCTGCCCAACTGCGCCACATGCGCGAACACGTTGGTGGCGGTCGCCACCTTCGCGTGGCCGTGCGTCTCCACGACCTTGCGCGCGGTTTCCTCGTCGAAGAAGGCCTGCAAGGTGTCGATGCCCTGCTCCCGCGCGATACGCGCGATGTTGGTGGGCTCGATGCCGAGAACGCGCATGCCGCGTCGCTTGAACCCGGATAGCAGCGTTCCATCGTTGGAGCCGATATCGACGACCAGCTGGTCCGGCTTGAGCGCGAGGTCAGCGACCGCGTCCTGAACGAACGCATCCTGATAGACCGCAAGCTCCTTGGTAATGCCGGAGCGGTAAGGATATTCCGGATGGAATACGACCTCTGGAGGAACGACGTAGTCGATCTGCGACAGCGAACAATCACGACACCACACCTGACGCAGCGGATAGCTCGTCTCGGGACCATCGAGCTGTGCCTTCGATGGGAGCGAGTCGCAGAGCGGCTGATGGCCGAGGTCGATAACGAGCTCGAGCCGCTCGGAGCCGCAAACCTGACAGCGCGTCAGCTTCCCGGTCGGGATGTCATGATGTGATGCGTTGGGCATTCGGAACCTTAATTGCGACAACGAGATACGGAAGATTTCCGGATGAAAGCCATCCGGGGGCGGCGCGCGACGCCGGGCGCGCCCGGCGACCCTTACTGGAAAGCCCCCCATTAATCAAGCATATGTCCTTCGCAACACTAGGTAATTTGCCACGGAGGGGCCTGGGCTATCTTGCGCAAAGCCCCGCATCTGTTACTAGCATTTCCGAGCCCATATCAACCCTCGGCCGAAGACCTATCGATACAAGCAGGACAACTAGGGTAATGCGCAGGACGCCTGTTGAAAGCGAGCGCAAGCTCATTTCCATTTTGATCCCCGTCTTCAACGAGGAAGGCAATATTCGCAGGGCCTATGAGGCCGTCGGCGACGTCTTCGAGCAGATGAAGGACCGCTACGCGTTCGAGATCATCTTCACCGACAATCACAGCACCGACGCTTCGATCTCGATCATTTCCGAACTGGCGGAAAAGGACCCGCGCGTGCGCGCGGTGCGCTTTGCCAGGAATTTCGGATTTCAGAGGTCCGTGCTGACGGCCTACCGCCTGGCAGCCGGCGACGCGGCCATCCAGATCGATTGCGACCTGCAGGACCCGCCGAGTGTATTCCCTCGATTTCTGGAGTTGTGGGAGCAGGGGCACGACGTGGTCGTGGGCATCAGGCGCTTTCGACAGGAAAGTAAGCCGCTCCAATGGGCGCGTCAGTTCTACTACCGGCTGCTCAAGCGCTTGTCTGACGACAATCTGATGCTCGACAGCGGCGATTTCAGGCTGATCGACCGCACGGTGCTGGATCAGCTCCATCTGATCGACGACGTTGCGCCTTACACGCGCGGCCTGACCTCGCTGCTCGCCACCAAGCAGGCCGGCGTCGCCTACGACCGGCAGGCGCGGCAGGCCGGCGTGAGCAAATTCCCGCTCGGCAAGCTGATCGCGCTCGCAGTCGACGGATTGATCACGCACTCGATCTTTCCACTTCGCCTCGCAGCCTTCGTCGGGCTGGGAGTTTCGATGCTGACGTGCCTTGCGAGCTTCTTCTACATCTTCTCCCGGGTGTTCTTCGGCATCAACTGGCCGGCAGGCTTTGCCACGACGACGGTGTTGCTGCTGTTCGGCATCAGCCTCAACGGCATCTTTCTCGGAATCATCGGCGAGTATGTCGGACGAATCTACAACCAGGTGCGCTCGCGGCCGACGACTGTGATCGAGTACAGCGTCAACGTGACCGATACGTCACTGGATCGGCTGGCGCTGAAAGCACCACCGTCAGCGGCTGCCCGGGAGGCGCCGGCCGAGATGCTTCGCAGGACCGGGACAGGACAAGCGTGATGACGGAATTCGACCAATATCGCGACGGCTACAGCCAGCAGATCGACAATGCGATCGCCTTCAGCGGCCAGCCGCAGGATTTCTTTACGCGCGCGAAGGCGCGGTATTTGCTGGACGTATTCTCAACGGTCCGGTCACAGCTCAAGGAGGGGGCGTTGCGACCGCTCGATGTGCTGGATATCGGTTGCGGACAGGGCCTCATTCATCCGCATCTCCCGCCGGAGAAATCGGGTATCCGGCTGACCGGGATCGACGTCGCCGGGACGGTCATCGAGGAAGCCAGGGCCAGCAACCCGGACGTCCACTACGACGTCTATGAAGGCACGCGACTTCCCTACCAGGACCGCAGTTTCGACATCGCCTACGCCATCGCCGTGATGCATCACGTTCCGCCGGACGATTGGAAATCCTTCCTCGTCGAGGCGGCCCGCGTCGTCCGGCCGGGAGGCCTCGTCATCATCATCGAGCATAATCCGGTCAATCCGTTGACGCAGAAGATCGTCAGGAGCTGCCCGTTCGATCAGAACGCCGTGCTGCTCCACTCCGGTCAGCTCGCAAAGCTGTTCCGTGCCGCGGGCCTGGTCGATCCGAAGCGGCAGTTCATCATCTTCACTCCTTTCGACACGCCATTCTTCCACAGGCTGGATACGAGCCTCGGTTGGCTGCCGCTCGGAGCGCAATACTGCATGGCTGCTCACGTGCCCTCGTAAGATTCGTCGTTTGGGAATGGCGCAGCCCTGCCCCGCGCCGTTCATCACAGCCTGAGGTTTCCGGAACCACCCCATGAAATCAAACGTGCACGAACCTTACGGCGAGGTTGCGCGGCAGCAATCATGCGCGTGGCTCGACGACGTGGCGCCGATACTCTCGAGCGCTGCTCTGACGTTCCTTGGCCTTCTGCTCGAGATCGTGCTCGCCAAGCAGTTGGGAATAGCCCCCCGGTCCCGAACCATGCTGGTTTTTGTCACCGGGATGTCGGTCCTGCCGGTAGTTACGATGACGCTACAGGATTGGCTGGATCGTCGTTCGCCAGAGGCAGGCCGACTGCTGGAAGCCGCGAATGTGTGGTGCGCGGTCGCGGCGCTGGCCAGCCTTGCCCTCGTCGCCATCGTCGGCTGGGCCGGCAAGGGAGGCATGGAGTTCTGGCGCAAAGCCGCGCTGCACGTGGCCGAAGTCTCGACCGTCGGATATATCGTGCTGATCACGTGGTTGCGCTTCGCGGTCCGAACGGAAGGATTCCTTGATCGGGCCGGCGCGATCATTGCGCGATGGAGCTCAAGGCCGACACAGACGCTTGCGCTCGCATTCGCCTTCGCAGCCGCAGTGATCACCCTGTTCAGGATCGAACCGGAAAATCGATATTTCACCCCGGTTTTGAGCTTCCTCTTTCCGACAGCGCCAGGAGGATTTCCGGATCTGCCGAGCCTGCTGCTTGCGACATTGACTGCGGCGCTGCTCGTGGCCGGCGGCGCAGGCTTTCTGATCCTCGAGCGACGCCTTGCAGTCGATCATCCAGCGCGGCTCCAATCGGCTCAACGGGCAGCCCTGGCCGTCGCCCTCGTCGCGAGCGTCGTCCTCAGTTTCGATTTCTCGCTTGCTGCCGACGCGTTTCACTACATGACGGTGATCGGGCCCGCCCTGCATCTGCTGCACGGCGGCACGCTGATGGTCGACACATTCTCACAATACGGTCCAGGCCCCGTCCTCGCCACCTACCTTGCCTTCCGGCTCGGGCCACCATCCTTTGCCGTCGCCAACCTTGCCATCCAGCTTTGCAATCTGACCTTCTACGGCCTCTTTCTGATCGCGCTCTGGCAGTCGACGCGAACCCGGATCACCGCGGTCTGGTTCGGCCTCATATTCATCCTGTTCTGGCTGTCCAGCTGGGACAACGGCCAGGGCAACGTGAATGCCGCTCCGTCCGTGCTGGGCGCGCGCTATCTCCCCATTTTGCTCATGGCCGTTGCGCTCGGCGCGCGACGAGGCTCCCGACATTCCGCGCTCACTTTGTTCGCCGGCTTTCTCTCCAGCTTGTGGAGCATAGAGGCCTTCGTCGGATCGGCGGCCCTGTATGCGGGATCGCTCACCCCGATCAATCTGCGCGACCTGAACTATACCAGGCTCATGAGGGATTTCGCGATCGCCGCGCTGCCGATGATCGCTGGACTTGCCGTGCTCTCGATCGGCACGCTGGCCGCGGCTGGCAGTTGGCCGGCCTTCAACATCTATCTCGGCTTCCTGTCGAGCTACAACCCGCTCTCGCAATTCTGGTCGGTCCCGTTCGACGCGGCGTTCTGGGGGTGGATGCCGATCATGGCCGCGGTCACGATCACGATCGCCGGCTGCTGGCGGTTGACGATCGACGGCAGATCCGCCTCGCGACAGATCTTGAACGACACCTGGTTACAACATGCATTGCCGGCCGCGATATTGACGGCGCTGACGGGCGCTTATTACGCCGGCCGCTCGGTCGACTTTACCGTTGCCATCGCGCTATTGCCGTTCGGACTTTTGTTCGTACCCGCCGCGCTCTGGCTGGCGGGCCGTGCGCTTGGCGGAGATCGCGTGGCAGTCAGGCTGACGGCTGTAACCGTTGCGACCGTGTTCTGGGCCTCAATCTTCTGTTGCCTCTACGTGCTTCGCGTCGATTCACCCTATACGTTGCTGCTGCAGGAATGTAGGGACCACGATCGTTGCAGCCCCGCAGCCCTGGCGCGAAGCTTGTCCGAGACGGTGAACCGCGAACTCGCGCTGAACAGCCGAAACTCCCTTTGGTCGCTGGACGACTACGACCGCACAATCGTCGCGGACGCCAAAGGTCTCATCGAACGATTCTCCGGCAAGGCCACCAAGGTTACCGTGCTGCTTGGCGAGAGCTCTGACGGATGGCAGATGCTCAGCGACATTGCGCTGATGTATACCGACAAGTGGCACACTTGGCCTCGGTCGTTCACCTTCTCCGATGAACTCGTGCCGGCGCTGTTCAAGCGTATCCTGGCAGAAGATGTGACGCTTGCGAGCGGCGATCTGGTCCTCGTGCGCCGCGACGTTGCGGGCCTGGGGCAGCTCGAAAGGGCCATCCTGGAGCGGCTCCGCACCCAAGGCGCGCTGTGCGAGCTTCGCGGCTCGACGCCGGACGTTGCCGCCTACAGGATTCGGAAGACGGGCGATCCGCAAGCTGCCGATGATTGCCGCGAGCAGACCATGGACTTGGCTGAAGAAATCGTTGAACGATCGCGCGGACGCACAGCGGATCTAGCGGCGCTCATCGACGGGATTCGCGCAGTAAGCCGCGCCCTCCCGGACGGCGCTCTGAATTATCCGGCGCTCGAACGCGCGGGTGCGACGGTTCCTCCAAATCTTGTCGCCGGCCGACGATTGGTGTCGTTCTCGGGGACCATGTCCTTGCAGAAATCCGGATCCCAATTGACGATCGATCTCTTTGCCCTCCCTCAAGCCGCCTGCCGGCAGCTCTTGCCGCCGATCAGCCAGCTCGCCGGCGTGGAGCGACTGGCCGTCACCGGGACGCTAGCCGACGAAAAGAGCGTACCGATTTCGCAGGCTCAAGCAGAGCTACTCTGTGCGCAGAACACCAGACAATTGCGGATCATCGCAAATCTGAAGGAGCGCTCGAGCTCCGAGTAGAACGCCGGCACGCCGCCGCGATACTCATCGCTGCGGGACAGCGCAGCTCACTTTCCGGCCTTCGCGCGGCGCCGAGAGGACCAATAACGTATCCAGCCCGAAGCCGGATGCCCGTGCGCAAAGCTGCTCGTCGGTCGATGCCTCCGAGATCGCGTCGTCCCTGTAGAGGCTGGTCGTATAGTAAATGTCTCTGGCACATTTGAATTCCGGAGGATTGATCCCCTTGAGCATAGGGACCCCAAGGATTGCCGGAATGATGAACGGGTCTCCTCGACAATCGAGATAAGTGGTCCAGAACGGCCGATTGCCCGGCGCGACGAACACGGCCAGATGGCGCGTCTGCCCTCCACTCAACGAAAGCAGCGTCTCAATCGATTGAGTTCCCGGCACGCGCTTGATGCCATCACCGATCTCTCGCCGAAGGCTCCCGGCAGGCGCAAGCAGCGCGGCAATCGCACGCGCTGTCGGGAGTGGGGCCGCGTCGTCGGCGCCAGTGAGCGCGTGGACTCGATCGTTCAACTCCCGAAACTGTGCCGCCAGTTTGCCGGGGCTGTTTCTCTTCTCATCGGTGGCCAGGCCGACGGCAATGAGAATGCCGAGGACGATGGCGGGACGAAATGCCCAATGACCTCGCCTTTCAATCGCCGGAACGCCATACGCAGTCAGAAAGGCGATACAGGCGAAGGTCCCGACATTGGCGAAATAGAATGCTGACCCTCCCGCGATGTCGAGCAGCACGGCCGGAACAAGGCTTCCGATCGCGAACAGTGCAAATGTTTCGGCCAGCCGCTTCTCGGACGGCGAACCGGCCAACCAAAGCGACGCCGCACCGTACAGCAGCACCAGATTGGCGACGATATTCGGTAGCGCGCCGCGCGGGTACTCGCGCGCAAAGCTGAGCAGTCTCAGCGTGTGAACGTAGGTGCCGGCGTCGGGAGAACTGACCATGCTGGCAAGCCCGACCAGCAGTCCGATGGGCAGCGCAAGCTTGACGAGGTTCAGGGCGGTCGGCCCCGTTCGCCGCCAAAGCAGGAAACCAGTGGCTCCCCAAAAAATCACCCCGACCGAAATCTTGGAGAACAGGACCAGGGTTCCTGCAATCGCCAGCGCGAACAACGGAGGCCGCAGCGGTGACCTCTCGTCGGCAATCTCGGCGAATAGCGGCATCGCAAACAGGAACAGAAGCAGAGAAAGGAAGTAGCTCTCGGATACGAGGTAGGACGTCCAGCCCCAGAGGTCAGCGACCGCAAGGAGCAGCAGCGGTACGAACGTGACGAGGGCGCTGTCCGGCGATTGGTCGTCCGGTCGCCGCAGCAATGCCCCAGCTGCGATCAGGCTGAAGAACAACAGCGGAATGGCGATGATCTGCGCCACGAGATAATAGCTCTCGAGCGTCGTGACGCCGAGCCAGAGGCCGATACACCCAATCCAGATGTGGGAGAGAACGTGGTATTTGATCGGCAAAAAGCCGTCCAGCCCCGTACTCAAGTGACCGGTCTTCACCAGCATGTTGGCAATCGAGGCGTGAAACAGCGTGTCGAGGTGCTGCAGGCCCGTCACCGCCTGTTCGGGCGTAAGAACGGTAGCGTAGCCCTTTGCGTTCACGACGAAGAAGTAGCAGATCCCCGCACCGCAGCCGCTGGCCACGGCCAGCATCAACGTCGGCCGCGCCATGCCGCGCACCAGTACAGCGAAGCGCCAGATGCCAACGAAGACCACCCCGAGCAGAATCGGGTAGATGACGACGTCCGCCAAGACACGATCCAGCCATGCCAGACACGGCAAGAACAAAATCGCGATGACGCCCAGCACCACCCCGGCATGGCCCTGCCGGTGACGGGTTGTCAGCACCAGCACGCAGGAGACGGCGGCCGCCAGCAGCAGGAACGCCTTTACGAACACGAACCAGTGGGGACTTCCAAGAGGGCCCCGCACGACGGCGCAGATCACCGCCGATGTCGCCGACATCGCGCAGACGAAAACCGCGGCGAAACAGATCGAGCCAGCTTCAGGCGAGACTCGGCTCACTCCGAAACTGCGGTCCAATTCTTCTGGCTTGTTCAGCGGGGAGTGCAAGCGGGCTAGATCCTTTTCGTACCCTGTTTGAGGAGACGCTCAAACAGCCTTGGCCACGACGTGGCATGGTTCGAATAGCCAATTCTGGGCTCAGCGGCCAGTGCGCCGTCTCGGCCACCAACGATCGAGCGGAACTAGTGCCGGCGGCGCCTCGAGGCAGGCCGGTTCGGGCGCTTTCCCGAAACTTGCATCATCCGCCCCCCTGCCGTATCTACGACCCCACCCCCCGGCCTTTCGAGCGGCTGCCATCTGGGGATAAGTGGCGGAATAGCCTTCGCTTTTTGGATCATGAACTTTGGCAGACAAGAGCCACGTCACCATCGCCGAGACAGCCACGATTGAGGAAGCCTTCCGGCGCCTCAACGCCAACATGCTCGGCATTCTCTTTGCGCAGGACGCGGGCGGGAAAATTGTCGGCGCGGTGACCGACGGCGACATCCGCAGGCGGATGCTGACCGGCACCACGATCCACGACAAGGTCGCAGCCTGCGTCAACCGCAATTTCGTCTGGGCACGCGCCGGCGGACCGCGCGAGCAAATCCTCAAGCTGCTCGACCAGCGTGTGCACGTGATTCCGATCCTCGACGTCGAGGGCCGGCTGGTTGACGTCTTCAGCCGCGAGCTCTTCAACCTCTCGGACGAGAGCGAGGTTTTTGCGCGCGCCCGCTCGCCGGTGCGGATCTCCTTCTCCGGCGGCGGCACCGATCTGACGCATTATTTCGTGGCGAATGACGGCGGCGCTGTGATCAACGCGACGATCAAGATGTACGCCCACGCGACGCTGCGGCGCCGCAGCGATGCCCGCATCCGGATCTACTCGCACGATTTCCGCTGCACGGTCGAGGCCGACGATCTCGCCGAGCTCGGCACCGGCGGTGATCTCGCGCTGATCAAGTCGGTGGTGCGCCTGATCAAGCCGACTTACGGTTTCGAGCTCGAGGTCTCGGCCGACTTTCCGGTCGGTTCCGGCCTCGGCGGCTCCGCGGTGGTCTCCTCCGCCATCATCGGCTGCTTCAACGAATTCCGTTCGGACCAGTGGGACCGCCACGAGATCGCGGAGATGGCGTTCCAGGCCGAGCGGCTGATGCTCAACATCCCGGGCGGCTGGCAGGATCAATACGCCACCGTGTTCGGCGGCTTCAATCACATGGAGTTCTTCTCCGACCAGAACACGATCGTGCCGCTCCGCCTCGACACCAATATCATCGCCGAGCTCGAGGAGAGCCTGGTGCTCTGCTACACCGGCTCGGGCCACGATTCCGGCGCCATCCACCGCGACCAGAAAGCCCAGCACGAGACCGGCGACGCGGTCGCGGCGGCCGCGAAGCAGAAGGAAGTGACGCGCGATATCCGGCGGCACCTGCTGCGCGGCCAGCTGCTGGAATGCGGGCGGCTGATCGACGAGGCCTGGCACGCCAAGCGGAAGTTCAGCTCGAAGATCTCGTCGAACGCGCTCGATGCGATCTATGATTTCGCCAGGCAGCACGGCGCGGTCGGCGGCAAGCTGCTGGGTGCCGGCGGCGGCGGCTATTTCATGTTCTTCGTGCGTCCGTTCGAGCGCTACCAGCTCATCGCGGCACTGGAGCAGCGGGGGCACAGCTGCTCGCGCATCATGTTCGAAGAAAACGGACTGCGGACCTGGAAGTCGCGTTTTCCGGCGCGATCCGCCTGACGCATGTGAGACGAGAATGTTGATGACATCGCCTAAACAGCCAGCTCCGGTCCGCATCGGCAACCGCCTTCTCGGCGACGGCGAGCCCTGCTACGTGATCGCCGAGGTCGGCAACAACCACAATGGCGATCTCGACCGCGCCATCGCGCTGGTCGACGCGGCGGTCGCCGCCGGCGCGGATTGCGCCAAATTCCAGATGCGCAAGCTCGACGAGGTCTACCGCGCCTCTTCGCTCTCCGGAAAGGACGACGATCTCGCCGTCGAATATACGCTCGACCTGTTGCGCCGCTTCGAGCTGACGGCCGAGCAGCAGAAGAAGATCGCCGACTATTGCGCCTCGAAGGACATTGAATATCTCTGCACGCCCTGGGACGCCAGGAGCGTCGCGGTGCTCGAAGGCTTTGGCGTCACCGCCTACAAGGTTGCTTCCGCCGACCTCACCAATCTTCCCTTGCTTGCCAAACTCGCAGCCACCGGCAAGACGCTGATCGTCTCGACCGGCATGAGCACGACCGACGAAATCAAGACCGCTGCGAAATTTCTCGACGAGCGCAATGCGAGCTACGTGCTGCTGCACTGCCAGAGCACCTACCCCGCGGCGCTTCACAACATCCATCTGCGTTTCATGGAGACGCTGCGGGAGATCCACCCGCTGGTCGGCTATTCCGGCCACGAGCGCGGCACCGCGGTGTCGACGGCAGCGGTCGCCCTTGGCGCTGCCGTGATCGAGCGCCACATCACGCTCGACCGCGAGATGGAAGGCCCCGACCATGCCGCGAGCCTTGAGCCGGAAGAATTCAAGGCCCTCGTCGTCGGCATCCGCGAGGTGGAGGCGGCACGCGGCGAGAAGCTCGCCGAGCGTGCGTTGAGCCAGGGCGAGCTCATCAACCGCGAGAACCTGGCGAAGAGCCTGGTCGCCGCGCGCGACATCGCAGCCGGCACGGTGATCTCCGACGACGACATCGCCGTGAAGAGCCCGGGCCAGGGCCTGTCGCCGCTGAAAATGCCGGCGTTGATCGGCAGGACCCTCAAGCGCAGGATGGCAGCCGACGATTACTTCTTCCAGAGCGATCTCGACGAGGGCGCTGCGAAGGCGCGGCATTACCGCTTCGATCGCCCCTGGGGCGTCCCGGTGCGCTATCACGACACCGAACGCTTTCTCGAAATCTGTGAGCCCGACATCATCGAGTTCCATCTCAGCTACAGCGACATGGAACGCGACCCCGCGGCGTATCTGTCCGGCACCTACGATCTCGGCTTCGTCGTGCACGCGCCGGAGCTGTTCGCCGGCTCCAAGCTGATGGACCTCGCCGCGCCGGACGAGGCGCTGCGGCGCTATTCGCTGGAGCAGACGCAGGCGGTGATCGACATCACCCGCGGCCTCAAGAGATTCTTTCCCAAGACCAAGCGCCCGCCGATCGTCGCCAATATCGGCGGCTTCACCATGGACGAGCCGCTGCCGCCGGAAGAGAAGGCCGAGCGCTATCGAATCTTCGCGCAGAGTCTGAAGGAGCTCGACATGGAGGGCGTCGAGCTGACGCCGCAGACCATGGCACCGTTCCCCTGGCACTTCGGCGGTCAGCGCCACCAGAACATTTTCATCATCCCGGAAGAGTCAGCTGCATTCTGCGCCAAGCACGACTTGCGCATGTGTGTCGACATTTCCCACACCAAGCTCGCCGCCAATCATTTCGGCTTTGATTTCGCGCAAGGTCTCGCCCAGCTTGGACCGCACACCGCGCATCTGCATTTCGGCGACGCCAAGGGCCTCGATGGCGAAGGCCTCCAGGTCGGCGAAGGCGAGATCGACTTCGACGAGATCGGACGGGTGCTGCGCAAGCACGCACCGGCCGCGTCCTTCATTCCGGAGATCTGGCAGGGCCACAAGAACATGGGCGAAGGCTTCTGGACTGCGCTCGAGCGCCTCGAGGGGCACATCTGATGGCGCGCAAGACGCTGGCCGTGGTCGCCGCACGCGGCGGCTCGAAGGGAATTCCACACAAGAACCTGCTCGATCTCTGCGGCAAGCCGCTGATCGCCTGGACGGTCGAACAGGCGCGCGCCGCGCAGGGCGTGGACGTGGTGGCCGTCTCCTCCGACAGCGACCAGATTCTCGCTGCGGCCGAAGCTGCTGGCGCGGTCGGAGTGCGGCGCCCCCACGACATTTCCGGTGACCTCGCCTCCTCCGAATCCGCCTGGCTGCACGCGCTCGATGCCATCGACGCCCGGATGGGCCGGTTCGAGCGGATCGTCGCGCTGCAGGCGACCTCGCCGATCCGCGAGCCCGGCGACATCGAGAAGGCGCTTGCAACCTTCGATCGCGATCACCTCGACAGCCTGCTCTCGGTCTGCGAGGTCGAGGATTATTTCAACTGGCGCATCGGCCAAAGCGGCCCCGAACCGATCAACTACGATTATCGCAACCGCCGCATGCGGCAGCAGATCGAGAAGCGCTATCTCGAAAACGGCTCGTTCTACGTCCTGATCCCTTCACTCCTGCGCGAGCAGAGCAATCGTCTCGGCGGCAAGATCGGTTTTCACGTGATGGAACGCCACAAGATGTTCCAGATCGACCGCCCGGAAGACGTCAAGCTCTGTGCCGCCATCATGCGCAGTTACGGCTATGCCTGATCTCAGCGCCTTCTCTCTCGCAGATAAGATCGCCGTCGTCACCGGCGCCTCGCGCGGCATCGGCGCTGCGATTGCTGATGGCCTGAAGGAGGCCGGTGCCACGGTGTTCGGTCTCAGCCGCTCCGGGACCGCGCCGCAGGGCGTGACGGCGATGGCCTGCGATCTCTCCGACGACGCCGCGATCGCGCGCGCGTTCGGCACAATCGCGGCGCAAGGCGGGCACATCGACGCGCTGGTCAACGCCGCCGGCATCAGTCTTCCGGCCCAGAGCACTGAAAGCGAGCTCGCGCGCTTCCGCGCGACCGTCGCGACCGACCTCACCGGCGTTTACGCCGCCATCCTCGCCGCCTACCCGCTTCTGAAGAATGCGGGCTCGGCCGCGATCGTCAACGTCACCAGCATCAACTCGATCCGCGGCTTTCCCGGCAATCCCGGTTACGTCGCGGCGAAAGCCGGTCTCGCCGGGCTGACGCGCGCGCTCGCCGCCGACTATGCGGCCGACGGCATCCGCGTCAACGCTCTGGCGCCGGGCTATGTCGCGACCGAGATGACCGCGAAGAGCTTTGCCGATCCGGCCATGCACGAGGATCGGCGCCGCCACACCATGCTCGGCCGCTGGGGACAGCCTGGCGACATGGTAGGCGCCGCCATCTTCCTGGCCTCGGACGCATCGGCCTATGTCACCGGGCAGGAGCTCTTCGTCGACGGCGGCTGGACGACCAAGGGCCTCGCCATCAGTTCGGATAGCAAATCGTGACCGCAACGCTGCAACGCATCGGCTTCATGCAGGGACGCCTGTCGGCCCTCGTCGACGGCAAGATCCAGGCCTTCCCGTGGACCGAATGGCGCGAGGAATTTCCCCGTGCGAAAGCGCTCGGCCTGACGCGGATGGAATGGACCATCGACCAAGAGCGGTTGCGCGAAAACCCGTTGACGACCGACGAGGGGCAGCAGCAGGTGCTGGCGCTGTCGCGCGAGAACGGCGTACGCATTCCGAGCCTGACCGGCGACTGCTTCATGCAGGCGCCGTTCTGGAAGGTCGACTCCGTCGTGCGCGACGCGCTCGTCAACGATCTCGATCTCCTGATCGCCGCCTGCAGCGGGATCGGAATCGAGTTCGTCGTGATCCCGCTGGTCGACAATGGCAAGATCGAGCGCGAGAGCGAGAGCGATACGCTCAAACGCGTGCTGGTCGCGCGTCGCGAGACGCTTGCGAAACGGAACGTCAAGATCGTGTTCGAATCCGATCTGCCGCCGCGCGAGCTGGCCCGGTTCATGGAGGCCTTTCCGGCTGACGTCTTCGGCATCAACTACGACAGCGGCAACAGCGCCTCGCTCGGCTATGACAGCTGCGAGGAGATCGAGGCCTATGCCGGGCGGATCCTCAACGTGCATATCAAGGACCGCATTCGTGGCGGCACCACCGTGCCGCTCGGCACCGGCAACGCAGATCTCGCCAGGGCGATCCGGCAGATCGAGCGCTCCGGTTACACAGGACAATACATTCTGCAAACCGCGCGCGCCGCGGACGGCGACCATTCTGCCACGCTGGCAAAGTATCGCGACATGACGGTCGGCTGGATCGAGGACGCCGCGCAATGAAGCTCGAGCTCGACGATCGTGTTGCCCTGGTCACAGGCGCGAGCCGGGGCATCGGCCTTGCCATCGCCGCTGCGCTTGCTGCGGAGGGCGCCAAGGTCGCGCTCGCAGCACGTGGCGCCGATACGCTGAACGCGGCGCGCGCAACGATCGGCGGGCAAAGCTCGGTTCACATCGCCGACGTCACCGATCCGACCGCGGTCGCAACACTGATGCAGGACGTCGAAAAGCAATGGGGCCGGCTCGACATCCTCGTCTGCAATGTCGGCAGCGGCGCCTCCGTCCCCCCGGGCAAGGAGATCGCGGCGGAATGGTCGCGGATGATGGATCTCAATTTCTTGGCCACGACCAACATGATCGAAGCCGCCCGCCCGCTGATGGCGCGCGGCAGCGGTGACCGGGCCATCGTCTGCATCTCCTCGATCGCAGGCATGGCCGCGATCGGCGCGCCCGTGACTTACTACGCCGCGAAGGCGGCGCTGAATGCGACCGTGCGCGGACTGGCGCGCCCGCTGGCGCTGGAGGGCATCCGCATCAACGCGGTCGCGCCGGGCAACATCCTGGCCGCCGACGGGACCTGGGCGCGCAAGCTCGCCGAAAACAAGACTGCGGTCGAGGACATGCTTGCGCGCGAGGTAGCGCTGCGCCGGCTCGGAAAGCCGGAAGAGGTCGCCGACCTCGTCGCGTTCCTCGCCTCGCTGCGCGCGGCCTTCATCACCGGCACTGTGGTGGTCGCCGACGGCGGCCAACTGCGCAGCTGAACAGGAGCGTTCCATGGCAAGCCCGTCCCTCCGCTACGATCTGACAGGACGCACCGCGCTTGTGACCGGCGCCGGCGGCCTGCTCGGCCGGCAGCACGTTGCGGCGTTGTCCGAGGCCGGCGCGCGCGTCGTCGTCACGGAGATCGGCCTTGCCCAGGCCGAGGCGGCCGTCGCAGCGCTGAAGCAGGCTGCGCCGTCCGGCGATCTGATCGCGCTCGCACTCAACGTCACCGCGCAGGACTCGGTGCGCGCCGCGAGCGACGAACTCGCGGGCCGCGGCATCACCGTCGACATCCTCGTCAACAACGCCGCGATCGATCCGAAGGTGACGTCGAGCCCGGGCGTGATGCACTCCTCGCGCTTCGAAGCATTCCCGGTGCCGCAATGGCAGACCGAGATCGCCGTCGGCCTCACCGGCGCGATGCTGTGCGCGCAGGAGTTCGGCGGCCTGATGGCCCGGCGCGGCCGCGGCGTGATCCTCAACATCGCCTCCGATCTCGGCGTGATCGCGCCGGACCAGCGGCTCTATCGGCAGCCGCATGTCACGCGCGAGGAGGAACAGCCGGTAAAGCCCGTGACCTATTCGGTGATCAAGCACGGGCTGATCGGACTGACGAAGTACCTGGCGACCTACTGGGCCGACCACGGCGTGCGCGTCAACGCGATCTCGCCGGGCGGCGTCTTCAACAACCAGGATCCCGCCTTCGTGGAACGCCTCACCCGCCTGATCCCGATGGGGCGCATGGCCGAGGTCGACGAATACCGTGCGGCTGTGCAGTTCCTCTGCTCCGATGCCTCGAGCTACATGACCGGACAGAACCTGGTCATGGACGGCGGCAGGAGCGTGTGGTAACCAGCGCCATTCCCCCCTTTCCGCAAACGACGGTCCTGCGCAAGAGCGAACATGTTCAACGATAAAGCCATTCTGATCACTGGCGGCACAGGATCGTTCGGGAAGAAGTTTGTCGGCTGCCTCTTGAAGAACTTCAAGCCGCGTCGCGTCGTGGTCTATTCGCGTGACGAGCTGAAACAGTACGAGATGCAGCAGGATTTCGACCAGCCTGCGATGCGCTATTTCATCGGTGACGTACGCGACGGCGAGCGCCTGCGTACCGCCATGAAAGGGATCGACTTCGTCGTCCATGCCGCCGCCCTGAAGCAGGTGCCGGCCGCCGAATACAATCCCATGGAGTGCATCAAGACCAACGTTCACGGTGCGGAGAACGTCATCCAGGCGGCGCTGGAAGCGAACATCGAGAAGGTGATCGCGTTGTCGACGGACAAGGCAGCGCAGCCGATCAATCTCTACGGCGCAACCAAGCTCGCCTCCGACAAGCTGTTCATCGCGGCCAACAACATGGCCGGCGGCCATCCCACGTCGTTCGGGGTGGTTCGTTACGGCAACGTCGTCGGTTCGCGCGGCTCGATCGTGCCGCTGTTCAACAAGCTGATCGCCGAAGGTGCGGAGCAGCTGCCGATTACCGATCCGCGGATGACGCGATTCTGGATCTCGCTTCAGCAGGGCGTCGACTTCGTCATCAAGAGCTTCGAGCGCATGTCGGGCGGCGAGATCTTTGTTCCGATGATTCCCTCGGTGCGCATTCCCGATCTGGCGGCGGCGATGGCCCCTGCCCTGCCGACGCGGGTCATCGGCATCCGGCCGGGCGAAAAGCTCCATGAAGTGATGTGCCCGACCGACGACTCGCACCTGACGTTGAAGTTCCACGATCACTTCGTGATCAAACCGACCATCAAATTCTTCCGCCGCGACGTCGATTATCTCACCAACCAGATCGGCGAGCGCGGCGAAGCCGTGTCCGACGGATTCGAATATAACTCCGGCCGGAACGACCACTTTCTCAACGTCGACGAGATCAGAGAATTCAACAAGCTCGCAGTCCAATGATCCCTTACGGTCGCCAGGACATTTCGCCAGAGGACATCGACGCGGTCACGCAGGTGCTCCAGTCGGACTGGCTGACCCAGGGGCAGGCCGGCCCGCGCTTCGAGCGGGCAATGGCGGACTATTGCGGCGCACGCAGCGCGGCTGCGATGTCGAACGCGACCGCAGCGCTTCACATCGCCTGCCTTGCGCTCGATCTCGGCCCTGGCGACATCTTGTGGACGGTGCCGAACACGTTCGTCGCCTCGGCCAATTGCGCGCTCTATTGCGGGGCCAGCGTTGATTTCGTGGATATCGATCCGCGCACCTACAACATGAGCGTGGCGGCTCTCTCGGAGAAGCTCGCGCAAGCGAGTACACAAGGGCGGCTGCCGAAGGTCGTCATTCCCGTGCATTTTGCCGGCCAGTCCTGCGAGATGACGGAGATCCGTGCGCTCGCGGATCGCTACGGTTTCCGCATCATCGAGGACGCCTCCCACGCGGTCGGCGGCGACTATCTGGGCCGAAAGATCGGCGCTGCGCAGCTCAGCGACATCGTCGTCTTCAGCTTCCATCCCGTGAAAATTATCACGACCGGCGAAGGAGGCATGACGCTCACGAACGATCCCAGGCTGGGAGAGCGCCTTGCTTATCTGCGCACCCACGGCATCGTGCGCCCCTCGCAGGCTGCCCCGGTTGACGCGGCGCGCTCCAACGAGGACCGATACGGCCCCTGGATGTACGAGCAGATCGAGCTCGGACTGAACTACCGCATGACGGACATCCAGGCTGCGCTCGGCGCCAGCCAGCTGGGCCGGCTCGACGCCTTCGTCGCGCGCCGTCGGGAACTTGCGGCGCGCTACGACGCGCTTCTTGCGAAGCTGCCGGTAACCTGCCCATGGCAGCACCCTGACACGAATTCGGCCTGGCATCTCTACGTGATCCGGCTGCAGCGGAACGAGATCAAGCTGACCCGGCGTCAGGTGTTCGAGGCGTTGCGCGCGGCCGGCATCGGCGTCAACGTTCATTACATCCCGGTGCATACCCAGCCTTACTATCAGCGCCTCGGCTTCAGCACCGGCATGTTCCCGGAGGCCGAAAGCTACTACCAGGACGCCATCACGCTGCCGCTGTTCTCGAAGATGACGGATGCCGAGCAGGACACCGTCGTCGCGGCGCTCACGAAGATTCTCTCGTGAAGATCGCGGTCATCCCGGCACGAGGCGGTAGCAAGCGGATTCCCCGCAAGAACATTCGCCCATTCTGCGGGAAACCGATCATCGCCTATTCGATCGACGCGGCACGCGGGAGTGGACTGTTCGACGAGATCATCGTGTCCACGGACGACGAAGAGATCGCCAGCGTGGCACGCCAATTCGGCGCGACGACGCCCTTTGTCCGGCCGAAGGAAATTTCCGACGATTTCACCGGCACCAATGCCGTCGTCAAGCACGCCGTCGGCTGGTTCATCGAACGCGGTGTCGATGTCAGCCACGCCTGCTGCATCTACGCGACAGCGCCGCTGATCCAGCCGCGCTATCTGCGAGAGGGCCACGATGCCCTTGCGCACTCCGACGCGGCCTTCGCCTTTTCGGTGACAAGCTACGCCTTCCCGATCCAGCGTGCCGTACGGGTGTCGGCGTCGGGCCGGATCGATCCCTTCCATCCCGAACATCGCCTGACGCGCTCGCAGGACCTGGAACCGGCCTATCACGACGCCGGCCAGTTCTACTGGGGCACAGCTGCGGCATTTCTCGACGAGGTGCCGCTATTCTCCGAGCGGTCCATCGGCATCGTGCTGCCGCGCATGTACGTGCAGGACATCGATACACTCGATGACTGGGAACAGGCCGAACACATGTTCCGTACGATCAACCGCGTCTCGGCAGCGCGAACGCCACCGTGAGCCTCAGGACGCCGCATCCTTCAGATGGACGATGACCAGACCGGTCACATCGCTAACCATCACGCGCCCGATATTGTCCATAAAGTTGATATCAAGCGGAATGCCGACCGTTTCGATACGCTCGACCCTGGGGTGACCTCGATATTCGCCAGCATAGTCACGGATCCACCTGTCGCTGACGAACGAATTGCGCCAGCCGCGCCAATTATGAAGGTCGGCGGGGCTCCATGCGTTGAATTCGAGGTGCACGATCGCCTTTGTGGCAAGCGATAGCGCGGCATCCTTGGCAGCGGCGAAAATATTGTCGTCGCAATGCATTGCTGCCGCCGAGCTGAATACGACATCGACTTCGGGGACATTGCGTCGCTGCATGAGAGACTTGGCGTCGGCCATGGAGCCCTGAATCAGCTGCGCGTTTTTTCCAACCACATTCTCAATGCCGTGCTGGATCGCGCGGTCGTTGAGCTCGATCCCGTACAGATTGGCGGAAGCGTCGAGCGCGTTAATTTCGCGAAGATTGGCTCCTACATTGCATCCGAGCTCCAAAACGGATTTCGGCCGAAGGTCGACGACTTGTCTCGCGAACCACTTTTTGAGCGGAGTCGACGCGGCGTACCCACCGAACTCGTTTGTGTGCTGCTTCTCTTTCCAGTGCTTCTGCCAATAGTCGGAATCGCGCGCCTTCGCGAAGATCGGAAATGGCGTTGCCCTCATGGCAGCGCGCCAAATGTGATGCTTGAGATTTGAGGACAATCGCATATACGCCAGCCGTGCTCGAATTCTTCCTGACCTGACGTAGCATTTCACCCGTCAATCGCGCAACCGAAGCGTGATTTTTCGCTGGCTGGCCCGAGCGGAGCCGAGCGGAACAATGCCCTAAGGCGTGGCCGGGGCAGTGAGCAGCGGACGAAGGAACGTTGCCAAATCGCCCTCCCTGTACAAGTGCCCGGGCAGCCCCGCAGCGAGCGCCGCTTCGACGTCTCGACCATTGTCGCCGACGACGAGGCTTCCCTCCGTCCGGACCGGCCAGGCATTCATGCAATCGAGGATCATACCTGGCGCAGGCTTGCGCCGGTCGCTGACACGTCGAAACGCCTCAACCGTGCCGTCCTCATGATACGGACAATACTGGTAGTCGTCGATGTGAGCACCGACTGCCGCGAGTTCGCCGGCCATCCAATCGTGCAACTTGTGCACGTCGTCGACGCCGTAATAGCCGCGTGCGACGCCCGACTGATTGGTGACGATGAAAGCGTAGTAACCGAGATCGTTGCAGAGCTTGATCGCCTCGCGCGCACCATCGACCCACTCGAAGTCCTCGATCCGGTACACATAGGCCTTGTCGACGTTGAGTACACCGTCCCGGTCGAAGAACACCGCGGGGCGGCGCAGCCTCTCGGGGAGCGCATGCTGGACCCGCTCGAAATCCGAGGGAATGCCGATATCGATAAAGAAGCCGTCGTAGAGATCTGCCGTGAGACGTCCTTCCGCGGCCAGTCTCGGAAACACCTGCTGCTCGAGCGAGCATGGCATGTCTTGAACGTATTCGAGAATGGCCCGATCGACGCAGTAGATGCCCGTGTTGATCGGCCCGTTGGGCTCCGTGCCGGCGGCAAGAAAACTTCTGATGCGGCCATTCTCGAGCACAACTCGACCGAAGCGGTCTCCCGCCTGGTCCCGCTTGAGCGCCATGTGAACAATCGCGGACGCGTTCTCGGCACGCAGCGCGAGATCAAGCAAGTTGAAATCGAACCAGGAGTCGCCGTTCAAAAGAAAGAAGCGTTCATGAAGCACTCCGGCAGCGTACTTCAATGCGCCGCCGGTGCCGCACGGAGATGGCTCGCAAACGACGGTCACCGAGGCGCCGCGCCAGCGCTTGCCGTGGTAGGCCTCGACCACGACCTCAGCGCGATGGCCGGCGAGCAGCACGATCTCCTCGATCGTCTGGTAGCGCGTCAACTCGTCGAGCAGATAGTCGAGGAATGGCCTGCCGCCGACTTCAAGCAACGGTTTTGGAACAAGCCGTGTTCGCTCACCGAGCCGTGTCCCGAGACCTCCGACCAAGATTACGGCCTGTCTCAACATCGTTCGCGCTGCGCCCCTAATCTGCGCGGGCCTGGCCCGGCGTGCGGATCATGGCGTACAGCAGCAGCGCCAGCAATGCAATTGCCCCGGCAAAGATGGCATGCCTGACCGGTCGCGGCGACACCTGGACGACCGTCACGTCGTCGCTCAACGACGCTGGATAGGTTTTCGTAGGCCCGATCCGAGCTTCCAGCGCGCGCCGCTCTGCGCTGGCGATAGCCAGCCTCTCCTCGTTCCTGGTGGTCAGGTCCAACAGCCACACGCGCCGCAACGCCAGCGTCGACGGGTCTCCGGGCGCGGAAGGTGTAATCGAATCTGCCGTCGCTAGCGATTCCCGTATTCGCATCAAGCTTGCGATGTTTGCATCTGTCACCGCAATCTGGGCGTTGATGTCCGACAGCAACGGGCCTCGCAGCATTTCCTGGTCATTGTTCAGTTGGCGTATCGCGGCCTCCAGCGCATTGCGGACCTGCTCCGCGCTTGCTGCAGCCGCGACGAGCGTCAACGAATCCGATGTTTTCGGGCGCGCGTCGAAATTGTCCAGGATCGTTCGTCGGTTGCGGTCGTCGCCGCGATCCGCCGCGCTCGCCGCCGCCATAGCCCGGTTGATGAACGCCGGCGAATTCATCTGAACGGCCGTCGCCTGCGGCGTCGATAGATCCTGCCCATCGACCCGAGCAAGACGAACCGTGGCCGTCGCGGTATAGATCGCGGGCATCATTTGGCTCACGAGGAACACGATGAGCATTACTGCGAGCGTACCCGATGCAATCGTGATCAGCCGGCGGCCGACCGAACGGCCAAAAAACGTGGACAGCTCGTCGGCATAAACGGCGATGGATATCTGCGCTTGCCTCTCACTCATACAGCGGGTTCCTTCTGATCACACACGACGCGCTCACCGGAATTCGAGGTCGTGTCCGCGATCACGCTCCGCCGCCATCTGTCTTCGAGGACGTATACGAAAGCGACGACGGCCAGCTTCACCATGAACGTGAATTGTATAAACGAATTGACCATTCCTGACACAAGGAAGGTCGAAACCGCATAGAAGATCGGGGTCAGGAAAAAGCACGTAACGTAACGCTCCTCGACAAGGCAGCGCGTCAACAAGAACATGAATTCAGAAAACAACATGGCCGAGATGGCCACGAGACAGAAACCTTCGACCGGGCCTCCCAGCTCGAAGAGAACTTCAGGCCAACCGCCAGTGTAGGCCGATCCCTGCTGGAGAATGAACTGGGCGCGCTCGAGCGGCAATCCCAGCTCCATCAGAAACTGCATGGTCGAGTTCCGGCTCGGATCAAACGGAGCGACGAACAACTTGAAGACGGCGAGACCGCTATCCCAGGCATTATGCAGGAAGACGCGCTCATACGTCATCCACCACATTTCGCCTTGCTGGACGAGGACGCGCTGGACGAGTTTGGTCCCAAGGGCCTCCACCTCGCCGCTCCGGACGACGGCGTAGGAATAGACCAGCGCAAGCCCGATCAGAAGGATGAAGCCAAGCGCTGGCAACAAGAAGCTGCGCAACAATTTCGGCAACGAGGTCTGGCCGGCAGACTGCCTGCCGAGCAGCACGGCGCCGATCGGAATGATCAGGAACGAGAGGTAGAGATAAAACGACGAAAAGCGATGCCCGACCACAAACAGATATAATATCAAGGCGGCGAACAGCGCTCCAAACCGCTTGTCCAGAGGCCTGCGGTGGAGCGCGGGCAGTGACATGAGAACACCGAGCTGAAACGCCAGCATCGGCCCCCATTCCAGCAGCCGCTGATGCAAGGGGCCGCCGTACAGGCGCGTATAGTCGAACCGCTCGAGCTTTGCGAACAGCGGAATATGTCCCCCGACGAGCAATTCCGCCCAGAGCAGGAGAACAAACAATCCGACAACGCGAAAGGCCAGGTCAGCCAAATTCCAATTGCCGCTCCTTAGCAAGCCGGAGAGCCGAATGACGAATCCGTCCGAAAGCGCGCGCAGGCGCTCCGAACGAAAAGAGAGGAACAATGCCGCGATGACGAGCCCCTGGGACGCCGCGAGCGGCAGGGTGCCAAGACCGGGACCGATCTGCCTGTCCAGCTGCTCCGAGTAAACCGGCCCCCACACGTCAATGTAGAGAACGGAGAGAAGCCGCCAGGCAAATGCGAAGAAGAAAAAGAACAGGACAAGCAGAAGCCCCGGCCGGCTCGCCGCGAGCCGGCCCATGGCTGCGAGCACGAGGCCGGCGGCAACGATGCAAAGCATCGCCGGAAACAAGCCCTCCAAGCTCCACCACGAGACCTGCATCTCTTCCCCATCGATACCCGAGCTGAGCCCCAGCGCCCGGACAGGTTCCGGATCAGTCCGACGCGCCCAGCGGCTCCCAGGCGTAGAGCATTCCGTCATTGTGCAGTGTGGGTGCGAAGTTCATACGTTCCCTCGCAGTCACGCGAATCCGGCCCTTGTGGTCCAGCTCATCGAGCAGTGTCCACAACCGGGTCTGATAGTCCATCGACCGAATGTAGATACGGCTGGCAATATCCCGGGGATCTGCGAGGTCCAGCATGTCGACCGCGGGCTCGATGTGGATCACACGCGCAGGACGGGCCTTCAGGATCTGGTCCACGACGGCCTCGACCGCGTAGGGAATCTGCTCGATGCAGAAGTAGGTGAGGATCGTCGCGCCCGTGAGTTCCTTGAAAGCAGGATCGGCCGGATCAGTCAGGTCGATCCGACCGAAGCCGATCCGACCATCGAGCCCAAAATGGCCGGCGATCTGTCGCCCCGCCTCGATCCCGTTCGGCGCGATGTCGAGACCGCGCAGACTGGTCCAGCGCGGATCCAGGCACAGCGAGAACAGATTGTATCCGAAGCCAGCGCCAAGCTCGAGCAGCGAGGTTGCTTCGCCGGCATGCCGCGAGATCAATCGCGACAGCGCGCCCAGCCGATACCGATAATAGTCACTGGTGGAAATTCGGACGATCCCGCCGTCGACCTTGGCAAGGCGCGGCGCCTCGTTGTGACCAACCAGAAAGTCTTCGAGCGAAGACGCGCGAAGCCAGGCACGCTCGGAAAGAATCCGGCCCCATTCCCCGGCGTTGTATTCGGCATCGACGATATCGTGCGTCCGCCTGATATTCTTGATCGCGATCCGGCGCAAGCTACGTGCAATATCGACGGCATAGGCCTTCGACAGCTCCAGCCGCGATGCAGGTTTCAAATCAGGCCTGAACGTCACCGAACGCTCTTTCGCAGATCGATCATTGATGGCGTGCCTACCCTATCACAGGCCCAGCAGGAGCTTCTCGAAGGCCGTCGTGTTCGGCGTCGCGAAGAACGGCCGGTTCTTGGCGCCAGGGAACATCCGCGGAAAAGAGAAGAACGTCGCGGTGTAGAGCAGCCGTCCGTGTCCTGGCCCCATCCGGCTCCCCATGTGCAGACATCTTGTCGTGTCCACCATGAAGGACGCGAGCCGCGGCGCCTTCATCACCTTGATATCGCCGCGCGGCACCTTGTTGAACACCTGCTCGTCGGGGAAATGGCTGCCGAGGAGAGGATAGCCGAACTTGTCCGTCGATTGCTTCGGCAGGAAAGTGAACGGGCCGTCGGCGTCGTCCTCGACGTCGGTCAGATAGCTGAAGAGCTTGATCACCCGGACGTCGTCATGATCACGATGCCAGAGCTGCGACGAAGCGAGACCATCACCGGTGTAACGGGAGTAAGACAACAGCACGTAGTCAAGCCAGGGAATCTCACCCAGTGCGGTTGCGATGACGTTGACGACCGAACTCTGCATGGCATAGCGAACGAAGATGTTGTCGGCACTGAGCTGGCCGTTCTGCATCTCCGCATCAAGCAGACGTACCCAGAACTTCTTCCAGTTCGAGCTCTGCTTTGTCTCGAGCCCCTCGATATCCTTCAGCCTCGCCGTGCCCGCGTCCGCGAAATTCTGCACGATCGACGGGTCCATCAGCTCCGTGACGATCGCATAACCATCCCGGTTCAGGTCCTCGGCCTTGGTTTTTTCGAGCGCGGATACGGTCAGGAGCTCTGCCTGCCGCCGCCGCTCCTGCTTCTCGCCGAGGTGCCAGGTGTTGACGCCCGTCTTGACCGCCCAACGAAGCGGCGAGCGGTTCACGTGCCAAAGCGCTCTGGACATCAATCCCATTTTGCCGCCCCCGATCCTGCCGGAAATAAGATTCGTTCTATTTCGAAGAGGCTTAGATCAGCCGGTCTGCGCTTAGCAAATCCAGCAAACACGAGCAACCGCAGAGTGTCGGTGCGGAACCTTACGACGCCATGGGGCACAGGGTCCATCAGCGCTGCGACATCGCGCGGGCGAATTTGCCCACCATGGCCCGGTCGGTGCGCGAGAGAATCAGGGTGATGCTGAGCGCCCACGCCGCGATGCAGGCAATCGTCCCCACGACGAACAAGGCCGGCAGGGTCGTCGGTTCAGAGTACATCTTGTAGCTGGCCGCCATCGCCGCCAGGATCGCCGCCACCATCATCTGTCTGCCGAGCTGCTGCCAGAATAACGAATTCGGCAGGCTCATGAAGGACAGCATGCGGTGAGCAATGAGCGGCGCAAAGAGGATGTAGGACACCACCCAACCGAGGATGAAGGCACGCTCGCGCAACCAGACCGCCGCGATCGCGGTGACGATGTATTGCGTCAGCACCTGCAAATAGAGAAAACGCGTGTTGATGCGGAGAAAATCCGACCGGACCATCAGCGCCGTTTGCCCCGCACCCAACATGACGCTCACGGCAGGCACGAACAGCGCGAGGGCAAGCCATGGCCATTGATCCGCATGCTCCGCGCCGACCCACACCTTCAATATGTTCTCGGAGAACAGCCCAATCACGACGAGGATCGGGATGATGACGGCAGCCGGCAGGACCAGGCCGTTCCGGCCAAGCAACTGCAATCGCCGAACGTCGGTTTTCTCGTCGAGATGGGTGGAGATGGGAAGGATCGCCGAGTAAAGCGGGCTCATCGTGGTTTTCAGAAAGCGCGGCAACCGCGTGAGCAGGTCGAAGGCCCCGACCTCGACGGGACCGTAGAGTGCGCCAATGAGCAGCGGAATGATGGCTTGCTGCAGGGTGCCCGCGATCCTGTTGTTGAACATCAGCCAGGAGCGATAAGCGACATCCTGCCGGCTCCCCGACGTCCAGCGGCAGAAGCGGAGCGGCGTGCCACGCACCGCAAGATGGATGACCAGCGCCAGCACCAGGTACTTTGCAACCATGGCGGCAAGATACGCATAGGCGATCCATTCAAAGGCGGCGTTTTGCCAGACAGCGAGATAGATCGAGGCCACGTAGAGGACGCTGCCGCCCACCTCCGTCAAGCGAAGCCAGCCATATTCCTCAAAACCCTTCAGCGCGCCCTCGGCGATCAGCCCGACGAAAGCGATCGGGAGGATCAGCGCGGTGATCTTGAGAATAGACACGAACGCCGGTGCTTGTTCCGGCGCGACCTTGAAAACGAGGGCAAGGCTGGCTGCCGCGAGCCAAAGCACGATGCTCGAGACGACACCGGCAATGGCCGCGATCACGGTCAGGAGCGATATCTTCTCGCTGGCCGCCGACCAATCTCCGAGCCGGCCGCGAGCGATCACCTGGGTCGTGATCTCGGAGACGCCGAAATCGATCAGAATGAGAAAGCCGCTCGGAAGAAATCCGCGCACCAGCACGATCAAGCCAAGAACCGCCAGGCCGTAGGATTTCGCGATCAGTCCGACCGCGAACAGGCCGAGCACCCCGGCAAGGCCGTAGGCTACGGCCGAAATCGCAGTGTTATGCAGGAATCGGCGCAGCACTGGTCAGTTCGCTTCCGCAAGCTGGAGGCTCGCCCCGCTCGCCATTCGCTTCATCCGTTCGCTCACGGCCGGCCGCGCGACAAATCTCCGGCGGTCCACCGAGGCCCCGTCGAGACGCTGCAATATCGCGTTCACCGCCTCGACATCGAACACTTTTCCGGCCCGGCGACGCTCGTTCTCAGCAGAGCTGGTGGTTCGACGCAACAGCGCACTCGCCCTGTGGCCGAGCGTTCGACGAACCGCATCGGCCGCCAGCCCGCGCAAGGACGGCGCCGGCAAGACCTTCGCCGCCGGCTCGCCTCGCGCGGGCGTAGCGATCGTGGCGAGGACCGCCTCGGACACCCGGACAGAGCTCGCGCCGTCCATGGCGGTATAGAGTTCATCGATGATCTCTCGACGAAACCTCCCGGTCTCGGAAGGCAGCGGCGGCAAGCGATTTTCGAGACCCTGCCGGACCAGCTCGATCATGTCGGCTTCTGCGGCCGCGCCCCGGCTGACCCGCGTCGCGGCGTCGAGACGCAGCGCCGGCGTGTTGAACCACTCCATGCTCAGCGGCTCCACATTCAGCATGGTTGCCTCGATCGCGGTGGAGCAGTTCTGGTGAACGAGCAGACGCGCGCCGCTGATCCATTCGAGCGACGTCCCGCTCTGAATCACCTTTGCATTCGGCAACGCGGCGAACGCGTCATACGAGTTGATATTTTCGAACGGATGCGGCCGCAGCACGAATTCCACATCGACGAAGTGCCTGGCGAGCTTGATCGCCATGTCCAATGCGTTGCGATGGGCATGGCCGCCGTCGGCGATGAACTGCCGCGCGAACTCGCGCGAGAAGCCGGCCTTGACCATCGACTCCTCTTCATGCGCCGAGCCGGTCGAGAAGCGCGGATTGACGGTCGGGAAATTGGTGTTGATGAGCACGTAGCCCGAGCCGACCGATGGCTTCGGCAGGGCCGCCCGCCAGGGTGGCGCGCAGAAATCATAGCGGGGACACCCGGTAACGTGCAGGAGATCTTCTGCGACTGTCTTCTGCCGCAGGAACGCTGCATATTGTGACTGCCCCCAGACACAGTAGAGATCAACCAGCTCGGGGCACCCCGCGCTCTTCACCATGGTCGCGAACTGGTCCGCATTCTTGCCGCCGATCCCCTCCGTGTCGAGGACGCCAACGAGAATTCCGGCCCGCTTGTAGGACTTGATCAGATCGGCGTTGTTGGGCCTTGTGTAGTTCACCAGCACGAGATCCGGCTGAAGGGCCGGAACGTCGAATCCCTGTTCGTACATTGGGACCAGCGTCGCACGCGCCCCGCGCGTCGATAGCTGCCGCGCGAGCAACACCAACCCTTCGAGATCGCGAAGCGGGTTGTCAACGACCAGACAGACATGCGGCTTGTTAGCCACGAGCGCTCCTCGACATCCCCAGCGGCGCCGGCGCAGCCCCGTCCTCGGACGACAGCAGATCCCAGCTCATCGGCGTGCCGCGACTAATCGACCGCCCGACCCGTTTGCCCAGCAAGACCTCGAAATATTTCGGCGGCAGGCCGAGACCAGGCCGGATGATGCGCAGGTTCTTCTCCGTCAGCACGTCACCCGGAGCGAGATCCTCCGCCACATAGAGCGAGCGGCGGAAGACAAGCGACTTGCTCTCCTTCTCGGTCAAGCCATAGTACACTTGGCCAAGGGCAAGCCAGGCACGCTTGGTCTCGACCACAAGGGCCGCCATCTCCTCGGGCTCCATCGAGAACGTGGAGTCGACGCCACCGTCGGCGCGCGCGAGCGTGAAATGCTTCTCGATCACGGTGGCCCCGAGGGCGACGCTTGCCACCGATGCGCCGATCCCGAACGTGTGGTCGGAAAGCCCGACCTCGCAACCGAACAACGTCCGCATATGGGGGATCGTCAGCAGATTGGTGTCGGAGGGTGCCGCCGGATAGGTGCTCGTGCATTTCAGCAGGACGAGCTGCTCGCAGCCTGCCGCTCTCGCGGTGCGCACCGTCTCGTCGAGATCGGCTACCGTGGCCATGCCCGTCGAGATGATCGTGGGCTTGCCGGTCGCCGCGACCTTGCGAATGAGCGGCAAATCCGTGTTCTCGAACGACGCGATCTTGTAGCAGGCGACGCCGAGGCTTTCGAGAAAGTCGACGGCGGTGGCATCGAACGGCGTCGAGAACGGGATCATCCCGAGTGATCGCGCACGTTCGAAGATCGGGGCATGCCACTCCCACGGCGTGTAGGCCTGCTGATAGAGCTCGTGCAGCGAACGGCCCTTCCACAGGCTGTTGGGATCATCGATGAAGAACTCGCCGCGCGCGAGTTCGAGCGTCATCGTGTCGGCGGTGTAGGTCTGCAGCTTGAGGGCGTGAGCACCTGCCTTGGCAGCCGCATCGACGATCGCCAATGCCCGATCAAGCGACTGGTTGTGGTTGCCCGACATCTCAGCAATGACGAACGGCTCGTGAGACTTGCCGATCGATCGCCCGGCAATGGTTATGGTGTCAGTCATCATTTGCTCCAGCCTTTTCGATGCGCACCAGATAACGGTGACCACGAAAATCGAAGAACGCAGGAAAGCGCTCGGGATCCGCCACCCGAAGAAGATCGAACTGCTGGGCGAGCGGCCGGGCGGGATCCAGCCTCGAATCCTCCGGCGAACGGCGCGGGTAGTAGGTCGGCGCGCGACCGTCCTGGGGAGCCGGCGCCTCTTTTCCGATGCTCGCCAAAGCCTCGTTCATGAGATCGAGTTCGATCGCAAACAGCTTCGCGTTGATCTCATCGTACAGCTCGTGGCCTTCCAGAACCATATGGCGCCGCGCCCATATGGCACCCGTATCAACCTGGTCCTCGGCCTCCAGCAGGGAAACCACGATATCGCTCTTCCCCTCGAGGATCTGCCAGACGTGGGGCGACCAGCCGCGCCCCTGCGGAAGATCGCTCGCATGGATCACGAGGCTCTTGCCGTATCGCGCGCGATCCTGTGCAGAGATGATCTCGTGACACGAGATCAGGAACAGCAGATCGCCGCCCGAGAGCTCGGCCTTCTTGTGCACAAGTTCGACGTCGTGTGCAGCGCCCGCGACCTGCACCCAATGCTGGAGATCGGGGTAGATCGGATGCGATGTACTGGAGCAGAGTATCGAAATCTTCATCTTCGACCGACGGACAAACCGCGGAATTCCCAAGTTGAGCCCAGCGTTTAGCACAAAAGTCCCGATGCGCACCAAATAGCTGGCCCGTGACCCGGGAACCCGAACCGCGAACGCCCCGAGGATTTTGATCCCGATTTTGCCCCCGAAATCAACGACCTATCCGCAGGCGGCCGCGACCCGGCTCCGCCCCTCGCCGTCGACAAGCGCAAAGGCGGCCTCCCCGAGCGCTCTCGCCCGGTTCGAATCGTCCATCAGTTCGCCAATGGCATTGCCTAGCGCTTCGACGGTGACGGAGGCGGCCGCCCCGAGATAGAGAGCCGCCCCCCTATCAGCCAGCGCCGTCAATGCACCAACCTGGTTTGCGGCAATGTCGACCACCACGGCTGGCAGGCCCAGACAACAACGCTCCCAGCTCATCACGCCGCCAGCGCCGATCGAAAGGTCTGCCTGTCGCATCAGCTCGGCGATGTTGTTTGCGCCCCGGTGCACCTCTGCCCGCGGCAATCCGCTGCAAAGTCGCGCAATCGACTCGACGTGCGGATTGCTCATGCCGACGACAACGTCGACCGCGACCGACGGGATCGCGAGATTTGCGAGCGCCCTTACCGCCCTGGCAGTCTCATTGGTCGGATCGGAGCCGCCGTAGCAAACCAGGATACGACCGATCTTGCCGCTGCGGCCTGTCAACAGGCGACGCTGCGCGAGGAAATCTGGACGAAGCAGCGCGTATCGCGGCCCAAGCAGCCGCACGCAGGCCTCCGGCAATCTGTCACGATAGCGCGTGTCCATCTGCCGAACGAGGTTCTGATCGAGAAGGATATCGCAGCCATGCGCGCGATCGGCGAGATCGTCGATCGCAAGAATTCGCAGGCCCTCGCGGCGGCATGCGCTCTCCCAGCGAGCATCGAGGGCATAGTGATCGACGACCAGCCAATCGGCCGGACCAAGCCCATCCATTGCGCGGGACGTCTGCTCGGCGTCCCCTTGCCATGTCGTCGGCAGCCAATGGGCGTGAAGGCCGCCATCCTGGATCGTCCCGGGGGTCCAGGCGTCAGGATCAGGCAGAAGCTGCACGGCATGTCCATTGCGCTGTACCAGTTCGGCCAGACCGGCCGCGTGACCTCGCATCAGAAAGCACGAGCGCGCGCCGTGCTCGGCAAGCGCGCCGGCGAGCGTGAGACAGCGCGTCAGATGGCCCATGCCCATCTCGACCGACCCGTCGACGCGAAAGATTACGCGGTCATTTTTCATCGATTCGACCCGGCATGTCCTGCTCTACAGGCAGCTTGCGTCCCAATGGGGCCGTCAACTACCACAATTCAACGGCGGAACTCACTCTAATCAAGCTTGAGCTATCGTACCGGCTTCTATATGCGGGAACGGCAACCGAGCCCCCCTGCCCTCAGCATGAGCTTCCCCAAGACCATCCTCATCACGACGCTCGCGGAATACCAGACCCGGTTCTGGCTCCCGGTCGCGCAGCGTCTGCGCGCGACGGGCTGCGAGGTCGAGCTGCTCGCCTTCGACGACCGCAGCGCCGAGATGTCAGAGGCCGCGGGTGTGCCGGTTACGAACATGTACCGCGAGGGCCTCAAGACCGGCCCCTCGCCCGAGGACCGCAAGGCATTCGATGCGCGGATCGAGGCCTATGGCCTCGACGGCTCCAATTTCCTGTTCAGCCATGAGCGCTTCACCTTCGGCATTCGCGACACCGCAGCGCTGCGCCGCCGGTTCATGATCTATGCCAACGCCATGGAAGCCTTGCTCGACCGGCTCGAAGCGCAAGGCAAGCGCGCCGTGCTGGTGCAGGAGCTCGGCGGCTTCCTCTCGGTGATTGCGAGCTTCTACGCCGCAAGACGCCGCGGCATCCGCAACTGGTTCATCGAGCCGTCGTTCTTCCGCGGGCGGATGTACTTCACGCCCGACAGTCTCGCCGCGCCGCAGGTGATGGCCACGCCCTCCGATGCCATCTCGGCCGAAGTGCGCGCCTATCTCGACGACACATTGAAGCAGCAGGCCATCGTCATCCCCAAGAAGGATCAGCATCATTACTCGGCGGCCTTCAAGAAGGTGCTCAACCTGCGCAACTCGCGCCGCCTTGCCGAAAAGCTGTGGGACCAGTTCGCGCTCGGCAAGCACCAGGAGTTCGGGCACAATCTGCGCCACGCCCGCGTGCACGCCGCGATGGCCGTCAACGCGACGCGGCTCAAGAAGCTTTATCGTCCGATCCCCGAGACGCGCTTCGTCTACTATCCCTTCCACGTGCCGGCCGACATGGCGCTGACGCTGCGCTCGCCGGATTATCTCGATCAGGTCGCCACCGTCGATTTCCTGCTGCGCACAATTCCGGATTCACATGTGCTGGTGGTCAAGGAGCACCCCGCCCAGATCGGCGCGATCTTGGCCGACCGGCTGTTCGAGCTGGCGCGCCGCTTCGACAATTTCGTGCTGCTGCCGCCGCAGACCAACAATTACACCGTGTTGAACCGGTCCGACGCGGTCGTCTCCGTCAACAGCAAGTCCGGCGCCGAGGCGCTGCTGCTCGGCAAGCCGGTCGTGGTGATGGGTGACGCCTTCTACAGCTCCTGCCCGCTGATCTATCGCGCCGACCGCCTGCGCGACGTGCCCGCACGCCTGCGCGAGGCGTTGGCGGCCGGCCCGTTTGATCCTGCCAAGGGCGCGCCCTATTTCGAAGCCGCGTGGCGGCGCTCGTTTCCGGGCGAGCTCTACATCAGCGATCCCAAGCTGCTCGATACGTTTGCGGCTTCGCTGCGAAGCGCGGTTGTCGAAGCGGTCGATGCAGGCTGAACGGATCACGCGATGCCCCTTGTCTCCATCATCACGCCGTCCTGGAATGTCGAGCGCTTCATCGAGGAGACGATCGATTCGGTGCAGGCCCAGACCTTCACGGACTGGGAGCTCCTGATCGCTGATGATTGCTCGACCGATCGCACGCCTGCGATCATCGCCGAGATCGGCGAGCGCGATCCCCGCGTCAAGCTGATCCGGCAGGCGAAGAACGGCGGCCCGGCGCTGGCGCGCCAGGCCTCGATCGACCAGGCGCAGGGCCGCTATCTCGCCTTCCTCGACAGCGACGATCTGTGGCTGCCCACCAAGCTCGAACGACAGCTCGCCTTTGCCAGCGAAAAGCGCGCCGCACTCAGCTACACCGCGTTCCGCCGCATCGACGAGGCCAACACCAGTTCCGGCCGCCTGATCGAGGTGCCGGCGCAGCTGAGCTACGACCAGCTCCTGAAAAACACCTCGATCGCGACGCTGACAGCGCTGGTCGACCGCGAGATCTCCGGACCCGTCGCCATGACCAACGAGGGCTATGACGATTTCTGCCTGTGGCTCTCCATCCTCAGGCGTGGCCACGTCGCCTATGGCCTGAATGAGGATCTGGCGCGCTATCGCGTCCGGGGCTCCTCAGTCTCCAGCCGGCCCGTCCGGTCCGCCAAATGGGTCTGGAACATCTATCGCAACGTGGAGCAGCTGCCGCTGGTCAAATCGGCCTGGTGCTTCGGCCATTGGGGCGCGCGCGCCTGGCTGAAGCGGCGGCAATTCTAGAAAATATGGTATCTTAATACCTCAAACCAAACCGTCATTTGGCTATTGGCGAGCCCTGCCGTTGCCGATACCACTCGTCATCCTGCTCCGCCCGGCCGGGTAATCTGGAAACGATCATGCCGTTTGAAAGCTACAAGACCAGCCGTATCCTCGTGACCGGGGGCGCCGGCTTCATCGGATCGCACCTCTGCGAGCGGCTGCTCGCGACGGGCGCCGAAGTGGTCTCAGCGGACAATTATTTCACCGGCAGCCGGCGCAACATCGCCCATCTGATCGCAAACCCGCTGTTCGAGGCGGTCAGGCACGACGTCACCTTCCCGCTCTACATCGAGGTCGATGCGATCTTCAATCTGGCCTGCCCGGCCTCGCCGATCCACTACCAGCGCGACCCCGTGCAGACCACCAAGACCTCGGTGCACGGCGCCATCAACATGCTCGGCCTCGCCAAGCGGCTCAAGGCGCGCATCTTCCAGGCCTCGACCAGCGAGGTCTATGGCGATCCCCTCATCCATCCCCAGACCGAGGATTATTGGGGCAACGTCAACCCGATCGGCATCCGCTCCTGCTACGACGAGGGCAAGCGCTGCGCCGAGACGCTGTTCTTCGACTATTGGCGGCAGCACGGCCTGCCGATCAAGATCGCGCGCATCTTCAACACCTACGGGCCGCGCATGCAGCCCAATGACGGACGCGTGGTGTCGTCCTTCATCGTGCAGGCGCTGAAGGGCGAGCCGATCACCGTGTTCGGCGACGGCGGCCAGACCCGCTCGTTCTGCTATGTCGACGATCTCGTCGAGGCCATCATGCGGCTGATGGCGACCGAGGAAGACGTCACCGGCCCAATCAATCTCGGCAACAATTCCGAGTTCACGATCCGCGAGCTCGCCGAAAAGGTCATCAAGCTGACCGGCTCGCGCTCGAAGTTGATCTTCAAGCCGCTGCCGCAGGACGATCCGCGGCAGCGCCAGCCCGACCTCGCCAGGGCGAAGGCGGTCCTGAACTGGGAGCCGAAGGTCGCGCTCGAGGACGGCCTGAAGGAGACCATCGCCTATTTCAAGCATACGCTTGAGCTGGCCTGATCCTGCTCGCCCCCGTGTTGCCCGCAGCAAGTCGATCCGCAATGAGCACGCCATCCCGCATCATCGGGGATCTGCGATTGCGACTGGGCTCGAAGCCCGCGCTCGCGATCCTGGTCCTGCTCCACAGTGCGGTCGCCTGCCTGTCGCTGATCAAGATCGCGGCCTTCCAGTCCTATATCCATTTCAGCGACGAACGCCTCTGGCTCGCGGTCACCGTCGCGGCCGCCTTCTCCGTCGTGTCGCTGCTGTTCGTCGCTGCCCGCTTCAGCTTCGGCTATTTCGCCGGCTTCTATTTCTACACGATGATCCTGGGCTTTCTGTGGATCGACGTCTTCTCCGAGTACAGCTATCCGCGATTGCTCGCCGGGTTCTCGGCGGCGGCATCGCTGGTGCTCTTGCTGTTGCCCATGCTGTTCATCCGGGCGCCGTTCCGGCAGCTCGTCGTGCTGTCACGTGCCGGCTTCGAGCATCTGCTCACGCTGATCCTGGTGATCTCCATTGGCACCATCGCCGTGGCCTCGATCTACAATTTCCGCCTCATCACGATCGAAAACATCTACGACTATCGCGACGCGCTCGCATTTCCGGGAACAGTGCGGTATCTCACGGGCTGGGTTTCCAGCACATTGCTGCCGTTCGCTTTCGCCTGCTACTGGCTGCTTGGGTATCGCTGGCGGACGGCACTCGTCCTGATCCTGCTTGTATTGCTTTATCCGATTACCCTGACCAAATTTGCCTTCTTCACACCTGTCTGGATCATCGCACTGGCCGTCATTTCACGCTTCTTCGAAGCCAGGACGTCCGCGCTTCTGACGCTTTTCCTGCCGATGCTCGCCGGCGTCATCCTGATATCGATCACCATCCCCTCCCTCGATCACACGGAGATCTATTCGATCGCTGACGCAGCACGCATCCGGATGTTCGACATCATCAACATCCGGATGATCGCGACGGCATCGAGCGCGCTCGACATCTACAACCATTTCTTCGCTCATCATCCGCAAACCTGGTTCTGCCAGGTCTCCGTCCTCAAGCCGCTGATGTCCTGCCCCTACCAGGAGCCGCTCGCCGTGGTGATGCAGAACACCTACGGCTTCGGCAATCTGAATGCGTCGCTGTTTGCGACCGAAGGGGTTGCCTCCGTCGGCCTCTATCTTGCGCCTCTCACCGCGCTCGGATCGGGCCTGATGCTCGCGCTCGGCAACCGCGCCTCCGCAGGGCTTTCGCCTCGCTTCGTGCTGATGTCCGCCGGCGTGCTGCCGCATGTCCTGCTCAACGTGCCACTGTCGGTCGCCATGCTCACCCACGGCACCATCATCCTGTTCTTGCTCTGGTACGTGATGCCGCGCGGCCTGTTAGGGGATCAGAATGCGGACCGCGATTGATTTTGACGCGCACTACAGCTCTCCCGACCCCTGGGGCCTCAAGCACGCGGGACGCCGCGATCGGGCGCTCGGGAAGGTCATCACGCCTTATGTAGACGGCCGCTCCGTCCTGGAGCTTGGATGCGGCGAGGGTCATCTCACCTCGACGATCTTTTCTCGCGCGAAGAGCGTCAAGGGGATCGACATCAGCGCAATCGCCGTCTCGCGCGCGCAAGCGCTGGACCTCCCCTCTGCGAGCTTCGAGGTGTCGGATTTTCTGACCGTCAGCTTCGCCGGCTATGATGTCATCGCAGCAATCGAATGCCTCTATTATCTCTCGGCGGCCGAGCAGGATGCGTTCCTTCAGAAGCTGGTCCGCGAGCATGATGGCGTTTTCATTCTCTCCGCGCCGATCATAGGCGCGAACGAGCACCGGTCGTACTACACGCATTCCGGCATCGTGCAGATGCTTGCCAGACACGGCCTCTCGATCCTCCAATGGCGCAATTTGAATGCCTACTGGAGGGCTGGAATCGGAGGGATCGCCGCAGCGGCGATGATCAGGCTTCCGTTCGGAGAGGCTCTCATCCCCCATCTGCCCGAAGCCTTGGTCTACCAGCGCTGCTACGTCGCGCGACGGACAGGCAATACGTAAAAGAAGCGCGACCCGGGCACTCTCCGGAGGTCACGCCTGCATGTCGCTCAGGAGCGACTGGAGCTGCTCCCCGTAGTGCTCCGGCGTCATCTTCTCCATCCGCTCGCGTGCCTTTGCCGTGAGCGTCCTCGCGAGATCGCCATCCCTGACGACGGCCAGAATGGCGTCCCTGATCGAGGCGACCGACGTCGGATCGAACAACAGCGCGCCGTCGCCGACCTGTTCCGGAATGCCATGGATGCCGGAGGCAATCACCGGCGCGCCGGCCAGAAAGGCTTCGTAGACCGGGATACTGATGCTCTCGAACAGAGACGGCATCACAAGCGCCGTGGCGAGCCGGTAGATCGCCTGGAGCTCGTCGCGCTCGACGAAGCCGACATGCACAACGCTTTGGTCGAGACCCAGCCGAGCCACCGCGTCCATTACGTTGCGATATTCGTCGCGTTGTTTTCCCGTCAGCACCAGCTTGAGATCGGGCGCCTCCTTGAGGACTTCGTTGAAGGCCTCGACCAACCGCAGATGATTCTTGTGGACCCAGAACTGCGCCGGGTAGAACAGGAACCGCGACGGCAATTGCAGTCGCCGGCGCACCTCGTCGAGCTCGGCGTCCGATTGCGCGGTCATGAACTGACGCTGCGGCGGAGCGGCAATGATCTCGATCCGTTCATCCGCGACGCCGAACGAGCCGACAATGTCGGCCTTGACGTAGCGCGACTCGCATATCACGCGCCGCGCGCGGCCGAGCAGGCCTGCGTAGATCGCGTGCCGCCAGATCCGCTGCCGGGCCGAAAAATTCTGCGGATAGTAGTTCTCCTGCAAATCATGCAGCGTGAAGGCGAACGGTTTTGACGTATGCAAGAGGGCCAGCGAGAAGATCGGCGCAAGCAGCAAATCCTCAGAACCGAATGGATCGGGCAGCCTAACATGCAACCGGTGCGCGGCCAGCGCGGTCAACTGCCGCCAGCGGCTCTCCTCGAAAGGACGGATCGGATAGCCGAACTCGAGGAAGTCCGGGTTGGTCGGGTCGCCATAAAGGGTGATGTCGAAGCCAACGACATGCTGGAGGCCGTGAAGCATCGCCAGCGTATACTGGTAAGTCCCGCCGTTGTTCGGACCGGCAAGCGCGATGACGCCGAGCCTGACGCTCACACCACGCCCATCGATTTCAGGATGTCGTTCACTTCGCTGCCGATGCGCTCGACATCCGACTTCGTCATGTCGAAATAAGACGGCAGGTTGAGACCGATATCCGCCTTGCGGCCGGCCACGGGCAGTCCCTTCTGCCGGTACATCGGCATCGCCGACATCGTGCAGAAATAGGGCCGGGAATCGATACCGCGCGCTTTCAGCAGCCGCATGAACTCGTCGCGCCGCTCGGCGTCGAAGGCATCGACCTCGAGACAAACCATCCAATAGGCGCTCTTCGCCCAGTTCTTCACCCGGTTGAGCCGAACGCTGTCGCTAACACCGACGACTTGCCGATACCAGTCCATGATCTCGGCCCGACGGGCCAGAAACTCACCGATCCGTTCGAGCTGGGCGACGCCGAGCGCGGCCTGGAGATTGGTGATCCTGTAGTTGAAGCCGCGCTCCTCGTGGAAGTAGCGCCGGGTCGGGCTCATCGCGTGATCGCGCAGGCGCTTGGCGCGCTGCCAGAACGCCTCGTCGTCGGTGGTCAGCATGCCGCCTTCGCCGGTCGTGATCACCTTGTTGCCGTAGAAGGAGAAGACGCCGCATTTGCCGAGACCGCCGACACGACGCCCCCGATATTCCGCGCCATGCGCCTCCGCCGCGTCCTCGATGATGGCAATGCCATGCGAGTCCGCGATTTCCGTCAGCGCGTCCATGTCCGCGGGGTGGCCGTAGAGATGCACCGGAACGATCGCCTTGGTGCGAGGCGAGATCAGCGCACGGACGGAGGCGGGATCGAGACACAGCGTGTCGGGATCGACGTCGGCCAGCACCGGCGTCGCGCCGGTGTAGGCCACCGCATTCGCCGTTGCGACAAAGGTGAGGTCGGGCACGATGACCTCGTCGCCCGGTTTCAGGTCGAGCGTCGCGAACGCAAGGTGAAGCGCGGTCGTGCCGTTGCTCACCGCCAGCGCGTAGCGGGTGCCGCAATATTTGGCGAACTCCGCCTCGAACCGGTCGATATATTCGCCGATCGAGGAGACCCAGCCGGAATCCAGCGCGGCCAGAACCAGTTCTCTCTCGCGCGGGCCGATCGTCGGCTTTGAAATCGGAATGAAGCTGTCTGTCATGTGGACTTTCTAAAGCGACGCGACGAGCGCTTCGAAGCGCTGCCATTGCACCTCTTTGGAATAGCGCGTCGTCAGCATGTCGTGGCCGGCGCGCGCGATCTTTGCCCATAGCGCCGAATCGTCGAGCAGCCTGCGAATCTGCCTGACCGCATCTTCGGGCGAGCTGTACGTCACGAGCGTGTCCCCATCGACCATCCCCTCGGGATAGTTACCATCATCCGACAGAAGAAGCGACGCCGCGCCCATCGCCTCGAAACAGCGCATGTTGCCGCGATCCTCGCCCGACATGTCGATGGCGCCGTTGAGCACGATCTTGGCCGCGCCGAGAACCTCGTAATAGTCGCGCCCAAAGACGGGAGGCTGTGCAATCGACCTGACCGCCTCGGGCCGCCTGTGCTCGGCCAGCGGCAGCAGCCGGCCGATCGGAGATTCGGCCAGACGGCACAGCCGCGACCTGTCGAGGTGATACACGACATGATGCTCACCCGCGAGCCCCGCCACCTGCTCGAGCACGGCGGCGCGCTGCCGGTGATGGCGCGAATAGCCGCCGACGAACAGCACGTCGATGGGCCGGTCCTGGCGCGCGGCGAACGGATCGAGCTCGCGATCATAGCCGGGAAAGAAATAGTCCGTCCGTGCGCCGCGGGCGGCGATCGAGGCGAGGATCGAGGGGAAATTGCAGACGACGAGGTCGTAGTCGGCGAACGCCACGTCGAGAAGCGGCGCCGCATGCCAGGCGATGACGTGCCTCACGCATCCGGGCAGGCTGTTGATGAAATCGGACGGCCAGCCGGTGGTGTCCTGGTTGTAGAACACGTCCGCGCGATGATGCTCGATCTGGGCCTTGAGGATTTCGGCGGCCGTGGCGCGCGCCTTCATGCCCTGCTCGCTGGCCCAGACCCGCTGCACCTCCAGGTCATCCCCGTAAGCGAAAAATGCCCATTCGGCGCGTTGGTCGACCGGCAGCAGGATGTGGCATCCGGCATGGCGGAACTGCTTGAACACATCCATCTTGCCGGCAAATGTCGGGGTGTGCCGGGTCAGGTCGCGAAGCCTCGGGCGCAGCGAGGGATAGTACCTGCAGTTCTGGAAAAGCCTCACAAACGCGTCCGATTGTCTTTGGATAGATCGTCTTGGATAGGATGAGATGCCTTGGGGGACCTAGCCTTGGCAGGTCGCGCGCACTCAACCTCCGCCCTCCCCGAAGGTCAAGCAAAATCCGGGGCTTAGCGCGGGATGGCGGCGATCAATGTTTGCCGAAATCCCTTGACCATCAGGGGACTTGCCGCGGCCCCTGCGAAGCTCAGCCAGATTGCACATTCCGCGAAAAAATGGACGAGCCCCGTGCCCGGCGCGAGCCACGCGGCCGCGAGGCCGGCGCCCCAGCCGGACAGCACGATGGTGACAGAGACGAGGATCAGGAATCCGGTGTGCCGAACCGGATGCTCCAGGGTCTGTCCTATGATTACGAAGGCCAGCAGGCCGGATTGCACCAGGATGTCGCTCGCGACGATGGCAAGGGCTGCGCCCAGCGGCCCGAGCCGGGGCGTCAGGACAAAGGACAACACCAGGAAAACCACGAGCTGCAGCCCCTTGCCGCGGATCAGGAGATCGCCGCGATTGCTGTGGCTGGCGAATGCCAATGCCAGCAGCGACGGCGCCGCGGCGGCCGAACCGAGCAGAAGGGTGACCGCAAGGGGCGCGTCGTAGGGAATGCTCCCGTGCGTCCACAACGTAAAGAAGTCGCCCCAGAACGGCATCAGCGCGGCGACAACCGAGCTCGCCAGGATCGTGACGAACACCGATCCACGCGCATAAAGCCGGCTCAGGCGCTCACGATCGCCGATGGCGTAGTCATGACCGAGTTCGGCGGCGAGCGGAAGCGCCAGTTGCAGGCAGAGCCCGCGCACGAGGCTCGCGATCACGCGCGTCAACCCCCACTGCGCCACCGCGACGCGGTCGGTGACGAGCGCGGAGACCAGCAGCACCGGAAGATTGACGAGCGCGAGCTCGGTGACGTTGGCGATGGCAAAGGGAAATGCGCGGCCGAACTGCCCGACGCTCCAGCGCAGCGACGCGGACCACGATCGCGCGCGACGCAGATCACGGCGCAGGAACGGAAACAGATGCGGCGCGTCGACGAGAAGGACGGCAGCCAGCAGGATCTGCATCGAGACGTAGGCGATTGCGACGGCGACAAGGCTGCCGAACCGCGCGATCGCAAAAAGCTGCGCGATCTGACCGAGCAGCAATGCGCCGTTCAAGAGCCACGCCGTGCGACCATATTGGCCGCGCGCCCGATAGAGGGCGGAGGCGACGTTTGCAGGCAGGCTCACCAGCATTCCCAGTGTCATCACCACGAACGCGGAATCGAAGGACGCGGTCCCGCGAAACCCGAATACCACCGAGGGCGGAATCAGAGACGTGGCAAGCAGCAACAGCACAGCCAGCACCGCCACGACAGCGAGATAGATCCGCAGCATCGCCGCATAGAAATTCGCAGTCCGCCCGTCGCAATCGACGCAGGATTTGAAAGCGAGAAACCGGTTGATGGCGCGAAGCTGCAATCCCGCATCCGCGACGACGATGAGGCTGCCGGCCGCATAGATCGCCAGCCACGCCGCGAGCACATCGCCGCTCCAGACGTGCAGGAAGGCCGGGATCAGCAGCAGCTGCTGGGTCAGGCCCAGCATCATCTGGACCAGATTCGCCGACCAGCCGCGAATGAGCCGGCGGCCGCGGCCGGCACCGCCCCGATCGTCGGCCTTGCCCGGCGCGTCAGTCTGCGTGTCGGTCAAGCCGCATCCTTCCCGGCGCTCGATCGGCCCGGCGCAGGGCCTTGAAGGCGCGTCTTAAGGCGGTTGGACGGCTCAGGCAATGGCATCGGACGGCGATCAGAGCCCGTCCGACTCGCCGTTCTTCGGCGTGGACCGCGGCGCGAAGGGCGCGAACGACGTGTTGGCCGTGGTCGGCATCGTCAGCTTGCCTTCGGCATCCGCCGGCGCAGGCGCGGTTGCGGGCGAGCCGGCAGGCGCAGTCGTCCCGTCCGGCCGTTGCAGCGCCAGCACTTCGCTGCGATCGCCCTGCTTGAACGTCACCTCGCGCGGCTGAACCGCGGTCAGCGACCAGCCGTCGAGCGACTCGCCCTGGCGCAGGCGAACGACCTTCTGGTCGATGCGGTTGACGAGGATCGCGATCGCATCGCCCTCGCCGATCACGGCCCCGACCAGCGTCAGCGGCGGTGGCGCGTCGGCCGGCTTCGGCGGCGGCGGCGCATGCGTCTCTTCAACCGGGGACACGGCGACCGCGCGCGGCGGTGGCCGGCGCGTCGCCGAGAAGATCGGGCGCTCCTGGGTCACGGTCAGCGCCGAGAACGGCACCGACCACAGCGGATTGCCGCGGAGAGCCGGCTTGCTCACAGCCCGCGCGGGACTGGCGATCGGCCGCAACGCGCCGACATCGATGCTCTCGGAGGGAGTGCCTGCGACTTCGTCGGGCAGGATATCAATGCGCGACGAGGTGGCGGCCATCGTTTCGGCAATGCCCACCACCGCGCACAACACGGCCAATCCCGTCGGTCTCAGCCATCCGGACATCAGAATTCCTTGCAAGTTCCATTGCGGCCGCGCCAGCACGCGGCAAGCCTTCCTCAGCAAACTAGGCCCGATGCGCCTCGCCATCAACCTGCTCCGGAACCCGCCTTTGCGTCCGGCATGTTGCCATGCCTGAAAATCCCGCCCTACTTCCCCGCCTGCCACTGGCCGGAAACGCCCAAGATCACCCTGATGCGGCCGGTGCCGGCATCGCTCAAAGCCGTCGTCTGCGGCACCTGGACGTCGAGCTGATCGACGAACAGGAACGGCATGCCGGCTTCGAGATCGTAGAGAACCTTCTGCAGCGCCGGCTGCTCCAGCTCGCAGCTGACGACGAGGCCGACGAAGCCGTCCTTCACTTGCGCGCCTGTTAGGTCGACCTGCGAGGACTGCACTGAGCCGCCGACATTGCCGACGGCGGCCGCGACCCGCTGCAACAGATTGGCGCCGGCGACCGTCACGGTCGGCCCTTCCAGGAACGGCGTGCCGGGATGCTCGGCCAGGGCTGCCGCGGCATTCTTGGCCGCTCCCTTGCGGCCGCGCAGCTGGTCGAGCAGGTCGGAGGTCTGTGCCAGCGCCTGGCGGTGGGCGATGACGTCGGCGATCGACAGGCCCGCCATCAGCAACAGCCCGCCCGTCACCGCGAGATAGAGCGTGACCGCGATCAGCGGCGAGCCGTGCAGCGCCCGCGCAACTGCATTTCCGCTCGCGATGCCCGGCGCGCTCATGCCCGTGCTCATGGCGCGTTCCTCGGCTCGATCTGCGCCTCGATGTGGAAGCGCTCGCCGGGATCCGACGCGGCGCGCGTGGTCGGGGCATAGAAGGTCGCGCGGGCAAAATGCTGGGACTGCTCGATCAGCGGGATCAGCGAAGGCGCATCGCGCGTGATGCCGGCGATCTGGAGCTTGTCGCCGGCCAGGTGCAGCTCGGTGACATAAGTGTGGTCCGGCAGAACGCGGCTCAGCGATTCCAGCACGATCACGCTCGCCGGCGTGTCGTATTTGCGCCGCTCCAGCAGCGCGAGCGGCGAGCGCTCGCCGCCATCGCTGCCGCGGATCGCGGCGCGGCGCTGGGTGATCTGGCGCTCGAGCTCGCTCTCCTGCGCGCTGAGGCTGTCGGCGAGATAGCCGGCGGCGATCGATCCGGCTACGGCGACGATTGCGGCAACGCCCAGCACCATCTGCAGCGTCCGGCTCAACCGGGCCGGATCGACCGCACCGCGCGACCTCTGCTCGAACACCTTGATGCGCCCGCCCTCGGCAGCCTCCGTCACGATCGCGATCGCGGACGGATGATAGGGGGACACCGCCTCGACACAACCCATGGCCAGCCTGCGCGGGGCCGCTGCGATCAGCGTGGTGATGCCCTCGCTGCCTTGGGCCACTGGCACGCTGCAACCGAACACGGCCTCAGCGGCGCTCCAGGGCGTCAGCCGATCGATCTGCGCCCGCACGATGCCGTCGAGGAAATCGGCCGCTCGCGCCGGCAGCTCCAGCGGGCGAAACAGGAAGCGCGCCGGCCGTAGCACAATCTCGACGCGGCTGCCGCGAACGATCTGGGCGAGACCGGCGGCAGCGAACTTGCCGTCCTCGAACGCGATGGTCTTGAGGCTGTTCTCCGGCTTCGCAGTCTCCAGTGCGAATATGCCCTTGTCATCCTCGACCAGCCGCACCAGGCGCGGCGACACCATCCGCTCAAGCCCGGCGACAACGGAGCCTGCCACCGTACCGGTCCAGGCATCGAGAATGGCGCGAAGGGAACTGAGCGAGCTCATCTTACAGAGGCTTTCCGGCGGAGCCGTCGAAGGCGTTGTGCCACGACAATACACGATAGGGCTCATCGCCGCTGTCGAGAAGCAGGATGACGATCTCGGCCGCGCTCGCGCGGTGTGCCGGCGATTCCGCGGCGATCGTCAGGCGGTAGGTCTTCGCGCCCTCGGTCGTCGCGCTGGCGCTGCCGGCGAGCCCGACCAGGGATCGCGGGTCGACGTTGGGATCGGCGCGGTCGCGCAGCAGCCGTTGCAGGGTCTCCGGCGTCATGCCGGGCAACGCCGCCACCACTTGCGGCGCGGCGTCCAGCACGTTCACCGTGCGCATGTTGCTGAACACGGTGACGTAGGGCAGCACGCGCTCGATCACGGCCGGTGGAATGCCGCGCACGAGCCACAGCTCGTCGCTGTGCGGGAACGGCGCGTGGCGCGGCAGATAGGGCGCGCCGAGCGTACGGTAGTACGAATCCTCGGGATTGTCCTGGCCCGCCTCGGTCGATGACCGCCACGCCATGATCCGGTCGGCATAGGTCGGCGCATCCGTCTCGGAGACGCCGAGCGCCATCATCAGGCCCGCGAGAATTGGCTTCGGTGCCATGTTGAGATCGATGCGTGCGGCCTCCGAGCGGAACGTCACACTCACCCGGCCCGCTCCGACGCGGGCGTTGAAGGTGCCGCTGGTCGGGCGTGTCGCCTCGTTCTGCGCGGTCAGCCGGTAGGCCGTGAGCTCGAGGCCGGCGTTCATCAGCGCGTCGGCCTGCAACCGGTCGGCGTTGACGGCAACGGTGACGGCGGTGTTGGTGACATAGGTCAGGTAGATCAGTGCGAGCGCGGCGAGTGCAGCCAGCATCCAGAGCACCACGACAACGATGAAGCCGCGGCCATCGCCAAAAGCGGCGAAGCCGCGGCGATCGTCAAGCGCCGCCCGGTCGTGCGTCGCTCCGCTCAAAGCTGCTGCTCCTCTTTCTGCGCCTGTTGCGGCCTTGTGCCCGCCGTCAGGCAGGTCGTCGGATTCTTGGCGCGCGCGCATTCGGCCGGCGCGGTGATGTGCGTCACCACGGCCGCCGAGACCGCCAGCACCTGGCCGTTGGCGCCGTCGCGCACCGTGATGCGGATGCGGTCTGGCAGTTGCGCCTGACCGTGCCAGGCGGGCTGCCATTTCCTATCAGGCCCGGCATAGGCGAAGCTCACGCGGAACGGCGCGCGGATCAGCACGACCTGGTCGACGAAGCGGATCTGCCCGTCTGTCGCCATCGGCTGGAACGGCGCGCGCTCGCGCACCAGCGCGAGCCCCTGCGCGTCGGCCTTCTCGATGAAGCGGATGTATTCGAGGCCCGGACGCGCGCTCGGGCCGAGCGCCGTGCGCAGGAAGGTCACGGACAATTCGGCGCCGTCGAACAGCGGCGCCTTGGCGTCGCCGTTCACCGTCATCTGCTCGGCGACCGACAGATCGGCAACGATGCGGTCGAGGCCGGTGGCGAGACGTTCGGCGCGCTGCACGCGCGCGATGCCGCGATTCCAGTTCGGCAGCCACTGCGCCGTCACGGTCGCAAGCGCGGCCAGGATCACCGTCATCAGCAGCGTGGCGAGCAGCACTTCGAGCAGGGTGAAGCCCGCCTCGGGGCCGAGCGCGCGGTGCAGCCGTTTCATGGCGCGGGTCATCGTGCGGGTCATTGCGCTGGTCATTGGGTGGGTCTTGGCACCAGCTTCACCGTCGTGATCTGGATCGCACTGCCGTCGGGACGCTGGAGGCGCAGATTGACCGCCAGCGGCACGAAGCGATCGGTGGCGGGATTGCCGCCAGCCACATTCATCGGCGCAACATCGACGCGCCAGCGGCTGCCTGCAAGCTCGCCGCTCTGCCGGCCGGGCTTGAGCACCGCCCGCGGCGGCAAGTCCGCGAGCAGCGTCTCGGCCGTGCCGGCCAGTACCAGGCGCTGGTCGATCGAACGCGTGCCCTTCGCCGTCGTGGCGATGACCGAGCCGATCGTGCCGAGCACGATGGCAATGATCGCAAGCGCGACCAGCGCCTCGATCAGGGTGAATCCGGCGGCGCCGTCAGAGCAGCTTCTGCGGAACAATCTCGACGCCTCCGGTCAGCCAGTTGACGCGTACCTCATAGCCCATGCCGGGCCGCGCCAGCGCGATCACGCCGCCGCACGACATGCCCGACGGAAAGAAATCGATCGACCGTCCCGTGCGGCGATCGGCGCAGCGCGAGGCCAGCGTCGCCTGCACGACGACGTCGCGCGGCAGGCGGATGGTCTGTCCGGTAACGCCGGAGCGGATCGAGCGCGCCTCAGCATCCACCTGGGTGGCCACCCACACCTGCCGGCGCAGCGCCGAGTTGCGGTCCGCCTTCAGCAGCGTCGCGGTTTCGACCGCGTAGCTTTCCAGCTTCGCCCGCGTCGTCGAACGCGGGATCGCGGGCAGGATGATGGCCGCGAGCAGCGCGATGATCGCAAGCACGCACAGGATCTCGATCAGCGCAAAGCCCCGTTCAAAGCCTTGCGCATCCCGCATCGGCTCAGCGCGCACCGCTGACAATGTCGGCTGCCGTTCCACTGCCGCCTTCCTGACCGTCCGATCCGAGGGAGATGATGTCGTAGGGTGAGCTCGCGCCCGGCGAGCGATAGACATAGACATGGCCCCAGGGATCGTTGGGCACCACGCCACCGCGTAGATAAGGCCCGTTCCAGCCGGCCTGATTGTTGCTGCGCGTCAGCCCGACGAGGCCTTCATTCGACGTCGGATAGCGGCCGAGATCGAGGTAGTAGAGATCGAGCGCACTGGAAAAGCTTTCGATCTGGATCTTGGCCGCCTTGGCCTTGGACTCGCTGAGATAGTTCAGCACCCGCGGGCCGACCAGCGCCATGATCATCCCGATGATGGTGATGACGACGAGCATCTCGACCAGGGTGAAGCCGGCCTCCCCTCGGCCAGCGCGCCGGCGACCGCGCCTTGACGATGGATGTTTGATCATCTCGAGCCCCTCCCGTTTCCCTGATATTCTAACCGACAATCTGGCTCACCGACATCAGCGCCGTCATCACCGACGTGATCAGGCCACCGACGACCAGGGAGATCGCGATGATCGCCGCCGGCCCCGCAATGCCGACCGCGCGGTCGAGGGTGCGTTGCAGCTTGCTCTCATAGAACTCGGCGACACGGCCCGACAGCATCGGCAACTGCCCGGTCTCGTCGCCGAGGCGAAGCATGCGGACCGCCATCGCCGGCAATGCGTTGGTCTCTGCTAGCGCGTCGGACAATTTCGAGCCGTGACGAACGCGGTCGGCGGCATCGCTCCACACCGCGGACGGCCCGGTCGTCGCCATCATGTCGATCAGGATGCGCAGCGTCGTGGTGAGGTTGACGCCGCTGCCGAGCAGCAGGCCGAGATTGCGGCAGAACAGCGCCGTGCGGTACTGGCCCATCACGCTACGGATCGCCGGCAGCCGTGTGATCATATTGGTGATGCCGCGGCGGACGCGCTCCTGACGCAACAAGAGCCAGGTTGCGGCAACCGCGATGGCAAGGGAGGCGAGCACCGCATCGGAATTGCCACGCAAGAAGGTCGAGATGTTGAGGAACACGCCGACGATCGGATCGACCTTGGCGCCGAAATCCTGCAAGACGCTGGCAAATTGCGGCAGCACGAACGTCAGGAAGAACAAGAGCACGCAGCCGGCGGCGCCGAGAACGAACACGGGGTAGCGGATCGCATCCGTCAGCCGGCGCTTCAGCGCCTCGCCACGCGCGCGTTCGCCAGCCAGCACCTCCAGCACCTGGTCCAGCGAGCCGGAGGCTTCGCCGACCCGCACCAGCGCAATGTACATCGGCGGAAACAACCCCTCATGCCGCGCTAACGCCTCGGCAAAGCTCTCGCCGGAGACGACGCGCGCGCGGATGTCGGCAACGACCGGCCGCAGCCTCCCGAAATCGGGATCGGCCGCAAGCAGCTCCAGGCCGTCGTTGATGCGGGCGCCGGCGCGCAGCAGCAGCGCGAGGTCGCGGGTGAGGATGGTGACGTCTTCGGCCTTCGGCCTGTTGAACAGGCTGAGCGCGCCACGCGCGACGCCCCCCTCCTCCGGCGAGACATTGTCGACCAGCACCAGGCCGAGCCGCTCGATCCGCTGGGCCACGTCGCCTGGCGCGGCCGCGGCGATGGCCCCGGAGACCAGTTCGCCGTTGGCATTGAGCGCGCGGTAGCGATAGTTCGGCATATTTTTGGCGTACCTGGTTTAGCGCACCGTCGTGACGCGGAAGACCTCGGGCACCGTCGTCAGCCCTGAGCGGCATTTGGCGACGGCATCCTCCAGCATGGTCGTCATTCCGCCCCGCATCGCGGCGGCATCGATGGAGTGAGAGTCGGTTTGCGGTCCGATCAGCGCGCGCACCTCGTCGGACATTTCGAGGATCTCGAACACGCCGTTACGGCCGCGATAGCCGGTGCCGCCGCAGCGCTCGCAGCCGCCGGCCTCGTGCACGACCTCGCCGCACTTGAAGCCGATCACGGCAAAGCGCGGGTCCTTGGCGAGATCGGCTTCCGTCAGCGCATGCGGCACCTTGCAGCGGTCGCACAGCATGCGCACCAGGCGCTGCGCGACCACCGCACGCAACGTCGACTTGAGCAGGAAGCCCTCGATCCCGAGATCGATCAGGCGCGGCACGGCCGCCGCCGCCGTCTCGGTGTGCAGCGTCGTCAGGACGAGATGGCCGGTCAGCGCGGCATGGATCGCGATATGCGCGGTCTCGGCGTCGCGGACCTCACCGACCATGATCACGTCGGGGTCCTGACGCACGAAGGAACGCATGGCCGACGCAAAGGTGAGCCCAATCGACGGCTTGACCTGGGATTGGTTGATGCCGGGTATCTCGTACTCGACCGGATCCTCGATGGTGAGGATCTTGCGCGTCGGCTCGTTCAGGATCGACAGCATGGTGGCGAGCGTCGTGGTCTTGCCGCTGCCGGTCGGTCCGGTGACGACGATCATGCCGTGCGGCAGCGCCAGCAGACGCGTCATCGCGCCCTCGTCGCGCGAGCGGAGGCCAAGCTTGCTCATCTCGAGCAGGCCACGGTCGCGCGGCAGCAGGCGGATGACGGCGCTCTCTCCGTGTTGCGTCGGCATGGTCGCGACGCGAACGTCGAGCTCGCTGCGCCCGACGCGCACGCGCGCCGCGCCGTCCTGCGGCAGGCGGCGTTCGGCGATGTTGAGACTGGCGAGAATTTTGATGCGCGAGATCAGCGCCTGCGGCGGGATGCCGTGCGGCGACGGCAGCGCACGCAGCAGTCCATCGACACGCATGCGCACCGTAAGTCCGGCACGGAACGGCTCGACGTGAATGTCGCTGGCGCGCAGGTCGACCGCGCGCTCCAGAAGATCGTTGAGCGCGCGCACCACCGGTGCGCCGCTGGCGAGATCGCGCAGGCTCTCGATGTCATCATCGGATTGCTGCGCGATGCTCCGTACGCCGTCGCCGGTCTTCGCATCGCCCGCCTCGGCGCGCTGGTCGAGCACCGTGGTGATGTCCTCGAACGAGGCGACAACGACCTCGACCGTCTCGCCGAACACGATCTCGGCGGCGCGCACCGCGGCTGTGTCCGACGGGTCGGCGATCGCCAGCCGATAGCCGCCATTCGGCGCGCGGAACGGAAAGATGGTGGATTCACGCAGGAAGCGGCGGGAGAAACCATCGAGACAGGGCGTGGTTGTGAGCAGTTGCGGCAGGCCGAGCCGCGCCAGGCCGAAATAGTCGGAGACCTCGTCGGCGAACTCGGTCGCAGAGAGATCGGTTGCTTCCCACAATTCGAGCAAGGGGCGCGTCAGCGCCGGGTTGGCGGATTTCTCCACACGGGCGCGTGCCCGCGGCGGCAGGGAATATTTCTCCAGGAGATGTTGCCGGAAGCTCTCTGCGGAAAGGTCTCGCATCGCACTCACAGCTTGCCTTGTTACCTGAAAGCAACAGCTTTCGCTTACCTGAAAGCAACAGCTCTCGCGGACGACGGAAGTCCTTTACGCTTGACTTATTTCTTAGCAAAAACATAATCGTGGCGCAAATAATTGCGCGTCCGAGCCACGGGGATCGGATGCAATTTCCAGTCACTCGCAGCGTTGGTGGGCGTATCTTGTTCGAAGTGGTCCAGACGCTTTTGCGCCGCCGCTCAGCGTTGACTGGAACGATCGCGCTGTTGTCGTCCGCTTTTTTGCTCACGGCCTGCATCGTCACCGCCGATCAATCGGTCGAAACCGATCCCAAGGATCCGCGCACTCAGAACCTTGTCGACAAGATCCGTGGCCTCGACATCCAGCCGCGACAACCTGCGGAGACAGGGGCGAGCGGCATTGGCCAGGCAAAATCGTCGAAGCCCGCGATCTATCTCAGCGATGGTGCAACGCCGCAAGGCGGGGCGCTGGCCGAGCGCGACGGTGCCGGCGGCGGCTACGATCTCAATTTCGAGAATGCGCCGGTTGCGACCGTCGCAAAGGTCATCCTTGGTGACGTGCTTAACGTCGGTTACACGATCGATCCCCGCGTTCAAGGAACTGTCACACTCGCCTCGGTCCGTCCGGTTCCAAAGGCCGACGCGATTTACGTGCTGGAGAATGCGCTGCGCATGTCCGGCGTGGCGCTGGTGCGCGACCGTACCGGCTATCGCCTGCTGCCGGCGCCGGAAGCAGGCCCAGGCGGCATCGACCGCTCGGTGAACGCCGAGGCCGGCCAGGGCATCACCGTGGTGCCGTTGCGCTACACCTCGGCCCAAAACATCTTCAAGCTGCTCGATGCCTTCGGCGTGAAGGCCTCGACCATGCGTCCTGACAGTTCCCGCAACACGCTGATCGTGAGCGGCAGCGGCACCGACCGGGCGACCGCGGTCGACACAATTCTGTCATTTGACGCGGACTGGATGCGCGGACAATCGGTCGGTATTTTCCCGGTGCGCAATTCCTCACCCGAGCCGGTCATCGCGGAAATCGAGAAGATCATGGATTCCGGCGAAGGCGGGATGAGCCAGAACGTGATCAAGCTCCAGCCGATCGCGCGGCTGAATTCGATCCTCGTGGTGAGCCAGAAGCCGGAATATCTCAAGCGCGCGCAGACCTGGATCGCGCGGCTCGATCGTTCGGATACCGACGGCGTGAACCTGAAGTCCTATCCGCTGCGCTACGGCAACTCCAAGGTGGTCGTGGCGATGCTGAACGACATGCTGTTCAACCAGAGCACGACAAGCAATTCCTCGCTCGACAGTGCATCGAGCCAGATCTCGCCCGGCGCGGGCATCTCGACGTCGTCGTCCTCCACCAATCCGGTCGCCTCGTTGAGTGCGCTGCCGACCGCCGCTTCCGGCGCCGCCACCCCGGTCACCGGAGCGCCGGGATCATCGTTCAGCGCCCGTCCCGCGCCGGCCGCGTCCGCAACGTCTGCCACATCCGCGACGCCAGCGCAGGACAGCGGCTTCGGTGGACAGTCCGGTAACGGCTCGAAGTCCGGCATCAACGGCATCCTCCAGAACGTCCGGATCACCGCCGACATCACCAACAACGCCGTTCTCGTCTATGCCAATCAGGACGCGCAGCGCGTCGTCGAGCAGACCATCCGGCAGATCGACCGGCCGCAACGCCAGATCGCGATCGAGGCGACCATCGCCGAAGTGACGCTGAACAACCAGTTGAACTATGGCGTGCAGTTCTTCCTGGCGAGCCAGAAGGGCTCGATCTCCAACACGATTTCCGGCGTCAGCAACGCCGCCACGGTCGGCAGCGGTGCCGTCGAAGCGGCGTCCAACGCCGTCAACGCCGCATCCGGCGCGCTGCTCGGGCGCGTGCTGCCGGGCTTCAACTTCCTGATCGGTTCCGAGAACTCGCCGCGCGTCATCCTCGACGCACTGCACAGCGTCACCGATGTGAAGGTGCTGTCGAACCCGTCGCTGGTGGTGCTGGACAACCAGGCAGCGACCTTGCAGGTCGGCGATCAGGTGCCGTTCTCGACCGGTACCGCGACCGTGCTGACCGCCAACAACACCGTCGTCAACACCATCGACTACAAGAACACCGGCATCATCCTGCGCGTGCTGCCGCGCGCCAATGCCAACGGCAATGTCGTGCTCGACATCGAACAGGAGATTTCGAGTGTCGCGGCCGGCAGCACCGGCTCGCTGACACCGACGATCTCGCAGCGCCGGGTCAAGAGCTCGATCGCGGTGACGAGCGGGCAGACCGTGCTGCTCGCCGGCCTGATCAGCGAGACCGAGAACACGCAGCGCCAGGGCCTGCCGATCCTGGATTCCATTCCCGGCATCGGCGACGCCTTCGGGCACCAGACCAATGCGCGGGCGCGCACCGAGCTGATCCTGTTCATCCGCCCGACCGTCATCAAGGACGGCGTCGATGCGCATGTCATCGCCGAGGAGATGCGCAGCAAGATGAACGGTCGGCTGGTCGGAACCAGCGATCCGGTGGTCACCTTGCCCAAGGCGGCGCGCTAGCACGTGACCAGCGACGCCGAGCATGACGGGACGCGCGCTCCGCTCGTCCTCAGCCTCGCATTGCTCGTCGGCGTGTTCGCAAGCCTCGTCACGGCCCCCGGCGCGGAGGGCATTTTCGGTGCGTTCCTTGCCGCCCTGATGCTCGCTGTCGCGGCGAACGATGCGCGCCATTATCTGATCCCGAACGAGCTGACCGGGGCCGCCCTCATGCTCGCCCTGCTCCGCGCCGCCGCGTTCGTGCCGGATACGGGCGCCGAGGCGCTGCTATGGCCGCTCGCCCGCGCTGCTTCCGTCACGATTCCGCTCCTGCTGTTGATGTTCGCCTATCGGCGCTGGCGCGGCCGCGACGGGCTGGGGCTCGGCGACGTCAAGCTCGCGGCCGTCTGCGGCGCCTGGCTCGATCTTGCGACGGTGGCCGCGGTGATCGAGCTCGCGGCGCTGCTCGCGATCGGCGCCTATGTCGCCAACACCGCCTTGCAAAGGAAGCGGCTGCGCGCGACCGCCTTCCTGCCGTTCGGGCTGTTCCTGGCGCCCGCGATCTGGATCGGGTGGATCGGCGAGACCTGGTACATGAACTGGCTCGGCGGCTGGCCCTAAAGCCCGACACGATCGGGATGATTGGTCATCGCGGCGCAAGCGCGCGGGATCGCGCTGGCCGGCGTCTTCTACTGTGCATGGGGTTGTTTTCGCCATTTTTGTCGCGCCGGCTGTGGGAACCCGAGGCGCGAGCGGTCAGCGCTCGCGGCTCGGCGCCCATTCCAGCGCCCGCAGGCGGGCCTCGGCGATCTCCCCGCGCGACATCTTGGTGGTGACGGCGTCACGGATCCGGGCGCGGGATTCACGCACCCGCGATGGTGCGGCCGCGGTCGACAGGTTGAGCCATTTGGAGGCTTCGACGATGTCCTGCGGCACGCCCTGGCCGCGGTCGTAGAGCAACCCGAGCGAATATTGGGCGCGGCCGTCGCCCTGCTCCGCCGCGCGGCGGTACCACATCGCGGCCTCCGTATAGTTCTGCGGCACGCCGCGGCCGGTCTCGAACAGGAAGCCGAGATAGGACTGCGCAGCCGCATTGCCGCGCTCGGCGAGCGGAATGAAGATGCGCGACGCCGTGACATAGTCCTGGCGGTTGAAGGCAGACACGCCCTGGCCGAGCGACTGGGCGCGGGCCGGCGCAGCCAGTGCAAGCACAAGCGCGATCATCGCCAATCCCGGCCGCAACACCGCACGGCGAAGCCCCCGATCACACACGTCAACGCTCGCCATTCCCGTCGCTCCCCGCACAGGCGGCCAATCTAGTCTACGGCTATCGGAGAATCCATAGCGACGGGTTGGACCACGCCACGATCAGAGCAGATGAAAGTCGCTGGAAGAGTGCTGCATGACGTCCGTCACGTGGTCAGACACGAAGTGAGCGGCCGCCACGTCTGTCGTGGCCGCCGGGGCCTGGGGCAAGGCCGTCGTGGTGAGCGAGACGTGATCCGCCTCGGACGTACCGCCGAGGGACTGCACATTGCTGACCTGGGCCAACACGAAATTGTCGTAAACGTTGGGCTGTCCAAAATACGCAGCGCCACCCGACGATGATGCGGCTGACACTTGCGCCACCGACGAGCTACCCGCCGCCGTCACCGTGATCTGCACGACATTATAGGTGTTGTTGGTCTCGCTGCTCTCGGCGAGGTGGTTGTTATAATCGGCGATGCCGCCGATGTAGTAAGTGCCGGGCGCAAGGTTGCCCGGCAGCGTCACCGTGACCGTCTGGTGGTCGTAATAGCCGGGCTGGCTCACAGTAGCGAGCGTCGACGACGTCGTCAGCGTCGTGAGCAGCGTGTCCGACGTGGTGATCGTCGCATCGGTCGAGAGATAAATTCCGGCAGTCGTGGGGGTCGCATCCACCCCGTTGCCGAGGTTCATGTTGTAGGCATCGATCGTCACGCTGTTGCCGGCCGCAACGGTGGTCTTGTTCACAGCCACGTATTCGGACAAGTCGGGCAGCACTGGCGCCGTCACCGTCACCTGCACCACGTTGTAGGTGTTGTTGGTCTCGTTGCTCTCGGTGAGGTGGCTGTTGTAGTCGGCAAGACCACCGATGTAGTAGGTGCCAGGCGCCAGGTTGCCCGGCAGCGTCACCGTGACCGTCTGGTGGTCGTAATAGCCGGGCTGGCTCACAGTAGCGAGCGTCGACGACGTCGTCAGCGTCGTGAGCAGCGTGTCCGACGTGGTGATCGTCGCATCGGTCGAGAGATAAATTCCGGCAGTCGTGGGGGTCGCATCCACCCCGTTGCCGAGGTTCATGTTGTAGGCATCGATCGTCACGCTGTCGCCGGCCGCAACGGTGGTCTTGTTCACGGCCACGTATTCGGACAAGTCGGGCAGCACTGGCGCCGTCACCGTCACCTGCACCACGTTGTAGGTGTTGTTGGTCTCGTTGCTCTCGGTGAGGTGATTGTTGTAATCGGCAATGCCGCCAATGTAGTAAGTGCCGGGGGCAAGGTTGCCCGGCAGCATCACCGTGACCGTCTGGTGGTCGTAATAGCCGGGCTGGCTGACGGTGGCCAAGGTTGCTGACGTCGTCAGCGTCGTGAGCAACGTGTCCGACGTGGTGATCGTCGCATCGGTCGAGAGATAAATTCCGGCAGTGGTCGAGGTCGCGTCCACCCCGCCGCCGAGGTTCATGTTGTAGGCATCGACCGTCACGCTGTCGCCGGCCGCAACGGTGGTCTTGTTCACAGCCACATATTCGGACAGGTCGGGCAGCGCCGGCGCCGTCACCGTGACCTGCACGACATTATAGGTGTTGTTGGTCTCATTGCTCTCGCTGAGCTGGTTGTTGTAGTCGGCAATGCCGCCGATGTAGTAGGTGCCCGGTGCAAGGTTGCCCGGCAATGTCACCGTGACCGTCTGATGGTCGTAGTAGCCGGGTTGACTGACCCTGGCCAGCGTCGACGTGGTCGTCAGCGTCGTGAGCAGAGTGTCCGACGTCGTGATCGTCGCGTCGGTCGAGAGATAGATTCCGGCAGTGGTCGAGGTCGCGTCCGACCCGCTTCCGAGATTCATGTTGTAGGCATCGATCGTCAGACTGCCGCCGGCGGCAACGGTGGTCTTGTTCACCGCCACGTATTCGGAGAGATCCGGCGGAAGCAGCGCGACGGCTGCAGCCACGGCCGCATCGACGTTCACCAGCCCCGAACCACTGACAGCCGGATTGGCCATCGATGTCGCCGTTTGCTCCATGATCTGCGCGAGCTGCGCAGGCGACAGGGACGGATTGGCTCCCAGGATCACCGCGGCGACACCGGCCAGGCTCGCCGATGCGGCGGAGGTGCCGTAGAAGTCGCCAAGCCCCCCGGAAAGCGTCGTGGCGATATTGTCCACGCTCGAGACGTCAACCGGACTTATGAACTGGGGCGACGGCAGCGCCGCGCCGTTGCTGTCGAAAAGCAGTTCCGAGCCGGCGCCTGACGACGAAAAGCTTTCGCTGACCGGCGTACTGTAGCCGAACGCCGGCGTCGCGGCGGTGCTGACGGCGCCCACGGTGATGGCGTAGGGTGACAGCGCGTGCCCCATGACGGTACCGGCGTTGGCGCCACTGATGGTCTCGGGCAGGCCGTTGCCGAACAGGATTTCCTTGATCAGGTGAGGATCCGGTCCGAAATTGTTGGCGATCACGATCTGGTAGGTACCCGAGGCGGTGAACTCGTATCCCGTAAATGGATTGTTCGGCTCGCCGACGGTCGCGTTGGTCGCCTGGGCGATCAGGCTTCCATTTTGATAGACAAACATGTCGATGTCGGGCGCTTGCCCGGAATTGAAGTTTGCCTGTCCGTAGGCCTTGTCCCATTCCAGCAGCAAGGGGACCGGCTCGCTCGCGCTCGCGGTGATCGTGAGGGTCTGAAAAACGCTGCTGCCGAAGAGTTGGGCGTCGCTGAAATAGTAGCCGTTGAAGTACCCCGACACAGGCGTCCAGGCCGCCTGGTAGGCCGTGCTCGCATTGTTGCCGGCGGACGTAATGTAGGTGACGCCTTCCGCTTCGACGGTTTGAATCGCCTGCGCGATCACGCCTCCACCGAAGAACGGCTCGTCGAGATAGGTCACGTCATCGCAGATCACCTTGCAGCCGGCGGCCGCGAGCGCCAGGATGCCATTGGCGAAGGCCTGCTCGCCCTGATCGGCGGTGTAGAACGCGAGGCTGGCGTTGGGGGCGATATCGTGCACGATCTGCAACATCGCGCGGCCCTCGTCGGTACCGCCTGACGAAAGATCGGCAAGCACCTGAACGGAGGGCAATGTCCCGCTGGCCTGGTCGTTGGCATAGCCTCCCAGATCGTTGAAACTGTCGGAGAGAACGCCAACCTTGATTCCAGTACCGTCGGCGTTCGATGCACTCTCGTTGAGGGACTGCCGCACCTGAGCAGCGGTAGCGCCGTGGGACCCGATGCTGGCATTCGTGATGGCGTCTGATGATGTCGCCTGGGGACCTGTCGACGTCGCAGCCGAAGGCGCACTGTCTACGATCACCTGGGCGCCGGCGAAGACTAACTGAGCATTCGCATAGGCTGGTGCTACGGCGCCATCCTCGTGGCTGATCCCAACCATTTCAGGCATCGGGGCAGCAACGAGACCGATAGCCGAATGCAACGGGACCAGCAGAACCGGGATTGCTGCATCTGTCGCAATGACCGTCGGCGCAGTCGCCTCGCCGTCAGAGGCGACCTGGCCCGCTTCGGGCCAGTGGAAGGAGAAATCTCCGTCAGGAATTCCCTCGTGGACCTGCCCAGCGAGGTCGTTATTGGTCCCATCCCGTGCGAAGGGGGATTCGACCATCGGAGCCGAAATCGGGACCACTGGCGAAGCGACCGAAGGCGCGTGAGCAACGCTCGTTGCACCGTCCCAAACCCACGGAAAGGACGCTGCATCCGCCGCGGCGTTGAACAAATCGGCCGACCAGTCCCGCGGGCCAGAGATGAATACGACTTCATCACTTATCCGCTTGGTCATGGCTCAAAATCTTCCTGCACGGGCCGGCCGACGGGAGGTTGAATCCGCCGTGATCGAAACAACTGAGAATTGCATGCCTTCGCCCGCTTGGGTAGCCCCCCGGACGTTGATAGGCAATGAGATCAGTGTTTCGATCAGACCAGATGATAGTCGCCGAAATAGTGCTGCGCGACGTCCGTCAAGTGGTCAAACACAAAATGGATGGCCACGTCCGTACTGCCCGCCTGGGCCTGGAGCGAGACCGTCGTGGCGAGTGAAGCGTGATCCGTCACGAGCGCAACGCCGAGAGGCTGCACGTCGCCCGCCTGGGCCAACGCGAAATTGTCCTGGACGTTGGGGTTTCCAAAATATGCAGCGCCAGTCGACGACGATGCCACTGAGGCTTGCGGCGTCGACGAACTGCCGGGCGCCGTCACGGTGACCTGAACCACGTTGTAGGCGTTGTTGGTCTCGTTGCTCTCGGCGAGTTGGTTGTTGTAGTCGGCAAGACCGCCGATGTAGTAGGTGCCCGGCGCAAGGTTGCCCGGCAGCGTCACCGTGACCGTCTGGTGGTCGTAATAGCCGGGCTGGCTCACCGTGGCCAACGTCGATGACGTCGTTAGTGTCGTAAGCAGCGTGTCCGACGTCGTGATCGTCGCATCGGTCGAGAGATAGATTCCGGCGGTGTTCGGAGACGAAGCCACCGCGTTGCCGAGATTCATGTTGTAGGCGTCGACCGTGAGGCTGGAGCCGGCCGCAACGGTGGTCCTGTCCACGGCGACATATTCGGACAGATCAGGCCGCGCTGGCGCCGCCACCGTCACCTGCACGACATTATAGGTATTGTTGGTTTCGTTGCTCTCGGTGACGTGGTTGTTGTAGTCGGCGATGCCGCCGATGTAATAGGTGCCGGGCGCCAGATTGCCCGGCAGCGCCACAGTGACCGTCTGATGGTCGTAATAGCCGGGCTGGCTCACGGTGGCGAGCGTCGACGACGTCGTCAGTGTCGTGAGCAGCGTGTCCGACGTGGTGATCGTCGCATCGGTCGAGAGATAGATTCCCGCAGTGTTCGGGGACGAAGCCACCCCGCTGCCGAGGTTCATGTTGTAGGCATCGATCGTCACGCTGTCGCCAGCGGCGACGCTCGTGTGATTCACGGCCACATACTCGGTCAGGTCGGGCTGCGCTGGTGCCGTCACCGTCACCTGCACCACGTTGTAGGTGTTGTTGGTCTCGTTGCTCTCGGTGAGGTGATTGTTGTAGTCGGCGATGCCGCCGATGTAGTAGGTGCCCGGCGCAAGGTTGCCCGGCAATGTCACGGTCGTCGCCTGATGGTCATAGTATCCGGACAAACTGACCGCGGCCAGTGTCGCTGACGTCGTCAATGTCGTGAGCAGCGTGTCCGACGTCGTGATCGTCGCGTCGGTCGAAAGGTAGATTCCGGCAGTGGTCGAGGTCGCGTCCACGCCGTCGCCGAGATTCATGTCGTAGGCATCGATCGTCAGACTGCTCCCGGCGACAACGGTCGTCTTGTCCACGGCGACGTATTCGGACAGGTCAGGATGGCCCGCGGTGATCGTAATCTGCACCACATTGTAGGTATTGTTGGTCTCGTCACGCTCGCCGATCTGGTTGTTGTAATCGGCAATGCCGCCGATGTAGTAGGTGCCTGGCGCCAGATTGCCGGGAAGCGCGACCATGATGGTCTGATGATCGTAGTAGCCGGGCTGGCTGACAGTGGCGAGCGTCGTCGAGGTCGATACCGTCGCGAGCAGCGTATCCGAAGTGGTGATCGTCGCGTCTGTAGAGAGATAGATTTTGGCTGTGGACGGTCCTGCCACCGCATCGCCAAGGTTCATGTTGTAGGCGTCGATCGTCAAACTGCTCCCGGCAGCAACGGTGGTCTTGTCCACCGCCACGTACTCGGACAGATCGGGCTGGGCCGCCATGCCCGGACTGTTGATGGCGAGGTGAAATCCGAGCGCGTCAAGCTGCTTCAGATCGATCGATGACAATGTCTGAGTGGTGCCGCCGGTGTAGAATTCGTTGAAGGGGTCGTTGGGCCCTTGAACGCCGCTGTTGAGGAAGTCGCTCGGATCGGACGTCTGGCCGTAGTCGGCAATCTTGGTCGCACCGTTATCGAGCGAGAAATACGCCTCCGGTGCCGTCGAGCCGCCCGAGAACAGGCGGACGCCGGGGCTCGTGAAGCGGTAGAGATCGAAGACGTCAGGCGCCGAACCATAGGGCACGCGGCCCAACGCATGGGTCAGCTCGTGCAGCGCGACGCCGACCAGCAGATTGGGATTGATGTCGGTGGAAAAATACGCGCTGGCGTCGTCGGTCGTGGTGTCGTTGGCACCAATAACACCCCAGAGCTTGAGCTGCGCGTTCCAGACCGCGACGTTCGATTGCCCCTGGATCGTGGAGCCGCCTGGCAAGCTGTTGAACGTGGTGTCGCCTGCAGTCGCATTATTAACCAGCTCGGAGTGGGTCCACGCGTAGGATTCATAGTAGCCGTAGTCGGGGCCGGCAGCGGCACCGCCCCCGGTGCCGCTATAGTCAATCTTGATATTGACGGTGATATGGTCGGTGATGTTCGCGGCGAGGATCGAGACGGCCTGCTGCAGGCCGTTCTTGAAACTGGCCGGTGCTGCCTGCGCAGCCGCATCGAGGATCAGATTGATCGTGATGCCGCCGGACGTGACCGACATGACGGAGCCTGACGACGAGCCGCCCGACGAACCTCCAGAGGTGGCCGGAATATAGCTTCCTTGAATGCTGGTGCCCACGACTGTGTAGATGGGATCTTCGGAGAGTAGATCCTGGTCCTGCCCAGACGCGGATGTCATCGCTCAGTCCCGACTTCGGATGTGCCCTTCGGGCATGGTTGGGCTTCGGTCATCAGCTCCGGTAGCCTGGCTCGAATCGCGGCGCACGTCCTGGCAAATACCATGCATTCGGCCCAAGTATTGGTTCCTCCGTGCTAATTTGCCGTTAACAGATGTCCAAAATTGACGCGACCGGCCGCGCAATCGATCTGCCACGCATACCCAGCCCCCAATTCCAACTCTCTACCGGTAAACCGCGGAGGCCTCAGATCGCGAGCGGAAGCTTCGCTTCAGCAAGGCGTCGTCCCGAACAATCAGGCTTGTGTGCCGCCAGACCATTGAGTTTCGGATAGAATTGCCCGATTACAGCATCAGCATACTGCCCCTTGCGTCAGGAGCCTGTCAAAAAATGCCATTCCCCCGCGCCTCGGAAGCCCTGTCTCGCTTCACCGTGCTCGACCTGACCCGCGTCCGGTCCGGGCCGACCTGCGTGCGGCAGCTCGCGGATTGGGGGGCCACCGTGATCAAGATCGACGCGCTGACCGAGGATTCCGGCGGGGAACAGCCGGGCGGGCCGCGGCGCGGCTCCGACTTCCAGAATTTGCACCGCAACAAGCGGGCGATGACGCTAAACCTCAAGGATGAGCGCGGACTGGCCGTGTTCAAGCGTCTGGCCGCCAAGGCCGACGTCGTGGTCGAGAATTTCCGACCCGACGTAAAGAAGAAGCTCGGCATCGACTATGAGAGCCTCTCCGAGATCAACCCACGCATCGTCTATGGCAGCATTTCCGGCTTCGGCCAGGACGGTCCCTATCACAAGCGGCCGGGCTTCGATCAGATCGCGCAGGGCATGGGTGGACTGATGTCGATCACGGGCGCGCCGGGAGAAGGCCCGATGCGGGTCGGCATTCCCGTCGCCGACCTTACCGCGGGCCTGTTCTGCGCCATGGGCATCCTTACCGCGCTGCTCGAGCGCGAGGTCTCCGGCAAAGGCCAATGGGTGCAGACCTCCTTGTTGCAAGCGCAGATTTTCATGCTCGACTTCCAGGCCGCACGCTGGCTGATGGAAAAGGAAGTGGCAAAACAGGCTGGCAACAACCATCCGACCAGCATCCCGACCGGCGTTTTCAAGACCTCCGACGGTTACATCAACATCGCCACCACGGGCGGTCGGATCTGGGAGCGCTGCGCGCAGGCGATCGGCGCGCCCGAGCTCTACAGCCATCCCGACTATGCGACGGCCCCCGCCCGCTCCAGGAACCGCGACGCGCTCAACGCCGAGATCGAGAAGCGCACGGTCACCAAATCGACCGAGACCTGGGTCCGCGAGTTCAACGAGGCCGGCGTGCCCTGCGGGCCGATCTACGCCATCGACCAGATGTTCGAGGACGCGCAGGTCAGGCATCTCGGCATCGCGCAGGATGTGCCGAACGACGAGGACCGCCACATCCGCCTGGTCGGCCAGCCCGTCACGCTGTCGCGCACCCCGAGCAGGATGGTGGCGCGGCCGCCGGAATTCGGCGAGCAGACCGACGAGGTGCTGAAGGAGTTCGGCTTCGGCGCCGACGAGATTGCGAAGCTCCGGGACGCCAAGGTGGTGTGAGCGCTGCGCGCAACGTCTCAAGCAAAAAAGCCCGGCGCATGCGCCGGGCTTTTCGTCTTGTTGAACGCCTCTGTTGATCTCAGGACTTGCTCAGTACTTGGCGACCACGGGGCCGTAGAACTGATAGTTGATGCCGGCGCGCAGGATGTTGTCGGTGAAGCGGGACGAGACGTTGGTGCCGATCGTGGAGCCCGGCGCGAGCGTGAACGGACCGGAGCCGAAGCGGCCGAGATCCATGTAGAGATATTCGAGCTTGGCGCTCCAGTTCTGAGTGATCTTGCCTTCGACACCCGCGCCCACGGTCCAGCCGGCCCGCGTCGTCGAGGTCGAGCCGACCGAGGTCAGCGCAACACCGCCGGCGTTGAAGCCATTCATGGTGCCGGTCGTCTTGATCTCGCCGAAGGCCAAGCCTCCGGTGCCGTAGAACAGCACCTTCGGCGTCGCCAGGATGCCGACGCGGCCACGGACCGTGCCGAACCATTCGAGCTTCTGGTCGATCGTCAGCGTGGTGCCGGCGAGGCCGCCGGCCGGAAGGAATGTCAGGCCGGGAAGGCAGGCCCCGCCGGCAGGCGCGACGCCGACGCAGGAGAAGGTCGCGCGGCCCTTCTCGTCCGACCATTGCGCGTCGCCCTCGATGCCGAACACCCAGTTGGTGCTCTGCCAGTTGTAACCGATCTGACCGCCCGCGATGCCGCCATTCATGTCGAATGAGGCGTTGGTGTTGGAGCCGGCGGGTGGCGCGATGGCCGCCCCGGTTGCCGTGTTGAAGTAGGAGACGTCGGTGCGCGAACGGCCCCAGCTATAGCCGCCATTGCCGCCGATATAAAAGCCAGTCCAGGTCCAGACCGGATCGACCATGACCGGCGCCTTGACGTAGGGCTTCGCTGCCAGGTCGGCAGCCATTGCGCCCGTCGCAAACAGCGACATCGCCGCTGCCATTCCAATCACGATCCGCTTCATGGAACCTCTCCCCACGATTTCGTGATTAAAATATACGCTGCTACCCGCCCAAAGGCTGTGCCGCTGCAGCAACATTTGGAAACAATCGAGTCGAGGTGGTGCCCGGACGAGATTCACCACCAACCGTCTATCCGACTGATTTCAAACAATATTATCCTGGCCCTGGCACGGCGCAGATTTGGCCCGCCGCGTCCATCCGACGCGGGCCAGCCAACCGTTGATGACTGGCCAAAACAACAGCACGATCGCGAGCGTTGTGATCGGGACGGCCAGATCGTTCGCCCGGAACAGACAAAAGCCCCGGCGAGCCGGGGCTTTTGCACTTTAAGCGAATGACGGCCGACGAGCCGCAGCTCTTCCCGCGATTACTGCAACCCGGTCGGATTGGACGTGGTTCCGATTGCCGTAATCGTTCCGCCCGCGCCGTTGCTGGTGAAGCGATTGTTCGAATATGACAAGACCGTGCCAGACACACCGCTGCTGTTGAACGAGAGGTCGCTGTTCGACAGGTTGACCGTTCCGCCGGTCTGCTTGATGCCAATCGCGTTGAACGGAATTGTGGTGTCGTCAACGTTGACGCCGCCGCCCGAAATAGAGATGCCGGCGACCGAATTGCTTGACACGAGCGAGTTGGAGAGATGAACGGCCGCACCGGTACCGACCGCAACGCCGCTGGCAGCGTTGATCACCCTCACATTGCTGAGCGTCGCCTTGATCAGACCCCCCGCCGCACTCGCGATCGTAATGCCGCTACCGCCCATATCGCGGACCGTCGTGTTCACAACGTTAAGCGTTCCGTTGGTGCGCTGATCGGCGATGCCCGTCGCAGTCGAGCCGAAATTGCCGTTGACCAGGCAATCCTCGATATTGGCGAAGGTCCCGGTACCCGCGCCGAAGATGCGAATACCGATGATGCCGCTGTCAAATCCCTGGATGTTGATGTTGCGCAGGTTCACGGTCTTGCGCACGTCGGTCGCACCGAACGAATCGAACGCGATGTTGATGCCGTTCGTTCCGGCGCTGAGAATAGAACCGAAGATCTCATGGCAGTCGATCGTGATTGACTTCGTGATGGTCACGGCGCCGAAGCCGCCGGGATCGAGGCAATTGATCTCACCGTTCACCGCTGTCTTCGAGATAGCGCCGGCGAAGGTCTTGCAGGGCGCCGTGCGGCTGCACGGGTTGACGTCATCGCCAACACCGGACACCCAAGTGCGGCTTGCTTGAGCGCTGGCGGGACTTGCGAGGACGGAGAGTGCGATCATCGCTCCAATGATCGCAAAAGACACACCAAGTAATCTCGGCAATCTCTTCATTTCCGGCTCCAATCAAAAAATTGATGACAATAAGGTCTCTCAGCTTCGACGAGCCGGAGATGCCGCATTATATACCAGAAGATTACAACTTTACGTGTCATCTAGCTCACAACGCCATGAGCCGCCGCACTCGCCTTACGACAGGGTCATTGTCGAATCGTTCGATGGGGCTGCTTTGTGAGCGCGCTTGGACTTCAATCCGAAGGAGACTGGCGAAGGCACTGCTTCAAACGACAATCGGACTGCTTCATCTACCGTCTCGGCTTCGCCGCTGCGACGATCCGACGCGGCTCAGCACGCCGTCGATCAACGGCCAGAACAACAACAAGATCGCCAGCGTCGTGATGGAACCGACAAGACTGTTCGACCAGAACACTTTGAGGTCGCCACCGGAGCCGATCATCGACAGCCGGAAGGCATCTTCGGCGCGGTTCCCGAGCACGAGCGCCAGCGTGAACGGCGCGAGCGCAATGCCGATCTTCTTGAAGACGTAACCGACGACACCGAAGCCTAGCATCAGCCAGATGTCGAACATCGCGTTCTGAATCGCATAGGCGCCGATCGCACAGGACACCACGATCATCGGAGCTACGGCCGCGAACGGCACGCGCAGGATCGAGGCAAAGATCGGCACCGTCGTCAGCACCAGCACGAGGCCGACGACATTGCCGAGATACATCGAGGCGATCAGGCCCCAGACGAAATCCTTGTGCTCGACGAAAAGCAGCGGTCCGGGATTGAGTCCCCACACCATCAGGCCGCCGAGCAGGATCGCGGCGGTGCCGGAGCCGGGAATGCCGAGCGCCAGCATCGGCAGCAGCGCCGAGGTGCCGGAGGCATGCGCCGCAGTCTCGGGCGCGAACACGCCCTCGATGCGGCCCTTGCCAAAGCTTTCGGGATCCTTGGCGAAGCGCTTGGCGAGGTTGTAGCCCATGAAGGACGCCGCGATCGCGCCGCCCGGAGTAATGCCGAGCCAGCAGCCGACGAAGGAGGAGCGCAGCAGCGTCACCCAATATTTCGGCAGATCCTTCCACACGTCGAGCACGACGCGCAGCGAGATGCTCGCCGCGTGCCCGCGCAGCGCCAGCCGCTCCTCCATGGTCAACAGGATCTCGCTGATGCCGAACAGGCCGATGACGGCGACGAGGAAGTTGATGCCGCGCAACAGCTCCGACGAGCCGAAGGTCATGCGCAGCTGTCCCGATACCGTGTCCATGCCGATTCCGGCGAGCAGGAGCCCGAGCGACATCGAGACGACCGTCTTGTGCTTGGCCTCGCGGCCGAGGCCGACGAAGGAGCAGAACGTCAGGAGATAGACCGCGAAGAACTCGGGCGGACCGAACTTTAACGCAAAGGACGAGATCATCGGAGCCAGGAAGGTGATCAGGAGCACCGCGACCAGCGAGCCGATGAAGGACGAGGTGAACGCCGCAGTTAGCGCTTCTGCCGCCCTGCCCTGCTGCGCCATCGGATAGCCGTCGAAGGTGGTCGCGACCGACCAGGCCTCACCGGGAATGTTGAACAGGATCGAGGTGATCGCGCCGCCGAACAGCGCGCCCCAATAGATGCAGGACAGCATCACGATCGCCGAGGTCGGATCCATCGTGAAGGTGAGCGGCAGGAGGATGGCAACGCCGTTGGGGCCGCCAAGGCCGGGGAGCACGCCGACGAAGATGCCAAGCACCAGCCCGACCATCATCAGCACGAGCGTCTTCCACGTGAGCAGGACGGCGAAGCCGTGCAGCAACAGACCGAAAGCTTCCATCGCAGGCCCGCCTAGTAACCAAAGGCCGCTTCGAGCGGTCCCTTCGGCATGATGACGTCAAAGGCGATATCGAAGGTCGCGAACATGATCGCCGTGAAGAGAAAGGCGGTGAGCAGCGACTTCCACAGCGCGATCTTGCCGATCAGCCGCATGAAGCCTGCGATCAGGAGGAAGCTCGCGACATAAAGGCCGAGGAACTGCGTCACCAGGCAGAACAGCAGCGTCGGCACGAACACCGCCAGCACGCGACGCGCCTGCGCGCGCGTGACGAAGGTCTCGGACGCAGCATGGCGTCCGACCAGCGCCGAGACCAGACCGTACAGGCTGCCGCCGCCGAGAATGATGGAGAGATAGAACGGAAAATAGCCGGGCTCGGGCCCGGTCGAATCCCAGGAGGCACCGGTGCGCCAATTGTCGTAGCCGAGGATTGCGGCGAGCGCGAGGAGCAGCAGGCAGACGATGATTTCGACCGCACGGGTGCTTGCCACAGCGGGCGAGTCGTCTTCAGGCGCGGTCGGATCGTCGACGACGATTTCAGGATCGGTTTGGGACATGCTCTAACAACAAACGCTGTGGCCAATCCCTCTCCCCGCTTGCGGGGAGAGGGCGAGCGGGGCGAGGTGAAGAAGACCGGTTACTTCGCGACGAATCCGGCTTCCGTCATCAGCGACTTGTTCTGCGCGTCGTCCTCTTCGAGGAATTGCACCATATCCTTGCCCGTGAGGAAGATCGGCTTCAGCGCCTGCTTCTCCATGTAGTCCTTGTACTCCGCGGTCTGCGTCACCTTGTGAAACAGCTCGACATAGAACGCCTGTTGCTCCGGTGTGACCTTGCCGGGCAGGAACATCGCGCGCAGCATCAGATACTGCACGTCGACGCCCTCCTCCCTGCAAGTCGGGATGTCGGCCCAGGACTGCGTGTCCGTCACCTTGCTGGTGTAGGAGATGCGCTCCTTGTCGAACACGCAGAGCGGGCGCACCTGACCTGCGCGCCAGACTTCGAGATTCTCGCTCGGATTGTTGACGTTGGATTCGGTGTGATTGCCGACGAGCTGGGTCGCGGCCTCGCCGCCGGACTTGTAGGGCAGATAGGAGAATTTCGCGCCGGTCTTCTGCTCGATGAACACGGTCAGCACGTGGTCCTCGCGCTTGGAGCCGGTGCCGCCCATCTTGAACGGCGAGGCTGACGCCTTCGCGGCCTCGACGAATTCCTTCACCGTCTTGGGACCGGCGCTGTTGTCCCATAGCACGAACTGGTCGAGCGCGATCACCGACACCGGCGTCAGCTCACGCCAGTTGAACGGGATCTTGGCCGACAGCGGCAGCATGTAGATCAGCGAATAGGCGATCAGCACCTTGTTCGCATCACCTTCGCTGGACTTCATGTACATCAGCGCTTCCGCGCCAGAGGCGCCGCCCTTGAGCGAAACCACCAATGGCTGTTTCATCAGATTGTTCTTCTGGATCGCGGCCTGCATCATCCGCGCCATCTGGTCGGAGGCGCCGCCTGCGCCCGCTGCCACCACGATCTCGACGGGTTTTGTCGGCTCCCACCCGGCGAAAGCCGGTGTGCCGCAAAGCACGGCCGCCAGCGTCATGGCGGCCTTCATTCCATGTCCCACGCGCGTCTTCCCCAAATTCCTGTCTATCTTCTTGTTCGGATTGGCAATTCGCGAAGTCAGAGGCGGATTGCATTGTGCGGACGAACGCCGGTCAGTTCAAGCCGCCCGACGTCGCCCCGCTTATGACTTTGGAATGAGATCGATTGCAAGCACGGCCCGCAAAAAAGCGCGGGCCCCTTGCGGAGCCCGCGCGCAGCTTGCAGAGCCAGTGCGCCGATCGGCTACACCAGCAGGATGTCGTGCGGATTGATCACCGCGCTGGCCTGGACCGCCACCACCGCGATCGCCGAGCCTTGCGTGCCATCCGCGCTGAAATAGAGCGTCTGGTTGGTCGTATCGAAGTGGAATTCGGCCGCGCCGGAGAAATTATTGTCGGCCGAAGTCTCGAATGTCGGCGTGACGTCCATACCCGCCGTCAGGCCGCCGCCGAAGCTGCTTGCGGAGATCGCAATGCGGTCGTGCTCGGTGGTGTTGTTGAAGTCCGTAATCTGGCTGGGTGCACTCGGCGGCTGAAGAAAGGCGAAGGTGTCGTTGCCGCCACCACCGGTCATGATATTGCCGCTGGCGGTGCCGATCAGCACGTCGTTGCCGGCGCCGCCGACGAGCTGCTCGGTGCCTTGGGTCGCAACCAGGATGCTGTCGCCGCTTGCTGCCGTCAGCGTGGTCGCGGTCGTCGAGTTGTTCACCACCGTGTCGGTTGCGGCGTTGGCTGATGTCGTGATTCCGTCGGATGCGGTGTAGTCGAACGAACCGCCGAGCGTGGCGTCATCGGTGAAGGACGCCTCGCCAAACAAGGAGCCGGCGCTGCCGCCCGAGCTTGCCGTGACTGAGCCGAGCGAGACGTGGTCGGTGGCATCGGGATCGGTGTCGTTCAGCGCCAGCGCCCAGCCGGGAATGGTGACCGAGTTGCCGGCGCCGGTATCCGTGACCACGGTCTCGCTGACCGCGGTCGGCGCATCGTTGGTGCCGTTGATGGCAATGGAGACGTTCTGCACGGTGGAGGCGCCGTTGCTGTCGAGGATGGTGACGGCGTAGTTCTGCACCAGCGTCTGTCCCTGTGCCAGGAACTGGATGTCGGCGTTGTCGACCGAGTAGTGCCAGGCGACCGATCCGCTCCCCGGCACCTCCGACACCGGATCGAGCGAGAAGGTACCGACATAGCCGCTGCCATTCGGCGCGAAGCTTGCCGTATGCGTATCCCCGGTCTCGATGTCGGAGAACGAGATTGATCCGTCGGTGGTTTCCACCGCAGGTCCAGGCGTCGGCGAAACCGAGACGGCATCGAGCAACTGGCCAACCCCGTCGGTGCCGAAAGTGAACTCCAAAGGCGTCGAGCCGCCTCCTCCATCGCCAACGACGTCGAACGTGAATTTGGTGAACCCAAACTCCACGTGGGTCGAACCATAGATCTGCGCGCCGTCCCAGAACACCGAGAACGAGGAGGATGTCGCTTCGGGATCGCCGGCAACCTCAAAGCTCAGCGTATAGTGCTGTCCGGCGACGGTGGCGACATTCTGCTCAAGGAAGCCGTTGTTGCCGAGCCGCAGGGTGTAGTTGCCATACTGGTCACCCAGCACCAGCTGTTCCAGGAAGACATCCGATGCCGTCCAGCCACTCAGGTCGCCGGTCTCAAAGCCGCCGTTGACGATGACGGTCGGACCCGCGTCCTCGGTCAGCGTCCCCAGCGAATTGGCCGCAGTGATCACTGGCGCGTCGTCGGTGCCGAACACGTTGAAGGTCAGCGTCGTGTCGTGGCTCTCTCCGAGGCTGTTGGTGACGGTGATCGTGAACTGTTCGGTCGGATTGTCGCCGTTCTGGAGCTGATCGAGGGCCGACGAGGCCGTGTAGCGGTAGGAGCCGTCGGACTCGACCAGCAGCGTGCCATAGGCAGCGGCGATCGACGTGCCGACATTCGCCGCCTGTCCGTCCACGGCGGTGATGCTGAGCGACACACTGCCGTCGCCCGGGCTGTCGGACACGTCGTGAATGGCATCGCCCTGGGCAACGATGCTTCCGGCGTCGACGAACGATGTGTCGTTGATTGTCGCTGTGACCGGATTGACGGTCATGGCGTCGGCCGCACCGGTCGCGGTGATCGTGACTTGCTGGGTCGAGCTGGTTGAACCGTCGCTCACCGTGACGTCGTAGGTGACCGTCAGCGTCTCACCGGTGCCCAGGAAGTCCAGATCCCGGTCGGGAAGACTGAAGCTCCAGTCGATCCCGCCCGTGCCGGAACCCGTGGAATCGTGCAGTGCCGTGATGAGTGCGGTCTGCAGATCGTTCAACGTGTCGCCGGGAACGAAGGACGGATCGGCCGACCACACCGCAGAGGTGAGCATCACACCGACCGAGTGGACATCGGACAGATCGACGTCGGTGAAGTTCAACGTCTGCACCGCCGTCGTGTCGGGCGTCGGCGAATTGGACTGACCGGGCTGCTCGGCGACCGAAGCGGATTCAGGACCGCTGGTCATCGTGACCGCGTCATTGGCGCCGGTGATGACGACGGACACCGTCTGCGTCGAGTTGGTCGAGCCATCTGCGACCTTGACGTTATAGTTCACCGTCAGTGTCTCGCCCGAAGCGAGATAATCGAGGTCCTTGTCGGCGATCGCAAAGTTCCAGTCGATGCTGCCGGTACCGGTGCCGGTGGAATCGTGCAGCGTCGTCGTCAGCGCCGTGGCGAGGTCGGCCTGGGTCGCGGCCGGTGGCGTCGGCCCGGAGGTCGAGTCGAGCGCCACCGTCACGGTGTGCGTATCGCTGATGTCCGGGTCGGTGAAAGCGAGCGTGCCCGCAGGAATCGTCGGCGTCGTGTCGGGCGCCGACGAGCCCGTGGTGGCGTCCTGCTCGGTCGCGGTGGAGGATTCCGGGCCGCTCGTGATCACGACGGGATGGTTGACGCCGAGGATCGTGACGGTGACGTCCTGGGTCGTGGTGGCGCCGGAGGGATCGGCGACCGTGACGTGGTAGACCAGGGTCAGCTTCTCGCCGCCGCTGAGAAAATTGGTCGAGCCGTTGGCGAGCGCGAAATTCCAGTCGACCTCGCCGAGCACATGGCCGGTCGAATCCTCGAGCGAGGTGCCGAACGCGGCGAGCAGCTGCGCGTTCGTCAGCGGGATCGCGCCGCCCCCCGAACGCGTCGCGCTCACCGTGGTCGAGACGGTGTGCGCGTCGGCGAGGTCGACATCCGAGAAGAAGAGATCGCCATGCGCGGTCAGATTGCCGCTTGGATCGACGTTGTGGTCCTCGGCGAGAGCCGCCGATTCCGGGCACGACAGAAACACCGGCTTGTCGTTGGAGCCGACCACGGTCACGGTGACGGTCTGCGTCGAGACGCCACCGACATGATCGTCGAGCTGCACGGTGTAGGTGATGTCGAGATGCTGGCCTGCCGCGAGATAGTCGAAGGCGAGATCGGGCGCGGAAAAGGTGGTGTTGATGGTGCCGGCGCTCGAACCCGAATTCTTGACGACGTTGTCGACATGGTAGAACGCCATCAGCTCGGCGTCGCCGAGCGAGCCCGGCAACAGGCCCGCGGTGGCGCCGGAGGCGGAGACGCCGATCACGGTTGCGGTGTGGCCGGTGTTGGTGAGATCGTCGTCGGTGAAGCTGAGTGCGACGTGAACCGTGTCGGGCGACAACGACAGCGTCTTGTTGGCCTGCTCGGTGACGGTCGCCGCCGTCGTCATGTTGATCACCGGCTTGTCGTCGCTGCCGGTGATGGTGACCTGGACGGTCTGGATCGCGGTGCCGCCGTGGTTGTCAGAGACCTTGATGTCGTAGGTCAGCACCAGCGTCTGGTTCTTGGCGAGGAAGTCGAAATCGTCGTCGGCGTCGCTGAAGCTCCATTTGAGCTGGCCCGTGCCGTTTGAATCGCTCAGGATCTGCGATTGCATCGCAGTCTGGAAATGCGCAAGCGAGGCGGCAGGGATGATCGTTCCGCTGGACAGCACCGCGGAATGCAGGCTCGCCGACGTTGTATGGGTGTCGGTCTTGTCGCTGTCCTTGAAGCTCATCGTCCCGGACAAATTGTGCAGCGTCGTCGAGTCGGTGGTGTTGGCGAATTCGGTGAAGCTGCCGCTCGCGGATGACGAGGTGAAAGTCGGCGTATGATTGGTCATGGGAAAACCCCTGCCTGCGTTGCCATGGAGACGGCGCCGCTCGAAGACGCGGCGACGCGACTAATCGGTCTGAGAAATCAGACGTGACTTAAACAGTCTTGGCTCGTCGATCTTGGCTTGGTGGTCTTGGCTTGGTCGCGAGGCCGAGCCCGGCGTCGGGATGGTCAGCAGCAATGAAATTCTGGCGCAGCTCGCGTCGTCGAAAACTACTTCACTACTTTTTCAGTTCGATTTCAGTTCAATGACTTCGGGTTGCAGCACGCATCACGTAATTCATGTCGCTCAATTCGACTGCACTCACATCAACCGACCGGCCCGTTGCTTGAAAAAACGAGACGGTGGAATGCAACCTCCGCGATCTTATGCCCGAGCTCGTCGCGCCGTCAACGTGGACACGTCGACGCGCACGCGCGCAACCGCGGTTCCATGCGCCGGAACCGCTTGACAGATTTGCGACATTTGAAATTGCTGAGCGGCCGACGATTGACGTCACCGGTCGCCTTGGCCTTTTGCGCCATCGCGGCGGCGCAAAAAGCCTGGCGCGCGCTACTTGCCCTTCCAGACGGGCGTACGCTTGTTGAGGAAGGCGTCCATGCCTTCGCGAAAATCTTCACTCATATAGGCCTTGAGGATCAGGTCCTGGCCCTCCTCACGCGACAACGTCGGACGGATTCGTCGCACCGCCTCCTTGGCCGTTTCCATCGTGAGGGGCGCATGACTTGCGACCAGCTTTGCCATCTCGTCGGCGCGGCGCTGCAGCGTCTCGACGTCGGGCACGATTTCAGTGAGCAGGCCGAGCGCCAGCGCTTCCTGCGCCTCCACCAGACGCGCCCTGAAGATCATGTCCTTGGTGCGGGCGGGACCGACCAGCGCGACGATGCGGCTGATGTTGGACATCGACAGGCAATTGCCGAGCGTGCGCGCGATCGGGAATCCCATGCGCGTCGTCTCGGTGCCGATGCGCAAGTCGCAGCAGGCTGCGATGCCGGCACCGCCGCCGGTGCAGGCGCCTGCGATTGCCGCGATCACGGGAACGCGGCACTGCTCCAGGGTGCCGAGCACACGGTCGATCCGCGACTCGTAGTCGAGCGCATCCTGCGCGGTCTTGAACGCCCGGAATTGCGAGATGTCGGTGCCCGACGCAAACGCCTTGTCGCCGGCGCCGGTCAGGATCAGCGCCTTGATCGAACGGTCCGCGTTGATCTCGGTGCAGATCTCCGCCATGCGGTCATACATGGCGAAGGTCATGGCGTTGCGCGCCTGCGGGCGGTTGAAGGTGATCCGCGCGATGCCGTCGGTGACGGAGTAGAGCAGGTCTTCGTTGGTCGTCGTCGGTGCATTCATCGCGCGTCTCTTCTTCGTTGAGTTGGTTCAGGCCACCTGAGCTTTGGCCATCGGCACCACGTCGCGTCCCTTCAGGACGTCCATGGCCGCCAGCACGCCGCCGCTTCTGTGCGGGATCTTTGCAAGATCCAGGCCCATCTCGACGCCGGCGAGCGTGCCCATCAGCATCAGATCGTTGAAGTGGCCGATATGGCCGATGCGGAACACCTTGCCCTTGACCTTGTTCAGGCCGGTGCCGAGCGACATGTCGAAGTTGTCCAGCACCACCTTGCGGAAGGCGTCGGCGTCGTGTCCGTCAGGCACCCGCACGCCGGTCAATGCCGGCGAGTGTGCGGCCGGATCGGCGCACTGCGTCTCGAGACCCCAGACCTTGGCCGCGGCGCGCGTCGCCGCGCTGTGGCGCTTATGGCGGGTCCAGACGTTCTCGAGACCTTCCTCCTCCAGCATCTTCACCGCCTCGCGCAGGCCGTAGAGCAGATTGGTCGCAGGCGTATAGGGGAAGGTGCCGAGCTTGTTGAAGGTGATGACCTCCTGCCAGTCCCAATAGGAGCGCATGCCCGGATTGGCCTTGGCAACGCTAAGCGCCTTCTCCGACACGGCGTTGAAGCCGAGACCCGGCGGCAGCATCAGGCCCTTCTGCGAGCCCGCAACCGAGACGTCGATGCCCCAGGCGTCGTGCTCATATTCCATCGAGCCGAGGCCGGAGATGGTGTCGACCATCAACAGCGCCGGATGTTTGGTGCGATCGAGGATCTTGCGCACCTCCGCGGGCGGCGTGACGCAGCCGGTCGAGGTCTCGTTGTGGACGACGCAGACCGCCTTGATGGTGTGCCGCTTGTCCGCCGCGAGGCGCTTCTCGATCTCGGCAAGATCGGCGCCATGGCGCCAGTCGCCCGGGATGAAGTCGACATCGAGCTTGAACTTGTCGGCGATGCCGCGCCACAGCACGGCGAACTGGCCGGTCTCGCACATCAAAACCTTGTCGCCGGGGGCGAGCACATTGACCATCGCCGCTTCCCAGGCACCGGTGCCGGACGAGGGAAAGATGATCACGGGCTGCTTGGTGCGGAACACGCGTTGCATCGAGGCCAAGACGGCAAAGCCGAGCTCGGCGAATTCGGGACCGCGATGGTCCAGCGTCGGCATGTCCATCGCCCGCAGCACGCGGTCGGGCACATTGGTCGGTCCTGGAATCTGTAAGAAATGCCTTCCAGTATGCACGGTCATCGGCGTCCTTCCCGGTCTAGCCTTGTTTTGATGGCCGCCGAATAGCACCATTTGACCGGCTTGTCCCCTCTCCAAAGGGCGACTTCCATGCATAAGCGGTGGACCTCCGCCGCCCCCTATTCGGCGGCCACCATCTTGCCGGACGGCCCCCTGCCCTCGACCTCCGCGAACGGGCGTTCGGGGTGCATCAGGAAGGCGGAGACGCCGCCGAGCAGCAATAGCCCCATCGACATCAGGAACGGGAGGTACCAGTTACCGGTCGCGTCGATCACGAAGCCTGCGACCAGCGGGGAGACGATGGCCGCGAACGCCGAGCCCGTGTTCATCAACCCCGACGCGGTGCCGGAATATTTCGGGGCGATGTCCATCGGGATCGACCACATCGGGCCGATCACCAGCTCGGCGCAGAAGAAGCCGGCCGACAGGCACAGCGCGACGATGGTGATGTCGTGGACGAACAGGATCGGAAACAGCGAGAGCAGCGCTCCCGCAAATCCCGCAACGGTGACGCTGAGCCGCGCCAGGCGAACGTTGCCGGTGCGCTCGAGGATGCGATCGGAAATGACGCCGCCGACGCTGTCGCCGATCACGCCGGCGAAGAACACGCCGGAGGCAAACAGCGCCGAGTTCTTGATATCGAGATTGTAGTTGTTCTTGAAGAACAGCGGCAGCCAGTTGAGATAGAGCCACAGGCTCCAGCCATAGCAGAAATAGGTCAGCGTCACCGGCCACATCCGGCTGAACAGCGGCCCCCACGGCACCTGCGGCCGCTCGCCGGTCGGACGCGGCGGCAGCGCCGCGAGCTCGGCTTCGGTGATCGAAGCGTGCTCCTTCGGCTCGTTGCGGAAGTACCAGACCCAGATCACGCCCCAGATCAGGCTGACGAAGCCAAGCACGACGAAGGCGCCGCGCCAGGTCAGCCACAGGATCAACAGCGCCACCACCGGCGGCGTTACCGCGTTGCCGAGCCGGGCAAAGGAATGGGTCAGGCCTTGCGCGAAACCGCGGCGGTTCGCCGGCGTCCAATATTGCATCGCGCGCGTTGCGGTCGGGAACGTCGCCCCTTCGCCGAAGCCGAGCGCGAAACGCGCGACGAACAGTGCGCCAAGGCCATTCACGAAGCCGGTCGAGATGGTGGCGGCCGCCCAGATCATGCCGCACCAGAACAGCGTCTTGCGCGGCCCGAAATGATCGCCGACCCAGCCGCCGATCACCTGGAACAGCAGATAGGGATAAGCGAAGGCGGAGAAGACGAGGCCAAGCTGCGTGTTCGACAGACCCAGCTCCTTCTGGATCTCGCTCGCCGCCGTGCCGATGTTCACCCGGTCGACATAGGTGATGAAATACATCGCGCAGAGCATCGCCAGCACGACATGCGTGGCCTTGAACCGGATTTTCATCTCCACCCTCCCTGATCGCTTCTTATGGTTGCCGCCCGCGTGTCCCGCGCGGCTTAGGTGCCGACCACTTTGAGATGCGGTGATGCATTTCCCTGCGGCCGCTGCTCCAGCAGCTTCATCGCGACATCGACGCCGCCGGAGCGATGCGGCACGCCGGCGACCGACAGGCCCATCTCCACGCCGGTGAGCGCGCCGAGCAGCGTCAGCGCATTGCATTCGCCGAGATGGCCGATGCGGAAGACCTTTCCGGCGACCTTCGACAGGCCCGAGCCGAGCGACATGTTGTAATTGTCGAGCACGATCTTGCGGAACTGATCCGCATCATGTCCCGGCGGCATCAGCACGGCCGTCAGCACCGGCGAGAACTCGGCCGGCTCCTGACAGAGCACTTCGAGGCCCCAATGATTGACGGCGGCGCGGGTGGCCGCAGCCAGCCGCTGATGCCGCGCAAACACGTTGTCGAGTCCCTCCTCAAGCAGCATCGCGATGGCTTCGCGCAGGCCGTAGAGCAGGTTGGTCGCCGGCGTGTAGGGGAAGAAGCCTTTTGCATTGGGCTTGAGCATTTCCTCCCAGTCGAAATAGGAGCGCGGCATCTTGTTGGTCTTCGATGCAGTGAGCGCTTTCTCCGAGATCGCGTTGAAGCCGAGGCCGGGCGGCAGCATGAAACCCTTCTGCGAGCAGCTGACGCTGACATCGACCTTCCACTCGTCGTGGCGGAAATCGACCGAGCCGAGCGAGGAGATGGTGTCGACCATCAGCAACGCCGGATGCCCCGTGCGATCGATCGCGGCGCGGATCTCGGCGATGCGGCTGGTCGCGCCGGTCGAGGTCTCGTTATGCACGACCATCACGGCCTTGATCGCGCGGGCCTTGTCCTCGGCGAGCCGGGCTTCAATCACGGCCGGGTCGGCGCCACGGCGCCAGTCGCCCGGAACGAAATCGACCTCGATGCCGAAGCGGCCGGCCATCTGCCGCCACAGCGTGGCGAAATGGCCGGTCTCGACCATCAGCACCTTGTCGCCCGGCGACAGCGTGTTGACGATCGCAGCCTCCCAGGCACCGGTCCCCGACGAGGGGAAGATGATGACCGGGCCCTTGGTCTGGAAAATGGTCTGGCTGCCCTCGAGCACGGTGCGGCCGAGCTCGCCGAACTCCGCGCTGCGGTGGTCGATCACCGGCATGTCCATGGCGCGCAACACGCGCTCGGGGACCGGGCTCGGGCCCGGAATTTGAAGGAAATGGCGTCCCTGATGCATGAAAACCTCCCTGGCGGCGGGTTCTGGCCGGCTCTGTTGGCTATTTTGCATTCATTTTTTGTACTTTCAACCGAAATTTGGTATTCGATTGTGGACGTCGACGCGATCCAACGGGCAAATTACTGTGCTGCAAATGAAATCCACGATTCCCGACACCGGGGTTCCGATCGCCGCACCCGCCCAAAATGGCGGCGACCGCGAGGCAGCATCGCTACATGGCGAGGTGCTGCTGCGGCTGCGCGACTACGTCGTGGAAGGCAACATTCCCGACGGCGCCCGCGTTCCCGAGCGCCAGCTCTGCGAGATGTTCGGCATCTCCCGCACACCGCTGCGCGAGGCGCTGAAAGTGCTCGCCGCCGAGGGCCTGATCGAGCTTTTGCCCAACCGCGGCGCCCGAATCCGCCAGCTCAGCCAGCGCGACCTGGAAGAGCTGTTCGACGTGATGGCGGGCCTCGAAAGCCTCGCCGGGCGCCTCGCCTGCGAGGCCATTACAGATGCGGAAATCGCCGCGATCGAGCAGCTGCATTACGAGATGTACGGCCACTATCTGCACCGCGACATGCATGGCTATTTCCAGACCAACCAGCGCATCCACGAGAGCATCGTCGCCGCCGCTCGCAACGAGACGCTGAAGATCGCCTACGCCAATTTTGCAGGGAGAATCCGCCGCGTCCGCTACTCCGCCAATTTCGCTCGCAAGCGGCAGCGCTGGGCCGAGGCGATGCGCGAGCACGAGGCAATCCTCGATGCCCTGCGCCGCCGCGCCGGCAGCGAGCTCAGCGACATCCTGTTCCTGCATCTGCGCAACAAGCGGATGGCCGCGATCGAGCACCTGACCGAGCCTCAAGACGAGGCGCCGGCATCGGCCTGAAGGGCGGCTGGCTTGCTCATTTTGAATTCATAATATAATCGGTCAGAAACAAGAATGAATAATCCAGCTGCCACGTGCCTCGCTGGATCACTCCGGGACCAGGGATGACAAACGCCTCCTCGCTCGAACGGCGCCTGCGCGCGGACATCACCGGCGACGTCCTGTTCGATCGCTTCAGCCGCGGCCGCTACGCCACCGATGCTTCGTTCTACCAGATCGTTCCATCAGGCGTGGTCGTGCCGAAAACCATGGACGAGGCCCTGCTTTCGCTGGCGATCGCCCGCGACGAGGGGGTGAAGGTCACCCCGCGCGGCGGCGGCACCTCGCAATGCGGCCAGACCGTCAATGACGGCCTCGTGGTCGATCTCTCAAAACACCTCAACCGCGTCCTGTCGCTCGACGTCGAGGGCCGCACCTGCGTGGTCGAGCCCGGCATCGTGCTCGACGACCTCAACCGCCGGCTCAGGAAGCACGGCCTGTGGTTTCCGGTCGACGTCTCCACGGCCTCCCGCGCCACCATCGGCGGCATGGCCGGCAACAACTCCTGCGGCGGCCGCTCGCTCCGTTACGGCACCATGCGCGACAACACGCTGTCGATGGAGGCTTCCCTTGCCGACGGCACGCTGAGCCGTTTTGGCGAGGTCGCACGCGATCTCTCCGATATCGATGCCGGCAGCAGCACGCGCCCGCTGTTCCGCGACATGCTGGATCTCGGCGCCCGCGAGGCCGACGAGATCGCGGCGCGCTTCCCAAAGGTGCAGCGCCGCGTCGGCGGCTACAATCTCGATGCCCTGGTTCCGCGCAACGCGCCGAACAACATGGCGCATCTGCTGGTCGGCTCCGAGGGCACCCTCGCCTTTACCACCAAGGTCGAGCTGAAGCTCTGGCCCGTCATCCGCAACAAGGCGCTCGGAATCTGCCATTTCGGCAGCTTTTACGAGGCCATGGATGCGGCCCAGCATCTGGTCAAGCTGAAGCCGATCGCGGTCGAACTGGTCGACCGCACCATGATCGCGCTCGGCCGCGACATCGCGATGTTCAAGCCGATCATCAATGCGGCGATCAAGGGCGATCCCGATGCCGTGCTGGTGGTCGAATTTGCCGGGGAGGACCAGGCGGACAATCTCGCGCGCCTGAAGCAGCTCACCGAGCTGATGGGCGACCTCGGCTTCGGCTGGAACAACGACACGCGCAAATGGGGCGGCGTGGTGGAGATCACCGAGCCCGCGCTGCAGAGCGGCATCGCCGATTTCCGCGCCGCCGGCCTCAACGTCATGATGTCGATGAAGCAGGAGGGCAAGCCGGTCTCCTTCGTCGAGGACTGCGCCGTGCCGCTGCCGCATCTCGCCGACTACACGGCACGGCTGAACGAGGTGTTCGCGAAGCACGGCACCAGCGGCACGATGTATGCGCACGCGTCCGAAGGCTGCCTGCACGTACGCCCGGTGCTGAACCTGAAGCTGGAGAAAAACGTCGAGGCGATGCGCGCCATCGCGGAGGAAGCCTTCGCGCTGGTGCGCGAGTACAAGGGCTCGCATTCCGGCGAGCACGGCGACGGCCTGGTGCGCTCGGAATTTCACGAGAGCATGTTCGGCGAGCGCCTCGTCGCCGACTTCAGGGAAGTCAAGCGCCGCTTCGACCCCGACGGCGTGCTCAACCCTGGCAAGATCGTCGATGCGCCCAAGATGGACGACCGCTCGCTGTTTCGCTACCGGCCCGGCTATCGCGTCGGCGAGTTCAAGACAAAACTCGACTGGTCCGCCTGGCCCGGCGCCGGCGGCGGTTTTCAGGGCGCGGTCGAGATGTGCAACAACAACGGCGCCTGCCGCAAGCTCGAAGGCGGCGTGATGTGCCCGTCCTACCGCGCCACGCGCAACGAGAAGGATGTCACGCGCGGGCGCGCCAACACCTTGAGGCTCGCTATATCAGGCCAGCTCGGTCCCGACGCGTTGTCGTCCGACGAGATGATGGAAACGCTAAAGCTCTGCGTCTCCTGCAAGGCCTGCCGCCACGAATGCCCGACCGGCGTCGACATGGCCAAGATGAAGATCGAGGTGCTGGCCGCACGCGCGGCCTCGCACGGGTTGACGCTGCGCGACCGCCTGGTCGGCTATCTGCCGCGCTACGCCGGCCTCGCCGCGCGCGTCGCGCCGCTCGCCAATCTACGCAACCACAGTCCGCTGCTGCGAAAGCTGTTCGAGCGCTTCGCCGGCATCAGCGCGCGCCGCGCGCTGCCCGCCTTCCGCAGCGATGTGTTCGTAGCTCCCGCCGACAAGATCGGGCCGGAGGGCGGTCGCGAGGTCGTGCTGTTCGCTGATACTTTCAATCGCATCTATGAGCGCGAGAACCTCGACGCAGCGCTGCGCGTGCTTGCGGCCGGCGGCTATCGCGTGCATCTGCCGACGCCAACCAGCGGCAGCCGCCCGCTCTGCTGCGGTCGCACCTTCCTGTCAGCCGGTCTCGTTGACGAAGCGAAGACTGAGCTCGACCGTCTCGTCGCCGCCTTCGCGCCCTTTGCCGCGCGCGGCGTGCCGATCGTCGGCCTCGAGCCGAGCTGCCTACTGACGCTGCGCGACGAGCTCGCCTCACTGCGCAAGGACAATGACGCCAAGGCGGTCGGTGCCCATGCGCTGACCTTCGAGGAGTTTCTGGTGCGCGAGGCCGAGGCCGGGCGCCTGCAATTGCCGCTCGGCAGCGTCGCTGAGAAGGCCGTCGTGCACGGCCATTGCCACCAAAAATCCTTCGGTGCCTTCAGGCCGGTCGAGCAGGTGCTGCGCCTCGTCCCCGGCCTCGAGGTCGAGACCATCGAATCGAGCTGCTGCGGCATGGCCGGCGCCTTCGGCTATGGCGCGGACACCTACGATGCCTCGATCGAGATGGCCGAGCTGTCGCTGCTGCCCGCGGTCCGGAAGGCGGATCGGGCGACGCTGGTCGTTGCCGACGGCACCTCCTGCCGCCACCAGATCCACGACGGCACCCAGCGCGAGGCACTTCACGTCGCGCGCGTGCTGGCGATGAGCCTCGATCGCGCCAAAACCCATCCCACGATCACTCCCGTTGCAAAGGAACCCAGTCATGGCTGAACTCACGCTCGACACCGCCCGCAAAATCCTCGACGCCGCCTTCGCGAAGGCCGCGGAGCTGAAGCTCAAGCCGCTGGTCGTCACCATTCTCGACGCCCGCGGCGTGCTCAAGCTTGCCGCAGCACAGGACGGCACCAGCCTGATGCGCGCCGAGATCGCCCACGGCAAGGCCTATGGCGCGCTGGCCATGGGCCTGGGTTCGCGCGCGCTGTACCAGCGGGCGCAGGAGCAGCCCTATTTCATCGACGCCGTGAACACGATCGCCAAGGGCGCGCTGGTGCCGGTCCCCGGCGGCGTGCTGATCCTGGACGGCACCACGCTCGTCGGCGCCGTCGGCATCTCCGGCGACACCTCCGACAATGACGAGGCCTGCGCGGTCGCGGGCATCCAGGCGGCGAGGCTGAAGGCCAACGCGGGATAGCTCGTCTGCCGGGACGCACCACCTGGCTCGCGCCGACGAATGACGTCAGGCGCTAAACCCGATTCTGCCTTGATACAGCTGTTTTGCCCGTCGAAGCAAGCAATTTTCGGTAAGACCGAAAATTCTCCAGGCGTTTCAACCCCATCTCTACTGTGCATGGGGTTGTTTTTTCGATTCTTGCTCCATCACCGTCACCCTGAAGTGCCGGAGCGCCGCAGAGCAAGCCTCGAAGGGCGACGGCCCCGTTGCACCCGCTCGGCCGGGCATCCTTCGAGGCTCCTGGCGCGACGGCAAGCGCATCGCGCAGCTCGCACCTCAGGAGGATGGGTCTAGCAGCGGCACACCGCCCCGCCCCTTACCTTCCCGTCCAGACCGGCTTGCGCTTCTCGCCGAATGCTTTCAGCCCTTCCCTGGCATCCTCGGTCATCGCGAGCAGTGCGATCTGGCTTTCGGTATAGGCGATGCTCTCGTCAAACGACATCGAGGCGATGGCACGCATCGCGTATTTGCCGCGGCGGATTGCGGTCGGGGATTTGTCGACGATGCGGCCGATCAGCCAGTCGACCTTGGCGTCGAGTTCGGTCGTCGGCACCACGTAGTTGAGCAGGCCCGCGCCCTTTGCGGCCTTCGCATCGAACGGCTCGCCGGTCAGGGCCCATTCGTTGACGAGGCGCGGCGGCGCGATGGATTGCAACAGGCTCAGCACCTGCATCGGGAAGACGCCGACCTTCACCTCGGGGAGGCCGAAGACGACGTGATCGGCGGCGATCGCCATATCGGTCATGCAGAGCAGGCCCATGCCGCCGGCCATGCAGACGCCACCGACCCGCGCAATCGCCGGCTTGGTGGCGTTCTGTGACACACGTAACAGATCGGCATAGTCGACATTTGGCTTGGAATGGTCCATCGCAAAAGCCGCACCGGAATTCTGCAGATCCGCGCCGGCGCAGAACGCCTTGTCGCCCGCGCCCGTCAGCACGATGACGCGGACGTCGTTGTCGTCATGCGCGTCGCGATAGGCTTTGGCAATGCCGGCGATCACCTCGCCGTTCAGCGCGTTGCGCTTCTCCGGCCGGTTGATGGTGATCCAGAACGCCTGCCCGCGCTTCTCGGTGACGACGCTGGTCGTATCGGTCATGGCACTCGCTTCCCTGCTCTCGTTTGCAGCCATTTGCGGCAGGTCGGGCGGCGGGGGCAAGGAGAAACTGCAACGCTGTGTCACCATAGCGTGTTGGCGCAACTTCGCGTCGCGATTGAATTACCGGCCATGGCCGCTATCCTGACTGGAGATTTTGATCACCGATGAGCCATTTCATGCGCGCCCCCATCGCCCTGTTGCTGGCAGGCTTGATCATCGCGAGCAGTGGCACTGCTAGCCGCGCCGCCGATGCCGCGAAAATCGCGCTGGTGATCGGCAACGCCAAATATCCCGACAATGAATTCGTGCTGAATGATGCCGCCAATGACGCGCAGGACATCGCCGACGAACTGAGCCGCGACGGCTTCGTCGTCGACCGGCAGATCAACCTCACCGGCGATGCCATGCGGCAAACGCTCGATCGCTTCTACGCCCGCATCAATCAGGGCGCGGTGGCGCTGATCTTCTTCGACGGGTTCGGCATCCAGTCCAACCGGCAGAGCTACCTGTTGCCCGTCGATGCGCAAATCTGGGCCGAGCCCGACGTCTCGCGCGACGGCTTCAGCCTCGACAGCATTCTCGCGGAGATGAATGCGCGCGGCGCCGCGATCAAGATCGCGCTGATCGACGCCTCCCGCCGCAATCCGTTCGAGCGGCGCTTTCGCCGCTATTCGGCCGGCCTCGCGCCGGCGATCGCGCCGAGCAATTCGCTGCTGATCTATTCCGCCGCGCTCGGCGCGGTGGTTGCGAGCGGCCAGACCGACCACAGCCTGTTCGTCACCGAATTGTTGCGCGAGATGCGCGCGCCCAATGTCAGCGCCGAGCAGGCGCTGACCAACACCAAGAACGGCGTGGTCGGCGCGACCAACCGCGAGCAGGTACCCTGGCTGTCGTCGTCGCTGACGACGGACTTTTCGTTCGCGGGCCTGGTGGCACAGCCGCCCGGCAACAAGGGCGCCGATCGGCCTCCGTCGAAATCCGAACAGCAGAAGCCGGTCTGCGAGGTCGTGCAACCTGACGCCGCGCCGAGCGCAGACGATCTCGCCAGGGATCCGATCATCGCCGATCTCACGCACAGGATCGCGGCCAATGCCAGCGATGCGATCTCGCGCTACAAGCGCGGCCAGGTCTACGCGATCAAGCGCGCCTATGCGCTCGCCATGCAGGATTTCGACGCCGTGATCCGCCTCGATCCCAGAGATGGAGAGGCGCTCAACAACCGCTGTTGGACCCGGGCCGCCACCGGCGACCTGCAAGGCGCGCTCGCCGACTGCAACCTCGCGCTCCAGGTCGATCCCGGACTGAGCGAGGCGCTCGACAGCCGCGGGCTCGTCAACCTCAAGCTCGGCCGGACCGCGGAGGCGATCAAGGATTATACGGACGCGATCCAGCGCAATCCTCGTTCGTCATCGTCGCTGTTCGGCCGCGGCGTCGCGACCCGCAAAAGCGGCGGCGACGGCGCGGCCGACATCATGCAGGCGAAATCGATGGACCCGAACATCGCGAAGGAGTTTGCAGGCTACGGCGTGACCGAGTGCGTGCCTTAGGTGGGAACGGCTTTCCTGATCCAGACCTTGTTGTCATGGAACGCCGCGCCGCCGATCGGCGCGACGGCTTCGCCTCCAGTCAGCATGTTGATGCCGCGGCCACCGATATGATTCTTGTTCGGATGAACGGACTCGGCGATCAGCACGCCGCGACGCACGCCCTCGAAGAAGACTGCAACCAGCGTGGTCTCGCCGCGGGTGTTGCCGAGCGTCACGGCATCGCCGTCGGCAATATCGAGGGAAGCCGCATCCAGCGGATGGATCATCACGCTCGCCTTGCCCTCGCGCGCCTGCGAGGACGGCGTCTCGTTGAAGGAGGTGTTGAGGAAGCTCCGCGAGGGACTGGTGGCGAGGCGGAACGGATGAGCCTGGTCGGCGTGCTCGATCACCGCCCAGTGGTCGGGCAGCGACGGCATGCTCTCGAAGTCGCCCATCATCAGGCCGAACGGCGGATGCGCCCAGTCGGCCTTGAAGTGGAATTTCCTGTCGGCGTGGGCAAAGCCGTCGAGGTAATGCGCGGTGCGGAAATCCGGTTGCAGGTCGCGCCAGAGGTCGGCCTCGAGGCTTGCGATGTCGCCATGGTCGCTCAGCTTCAGCGTCGCGTCGATCAACTCGCGCGGCGTCATCTCAAAGCCGTGGTGCTTCGCGCCAAGCCGCGGCGCCAGTGCCTGCAACACCTCGTGGTTGGAGCGGCATTCGCCGGGCGGATCGATCAGCTTGGGCCCAACCGAGATGTGCTGATGGCCGCCGCCGTAATAGAGGTCGTCATGCTCCATGAACATGGTCGCCGGCAGCACGATGTCGGCCATCTGCGCCGTTTCGGTCATGAACTGCTCATGCACCGCCACGAACAGATCCTCGCGCGCAAACCCCTGGCGGACCAGCGCCTGCTCGGGCGCCACCGTCATCGGGTTGGTGTTCTGGATCAGCATCGCCTTGATCGGCCCCTTGCCGTGCAGGGCCTCGGTATCGCCGGTGAGGATGCGGCCGATCTGCGACTGGTCGAGCGCCCGTGTCGCCTTGTCGATCGCGTCGTGGCCCTCGATGATGGATTCGTCGAAGTGCCACAGCGCGTAATTGTTGAAGAAGGCGCCGCCACCTTCGTGCTGCCAGGCACCGGTCACCGCCGGAATGCACAGCGCCGCGTGCATCTGCGTGGCGCCATTGCGCGAACGGGTGAAGCCGTAGCCGAGGCGAAAGAAGGCCCGCTTGGTCTCGCCGACGAGCTTGGCAAAGGCCTCGATCTCCGCCACCGGCACGCCGCAGATCGCGGACGCCCATTCGGGCGTGCGCGTCCCCAGATGCGCCTCGAGCTCATCGGGGCAGTCCGTGTACTTGTCCATGTAGGCACGGTCGGCGTAGCCGTCGCGGAACAGTACATGCATGACGCCGCAGGCGAACGCGCCGTCGGTGCCCGGTCGCAGGATGATCTTGATGTCCGCCTGCTTCATGGTCTCGTTATCGTAGACGTCGACCGCCGCGATCCTGGCACCGCGTTCCTTGCGGGCACGGGCGGCGTGCGTCATCACGTTGACCTGGGTGTTGACGGGATTGGTGCCCCAGATCACGACGAGATCGGACAGCGCCATCTCCCGCGGATCGACGCCGGCGATCTTGCCGGTGCCGATCGCGTAACCGACGCGCGCGACATTGGCGCAGATCGTCGAATAGAAGCGCGAATATTTCTTCACATGCGTCAGACGATTGAGGCCGTCGCGCATCACCAGCCCCATCGTGCCGGCGTAGTAATAGGGCCAGATCGATTCCGCGCCGAACTCGCGTTCAGCCTGGTTGAAGCGATTCCCGATCTCGTCCAGCGCCTCGTCCCAGGAGATCCGCGCAAACTGTCCGGACCCCTTCGGCCCGGTGCGGCGCATCGGATAGATCAGCCGCTCCGGATGATGGATGCGCTCGGCGTAGCGGGCGACCTTGGCGCAGACGACGCCAGCCGTGTACGTCTGCTTTTTCGAGCCGCGGACCCGGCCGATGCTGCGGCCCTCGACCACCTCGATATCGAGGGCGCAGGCCGAGGGGCAATCATGCGGACAGGTGGAGTGGCGGATCTCGATCTTGGCGTGCTGGTTCATGGCCAAATTCGTAACATCAAAAGACCAGCCGGCCGAGCGCATTTATCCGGCAATGCCCATGCGATTTGCTCAAGGCGCGTTCGGCACCCGTTCCTGCTGCAACCGCGAAAGGCCGCACGATCACACCGAAAGCAGCCCGATATTCCGGCTGTAATCGACTTTGTGAGGCGTCGACAGTCCGCGTCGGCTGCCGTTACAGTGCCAGCCAACAAAAACGACAGGGAGGCGGGCGTGACGGCCCCACGATTCATGCTGGCACTGGCGGCCGGCCTGCTCACCATAGTCTCTGCCGGGCCCTCCTTCGCGCAGGACTATCCTGCGCATGCGGTCCGCATCATCGTGCCCTTCGGCGCCGGCGGGCCGGCCGACGTCGCGGCGCGGCTGATCGGCAACGCGCTCCAGGAGAGCCTTGGCCAGCCCTTCGTGATCGAGAACCGCACCGGAGCGGGCGGTGTCATCGGTACGGTCGAGGCAGCGAAGTCACCGGCCGACGGCTACACGCTGCTGATGATGTCGAACACGCAGACGGCGAATGAATCGCTGCTGACGGCTGAACAGCGCAAATACGAGCTGATGCGCGACCTTGCACCGATCGCGCCGGTGAATTCGTCCGACTTGGTGATCGTCGTGAGCCCGTCGGTGCCGGCCAGGACGCTGCCAGAGTTCATTGCGCTCGCCAAGGCGCAGCCGGGCAAGCTGAACTACGCCTCCTCCGGCCAGGGCACGCCCTATCACATGGCCGGCGAGCTGTTCAAGGCGATGGCGGGCATCGACCTCGTCCATGTGCCCTATCGTAACAGCGGCGAGGCGCGCAGCGGCGTGATCGGCGGCCAGGTGCAGATGATGATCGACGCGGTGCCGGCGATGGCGCCGAACATCGGAGAGAACCAGGTCCGTGCGCTCGCGACCACCGGCAAGCTGCGTTCCGCGGTGCTGCCGAACGTGCCGACCGCGAATGAGGCCGGCGTGCCCGGCTACGAGGCCACGATCTGGCTCGGCCTGATGGCGCCGGCGGGCACGCCGAGACCGATCATCGACAAGCTCAACGCGGCCGTCGGTGCATTCGTGAAGCGGCCCGAGATCGTCAAGCTGTGGACCGAACAGGGGGCTCTGCCGATGTCGATGACGCCGGGCGAATTCGACAAATTCTTGCGCGGCGACATCGAAAAATGGGCCGATGTCGTCAAGCGGTTCGACAAATCCTGAAATCTGACGGGAGCCGGCATGGCTGATACAGTGAACATCCTCAGCGGCGGCGCGGCGCAAGGCCTGGTGCGCGGCCTCGCCGCGGCCTTCAAGGCGAAGACGGGATTTGCAGTCGATGGCGAATTCGGTGCGGTCGGCATCATGGCCGACAGGCTGCGCGCGGGCACGCCGGCCGATCTCGTGATCCTGACGCAGGCGCTGCTGACGAAGCTTGCCGATGAGAAACTCGTCGTCCCCGCCGCGATCGCCAATATCGGCCGGGTCGAAACGGCGCTCGCGGTCCGCAGCCGCGATGCCAAGGTGACGGTCAAAACCGAAGCCGATCTACGCGACGTCTTGCGCGCCGCCGACGCGATCTTCGTGCCCGACACAAAAGCCTCGACCGCGGGACAGCACGTCGCAAAAGTGCTGGATCAGCTTGGCATCGCCTATGAGGTCGCCTCGCGGCTGAAGATCTTTCCGAATGGCGCGACTGCGATGCGGGAGCTTGCGATGTCCACCGCACAACGCCCGATCGGCTGCACCCAGGCGACCGAGATCATCGCAATCGACGGCATCGTGCTGTCGGGATCGCTGCCGCCGGGATGCGAGCTGGTGACGATGTATACAGCCGGCGTGACTGCGCGGGCTGCACATCCGAACGAGGCAGCCGCCCTGATCGCGTTGCTGACTGGCGCAGATCAGAGAGAGCTGCGCCAGCGCGTGGGCTTTGCCGGCTAGACGCGGATGGCCCTATTTGTGCAGCTGCGTGAGGCCGGTCGGCGGCCCGTCGACGGCGGTCCAACCGCCGTCGACGAACAGCGTGCTGCCGCTGACATAGCTCGCGGCATCCGAGGCGAGATAGGCAACGGCGGTCGCGACCTCATGGGCGCTGCTCCAGCGGTTGAACACGGTGTGGCCGGCGTAGAGATTGTAGATGTCGGGACGCTGCTTGAACGGGCCGGTCAGCGCGGTCTCGGCGATGCTCGGCGCAATTGCGTTGACGCGCACGCCGGCGCGGCCGACCTCGGACGCAAAGCCCTTCACCAGAAGCCCGATCGCCGCCTTGGTGGACCCATACACCGCAAGGCCGGGCTCGATGGTGACAGCGCGGACCGAGGAGCAGGCGATGATGCTGCCGCCCTTCTGCTCCACCATGATGCGGCCGAACGCCTGGAAGAACCAGACGGTGCCCTTCACATTCAGCGTGAGGACGCGGTCGAGATCCTCCTCGGTGTAGTCGAGGATGGTCTTGCGGATGTTGAGGCCGGGCGTGGTCACGGCGATGTCGAGCCGCGGAAATTTTTGCATCGCGATTTTGGCCAATGCGTTGACGTCAGCGGCGCTGGCGGCGTCACACGCGGCGGCCTCGGCCCAACCGCCCTTGTCGCGAATGCCGGCGGCGGTCGCTTCCGCTGCGTCAAGCGCGCGATCCGCGCAGACGATCCGGGCACCGAGCCCGGCCAGTGCTTCCGCCGACGATTTGCCGATGCCCGATGCGGCGCCGAGCACCACGGCGGTCTTGCCGGTGAGATCGAAGAGCTTGCGATAGTCCGTCACGGTCACATCCTTCCAATGCTTTCAAAGTCGGGGCGTACTGCACTCATCCCCGGCTGCGAAAACAGGGCGGCTAGAGTGTTTGACGCTCTCGCGGTCACCCATCAATCCAAAATCGGTATCGATCGATACCCCCTTCAACTTGGACTCGCCGCGCTGCGCGACCCTAGGAAAGCCCTAGGGGAAATAAATTCAAGGAGGGCGGCATGCGTGCGGAGTTATCCGCTGAATGCGACGAAGGCTGGTGTCTCACCCTTCGTCACGACCTTGCAAATCCTGCTGCAACGCACCATCGGGCTAATCTAGCCAGTTGATCTTCTGTCCGATCGCCTCGTATACTAATATATCAATTTCAAACACAACCATGCCCGCACGCGCAAAGAGGAAAGCCCAGGCCGCATCCACGCCGGCCGTCGTCACGCCCCGCCGCGGCAAGCCGCCGCAGCGGGCGACGGCCTCGTCGCGCATCTATACCGAGCTGCGCAGCGAGCTGGTGTCGATGCGGCGCCGGCCGGGCGAAGTGATCTCGGAAGCGGAGATCGCAATGACCTATGGCGTCAGCCGGACGCCGGTGCGCGAGGCGATCCTCAAGCTGTCTGACGAGGGCCTGCTCGACGTGTTCCCGCAATCGGGAATTTTCGTCTCCCGCATTCCGCTCGCCGCCCTGCCCGAAGCGATCATCATCCGCAAGGCGCTGGAGGAAACCACCGCGCGGCTTGCGGCCGAGCGCGCCACCGCAAGCCAGATCCTGCAATTGCGCTCGATCGTCGAGCGCCAGCGCGAGGCCGACGAAGCCGGCGACCGCACCGCGTTTCACCAGGCCGACGAGCTGTTCCACGCCACTGTCGCCGATGTCGCGAGACATCCCGGCATCTGGACGCTGATCCAGCACGTGAAGGTCCACGTCGATCGCTATCGGCAGCTGACGCTGCCGGTCGTCGGACGCATGACACAGGTGATCGCCGAGCACGAGCCGATCCTCGCGGCGATCGAAGCGCACGATCCGCAACGCGCGGGAATCGCGATGGAGAAGCATCTCGATCGCCTGCTCCGCGACATCTCGGAAACGCAACATACCAATCCGGAGTTTTTCGCAAGCACGGAATAACCGGACCGCGGTCAAACAACGACGCACACCAACGAAGCAATGAGGGAGGACTACCATGAGACGCCGTGATTTCATCAAATTGAGCGCCGGACTTGGCGCCGGACTTGGAGCAGCCACGCTGGCTCCGATCTCGTCGGGCCGCGCCCAGACCAAAGCCGTGTTCAAGGCTGCCGACGTGCAGCCGGTCGGCTATCCGACGGTCGCCGCCGTCGAGAGCATGGGCAAGAAGCTGTCGGATGCGACGCAAGGCCGGCTCTCGATCCAGACCTATCCCTCCGCGCAACTCGGCGCCGAGAAGGAGACGATCGAGCAGACACAGATTGGCGCGATCCAGATGCTGCGCGTCAGTGCAGGCGCGGTCGGGCCAATCGTCGACGACATCAACGTCGTCAACATGCCCTTCCTGTTCAAGAACATAGCGCAAGCCTGGAAGATGATGGACGGCGACATCGGCCAGGAATTGCTCGACAAGATCACCGCGAGCCCGAACGCGAACCTGGTCGGACTGTGCTGGATGGATTCGGGCGCGCGCAGCTTCTACAACACCAAACATCCGATCAAGTCGATCGCCGACGTCAAGGGCCTGAAGCTTCGCGTCATCGGCAATCCGATCTTCATCGACATGGTCAACTCGCTCGGCGGCAACGGCATCGCCATGGGCTACGACCAGGTGTTCTCGTCGCTGCAAACAGGCGTGATCGACGGCGCTGAAAACAATCCGCCGAGCTACGTGTTCAGCAACCACTACACCGCCGCAAAATATTACTCGCTGACCGAGCACCTCGTGATCCCTGAGATCCTCTGTTTCTCGAAGCGATCCTGGACAGCACTGTCGGCCGACGACCAAGCGCTGATCAAGAAGTTCGCGCGCGAAGCCCAGCTCGAGGAGCGCGAGCTGTGGAAGAAGTACGAGACGACGGCGATGGAGAAGGCCAAGGCCGCTGGCTGCGAAATCGTCGAGATCGCCGACAAGAAACCATTCCAGGACGCGGTCAAGCCGGTCTGGGACAAATACGGCCCGAAATACCAGGCCACGATCCAGCGCATCCAAGCGCTCTAGAGGATGCTCGAAAAGAGCCGAAGCGCGATGAGCACTCGTCGCGCTTCGGCCTCGACAACTTAAACCACTGACAGAGCAGGAAACGCGGATGGCCGCACTGTTTCGCCGAGCGATGGATTTTCTCTATTTGTTGTGCGTGATCGTCGGCTGCATCGCGCTGGTCGCGATCTCCGCGGTGATCCCCTGGGCGGTATTCACGCGCTACGTCCTCAACAGCGCGGCTTCGTGGCCGGAGCCGATGGCGGTGCTGCTGACGATCGTCTTGACATTCATCGGCGCAGCCGCCGGCTACCGGCTCAACCTGCACATGAATGTCGCCTATTTCGCCAAGAAGCTCCCGCCGCCCCTGCAACGGGCGCTCGACATCTTCGTTCAGTTGCTCATGGCGCTTATCGCGCTGTTCATGGTCATCTGGGGTGAAAGTCTCGTCGAGATCACCTGGCACAACTCCATCGCTGACTTCCCGTCGCTGTCGGTCGGCGTCACCTATCTGCCGATTCCGATCGGCGGCGTCTGCCTGCTCCTGTTCGTGATCGAACGGATATTCCTCGGCGTGCCACCCGACCCGATCGGCAAGCATTCCGAGCCTGCGGCCTTCGAGTGAGCCAGGAGTCATCGTCATGGACATCTTTATCCTGCTCGGCACGATGATCGTCTGCTTCCTGATCGGCATGCCGATCGCCTACTCGCTGGCGATGGCGGCGATCGCGGGCGCGCTGTCGGTCGGCATTCCCCTTGAAGCCTTGATGCTGAAAATCTCGGACGGCGTCAGCAAGGTTGCGATGCTGACGATCCCGTTCTTCGTGCTCGCCGGCGCCATCATGGCGGAAGGCGGCATGGCAAAGCGGCTGGTCGCCTTTGCCGACGTGCTGGTCGGCTTGACCCGGCTGCGCGGCGGCCTCTCGATCGTCAACGTGCTGGCGACGACGTTCCTCAGCGGCATCTCCGGCTCGGCGGTGGCCGATACCTCGGCGATCGGCTCGGTGATGATCCCGCAGATGGAGAAGAACGGCTATCCGCGCGTGTTCGCCACCAACCTCACCATCTCGTCCTCGGTGCAGGCGCTGCTGGTGCCGCCGAGCCACAATGCGGTGCTGTATTCGCTCGCGACCGGCGGCACCATCTCGATCAGCGCCCTGTTCATGGCGGGCGTGTTTCCCGGCCTGCTGCTCGGCTTCTCGCTGATCGTGCTGTGCGTTGCGATTGCCTATCGCGAGGGTCATCCTCAGGGGCGCACTGTTCCGGCCAAGGACGCGATCAAGATCACGATCGATGCGGCCTGGGGCCTGATCACGCTCGTCATCATCCTCGGCGGCATTTTGGGCGGCATCTTCACCGCGATCGAGGCTGGCGCGGTCGCCTGCATCTGGGCGTTCTTCGTCACCATGTTCGTCTACCGCGACTATCAATGGCGTGACTTGCCGGTGCTGCTGCACCGGACCTTGCGCACGGTCGCGATGGTGATGACGCTGATCGCCTGCGCCTCCGCAGTCGGCTACATCATGGCGCTCACACAGATGCCGGCGAAGATGACGGCATTCTTCCTGTCGATCTCCAGCAACAAATACGTCATCCTGCTGCTGCTCAACGTGCTGCTGCTGCTGCTCGGCACGCTGCTCGACATGGCGCCGTCGATCCTGATCGCGACGCCGATCCTGCTGCCGGTGATGCAGAATTTCGGCGTCGATCCCGTGCATTTCGGCATGATCATGCTGCTCAATCTCGGCATCGGCCTGTGCCATCCACCGGTCGGCGCGATCCTGTTCGTCGGCTGCGCGGTCGGCAAGGTCTCGCTTGAAGAGGTCATGCGCAAGATCTGGCCGTTCTACGGCGTCATGCTGTTCGTGCTGATGCTCGTCACCTATCTGCCGGAGATCTCGCTCTGGCTGCCGCGTCACATCCTGCGGTGAGTTGATCGCGCCGGCGCGTCGCTTGACGGCGCCGGCACGCCGCCCTCAAGATGCTGGGAAACATCTCGAGGGAAACGCCCATGCCGCGGAAGCTGATCGACATCTCCGTGCCGTTGCAGAACGACGTGCCGGCCGATCCGCCGGGCAACCACCCGACGATCCAGTATATCGACCATCAGCAGGGGCTGCCGCGCATGTTGCAGTTCTTCGATGGTCTCAAGGCGCAGGATCTGCCGGATGGCCAGGGCTGGGCGGTCGAGCAGGTCTCGCTGTCGACCCACAACGGCACGCATCTCGACGCGCCATGGCATTTTCACCCGACCATGAATCGCGGCGAGCGGTCATGGACCATCGACGAGGTGCCGCTGGAATGGTGCTTTCAGCCCGGCGTGAAGCTTGACTTCCGACATCTGCCAGACGGCTATGTCGCCACCGCCGAGGACGTCGAGAAGGAACTCAAGCGTATCGGCCACACGCTCTCGCCGCTGGAGATCGTCGTCGTCAACACCAGCGCCGGCGCCAAATTCGGCCAGGCCGACTACGTCAATTCCGGCTGCGGCATGGGCTGTGAGGCCACCATGTACCTGCTCGAACGCGGCGTACGGCTCACCGGAACCGACGGCTGGAGCTGGGATGCACCGTTCGTCTTCACCGCAAGGAAATACGCGGAAACGAAAAACGCCGGCCTGATCTGGGAGGGCCATAAGGCGGGACGGCACATCGGCTATTGCCATCTCGAGAAGCTGCACAATCTCGAGCAATTGCCTGCAACCGGCTTCACCGTCTCATGCTTTCCGGTGAAGATCGAGCGCGCCTCCGCGGGCTGGACCCGTGCGGTCGCGATCATCGAGAGCTAAAAGCATGATCGGGAAAAGTTCGCAGCGGTTCTCCGAAAAAGATCATGCTCAAACAACAACCTGACGAGCGATGACGACTCGTCGTCATCGCGCGTTAGTCGCCGTCGAGGCCGCTGTCAACGAGCTCACGTAGCGCTTCGGTGTCGAGCACGACGATGGCGCCGTGCTCGAGACGAACCCAGTTGCGTCCGGCCCAGGCGCGCAATTGCTTGTTGATGCTCTCGCGCGTCATCCCCACCATCTCGCTGATCTCCTGCTGGGTGACGGCGAGCGTGCCGCTGCCGGAGTCGAACTTGCGCTCCTCGGTGAGGCCGAGCAGCGCGCTGGCAAGCCGGCCCGGCAAATTCTGCAAGATCACCTGCTCGACCTGCTGGCTGGTCCAGCGCAGCCGCGCGCACAGCAGCTCAATGAATTTCATCGCCAGCGCCGGCTGGCTCTTCACAAACGGCAGGAAGTCGCGGCGGTCGATGATGTAAAGCTCGCAATTGGTGTTGGCGGTCGCATCCGCCGACCGCGGCGCGCCGTCGAGAACCGCGATCTCGCCAAAGATTTCTCCCGGACCGATCAGATTGAGAATAGCGTTCCGCCCATCAGGCGACGAGGAGGAGATCTTCACTGTTCCCGTGATCACCGCAAACAGATTGTTGCCGGGGTCGCCCTTGGCTGCAATCGTCGCTCCGCGCTTCACCGTCGTGTGCTTGGCATAGCGGCAGAGCTGATCAAGCGCGTCAGGCTCCAGATCCGCGAAGATCGGGTGCTTGCGCAGGACCGATAATTTGTTGCCCGACGACTGTCGGGGGTCGCCGGTCTTGTCCTGAGGCACGCCGGGACTCCTAAGACTGCGAGGCAGTGGTGTCCCTGCGTAGTCAACGTTGCCCGGCTTTTCAACCGGAAAGCAGAGCGTACAGGTTTAATCAAATGCCGCTGAGACCGTGCGAGTTCCACTAAACCGCATCCGGAGGGTGCGTCAATGCATTTCGTGCGATGCAGAGTTGCGGTAACCGCACTTCAGAGCTTCAGCCTGACGTCACAGATGTCGGGCTCGGTCGGATCCGGCTTCACCGCAAAACCGAGCTGGCGGCACATCTCCAGCATCGTGACGTTCTCCTTGAGCACGTCGCCCGAGATGGTCCTCAACCCCTCCGATTTCGCGTAGTCGATGATCAGTTGCATCAGGGCCCATCCGAGCCCCCTGCCCTTGAGGTCCGAACGCAGCAGGATCGCATACTCGCCGCTCTCGTAGACCGAGTCCGAATGGAGCCGGACCACGCCGACCATCTCGCTGGTCGCCTCGTCGAAGGCGATGAAGGCCATCGCCCGCGCGTAGTCGAGCTGGGTCAGGCGGGCGATGAATTCGTGGGTAAACTCCTTCATCGGCGCGAAGAAGCGCAGGCGGAGGTCGTGGGGCGTGACATGGTGCAGGAATTCGTGGATGGTCGGCTCGTCCTCCGGGCGCAAGGGACGCACGGAGATGCGCCAGCCGTCCTTGAGCACGAGGCGTCGCTCCCACTGCGACGGATAGGCGCGGACGGCGAAATTGGCGGGCCCTGAGCCCGCAAATTTCCGCTGTGGTGGTCCGACCGCGACGCGCGCGTCAACCGCCGTGACGCCGGTTTCGTCTGCCAACATCGGATTGATGTCGAACTCGCGGATCTCTGGAATGTCGGCCGCCATCTGCGCGAGCTTGACCAGCACCATCGCGACGGCGTCCTGCTTCACCGCGGGAACGTCCCGGTAGGCGCGCAACAGCCGAGAAACACGCGTGCGCCCGATCAGGTCGCGCGCGAGCTGCAAATCGAGCGGCGGCAGCGCAAGCGCCTTGTCATTGATGATCTCCACCGCCGTCCCGCCCCGGCCGAACACGACGACGGTGCCGAAGGTCGGATCGTCCGCAAGGCCCAGGATCAGCTCGCGCGCCTTGGGCTTGACGACCATCGCCTGCACGATGATGCCAGCAATGCGGGCTTCCGGGCGCAGCTTCCTCGCACGCGCAAGGATGTCTGTCGCGGCGGCACGCACGGCATCCGGCGTGGTGAGATTGAGAACGACGCCGCCGACATCGGATTTGTGCACGATGTCGCGTGACATGATCTTGAGCACGACGGTTGCCCCCTGGGCGAAGATGTCGTTGGCGCAGACCACCGCCTGCTCGACATCGGTCGCCGCAAAGGTCGGTACCATCGCGATGTCATAGGCTTCGAGCAGGCGCTTGACCTCGACCGGTTCGAGCCATTTGCGGCCATCCGCAATTGCGTTCGCGACGATCTGCCTCGCGGCTCTCGCGTCTGGCAAGAAGGTGTCGGGCATCGCCGGGGGAACCTGGCTCAGCGCCTCCACGACCTCGCGATGTCTCACGAGGTGCATAAACCCGCGAACCGCGTCATCCTCGGTCGGATAGTTCGGAATGCCGGCGCCTGACAGCATCTCGACGATCTTCTGATCGGCCCCGACCCAAGCCGCAAGGACAGGTTTCGCCCAGCTGCGGTGCTTGGTGCGATACGCGCTGACGAGTTCCGTCACCCGGGTTGCGATGTCAACGGCCGAGGCGATCGCGGTCTGCACATTGAGGACCAGAACCGCGTCATTGTCGGGATCGGCGAGCAGCACATCCAGCGCCGCGGCGTAGCGCGATGCGTCAGCGTCGCCGACGATGTCGACCGGGTTGGCGCCGGACCAGGTCGGCGGCAGCACGGCGTCAAGATCTTTGCGCGCCTCCGCCGAGATCGACGCGGGAATGCCGCCAAGCTCGACCAGCCGGTCGACGGCCAGGACGCCGATGCCGCCGCCATTGGTCAGGATCGCGAGGCGCTTGCCGGTCCGCGATTCGACGCGGCCGAGCGTCTCGGCGCAATCGAACAGCTCGCGCAGATCTGATACCCGCAGCACACCGGCACGGCGGAATGCCGCATCATAGACGGAATCCGCACCGGCAAGCGCGCCCGTGTGCGTGGCCGCTGCCTTCGCACCCTGCGCCATTCGGCCGGACTTGACCACGACGACCGGCTTCACGCGCGCCGCGGCCCGCGCCGCCGACATGAACTTCCGCGCGTCCTTGATGGCCTCGATATAGAGCAGGATCGCGCGGGTCTTGTGATCCATCGCGAAATAGTCGAGCAGGTCGGCGAGATCGACGTCGATCTGGTCGCCGATCGAGACGATGCCGGAGAAGCCGACGCCGCGCTGTGCGGCCCAATCCACCATGCCGGCGGCGATCGCACCCGATTGCGAGATCAGTGCAAGATTGCCCGAGCCTGGCATATGGGCGGCGAAACTGGCGTTGAGGCTGGCACCGGGCATCATGATGCCGAGGCAATTAGGGCCGATCAGTCGCATACCGTATTTGCGCGCCGCGGCGATGGCGGCCTCGTGCGGCGATCCCGGCCCCAGACCGAGCCCGGCCGAGACGATCAACACGCCGGCCGAGCCGCGCTGCCCGGCCTGATCGATGATGCCGGGAACCTCGGCCGCCGGCGCGGTGATGACGACCAGCTCGGGGACGAACGGCAATTGGTCCAGGCTGCTGACCGCAGCGACGCCGCCGATCTCGGCATGCCGCGGATTCACCAGCCCGAACGGACCCCTGAATTCCGCCTTCCGGATGTTCTCCAGAACGGCGCGACCGACGGAGACCTGACGGGCGCTCGCGCCCACCAACGCCACGGACCGCGGCGACAACACGTTTTTCAGGCGATAGGTTGACATGGTTGCAACCGTTCGATCGGGCGACGGGTCGGAAATCTGGATCGATGTGGCAAACGCAGCTAGTGCGACATCATCACCCAGCACGGTGGCTGGCCGATGACGGTCTTGGTCACCCCGCCCCAGACGATCTCGTTCAGGCGCGAATGGTGGTAGGCGCCCATGACGATGGCATCGATCGCATGTTCATTCGCCCAGGTCCCGAGCACCTTGCCGATCGAGCTGCCGCTGCCCTTCACGGTTTCAAAGGACGCGTAGACCCCGTGCTCCCTGAGATGATCGACGAGACTGGTCCCTGATTGCGCGATCGCGTCGGCGTTGTCGTCAGCCACCGTGATCACGCGCACCGCGTTGGCCGCCTGAAGGATCGGCAGCGCGTCGCCAACCGCGCGCGCAGCGCGAGCCGAGTGATCCCAGGCGATCATGACGTTCTCGAATTCCGGCCGCAACACGTCCACATGCTGCTCCGGACAGAGCAGCAGCGGCCGGCCGGACTCGAACAGGAACGTCTCGACGATATTTTCGCTTTGGCTGTCGTGCGGCTTCACCGGGATCAGCGTGAGATCGCTGAAGCGCGCATGTTCGGCAAAGGTCGATGCAATTTGGTCCGCCGGCACCCTGCCTGACCGGCTCTGTGCGCGAATGCCGGTGCGGGAGGCCGCGCGCGTGAACGCGTTGAGCAGCTGCTGCATGTCGCCCACTTCGCGCACGCCGATCGTGTCGGCGGACTCCGGATCATCAGGAAACACCACCTTCGGACGCACGAAAACATCGTCCTCCAGCGCAAGCGCGGTGATCCTGGCACCGAGGTCGGCGGCAACGGCCACGCACTTCTCGATGGCTGCAAGCGCTGGTTTACGCGGCTGGCCGATCAGCGGCAGAAAGACGTCCTTGATGGGCATCGGGATTCTCCTTGCCGGCCAAACTAGGCCGCCTTTGGTCGGGACGCTTGATCCTCGTCAAGCCGAGGGAATTCCGTCAGGCCAGCCGACGACAGGCCTTGACGGAAGTCAAGGAGTGGTCGTCATCTCGTCGTAAGACCTATTTCGGCGGCCGGACCACCTGCCGCCCATCTGCACATGCCGGCAGGGATGACAGACGATTCCGCAACCCAGGAACGGATCTTTGCAACGCTGACCGCGCGTGGCGGCGTGAAGCGGATCGACACGCACGCAGCGTCAGTCTTCCTCGACGGGACACGCGCGCTGAAAATCAAGCGGGCCGTCCGGTTTCCCTTCCTCGATTATTCGACGCTCGAGCAGCGCAAGGCGGCCTGCGAGGAGGAGATCAGGATCAACCGGCCGCTGGCGCCGCAGATCTATCATCGCGTCGTGGCGATCACGGAGGAGCCGGACGGATCGGTGAAGGTTGCAGGATCGGGCCGACCGATCGAGTATGCGGTCGACATGTTGCGCTTCGACGAAAGCCGGACTCTGGACCATTTGGCGAAGGCCGGCCCGCTGGATCCAAACCTGGCCTCGGCGACCGCCGACGCGATCGCCGCTTCACATGCGGCCGCCCCAGATGCTGATGGCGAGGGGTGGGTTTCCTCCATCCCTGCCCTGATCGACGGTAACAGCAATGGTCTGCGGAACGGCGGGTATATTTCAGCGGCGGAGATCGAGCAGCTTGCCGAAGCCTCGCACGAGGCGTTTTTGCGCGTTCGCTCGTTGCTTGAGCAGCGTGGCCGCCGGGGTTTCGTACGCCGCTGCCATGGCGACCTGCATCTTGCGAATATCGTGTCGATCGAACAGCAGCCGATCCTGTTCGACGCCATCGAGTTCGACGCGCGGATGTCCACCGTCGACGTGCTCTACGATCTCGCATTCACGCTGATGGATCTGTTGCACCACGACCAGACTGTGGCGGCGAACATCGTCCTGAACCAATATCTGACCACAACGCCGCACGAAAATCTCGACGCGCTCGGTGCGCTGCCGTTGTTCATGTCGATTCGGGCGGCGATCCGTGCGCAGGTGACGCTGGCGCGGCTGAATTCACCGCATTCCAGCGATTCCGGCATCCTTAACGACGCGCAGCGCTACTTTGGCCTGGCCCGGGCGCTGATCCATCCCCCTGCGCCTCGCCTGATTGCCGTTGGTGGATTGTCGGGCACCGGAAAGACGGTTTTGGCGCGCGCGCTCGCGCCGGACATAGCACCGCACCCGGGAGCGGTCGTGCTGCGCAGCGACGTCGTCCGCAAGCAGATGTTCGGGGTCAAGGACACGGACCGGTTGCCGCGATCCGCATACACGCCAGAGCTTGCGGCGCACGTCTACGAGACGTTGGCCCGACACGCCCGGCGCGTGCTCGCCCAGGGCCATTCGGTCGTTGTCGACGGCGTGTTCGCCCGAGATGCCGAACGAGACGCATTCGCCACGTTGGGGCGGGCGTGCGACATACCGATGACAGGTTTCTTCCTGGTCGCCGACCTCGCGACGCGACAGGCGCGAATCGGAAGTCGACAAGGGGACGCATCCGACGCCACGCAAGAGGTTGCCGCGCTGCAAGAGCACTATAATATCGGTCATGTCGGTTGGGCGACCATCGATGCATCCGGGACACAAGAGCAGACGCTTCAGCGCTGCCGGGACGCGATCGCCAAGGGCGGGTAAGGCTATCTGATTGACGCGGACAGGGATGGCGCGACGCACCAGGACCTCGACGGCGACCGTTCGCGCCAGGCCGGCGGCGAATCGCAATACACTGCCTGGCCGCCTGAGCCCTGGCATGGCCTGCGACACCGCCTTCCGGATCATCGCGCGACGTCACCTCGCCGCCGTCCTCGCCCAGCATGATGGCACCTGCCGGGGCGACCCCGACGCACTTCATCAGATCCGAATCGCGCTGACACATCTGCGGACCGCCATCCGCTTCTTTTCCCCGATGGTCGATGACGCGCTGCGGCCAAAAGTCTGGACCGAGCTGAAATGGCTGAACAGCCAGCTTGGCATGGTGCGAGACCTCGACGTGGCAATCGAACGCGTCGTCGCCGAGACCGGCGAGGAGCTCGCCGTGATCGCCGAGCTCCAGCACTGGGACGAGAAGCGTGCCGAGAGCCATCGCCTGCTGGCCCGCGCGCTGCATTCCGCGCGCTATCGGCGGCTGGTCGAACAGACCTCGGCCTGGATCGAGAGCGGCCCCTGGTCAACCAGACGCAGCAAGGACGCCATCAGACTGCGCCGCTGCTCGCTCTCCGACCACGCGACGGCGCAACTCAAGGAGTGGGAGACGACACTTCTCAAGAGAGCCAGGAAGCTTCGCAAGCTCGACGTCGAGAAGCGGCACAAGCTGCGACTTCTCAACAAGCGACTGACCTACTCGATCGAGTCGCTGGAGGATCTGTTCGCCGACAAATCGCTGACGAAGCAAAAGTCGATCCTCAAGCAATTGCGCAAGGCTCAGCGGTCGCTCGGACAACTGAATGACGATGCGCGAGGCCAAACGCTGGCGGCGTCATTGAACGAGGCCGTCCCCGAGGCGGGCATTCGCTTCCTCGACCGCAAGCGCGAAAAGAAGCTGTTGCGAACCGCCGCCACGGCGTATCGGAAACTGGACAAGGCCAAACCCTTCCGATCCTCCGACCTCGCACCGAATACGGAGCCTGAGGACTAGGTGCGGACATAGTCGCCGGGTGCGTCGGGCAGGCTCTCGATATCTCCAGATCCGATTGGCGGCGGATCACAGGGATTGCCCGATCTCGCTGTCAGCCACTGCGTCCATTCCGGCCACCACGATCCCTCAACATGCGGTGCCAGCTTCAGCCATTGGTCCGGGCCGACATAGGGCGCATCCGCAGCCTTGGTCATCACCTGATAGCTGTGCCCGGGATCGTCGGGAGGCGCGACCACGCCGGCATTGTGGCCGCCGCTGGTCAGCAGGAAGGTCACGTCGGCGTCGACCTGGTAGTGGAGCTTATAGACAGACCGCCACGGCGCCACGTGATCTGCGAGCGTGCCGACCACGAACATCGGCGCATGGATGTCGGAGAGCGCGATGCTGCGGCCGTCGACAGTGTAGCGACCTTCAGCCAGATCGTTGTCGAGGAACAGCTTGCGCAGATATTCCGAATGCATGCGATAGGGCAGCCGCGTCGCGTCCGCGTTCCAGGCCATCAGGTCACTCGGCGGCGCCGCATCGCCCATCAGATAATCGTGCGACAGCCGCGACCAGATCAGATCGTTGGAGCGGAGGAGCGCAAATGCACCGGCCATCTGCGCCGTATCGAGAAAGCCCCGTTGCCACATCATGTCTTCGAGGAACGTGACCTGGCTTTCGTTGATGAAGAGCGTCAATTCGCCCGCTTCGGTGAAATCGGTCTGCGCGGCAAGGAGCGTGACCGTGCCGAGACGGACGTCGCCGTCGCGGGCCATCGCAGCGGCGGCTATCGATAGCAACGTTCCGCCCAGACAATAGCCGAGCCCATGGGCCTTCCGCCCGGGCACAATCTTGCCGATCGTGTCCAGAGCGGCCATGACGCCGAGGTTGCGATAGTCGTCGAAAGCAACATCCCGGTCCCTCGCGTCGGGATTGCGCCAGGAAATCGCGAACACGGTAAAACCCTGACTGGTGAGGTAGCGCACCAGCGAATTCTGCCGTGACAGATCGAGGATGTAGTACTTCATGATCCAGGCCGGCACGATCAGGATCGGCTCCGGCCTCACCTTCGCGGTGGTCGGAGCGTACTGGATGAGCTCCATCAGTTCGTTGCGGTAGACGACCTTGCCGGTCGAGGCCGCAACCGTCTTGCCAACCACGAACTGCTCATGGCCGGGCGATTTTGCTGCGAACAGCAGGCGCATCAGATCGCTGCACCAATTCTGCCAACCGAAGATGAAATTCTCTCCGCCGCTCCGAAACGCCTTCTCCAGCACTTCGGGGTTGGTCGCCACGAAATTCGACGGCGCGAACGTATCGAGCATCTGCCGCACCGAGAACTCGACGATCGCTTCATTGGCACGCGAGACACCGCGCACGCCGGTTGTCGCGTCGTGCCACCAGCGCTCGCCGAGCAGAAAGGCCTGCGCCAACAGATTGAAGGGCGCGACCTCCCACTGCGGCTCTTTGAAACGACGATCCCGCCCATGCGGTTGAATCACGGACCAAGGTTTCTGCTCGGGCGACGTCGCGTGGGCGGCGGCTTCGACAAAGCGGCCAATGTCGCGCAGGACATCGCGGGCCAGCTCCATCTGGCGCTGGGGCGCCACAGCAAGATGCGAGCCCCAATCAAGCCAGGCGAGCGACAAGGCCGCCGGCGAAATCCCGCCCGTGAACCGCGCCAGCATTGCGTGGAGGGCACGGTCGAGCGGCTGCGGCTCGGACGCCGGCTCAGCGCTCGGGACTAACCGTTTGCCGGACGCCTCGCTGCTCACCGGAGAGGGGCTGACGCCAGCAACGGGAATGCCGGGCGTCGGCGGCCCCGCCGGCCCTGCGGGCCGAGGAAATGTATGCACGACGCTCATGACGGAAGGTTCCTGCACGCTTCTGGTCCTGTTTTCCGCGCCAGGATAGAGCCGCGCCTGGCGCGTGCGTTTGAGCTGCGTCAACCTGATTGGTTCCGTCCAGCCGCTTGACCTGCGTCAAACCCTGCTGCCGCGCCTGATCTAGAGTTTTCGTATCGAAATTGGTCCAGACTGCGGAGTTTCCCATGCGCGCCCACCAGATCATGACCCGGTCGGTCATCTCGGTCACCCCCGGCACCGGCATCGTCGAGGCGGCCAACATCATGCTGAAGCGGCACGTCAGCGGCCTGACCGTAGTCGACGAGGCCGGCACGCTGGTCGGCGTTGTCTCGGAAGGTGACTTCATACGCCGCAGCGAAATCGGCACCGGGCGCAAGCAGGGCCGCTGGCTGCGGTTCATCCTCGGTCCCGGCAAAACGGCCAGCGACTTCGTGCACGAGCACGGGCGCAAGGTTTCCGAAGTGATGACCGATTCGCCAGTCACCATCACCGAGGATACCGCGCTCGCGGAGATCGTTGACTTGATGGAACGGAACAACGTCAAGCGTCTTCCAGTGGTGCGCGGTGACAAGCTCGTCGGCATCGTGTCGCGCGCCAATTTATTGCAGGCGGTGGCCGGCCTTGCTCGCGAAGTGCCGGATCCAACAGCCGACGACGATCACATCCGCAGCCGCATCATCGACGCCATGGAGAAGAACGACTGGTGCCCGTTCGGGCTCAACGTCATCGTTCGCGGCGGCATCGTTCACTTGAGCGGCGTCATTACCGAGGAACGCGCGCGTCAAGCTGCAGTCGTTGCGGCGGAAAATGTCCAGGGCGTGAAAAAGGTGCACGACCATCTGTGCTGGGTCGACACCATGTCGGGCGTCTATTTGAACTCGCCCGAGGACGATGATCTCGCCAAAGCGAGCTGAAGCGACGAACGCGGCTCAGCGCGGAATGACGGCGGTCGCCTCGATTTCGACGCGCGCCGCCTTCTCGACGAGGCGGACGACCTGCACCAGTGCCATCGCAGGATAGTGCGTGCCGAAGATCGTCCGATAGACCTTGCCGAGCTCCCTCAGGTTCGTCAGGTACTCGTCCATGTCGACCACGTACCAGGTGAGGCGCACGAGATGCTCGGGTCGCGCACCGGCCTCCGCCAGGATCGCAGCGATGTTGCTCAGGGTCTGGTGCACTTGGGCGACAAAGCCATCCGCGAGACGTTCCTCGATATCCCAACCGATCACTCCGCCGGTCACGACGATGCGGCCGTCCGCGGCCATGCCGTTGGCATAGCCCTTCGGCATCGGCCAGCCGGAGGGCTGGAGCATCTGCGCCGTGGAACGGGTTTCGTCCTCGGCTGCGGTCGGCAGCACCGCAAGATGCGGGCCTTTCGGTGTCGTCACGGACAAATCTCTATCCTCATTCTGCGGCAACGCCGGAAGATGCTGCCGCCGCCTGCGCCAGCTGGCGCAAGGCAAAGCGCTTCAACTTGCCGGTCTCGGTTTTCGGCAATTGCGTCACAAATTCGATCGCGCGCGGATATTTGTATGGCGCGATCTCCCGTTTGACATGCTCCTGCAACTCAGCCGCGAGCTTGGCGTCCGGCGTGACGCCGGGCACGGTGATGACATAGGCCTTCACGATCATTCCGCGCGCTTCGTCGGGCGCACCGACGACGCCGCACTCGACGACGGACGGATGCGTGAGCAGCGCCGCCTCGACGTCGGTGCCGGCGATGTTGTAGCCAGACGACACGATCATGTCGTCCGAGCGCGACTGGTACCAGAAGTAACCGTCGCTATCCATGAGGTAAGTATCGCCGGTGATATTCCAGCCGTTCTGGACATATTTGCGCTGGCGCTCGTCGGCGAGATACCGGCAGCCGGTCGGTCCGCGCACCGCAAGCCGTCCCATCGTGCCCGGCGGCATGTCGTCGCCGGCGTCATCGACGATCTTGGCTTCATAGCCCGGCACCGGCTTTCCGGTCGCGCCGGGACGGATCTCGTCCTCGGTCGCACTGATAAAGATGTGCAGCATCTCGGTCGAGCCAATGCCATCCATCAGCTTGATGCCGGTCGCCTTGTGCCAGGCATCGAATGTCGGCTTCGGCAGCGTCTCGCCGGCGGAGACGCACTTGCGGAGCGAAGATATATCGCGGCCTGGGAGCTTGCCGATCATAGCTCGATAGGCGGTCGGAGCGGTGAAACACACCGTGATCTTGTACTGCTCGATCGCGTTCAGAATATCGTCCGGCGTCGTCTTCTCCAGCACGACGAAGGAAGCGCCGATATGCATGGGAAACAGCACGCCACCGAAGCCAAAGGTGAAGGCGAGCGGCGCCGAGCCGACGAAGCGATCGTTCTGTGCGGCCCGCAGGATGTTGCGCGCGTAGCCGTCACACACGGCCAGCATGTCCCGGTGGAAATGCATGGTGCCCTTGGGATCGCCGGTCGTGCCAGAGGTGAAGGCGATCAGGCAGATGTCATCGGAAGCGGTATCGACGGCGTTGAACTCTGGACTCGCGTCCGCGATCAGCGCCTCGAGCGAGTCGGCTGCACCATTGCCCCAATAGAGGACGTGCTTGAGCCCGGGCACAGCGGCTCTCGCCTTCTCCATTTCATCTGCAAGTTTTCCGTCGCAGAGCGCCAGCGTGATTTCAGCCTTCTGGATCGGATAGGACAGCTCCTTGGCGCGCAGCAGCGGCATGGTCGCCACGCAAATGCCGCCGGCCTTGATCACCGCGAGATAGGTCGCAACCATCATCGGGTTGTTTGCGGAGCGCAGCAGCACACGTCCGCCCGTCACGAGACCAAGCTTGCTGACCAGTACATTAGCGATCCGGTTCACCAGCGTTTGCAGCTCGCGATAGGAGTAGCTGACGGCGGGACTGATGACGCAGGGCGCATCGCCGTGCCCCTGCTCGACCCAACGGTCGAGGAAATAGCTGACGCAGTTCAATCGCGGCGGATAGTGCAGCTCCGGCCGCGTGAAGGTGAATTCGGGCCAGAGCTCTCGCGGCGGCAGATGCTGCCGCGCGAATGTGTCGACATGGGCCGTCGCGACATTGCCGTCAGACGAGCCCGTCACTTGAACCTTGGCGGCGTTGGCCATCGCACGCTCCTTTGCGCATGGAAAGCACCCGGCAGCACTATCTGGGAAACATTTTAGGCTTAAAACAATTCGGCGCAATAGCGGATTTTGGGCATCCCATGCATTTTCCTGCGGCAAGATGGGATTGGCGGACTGCCCGACCATCCATTTAAGGCCGGCGGCGCACTGCCGATTTCTGCGCCGACGCCTTGGTCTTGGCCAGGAGCCGCATCAATTCGCGTACGTCCTTCGGCGTCAGGTCAGCGAAGAGATCGGCGATCCAGGTCTCGTGCTCCGCGGCCATCCTACGAAACTCGGCGCGGCCGAGTTTCGTGAGGCGGATCACCTGGACGCGGCGGTCCGTCTCCGAGGTCCGGCGGTCGAGATGGCCGGATTCCACCAGGCGCTCGACGAGGCCGGTAACGTTGCCGTTGGAGACCATCATGCGCTTGGAGATGTCGGACAGGGTCATACCGTCGGGCGCCTTGTCGAGCTGCGCCATCAGGTCGAAACGCGGCAGCGTCACGTCGAAGCGCTGCCGCAGCCGGCCGCGAACCTCGCCCTCGATCAGGGTCGTGCAGGTCAGGAGGCGCAACCACAGCCGAAGCTCCTCGGCATGATCCTCCGGCGTTTCGACGGCCTTGGTCTCGGAATCGAGCATCTTGATGCAAACACTGATGGCTGGCAGTGGCGGAGGCCACGGATTCCCTAACGTTTTGAGCTTCAAATAAATCGGCCCCGGCCGCAAGCCTAAAGCTACAACAATCGACCGCATGCCAATTTCTTTAAGCTTCAAGCAATTGGCGCGCCGCTTGCATGCATGCCCGTTGCATGATGGCACAACGCTTTCAGCCTTGCTTGCCGCGGAAGCCATCATCGGCTTAAGCTTGGATCGGAGTACGTGGCTTGCGACGCAAGCCTGATGTCACGGGGGACAGATCATGAAGACGCAATTCACCATGGCCGCGGCCGCCTTCCTGCTTGGCACCGCGCTGAGCCCCGCCCTCGCCGAAGACAAGATCAAGCTGGGCGTGATCGTAACTCTGTCGGGGCCTGCGGCTGCGCTGGGGCAACAGGTCCGCGACGGCTTTGCGCTCGCGGTGAAGGATCTCGGCGGCAAGATGGGCGGTCGCGATGTCGAGGTCGTGGTGGTCGACGACGAGCTCAAACCAGATGCGGCCGTGACAAAGGTCAAGGGTCTGCTCGAGCGCGACAAGGTCGATTTCGTGGTCGGCCCGATCTTCTCTAACATCCTTCAGGCGATCCACCGGCCGGTCACGGAATCGAAGACCTTCCTGATCAGCCCGAATGCCGGCCCGTCGACCTTTGCCGGCAAGGACTGTAATCCGTTCTTCTATGTGACCTCGTACCAGAACGATCAGGTGCACGAGATCCTCGGCAAGGTCGCGCAGGATCGCGGCTACAAGCGCATGTACCTGATGGTGCCGAACTATCAGGCGGGCAAGGACTCGGTCGCCGGATTCAAGCTCGACTACAAGGGCGAGATCGTCGAAGAGTCCTACATGCCGCTGAACACGCTGGACTTCCAGCCGGAGCTTTCCAAGATCTCGGCGCAGAAGCCCGATGCGCTCTTCACGTTCATGCCGGGCGGCCTCGGCGTCAATCTCGTCAAGCAATACAAGCAGGCCGGCCTTGCCGACAGTATCCCTGTTCTGTCGGCTTTCACCGTGGATGAATCGACCCTGCCGGCGCAGCAGGACGCCGCCGTCGGCATGTTCGGCGGCGCCAACTGGGCGCCAAATCTTGACAATCCCCAAAACAAGAAGTTCGTCGCCGCCTATGAGGCCGCATACAATGGCGTACCCGGCACCTATGCCTTCCAGGCCTATGACGCCGCAATGCTGATCGACAGCGCGGTCAAGGGCGTAAAGGGCGATCTCTCCAATAAGGATGCCATTGCGGCGGCCTTGAAGAAGGCGGACTTCACCTCGTTGCGCGGCTCCTTCAAGTTCAACACCAACGGCTATCCGATCCAGGACTTTTACCTGACCAAGGTCGCCAAGCGCCCGGACGGCAAGTTCCAGACCGAGATCGTGCAGAAGGTTTTTGAGAATTACGGCGACCGCTATGCCAAGGACTGCAAGGCGGCGAACTAAGCCGCGTGTCGCGTTGAGGGAGGACTGTAATGAAGAGCGAAATCACCGGCATCACGCGGGCCAATGAGGGCCTCCAGGGAATTTCCTGGAACATCCTCGGCCAGACTTATGTGCCGAAGAGCAATACCGAGAACAGCTTCTCCTGGCATGCGACATTGCCGCCGGGCACGTTCGTGCCACCGCACATCCATCCCGACCAGGATGAGTATCTCTACATGCTGGAGGGCAAGCTCGACTTCATGCTCGGCAATTCCGAGGCCCAAGCGACCCCGGGCGACCTGATCCGGCTCGGCATGGGCGTGCCGCATGGCATCTTCAACAAGTCGGACCAGACCGCGAAGGTGTTGTTCTGGGTCTCGCCGACCAAAAAACTGTTCGACCTGTTCTGGGGCCTTCACAACATGAAGGAGCAGAAGCCGGAGGACGTGGTGGCGATGGCCGCGGAGTTCAACATCCACTTCCTGCCGCCGCCGCCTGGCGCCGGATAGCGGCGGGCCTTAAGCGCGCACTGCCGCAAGTCCTGGCACTGCGGCGAAGCCGGCCTTGCTGGCATAGCCGCGCACGATCGCCTCGCGCTGAGAATAGCTCAGCACATTGTCGACATTGTCGAAGCCGTCGGGCGCGAGCTGCTCGACGGCGTCGATGACGCCTTCGGGGCCGCCACGACGGTTGGAGCGGACGATCTCCGCGGTCATCGGCAGGCGCTTCTTCTCATATTCGACCAGCGCCTGGCGCGGATGCTCGGCGCGCACCAGCGCGTCCGCGAGGCAGCGCGCGTCGAGGATCGCCTGCGACGCGCCGTTCGAGCCAACCGGGTACATCGGGTGCGCGGCATCGCCGAGCAGCGTGACGCGCCCGGACGACCAATAGGGCAAGGGATCGCGGTCGCAGGTCGGATATTCGTAGAATTCGGGCGTCGCCGAGATCAGGCTCTTCACGTCGATATAGGGCACGGAGAAGCGCGCCACATGCGGCATCAGCTCCTCGCGCCGGCCCGGCCGCGACCAGTCCTCTTTCCGCGGCGGCGGCGCGTTGCCCTCACCGACCTTCACCAGCACCGCCCAATTGGTCAAGCGGCTCGCCGGGCTCGATCCCTCCGCGATCGGGTAGACCACGACCTTGGCATTGAGGCCACCGGCCACGATCATCGATTTGCCGGAGAGGAACAGCGGCCAGTCGCGCGCGCCGCGCCACAGCATCAGGCCGTTCCAGCATGGCGGCCCCTCGTTTGGAAACAGTGTGTCGCGCACGCGTGAATGAATGCCATCGGCACCGATCAGGATATCGCCACGCGCGGTGTGGATGTGCGAACCGGTGCGATCGAAAAAGTACGCCGAGACGCCGCCCTCATCCTGAGTGAAGGAGCCGAGCCGGCAGCCAGTGTGGATCGCCTCGGGCCCGAGCCGCTCCTCGACGGCACGATGGATGACACTCTGAAGGCGTCCGCGGTGGATCGAGAATTGCGGCACATCGTGGCCGGCATCGATGCCACGGGCTTCGCGCCAGACCTCCTGGCCGTGGCGGTTGAGGTAATAGAGCTGGTCGGTGCGGATCGCGACGTCGTCGAGCTTCTGCAGAAGACCAAGGCTGGCAAGCTCTCGCATGGCATGTGGCAGCGTGTTGATGCCGACGCCGAGCTCACGGATGGTGTCGGCCTGCTCGAAAATCTCGCAGGCGATGCCACGTGCCCGCAGCATCAACGCCGTGGTGAGACCACCGATACCGCCACCGACGATAATCGCCTTCATCGCCCTCAACTCCACTCAAAACACGCCAGGCAATGGGTTAAATTGGCACGGGCGGTCACTCTGCCGCAAGCGGCTTTGTCGCCTCCGCCTTGAGCTCCGCCCGGGTCTTGGGCTTAGCCTTAATTCGCAGCTCCTCGAGATCTTGCCTGTCACGCACGCTATTGCGGAAAATCTGATCTTTTCCGGGCAGATATTGCGGCGGGCAGAACGCGTCGTTTGCCCCGTACCAGGCCGCTGCCTTCATGGTGAAGAATGGATCAACCAGATGCGGGCGGCCGAGAGCGACGAGATCCGCCCGGCCGGCCGCCAGGATGGTATTGGCCTGGTCAGCGGTCGTGATGTTGCCGACACACATGGTGGCGACGCGCGCCTCGTTGCGCACCTGGTCGGAGAACGGCGTCTGGAACATGCGCCCATAGACCGGCTGCGCGTCGCGCACGGTCTGGCCCGTCGAGACGTCGACGAGATCGACACCAGCCTCGGCAAAGGCGCGCGCAATCGCCACGGCATCGTCGCCATCGATTCCGCCCTCAGCCCAGTCGGTCGCCGAGATACGTACCGACATCGGCTTGTGCGAAGGCCACACCGCGCGCAGCGCCTCGAAGACCTCGAGCGGGAAGCGAAGGCGGTTTTCAAGTGAGCCACCATATTCGTCAGTGCGCGTGTTGGTCAGCGGCGAGATGAAGCTCGCCAAGAGATAGCCGTGGGCACAGTGCAGTTCGAGCATGTCGAAGCCGCAGCGCTCGCCGCGCTCGGCCGCTGCGACAAAGGAGTCTCTCACCGCGCTCATGCTCGCGCGATCAAGCTCGCGCGGCACCTGGCTGTCGGGGAAATAGGGGAGCGGCGATGCTGAGACCACGTCCCAGCCGCCTTGGTCTAGGGGACGATCGATGCCGTCCCACATCAGCTTGGTCGCGCCCTTGCGGCCGGCATGCCCGAGTTGCAGGCAGATTTTTGCAGCCGAGTTGCCGTGGACGAAATCCACAATGCGACGCCACGAAGCTTCCTGCTCGTCATTCCACAGGCCCGTGCAGCCGGGGGTGATCCGGGCGTCGCGGCTGACGCAGGTCATCTCCGTGAAGATCAGTCCGGCGCCGCCGATGGCCCGCGAGCCGTAGTGCACGAGGTGAAAATCGCCCGGGATACCCTCCTTCGCCGAATACATGCACATCGGTGACATCACGGCGCGGTTGGCGATTTCCATCTCCCGCAGGCGGAATGGCTGGAACAGCGGGACCATCGGCTTGTCGGCATTGACGGCGAAGCCATTGCTACGCGCCTGCTTGGCGAATGACTTCTCGACTTCGGCCACGAAATTGGGCGCGCGGAGCTTGAGATTGTCATAGGTGATCGCCTTCGAGCGCGTCATCACGCCGAAGGCGAACTGCACGGGATCGAAATCCCAGAAGCGGTCGACGTGCTCGAACCAGACCAGCGAGACGTCGGCGGCATGCTGGGTCTTCTCGACCTCCTCGCGGCGGCCGTGCTCATAGACCTCGAGCGCCGCTTTGATGCTGGGCACCTTTTCCATCGCCTCAGCCAGCGCGATCGCGTCTTCCATCGCGAGCTTGGTCCCCGAGCCGATCGAGAAATGGGCGCTCGCCTTGGCATCGCCAAGCAGCACCATGTTGTCCTTGACCCAGCGCTTGCTGCGGATCATCGGGAAATTGCGCCACATCGAACGGTTGGTGAGCAACTTGTGCCCATCGAGGAACCAGCCGAAGATCTCGGCCATGCGTGCTGCAGATTGGGTCTCGTCCAGCCCGGTCAGCCCTGCCCGCTCGAACGTCTGCGGATCGGTCTCGAAAATCCAGGTCGAGTGCCCGGCCTCGTACTGATAGGCGTGGGCGATGAAGGGGCCCCACTCCGTCTCCTGGAAGATGAAGGTGAAGGCGTCGAGCGGCCGGGTCGATCCCATCCAGGCGAACTTGTTTGCGCGGAGATCGACCTCAGGCTGGAAATGATCGAGGTATTTCTCGCGGAAGCGGCTGTTGATGCCGTCGGCGAGCAGGATGAGATCAGCAGCGGCGAAGCGCGCCTCATCCTCGACATCTACTTCGAAATGCAGGACGACACCGAGCTCGCGCGCCCGCTCCTGCAGGATCAGCAGCAGCTTTTGTCGCGAGCAGCCGCAAAAGCCGTTGCCGCCGACCCGATGAACCGTGCCGCGGAAGTGCACGGCGATGTCGTCCCAGTAGGCGAATTTCTGGGTGATGCGGCGGTAGCTCGGAAGATCGTGCTTCTCGAAATTGTCGAGCGTGGCGTCGGAAAACACCACGCCAAAGCCGAACGTATCGTCGGCGCGATTGCGCTCATACACCGCGATGTCGGCGCTCGGCCGCTGCTTCTTGAGCAGGATCGCTGCGTAAAGACCTGCAGGTCCACCACCGATGATCGCGACTTTCATAGGAGCCTCGCCAATTGACCCGGCGAAATTATTTTAACCCTAAAATAATTTCGCGCAAGTCCCCGCTGCAAGCCTCCCCGCCGGAAAGCCTCACCGGTTTAGTCGCCCCTGAAGACCGGCTTGACCTTGTTAGCGAAGGCCTCGAAGGCGCGCTCGAAATCGGCGGTCGTCATGCACAGCGCCTGGGCAACGGCTTCAGCCTCGATCGCCTCCTCCACCGACATCGCCCATTCCATCGCCAGCATCCGCTTGGTCATGGTGTTGGCAAAGGTCGGCCCTTCCGCGACCTGCCTAGCCAGCAGCTGCGCCTGGAGCAGCACCTGCTCCGGCGTCACGATGCGGCTGAAGAAGCCCCAGCGCTCGCCCTCCTCCGCGGTCATGAACCGGCCCGTATAGAGCAGCTCGGAGGCGCGCGACTGTCCGATGATCCGCGGCAGGATCGCGCAGGCCCCCATGTCGCAGCCGGCTAGGCCGACCTTGTTGAACAGGAACGCCACCTTCGCCCCGCTCGCCGCGAGCCGTATGTCCGACGCCATGGCGACGATGGCGCCGGCGCCAGCGCAGATGCCCTCGACCGCGGCAACGATCGGCTGCGGGCATGCGCGCATTGCCTTGACGAGGTCACCGGTCATGCGGGTAAAGGCCGTGAGCCCCTTGGTATCCATCTTCACGAGCGGCCCGATGATCTCGAACACATCGCCGCCGGACGAGAAATTACCGCCGGCACCGGTGACGACGACGGTCTTCACCGCATCATCGAAGGCGCAGGCACGGAAGAAATCGGTGAGTTCCCGATAGCTTTCGAAGGTCAGCGGATTCTTCCGCTCCGGGCGGTTGAACGTCACGGTCGCCACACCGTCGACCACGGCCAGCAGGAAATGCTGCGGCGAATAGTCCGCAAGCGGCACGGTCACGGGATTGGCTGGTCTGCTCATGCGATGTCCTTCCTTGTTCCGGGCCGTCAGATCTCGCCACCGGCGACAGCAATAGCCTGTCCGGTGATCGCGCCTGCGCCCTCGCCACATAGCCAAAGCACGGCATCCGCGACCTCCCGCGGCGTGACCAGACGCCCCTGCGGATTGTGCTTGGCAAGCTCGGCGATCGCCTGCTCGCGCGTCCGGCCGGTCTTCTTCATGATGTTGTCAATGCTGCCAGCGACCAGATCAGTGTCGGTGAAGCCGGGACAGACCGCATTCACGGTTATGTTGCTGCCGGCCATCTCGAGGGCGAGCGAACGTACTAGACCGACCACCGCGTGCTTGGCGGCGACGTAGGCGCTGACATAGGCATAGCCCTTGAGTCCAGCCGTCGATGCGACCGCGACGATGCGGCCATAGGGGCGATCCTTCATCCCGGGCAGCACAGCGCTAATAGCATGGACCACACCCATGAAATTGACGTCCATCATGCGCGCAAACAGTGCGCCGTCTGATTTCGCGAACGGCGCCGACTCGGCGCTGCCGGCGTTGGCGATCAAGATATCGATCGGCTTGCGCGTATGCGCTTCAGCAATGGCTGCCTTCAGCGCGGCTTCGTCCGAGACGTCGGCGACGGCTGCAAAATGGGCAGCTCCTGCATTGACGGCCTCTTCGAGCGTTGCCGCATTCCGGCCGAGCACTGTCACCGTCGCACCGGCCTGGACAAGCGCTGCCGCAATCGCACGACCGATACCGCGACCGCCACCCGTCACCAGTGCGTGCGGCGAATGCGGCAATCCGGACATGCGCTGGCTCCCTGACATGGCTAAAGGCCCAAGCTTCGATATATTTTAAACTTCAAGCTTTTGCAATGAAGCGTGTTTTTCCACGGGGAACGGACGCGTGCGGTACGACCGGCCTGAAAATTGCTTTAAGTATAAAATTATCGCTTCCCATCGCCCGCAAGCCTGTTAGCATCGCCGGGCCAAGCAGAAGGATGTCGCGTGTCGCAGCCTGCGCCAATGATAACAAAGGACGGACGCTTCGCCTATGAAGCTGCGGGAGATCCGGGCGCGATTCCTTTGATTTTCCTCCACGGCATTGGCGGCGCGGCGCGGGCCTGGCGGCAGCAACTTACGACCTTCGGCGATCGCTTCCGCGCTATCGCATGGGACATGCCGGGCTATGGCGGATCAGCGCCGCTTGCCAGCGTCAGCATCGCTGCCCTTGCGGATGCGCTCCAGCAATTCATCGAGCAGCTCGGCGCAATAAAGCCCATTCTGATCGGCCATTCCATCGGCGGCATGATCGTCCAGAAATGGCTGGCGCAATCTCCGACATCAGCGCGCGCCGTCGTTCTCGCGCAAACCAGCCCGGCCTTCGGCAAGGCCGATGGTGACTGGCAGAAATCGTTCATTGCGGCGCGGCTGGGACCACTCGATCTCGGCGAGACGATGAAATCGCTGGCGCCTTCGCTGGTGAAAGACCTTGTCGGCGACGATCCGGATCCGATGGGGATGGACGTCGCGCGGGAGTGCATGGCGAGCGTCCCGGAGGCGAGCTATCGCGCCATGGTGCTGGCCTTGATCGGGTTCGATCAGCGCAGCACGCTCAAGGATATTTCCGTGCCGACGTTGCTGTTGTCCGGCTCGAAGGACAACAATGCGCCGGCACCGATGATGGCGAAGACGGCGACCTACATTCCCTCTGCCGAATATGTCGAGCTCGCCGGCATCGGCCATCTCGCCAACCTCGAGCGCCCCGATGCCTTCAACGCGGCTCTCGGCCCATTCCTGAATTCCGTCGTGACCAAAACGTAAGGTGACTGCCCCATGACGATGCAAGTCAGCAAGACGATTGGGACGAGCGACAAGATCGCACTCGATGCGCCGATCTTCGACCCCGTCGCATTCCGACTGAGCGACGAACAGGCCGGCATCATCGCCCGCGCCCGCGAGATCGGCCAGAGCGTGTTCGCCGGCCGTGCCGCGACCTACGATCGCGAGGCGGTCTTCCCGACCGAGAATTATCGCGACCTCCATCGCGTCGGCCTGCTCGGCATCGCCGTCCCCAAGAAGCATGGCGGGCTAGGCGCGAACTACCAGACCTATGCGTTGGCGGCTGCCGAGATCGGCCGCTATTGCGGCGCGACCGCGCTCACCTGGAACATGCATGTCTGCTCGACCCTGTGGTCGGGCCCGCTCGCTGACGATCTCGACATGGATATCGAGACCCGCGCGGAGCACGAGCGGCGGCGAGCGGTCCACTACAAGAGAATCGTCGAGGACGGTGCGATCTATTCGCAGCCCTTCTCGGAAGGCGGTGCGGCGGCCGCAGGCGGCGTTGCCTTCGGAACGGAAGCGAGGCCTGTCGAGGGCGGCTGGATCGTCAACGGCAAGAAGATCTTTGCGTCACTCTCGGGCCATGCTGATTATTACGGCGTGCTCTGCACCGAGATCGAGGAAGGCGAGAAGGCCTCGCGCCGTAACACGCTTTACCTCGCCATTTCCGCGAAATCACCGGGCGTCTCGGTCGTCGGCGATTGGGATCCGCTCGGCATGCGCGGCACGGTCTCGCGGACGCTGCTGTTCAAAGACGTCTTCGTGCCTGAGGATTCGGCGCTGATGCCGCGCGGCGTCTATTTCCAGGCCGCGATGCGCTGGCCGCACATGTTCCTGACGCTGTCGCCGACCTATATGGGCCTCGCGCAAGCGGCTTACGATTTCACCGTACGTTACTTGCGCGGCGAGGTGCCGGGCATGCCGCCGGTCAAGCGCAGGATGTACCCGACCAAGCAGATCGCGGTCGCGCAGATGCAGATCAAGCTCGAGCAGATCAAGTCGATCTGGTTCCAGGCGGTCACTGAGGCCCGCTCCAATCCGAGCAAGGAGCAGGTGTTGCGGGCCTACGCGGCGCAATATTCGGTGATGGAAGGCGCCAATGAGCTTGCGACGCTCGCGATCCGCACTTGCGGCGGACAAGCCATGCTTCGCTCGCTGCCGCTAGAGCGGATCTATCGCGACAGCCGCTGCGGCTCGCTGATGCTGCCCTGGACGGCCGAGCTCTGCCTCGATCGCATCGGCCGCGAGGCGCTGTACGAGGCCGGCGAAACGGACGACTGACGGTGGACCTCTGTAGTCTGATCGATCGCAACGCGGCGTTTGCGCCAGACAAGACGGCCATCGCCTTCGAAGGGGAGCGGCTGAGCTACGCGGCATTCGCCGCACGCATCGAACGGACGGCAACGGCATTGAAGACGGAGCTCGGTGTCGGCCGCGGGGATCGTGTCGCGATCCTGAGCTTGAACCGCCCGGACTATCTCGTTCTTCTCTATGCCTGCGCGCGGCTCGGGGCGCTACTGGTGCCCCTGAACTGGCGGCTGGCGATCGCCGAGCAGCTCTTCATTCTCGCCGATGCCGGCGCCAAGGTTTTAGTCCTCGAGCAGGCCTTCGAAGGTGTCCTCGCCGAACTCGCGCCGGCGACGGCCGTCGTCGGGCTCGACTTCACGCCACCGCATGGCGCGACCTTTGAGGCTCTGCTGGCGCATGGCGAGGGCAGCGGACGAAATCCGCATACCGATCTCTCCTGCCCGCTCCTCATTGTCTACACGTCCGGAACGACGGGACGGCCGAAAGGCGCGGTGCTGCGCCAGGAAGCCCTGTTCTGGAACGGCGTCATGAGCCAGCATATGCACAACATGACGTCCGACGATCATGTGCTGACGGTGTTGCCGTTCTTCCACGTCGGCGGTCTCAACATCCAGACGACGCCCGCGCTCCAGCTCGGCGCGACTATCACGATCCATGCTCGCTTCACGCCCGATACGGCGCTTGCCGCCATCGCGCAGGAGCGACCGACGCTGACAGTGATGGTGCCCGCGATCATTCAGGCGGTGAGCGACCATCCCGCCTGGGCCGCAGCCGACCTCTCTTCGCTAAAGGCTGTTACCACCGGCTCGACCATCGTGCCGCCGCATCTGATCGACCGCTTTGTCGCGCGCGGCATTCCGGTGCTTCAGGTTTACGGCTCGACGGAAACCTGTCCCATCGCGGTCTATACGCGCCTTGGCGGCAATCTCTCGCGCGTGGGATCGACCGGCCTTGCCGGCCTGTGCTGCGAAGCAAAGGTGATCGATCAAGCAGGCCGCGAGGTGCCGGCGGGCACGCCGGGCGAAATCGCAGTGTGCGGCCCCAACGTCTTCTTCGAATATTGGGGCAATGGGGACGCCACACGCGATGCGCTGCAAGACGGCTGGTATCGCACCGGTGATATCGGCCTGTGCGACGCGGATGGCTATTTCTGGGTCCGCGACCGCAAGAAGAATATGATCATCTCCGGCGGCGAGAATGTCTATCCGGCCGAAGTCGAACGGGTCCTGCTGGAACATCCCGACGTCAGCGAGTGTGCGGTGGTCAGCAGGCCGGATCCGCGCTGGGATGAAGTGCCGATCGCCTATGTGATCCGGCGATCCGGCTGCCGTCTCGAAGCCGACGAGCTGCGCGTGCACCTTCAGGCCCAACTCGCCCGCTACAAGATCCCGCGCGACATCGTTTTCGTCACTGACCTGCCGCGCACGGCGCTGGGCAAGGTCCAACATTTCCTGCTGAAGCAGCTTGATGCGCAGTCGCGCGCGCAAGGAGAGGCATCTTGAAGATTGCGGTTCTGGGTGGGGGAAACGGCTCTTTCGCGGCCGCAGGCGACTTTGCGCTATCGGGGCATGAGGTCAGGCTCTGGCGCCGCGATCCGGATCAGGTCGTAGCGCATCGCGCGGCCGGCTCGCGCATCCTGGTGAAGGATCATAGTGGGCGCCACGACGTCAGGCTCGCGCTGGTCACGACGGACATTGCCGAAGCCGTCGGCGGCGTCGAACTGATCCTGTGCCCGGCCCCCGCTTTCGCACAGCCGGACATCGCCCGCCTGCTCGCCCCGCATCTGCGGGATGGCCAAGTGGTATTTCTGCCGCCGGCGACATTCGGCTCGATGATCTTTGCACAGGCCGCAAGAGAGGCCGGCAACCGTGCCAAGGCCAGCTTTGCCGAGACCGGGACGTTGCCGTGGCTAACGCGCAAGCACGGGCCGTTCGAGGTCGCCATCACCATACGCGCCAAGCGACTGCCGGTTGGGGTTTTCCCGTCCGATCAGGCGTCGCATGCACTTGAAGTGATTGGACGCGCCTTTCCCGACGTCATCGAGCCGTGCGGAGATGCGCTCTCCGGCGCGTTGATGAATGCAGGACCGATCATCCATCCGCCGCTTATCGTGATGAACGCAGGCCCGATCGAGCATTTTGAACGCTGGGACATTCACAAGGAAGGCACGCAAGCCGCAATCCGTCGCGTCACCGACGCGCTCGATGCCGAACGGATCGCGGTGCGCGAGGCGCTCGGATACGGTACACCGCATTTCCCACTCGCCCATCACTACGCCAAGGAAGGCGAGATCTGGATGTATGGCCGCGGCTCGCACGACCGCCTGACCGATTCCGGCGACTGGCGCGAACGTATTGTCCTGACGGAGCACCGATACATGCGCGAGGATTTGCGGCTTGGACTGTCGCTGCTGGTGTCCACCGCTGGGCTGGCAGGCGTCACCACGCCGCTGGCGAAGGCCTTTCTGGCGATTGGCGGTGCAATCTGCGGGGAAGATTTTACGCAAGGCGGGCGAACGCTCGACGCGCTGGGCCTCGGCGGTCTCCACAGGGCCGAATTGCAGACGCTGCTTCGCGAGGGATTCTGATCGATGACCACCCGCGCCAACATCGCCTGTCTCGGAGCCGGCCGCATGGGCCGCGGCATCGCCGTTGCGTTCGCCTACGCGGGACACAGAGTCACGATGATCGACGTCAAGCCTCGCTCCGTGGAGGACTTCGCCAAGCTGGAGGCGGACGCGCTCGGCGAAATCAGGAAGACCTTTCTCAGCCTGTCGAAGCTGGGACTGCTCGCCGAGGCAGACATAGCAACTCTGATCGACCGGATTTCAATGGTACCGGCCAGCCAAAGCAGCGTCCCATTGTCGGATGTCGGTATGGTCTTCGAGGGCGTCCCCGAAGTTGTCGAGCTCAAGCGCGAAGTTCTAGGGACGGCCTCAAGGCAGGTGAAGCCGGACACCATCATCGCGTCAACAACGTCCACCATCCTGGTCGACGATCTCTCAGGCGCGATCGAAAACCCTCGCCGCTTCCTCAATGTCCATTGGCTCAACCCGGCTTATCTAATTCCGCTGGTGGAGCTTTCTCCCGGCAAGGCGACCGATCCTGTCATCATCGACGAGGTCAAGGCATTGCTGGAAGGCATCGGCAAGGTGCCTGTAGTCTGCGCCGCCACGCCCGGCTTCATCGTGCCGCGCATCCAGGCGCTGGCCATGAACGAGGCCGCGCGCATGGTCGAGGAAGGCGTCGCCAGCGCGGAGGAGATCGACAAGGCGATCCGCTACGGCTTCGGCTTCCGCTATGCCGTGCTCGGGCTGCTCGAATTCATCGACTGGGGTGGCGGCGATATTCTCTACTATGCGAGCCGCTATCTCGAAGGCGCGCTAGGCAGCGACCGCTATCGCGCGCCCGAGGTGATTGCACGAAACATGCACGAGGGCCGGATCGGCCTGCGGACAGGCGCCGGCTTCCTCGATTATTCGGGCATCGACGTCGACGCTTATCGCACCAAGCGGCTCCAGGCCATGGTCGACCTGCTCCGGCACTTCGAGTTGGCTCGGCCGCCGGTGCTCGATCGCAGCTAACCGAAGACGTCCTGAAGCACGCCATCCCGCACCACCGCGACGCCGTCGAGTTCGATGGTCGTGCTCATCATCGGCAGGTCGAAATGGCCGGCCGTGTAACGGCCGGCAAATTCGTTCGCACCGGTCGAAAACAGGAAGTTGCCGGAGACGGCGCGGATCTCGGTGCCGTTGGTGTCGCGCTGGTCGTACATCGAGAGCGCCTCATAGCGCGCCCCCGGATTCATGCCAAAGCCGACATGCGACACGGCGTAGGCCTCGCGATCACCCCAGGCGGCCAGATAGGCACGCATCATTGCGGCATCGGTGCCCTCGCCTTCCAGCTCGACGACATAATCGTCCTGCAACGTCATCTTCACCGGGGACGTCAGATAACGCTTGAAGGTCAGGTTGATGTCACCGGGCGCCATCACCAGTGTACCGTTGATCGTGCCGCTCTTGGGAAAGCTGACCACAATGCCGCCCGGCCAATGCGCCAGTGTGCCAGGCTTGTCGGTCCACCCCCAGACGCCGACCGTTGAGGCGCCGACCATATCGACGTCGAGCGCGGTGCCGGCCTTTGAGGTGATACGCATCCGCTTGGTCCCGCGCAGCATCTTCGCGGCTGCCCGAACGCGCTTCTCGAGCGCGAGGTCCGGTACCATTCGCTCCAATGCCTCGGGGTGCTCGTTGGAGATGACCAGGATACGCGCGCCGGCCTTCAGGATTTCCGGCGTCTCCACCGCATGCATCAGGCCTTCGATCGTACAATCCACCACAAACCCAGCCTGCTGAAGCGCTGTGATGACTGGGCCTAGCCGTTGGATCGCCTCGCTCGCGCCCGTCGAACGCACCGGCACGACATTGCGATTGCGCGGCGTCGGCATCACCACGTGAAACGGTCGCGCGCCCATCCGCAGCAGAGCAAGCTCCGCCAGATGCACATTCAACGCACGTGACTGGGTCTCGGACAGGATGGCGGCGGTATCACCGGCCTTGACCGCGCATCGCTCGAAAATCTCGCAAAATGCGTCGATCCATTTAGCCTCGATACGGTCCGCCAGCATGATTCACTCCCGGTCTTCTGGTTTCTCGTTCGTTCGGATCACGCTTCGGGGAAGCCCCGGAGCAGGTACGATCGCAGGGCGCCCAACAATCCGTTCAGGATCAACCCCAAAAGCGAGATCGTGATCAACGGCACGAACATGTCAACGGCCTGGAAGGTCCTGGCCGCAGTCACGAGGGCATGGCCCAACCCATCCGTCGATGTGATCATCTCGGCCAGAAACACCACGATGCAGGAAATGACAAGGCCGATCCGGCATCCCGTCAGGATCGACGGCATGGCCGCCGGCAACACAACCTTGAACAGGATCTCGTAGCGCGGCGTTCCCGCCGCCATGGCGGACCAGATCAGCTTTTGCTCGACGGTAGAGGCGCCATAATAGGTCGAAAGCAGGATGGGAAAGAGCGCGTCTGCTGCGACCAATGTGATCTTCGAGCCATGGCCGAAACCAAGGAGAAGCAACAGGGCGGGATACAGCGCAACCTTCGGCAACGGCGCCAGGACGCGCACGATCGGACGCACCACCGCGTTGATTGCCGGATTTGCTGCTGCGGCAATACCAATGCTTACGCCAAGCACAACGGCAATCGCAAAACCGGCAAACAACCGGATCAAGGTTGCCACGATCTCCTGCTGAAAGGTCCAGGTTACGAGCTGCTGGAACAGCCGGCTGAAGACAACTCCTGGCGGAGGCAGCAAGACCGCCGGCGCAAGACCTGACGAGACAAGGCCTTGCCACACCGCGATCACCAGCACGATCGGCGCGATACCGAGGACAATATTCATTGGGACAGGGCGCGATGTCATGAGAAGCTCAGCGGCATGTCGAACTGAGGCTCAGACCAGCGCACGAGGCGCGCGCGGACGCGCTCGAAGATCGCATCGAGGCAAATACCCATCGCGCCGACGATGATGATCATCGCAAAGACAGTGTCATATTGTCCCATGTCCAGCGCATTGAATAGGATGTTTCCCGCGCCGGACTGGCGAGCGATCATCTCGCTGGTGATCATGGTGATCAGCGCCAGAACCAGGCCGGTGCGGCACCCGGTTAGAATCTCCGGGAGCGCGGCCGGCAGCACGATCCGAACCAGACGTTGCAGCGACGAGAGCCCCATTGCCGCCCCCGACCACAGCATCTTCTCCTCGACGGCCTTGGCGCCCTCAAAGCTGTGATAGATCACAGGCAGGCTGACCCCGAGGAAGATCACCAGTATCTTCGTAGCTTCGCCGACGCCGAGCCAGAGCATGATGATTGGCATCAGCGCCGCCTTCGGCACTGGATAGATGATCATCAGCAGCGGATTGAAGAACGCTGCAACCGCCCGGCTACGGCCCATCAGCAAACCCAAAGGAATCGAGAAAAGCACCGCCACGCCAAATCCGATCGCCATGCGGCGCAGCGAGGCCAGGATGTTGATCAGGGATTCTTTGTCACCCAGAATATCCGGGATCGCGCGAATTGCCTCCAGCGACGTCGGAAAGCTGTCGTTCTTCAGCGCGAGTGAGGCGACCTGCCACACTGCCAGCAATCCGATGCAAGCCAGTACTGGAGCCGCACGTTTTACCAGGGCGGCCGACGATATCATGATGCCGATCCGCCTTGGTCGCTTTCGTCGAACATGCGCTCGATGTCAACGACGTATTTCTGGTAGCGCGGATCGAGCAGCAGCTCGTTGCGACGCCTTGGCCGCGGCAGGTCGATGTCGATGATCTGCCGGATGCGGCCGGGAGATTTCGACATCATTACGACCTTATCGGACAGGAAGACGGCTTCGTCGACCGAATGGGTCACGAACAGCACCGTCTTGCGGTCGCGCTCCCAGATATTCAGGAGATCGTTCTGCAACCGTGTCCGGGTGTGAGCGTCGAGCGCGCCGAACGGCTCGTCCATCAACAGGACTTCAGGGTGGTAAGCGAGAGTCCGGGCCAGCGCGACGCGCTGCTTCATGCCACCCGACAGCTCCTTCGGGTAGAAATTCTCGTAGCCCTTGAGGCCGACCATCTCGATCAAGGACCGGCTCTGCGCTTCCGCTTCAGCGGCGTGCACCCCCTGCTGACGCGGCCCATACATCACATTGCCCAGCACTGTCTTCCAGGGAAACAGCGCGAATTCCTGAAACACCGGTCCACGATCCGGACCGGGGCGCGTGATCGCCTGTCCCTTCATCTTCGCAGCGCCGCTGCTTGGACTGACGAACCCTCCGACGATGTAAAGCAACGTCGACTTGCCACAGCCAGACGGTCCAAGGATGGAGACAAACGCACCTTCGTCGATCGTCAGCGAGATGTCCGATAGCGCCAAATGATCCCTGCGCGCCGAGGTCTGAAAAACCTGGGAGACGTGGTCGATCTCGATGATCGCAGAAGCCGGCCTTTGTGACGTCACCGGTCTCACCCATTCACTCGATCTCGAAGGCACAACCCTCATCCGTCTCTCGCTTTACGCTTGTGCAAATACCGCACAACCAACCTGCTGAATGGCCTCCATCAGCGGCAGGAGCTTAGCAAGAAACTTGCCAAACAGGCCGTCATTTCGCACAAGCATGGCTCAATCGAACCATGGCCATTCCGCAGGGCCCTCATGCGTCACGGCTCCGCCGGGCGCCTGACCGACCAGCCGTGCATATTTTGCGAGTGCGCCAGCACGATGGCGTGGCGGCCGCGGCTTCCAATCGCGTTGTCGCGCTACGAGCTCCTGTTCGTCGACCAGCAGATCCATACGGCGGCCGGCGGCATCGATGCGGATCTTGTCGCCGTCGCGCACGAGCGCCAACGGGCCGCCAACGAACGCTTCCGGAGAGACATACCCGATGCACATCCCGCGCGTCGCGCCAGAGAACCGGCCATCCGTGATCAGGGCAACTTTTTCGCCCATGCCCTGCCCGTAAATCAGCGCAGTGACGCCGAGCATCTCGCGCATGCCGGGGCCGCCGACAGGCCCTTCGTTGCGGATCACCAGAACTTCACCGGCCTTGTAGCTGCGCTCGCGAACCGCCGCGACGCAAGACTCCTCATCCTCGAAAACCCGCGCCACGCCTTCGAAGAACTGGCTCTTCAAACCCGCGACCTTGATCACTGCGCCGTCCGGACAGAGATTGCCCTTCAACACCGCCACGCCACCATCGGGCATGATAGGCGCACGAGCCGCGTAGATGATCTCGCCATCCGGCGCATTGGCAGCGCCATATTCCTCGGCGATGGTGCGGCCCGTGACACTCAGGCAGCTGCCATCGATGTGTCCGCTCTCAATCAATTCGCGGATCACGACGGCGGCGCCGCCGATGTCGTAAACGTCCTTCGCCGTGTACTTGCCTCCGGGTCGCAAGTTTCCGATCAGCGGCGTCCTGGCAAAAACCTCGCCAACATCGTCGATGGTGAAGGCGATACCGGCCTCGTTCGCGATCGCCGGCAGGTGCAGCGCGGCGTTGGTCGAACCGCCCGTTGCAGCCACGATCGCCGCACCGTTCTCCAGAGATTTCCGCGTCACGATGTCGCGCGGCAGTGGTCCACCGTGCTCCAGCATCTCCATGATGAGCCGCCCGGCGCGCCGGGATATTTGCGCACGCTCGGCGTAGACGCCGGGCACCATCGAGACATTGGGAATGGTCAAGCCCATTGCCTCGGACACCATTCCCATGGTGTTTGCGGTGAACTGGCCGGCGCAGGCACCGATGGTCGGCAGGCAGGCGCGCTCGATCCGCTCGAGCGTCGCGGCGTCGATCTCGCTAGTCATGAAGCTGCCGACCGCTTCATAGGAGTCGAGAACGGTCAGCGTCCGGCCGTCGATGCGGCCCGGCAGCGAGCTGCCGCCATAGATGAAGATGGACGGTACGTTGCAACGAACCATGCCCATCATGACGCCGGGAAGCGTCTTGTCGCATCCGCCATACCCGATCAGCGCGTCATAGGCGAGGCCATGAACGACTGCCTCGATGGAGTCGGCGATCAGCTCGCGCGAAAACAGGGAGAACTTCATTCCCTCATGATTCATGCTGATGCCATCGGAGACCGAGACGGTCGAGAATTCGCGCGGCGTGCCGCCGGTCTCTTCGATCCCGGTTTTGGCCGCAGCGACCTGGAAGTCATGGGTCATATTGCAGGGCGTTTGCTCGCCCTTCATGCTGACAATGCCGACCATCGGCTTAGCGATTGCCGCGTCGTCGAGACCCATCGCGCGCATGAACGCGCGGTGCGGGGCCCGGTCAAGGCCGTCAGTCGTTATCCGCGATCGCAACTTCTTCATACCTGCATCATCTTCATGCAATGTCCCGCACGTGGCGGGACATTGCGACCTCGTTATCTCAGCAAACGACCAGACCGTTTATTGTAACGGCGCGACGATCGTCGGATGCTTGAACTGCGCGACATCCAGTTTCGGCAGCATTCCCGTCTCCGCATAGATGTCGAGCATCTTCTGAATCGCCGGGAAATTCGGTGCCGCACCGGGATCGCGGCCAAAATCATTGTCCTTGAGGAGATAAGTCTCGAGCACCGGAATGGGCGCCTTCAAGACTTCATTGACCACCTTCAAGGTCTCTTCGCGGTTCGCCAGCGCCTTCTTCATGCCCGACGTGATGTCGCGGACATAGGCCCTGACCGGCTCCGGGTTCTTGTCAACGAAGTCGGCCCGGCAGGCTTCCAGGATGTGCACGATGTTCGGCATCGCCTGCGACAACGAGAACAGCTTTCTCGTGCCACCCTTCGCCTCCGCACGCGCCGCAAATGGCTGGTTCATGTTGACCGCATCGACGCGGCCCTGCCGCAACGCATCTTCGGAGACAGCAAAGCCGACCTCGACCAGCTTGATGTCCTTGGCCGGATCGATGCCGTTCTGCTTCAGGAGCAGGTTGAACGGCCCCTGCGTGCCGCCGCCGATCACGGAAATACCGACTGTCTTACCCTTGAGATCGGCGATCGTCTTGATCGGGGAGTCGTCCATGACCGCCCAATAGACCGAAAACCCGCCGGGCTTCTCAAACACATGCTGGGCCACGATGTAGGCCTTGAGATTGCCGCCGACCACGCCATTGGCGAGTGACAGCGGCGCCTGCGTGGCGCAGTCGAGCGCACCCGCCGCGAGCGCCTGCGTCATCGGCGCGGTACCCTGGAATTGGGTCCATTCGATATTGTAGGTCTTGCCGATGTTGGGGAATTCGGCGGGCCTGCGCATCATCCAATATTTGGATTCCTCGGCCGGGATCGTCCAGCCGACGCGGATCGTCTGTTGCGCCCGTGAGGGGCTTGCGCCCGCAATCATGGCGGCCACAGCCCCCATTGCCAGCATCCACCTCGAAACCGTCCGCATCGTGCCCACTCCGTTGCTCCGGCGCCGACCGGCGCCACCCAACCCGACCGGCCCAAATTGTTTCATGGTTCAAACAATCAGGCAAGCCATGCAGACCGGCCCGGTGTCGCGGCTCCATGCGTTATGTATGGTGCGGAAGCGGCCGCGCGCCGCCTGCGCTGCGACAGAAGGAGGCAACCTATGGCTGATGCCGGCAAGGCAAACCTGCAGAGCGCGGAGAAGCTCGGCTATCTCGGCCTGGGCTTGATGGGGACGCCGATGACCCGCCGCCTGCTCAAGGCCGGCTATCAGGTGACTGTCTGGAATCGGTCGGAGGGCAAGGTTGCGCCGCTCGTCGAAGCCGGTGCCGGGCACGCAGCCACACCTCGCGACGTTCTTGCGCGCTCGGACATCGTCTTCATGTGCGTGACTGACGCAGCGGCCGTCGAAGAGGTGATCTTCGGACCTGAGGGTATCTCGGCGGTTGCCGGAGCGGGCAAGCTCGTGGTTGATTTCTCCTCGATTCATCCTGATGCCGCACGCGAGCTCGCGGCCCGGCTAAAAGCTGCGAACGGCGCGGGCTGGATCGATGCGCCGGTGTCGGGTGGCACCAAGGGCGCCGAGGAGGGCACGCTCGCCATCATGGCCGGCGGGGAAGCCGGCGACATCGAGCGGGTGCGGCCCTACGTGCTGGCGATGGCACGCAGGATCACCCATATGGGCCCGACCGGCGCGGGCCAGACCACAAAACTCTGCAATCAAGTGATCGTCGGATGCGCGATGGCCGTCCTTGCGGAAGCAACCCGCCTCGCCGCAAACGCGGGAATCGATGCCAATCGCTTGCCCGAAGCCCTCGCCGGGGGCTTTGCGGATTCCATTCCGCTTCAGCTGTTCGTGCCGCGCATGGTTCAGGGCATTCACTCGCCGCCGCTTGGGCACATCGCAACGATGCTCAAGGATCTCGATACAGTCGCCGATGTCGCGCAGACGACGTCGACGCCCATACCGATGGCCTCGCTCGCGGGACAGATTTTCAGACTGGCAAAGGCTGCACGCGGCGCGGACGCAGACGCCCTGGAGATCTACAAGTTGTCCGAAGACTGTTGAGCCGGCGTCCCCGCCTTAGGGCGACTTCTTGCGTTCGTCGTCCGCCAGAAAGCGGCCGTAAGTCCCTCGCGCAAAGAGCAAAGGCTCTCTGTCGCTATAGGTGTAGGCCTCGACCGCCCCAAGAAAGATCACGTGATCGCCGCCATAGTAGCGATTGACGGAACGGCATTGAAAATTGGCGACGCTCTCGGCAAGCACCGGAGCGTTGCCGAGCCCGGGCGTCCAGTCGATGCCGGCGAACTTGTCCTCGGACGATTTCGCAAATTTGTTCGCAAGCGCCTGCTGAGAAACGCCGAGGACATGGACGGTGAAGTGGCTGGCGTTCTGGAAGACGGTCAGGCTTGATGAATAAACTCCGAGGCTCCAAAGGACCAAAGGGGGATTCAACGAGACCGATGCGAATGAATTGCAAGTGATGCCGTAGGGCTTTCCATCAGCGGCCGAGGCGGTGATGATCGTTACACCCGTTCCGAACGCGCCGAGCGCATTGCGAAAGTCACGAGGATCGATTGACGAGCTGTCGCTTGCGAGTTCATTGGCGGCATCAGGAACGGGCGGCTGCTTGGGCAGATCATTCATCGCCCGGCCTCACAACGTGAGATTCTCGGACGGCAGGCCGAGCGCCACACGTCCATAATTGGTTCCGGCCGCATCAAAATTGAATGCGAGGTGCGAGTTGATGGCGTGCGCGTCGCGGAACTGCCGCTGCAACACACCCGTCGTGAACAGGCCGCGGGCCCCGCTCGCCGCGAACAGCATCGAGACCGCGTCGGTGCACATATTGACCGAGAAGGCCCCGTCGCGCCGGTACCTGGTCTTGGTCGCCATGTCCGGAATATACCGTCGCCGCGCCTTCTCCATGGCATCGATGCAGGCCGAACGCATGACGAGTCGCGCGGCATCGATCTTGGCCGAGGCTTCCGCTATCTTGATCTGGGTGCTTTGAAAGTCGCTGAGCTTGGCGCGGTTGTAGGTGGATATGCGATGACGCGCGACCTCCGCATAATCGTCGAGGCATGCCTGCGCATTCCCGAGTGCGACGCCGGACAGAACATAGGGAAACAGCGAGAACACAGGCAGCGCGTAGAGCGGATTGGGATTGACCTTGCTGCCCGGCGTCGGGCCCCCGGCAAGATCACCCACGGCGACAGTCATATGGTCGGCCACGAAAGCGTCCCTGACTTCCACGTCCGACGACCCTGTGCCGCGCAGCCCAGCGACGTTCCAGGTATCGAGGATGCTATAATCGGCCTTCGGCAACAGAAAGATACGATATTCGATGCCATCAGCCTCGTCGTCCGACGAGACGACACTTGCGAGCATGTTCCACGCGCAGGAGGCGACACCGGAGGAGAACGGCCAGCTTCCGCGCAGCTGGTACCCACCCTCGACCTTCCTGGCGCGGCCAGCCGGAAAGATGAACGACGACGCGATCAGCACGTCCGGGTCAGCGCCCCAAACCTGATCCTGCGCTGTCGGCTCGAACATGCCGAGCATCCAGTGATGGCTCGCCAGATTGGCAAGATTCCAGGCCACCGACGCATCCGCCTGACCGAGCAGATCGGCGCAATCGATCAGGGCGACGTAATCGAGTTCTGCCCCGCCGATGCGTTTCGGCTGAAGCATTCGGAAAAGGCCACAGTCGTGCAGGTCCCGCTCGGTCTCCGCTGGCAGGTGCCGCAACTCTTCCGTCCGGGCCGCCCGCTCCTGCAGTTGCGGCAGGAGCGACTTGGCCCTTGCGATCATCGTCGCATAGGCGCGTTCACCGGAGTCCGTCCCTACCGGCTGACCCATGCTCGGCTCTCGACCAGGCGCCATTCATGTCCCTCGCTTTCACACATTTATGCGGCGGGAACTTCGCCGAATCAAGCTGATGCAGCGCTAGCGGGGCGCTGCCGCCCTATAACCCGGTTGCTCGAAAGGATGCGACATCGCGAAGGGAGGGAGCGCAAAACAGTGATCAGCGAGCCGCGCCACGGCGGGAAACGGCGTCAAATCGAGCTTCAGGAAGTGGGCCCCGACGATCTGGCCGGCAATGCAGATGTCCGCGACGCCCACGCGTGGGCCGAGAGCGAATGGCGCCGGCGGCCGTCGTTCCAGCAATCTCTCATAGGTCGCCAGTCCTTCGATCGTCCAATGCTTAGCCCAACTCTCGATCGCATTGGCATCGGCACCGAACATCTTGACGAGATGATTGCGGACACGCGGCGTCACCAACGGGTGGGCATCCGCGACCGCGACGAGGGCCAAAGACCGTGCATAGGCGCGATCGGCGGGATCGGACGGCAACAACCTCGGCTCCGGCATGAGGTCATCGAGAAATTCGATGATAGCCAGAGACTGAAATACCCGGCGGTCGCCATGCACCAGGGTGGGGACGACGCGCTCGTCGTTGACCGCACCATAGTCCGGACCAAACTGCTCACCGGACAGGATATCGACAGGAATTTCCTCGAATGGCAACTGCTTCAGCTTCAGCGCCACGCGGACGCGAAACGAGGCGATCGATCGCCAGAAGCCGTAGAGCCGAATGGTCATCGTCATACCCCCTGGAGGATCTTAGCATGCAGGTTCAAACCGGCCGCGAAAGCCTGCCCGATCCAAACGCGCCTTTTTTCGCGAACTCCGCGATGCGATCTTCGTCGTAACCGAGTATATCGCGCAAGACCTGCTCCGTGTGCTCGCCCAACAACGGCGCGGCCACGGGATCGACCGCCGCCGTTACGCTCATGTTGATCGGCGGCTCGATGTTGGGAACCCATTGCGCCGTGGGATGCCGAATCCGGCTCAGGCGATCGCGTTCGCGCGCTTCGGGGGCGTTGAACCCCTCCTCAACCGTCCTGAGGTAGCCGACCGGGATATTGGCGAGCTTCATCTTCGCCATCCAGTTCTCGAGAGTGTCGCTCGCAAAGACCTCCGCGATGGCCGCACGCAGCAGCTCCTTGTTCTCGGACCGCGCCTTCCGCGTGGCGAACCGCGGATCGGCGATGAGATCAGGGCGGTTCAACACCTCAACCACCAGTCGCCGAAACAGCCGGTCATTGGCGCAGGCCATGTAGAGTGGCCCGTCGGATGCGTCGTAGACGCCGACGGTCGGAGAACCACTCGGCGAATTGCCGAACCGTCCCGGATTCTCGCCGTTGATCAGATAGGCCATGCCAAAAAAGCCGGTCATGCCCATGGCGACGTCGAACAGGGCGACCTCGACATGCTGCCCGCGGCCGAGCCGATCCCGCGCCAACAGAGCGAGCAGGATGGCGTTGCAGGCAGACATCCCTGTCGCCATGTCGACGATGGGCGGCCCAGTGCGGACCGCGGGACCGTCTGCAAACCCATTGAGCGACATGAAGCCGCTTTCGGCTTGCGTGATGGGATCGAAACCAGGACGGGAGGCGAAAGGTCCGGTGCGCCCATAGGCCGAGATCGAGCAATAGATCAGCCGCGGATTGAGCGGCGCGACCGCTTCATAGTCGAGACCGAACTTCTTCATGACTCCGCTCGAAAAATTCTCTACGACGACATCCGCCTTGCGGATCAGATCCAGCACGATCTGACGCGCCTCCCGCACGCCGAGGTCGAGCGCGATACCACGCTTGTTGCGGTTCAGGCTGAGATAGGCGGCGCTTTCTCCGCCGATCTCGGCATGCTCGTAGGCGCGCGTGTCGTCGCCGCCGTCGGGGTTTTCGATCTTGATGACGCGCGCACCGAAATCGGCGAGCGTCTGTGTGCAGGCGGGCCCCGCGACCACACGCGTGAAATCGATGACCAGCAGACCGTCAAGCGCGCTTGGTCGTCCTGTAGCCCGCAGCGGACGTTCCGGCAATTGAGGCTTGGTGGACAATGTTTGGGACTCCCTTACATCGGCTTGTGCTCGCCGAATTTCTTGCAAGACCAAACTTAAAGCGCGACGCCGCCGTCTGCGCAAGTGCTCACTCGCTCCACCTGAAATGCAAAAACGGCCCGGCAGCCAAGCTGCCGGGCCGTTCTGATCGCGCCAGATGTTCGCTGCAAAATGACGTTCCGCACCCTGGGACCAGGCGATTGCGTCGCTATCTGAGCCACTTTCTCCAATAGAGCGAATTCGACCAGGCCCAGGGCACGTCGGGCTCGTAGAGCCGATAACCGGCCCTGATGAAATTATTTGCTGACACCGGATTATTCGTCGTATCCGAAACGATGCTGTGCCATCCGACGCGCCTGCCCCTCGCTTCGATAACCCGCGTCAGCCTGAGTTGAAGGCCCCGCCCCCGATGCCGTCGCAGAACCCCGACCCTGGAAAAATAGCCGCCATTCCGTGCGTGCGTCGACGGGACAACTCCGGCAAACGCCACCGCGTCATCATTGTGATAGGCAAGCCACCAAGCTCCGAGCTCGAACTGCGGCACGCTCGCCCCATCGAAAAACGTCAACCGGTGCAGGTCGACAAGGGTGTCGACAACGTCATCGTCGTCCGTATCGACGCTTCGAATTTTGTACATGGATGGCTCATTGACGAGGAATATCCTTGAACGTACTTGCAGGCACGAGCTCACTTGCCGAGCACGACCTTGACGCCTAGCCAGACGGCCCCCATCAAGCCGGTCGCGATCACTGTGATGACGGCCTTGAAAGTGTAGCTCTGCGCCTGCTCGACACTCTTGCGCCACCGCCGCAGGTGCTGAAAATCAGCCTTGAGCTCCTTTCGGTCATCGTCTTCGATTCCAAAGGACGCCAGCACCGACGCCACCGCTTTCAACACGATGGCATCGATGCTCTCCTGCTGTATCCTGTGCTGCTCGGCGAGCGTCTCGGCGACAATCGCCCGGATGTCGTCATCCTGTATCTTCACCGCTTGATGATCCTTGCAACATTCTCGAAGCCGCGCTTGGCGAAATAGAAGGAGACGACGAGATTCGCGGTGATCGCGGCAAATCCCGCCAGGGCGTCCGTGGAGCCGAAACCGAGGACCTTGTCCCAGACCAGGAGTTTTGCGAAGTAGAGCGCCACGCAATACCCCATCAGCTTGTCCGGCTCATACCAGTGCCCGATCTCGGCGATGCGGTACTGCATGATGGCCTTGGTCTCGGCCGTTTGCGAAGCGATCTCGCCAGCTGCGAGATCCGCGGCAATTTTGGCGTCGGTAGTCTCAGCCTTCAATTTCGCGCTATAGGCATCGATCAGCGCCTTGACGACAGGACCGCCGAGAAACGAGATGATCGTCATCCACATCAGGATGTCCTCCGGAGTGTTCGCAGGCGCGCGATGATCGTCACGACGGAGATCGCGAGCAGGATCCGTCCCGTGACCTTGACGTCGCCGATGGCCGCGCTGATTTGATCCTTGACGCCGGGATCGCCCAAGGCGTCGGCAAGATCATCGACGATCGAAGCCAATGCACCGGCAAGCGCGATGCAGTAACTCCAGGCGATGGTCATGGAGTGCAGGCAAGCCGCCTTGATCTTCGCAATCATCACGGCTTGGCCCGCAGCATGGCAAGCTTGGCCTCGAGCGACTTGATCAGCGCGTCGGTGCCGGTCACGAATCGGAGCAGCGCATCCTTGCAAAGCCAGCTGGCGCCGAAACCGGCGGCGAAGACGATGACGTCAAAAACAGTCCACATGTTCATTTCCTTCCAAAAATGGTCTTGATCAGGTTGACGACAAGCGCGCCGATTGAGCCTTGCGACGGGTTCGTCAGTGAGGGCTTGTTCGGATCGCGAATGACCGGGCTCTTGGTGATCTTGACCCCTGCAAAGCTGATCCCTGGATCGAGCTCCATCAGCGCAAGCAACAACGCCGCGCAGCCTAGTTGCGGGTCGACCTTGCCGGGATCGTAAATGCCATCGCGCACGTACTTTCCGGCGTGGTACTGGTTTGTCCCGGACCAGAGATAAGGCGAAGCCACGCCACGGGCGGCATAGCCGATGCCGTTGTAGGTCTCGAGCGCGGTCAACGCGCCGGCGATCGACCAGTCCTTGTGGCGCGCCAGGAAAGGCGGGCAGTTGACCAGCGCATCGATCGCCGCGGCCTCCCAGGAGTCAAAAGGACCTCGCCCGGCCGGAACGTGAACCGAGACCCGGTTCCAGGGATCGCCCTGGGCCAGAGAGCCCATCCAATTCTGGGACGACTCCCGTTCGTGGATGACAGCGATAGCGGGCCAAGGCACGCCGGTTTGCCGCTCGACGGCCTGGTAGCGCTGCCTGGCCTTGTAAAGGCGCGAGGCAATGCTGGCGGCTTCTGCCTCTCGGGTCGGCTTGGCATTAGCCCAGCGCTTCGCATTCGCCCTGGAGAGGGCGTTCAGGTCTACCATGGGTTGACTCGATTGGGGGTTTAAGATGATACGTTTAGATACAAATCAGTAATATTTGGAAAACACGCGCCTATGCCGAAGCGCGATTTAAGTCGCCGAACCGAATTTCTGCCCCGCCTTGAATCACTTCGGGGTCTGGCCGCCGTTTCCGTCGTCGGTTATCATTCATATGGATTGCAGAGCGACACGTTCGTGACTGGCATGGCGCCTGTCGTATTGTTTTTTGTGCTCAGCGGTTTTGTGTTGGCTCGGTCTCTCGACCGAAATCCCAATCCTGGCAGATTCTTTCTCAATCGGCTGTTTCGCCTCTTACCCGCCGCCGCGGCGACAATTGTACTTCTCACCCTTCTTCATTGGCGGTTCGGTTTTTACGTGGGCTTCGAAGGCTCGTTTGACGCTCTAAATGTTTTTTTGAACGCACTTATGATCCGTAACGATATAAATGGCGTTATGTGGTCAATGACCGTTGAGTGCGTAGCCTCCCCCCTAATCCTCGCATGCTTTCTGGCACACAAACGATTTGGGCCTTGGCCTCTCATTTCACTTTGTGTGATCCTAGTGGCCCTGTCATTTTGGGGACCCTATGTTCACCTGCTAGGCGGTTTCACTAATTTGGCGCCGCTCTACGCTTTCGTGGTCGGGGTCCTTGTACATTTCGCATCGCGCGCAGAGCGAATGATGCTGATCGGATGCACCGCGTTAGCTGCTGCTACTCTTGTTATGTGTGGTCTTCGCAAGCAGACGGCGATTACGATCCTGGGCGAAACTTTAGCCTCAGCTTCATTGATCTATTTGATTGCCAACAACACCAAAGACAGTTTCTTCGCCGTTTTGGATACTTTTCCCGTTCGCTTCGTTGGACGCATTTCTTATAGTTTCTATTTGCTGCACCCAATAGGCTTATCGTTGGCGGCAAGAGCCTCTGAAAATTGGGTATTTATCTTTGGTCTCGCCGTTTTCCTCACGATTCCGATGGCGTGGACATCCTGGTTTCTCATTGAGCATAGCTTTGTGAAACTCGGACGGTCGATCACAACAGCTGTGCCTGCATCAAATTATGCGTAGGAGCTTATTTGCGATGATCGTCGGCTGAGTATTATTGTGGGGGTTGCCGCTGCCGGCAGAGGCATTTGTGATGGTGATCCCCGTAGTCGCCGAGCTCGTATTTTGCGCCGTACCTCCCCAAGTGACCTGGGCCCCTGAGTTCGTCCCTCCAAAAGCGGTCTGAACGCTAGCCTGGCCACCGCCGTGCTGATGTCCAAGATCAGTCAGACTGTTCGCGTGTACATGCGATGCAAGTTGAGCTGTCGTAAGAGTATGGCTTTCGGAGCCGCCCACCGCGCCAAGGTTACTAGCCGAACCGCCGAAATACGATGATGTAAGCCGCGAAGCGGCAGAACCACCCATGTCATCTCTGCCAGCGATAATCCGCCCACGCAGGTCTGGAATGTTGAATGTGGTCGAGCCATCCCCGACTCCATACGTCGTACCGAACATCGAGAACAGCGTAGAGTACGCCGTTCGGGAGATTCCCTGACCGTAGGCAAGCACGAACGAACTGTTCGGAGCTATAGCGCCGAAAAAATCGATACAGCAACCAATCGGCATATTGTAGGGATTGTTGAAGAAGCCCATCAGATAGAACGCAGCGTCACCGTTATTGTAAAGGGCAGCATACGGCGTTCCTTGGATAATCGTCCCGGCTGGCAATTCGCCCCCCGGTGCCGACCGCAGCGGCTTCGCACCAAGACCATCCACATTGATCGTGACCGTCGCACCGTTCGTGGCGTGCGGTGTGAAAGCGATCACCTGGCCGTTCAGCTGCGAGAGCGACTGGAACACCTGATAGCTGTTGACGACGTAGGCCGTGTTGGTCCCGCTCGTCACGATCGCGCCGGCGATGTCATCCCGATATTTGGCGATCGCCGCCATCATTGCGCGCGCGGAATCGTTGACGCTGGAGGGAGATTGCCCCTCGGCCCAGTTGATCGTCGAATCCGCCGTCGCGTCGGCCGATGCCGTTTGAGACCATTTGTAGAGAGTCATCCTGCTTCCTCGATGTGAAGGCGCGAGCGATCGTCGCTGTTGTCCATTTCCACGGGCACCACTCGCCCTGTCAGTCGGAATTCTTCGCTTCCCTGCCGCACAGCTCGATGTACTGCGCGCAGCGGCAGGCCGGTGCTCGAGCCGTGAGAAGGTTGCGGATCACACCAGGCGGCACCCCCCGGGCTCTGGCTCGCGATCTTCGCCACGCGCTCGTCGATGATGGCATCGATCTCGGTGCGCAGTTCCTCGATCCGCTCCTCAAGCCTTGTCGTTCGTTGCTGCTTCGTCGCCATGCGTTTTTGCGTCCTTCAATTGAACTTCACGTTCCGCCAGCTTCTGCCGGGCGGATGCAGCCTCATTCTGCGCACGCCGGAGCGCGCGCTCCCGCTGCGTCTCGTGGGATGCGAGATACATCTGGATGTCGTAGGGCAGCGTGCCGAACAGCTGCTTGAATTCCGCAGGCCAAGATCGCGGCGGAGCAACCGCCGCGATCTTGCTGATCGCGGTTGCGGCTGTGCCACCAAGCGTGGGATCGGCAAGGCCAAGCGACGCATGCATCCGCGAGATGTCCTGCACGGCCGGCCAGAGCCGGCTCATGCCGAGCGACGCGCAGTCGGTGACAAAACGCGCCACCGAAGCCGGTGCTGCCGGGCAGGCGATCAGATTGTTCAGCTCACACCATCGGACGAATATCGGCGCCTCGCGCAGCCGCGCCTGCGCCAGCGCCGTCAGCAGCGGATGCGTCATCGCTTCGCTTTGCGCAGCGCCTCGTGCAGACCGCCCATGCGCCGGCGCAAATCGACGAGCTGGATGCGCCGCCGCAGATTGTGGGGGCTCGAATCGATCTCGCCTCGAAGCTCGGCGTCGAACCTCTCGAGCGCGGCCGCGCGCTTATTCAGTCCATAGAGCGCAAAGTTCTCGACAATGCGTTCCGGCGACATCGGCTCGCCATAAAGATTTCCGGTGATGGAATCAGCGCGATCGATAAAATTCCGGTCGTCATCGGTCATGGAGGTCATCCTCTGCTGGAACAGGTTTCTTTCAGCCAACAATCGCCTGGCGAATGCCCCTCTGGTGCATCGCTCACCGCCTGCCCGCCCTCTTCGCCTGATAAAGCGCAACCGCATCCTTCAGATCGCCCGAGCTGGAAAGCCTGGCATTCAGCGACCGCAGATCCGACTGCTCACGCTCGGCGCGGGTCGCAGCCATCCCCGGCCGCACCACCGGCGGCACGGGCCTGGCCGCAACCGCATCCCTCGCCTTCATCATCAATCGATACTTGCCGGCGTCGTACATCATGCGCTGGAAGGTCGCATTGCGCATCAGCGGCTCGCTGTCGAACAGACGGTGCAATTCGTCCGGTTCGATGCCGCTGGCCTTGGCCGACGAAAGTATCTCCTGCGCGACCGCCTGCCGGACGTCCCGCGTTTCATCCTTGAGCAAGCTCTCGAGCCGGACATCCTCTGCCTTTGCATAATTCTGGAAGTTGCGCCGCGCTGCATCCGCCGTCCGCCGAGCTTCTTCCCCCTGGCGCGCGCGCAACTGCTCGCTCGCCGCGACGATCGCCTGGACGCGCGACAGCTTTGCGGGGTCCTGCCGCGCCATCTGCGCCAGCGCTTCCGGAAGCTGCTCCGGAGCAAGACCGGTCAGCTCCGGAAACTGGCTGATGAAGCTCGCTTGCGCCACCTGCATGGCGGCGTCGAGCCCGTCGACATAGCTTCGACGCGCGCGCTCGACCTCTCCGACCTTTTCCTCGAGCGCCAGGCGCACCTGCGGGTGCCGCATGAGCGTTTCGATATCCGGATCGATCTCCGTTGAGCGCAGCTTCGGATCGCTTGCCGTCTTTGAGGAAGCTGCGGTCTCTTCGTCTTCACCGTCATTTGCCTCGGACTGCTCAAATCCGTAGAACTCGGGCGCATCCGGGTCCTGGGCGGCGACCTCCGCGCGCAGCGCGTCGATCCTTGTGGCGAGATCCTCGGCCGACTCGTTCTCGGCGGCCCGCCTGTCACTGGCCGTCGCGCTCGCGTAGTCACGCGCGGCACGGGACAGCGTCACGGCCTCGTTTGCGGCCGCAGGCTTGCCCTCTGCATCTGTGTATCGCCTGACGACGAGTTCGGAGGATGAATCGGAGCGTCGGTCCGCGGCATCACGCAGCGAGCCGCTGTCGCTGCCGATCGGCTCGGCCGCTTCCTTGCGCTCGCGGTCCGGCATCGCCTCGTATCCCGCATTTGCCAGATCAAAGGCTGCTCCCGTCAACGCGGATTCGGTTTGAATCGTCATGTCCGGCCTCCCTACTTGGGCTTAAAGGCATTGACCAGGCTGCTGATCCCACCGGCCAACGTCGCAAACTGATCCACCCCGGATTTCTCCTGTGTCCCCGTCGTCGTGCTGTTGCCCTGACTGCCGAGCTGCGCGATGGGTACGCCGATCTGTGCGAGCAGGCTCAATGCCTGCACGGGAATGCCGCGTCGCTGCGCTTCCTCCGCCAGAGTGGCGTTGGCGCCGTAGTTTTGCGCATCCAGCGCCGATTGCGCAGCAGACACGCCCTGACCGCGATTGGCGAGGTCGCTCTGCTGCATCTGCGCCAGCGTGTTGGCAGTGGTGTTGCCAGCGTTATAGAGCGCGTTGCCAGCCGCGAGTTGGTTTGCCACATCCTGATTGTATTGAGCCGCGATCACAGGCGCTTCGCCAGCTGAGACGCCGCGGCCATACGCCATCAGATTGGCACCGCTCAGATCGCGACCGGCTGCGGCAAACTGCGAGTTCACGTCGTTGCCGACGTCCGAACGAATCTGCGCGAGCTGTGCGGTGAGCGCGGGATTGTTGCCCACCATGCTGCCGGTTGCATATGGCGTCAACGCCGCCCGATAGGCCGCGAGATTGTCCTGCACGTTGCTGGCCTGCGCCGTGGCTCCGCCGCCATTGAGCAGCGTCTGCGCATAGTTCGCGATCTGGCCCGCATAAGGATTACCTGTCGCGGCGTTGTTCCGCAGCGTGTCGAGCGCAGAGCTCTCCGCCGACGTCAGGCCGGTGTTGTTGAGGCCAGTGCCGATCTGGCCCAGCATCGTTTGGAGCGCAGGTTGCGCGGCGGCCCAGGGCGCAGTCTGCGATTGCTGGGTCTGTGTGGAAGTGGATTGTCCGCCCATGGACGATGTTCCTTTTTGAGCTTGAGGGTATTTTTGCGGCGACGCCGCTCCAGCAGCGCAAGCGATGGCAGTACTCGACGGCGATGCCGCGATCCGCCAGGTTTTCCCCGACCGCGACGTTGAGGTCGGATGTGATCTCCCCATCAAGACAGAGCACGCGCTTGTCTTGCGACGACGCGATCGGCCGCGCGATGTCGCCGCGGCAGTATTCAGCGGCGCGGGCGTATGGCGTGAAGCTTCAGATTTCCCGGTGCGAGCGGCGGCGGCGCGCGTCTGAACGCGCATCGCGTCCGCTACCGCAGGCGCCTGTCGATGATCGCGTAGGTTTCTTTGTATCCATCCAGGACGCGGGCCCAGCCCCTGCGTCCGAAGATGCGTACGAACCGGCAGCCCTCCACTTCGGCGTAGACTTCGATATCGTGGATCAAAGGCAACCAGCGCGTCATGCCGGCACCGGCACACGCTGTGACGACGCAGACCTTGCCCGCATCCGTCTGCTGAAGACTCGTCGATGCAGCCGCTTCGATGGCGCGACCGTTCCAGGCGACCCAAAGCAGCGAGGAACCATCGAGAATGTCGTGCTCGATTGCGGCGAACGCCGACAGCCCTGTCCTGACAATTGCTCGCTTGAGGAGCGGAGCGACGGCCGGCCAGATCTCGCGCACGCGCTTCGGATCGACACAGGCGAGCTGCATGCCGCCTGCGCGTGATTCCGTCGATAGGCCGCTCCTGAGGGACATTTCAGAACGGAAAGAAGATCGGGGGCTGTACCGGCCAAAGCCTCATCGGTTCGTTGCTCAGGAGTCCACGCGAGCGATCGTCCGTCCCTTGCGGGACATCAGGAGCCGGGCGAGACGACGCCGGTGATGCGTTGGACGATGGGCCTTGCGGCGCGACGTCCGGAAATGCCGGCGCGCCGAAGACAGGGTCAGCATGATCGGGAAAAGCCGGCGCCTGAGAACGCGGTGCTGACGGCTGCGCGCGCATCTTCCGGTCCGCCCATGACCTCAGGTCTCCAACCGTCATCCTGTCGAGAAACGGATTGGCGGTGACTGCATCTTCTCCGAGAACCGACCTGGCCGACGCTGCCTGGTCGGCAGCGAGTATCTTGAACGCACCCGAGGGGCCCGCAAAGTGCGCCAGATAGATATTGCCCGGAGTAGCCTCATGTCCGGCCCGAACAAGCCGCTTGGCATTCTCGGCCGCATAGGCTTCGACCATTTCGGCCGAAAGCTTAGGATCCTTGCGCAGCGCCGCAAGCTCGTCCGGTGTCCCGGTCAAATCCGGCCGGTACTTGGCCAGCATGTCCAGCCATGTCCCGCGAAGAAATTGGCCGGCGCCGAGCGCGCTTGAAAGATCATTCGTAGCATTCGCTCTGCCGCCGCTTTGGTTCGTCAGCGGGCTCGGCGCCAACGTCGCGCTCGGCCGATAGGAGGCTTGCTGCTGCTGAAGCTTACGCATTCGGTCGATCAGGCCAACCGCAGCTCCGCCAAAGGCCTCAGGATCATACATGCCTTGCTGGGCTGCGGTCGGATCGGCTCCATTCCGCATTTGCCCGGTCATTCCCGACAATCTCCCGAGAAGACCACCGGCGCCCGAGGATGTCTCCGGGACAAATGCACTGCTATCGCGGGAACCCATATCCATCTCCTTTTCGAAATCTGAAGGAATGCCCTGCTCACCCTCGAAACGGGCACGCGCAGTTGCAATGTCGGACGATCTATCTATAGCTAAATGTCTCACCACTACCGGATGTGACAGATGAAACTGCTACCAGCTGCGTTCGCCCTGATCGTGAGCGGCACCGCCGCCCTGGCCGTCGATTTCCGCTGGACCCTCGGCTATGGCCAGGGCACGCTGGAGGCGAACATCGAGAACGGTGCCGGATCCACTTTCAGCATCTATTGCCCGGCCGGCAGCGACGATAAGACGCCGGGGATGTTCATCACGGTCGCGCGGATCAAGCCGCAGGTCAAAGAAATCGTGACAGCGCAGATCATCATCGACGGCAAGAACCATCCGTTCCTTCTCGACGGAAGCCAATTCAAGGCTGCGGGACGCCAGAACCAATGGGACTTCAGAGAGCTCGTCAACGCATTGGCCGCGAGCAATCAAAAGTCCTTTGTCGTCGAATTCCCCAAGTACCAAACCCAGGAAACGTTTTCCCTGCTCGATGTCCGAAAGACGCTGGGGACTGCGAAAAAGACCATCATCAGGGAATGCGATGACGGGACGTGATAGGCAACTGTATGGCGCCCTGAAAACAGTCAATAGCTTCACATGTTGTCGTCGGACGGTTTGTATTTTGGCGGTTCGTCAGCCAAACTATCGCCCGGCCGTCTTGGACGAAATTCGTTGTAGCGGTCCAAGACGTTCTTTCGAATGAGCCCTGATGGTGCCCTATCAACAAAATCACGCTCGCGGGCGACATCAGGTATGTTTGTCACCATCTGAAGTGACATGATTTCCTCGAGAACATCGGACAGCTCGTCGCCACGCCCCAATTTCAGGAGGATCCGAGCCTTGTTGCCAAGTGCCTGTCTACGAAAATACTTAGTACGATAAGCGCGCTCCAACGCTACCTCGATACACTTGAGCGCTTCCTCAGGCTCATCAAGCGAATTGAAGAAGACGTTCGCCTTGTTGATTCCGGGAAGAACGTCGTCTGGATAGCATTGCAGAATCTGATCGAGAAGCTGCAGAGCCTCCTGATTCCGCTCTGCTTCGCGAAGTAAAAAGACCAATTCGTAGGAAAGCGAACGATGGTCATCACCATCCGTTTGCTCGAGGCGCCGAGTTACGGTAGCAATAACGCGATCGAGTGGAGCCTCGGTGCGCAATCGTCGAATCCAGCCTTCGACTCTAACTGATGGATCGATCTGTCCGATCTTTGCCTCCTGTCGCAGTTGTTCGTATTCGAGCAACAGGGGAGTATCAGGTCAATTCAAATATGAGCTGGCAACGGGCTGATCTCTTTTATCGATCTGGGTTGATATAAAGCTCTTCGTCCGGATCGAGACTCCACTTTTTTGGTTCCCAAGGCGGTGGAGTTCCGCCGTTCTTATTGCAGGCATCCCATCGTTCCGCGGCCAATATCAGGGGTTGCCATCGAAAATCTTTCACGATTTGAAAACGAGAAGCTGAATAGAGCGCAGCACAGTGCGGCCTGCCGCGCGCAACCGAGCCAAGCTCAGCAGGTGAAATGACTATCGAAACGTTTGCTGTCTTTAGATCGTGTCGTCAGGAGCGCCTCCGGCGTCCCCTCACCCCATCACCGCCCACAAAAACACCCGCCCCGTCGTCGCGGCGTTCGCATGCGCAATCGTGAACGTGCCGTTTGCAACCGCGCTCACATACATCGTGCCGTTGCCGACCTCCGTCGCCGCGTTCGCGGACGCCGGCACCAGGATCGGCACCGAACCAACCGCACAGTTCGCCGTCGTCACGGTCGTGCTGGATGCTCCCGTCGCCAGCGTCACGCTGCCGACGGCGTTCGACCTGCCGGCTGCGAGCTGCTGGATCGCGAGCACGATCTTCTTCAGGTCGGTCTCGGTGATGCCCGGAACGTAAGCCGTCATAGCGTGCCGCTGGGTGTAAGATCGGGAACGATGCCGGCGCAGAACGACCACGACGTCGCCGCGGGGATGCGCACCTTGAAGCGCGAATAGCGGGTGTCGCGCCTGAGGTCGCATCGCCCGGTCCGCGCGTTGACCAGCACCTCCGCGCCTGGCGTCGCCGCGGCGGACGGCGTATCGCGCCAGGACGCCGAGCCGAACAACGTCGCGGCGTCAGTCACCGGGCGGAAGCCGCGAATGGTGATGCGGTTCTCGTCCGTGCCTTGTTCCGAGCTTTCCAGCGTTGCCTCGAGGTTGGGACCGCGAAAGAAGCCCAGCACGTGACCATTCGAAAATTGCGCGATCTCGGGCTGCACGGCGGTGGCATAGGCATCCAGGCTCAGCGTCAGCGCATCGAGCGACGACGAGATGCTATCGAGATTTTCCAGCGTAAGCCCGGTCTGCGAGATGCCGAGCAGATACTCTCCCGTCACCGCAACCGGAAAGAAGCGATCGAGCACAAAATCGTAGCCGAGCAGCTTGTCGAACGCGCCGACCGTGCCCGACACCGACTTGTAGGCCCAGTACACGCGCGTCGAGCGCGGGTCGGCCGCGCCGATGAAGAGTTGCAGATTGCCCTTGTCGAGATCGGCGAGAAACGTGCGATCCACCTTCTCGCGTCCGATCTGCTCCGGCACGCCGCCCGGCTCGATCTTGTGAAAGCCTTGCCCTGCGTAAAAGAAGATGCGCTCGCCGGCACGGATGATCGAGTACGGCGCGTAGAGCCCCTTGTCCTGGGTGATGCGATCGATCTGGAAGATGATCGGCGACCCCGGCACATAGGACATGCGGCGGATCGCCTGGTCCTGGAACACGATGCCGGACTCGCCCCCGGCGACACCACGAACGATGCCGCCATCCGGAAAGTCCTGGAAGTCGGACGATTTGATGCCGCTGGTCCAGCTGTCGGACGCGTTGAAATTGTTCAGCCCGGACCACTGGATCCGATACGGCGTCGACAATAGTCCGGACAGCACCAGGAAGCGTCCGACCACGCTGATATAGGCCGCCTGTGGCGGCGTCCCCAGCGCGTCGACAAAAGCCGTCGACGACGAGAGATCGAAAACCTGCAACACCGCATTGGCCTGCGTCGCGAAGACGAAGTTCCCGGTCTGGGCGAACTGCCATTGCGCTGTGGCCGAAAGCGCCGAATAGGGCGAACCTCCCTTGGACACATCTATCCAGGTGAAGTCGATGTTGTTGAGCCGATAGAGCCTGGTGCTCGTGCCCGCGAAGGTAACGACCGTGCCATCGGACTTCAGTGCGTAGAATGCGCCGCGGCACGGCGCCGGCAGGGCCGAGGTGTAGGCGGAGAAGGACGGAAACGGTCCGTAGCCGTCGCCGCGCGGAATGACGTTGAGAATGTTGCGCGTCGCTTGTCCTTCGTAATCGCTGACGTCCGGGCGGTATTCGCCATAGGCAAGAAGGGGCATGGCTTTGCCTTCGGTTATTCGGTTGTCCAAGACTCGGGTTGGATCGTCGTCTTCGTCCATTGATCGGACGGCTCCGCTTCCACGACCCAGGCGGCGGTGACACCATCCTTCGCCGTCCAGACTTGAGCTTCGATCACGGCGCCGCTCCAGGCGTCGGAATCGAACGGCCGCGGAAACCACGCTTCGAAATCCCTGCTCGAGCTCGAGGGATTGCCGTTGACGAGATAGCTGCCCCCGCGCAACGCGGCCGATGTGGCCATCGACGTCGCGCGACCTGTGAACAGATACGTGCCGGTCAGCGAAGACATCCGCAGAGCGGTCGTCGTCGGCACTCCGCCCACCGTGTAAGCAGCGGGATTTGCCGCAAGCGATCGCCTGAACAGGGCGACGTTTCCGGACATGACGTAACTGCCTGCTGCGGCAGACAGCGCGGCGCCGAAGATTGCGGCATTTCCCGAGATGGCAAAGGCGCCTGCGCCACCGGCTGCTGCCGCCTGAAAGGCCGCGCCCTGGCCGGCGACCGCATAGGCGCTCGTGACCGTGAGCAGAACCGTATTGGTCAGGCCAAGCATCGGCAGCTGCCCGAGCGCCTGGCGCCCGACAGCATCGAACCCGAGGAGTGACATCGATCAGACCAGAATGCCGATCGCGGCGGCGATGGCATGAGAACGGTCGCTCCCCAGAGCGGACGTCATGCCGGCCCACCCCTGCCTGAAGCGATCGGAACCGACCGAGATCGGCGCTTCACCCTGTCCGAGCAAGGCAGCCCACAACAGACCCAGCGCAGCGTTCGACGTGATCGCCAGCTGGATCCTGACATAGTCGTCCGGCGTCAGTTGGGCCAGCATCTCGCGCGCGACGAACCTCACCTGCTGTTGCAGGAGTGCGTCCGTATCGACCGCTGCAACTTCGGCAGCCGTCGGTTGCGCCACGTCGGTTCGTTCCCAGCGGGAGATGAACGGCCCATCGCCGTGATCCGACACCTCGAAGTCGATATTCCTCGCGAGGCCGGGGCGCAGGGCCGCCAGGGCGAGAACAAAGTCCTTGGGATGATATGCCATGTTCTCTTTCTCTAACTCGCGCGCCGGATATAGGCCTGGCCCTGAACACCATAGCCGCCGGCCCCGGCGTAAGCGGCTTGAGCACAGAGATAATAGGTCGTGGTGCTCGCGACCGTGATGCGGACCGAGGCTGACGTCATCACGATCGACATGTCGGCGAGCGGCGACGAATTGCTGATGCGCTCGTGAAGCTGGATGGCCTGACTCGAGCTCACTGACGCGCTGGTGGTGCCGAAAGCAAGAAGCCAGTCGGACGACGTCGTGCCGCCGGGTCCGCCGAACGTTCCCATGATCGTCACGTCGTAGACGCCGGGCGCGAGACTCGCGCTCCCGACATTTCCAGTGACACCGGAACCGCCGAACGAGAGCGTGGAATTGATGGTGATCGTCTCGCCGACATTTCCGGCCGACGGTTGCGTCGTTCCGGTCGTGCCAGGGATCTGACCGACGTTGGCCGCGCCGATCGCCGTCACGCCGATATTGTTGCGCGCCTGCGCCTGCTGCGTGGTCGTGAAGCTGTTGCTCTCCTCGACCGAGATCAGATCCTCCTTGAGCGCAACGACGGCGACCTGCGGTGTCGCTGAGAAACTGATCTTCGCCGTGGTGCCCGACGAGTTGAACAGCACGGTCGTCCTCGCCAGGACGCCGGTCGAGGTGTTGTAAGCCCCCTCACCCACCTCCCACTGGCTGAGATCCGCACTTTCCGCGCGATATTTGTAGAGCCGGCCGTTGACCACGCCGGCTGCGGCCGGGCTCTGATAGCCCGTGACAGCGGCGGCGTAAGTCCAGTCCGCGGTGCCGCCGGCCGATGGCGTGAACCTGCAAACGTCGAGAAAAGCTGCCATGTCAGGTGATCGTCAAAATGCCGTTGGTCTGATCGAGATCGACGGTGAAGGTGTTGCCGTTCGTGAGCGTGATGGCGGTGCCATAGTCCCACCAGCCGATCAGCGGCTTGGTCGACGACGTCGAATTGTAGAGCACCGCGTATTGAAACGGTCCGATCGAACCGCCCGACGCCGTCCATGACGGGTCGCTTCCGCCGACGAACTTGAACGTGCCGGTCGTCTGCGCGCCGGTGATGGTACCGACGCTGTTGCCGCCCGCGGTGTAACCGTTGCCGGCCGCAAGATCCGCCGGCGTGTTGTAGACGGTGTTGGTGACGACCGGCGCCGTATTGGTCAGATAGATCTTGTACACCTGCGCTGTACCGGTCTTCATGTCGTGCAGCGCGTTGGCGACGTCCTGCACGAAGCAATAGAACTTGTTGAAGCTTGCCATGATCGCCTCCTAGATGACCTGTCCGGACACGCGCACCGTCATCGGCCCCGCGTTGAAGGTCGACGTCAGCCCGAGATTGTTGAGGTCGGTGAGTGCCGAGGTGAAGCCGAGCCCCCAGGTCTGGATGCGCGCGTCTTCCTTGATGTACGGCGCGGTTTCCAGCAGGGCGCCGTAGAGATAGAGATCCGGCGCCATGGTCAGCAGCCAATTGCTGCCGTCGGACGCCAGCGCCGGCACGTTCTGCCGGTAGACCATTTCGATGGTGTAGGCGGCATCCGGGGTCGGCGCGAGCTCCAGCTCGTTGCCGAACACGGTGAAGTAACGCGGCTGCGCGGCGATATCGGACGTCGCGAAGCGATATTCGTCCATCTGCGTGCCGGACTTGAACTCCAGGCACGGCTTGCCAGTCACGCTCGACAGTCGAACCCTGCGCATGGACTGGAAGTCCGACGGCAGCGAGATGAACTCCGGCTCGTCCGATCCGAGGTCAACCAGCGCGGTCGCCCGCTGCTCCATCTGCCGCACGAACAGCTGACGGTTGAACTTGGCTTCCGCGAGCTGGACGAAGGTCGGGATCCGCGCGATCAGCGTGGTGTCCTGGTCGCGCGCGAGATATTCGGTCACCGCAGATTGCAGCGAAATGTAGTCGGTTATCTGGGTCACGAGAGCTCCGCTGACCAGCCGGCCTGCAATTTGGGCCTATCGGTTCGCAAATAGGCCCATTCGGGATCGTCGAGTTTCCTCTGCACGATCGCGTCGAATTCAGGCGTGAACAGCCGCAGCGAGGTGTTGCCCTTGGCATGTTCCTCGTTGAGCCATTGGACGTAGATGACGTTGGGAATGCGGGCGACGTGCCGCCCCCATTCGCCGTGCTGCTCGTCACCGCGCGCCCGACTATTCCATTCCAGGATCGGAGCGACGTCTTGAACATGCTCGATCGCGAGGTCGCGGCCATTGCTGTCGAGATGAGGTCGGATCAGGACGCCCTCCATCACGACAGCTCCGTGACCCACAGCGTGCCGGCTGTCGCCGTGACCAAGCCGTTGGTGGCCGCCTTCAACGCGGCGATGCGCTGGCCGGGGCTCACCGTGACGTATTCAACGACGTTGGCCGGGAGGTAGGGATCTGAAATGGTCGCGGTCTGGACGCCGTCGCCGATGCGGTAGCTACAGCCGGAATTGGCGACCAGGCGGATCTGGTAGGTCTCCGTGCCGAACGCGTTGGTGGCGCCGACACTGCCGTCATAGGCAATCGTCTGGGTCGGGCCGATGCGCGAGGAGTTTTGCTTGGAGAAGAACGGCATGTCAGGCGGTCCTCACTGAGATCGAGAAATGCATCGGAATGGCCGCGCCTGCGGCGCCCGAGGGCGTCAGCACGATCACGTCGTCCTCGTTGAGATAGGTCGGCGACGGCGGAACGACCGAGAACAGCTGGCCGGCGGCGGACCCCGCCTGCGGCACGGCGAACGTCGCAAGCGTCACCGCATTGGCCGACACGGTGATCGTTCCATCGGTGGTGGTGAGAGCGCCGCCGAGAATGCCGGTGACTTTCAGCACGCGGCAACGGAAGGGAGCGCGGACATAGGCAGCGACGGGGCTGGCACCGCACGATGGCGTATAGGCGGTAAGATCGGCGGTATTGAGAGGGCGATTGCCGGGAAGCGGCATCTTGGGTCTCCAAAAAATGAGGGGCGACCCGAAGGCCGCCCCGAGATGAGATGAAGGATCTTGATCGCTCAGGACGTGGTGTTGTCGAACACGCCGCCGGAGGCCTTCTCGTTGCGAGAAACCAGGGTGTATTCCGCCAGGATCTGGCGGCGATCGGAATCGCCGGTCTTGGCCAGCGGGATCGAGATCATGTTGCGGCCATTGAGATAGGCCACTGCCCATTTGTCGAGCTCGAGCACCAGCACGTCGCGCGGGCGCTGGAAGCGATTGGCGAGCACCTTGAGCTTGCCGAAATCGGACTCATAGGCATCGACCGACGCGACGATCTTCTTCGACTTCGACTCCTCGATCGCGGTGGAGCGACCGGTGAAGGTCGAAAACACCTGCTTGTTGAAGGCGCCGGTCATGATGGTACCGGGCTTGCCGCCGTTGCCCCAGATCGCGGACAGCACGGTCTTAAGCCGCACCTCGGTGAAGGCGAGCTGGGTGCCGTCCGTTCGCGTGCCGGTGCCGTCGGCAGCCGCCGGGTCCGCAGCACCGCCTGCCGTGCCTTTCGAGGTGTTCGAGAAGATCCAGGAGAGGACGGACGCACTCTTCCGCGGCGTCGTCGTGTTGCCGACCACCTTGGCCTGGTTGGTGCCGCACAGGATGGTTTCGAGGTCGCGCTTGAGCTCGAGACCTTTCAGCATCTCCTGGTAGGCGAGCTCGTTGTCGCGGCCGGCGTGATCGACCGCCTGCTGCGTGCCCGAGACACGCGCGACCTTGTAGGAGATCTGGCAGAGATTGCCGAGCCGGACGGTCGGCGTGGTCGTGTTGGTGTTGGGGTCGTCGCCCTCGAGCTGGGCGTTGGTGTTATCGGCCGCGGCAAGGGCCTGCGTCTGCCATTCGTGATTGACGGCAGCCGCCTTCTCCTTGTCGACGCCGCTCATGAACGGCGTGTCGACCGGGTCGATGCGATAGATCATATCGCTGAGGTCTTCGCGGTTGCCGACCGCGGAATAGGTCACGAAAGTTGAAGCCGGTAGTGTCATCTGTGTTTCCCTGAGAGAAGCCGAGCGTCACCTGACGTGCAGAACATCGTACTGCCGTTGGTACGCCCAGGCCTTCGCGTTTGATTTTCGACTTTGCGATCTCGCTCCACCGGTCGCGCCGAGAACAGGTCCGGTCTGGAATGTCGAGACTAGGTCGCCGGGAGCCCACGCGGTGCGTGAGGGCGGCGTCGACGCGAACGCGTCGTCTACGGTCGCACTCTGTACGAACTGAGATAGCGTACAGGAGCCGTGGTCGCAGGAGGCCAGTCCGGCGGCGTCAGCTCGTCGGAGTTCACGCCGGCAAGCGATCCGGTGAAAGGCGCGATACCATTGCCGGCGCCGATAACCGCGGCGGCACCGCGTGGTCGCGCGTCACGGCCGTAATCCTCGAATGCGGACGGCGGAGCATTGCTACGGCTCCCGTATTCATAACCTTGAACCATGTTGGCATGGTTCTGTTGGGAAAGGCCGTAGGGCCCGCTCGTATCGGTATTTGGCGGCGGCGGCTTGACCCCGCCCGTATTCCTCCGGTTTTCGTTGATGATCGAACCGATCAATTTTTGAATCGCGCCCAGTCGATTTGAAGTCCCTCCACCGACTTCGGCAGCAACCATTGGAATGGGTGTTTGCGCCATGACATATCCCAGATGGTTCGAAGCGCTGCTAGTAAAGGCAGGTACGAAGAGGCCGTTTGGAACGCCCCATTGCGGATGTCGCTGCAAGTCCTGCGGACCACCACGCCTGAAGGCTTGCGTCATCGCCATGAGCGCCTCGCTTGGTCCGGTCAGTCCGGTGTCATCACCACCAGGATGGACCGTGTTCCACTTTTGGGTGATGACCGCGGCAAAAGCTTTCGCTTTCTGCTCGTCATAGTTCGCGGGCACCATGAGGTAGTTGTTCGGGTTTGCAATCCTTCCTTCGGTCCTGTTGTTCCCGCGGTCGTCAGAATAGAGCGCAAAACCTTGAGAGCCGCCCGGGATCGGGTCCACGACATAGGCGCCGTCGCGCATCAAAAATTTGGCCGGCGCGAAGCCGGCCACGATGTCTCTGCCCTTCTCGTTGCGTATTGCGCCGGCATAGAATGTCCGTTCAGCCATCAAATTGGTCCATCGTCTCCAGGATTACTGTTCACATTCCATAAGCAGTACAAACACGGTAAAAATGATCGACGAGACGAAGCGCTCCTCCGCAAGTCCGGATCAGGCCAATGTCAGCGGTCTCGAGATCATGCCAAGCTTGCGTCCATTCCGGTGTTCGTCGTTCCGGCTTCTGAATTCCTCCCGTTGAATCGTAGAAGACACTGTCGAACTGCGTGTTGAGCGAATAGCCGAATTCACGCCTCTCACAAAAGCCCATGGCCTGGGTGCCCCCCGCTTCGTTGAACTCGACCAACCGGCACCCCTTCAGATACTGCTCGAGTGGCGAAGCCTGGAGGCGGAATCCCTGTGACGTGAGCCAAGGGGCATTTTCGCGCTCGAAAAGATAGGGAACAAAAAAAACCAGCAAAGTGGCGAGGAGGACCGGCGCACTTCGCGGCTTCCGAATGAACGCGCAGATGATGAGCCATACGACGGTGATGGCGATACACGCGACACCGAGCCAAAGGAGCCAGCCGGCCGCCTCAGGCTGGAGATACGTCAGGAATTCCTGGCCAGCCAGGCTCGCCAAAGTCACGGCAGCGAACGCACAGGTCAGCCAGGGCGGACGTCGGAACATCTCTCCGCCAGACGTTGCTGGCGCCGACTGCTCCTGATCACTGCTCAACCGAAACCTCTCCAACTTCCCAAGACAAACATAATGGACATCAGGGCATTAATTGAACAAAACAGGAACGATGTCAACTCTCCCTGTAGTTGTGCAGAATCTGTGCAGGCTAAATGATCCCGAACCGCTTCCGCCGCTCCGCCGTCTCCGCAAGCTCCTTGAGCTCGGCGCGCGCCAACTTGCCGTTGGCGACGACGGCCGCAAGATGATCGCGCACCTTGCCGACGATGTTGATGGCGAGAAACAATTTCTCGCGCCCAGCAGCATCGTCGACCGTAGTCGCGCGCCAGGCCGCGATGTAGCCTGTCTCGAGTGTGTCGAACGCCTCGCCCAAGAGCTCGTCGTCAAGCAATGCTTCGGCACGAGCCGCCTTCGCGGCCGCCCTCTCCAGGGAGCTCTCGTCAGACATTGGTTTCCTCCTCGTTATTCGGCCGGCGCGTTTTCATATCGTGGCGCGCGGCAGATGCGGCGAGCGCCGCCTCGGCAACATCCATCCTCCACCTGGTACAATGTTCTGATAAGGTCCGCGGACCTTGGCGCTGTGCCAAAAGGCATCTGAGGCCGCCTGATGACTGACGCAACGACGGCGAGCGCCGCGCACGCGCTTTACGACATATTGAAGGACTTTCAGCCTTCGCTGGCAGCCGGCATCGCCCTTGCGGCCGCAGCACTCGCCTATCGCAGCACAATGGCGAGGGTAGAGTTCGACCGAAAGATAAGAGCGGACGACCGAATCGATGAACGGCTTGGTCTTCTTTACCGACTCCGCGCAGTCTCGCAGCAGCTCGGTGCAGAGATGCGACACTTCTCGACCGCAGAGGATATCCATTACGACAACTTCGTCGTTGCGATACCCAAGAACGTGCCCGACATTGATGACGCATGGCAAAGGCTCTCCATGCTGCCCATCGAAGCAATGGCTCCCCTCGAAAAAGCCCGGTACTTTGTGATTAGGAGCCACCAACTCATCGATCGAGTTGGTCAACTGGGTCCTATCGAACAGCGGCAAAAAGACAGAATGAAACCGATGCTTCGTAACAATTGCGAGCGCGTGGCCAACGCGTGCGACGAAATAGCTGCAATTCTTGAAACAGAGATAGATCGGATGCAAAATCTGCTCAACCATTGACCGCCTCAAGACGAAGGCGAGCTCGAAAGTACCCGATCTGCTGCGAGGGCGTGAATGTCGCCGGCTTCAGTTCGCCGAACGGCTGATTAAGGTGCGACCAATCGAGAGCGAGCTCGTCTTGAGCGATGCGCTGCGAGCGCGGCATCGACCTGCGCCCGCGCCTGTATGGCCAATAGCTTCGGATCCGGCGGCGGCTGCGGCGGCGCCGGGTTGCCTCAGCAAGCGTTCGGTCCGCGTGCCTTCATCCTAGATGCATCCAGCCACACAATCACGTCTTGCCTGCAGATCCGTAGACCGCACGGCTCCACGGCCACTACAAACCTTCAGGGAGTTCAGTGAGAGAATTGATAAATTCCTTCAATGTCGGGGCGAGAAACACGACGTATCGATCAGGGTCCTCATAATCTTCATGTGAAATGAACATAATATTCCCGAAGGACTCAGGCCTCACACTATAGAGAAACTTGTCGCCCGAACAATCGTCCGCGAACGGTATATACCCCCGAGGAAACTCGGGTGTCTGATGCACCATCATGACGTATGTCCGCTCGAAGCTTGAGCCCTTCGCGTAGGTGTTCATGGAATAGAAACAGTCGACATCATATGCGTCTCCATCCTTCGGAAAAAATTGAGGGCAAGGTCTTCCACCATTGTGCAGGAGGTAGTGTTCCTTGAGATCCTGCGGCAAGCGAATACCCAAGCGGTTCTCCACACGCTTTATGTCAAGCTCGGAAAGCGGTGGAGCAGTATCTTCAAAAACAACCATGGCCTGTTTCCTTGTCAACGCTTGTACTGTACTCCGTGGTGCTTCGCGTACTGCGCAACCGAACCGGCATGCGGGAAAGTAGCATCATGCGCGTCTTTATCTATAAGCTCAAGGGAGGCCTCTCCACTCTGCGGATCGAAGTCGTCGACGTGGTGCCACCTATATCCAGGCGGAGTTTTAGTGAACCCACCCTGCCTGTTCGCGAGGTTAGAGTCACCTCTTCGGCTCCCAGTAAGTTTTATTTTCACAACACTTCGCTGCCCCTGCACAGCAGGATACAGATGCTTGGTTGCAGCAAAGGTGGGCCCGCCGTTCACGGTCGTTCCAACACCGGCGTATCCTTTTTTAGCCGCCCAGGATGCCGGAGAGAGCCGAACCTTGCTTGTTAGCGCGCGTACTTCTCCGGCGGCGACGCGGCCGACGCCCTTCGCACCCGGTATCAGTCCGATCGCAGCCTCAACGCCCGCGGGGAAATCGTCGCGGCGCTTCGCATCGATGAGGTTGAGCGCCGACCCGGCAACGCCAAGCGGCGTCAAGCTCAACAAGTTTCCAATACGCGTCGCCAGCTCTTGGGCATTGTGCAGCGGCACGCCGAGAGCTAACAGCGCGTCGATCGCGTGATGCTCAATCTGCTGCGTGGGCGTGAAGGTCGCCGGCTTCAGCTCGCCGAGCGGTGTAAAGTGCGACAGATCAGGAGGAGGCTTGTCCTGCGGAGGTGTCGGTTGGGTCGGTCGATTTGACGTAGACGTATCGTTAGCTTCACTTTCCGGATCCCAAGATTCGCCCTCCTCCGATGTCTGTGTGATCTTCGCTGCCGGACCGACATAGAGTCGCTGAACTCCCGTCGCTGGCTGCTGCAGCGGAGACTGCGCTGGCTGACTCTGTGCTGTTTGGGCCGGCACGTGCTGCGTTACGCCATCGGCGCTGAACGGATCGTGGTCGACTGGAACGAGAGAGGCATTCTCGAAGTCCGGCTGATGCTCGACCGGCACCAGGGAATAATCAGCCATGGTGAGCGACCAGCAGATATTTGCCGGGCCGGTTGGTGTCCGGCAGATAGTGGTGGCCGTCTTTCGCCTTGCGTGCGCCCGGCGGATATGAACGCTGCACTTTCCCTACATCGATCGCCGCCTTCAGATGCGTCTCCAGCACCGTCATCTTGGCGTCGAGAGCGGCTTTGATCTTGGCGAGCTCGATCTCCCCTTGCGTCTTGACCTGGAGATGGATCGCGTCGTTCTGCGCCTTTTGTTGCTGGAGCTGCGCCTGATGCGCCGCGAGCGCGGCATCGACCTGCGCCCGCGCCTGTATGGCCAATAGCTTCGGATCCGGCGGCGGCTGCGGTGGCGCCGGCGGCGGATTGAGCAGCTGTCCGGTCTGCGGATTGACGGCGGTCGGATCATTGAAGAACTGATCGGGGTTTCGGTGCCCCATGATTCGCGTCAACTCGGCCGCCGTGTTGTAGAGCTGGCGGTCGCCGACCAGGTTGATCTTGCCGCCGGCAAGCAGCTCCTTCTGCACATTGGCGATCGCCATGGTCTGGGCGAATTGCTGCGCCTTGCCGCCGGAGCCGAGGCCGACATTGATGGTCATGTCGTCGCGGGTCTTCCAGTCGCGCGGATTGACGTCGACCCAGGCGTCGCGCAGCCGCACCGTCTCCTCGCGCTGTCCATGCTTGCGGATCGTGCCATGCAGCAGCGCGAAGATGTCGCGCACGCCCTCGGCCATGATGCGCGCGATCAGCTTGATCCGCATCTGCGAGGCCGAGAACACCTGCGCGACCGCGGTGGCCGACTGGTTCTGCAACGCGTTGGCGTCGATGCCTTGCGTCTGCTTGCCGAGGCCGGTGCGGATCTCGATCTCGGCGTCAAGATATTGCAGCATCGGATAGATCGACGTGGTGATATCGGGCACGACCTGCCAGTTCAGCCCTCCCGCGGTCTTGGTGCGGACCACGCCGCCCGGCCGCGACACCAGCAGATCGTCCAGCGTGTTCGGCCCGGCATTCTGCTCGGCGACCTCGACGCGAGGATTGTTGTGCAGATAGAGATTGTCGAGCGCGCCGCGCTTCAGCGCGGTCTTCTCCCGCTGCAATGGCATCACGAGATCGGCGATCGAACGGCCGAAGAAACGGTGCGTCACCGGCACCGGCGTGGTGGCGGCAAAGGGAATCTCGTCGAACGGCGTGATGCAGTCCTTGCCGTCCTTGCGTAGGATCTCGGCCTGATCGCCGCCGGTGATGACCTGGTAGAGGCAGGGACGGCCCGAGCCCTCGAAGTCCATCCGGACATAATGCTCGGTGATGCGCACCAGCCGCGCCGCCGAATTGGCGCTGCCGCCGCCGGCGGTCGCCGACAGATGCTCTTCCACCGTGTCGCGTGCCAGCGTCTCGATCTCGGTCGTGCCGGTATGCGGCCGCAGCGCCCTGATCTGGCCGGCATCAAAACCTTCCGCGATCAGCTGCGCCTCGGTCTTGGTGACGACCTCATGGAAGCAATAATTGCAGTCACGGATGCTGCGCGCGCCGCGCTCGATGCCGAATTCTTCGGGCGGCACACCCATCACCCGCACCTGCGCGCGCTTGCGCGTGGTGACGATGGTGACGTCATGCGTGACGAGAGGACCCACCGGCGCGGGCGGCGCCGGGGCTAGCAAAGGAACGGGCATGTCTGATTGAACTCTTCGGTTTTGCCGCGTGGGGCGGACGGCAGAAAGAGCGCGGCGGCCTAATAGCCGTTGTTGCGCATATGGTCCCGGATCAGGCTAAGCAGTCCGCCGGCGGGCGCTTGATCTGGATTGGCCGAATCCACCGGGGCCGACGGGCCGGCGGAAACACCCGGCGCGCGCGATGACACGTCTCTCCGCAGCGAGGCCCATTGATCCCATGCGCGATTGGGATCGCGAGCCAGCAGCGCCTCGAGTGGAAAGAGCGCCGGAGATTGCGAGCGCGAAGATGTAGGAGCCCGCAACGGTGCCGGACCGTTCGATCCACCCAACGATGTCGGGCCTTCCGCGCCGGGAATAGCCATGCCGGACGATGACAGAGGCGCGGCTCCCGGCGAAAGCGTAGAGCCAGGCGGAAGCGCCGGCTTCGGCTCTCCGTTCTGGTACGGAAAGACCGGACGATCGATATCAAACGCGTCCGGATCCGCCTTGTGTGTGATGTCGCTGGAATATGTTCCCGGCTTGGCCGGATTGTCAGTTCCGCCGTGATAACCACCTTTGGTCTTCGCGCGGGGCGTCAACCAATTTTCGCTGGCCGGACCGTAGCCGGGATATCTGTATTCGGGCATCTCTTGATTCCGTCGATTGTTGATCCGGTAACGATCGCCCAGCGCGCGCGAGCCGCTCTCACGCCAATTCCGGGAATGGCGATGCGGGTGTTTCTCTTTGGCGTGCTGTGCGCCTCAATGGGAGCAAGCAACGCATTCGCGGCAACTTCGTCGGACGTTCCATGCCCGGCAGGCTTCAGTTGTTTTCTTTCCGAGCCGCGAGACGGGGCTTGTCCGCCTCCCGCAATCGGTCTCGACCAACAGGCGAAATCGACTCGCTGGGAGAGTGATCCGTACTCGCGCGCATTCATTGCAGGTCCGAAGGCTATGAACTTTGGGAATACGTCCGCTGGGAAAGTGACGACCGTCTAACGGTCAAAGTGTCCTGGCGGCCCAAGCCCGATTCCGATCTCGTCGATTGGCCCGCTGAAGTTGTTCGTATCAACGAACAATGGCGGTTGCGTCGATGGGCTCCCGGTTCGCCGCGGCCTTGAACCCCTCAAAAGGCGCCGTCTGCGACCTATCCTGGAGATCCGCCCCGTCGCGCACCGTATGCGCGACAATCTTCATGGCGCCGTTCGATTCCGCCACGTCCTGGGCAAGCAGCGCGAATTGATCGTCGGTGAGATCGTAGTAGGTCTCGCGACTCTCCTCCTCCCGCTCCTCCCACCAGACCTTGACGATGCCGGCCTTCGACAGCAGCGCATCCTTGATGAAGGAATAGAGGATCATGAATCCGCCGTTCTGCTGCATGAAGACGTGATTGACGTAATCCGTCTCCTGCTGCGCGGCGGCGACATCTTCCGGGCCGACCGGCTCGAAGTGCACGACCTCGTCGGATCCGGCAAAGATGTCCATCAGTGACGGCATCAGGCCTTCGATGGCGTCAGCGACGTCGGTCGACACCGCGCGCGAGCGGCCGTCCTGCACCGGCATGTCCTTGCGCATGTCGCCGAGATAATAGTCCATTGCATCGGCGCGCTCCTCGGCAAGCCGCGCCGCCGACATCGCGGCGAGCGCATTGGCCTTCTCGGAGGCGAGCATTGTCTTCACTTCGGAGATCGACATTTTTTTGGACATGAAGAACCTTCTGATCGGCAAGGCTGGCCTTGATCCGACGATAGAACATAAAGAACAACATCAACCCCAGGTTTTATAGCGGCAACCCGCCCCGCTCACACCCAGCCCTGCTCGGCATAGCGGATCGGCCGGTTGAACGCGGCCACCCTGCCCGGCTGCTCGTAGCAGATCGCCATCAATCCCAGCGCATCGGCAGCATGGCTCGACCAGTCGTGCTCCGGCCCGAGGCCGATGTTGCGCGTCTCGTCCTTGCGTTCGTGATAGAAGCCGAGTGCCTCACGGCCGGGCTCGGTCGTCGCTTCGTTGAACCAGAGCTGCGGGGCGAGCCGCCGCAGCGCCTCGATCCGCAGCATCGCGGCACCCGGCCCCTGGTTCTTCACCGGCGGCTCGACCGCGAAGCCGGCCTCGCGCAGATGATCCTCGTAGCGCTTGCCGGTGATGTTGTTGGCGGCGACGCCGTCATGCGGCAAATACAGAATGGCCTTGTCGTAGCCGCGCGCGCGCAGCCAGTTGACGTGAAACGCCAGCACTTGGCCGACGCTCTCGTAATAATCCAGCACGCGAATTTCGCTTCCGACCCACTGCGCAATCCAGATCGTGAATGCGTCCGCCGCGGCTCCCGCGCCGCCAATGTCGATGAAGGCGCGCAGCGGCAGCAGCGGATCTGCCGCGACCTTCCCGATCCGTCCCTGCGTCCGTGCCTCCGACAGCAGCGCGGCAAAATAGGCGCCCTCGAAGGCGCGCGCATATTCACCTTCCCAGATGTGATCGTAGCGCTCCGGATAGAGTTTTTGGTCGAGCAACCGCTCCTCCGCGAGCACGTCCGGAAACCAGGGATTGTCGCGCCAGTTCGCCTTGACGACGACAGCGCCATCCGGCCGGCGCCCTCGTAAGAAGTCATCAATGGCATCGCTTTTGCGACGCGGATTCCAGCTCGCCCACAGCTCGGAGTGCTTTGCGCGGATCGTCGGCCGCAACAGTGCGATGCTGCGCGCGCTCAGGCTTTGCGCCTCGTCGATCCAGGCGATGCGAAATCCTTCCAGGGATTTAAGAGCGTCCGCCGTATAATCCTGAAGGCCCCGGAAGATGATCAGGCCGTCGCCCGGAGTTTCAATCTTGTCGCTGAACAGCTTGAATCCGTGGCCGAGCCCGAGGCCCGCGATCTTGTCCTCGATCAACCGCTTGGACGATTGCGCCAGCGTCCGCTGCGTCTCGCGAATGCAGACCGCGAGCGTGCCGCGTTCGGCCTGGCAGGTCTCGACCAAAAGCTCGCCGAAGAAATGCGATTTACCGGAGCCGCGTCCGCCGTAAACCCCCTTGTAGCGTGCGGGTTTCAGCAACGGCTCGAAGATTTTGGCGGTTGGAATTTTCAGGATGGACATTTCGGCACCTCCTCTCAATCGGAGGCGCCAGCGTCCTCACCGTCAGACTGTATGGGATGCACGATGATGCGTTCGATCCGGTGGATCAATTGCAGCACGCCGTCTTCGCCGTTCTCCATCGTTTGCGCAGCCTTGCCCCAGCCGCGGTCGAGGATGGCGTTGGCCGCCGAGACGCGGGCGGCCGGCGTTGCGTCGTCGCTGCGCATCACCCCGACGAGAACCTTGATGGCCGTCCGGGTATGGCTGCGCGCGAGCGTGCGAATTTCGGTCGGCGTCCGCGCGCGTGACGATTTTCGAGCCACAGGCAGGCGAACCGGATCGTTGTCACGCGCGCATATCTCCTCGCTCACGACACACTCTCCCACAGCACGATTGCAACCAGGCCCGCGAGCGCGAGCGATATCAGATAGGCGGTCATCGCATCTCCACGACATGAAAAGGTGCGGCAGATCGCGCGACGAGGCGCGATCGTTTCGGCGCGAACCCTATCCCCGTATCCGGGGGCCGCTGCGGCGCGACGCGAGGGACATCGCGCCGCGGGCCGGCACGTTCGCGCGTGCGCGGCCAATAAAAAGGTTCGGACGGCGGCGCGCCGATCGGCGCTCCAGTGTTGTGAGTGCGTGGCCGCAAGGCGTGGCCGCCGTCCGATCTCGAATAGGCATGAAAAAACCCGCGGCGGATTTTTGTCCCGCGCGGGTGTCACGAACGTTTCTCGATGATGCCACTCTACCGGTGTTTTGCCCGACGAGTCAAACCCTATTTGCATTATCCGAAATCGACATGAAAAAAGCCCGCCGTGGATCGCGTTCCGCGCGGGCTCAACCAAACAATTTCGATGATGCCATTATGCCGGTGTTTTGTCCGACGAGTCAAACTCTGTATTGAAAGGAAAATGCCCGCAGTCGCGGATTTCCAGTTGGTACCTGTCTTTCATCCGCGTGGCTATCTTCAGTTTCGGCCACTGCCGCGAAGACGAGACCAGGTCAGCGATGCTTTTTCTTGTTGAATCGGATGCCGAGCAACCCAAAATGACTGCTGTTAGAGTCATCGGCGGGATCGCAAATTTGCCAGCCTTCGTGGCTATGGCCGCGGTCAATGAAGGGTATTCGTTTTCATCCCCAATCAGGCGAAACTCGTTTTCATAGCTCCACGATGCGGACTTGGTGAGGAACGCTTCGAAACGCTCGTCGGGTCCGTCGGTAATTGTAAAGCGTGGGTAGTCTCGCACGTAACGTACCTCAGCCGCCTGACCGAACAGCAGATTGTCCTGCACCGAGAACTCCAAGCACACACCCTGATGCTTGGTCGTATAGTGCGCCCACATCAGTTCGCAGTCTGGCTTTGTTCCAAGGCAATAGATGCGGTATCGCTCATCGAACGACTTCGCGGTCTCAGCCGAGAGGTCACGTATCACGTCTGCAAGCATGTCAGGTTTGGCCCTGTAGCGCTCCACAGTTCTCGCAAGTCGAGCTTCCGAGCATTCCGGTGACCGGCGCTCAAGCTTCATGTAGAGCTGCAAGTGCTGCTCGAATACGGCGGGGTCTTTCAATGACTCCAAATCGTACCATGGTCGACAATCCCAGGGATCATTGAAGTCGCTTGGTTTCGAGAAATAGATGGTCCCGCCGACAATCACCTCGCGCAAGCGATCCAGATTAAACGATTGATAGTGATAGAGATGAGTGAGACCTTTGACGGCGGCCAATCGATCCGTGATCATGTGCGGCCTCAGATTTGCTGATTTTACTTTACTGAAGATACTATCTCAGATTGCGTTGTTCTTCTAGGTGGAAGCCGCTTGTTTTCGCGCTCCTTGCCGGATTCCAGCGCGCACTGCCGGATGCCTGTTCAGCGCCCGACATGCGATAGCGCGTTCGGACAAAATAAAGGTCCGCAGCGGATTGCTCCGCGCGGACCGATTTCAGCCATCTCGATGATGCCATTCTGCCAGTGTTTTGCCCGACGAGTCAAACCGGATCGAGCCGAGTTCGCTCAGATAGGAAATACACCGTCATTCCTGTGTCAAAGCAGCGGCCGTATCCAGCGGGAGAACCATTCTTCCGCATCCTTTCGCGGATTGGCCGACTGCTCTATTCCCCAGATCGGTGGGGGGATGACATAGCCCGGCTCATCGGCGAATGCACCGACCGGCCGGCTCGTCGGCGGTGACTGCCCATCCCCGCTCGTCGTGCTCCAATTGCCAAATCGATCGTTAAATTCCGGAGAAGGCAGATATGGGACCGGCGCACTCCCCGACGTAAACACACTGCCCGCGTTCGAGGCGTTCACGCGGGTGAGCTGCCGGACTTGTTCGGGCGGGACCGCTTGCGCGGCAGGAACGGCCGGCGCTTCGCCGCCACTCGCTGGCTGAGCAGGCAAGGTACCGTTCGTCGCGTCGGTCCAATTTCCGAACCGATCGGCAAACGTGCTGGAGGGAGTCGGATTTTGACTTCGCACGTTGTTCGCGGACTGCTGCGCAGCGAGGGGCGCAACGCGGAATGCTCCGGGCTCCCTACTGCTGGTAGGCTCCGCGTGGGCTGCGGAGTTGGCCGCCAAGCCCGTTAGCCCAAGAGCGCCTGCGATTGGCGCCCAAGCCGGCAACAGTGGCAATAATTCTGGCGCAAACATTGCGGTCCCGAATATCGCCAATCCAGCCAGAACGGCCGGGCCACTCGCGGCGTCATGGGGCATATTGTACGGATCCGGCCCCATCAACGGCGATCCATCCGAAAGCCTGAGCAGATTTCCGGTCTCGGAATGGAATTGCAGAACTTGCGGTGCGGACGGCATGGCTGTGCTGGGAGGCAATTGGCCAAGCCTCTGCTCATTCGGGTTCGGCACCGGAAAACCTGGCAGTCCATTGGCCAAGCGCGGATCATTTCGATCAAGCCCTTCCGGTTCGTTCAGACCACCAAGAGATGGCGAACTGAAGGGCGGCAGCGAGGGAGCGTCGCTCGGCTTGGCCGGCGTCGATGGCGGTACGTTAAAAATGTCATCGGCAACTGTGAACTTGGACTGCCAATGCGTACCGCCCAAGTCCTTGTTTCCTGTTGTTATGTTGACGCCAGGATTTTTTGCGATTGCCTCGCTTAGCAGCTTCTCCCTGTCGTCATCACCCAGTATCGCCGAAAATTTCTCCAAGTTTGGATTTCCGGTATCGATGCCTCTCTGCCTAAGATGCGCCAGCTTCCGAACCTGATCAGGGTGCACTGCGTGATAGTCGTTGTAGCGCGTGATGAGCTTGGGGTTAATTGATTCCGGGTCAGCACCTGTTCCGGGATCGTTGGCATAGAGGTCGCCGTTTGCGAGCCCGAGCCTCATCGCATCTTGCAGATTTCTGATTTCTGTTTGGCGACGAGATGGATTTCTGATCCTTGCGATCTGATCGAGTATCGTCTTCACATCATAATACGAAGACAAGTGACCACCCGAATGAGGAGATACTCCCATTCTCGCAGCAAGCTCTTTGCTTTCCGGCAGATAAATCAGGTTCTCTGGCGCATTGATGTCTATGCCTTTGAGCGCATCATGACCCGCGAAGCGCTTGGGAATGATGTGATGTTCGCCCAGTATTGCCATGACATTTCACCTCGGAAAATTCTGGAAGCCAAGTCGTCGCCCTGGGTCTGTGTGGACCCTCGAATTTCCCTCGAGACGTCAAATCCACGTCTGCTTCTCGGGAAGATGTCTTGGTGAGATGGGCCAATCGGCCTGAGCGCGACGGACGAGAGCGCTCTCCGATTATCGGGCCGATCGATCAAACAGATCGATTGGGCGCAACAACGAGATGTTGAGAAGAGAGTACTTGGGTCGTGCGCGCCGGCGCGTGCCGACCCTTGGAGTCGCAAGCCATCACTCCCGAACGCTCAAATAGTGCAACAGAATGCCGCCCCCTAAGCTGGGAAGTCCGGCGCATAGCAATTTGAGCTAAGAGCAGCCACCTAATGATGAGCGATCGGTTAGCCGCCGCAATCACGCTATCGGCGCGAGAAAGGCCACAGAACTAGAGTTTTGACGCGTCTCTAAAACTGACGCCTGCAACACCGGCGTTCTTGCAGGCATCCTTGAGCAGCTGATCGCAAATGATGGTTGCCTCCAGATGCGCCATTCTAAAAATGTGCGCCCTGGCTACCACGTCTTCCTTGAAGACAAGCTTGGCTCCGCCCACGAGCAAGGTGCTGTAATACTTCAAACCGAAATTTCGGTACTTCGGATCGTCAACAATGCCGATCTCTAAACGTGATCGCGATTCATCCACTGCATCAAGGACACGAACGATGTCGCACAACCAGTAGCTCGGTCCATTGTAGGATCCCCGCGCTAGCCTGACGTCACATGCGGCAAAAGCAAATCCTGCGGGATCGACCGCTTCAAAGACCGCTTTCATTCGGTCGGAGATCAGCCAGTACTTAGAAAATTGTTCGAAATCCAGCGGCGCTCGCCCCAACTTCCTGTCGAACACGAAACGCGGCGCCTCAGGGTAATTCGGAAACCCTCGTCTGAGAAAAGGATCGAGCTCTCCAGTGTCCGGGGCGAGCTCATCGATATTCTCCCAATCAACTCCCGGCGCCGATTGGATACGAAAGTCAAGCCTCATTTCATAAAATCTGCGCTTGATCGCCTTTGATCGTTTCTCAATCGTCTTTGGTTTTTCGTCGCTCATTCTCATAGCCCTGCCAGCGTGCGCTCCAGAGAGGAACGTGATCGCTGCTTGTTCACGACGCCGGATCCGCGGCGCAGAACAGCACGGGCAAGCCCGCAAATCGCGCGGACATTCTGTAATGCGCCGTGAAGCGCTCGTGCTCGTCGCCGCCGAAGGTGTCGCCATCTTTGACGACGGCACCATGCTCGATGAGATAGACGGCCAAGCCTTCCACCCTGTCGATCATCATTGGAAGCGCAAGTTTGCCCGTCTCGAATTCAATCTCGCGCCCCGCAAAGGCCGATAGCCCCATTGTCACGGCGCCGATCTTCGCCTCCGAGCGGAACGGCTGGATGTCGACCCAAAGCGTGAACGGATAGTCGGGAAACGGCGCGAAGGATTGACGCGACATCTCCATCCAAAGTTTGGCGGGTCGCGCGACTTTGGTACCCCACACCACCGCGCTGCATTCCGGCATCGTGGCGATCAACGCCCCGATGACAGCGGTCGTCACGCGTGCAGCCGGCAGCGGCTGCAGATCTTGCCCTAGCACCGAGACGATCAGATGACCTCGATGACGCGCCGCCACCGTCCCGGCCTCCGGCCACGTGGTCGCCGCGCGCGACCACAAGCCGGGGTCTTGCGGAATGGGTGCCGGCATCGACATCACAGCGACCATTTCGTCGCCACAGCGGATGAGCGGCGAACTCGCAGGGGGCTGCCGAATGTCCGCCGCTCCACGGTCATCTACTATTTCCGCCCCCAGCTCGGGATGCCTCGCATGAAGGGCCTTGACGACCAGCACCATGTCCGGACTAGCCGGCTTTTCCAACAAAACAAGGGCGAGGAAAGAGTTACTCATTGGCTACCTCGTCTAAACCCAACGCGAAATGCGGCGATCGGTCAGAGGTTGAAACAATGGAACAAATCAAGAACGATGTCAACAGGCGCCCTTGGTTCGAGGCTCAACCAGGCAAAGCCAAGCCATTTCAGGCTCGCGGACATGCGTCTAGCCGCGCCCAAAGCAGCGTTAGCTTCCCGCGCAAAAAAACCCGCGGCGAACAACTCCGCGCGGGTCGACCAAACAATTTCGATGATGCCACTCTACCGGTGTTTTGCCCGACGAGTCAAACCATATTTGTATTATCCGAAATCGCCACCCACTGCGAGGATCGTCGTCAAGGTCACCGAGCCTATCTAGCAGGCTCTGCAGGTGCGGTAAGCTGCGCCAATTCGGCTATCAGCTCTTCAGCGGTCTTCCGTGAGCCGACGACGATCTGGTCCATCACTGGTTTTCCAAATGCGCTCTCGTGGCTGCGGAACATGTCCGCAAACTGTTCGAGAATCGCGATCGGCGTCTCGTATACATCGGCCAACGAAGGATACTTGAAACCCCTAACGGCTGGCAAAGCGTCAACGGCCTCTTTGTAGCCATTAAGCTTGGCTCGCGACTCCCGGACCTTGGCGTCAAGCTGATCAAGGTCACGCGCGCCGGTGACCAGGAAGACTTCGAGCATAATGAGCGAGATGCACATGAGGAGCTCAGTAACCCCTTCGCTCGTGGTGACTGGCGGCGATTGAGAAATTCGATCAACGATCGACTTGCTCGGCACCATTTCGATGAAGGCGGCGACAACGTTCATCGTGCCCTTGCAAAACCGAACGATTGCGTCTGAATGATGCAATGCTGCGGCGTTGTCTTCCGATCTATCTCTCCAGGTTTGCGGCTCCTTCTTTACTTTACGATCGAGCCCTTCGAAGTCGCGCAAGATTGTTTCAAAGCGAAGATGAATGAAGTCGATAAATGTAAGTTTGGCTGCCCTGAAGAAGGAAATGTATCGCCAAAGCCGTGACGACTCCCGACCGAGCCTTTCAAGAAGCTCATCCACCGACCGTCGGGATCGCCGAGAGACTTTGTCGAGCTCTTCAAACAGCCGGTTGTGTTCCCGCGACTGCTCCAGAATATCTATAATGTCCAGAGAGGATTCTATGTCGTCCAGCCGGAATGATGCGCGCCCCATCAGCTCTCGATCGTACCCTTGATCCAAGATTTGGTAGCCCGCGTCGAGCAACGCACCAAACAGCTCGGCCGGAAAAATCTGTGTCCGGTACTTCGCAAAAGCCGTTGTTGGAACCTGCTCGGCGCGCAGCAGCGCCTTTTTCACGAATACCGAGCAGATCGACTTGCCGTCTCTGTCGAGATCGCGATCAACGATCCCCGGCCAGTCATAGGCCTCTTTGTAGAAATAGTAAGCGGCCTTCGCCAGTTCCCCAGTTTCTTCAAAAGGCGTCAGCGATGAAACGGTGGCGTTTCGGAGCACGGCGGCGTTGAGGTATTGGCTTGGGTCGTCAAGGCTCGAAAGTCGTACCTTGTCTACTCCCTGCCTTGTAGTCGACTCGAGAACGAGGTCGCCTTCGACCACGAGGGCGGCGTGGATGTACTTGTAGTGCTCAAGCCCCAGCCTTCGTTGCTCCAGGGCAATTGCCTTGCCGTGAATTTTCGCCGACTCGAAGAAAAGGACATCACCCGGTAGCGGGATTCGAATGTCTTTCATTGGGGACTTCCCAAGAAATAGAATGCGCGGCTTAGGTTACCACAAGCCGACCGCGTGTCGATCATGATATGGGATATGCATCTAGAGATTGTCGATGGATGATAGGTTCTGAGGCCCAAGCCATCTCGGTCAAGTAGGGTGCGCCGAGAGTTCCATAGACGAACGATCGCAACGAGGGATCAACCTGAGGGCGGCATACGGCTCAGAATCCGAACGTTTGCAGCATCGATGCGTGGAGGAGCGTTGTCTGTGTCTACCTTCGTAGGCACTTGCTTTTATCGCTGATACGCGAGCGCCTCGCGAATCCATTCAGGCCAGCGCGGCCAATTCCTGTGTCTCGTTCGCTGACGATCTCAGTACAGCTGCTGTCGGTGTTATCTCACTCATTGCAATTCCGTCTCTCGGGATGAGACGAACTGCGAAACCTCCTGGCCGCCTTTGCCTTCTATCTGGGGCACGGACGGCGCAGGGTTATTCGGATGCACGATGACGCGTTCGATCCGGTGGATGAGTTCGAGCGGGCCTTCGTCGGTCGCCAGTGGCTGCACCGGCTTGCCCCAGCCCCGGTCGAGAAGCGCGTTTGCGGCGGCCACGCGCGCAAACGCGTTCGCGCTCTCCTTGTACATGATCGCGGAAAGGACGTTGATTGCGGCTTCGGTCTTGCTTCTCGCCAACAGCCGAATGTCCTCCAGCGTCGGATCTCCGATGCCGTCGCTGAAAGATAGAGCAGAACTTCTTTTCAAGGGGACCATTTCGAAACTCCCACGAGCAATTGGATTCGCTGGAAATAAAAAACCCGCAGCGGATTGCTCCGCGCGGATTGAACCAAACTTCTTCGATGATGCCACTATGCCAGTGTTTTGCCCGACGCGTCAAGCATGTTTCGGTAAATCAGCACTTCCGTGTCTCAAGCGGGGCCGTGTCTCGAAGGCTCCTATTTCTCGCCAAGCCCTGACGCGCGCTTTGGTTTTCCACATCCACGACCGGCAGTAGGCCAGCCTCCATCGCGCCCACTAGCGATCGAGGATTTGCCAACGGCGTCAATCCATGACCGGGCGCCATCGCGAGATAGTCGTCGATGGCGTTTTGGGCCAGCGGGATTCCTTTCGGATCCCCCTGGCAATCAGCAAACGCGGAGAGCTCAGGCAATCGGCCAAACCCGGCATGGGTTGCTCTTTGGCAGCGCTGTCCGCGCCGTCCATCCCCACCCCCCCGTCATCGCAACGTCACGACGTTGATGTTGCCTATGCGCGTCCAGATTGAATCCGCATCGTCCGGAGGCCATGGCCATGCTTCGTCTGTCGCAAATCCTCCCCATCGTCGCCGTCCTTGGCCTCGCGCAGCCTGCCCAGGCCTGGTGGGATGCCGGCCACATGCAGATCGCCTATGTCGCCTACAAGCACCTCGACGCGCCCGTGAAGGACAAGGTCGATGCGCTGCTGCGGCTCAACCCGGACTATACGAAATGGAGCGCAGGCGCGCCCGACGACCGCACCGCAAAGCTCTGGGCCTTCGTGCACGCGGCGACCTGGGCCGACGACATCAAGAACGCCGACTATCACTACACCCGCGACAGCGTCGATAGCGCCACCGCGGGCCAGAACATCGGCTATGCCGACCACAACCAGCACGCCTATTGGCATTTCAAGGACACCAATTTCTCGCCCGACGGCACGCCGCTGCCGACGCCCGACCCCGTCGATATCGTCACCCAGCTCAAGCTGATGATCGCGGCATTGCCGGCCTCGTCCGGCGCCTCGGACGACGTCCGCTCCTACGATCTGGTCTGGATGCTGCATCTGGTCGGCGATGCCCACCAGCCGCTGCATGCCTCGACCCGCTACACGCGGCAGATCCCGAACGGCGATTCCGGCGGCAACCTCGAGATGGTGATCCCGGCCACCGGCGAGACGATCGCGCTGCACGCCTATTGGGATGCGATGTTCGGCGGCTATGACTCGCCGTTCGGCGCCGTGTTCGACGCCGACGACAAGGGCGGCATCTCGCACCTCACGGTGAACGATACCAGCGCCCAGATCGTCGATCCGCAAAGCTGGATCGACGAGAGCGCCCAGCTCGCGCAGCAATATGGCTTTGCCGCGCCGGTGAGCACGGGCGACAACGCGGTGCTGCTGACGCGCGAGTATGAAACCAACGTCCGCAACATCGCACGCAGCCAGGCCGCCCTTGCGGCGGCAAGGCTCGCGAAGCTGATCAACGATGCGCTGAAATAGCGGCACGCTCGCCTGCGGCGCCGCCCTCCTCTTCGCTGAGCTTCCGCTCGATATAAGCGTCCACCGTTTCCGCGAACGAGCGCTGCACGCCGACCGCGGTGCCATGCAGCTCCCATGCGTCCTGCTGGAGCGTGCGCAGGCCTGAGCGGCGCGCGCTGATCGGCGCCATCGCGAGATAGTCGTCGATGGCGTTTTCGGCCAGCGGGATTCCTTTCGGATCTCCCCTGGCGATCAGCAATCGCAAAAAACTCAGGCAATCGGCCAGACCCGGCATGGGTGTTCGCTCAGCTCTGCTGCGGTTTCGGCTTCGGCTTCCTGACGGGCTGGGTGTGAGTGCCGAACAGCGCCAGCAGCAACGCGACTTCTTCCTTCGAACCGACCTGGATCATGCCTGTCTCCTTTGCGCTCCGTTGGTCGGGGCCAGCGGGAAAGGCGTTCAGGACGATCTGGTTTCAGGAGTGTTTCAGAACTGTTTCGTCGGGGCGAAAATGACCATTTCGCGCCTCGCCAACGGCCACGAGACAATCTCGGCCGCTTGCTGCGGGGCGTCTAGCCACCATGACAAAACGGAATGTACTTGCCGGACAACCGGCATAACAGACTATCCTTGACCGGCATCGCCAAGATGGCGACAACAACTGCGACAACGCCGACCCAGATGCCCACAGTTACCCAGAGAAGAGCTCGCCGTCGATCGCGTTCGGTCAGGTACCGGTTGGCTTGTCTGACCTTCCAACTGCTCTTGGCAGGGTCTCTATTGTAGCGCCCCCACTCACCGGTATAACGGGCATCCGCAATTTGATCCGCAGTTCTTGTTAGCAGATGGTCTCGGATGAAGCTTTTGCGCTCTGCTTCATTTCTCGGAAGGCTGACGTCGGGTTTATCGGCCTCACCCATATCATTCTCCAATGCACTCGGTAGAGCCAACTGGGTCACTGGAAGCCGAACCAACTTCAAAGCTTCCGTTCTTTCCAGGTGAAATTTGCCACCAAAGGCGCCAGCACCTTCTCGAGGTCCGACGAATACTTGATCACATCGTTGAGCAGGTACGACAGATATTTCGCCGAAAAACCCGGAATGGTCGTGTCGGAAGCCAGTATGCGCAAGTTTTGGTTGTAGGCATTGAGCATGCGGATCGAATCGAATGCCGCGAGCGGGAAGACGGAGAGCTGCTGGTACGCCATCTCATATTCTTCCGACGCAAGCCGACCGACTTGCAGCTGCCAATTCCTCTGAATACCGGCATCGACGACCGCATCCTCGGCAGGATGGTCTTCGATCCACTTGTCGATTTCCTTTTTCAGCGTTTCTGCGTTGTAGCCGCCGATGCCTGCTTCGGTGTGCGCAAGCCAATAAAGCGCCTTCTTCTTTTCCCTGTCGGCCAGTTCGGCCACTCTGCGGTCTTCTCTCAACTTGATCCAGGCTGCCACGCCAACGAGGAGCGCAACCGCCGCCGCGATCAAGGGCTGAAAATCCTTGGCGATCGTGTAGGCACGGCTTCCCGATGCCGGAATTTGATCGAGGCACGCCTTGAAAGCATCAAATGCCGTTGCCGGATCAGCCATGATGCAGAGCTTAGAAAAACACCGTCAGGTTGTCTACATCATCGCCGTACAAGAACTCGCGAGCGGAAACGTTTGCGCGGATGTAAGCCAGTTCACACACCGAACAGCGCCGGCGCAGTATCCTCGATCCGATAGCGGGTCCGTTGCGCGGCTGCCTGAAGGCAGCGCGCCATTTTCAATCCGGTCGACCGAGAGCCCGGATTGCGACGAGACCCAAACGCCATTTTAGAACATGACAGGCTGGCCCCGGCTGCGACGTCGCGGGCAGATCATTTTGAAGTCATTGCCGAATTGGAGCGCTGCCATGAGCACGATCATCAGCAGAACGGGTTCGACCCAGCCGACCGCATCGGCGTGGCGCCTGTTCCGCCCTCTCAGAAAATATTTGCGCGCCTTTCAGGACTGGCGCGAACGCGATCAGCTGCGTGCCGATTTGTCCGGCCTGAATGACCGCGATTTGCAGGACCTCGGCATCACGCGCGGCGAGATCGACTACGTCGCCTCGCACCGCTCGATCGATCCGCGCGGCGTGCGATCCACCGCGCGCTGAATTTCACCCGATCGGGTGACGAAATCTTCCGGTGCGAGTGGCACCATGGCGAGCCTTGCCAAGACAGGCGCGGACCTTGGCCGTGCGTCGTTGCGCGGATATCCTTCGGGCCGCAACCCGCCGACAGTCAGGTGCTGAGCAAGGACATCAATCTGGACACCCACATCGCCGACGTCGTCAACCTGATCAAATGGGAGAGTCTCGAGAACGTCTGCCTCGTGGCGTGGTCCTTGGCGGGCTATGTCGGTTCGGGCGCACTCGAAAGCATCGGCGATCGCGTCTCGTCGATCGTATGGCTTGATGCCTTCATTCCAGCCGACGGACAAAGGCCGGCGGACACCGCGGCCGAGGCGGTTCGCAAGGCCATACAGGTGGCCGTCGACAAGGGCGAACCCGGCGTTCGCGGATTGGTGAAGATTTCGAGCGACGCCGTCGTTGCCGAGCGAGATCGGGCCTTCGTCGAATCCAAAGCTACTCCGCATCCCGTCGGCGCCTATCTCCAGCCGGTCAAGCTGACCGGGGCGCTGCAAAAGGTGGCGAAGAAGACATACATCCGCCTCCCCAGATATCCGCTGCCGTCCTTTGACAAGGCGCTCGCAGATTGCAAGGGCGATAAATCCTGGACCACATTCGAACTGCCGGACGTTGGGCACTTCGTCATGCTCGATGCATCGGATCGCGTGAGCGAGTTGATCCTGCAGGCGGCGTGAGGTCGCAGCTGTCCGCTCGCGGTCCATCGGCGGCCGCTCAGCCGTTCGGCTGCCAGCCGATGATCGCGCCGACGAGGCAGAGCACCGCGCCGAACGCGGTGCCTCCCATCTGCATCCAGTAGCGGATCGGCATGGTGTCGCGGTCAAACTCCTGCCGCGACCAGCGCGACCAGTCCAGCCAGTCGTCGCTGATGAACAGGATCTTGCGCTCGACATAGCCAAGCCACGCCTTGCGAGCCCAATAGACGCTGAGCCCGAGCACGACGAGGCGATAGGCGAGATCAAGCGCGGGGTTCATGCGAATATCCGTCCACGACGTCCTGCATCGACGACCAGCCGTACCGCCCATCGATCGGCAGGCTCTTGGCAATAGCTCTGCCCGATTTGGTGTGGCCGGAGCGGATACCGGTTCAATGGCTCAGCCGTTCGGATGCCATCCGACAATCGCACTCACGAGGCCCATGGCCGCGGCGCCGCCCTGGAGGCAGATCTGCATCCAGAAGCCGACCGGCTCGGCATCCCTCTGATAGACCGGCGGCTTCCGTTCCTGAAACAGATCAAAGATGCTGGGCCTTTGCCAGGACTGGATCTGTCTCGCGGCGAGGCCGGACCAGACCCGGCGGCCAAACGAGACACACAGCGAGGCCGAAGCGGCGCGGAAGCCGATGTCAACGAGAATGTTCATGCGAGCATCCGTGCGTCACGTTCCGAGGCGATGATCAGGCTGTGCGGCCCGTCGGGCAAGGTCACAGAAGCCGTCACATGCGTTCTGCCTGGATTTGGTGTGGCCGGGCAGGATGCAGGTTCAAGCGCGCTTGGAACGAAGCTGGCCGCCGTGGGTTCAAATGGTCCGCACAAGACGATCCCACACCCTCAATCCCGGGAGGATTTCATGAGCCAAGACAAAGCGATGGTCAGGGACTATGTCGAGCGTCTCGAAGGCGTGTCGAAAACCCATTTCGAGCTGGATATCAAAGGAGCGACCCGCAACAAAACGCTGGTCGTCGAAGTCGACTTCGATCTCGATCCCAACAGCAGCGGCTATTCGCGGGCCAAGATCGATGCGATCGCGGACGCCTTTGCAACGATGATGCGCGAGGACAATGCCGAGGTGGTCTCGAAGCTGAAGATCGTGAGCCGGGCCCAACCCTCCGCCAGCAAAAGCGCAAGTGCCGTCACCGGGCAAGCCGCGACACCAGCGAAGAGTGCGCCGGCCGAGGCACGGCCAACACCGAACTGATTGACTCGATATTCACCGCGCCCCATGGTCGCGTCCAGGGCCGCCTCACGCAAGGCGGCCTCACACAAGGCAGCTTTGGGCCGGCGGCGCGCCAGGCGGAAGGTCAGATGGGCATCGGCGATATCGTCTCCGAATTCCTTTGGTCGCTTCGCGTCTTCCAGGAAGAGCGGAAGCATATTCGTACGCGCGAGGCGCGCAGACAGAGAGCGAAAGAAGCCGCGCGAGAACAGGGTTGGCAGGATCTGTTCGACCACATGTCCAGGACCTCCGTCCGCAACGGTTCAGGCAACGGTTCTCAAAACACTGCGCAAGCGGTCTCCTTGACCGCCCGGGAAGCAGCACGCGAAGCCAACGGGGACAAGGCCAACGTTCAACGCGCCGAAGGGTCGGTCGAAGCTCTCGGTGTTCTCCCATTGGCGCGTCCTCCCCGCAGAGGCGACGTCTGACGGCCATGCGTGAGCCGCGAGCGGAGCGGCAGGGCTCGATCATTTCGGCTCATTCGATCACCTCGTCGGCCCGCGTCAGAACGTTTTCCGAAATGGCAAGACCGATCGCCCTGGCTGCCTTGAGGTTGATGATGAGGTCGAACTTGACCGGCAGCTCGATCGGCATATCCGCCGGCGTTGCGCCACGCAGGATCTTGTCCGTGAACTCCGCAGCACGTGAGAAAAGCTCGACGAAGTTCGGGCCATATGAAATCAAGCCTCCTGCGTCGACGAACTCCCTGAACCCGAAGATGGTGGGGATTTTTGCAGCGGTGGCCGCGGCGATGATCTGAGCCCTGTTGGCATTGGTGAGAGGCTCGCTGTAGACATAGAGGGCGTCCGTTTGGCCCGCGAGCTTGGACAGCGCGGGCCCAATGTCGTCAGCCTTTTCGATCTCGATCAGATCGACGTCAATGTTCATCCGCGTGGAGGCGGCCCGGATTCCGGCGACCTCCTGCTTGAGCCCTGCGTAATTGACGTTGACCAGCGCGGCGAGACGGCGGACACCCGGGATCACTTCCCTCAACAATTCAAGACGCTTGCTGCTGAGCTCGCCCGGCTGGATCGACAGCCCCGTCACATTTCCACCAGGCCGGGACAGGCTCGCAGCGAAGCCATTGGCGACGGCATCGCCGTAAGAAGCAAATACAATCGGGATCGTCAACGTTGCCTGCCGGGCTGCGACAACACCATATGCCGAAGTCACGATGACGTTGACCTTCTGCCGCACGAACTCGGCGGCAAATTCCGCCATGCGCTGGACGTCGCCGGCCGCCCATTTGTACGCGATCGTGACATTGCGCCCATCGGTCCATCCGAGCTCCGACAGGCGCCGCGCGAACGCGGCCACCCACGCCCCGTGCGAGGCCTCCGTCCCCGCCACGAGGAAGCCGATCACCGGTTGCCTGGCGGATTGTTGTGCACCGACCTTGATAGGTCCCGCGGCCGCGGCACCCACGAGGAGATTCAAGAACCGCCTTCGCTTCATCTCACGATCCAGCGCGCGTGCACATCCCGACGATGCCATTGTGCCGGTGTTTTGCCCGACGGGTCAAACTTTAATTAAATGCAGGGATGTGGATTCGGCTGACTGAAATCTGTTCGCGCCACGCTGGCACGCACGCATTCTGAGGAGATGCGCGATGTATTACGTCGCCGCCGCATTGCTCGGACTTTCAGGAATGTTCTACTCGGCGAGCCATCACGAGCTCGGCCAGTTCGGCGCGGACGTGTGCAGCTATGGCAGCGCGTTCTGCGACAGCCCTATCATCGTCTTCACCGGCGCCGCGCTCGCAGCCGCCTGGGGCATGTTCGTCAGCGTCAAATAGGACGCGAGAAGCGGCCGACATCCGTGACGGGCGCCGGCACGCCCGAAGCGCTACAGTCGGCTGTTTTGACTCTATTGCCGTGCCGCCGCGGGCGCGCCGGGAATCTGGCCGCCGAATTTCGACGAGCCGGTGCCGCTGACACTGGTCGGGCCGCCTGCCGTGCCATTGGGATCAGTCCGCGCCGCGGTGCGGCCCGGGCCGTGCATCATGCCAAACGAACTGAACCAGCCGTGATGGTGGCTGTGCCTGGTGCTGTGGGCCGACGCATAGCCGGCCGGGAGCGCGAGCAAAATTGCCAAAGTCAGGGTTGCTGTTTTCATCGGGGTTTCCTCCTGACGAGAAAATCGTCGGACTAATGGCTCGTTCCGGCCCGCGGCGCGGCCGGCGGAAATAATGTGGCAAGCCGCGCGCGGCCTATGCCACGACCTTGCCCGGTTTCGAAACGGCCGCCTCCTTGGCGATACCCGAGATCGAATTGCCGGACTTCCGAAAGACTTCGGCGAACTGATCGTTCGACAGATTGAGACGCTTGCGCAAGACCTTGACCTGCACCTTGTCGCGCAGATCGATCGCATTGCGGAAATAGGTCGGCCGGGGCCTGTTCATGAGCTTTCTTTCAAGACGAGGAGGGAGCGGCGGACCGCGACAAGGCGGGCGTGACGCCGCCTTCGTCGCGATGGGGACTGTCCCGCGGCTTGCGAAGATTCCGTCGCCGCAGAATCAACCTGCGTGGTGGGCGGACGTTCCGTCGCCGCTGGAAATATCTGGACGATACGCGGACTGATGTGCCGGCAGAGCTGTCGCGGGCGCGGCCAATCATGTCGCGCGAGGTTTGCGGCCCGAAGGTTGGCGACCTGAACGACAAAGCCCGCGACCGGTGGCGGCGCGGGCTCGACGATTTTTCGATGGTAGCAATCTACAGGTGTTTTGCCCGACGAGTCAAACCGCGCGCCGCAGGCGTCGGCTTGTCATGCGGCAATGGAACTTTCCGGCTATGATGGGGCTTGTGCCCTGAATTCGTAATTCCGGAAAGAACGCCTTGTCGAACCGGTCAAAACGCCGCCCCTCCAGACACGACAGTGTCGTCGCGCCGACGAAGTCGGGGCCGATGCTGCTGCGACGGCTGGGCCCCGGCCTGATCACGGGCGCGGCCGACGACGATCCGTCGGGCATCGCCACTTATTCGCAGGCCGGCGCGCAATTCGGCTACGGCCTGCTCTGGACGGTGTTTTTGACCACGCCGTTCATGATCGCGATCCAGCTCGTGAGCGCGCAGATCGGCCGGGTCACCGGCAAGGGACTCGCTGCCAACGTCATGGCGCTCGCGCCGCGCTGGCTGGTGCTCGGGCTGGTCGCGCTGCTCGTTGCCGCGAACACCTTCAACATCGCCGCCGACATCGCCGCGATGGCGGAATCGCTGTCGCTGGTGATCGGCGGGCTCAACCACGAGCATGCGCTGATCTTCGCGGCCGGCTCGACGATCCTCCAGGTCTTCCTGCCCTATCGGCGCTATTCGCCGGTGCTGAAATTCCTGACGCTGACGCTGTTTGCCTATGTCGCGACCGCCTTTACGGTGAAAATCCCCTGGAGCACCGCGCTGCTTGCGACCGTGTGGCCGAAGGCGACCGTCAACGCCGATTATCTCATGATGGTGGTCGCCGTGCTCGGCACCACCATCAGCCCTTATTTGTTCTTCTGGCAGGCCTCGCAAGAGGTCGAGGAGATGAACCAGGGCAAGCGCGACAAGCCGCTGCGCGATCTGCCCAGCGGCGGCGATCCCGAGATCGCCCGCATCAAGGCCGACACCATCCTCGGCATGCTGCTGTCGAACGGCATCGCCTACTTCATCATTCTGACCACGGCCTCGGTGCTCAACGCCAACGGCGTCACCAACATCAATTCGGCGACGCAGGCCGCCGAGGCGCTGCGGCCGCTCGCCGGCGACTTCACCTTTGCACTGTTCGCGCTCGGCATCATCGGCACGGGCCTGCTGGCGATCCCGGTGCTGGCGGGCTCGGCGGCTTATGGCGTTGCGGAGATTTTCGGCTGGCGCGCGACGCTGGAGGCTCGCCCCGAGAAGGCGGCCGGCTTCTACACCATCATCGCGGCCGCAACCATCATCGGCTTCGGCCTCGGTTTCACCGGGATCGACTCGATCCACATGCTGGTGTGGAGCGCCGTGATCAACGGCATCGTCGCGGTGCCGATCATGGCGATGATGATGCTGATCGTCTCGAATGCCACGATCATGGGCCGCTTCAAGGCGCGGTCATGGCTCGTCGCTTTGGGCTGGCTCGGCACCGCGCTGATGGCGCTCGCCGTGCTCGCTCTGCTCGGCTCGTCCGTGCTCGGCTAGACCGGCGACAGCGCCGCCGAGATCTGCGACGCGATGATGAAGGCCGCGAACACGGCCGGCACGCTGATGAACCGCAAGAACTGGTCTACCGAAAGCATCGCTGTCCCCCCAAAAGACAAACATCGCCCTCCGCCCGCCGCGCCTACTCCACCCCACGCGCAACGTGCTGATCGGCCGTCAGAAGCTGATCGGAAATGGCCGCCCCGCTCATCGTGAGCAGCGCCAGTATCGAGATCATGGCCATGAATTTCATGGCCCGCAGGGTCGGTTCCGATTGTGGCCAAAAACGTCAGGCCGTGGCGCAATTTCAGGACGATCCCGGGAAACATCATGGCCATCCCCAGCAGATTCTACCGGCCTTTGCCTCGAAACGCGGCCGGAATGCAGGCCGGCTTCCGCTCCGCAGGCTTCACGCCGATCGATCGTTAGCCTAACAATTGTGGCTGTGCTCGGGCTTGCGACCGGGTCACAAAGGCGGGCCGGGCGACGGGGAGCGACATGACAAAGTCATCAAAAGCGACAAGTCTCGACATCTTCGCCTGCGACGCCGGCTGGAGAAACTACCACTTCGTCAAGGTCACGACCGATGACGGCATCGTCGGCTGGAGCGAGTTCGACGAGGGTTTTGGCTCGCCGGGCGTCGGCGCTGCGATTCAGCGCCTGTCCACACGCGTTATCGGCCAGAATGTCTTCCAGCACGAGCGCATCCATGCCGAGCTGTTCGCGGCCACCCGTCCCGCAGCCGGCGGCGTGGTGGCGCAGGCGCTCGGCGCGATCGAGAATGCGCTGCTCGATGCCAAGGCGAAATGCCTCGGCGTGCCCTGCTATGAGCTCCTCGGCGGCAAGATCCGCGACCGCGTCCGGGTCTACTGGTCACACTGCGCGACGTGGCGGATCAATCACCCGTCCTGGTACAAGCCGCCGATCGAAAACCTCGACGGCGTCAAGGCGATGGGACGCGAGGTGCGCGAGAAGAAATTCACCGCGCTCAAGACCAACATCTTCTCCTATGACGACGGCAAGCCGACCGGCTGGCGACCCGGATTCGGCTCGCCTTTCGCCCCCGAGATCAACGTCGACCGCAAGATCCTGCGCGACCTGCGCATGCATCTCGAAGCGATCCGCGACGGCGCAGGCCCCGACATCGACATCCTGCTCGACTGCAACTTCAACGCCAAGACAGAGGGCTATCTGAAGATCCTGCGCAGCATCGCCGACCTCGACATGTTCTGGATCGAGATCGACAGCTTCAATCCGGAGGCGCTCGGCTACATCCGCAGGCAGAGCCCGCACCCGATCTCGTCCTGCGAGACATTGTTGGGCCTGCGCGAGTTCCTGCCCTATTTCCGCGAGCAGGCGATGGACGTCGCGATCATCGACACGCCCTGGAACGGCGTATGGCAGTCGATGAAGATCGCGTCAGCCGCGGAGGCCTTCGAGGTCAACGTCGCGCCGCATAATTTCTACGGCCACCTCTGCTCGATGATGAACGCGCATTTCTGCGCCGCCGTGCCGAATCTGCGCATCATGGAGATCGACATCGATCGCCTCGCCTGGGACCGCGAGCTGTTCACGCACGAGCCTGAATTCCAGAACGGTCATCTGATCATTCCGGACCGGCCAGGCTGGGGCACCGAGCCGAACGAGGACGCGCTTCGCGCGCATCCGCCGAAGACGAGCGGCGGGCTGCTCAATTACGGCCGCAAGAGCTGAAGCGAAACAAGAACTGAAGCAAATTAGGGCGTCACGGGATTGACGGTCGGGGATGTCTTTGGCCCCGGCCGTTCCGGCTCGACCGGCGATCTTGGTTCGGTCGGAAGCACCTTGGCGCCTGCCGCGTGCGCCGCTTCGCCCGTGGTTGCGTACATCGCGACATGGGCCGGCTGCGTCTTGGCGCGATTCCACGGTCCGTGGTCGACCACCAGCATTGCTGCAATCGTGACGCCGGCCACGATCAGCGCAATCACGCCGGGATGACGAAGCGTAATGGAGATAGAGTTCGCGAAACGATCTGACATCGAAGAATCCGCTGTTTTTCTCTCGTGGGCTAACTCAATTCCGCCCCAACGAGTTCCGCCGGGGATTAAGCAAGTTCCGAGCCAATGCGTTGGAACCCAACGAGCACACAGCTCAATGCTTCACATCGGGCCGCGCATCGCCGACAAACTTGTCACGATTCGGCATGTTGACGGCCGCGAGGGAATTTGCGTCGAGCGTCGCATCAGCTGCGACCAATCCGTTCAAGCTCAGAATGTAGGCCGAGACCGCATACACCTCGTCATTACTGAGCGACTGCGGCGCATTTTGCGGCATGGCGCGGCGGATGTAGTCGAACAGCGTCGTTGCATAGGGCCAATAGCTTCCGACTGTGCGGATCGGCTTTGCGGTACCGATTGTCCCCTGCCCGCCAACGAGACGATCGCCGAGATCGCCTTGGCCCTTGTCGCCGTGGCAGGCGGCGCATTGCTGCGCGAACACCTCTCGCCCCCGACTGACCGAGCCATGTCCCTCCGGCAGATTGGTGCCATCGCGCCCGATATCGATATTCCAGCCAGCGATCTCGGCCGGCGTTGCGGGTCGCCCAATGCCATAAGGGCTCTGCGCCCACGCATGGCCCGACCAAGCGCACAGTAGCAGAGCTGGGGCGATGCCAAAAATCTCACGCCAGCGCATTGGTCACCTCACCATCGGCCGCGATTCGCCAGGGCCAAATCGCGTTATTGTGGTAGAAAAAGTTCTCACCGCGCACTGCGAGCAGTTCCGCGAATGTCGGCTGCACATAGCCGGTATCGTCGATAGCGCGGCTCTGGATGACGGCGGGCCGGCCGTCCCACTGCCACGGCAGGCGAAAACGCGTGAGCGCTCGCGTCAGCACCGGCTCCTGCAGCCTCGCCTCCTGCCAGCTCTTGCCGTCATCGACGGACACCTCGACACGGGCGATCTTGCCATGCCCGCTCCAGGCAATGCCCGTGATCTCATGGAAGCCAGGCGCGCTCAGGCGCTGTCCACCCGAGGGGCGCGTGATGATCGACTTCGCTTCCATGTAGAAGGAGAATTCTCGCGCCGTTCCGTCCGGCAGAAGGTCGGTGTATTTCGAGGTCTCCTCGCGCGAATAAGCGGGCTCGGCGGTCACATGGAGCCGCCTTAGCCACTTCACATTCATGTTGCCTTCGAAGCCCGGCAACAGCAATCGCAGCGGATAGCCTTGCTGCGGACGCAACCGCTCGCCATTCTGGCTATACACGAGCATGGCATCTTCAAGACATTTCTCGATCGGGATGCTCCGGGTCAGCGCTGCCGCGTCGGCACCTTCGGCGATCACCCATTTGGCCTCCGGCTTCAGCCCAGCCTCCTGAAGCACCAGCTTCAGGCTCACGCCGGTCCATTCCGCGCAGCTCAAGAGGCCAACGAGGTCCGACGCGGTCTTGCCATAGGGCTTGGTATAGCCAGGATTGCCCGAGCATTCGAGAAAGTGGATACGCGACTCCGAGGGAAAGCGCCGCAAATCGTCCATCGAGAAGATCAGAGGACGCTCGACCATCCCATGAAGCATCAACCGATGCTGAGCCGGGTCGATGGTCGGAACACCGCCATGGTGCCGTTCGTAGAACAACCCGTTCGGCGTGATGATGCCATCGAGCTCCTGCAGTGGCGTCCGGCCCGACGCCGAAATGTATTGCTTGAGATTCTTCGAGATATTCTTGACGACGTTTTTCTCGTACGGCGACGGTGTGCCATAGGGCTGGCTACCCATCGGATCGCCCGGCGCCTTCATCCATTCCGGCACGTTTGGTGGAAGATTTTCGGTCTCCGCGGCACGCGATGCGCCGGTCCCTAGAACAATGCCGCCTGCGGCTGCGCTACCACCCTGGAGGAAGCGACGGCGCGTAGTCCTTGCTGATTTCTCGTCGGCATCGATCGTACTGCTCATGGCGGTTCCTCGGCTGAAGCTCGGCCAGCATGAAACCTCTCACGAAGCGCATTTGCAATTCGCGCGTATTTCAAAAGCAGGCGATTTCGATCACGACTGATCTAAATCCGCTGCCCGCGACAGCAGTTCCATTCTTTGCGATGCACAAACGGCTCGCGCGTCATTCACCCGGCGCAATCGCGTTGCTGGGTGTCGGCCGATCGGCGATCTGCTGGCCAAACAGGCTTCCGATCAGTTCGACCGCGGTGCGGGCCGTGCGGCCGCGCTCGTCGAGGAACGGATTGAGCTCGACGATGTCGACCGATCCCACCACGCCGGAATCGTGCAGCAGCTCCATAATCAGATGCGCCTCGCGATAGGTCGCCCCGCCCGGCACCGTGGTACCGACGCCCGGCGCCACGCAGGGGTCGAGGAAATCGACGTCGAAGCTGACATGCAGCACGGCGTTGCTCGCCTTGACCCGCTCGATCACGCGCCGGATCAACACGGCGACACCGAACTCGTCGATCTGCCGCATATCGACAATCCTGATCCGGCGTGCGCGCATCAACTCCTTTTCGAGCTTGTCGATCGAACGCGCACCGAACAGATCGAGCCTGTCAGGATCGATCGAAGCGCGCGGATCATCGCCCAGCAGACCATCGAGCCCCGGCTCACCGCACAGAAACGCCGCCGACATGCCATGCATGTTAGCGGTGATCGTCGTCTCCGGCGTGTTGTAGTCGGCATGCGCGTCCAGCCAGAGCACGAACAGCTCGCGTCCGCGCTCTTGCCAGTGCCGCGCCATGGCATTGACCGAGCCCATCGACAACGTGTGATCGCCGCCGAGGAAGATCGGGATCGCGCCGGTCTGCGCGATCTCGTAGCCGCGACGGCTGAGCACACGCGTCCAGCGCTGGATTTCGCGGTAATGATTGGCCTTCTCCGGCGGCCGGTCGGCGAGGTCTCTGACCTCGGCCACGGAGAGATCGCCGTAGTCGACGACCTCGAAATCCAGGCTCTCAAGCAGCGTCGCAAGGCCGGCGGTGCGCAAAGCCGCGGGGCCCATCAAGGTGCCGCGCTGCGACGCCCCCATGTCGATGGGCGCGCCGAGCAAGGCGATGCGCCGGGCTCGATCCGTCATGGTCCGATCGGTCACGGCAATCTCCCGAGATCAGCAAGACTGCGCCAGCCTAACAGAGATTCGCACCCGTCGTTTCACGGGGATTATGGACCGAAAATCCGGGGCGCGAGCGTCCATCTCGGAACAAATTCTCTTACACCGCATTTTCACTGCAAGGCCGGCACCCGCCGTCTACAGACGGCGCCTGTCGCGGATAGCCAAAGGTCTTTTGACCCGCTGTTCAAAACGAGCGCTCGCGCGGATAGCCAAAGGTGCCGGCCTCAATATCTTTGCCTGGTTTGGAGGTCGAGCTTGAGCACGGACATACCACAGCCCGATCCCCAACCCGGCATGGCCGAACGCGCCATCGACGCAGCGACCGACGTGTCTCGGACCATCGGCGAAGTCGCGGGAGGTCTGCGTGCGGCCGTCGATCGCCTCACCCATGCAATCGAAGAAGCCCGAAAACCTGGCCGGCCGCTGTCGACTGTTGCCGCGATTACACGCGAAGCACCGCTTGCAAGCCTGTTCGTTGCATTTCTGTTCGGCGTCGCTGTCGCGCGTCGGCGGTAGACGTCAGGCAGCGTTGACGGATTCGCGTCCGACCATCAGGAATTGCTTTTCGAATGCCTCGGCAGGCATCGGGCGTCCGAAGAAATAGCCCTGCCCCTCCTCGCATCCCATGCTGACCAGGAAGTCGGCGGTGGCGCGGTTCTCGATACCTTCGGCCACAACGGTAAGACCGAGCTGCTTGCTGAGACCAATGGTCGAACCGACGATCGCGGCATCGTCGGAATCCGAGAGCAGGTCGAGCACGAAGGATCGGTCGATCTTCAGTCCATCGAGCGGAAACTTCTTCAGATAACTCAAGCTCGCATAACCCGTGCCGAAATCGTCGAACAGGACGCGGACGCCGAGCTCCTGGATCCGCTTGAACAGGTCGAGCACGCGGCCTTCGTCGTGCAGCAGGATATCTTCGGTTACTTCGAGCTCGAGCAGCGATGGCGTCAGCCCCGTCGTCGCGAGCAGCACCGCGACCGAATGGGCGAGATCGCCTGAGTGCAGCTGCGAGGGCGACAGGTTGATCGCAACACGTACACTGTTGCCCGACAATTCCCACGCCCGGGCCTGCCGGCTGGCGGTCTCCATCACCCAGCTCGCGATCCGCTCGGACAACGCCGACGTGTTGACGACCGGCATGAACTCTCCGGGCGAGACGTAGCCGCGCGCGGGATGTCGCCAGCGGATCAGTGCCTCGGCCCCGATCAGGCTGCCGTCGACCAGGCGAACCTGGGGCTGGTAGAACAATTCGAATTCGCCGCGGTCCGCGGCGAGTGCAAGCTCGCTCTCCAGCGTCAGCCGGTTCTCCAGCTCCTGCCTGATGGTGCTCTCGAAGATCACATGGCTGCCGCGCCGCGTCATCTTTGCCTTGGTCAATGCAAGATGTCCGTTGCCCATGAGATCGTCGGCGTTTTGTCCGGCTTCCGGATAGACCGAGACACCGATGCTGATCCTGACGCGGTGTTGCCGCGCGCCCGTTGCGAGTGGCGCTTCGAAGGCCCGTGCGATCCGCTCCGCGAAAGCGGCGACCGGCTCGCCGGTTTCAGCACAATCGAACGCGATGGCAAATTCGTCACCGCTGAGCCGGGCCACGATCGCGGTCTCGCCCACCTCTGTCTTCAGGCGCGCGGCGACAGCGCGCAACACGAGATCGCCGGCCGCATGGCCGAGCATGTCGTTGATTTGCTGGAAGCCATCGAGGCCAAGCACCAGCAGCGCGACCTCGGAAGACCGCCGCTCCGCTTTAGCGATCAAGCCGACGAGCCCCGCATGCAGCGTGTTGCGATTGGCGAGACCCGTCAGCGCATCATATTCGGCGAGATATCGGACACGCTCCGCTTCGCGCTTGCGGACCGAGATGTCACGCAGGATCGCGCCATATTGGAAGCCGTCCGCGCCCTGCCAGCCCGAGAAGCTCGCCTCGACCGGAAATGTCTCGCCGTTCTTGCGCCGTCCCTCGAACTCGACGACGACGGCGCCCCCCGGAACCAAGAGCGCCTGGCGCGCGGCATCCCTCATGGCGAAGGGCCTCGCGCTATTGTCGGCCGGCACCGCGCACAGGGTCTCGAACGACCGCCCGATCATCTCGGTCGGCATGTAGCCGAAGATCGCGCTGGCGCCGGGATTCCACACCGTGATGCGGTGATCCTCGTCGGTGCAGACCAGGCCGTCGCCGAGCGACATCGCGATGCGGTGAAAGCGGCTCTCGGCGATGCGTCCCAAAAGGCTGCGGAAATCGATCTCGTCGAGCGCTATCGCGGTCAGGTAGGCGATGATGGCAATGTGGAAGAGCGACGTGTCGATGACGAGCGGCCATCTTGCCTGCACGAGGGCTGCGATCAACTCGACACCGGCTCCTGCCGCAACTAGGATCGCCACGCGCAGACCCGGCGCGATGCGGCGCCACGAATACATCATCAACAGGCAGATCAGGCCGAGGCCGAGCATCATGCCGAAATCGGACGTCCAGCGCAGCGTTCTATGCTGAAGGATCGATTCCGCCGCGAGCGCCTGAAGCACCGGCCCCGACACGATGCCGCCGTTTGGAACACTGAAGCGGTCGCCGAGCTCAAGCGCGGTGGCCCCGACGATGATCTTCTTGTCTCTCAGCTTGTCCAGGGTCTCGGCATCGCCGCGGAGCACATCGGCATAGGAGACACGCGGCACGGAGGCGGCGCGGATACCGAAATCGATCAGGAACGGCGGCCGCCGATTAACGTCCTGTCCGGCCAACACGACGGCCATCGATGGCATCACGGTGTCGCCGAGCTTCTCACCGAACGGGTAGCGACGAACGAGACCATCGGATTCGATCGCGACATTGACGAGGGCCGGCCACGACTGGTTGCCGAACGGCTTTAAGGGACGATTGACGTGAGCCGCACCACCGGTCGGCCCCGGCTGCTTGAAGGACGGCAGGATCGTCGAACCGCCGACCTCGCGAAGCGCCTTGAGGAAGGCCTCATCCGAGTCAGGATCGGACGGCGTGCTGAAATCGACATCGAAGGCCACCTCCTGCGCGCCGGCGGCTTCCAGCCTGTGCAGCAACTCCGCGTGCAACCGGCGCGGCCACGGCCACACGCCGATCCGGTCGATCGAGGGCGCATCAATCGCCACCACGACGACGTCTCCGCTAGCCGCACGCGATTGCCAGGCGAACCGCAGATCGGTGAGCGCATTGCGCAGTGCGCCATGCCATCCCGTCGACAGCACGACCGCAAGTGCGATCACAACAAGAATATGCGGCCGATAGCGTTTCACCCTTGCTCCCCCGCACCCACGGCGGATGCCGCAGTGCTCCCCTTTATGGCGACGAGACGATCCTAGTGATGCTTGTACTGGCCGTAATGGTTGCCGTTGTTGCCGTTTCCGCTGTTACCATTACCGCTGTTACCATTGCCGCTGTTGCCGTTGCCGCTGTTGCCGTTGCCGGTCGCGCCACTCTCGCTGCTTTCGCTTCCGGGGCTTCCGCTCGACGCGCTGCTGGTCGTCGCAGCGGCCGTCGTTGCGCTCGACGACGTCGATGCGGCGCTGGCGGCGGCGGCACTGCTGCTCAAGGTGACCGCCGTGACCGTGGAGCTGTTTGCAGCTGTGGTCGCCACGCTCGTCTTGGTATCGCTCCAGACCGTATCGGAGCTGGCGTTCGCGTTACGCACGCGCCCCACCGCAACGGCGTCGTGAGCGAGTCCATGCGTGACCTTGTGGAAGTTCAGCCTGACCTCGCCGAGCGTGCCGGAGATGCGCACGACGCCGGCCTTGGGCGTCTGACCTTTTGACGCTTGATGCGATTGCGTCGGCACGCCGGCCGTCTTGACGCCCTTGTCCATCGGACCGAGCGCATGGATCGCGTGTCCGTTGGCCGCATTGCGCTGCGCCGACAGCCCCGATTTCGGTACGGGAATCCGATCGACCGCCGACGCGCGTGGCTTGCCCTGTTCGATCGCATTGAACGTTCCGGAGCCGCTCAGGCTGAGACCGGGCTTGCCGTGCTCGAAGGCGGTGGCCACCTGTCCCGGCATGACCTGGGCAATCTGGCCGGTCTTGAAATCGGAGACTTCGACCTGGCCGCGGAGCACGCCAACCTTGGTGCTGCCTGCACCGACCGTGACGCTGAACTGCGTTCCCTTGACCACGGCGGCGAGATAAGGCGTCTCGACCTCGAAATGCTTGACGTTGCGCTTCTCGACCTCGAGCAGGATCGAACCCGCCTGCTGGATGATGGTGGTCGAGAGTCCGTCCTTCTTCTCGGTCGGCAGGCCGACCACCGAGTTTGGCGAGATCAGGATCGTTTCCTCGCCGCGGACGAGCAGCACGCGGCCGTTGCGCCCGGTGCGAATGGTATCGCCGGGCTTGAGCGTTTCTTCCTGGTTCAACGACGCCTGCTGCGCGCCGTCGGTCGCAACCCAGACCTCACCAGAAGCCTTGCTCACCGACCAGACGCCGTCATCAGCGGCGAATGCGTCAGAGGCCATTCCCAGTACCAGCGCGGCCATCAAGGCGCGCCGCAATCCCATTCTACCGAGCATGACGATCCTCAGTCCGCTGTTTCGCCGGAACCTGAGGCGTATCCGAAATCACTCAACATCCGATTAGCCGGAACCGGCAAATCTAACGGCCGCATTAACTCTTCATTGACCATAAAAAACTATGAAAAATCATGTGGCTAACGAACCTTTACCGCATCCTCGGGATAACTCCGTCAAACTACGGAGAGTGGTTCGCTGCACGCAATGAGAAGCGGCATCTGCTTACCGCTTTGCTCGTGCTGACACCAATTTTTACGGGAATTCCGCAAGCATTCGCGCAACAGGCGAACCAGCCCGGATTCGATCCACGTCAGCCCGAAAAATATTTCGAAAACCAATCCGAGCAGGAGTCGTTGAACCGGCCCCCGGTCAAGCTGCCGAGTGTCGGCCAGCCAAACACCGGCGGCGATACCAGGCCGCAGTTCGTCCTGCGCGACGTCAATATCAGCGGCGCTCACGCCATTCCACGCGAGCGCATCACCGCGGTCTACCAGACCTATCTCGGCAAGACGGTCTCGCAAGCGGACCTTGCCGCGATTGCCGGTGCGATCAGCGATCTCTACCGCGCCGACGGTTTCCATCTCAGCCGGGCCATCGTGCCGCCGCAGGACATCACCGACGGCCGCGTCCAGATCCGTGCGATCGAAGGCGCGATCGTGCAAGTCGATCTGAAAGGCGACGGCGCCGAGCAGTTCGGCGTGCGTCCGATGCTTGGACCGGTCCTGGCCGAGCAGCCGTCGCGCCTGGCGACGCTTGAACGCCAGCTCTACCTCATCAACGGCAGGCCGGGTGTTCGGATCGCCGATACCGCGCTAGAGGAGATCGGCGGTATGACCGGTCGTTTCCGCCTCACCGTCTATGTAAAAACGTGGCACGTCTTCACCTCGTTCGGGCTGGACAATCTCGGCTCGTCGTCGGTCGGTCCGTGGCAGACCTACGCGACGGGCGCGTTCAACTCATACCTCACGCCCGGCGACGCGCTCGCGGTTAACCTGTCGACGATCGCGAACGACCCGCGGGAGCTCGGCTTCGGCCGCCTGTCCTATGATGCGCCGGTCGGAGTCGACGGCGTGCGGCTCGGTGGATCGGTGCTGTACAGCGCGGTCCGGCCGGGTGACGCCCGGCGCCTCGACAGCGACATTACCACGACCGAGGCCTTCGAGCTGCGCGCCAGCATCGTCCCGCTGCAGTCGCAATCTTCCTCGCTGACCCTGACTGCGGCGACGACCTTCAGCAATGTGTCGGAGCACGACCTCTACGGTCCCTGGTACAACGACCACATCAGGACTGCGAGCCTCACCGCCGATTACCGCCTCCAGGATCGCTTCGGCGGCACCAATTTCGCGACGCTGACGTTCCGCCAGGGCCTCAACATCTTTGGCGCCTCACAATTCGGCGACGATCTGTTGTCGCGCGATGGCGCCTCCTCGGACTTCTCGGTGCTGAACCTCTGGTTCACGCGCTACCAGACGCTCAACGACACCTGGTCGCTCAAGCTCTCCGCGGCGAGCCAGACCGCATCGCGGCCGCTCTTCACCTCGCAGCAATTCTATCTCGGCGGCGCGGCCTTCGGCCGCGGCTATGGCGCAGCCGAGATCAGCGGCGATAACGGTCTTGCCGGTTCGCTCGAGCTGCGCTTCGACCAGAAGCTCAACTACCGCTACTGGGGCGGCTACCAGCTCTACGCCTTCGGTGACGCCGGCGCGGTCTGGAACGACGGCTATCGCCTGAGCGACGGCCTGGCGCTGACCTCGGCGGGCGTCGGCGCGCGGTTCTTCCTGTGGGACGATCTCCAGGCCGATTTCGGCGTCGCCGTGCCGCTGAGCTACCGGGCACCGGACAATGAGCGCCGCAGCCCGCGCTTCCTGTTCACGCTCTCGAGCGCCTTCCGGCTCTGCTCGGAACGCGGCAAGGCAAACTGCCTCTAGCCTGCGCCCTTTTGGGACCCACCTCACAGACTTGCCTAAATTTAATCCCGTAACATGCTCACGATCGCTCGATCCAGGCGTTCCCGATGGCCATGTTCAGTCAAATGTGATTGAGACGGAACCATGAAGAGGGTGTTTGCAATTCTGGCTTTTCTCGTCGCCCTTGGCGTGGGCCAGTACGTGATCGTGAGCAAATTCGCGATCCGTCACGAGGTGCTGACCCTGTTCGACGCATCGCGCCAGCGGCCGATCTCCGTCGAGATCGCGGTGCGACGCGACTACGAGACCAAGGCCAATCTCGGCCTCTGGAAGCTTCCGCTCGCCATCATCAGCAACGGCAACACCGTCAGGGCCACCGAGTATTCGTTCCTTGCCAACGTGCTCGCTGCGCGCGGCTATCTCGTCGCGAGCATCCAGCAGGACCTGCCGAGCGATCCGCCTTTGATGACCCATGTCGGCCAGCAATATGTCGGCCGCCGCGAGGTCTATATGCGTTGCGAGGCCAATATCCTGTTCGTGCTGAACGAGCTGAGGGGGCGGCAGGAGAACGCCGATTACGACCACATCACGCTGGTCGGTCATTCCAACGGCGGCGACGTCTCCATGTATGTCGCCCGTCAGCATCCCGAGCTGGTGTCGAAGGTGATTACGCTCGACAATCTCAGGGTGCCTTTCGTGCTCAACGATCACATGAAGATCCTGTCATTCCGCTCGAAGGATCCGCATTTCGTGACCGACCCCGGCGTGCTGCCGACACCGGAAGAGGCCAAAGCGCGCGGCATCGATATCGTTCATACCGGTGCACAGCACACCGAGATGAGCGACCGCGGACCCGACTCGGTCAAGGAGAAGATCCAGGCGACACTCGATCGCTTCCTCAGCGACAGCGCCAGCAGCGCGCTCGCGCCGGCGGATACGACGAGCCCGATGATCATGAATCCCGCCGACTACTAGCCGGGAACGCATTGCGGCAGATCAAGGCAGCTCCCAACCGACGGCGATAGAAGAGCCGTACAGCGTCGGAGAAACCGGTGTCGCATTACAGCGAAAGCTTTGGCCTGCCTGCGTCGAGAACGCGCAGGTTCGCACGCCAGCTCTATCGTTCGGCCAGCAGGCTGCTACGGTCGATCATCGCCCGCATCGACCTCTCGCAATTTCCGGGATCTTGCTGCGGCTGAGCGGGGCGCGGTGCGCCAGATCCGCAAACTAGTTGGACTAGCCTGCCAAATGCAAATCCCTGCCGGATGAACCGACAGGGATCAGCAGAAAGGATGACGGACGGCGAATGATGTTCATCCGGTGGCCCATCATGGACCTGCACCAAAATTGAAGTGCGCATCTCGCCGCAAGGCAAGATCAATTTGTGAGCAGGCAGCGGCGCCTTGTATAATCGGGACTTGTGGTCAGGGCTTGTAGTCAGGACTTGTAGTCAGGACTTGTAGTCAGGACTTGCCCTTGCCGGGCTGCATGAAGTTGCCCGTCATCTGGCGCATGTGATCCCCCGCGTTGGTGAACTGGCTGCGGAGGAATTCCGACTGGATCCGCATCGCTTCTTGAACATCGGTTGCGTGAACGAGCTTGCGCGCGTGCTCGAACGCCGCCTTGATGTTCTGCTCGGTGAAGGCGAGCGCCTGTTTGGAGACATCCGCCCCCGGTCCCGGGACCGACGACATGGATTTGGTGGCGGCATCGAAAAACATGCCGAACGCCTTCTCCGCCTGGTCGATCGTCTTCTCGGCCAGGTCGCGCAATTCGGCCGGAACTTCGAGCTTCGGTTCGATCATGGTCGCTCTCCTCCCCTTTTTCTTACTGATTATCACATTTGTCGCATCGCCTTCCAGCGGCCAAGCTCCGCTAAGGGCTACCACCTGGCACCCGTCGCCGGCTGGAAAGATGGACAAAGTGTAATGCGGGCGCGAGGCCCCGCTCAAGACAAGGGATGTTCGGGGAGGGTTTCGTCGGTGACGAGGTCTTCGACCAGCTTGATGACCTCGAAGCGTTGCCGAGGCTCGAGCTTGAGAAAGGCGCGCAGCAGGCGGAGACTTTCGACAGTACTGTTCGCGGGCGCGCCGAGCTTGAGATGCAATTCAGCCGCGAAATTGAGGTTTTTCATCTCGCACCTATGACGGGATCGGCCTTCGTGTCGGAAGTCAGGGTCCCCCGAGAACCGGACACCGTCACCGAATAGCATGGCGACGACGAACTCTCGGACGGGCACCCCAGCGGGTTGGCACGCTGAGCAGTACATCTGAACGGACTCGGCCCGACCCGAGAGGTTGCAATTATGACAAGGAACAACCCTTTGGGCAAGCCAAACCGTATGACCTAGCGATGCTTCGTCGGCATCGCGCCACGGCAATTCCGGATAACAGGAATATGCACCGCCGTCACCCACCTGCGTCAAGAAGCGGCATCACTCACGCATGCAGTCCTGATCGCTGTCAATCGGTACAGCGTTTCCGCTTGTTTCCAGCGTGAGCGGAAATCGGCAAACGCAGCTGGCGCCTGCTTAACGTATACACGTAATCGTTGTGTCCGATTTCGGCGGTTGCATCGTCCACGAAATGGACGTCGATCTCGCCACCGCGGCACATGAACCGCCGTTCAAGAATCGTGCGACCAAGCGGTTGCGAAGCGGCCACGCAGATCACGGGCGCCATGGGTTGCAGCAGGCGCCGACCGCGAAGATCGGGCTTCTGGCCAATGCCTCGCTCCGCGTCGAGCCCTGCACCACGCCCTACCAGGTCATGCCGCATCCCTGAGCGGCCAACCGGCACGCCTGCGGCCGAAGCCGCAGGCGTGCCACGATCATCGGCGTAGCTCCGCGCGTTGCCCCCCTGCTTCCGTCGCAAAGCCGTAGATCAGCGCCAGCCGGTCGAGGCATTCGCGAAAGCGCCGCGCGAAATAGTCATTCCAGCGCTGGGTGCGGACGGCACGCCGCTGCCCGATCTGATCCATCGTGAGCCCCAGCACCAGCACGTCATACACCAGCGCAGCGCCGTCGGTGCCGAGCTCGCGTTCGACCCGGTTCAACCGCAGCACAGCCTGGCGCTGGCCCTCGGTGACGGGCTCGCGCGTGCCGGCGCCATCGACATATTCGCGTGTCGTATCCACCGCCTGCGGGCCCCGCTCGGCCCTCTCCCAGTCGTTCTGGTAGGCCCGACCGCCACGATATTGCGCCTCGTCGATCTGGTGATGCGAATGCAGCCGGCCGAGCGGATCGTTGCGGACCGAGCGCATGGCCAGGATCTTCTCGTCCGGATCGAGCGCCAGCGGATTGTCGACCTCGACCTCCGCCACCGCGGCATTGAACGGCAGCTCACGCGACCGCCGGTCGTGAAGCTTGGCCAATTTGTACGACCTGTTGCGTCTGACACGTCCCACTGAAAACTCCTCGCGAAAGCTGTCGTTGGAAGGAATGGCTGGGCTGTGCCGGTCAAGCGGCGGAGACCAGTCTCAGTGCGACGGGACCGGCGATCCGGCCGGAAGCGGCTCCGGATCTACGGGTCAGGCGGGCATGCGGCGCGCAATAGCCCGAGCCAGGTTGGCGCGGGTGACCGCAAAAGCTGATCTCCTCGCCCTCCTTGTCGCCGCCATAGGGATAGCGGCAGTCGCCCCGCTCGAGTTCAAGCAGCGCGATCAGTCGTGGCTGAATACCAACGCAACGCAATTTGACCTGCTTGGCCGGCTTCATCGCCGATGGCGGCGGCAGGTTCAGGAGCGCCGGGCGGCGAGCCGAGAGCAGACCGGGTTCGCCAGGCAGTGACGGCACGATCGACGGACTGGTCATTCGCACAGGTGCGGCAAGTCCGAGCCGTTTGGCACGGCCGGCCACTGCGTTGCGCGTGTAAGCCGTTCCAAACCTTGCGTTAATCTGTCTCCCGATCTCCGCATAAGACATCCCTTTGAGAAAATAGTCGCGAAGCGCGTCGGATTGTTCCGACGACCACTGGCCCGGTTCCATGCTGCTGTCCTGTGATGCGCCTCCGCCGATCGAACGATCGGGAAGGCGACATGCACATTCCGTTATTCCGAAAAAGAAGTCAAGCAATATTTCTGATATTCATAATTGCATCAATTCCGAATTTCGGATTACAAGAGCCTAGGCGATGGCTAATCGAGGGAATCACATGCTGGACGTTGCAATGATCGAGCGGGGCCTGGAAAAGACGGGCAAGAGCAAAGGCGGCCTCGCTGCGGCGATGGGCGTGCGCCCGGGCGCGGTGTCGGAGATCCTCGGCGGCGAACGTCTTGTGAAAGCGTCGGAAATCATTCCGATCATGGAATATCTTGAGCTCAACCTCGCGCCGATCATGGGCCGGGTCGGCGCCGGCGCGGTGATCGAGCCGGATTACGAGCAGGTCCCCCCGGAGGGGCTCGGCGACATCGCGCTGCCCTTCCCGATCATGGAAGAGACCGTCGCCTTCGAGATCGTCGGCGATTCGATGCTGCCGAAGTACGAAAGCGGCGACGTGATCGTGGTCTACAAGGACCAGCGCCATCCGCTGTCGAGCTTCTACGGCGAAGAGGCCGCGGTCCGGCTCAAGACCGGCGAGCGCTATTTGAAGACCATCGAGCGGGGCAAATCGCCCTCCGTCGTCAACCTCACCAGCTTCAACGCCAAGCCGATCGTCGGCGTCAAGCTCGACTGGGTCGGCGAGATCTGCCTGTCCATGCCCAAAGGCCAGCTCGAGCGGCTGCGCGCCAAGTCAGCGCGTCCCCGCAAGAAGAGCAAATAGGCGCCCGGCGCAGATTTCCGATTTTTGGAAATTTTGCTTGACTTAATTCCGTTTTTCGGAAATACTCTGCTGCGCTCCCGGAAACCGGAGCGCGGCAGGATCGTTTCATGCAGTATTTCGTCGTGATGATCGACTATGGACGGCGCGGCCGCGAGGCGGTCGTCGACCCCGAGATCACCAGGCGCGAGGTCGTCTCCCGCGTCGCCTCGGGTGAATACCGGAACATCTCCTTCATCCACGAGATCGTGGAGCGTTCGGTCGAAGACGTCACCGAAGCGATCCTGACGGAAGCTGCCCTGCCCCAAATCCCCCCGGAAGACGTCGATCTCCAGGCCATCCGCCTCGATCACGCCCGCGACCTGCGCAAGCACGAGCGGACGTGACGCGGGCTTGAGCGGCCCGCGCCACCGTCCGGCGGCGAGATCACACCGTAAGCACGGTCGATCCCGTGGTCTTGCGCGCGGCGAGATCGGCATGCGCCTTGGCGGCGTCCTTCAGTGGATAGGTCTGGCGCACCTCGATCTTGACCGCGCCGGATTTCACGACGTCGAACAGCTCGCCCGCCATCGCGACCAGGCTTTCGCGCTTGGCGGCGTAGGTGAACAGCGTCGGACGGGTCACGTAGAGCGAGCCCTTCTGCGCGAGCAGGCCGAGATTAAGCGGCTCGACAGCGCCGGAGGATGCACCAAACAGCGCAGCGACGCCGAGCGGCGCGAGGCAGTCGAGCGACTTCAGGAACGTATCCTTGCCGACGGAGTCGTAGACCACCGGCACCTTCCTGCCGCCGGTGATCTCGTCGACGCGCTTCACGAAATCCTCGCGCGTATAGATGATGACATGGTCGCAGCCATGCGCCTTGGCAAGCTTCGCCTTCTCGTCGCTGCTGACCGTGCCGATCACGGTCGCGCCGAGATGTTTTGCCCACTGGCTGAGGATCAGGCCCACGCCGCCGGCCGCGGCGTGCAGCAGAATGGTGTCGCCGGCCTTCACGCGATAGGTCTGCCGGATCAGATATTGCGTGGTCAGCCCCTTCAGCATCATTGCCGCCGCAGTCTTGTCGTCGACGCCGTCAGGCAGCTTCAACAACCGGTCGGCGGGGATCAGCCGCGCCTCGGAATAAGCGCCGAGCGGCGAGGCGCCGTAGGCGACGCGATCGCCGGGCTTCAGATCGGTGACGCCTGAGCCGACCTCCTCGACGACACCGGCCGCCTCACTGCCAAGCCCGCTCGGCAATTGCGCGGGATAAAGACCGGAGCGGTTGTAGATGTCGACAAAGTTCAGACCGACCGCGGTATGGCGGATGCGCGCTTCGCCAGCTCCGGGCTTGCCGACACTGACCTCCTCCCACACAAGGACTTCCGGACCGCCGGTCTTGTGAAAGCGAATGGCGTGCGTCATGGGGTTGCTCCCTTATCGTTGGAATGAAGGTCCGCAGGCAGCGGATCGGCCCGTGAAATAGGCATTTGGTCCGCCCGTTACAGTATAAAAGACGTAACAAGAATGTCACAGCGAACGACAAAGCTCCGCTGTTCCGCCTCTGTTCGAAAGAGTTGATGACGGCCCTGAGGCCGTCCGGCAGTAGCTTTTGCGCGGGGTTTGGTGGTCGCCTGCGAAGGAAAGCCGAGATGCCTGCATACGTCCAGCATCATCAGGATATCGAAATCGCGCCTGTAATTTGCCCGACCTGCATGGGGTTCCTGCCAATGTATGTGCGCGAGGTCGAGCCGCATTGGAGCCTTGCCAAGATCGACTTCGTCTATGAATGCGCCGATTGCGGCGCCGAGGTCAGGCAGACCATCCGCAAGCCGGAGCTGCTGCGGCACTGACCGCACGATCGGCCATCCCTTAAGTATTTGCGCTGAACGGAAAAAGCGATCGTGAGCGCGGGTCAGGCCGTCCCAAACGAGACTTGTTCTTTGCCTGGAACGCAGGCAGAACAAGCCTCAACCAAGACCTTTGGGAGAGCCGTTTCGTGGCTGAACAGAAGGCCTCGACCTCGATCGAGGCAGTGGAGAGCGGCCTCGCCGCGCAGGGCTATATCGCGAGCCGGCAGATCGCGACCGCCGTCTATTTGTCGCAACAGATCGAGAAACCGATCCTGGTCGAGGGCCCCGCGGGCGTCGGCAAGACCGAGCTTGCCAAGGCGATCGCCGCATGGCGCGGCATGAAGATGATCCGCCTGCAATGCTACGAAGGCCTCGACGAGGCCAAGGCGCTCTACGAGTGGAAATACGCCAAGCAGCTGCTCTACACCCAAATCCTCAAGGACAAGCTTGGCGAAGTCCTCGGCGGCGCACAGACGCTGCATGCCGCGCTCGACCAGCTGCATGATTTCGGCGACGTGTTCTTCTCCAAGGAGTTCGTCGAGCCGCGCCCCCTGCTCCAGGCGCTGGAGCAGCCGGGCGGCTGCGTGCTGCTGATCGACGAGATCGACAAATCGGACGCCGAATTCGAATCGCTGCTGTTGGAAATCCTGTCCGATTTCCAGGTGACGATCCCCGAGCTCGGCACGGTCTCCGCAATCACGCCGCCCACGGTGATCCTCACCTCGAACAGCGAGCGCGATCTCGGCGACGCCTTGAAGCGGCGCTGCCTGCATCTGCATATCGGCTTCCCCGAGCAGCGGCTGGAGGAACGCATCGTCGAGAGCCGCGTGCCCGGCATCTCGCAGACGCTGCGCCGGCAGATGGTCGGCTTCATCCACGAGATCCGTTCGCTCGACCTGAAGAAACTGCCTTCGGTCAGCGAGACCATCGACTGGGCGCGCGTGCTGGTGCTGCTCCAGGCCTCCGAGCTCGACACCGACATCGTCAAGGACACGCTCAACGTGCTCCTGAAATACGAAGCCGACATCGAGGCCGCGTCGCCGCAAGTGACGACCTTCATTGCCAAAGCGGCCCGGTCCAACGTCTTCGGTTGACGCCGATGCGCGAAAACCTCCATCGTTTCTTTCGGGCGGCGCGGGGAGCCGGAGTCCACGTCTCGCCCGCCGAAAGCATCGATGCGATGCGCGCGGTCAAGCAGGTCGGATTTTCCGACCGGGCGATCCTGCGCGACGCGCTCCTCCTGACGCTTGCCAAGTCGCAGGACGAGAAGCTCGCGCTCGGCGACAGTTTTGACCTGTTCTTCAGTCAGCCTGAACTGCGGGAAGATCCGCCTGAGCCCGACAACGACGACGCCTCGCAGGACTCTGATCAATCGCCCTCATCCGGCTCGGCCAGCGAAGCGGGCGAAGGTCAGCCTGCCGAAGCATTGGGCCCGCTCGCTCAGATGCTGCTGTCGCAGGATCGCAACGCGATCGCCGCCGCAATCGCCAACGCCGCCGGCGCCGCCTCGTTGTCCGACATCCGATATTCCACCCAGCGCGGCATCTTCTCGAGCCGCATCCTCGACGCCATGGGCCTTCAGCGCCTGCGCGACGAGCTCGATGAACTGACCGTGACCAGCCCGGCACTCGCCGAGCGCCTCCGCGCCGCGCTCGATGCCCTGCGCGAAGCGGTCCGCGACACGGTCTCCCAAGGACTTGCACTCTATGCCCGCGAGGAGGCCGAAAACCTCCGCAACGAGATCCTGCGTAACGCGCCGCTCGCGCGGATCGAGCGGCGCCAGGTCGCCGAGATGCGCGCCCTCATCCGCCAGATTGCACGGCGCCTGCGCGAGCGCTATTCGAAGCCGCGCAAGCGCCAGCGCCGGGGCCATCTCGACGTTCGCCGCACCCTCCGCCGCAACGCCGCCTGGGGCGGTGTGCCCTTCCTCACGGCGTGGAAGCGCAAGCACCGTGACCGGCCCAAAATCGTGGCGCTGTGCGACGTCTCGGGCTCAGTCGCGCAGGTCTCCGACTTCTTCCTGCTCCTCATCCACTCCCTGCACGAGGTGGTCGACGACGTCCGTTCCTTCGCATTCTCGTCGCATCTGATCGAGGTCAGCGAGATCCTGGAGGAGAATTCGCCGGAAGCGGCGATGGCCGAGATCATGTCCAAGGTCGGCTTCGGCTCATCCGACTATGGCTCGTCGCTGGTCGATTTCGAGAAGGAGTTCATGAGCACGCTGACACCGCAGACCACGGTGATCGTGCTCGGCGACGCCCGCAGCAACAATCTCGACCCGCGCGCCGACATCCTGCGGCGCATCTCCGAGCGTTCGAAGCGGCTGGTCTGGCTCAATCCCGAAGGACGGCTCGCCTGGGGCTTTGGCGATTCCGAGATGCCGCGCTACGCGACCTTTTGCAGCGTCGTGCGCCAATGCGCCACAGCGCACCAGCTCGAGCGCGCTGTGTCCGATATCGTGGCAACTTACCAGTAAGCAGTGCCCGCCTCTGACGTCAGGCAGCAGCCAGCTCGGTCAAGTCGAGATTGCATTCCCGGAAATGATACGCGATCTCGTCGAGAGCACGCTGCTCCCACTCTTCCGCTCGCGCGAGCCAGAAAAGCCGGCGCTCCGAATCGAGCGCGGCGCGCTCGCGGCAAAGGAATTCCTGACTGCGTATTTCCGCCAGCCTCTTCATGCACTCACACTCCTGTCGTGTGAAGCCATTCCCCGCGAATCAGCCTAACAGACTCCTGAAACGCTCGCCTCAAGATTTCTGTGCATATCGCGACGCAGAATGGGACAGCGGTCCTTCCCGTGCACTGCGGTAGCCCTCACCGCACATTCAAGGGCAGATCATCAATTAGTGATCCGAAATCGAGACGATATTCTCATCTCGGCGATCTTAACTGTTGTGACGCAATGACGTGCGGCAATTTGCGAATAGAGGTTCTCAACACCTCACCGAATTCCGACTCATTGTCGTCGCATGGTCTTCATGCGGCGCCGCTAACAGGGGCGCACCAACCGTACTGTCACTTGAGGCAACATGAGCAACGACGTCGACTTCGATCTTTCACCGGACCAATGGGAAGCGCTGCGCTCGCTTCGCAACCCGGTGTCGAACGGTCGCCTTTCGAAGGCTTATCTCCTCGACGGCCTCGTGAAGCTTGGCCTCGTCGTCGTCAACGACGGCGTGCCTGCGATGACTCCGACCGGCCGCCAGGTTCTGGTGCGCGGCTCGTGCCGGCTGCTCGATCTGGCGGCGTAGCGCGGAAATCAGAATATCTGCGCGATCACGAACGCGTAGGCGATGAACACCACGCCCAAGCCCCACACCATCGCCGGAATCTGCGCCCGACGGCCCATCGCCGCTTCGAGCGCTAAGTAGCTCAGCGTCCCCAGCGCCATTCCGTTGATGAGGTTATTGGTCAGCACGGTGACCAATAAGGTCAGCACGATCGGCACCGCGTTGACGAGATCGGTCATGTCGATGCGGGCGAGCCCCTGCATCATCAAGACGCCGACGAGCACGAGCGCCGGCGCGGTTGCTTGCGGCGGGATGATGACGAAGATCGGCCAGAAGAACAGCGCGAGAAAGAAGAATGCCGCAACGGTCAACGAGGTCAGGCCGGTTCGCCCACCCGCCTGCACGCCGGTGATGGATTCGATGTAGGCCGTGACAACGGAGGTGCCGAGCAGCGGGCCGACGATGGAGGCAGTCGCATCGGTGGCAAACGCCGCGGTGGCATTCGGGATCGAACCGTCGGGCTTGCGCAGATTGGCCGCCCCCGTGACTCCGATCAGCGTACCCAGCGTCGAGAAGAATTCGGCGCACAGGAAATAGAACAGCAATGGCAGCGCCACGACGAAATGGCTGAAGAGATAGCCGATGTCGAGCGCCATGAAGGTGCTGGTCGGCCAGCGCGGCCACGCCATGATGGCCGACGGCACCGACGTGACCATCTTGCCGTTGGCACCCGGAACGAAGAAGCCAATCAGGGTGAGCACTGCGATCGACAGGATGAGCGCTGCCGGCACTCGGCGCGCTACCAATACCGGCGTGAGCAGGAGACCGAACAGCGTCAGCAGCACCGGCGGATTGCGCAGCGATCCCATCGCGATGTAGGTCGACGGATTCTGGACCACGAAGCCGGCACCACGCAGCGCAATGAAGACGATGAGGGTGCCGACGGCGGCCTGGATACCGATCTTCAGCGCTTCCGGAACGTCCTTTGCGACTTTTTCGCGCAGCTTCGACAGGCTGAGAATCAAAAACAACACGCCGGTGAAGGCGACCATCGCGAGCGCGCCCTGCCAGGGCATGCCCATCTGCTTGACGATGACGTAGGTGAAGATGACGTTCGATCCCATCGCCGGCGCAACGGCGAGTGGCAGATTGGCCCAAAGGCCCATCATGACCGAGCCGAGGATCGCGGCGAGTGCCGTGGCGCTGACGAGGTCGGCGCGGTCCATCCCGGCGTTGGACATGATCGCCGGGTTCACAGCGATGATATAGGCCATCGCCGCGAACGTAGTCGCTCCGGCCATGACCTCGCGTCCGAGGCTGGTGCCGCGCTCGCTGACGCCAAAGAATCGATCAAGCGCGCTTGCGGCGGGCTTTGACGGCAGCTCTGCGGAAGCTTCCTGCGGTGGTGTCATCTCGTTCATCCCAGTCCTCCCCCTACCAGACCACCGGGTGCGCCTCGCCCGTCTGCACGTTGATGAATCCGAGCGGCGCCTGCTCGCAAGGCGCCACCAGCACCCAGCTCCAGGGCGCGCAAGTCAGCGTCGCGAACATCAGCCGCTCGGGGAATCCCGGATACCAGCGCGGCCGGAACGTCGGCTCGTACATCCAGTCGACCTTGCGGCCTTCTGCATAGAGCGCCTGCATCTCGGCATCGAGCGCTTGCGCCGAGCGGCAGCTCATCAGCCCTCCGACCTCGAAGCGCACGGTGGCAACGAGCTCACCCTCGCGCACCAGAGCCCATCCGCCCTGAAGCTCGATCAGCGCGTTCACCGCCTTCGCCATCGCCGCGTCGGACGAGCCGACCACCCAGATATTGTGCTTGTCGTGCGCCACCGAACAGGCAACGGCCGTCTCCGGCGTTCGCGGTCCGCAGCCGCGCCAGAACATCTTTGCGACGCGCCCGTCGCCGGAAAAGCGGTCGACGATGGCAAACTTGGTGATGGCCTCGCTCTCGTCGCGCTGTACGGCACCATCACGCACCGGCAGTTCGAGCGTGTAGAATTCGGGATGCCAATGGAAGGGACGGATCACGGCCGCCTTCATCGAAGTGCGGCCAGTCTCGGCCCGCAGCTCGAAATCCTGAGGCTTGATCGTACGCTTGATGTTGACTGTCTTCGTTGCCCAGGCCGGCCATTGGATTTCAGGCACCTTGCCGAGATAGCGCTTGCCTTCGGAGACCTGCATGCCATCGGCCCACACTTCGGCGACGGTGAGTTTGGCAACATCCGACAGCAGCACGACGTCGCCGAAACGCCCTGGAGCCAGGCTGCCGACGAACGGCGTAAGGCGCATGTGCCGCGCCGGATTGATGGTGAGACATTGAATTGCGATTTCAGGCACAAGACCGGCTTCGATGGCGATTCGCGCGTTGTGGTCGCTGGCACCAAGCTCGATCGTGTGGCTGGCGCTACGGTCGTCGGTCGTGAATGCGATCTGCGACCAATCCTGCAGGCCCTTGGCGAGCAGCCATTTGACGATCTCGTCCATGGCATAGACGCGCAGCTCGACGAACAAGCCGCGGGTGAGCTTGTCCCAGGTTTCCTCCGGAGTCTGCATTTCGTGATCGGAGGCGAGCCCCGCCGCGGCAAAGGCGTTGATGGAGGGCAGATCCCGCAAGCCAGAGGCGTGGCCTTCGACGACGCCGCGCGCCGCGAACGTCGCCTCGATCATGCCCCAGAGCCGCTTGTAGGAGGGATTGTCGGGATTCCACACCGCCGGCCAGTCCATGACTTCGTCGAGCCCGGTCACCATCAGGCTCTCGCCCATGAAGCGCGCCTGCTCGTCGTGGCCATACCATCCGCCACCCCATTCGTAAGCCGTCGGTGGCACGGCCGAGCCGGGTTGCGGAAAGATCTTGAGCGGCGAGCCGCGGCGGCGTGCCTCGAACCAGAATTCGAGATTGCGGGCGCCGTTGACATTGGAGAACTCGTGGCTTGCCTCGCAGGTCCAGGTATTGCCATGCGGCAGCACCAGCGCGGCCTCCCATTCCGGCGTGAGATGCGAACTTTCGATGTGCTTGTGCACCTCGCCGAAGCCGGGCACGGCCGCAAGATCCGGCCGATGCGCGCGCTCGCGGACTTCGCCGGGATAACTGCCGGCAGGCCCGACCCAGGCGATGCGCCGGCCCTTAAAGACAATCTCCTGATCTTCGCTCCAGGTGCGGCTATGCACATCCAGCAACCTGCCGACCCGTAAAGCGCGATCGGCCGGGCGGCGACCGAGCGCCGTCAGCACCAGGTCCTGGCGAATGCGGACCTCGTCGGGCGCGTTGATCAAGAGATCTTCGGGTATCGCGTTCATGGCCTGCCTCGCTCTACGCCTGCTCTTTCGCAGCCGTGGATCGCTTTCGCGGCGATTTACCGGTCTTGCCGCTCCGCGCCGCGGCGGCATCGCGCTGACGGACGTCCTTCAGGAGCGTCGTGAGCGCCCACTCGATCGCATCGGCGATCTCGGCGCTCGACATGCCAAAATCCTCGCGCATCGCATTCCAGGCCAGCACGTTGTTGAGATAAGACGCGAGCGCCTCCGCCTGGCGGACTTCCTTCGCAGGGAGATGCTGCACCAGCGGCGCCATCGCCTTGCGGTGCTGGTCGATCAGGTGACGCCGGAAGCCGGCGCGCACCCGGCGGCCCGCTCGCGTCATCGCAATGGCGCGGGCCAGATGCGGGTGATGGTCGAACCGCCTGCACAGCTTGCGGAATATATCCGGCAGCTCGTCGGGCGAGGTGAAGGGAATGTAGCTGAAGACGTTGTGCTCGATCCATTCACCGGCAGCAGCGAACAGCTCCGCGCGGGTGTTGAAGTGACGGTAGACAGTGCGCTCGGCCACCTTCGCCCGCTTCGCCACCGCAGCCATCGAGACGTCATCGGCCGCCTCGTCCTCCAGCGTCTCGACAAAAGCCGCGACAATGCGCTGCCGTGTCATCTCGGCATATTCGTCGCGAAGGCTGGCGATATGTCGCTTTTCTGTACTCATGTCATAAGTCTGACATCGGGCGGATTGGAGGGTCAAGCCGAGACTTGCGGCACGCCGCGCCGCAATCATGGGCGTCGGCATACACTCCGGGAGGTCAGTCGACCCCACACGGGCACGACTTTCGCCTGCCGCCTGAAAAATGGACTTTTGCACGCCGTCAAAATCGGATTTGCTCTGCCAAGAACCGATCGCGCGCGAAGACGTCGCGCGGACGGCAACAAAGCCGACAAGGGAGCTGATCATGAACGGGCTTGGCGGGTTGAACAAATCTCCCAACGGCGTGGTCATCGGGCTGGTGCAGCTGCAGCTGCCGAACGTCGTGACCCGGGCCGATCTTGCGAAGCAGACCGAGCGCATCGTCTGGATGGTCGGCAAGGCCCGCCGCAATCTCTCCACCATGGATCTGGTGGTGTTTCCCGAATATTCGCTGCACGGCCTCTCGATGGACACCAATCCCGAGATCATGTGCCGGCTCGACGGGCCCGAGGTCGCGGCGTTCAAGAAGGCCTGCATCGACAACAGGATCTGGGGCTGCTTCTCCATCATGGAGTTCAACCCGCACGGCAATCCCTACAATTCCGGCCTGATCATCGACGACCACGGCGAGATCAAGCTCTATTACCGAAAACTCCATCCCTGGATTCCGGTCGAACCGTGGGAGCCGGGCGATATCGGCATTCCCGTGATCGACGGGCCGAATGGCGCGAAGATCGCACTGATCATCTGCCATGACGGCATGTTCCCGGAGATGGCGCGGGAATGCGCCTACAAGGGCGCGGAGATCATGATCCGCACCGCCGGCTACACCGCGCCGATCCGCGACGCCTGGCGCTTCACCAACCAGGCCAACTCGTTCCAGAACCTGATGGTCACGGCGAACGTCTGCATGTGCGGCTCCGACGGCTCGTTCGATTCCATGGGCGAAGGCATGATCGTCAATTTCGACGGCAGCGTGCTGGCGCACGGCACCACCGGCCGCGCCGACGAGATCATCACCGCCGAAGTGCGGCCCGACCTCGTGCGCGAAGCCCGCATCAATTGGGGCGTCGAGAACAACATTTACCAGCTCTGGCACCGCGGCTATGTCGCGGTGAAGGGCGGCGCGATGGACTGCCCCTACACCTTCATGCAGGACATGGTCGCCGGCACTTTCCGCCTGCCGTGGGAAGACCAGGTCAAGGTCACCGACGGCTCCTCCTGCGGCTTCCCGGCACCGGCGCGGATGTTCGGAAAGACCGCGAAGGCGGCGGAGTGACGGCCGCAGGCCTTGGCTCTGTCTAGAGCTCAGGCGGCTTGAAGATGTGGGTAGCCTGCTCATAGGCGTAGGCCAGACGCAGCAGCTTGTGCTCGCTCCAGGCGCGGCCTGCGAAGGTGACGCCGAGCGGATAGTCGGGCGTGTCCTTGCCGTCGACGCCTGACACGAAGCCAGCCGGCACCATGACGCTGGGATAGCCTGCCTTCGCGGCGATCACGCAGCCTCCGCTGCCGGGGAACAGCACCGCGTCGAGCCTGTGCTGGTTCATGTAGGCGTCCATGCCGCGTGTCTTGGCGGAGAGCAGGTCCATGGCACGCGCCGACTTGTACTCACGCTCACTCAAATCGCCCCTGCTGATATCGGCGGCGAGAAACAGGTCCTGACCAAAACGCAGCGCCTTCTCGGCGTGCGCATCGTTGAAGGCGATGATGTCGGCCATAGTCTTGATCCCCGTGTTGGTCGCCCAATCCTTCAAATACAGGTTGAGACCGTGCTTCAGCTCGTAGAGGAAGACGATCGGCGGCGTCGCCACATTGCCCTTGTGGGGACTCAGCGGATTGCGGTTGAGCACGGACATGCTCGTGCCCGGCCCGCCGGTCCAGCCAGCCGTCGGCATGTTGGCGCGCACGATGACCGCGCCCAGGTCCTCCAGCACCTTGACCACGTCAGCCATCACCTTGGTCCATTTGGGCGGCAGCTTGCCGTAGTAGCGATCGTTGAGCGGGTCGGCGGGGTCGCTCGGCACACCGATGCGCGCGCCCTTCATCGCATCCTGCGCGAGGTCGGCGGTGTAGTCGGCCGGCCGCCGCTGCCGCTTCGTTACCGGATCGAGCGGGTCCGCGGCGGCCAACACATTCAGCAACATCGCCGCGTCGCGCACGGTACGCGTCATCGGCCCTGCCGTGTCCTGGCTGTGCGAGATCGGCAGGATGCCGGTACGGCTGATCAGTCCGACTGTCGGCTTGACGGTGACGAGGCCGTTCTGGCTTGCGGGGTACAGCAGCGAGCCCGAGGTCTCGGTGCCGATCGAGGCCGCGCACAGGCCGGCCGCGACCGCGACCGCCGAACCCGAGCTCGATCCCCCGGGTTGCACGACCGGGATGCCGCGATCGTCCATCAGCGCCGGCACGAAGGGGTTCTTCACCTGACCGCCCAGCGACGAGTAGCCCGAGGGCATGTCGATCGCGAGAATGTTGGCGAACTCCGTCAGGTTCGCCTTGCCCAGGATCACCGCGCCGGCGTCACGCAGCAGCTTGACGACGGTGGCGTCGTCCCTGGCACGCGCGCCCTCCAGCGCCAGCGAGCCCGCCGTGGTCGGCTGTTTGTCAGAGGTCGCGATATTGTCCTTCACCAGAATGGGCACACCGGCCAGCGGCCGCCTGGCCGACGGCTTGGTGCCGTCGAGCTTGGCCGCGATCTTGATCGCGTCGGGATTGAACGCGCGGACGGAGTTCAGCATGGGCCCATCGCGGTCGTAGGCCGCGATGCGGGCGAGATAACCCTCGGCCAGCGCCGTCGCAGTCACCCGACCGCTGGCCAAAGCATCGATGATATCGCTCATCGGTGCGTGCTCGAGCTTCAGCTTGGTCCGCGTCACACTGCCGGCGGCCGCGCCTGCATCGCGGCGGGTTGGCTTCCTCATGGCATACCTCAGGGATTCTCGCCCGGCATCATGCGCATACCTTCGCCGCCGTGACACGGACAATCCCGGGTCCGCGAGGACGCGCCCGACACGTTTCCGGGGAAAACCGCGACATTCTGGCACGGTAGTTGCTCCTTGTGTCATCTGGACGTCGTCAAAAGGGGGAGTTTCCATGTCGACCATTGCCGCGGCTCCGGCCGTCGAGCGCAAGCCGCTCTACACCTCGCTGTTCGTTCAGGTCCTTGCGGCCCTGATCCTTGGCATCATCCTCGGCATGGTCGCCCCGGACTTCGCTATCAGCCTCAAGATCCTCAGCGACGCCTTCCTGAAATTGATCTCGATGATCGTGGCGCCGATCGTGTTCTGCGTCGTCGTGCACGGCATCGCCGGGGCCGGCGACCTCAAGAAGGTCGGCCGGGTCGGCGCAAAGGCGCTGCTCTATTTCGAGACGATGACGACGGTGGCGCTCGTGGTCGGGCTCATCCTGGCCTACATCTTCGGCCCTGGCCACGGCATGAACATCGATCCCTCGACGCTTGATGCCAAGGCGCTCAATACCTATGCCGACAACGCCCACAAGCTGCAGGGCGCGGGCATCGGCGCCTTCCTGCTCAACGTGATTCCGACCACATCGTTCGACGCGCTGTCGCGCAACGACGTGCTCCAGGTGCTGTTCTTCGCCGTGCTGTTCGGCGTCGGCCTCGCGCTGGTCGGCGGCGAGAAGGGCCAACTCGTCACCTCGATCATCGACGCGGCCTCCACCGTGCTGTTCCGCGTCATGGGACTGATCGTCCGCGTCGCCCCGCTTGGCGTGCTCGGTGCGGTCGCCTACACCGTCGGCAAATATGGGGTCGGCTCGCTGAAGCAGCTCGTCTCGCTGGTGTTGCTGTTCTACGTCTCGGTCGGCATCTTCGTGCTCGGCGTGCTCGGCAGCGTGATGGCGCTTGCCGGAATCAACATTCTCAAGTTCCTCGCCTACCTCCGCGAGGAGCTTACCATCGTGCTGGCAACCGCCTCTTCCGACGCCGTGTTGCCGCAGATCATGAAGAAGCTCGAGCGGATGGGCGTGAAGGATTCCGTGGTCGGCCTCGTCATTCCGACCGGCTATTCCTTCAACCTCGACGCCTTCTCGATCTATCTCACGCTCGCCGTCGTGTTCATCGCGCAGGCGACCAACACGCCGCTGTCCTTCGGCGATCTCCTGCTGGTCCTCGGCGTCTCCCTGATCACCTCGAAGGGCGCGCATGGCGTGCCGGGCTCGGCGATCGTGATCCTGGCGGCAACGCTGAACGCGGTGCCGAGCATCCCCGCGATCGGCCTCGTGCTGGTGCTCTCGGTCGACTGGTTCATCGGCATGGCCCGCGCGCTCGGCAACCTGATCGGCAACTGCGTGGCGACCGTGGTGGTTGCCGCCTGGGAAGGCGACCTCGACCGCGTCAAGGCGGCCAAGGTGCTCGAAGGCGGCGAGCTGGTGGACGTGACCGCGGGCTAATTCGCCTATCGTCGTCCTAGCGCAGGTGCCCGCGCTCAAAGTGCCTGCGCTCCGCGGCCGTTAGCGGCGGCCTGGCCGCATTGGCCGGCGTCACCGTGGCGACCATTGCGGCGCTGGATGGCTGCGGCGCCAGCACCAGCACGTCGACACCGTCAGCGGTGACTTGCATCGCATAATCATGGCCACTGAGGAGCCGAGCCACCACGCGCCGCAATGGTCCATCGAAGACTCCCGTCGTCGGCGTGTCGAGCGCATCGATGGTGCGATAACGCAGGTTGAACCGTTCCTGCAGCGCCGCCAGCACATCATGGAGCGAAGCGTCATGGACTTCGAGATGCACGGCCTCCGGCCTGCCTTCGATCTTCACCTCGGCCGACGCGGCTCGACCGAAGGCCAGCAGGACGGCAGACGCGGTCACGAGGAGGAGGAATGGCCGACATGTCATCATGCGAGCTCTGCTTCCGGAATCTCGCGCGCCAAACGTTCGCGAAGCGGCCCTAGCCGATCGGCATGGTGACGCCATTTGCCGACCGAGGACGCGTAGACCGGGCGGCGCACCTGAACGGCGCTGGCAGTTGCCGATGGCGCAGGGCTTTCATGAAAGCGCATCACCCCGTCTTCCCAGGGAAGCCCGAGAAAGCGGATGATATCCCGGCTTGCCGCCGCCTGGTCCCGCACAATGTCCTCGTAGTTGATTTCCATCAGCACATCCGGCGGCAGCACGGTGCGCCAGTGCTGCGACAGACGGCGATACGCCAGATAATAGTCCGCGAGCTCGGTCTGCCGATATGAGAACGAGAACTTGCCGCGGAAATGCGCCTTGTAGATCGCCCAGCACGAATCGATCGGATGCCGCTGCACGAGGATGATCTTCGCGGCAGGCAGCGCCACGTGGATGAGGCCGCAATAGAGATAGTTCTCGAGTGTCTTGTCGATGAAACGCGCGTCGACCGGCACGCGCAGGGCTGCCGCCGAATCCAGATAGCGTCTGCCGATGCCTTCAGGGTCGCGGCCGCCCGCGCGCTCCGCCATGGCGCGGCGCATCTCGGCCGCGAACGCGCCGGTCTCGCCCACGGAATGCATCGCGGAGTGGCTCCCGATAATTCGCTCCACCAGCGTCGTGCCGGTGCGCGGCAGTCCGGTGACGAAGACAGGCGCGGCGTCGACACAGCCGCGTGGCGCGGCTTGGATCCAGCGTCGCGTGTGCGCCTCGATGATGGCATCGATCTCGCCAATTTCGGCGGCGGGGTCGCGCGGAAGCGATCGGCTCTGCAAATTGCAGCCAGCCTCGACATGATCGAAGGCGCGCCCCCAGAGCTCGATGTCTTCGCATTCCTTGCCGAGCGCAAAGCGCAGCATGATTTCGCTCGAGGCAGACAAGCCTCCCTCACCGATCAGCGCTTCCATCTCGTCGATATGGTTGCGATCGGGGCTCTGGATGCGCAGATCCGACCGCAAATAGTGCGCAAGGCCGTAATGACGGTCGCAGGCAATGGCCGCGTCGCAATGCGCTTCGGCGTCTCCGAGTGCGCCGATCATCCGCTCGGCAGCAGCCAGGTTGAAGAGATATTGCGGCACGTCCGGCCGCCCGAGCATGGCGCGACGAAAGAGCTCTATCGCTCGCTGCTGTAGCCCGAGCAGACCGAACATCGCGCCGACAGCATCGAGCGCATCGGGAGCTTCGCCGAGATGCTGTGCCGCGACCTCCGTTGCCGCACAGGCCTGGCGTGTCTCACCAGCGATGAACAGGCACTTCGCGCGTAACACCAGCGCAACCGGGTTCGTAGGCGCGAGCGCGACGGCGCGAGCGGCGCTGACGGTCGCGGCATCCTGCCGGCCGCGCAACAGCGCGGCTTCCGTCAGCAATGCCCAGGCGCGCCACTCGGCAGGATTCTGTTCAAGAATGCTTGCACAGATTTGCTCGGCGGCTCCCAAATTGCCTCCGGCAAACGCATCACGCGCCGCATCAATCGAAGCGGTGCTCCCCGAGCGCGCTACATTCACGCAAATTGCCCTATGCTACGAGTGATGAAATCGACCCGGTGGCCGGTCGGCCTCCGGGTCGATCGGTCGAAGATCACCGGTCGTGGTCAGTCATCATCACGATCATCGTCGCGACGATCGGCGAAATTGAAATTGCCGAAGAGATCGCCAATCGCCGGCCGGTTGACGGGAACGTAAGGATTGTCGTCCGAGGCCACGGGGTTGGGCAACGTGTCGCGCGTCTTGGGTCCGAGCGGCTTGAGATGCCAGTTGCGCTCGATGAACTTGGTGATCGAGACGTGGTCGCCATATTCGTGCGACATGTGACCGCCGCGCGAGTATTTCGACACGACCAGAAGCGGAATCCGCGTGCCGTCGCCGAAGAAGTCGACCGGCTGGACATAGCCCGAGTCGTAGTAACCGCCACCCTCGTCCATGGTGATGACGATGGCCGTCGACTTCCACAGCTCCTTGTCGGACTTCACCTTGTCAACGATGTTCTTGGTGAAAGCCTCGAAGATATCCACACGGGACGACGACGGATGGCCATCGTTGAAAGTGCTCGGCTTGACAAAAGACACGGCCGGAAGTTTGCCATCCGCGATGGCGTCGTAAAGATCGAGCGTATCCTTCATGTGCGCATTGCGCTGCGCCGCATGGGTCATGACCGAGGCGGAGAACAGGAACGGATTGCAGATGTTGCAATAGAGATAGGCGACCGGGTCCAGCGCGCCGAAGTTGGTGCCTTCACCTGGCGCGGTCTTGAAATCGTTCCAGCGCTCGCCGAAATAGGCCCAGGAGACATCGGCCTGGGTCAGCGCATCGCCGATATGCCGCTGCTTGATGACAGGCGGCAGGGTGAACGGACCGTTGTTGATAGGATCGGTGGCGCCGCTGCCGATATAGGCCGGAACGTAGTTGTTCAGGAGATAATAGGCGTTCGGCGCACAGCGCGGCGACACGTGGATGGCGTTGAGGTAGGTGACGACCGGACCGACACCCGGCTGGTTCGGATCGGAGCAGTTCGAATAGCTGCCACCGCCATAACCGTCGTTGAGGTACCAGTTGTTGGTGCCAGGCGCCGGGTTCGGGTTCTCGACCTCGTTGACGTATTGCGGTGGGTTGGAGCCGGGAACGAGCACGTGGTCGGGCTTCGCGGGATCGCCCTTGTCATCAGCATAATAGAGCGCATCGGCGTAGCCGATCATCATGTGATTGGCGAAAGTGCCGCCCATCACGCTCTGATGGAAATTGTCGTTGAGCGTGTACTTGCGCGCAAGCTCGGTCAGATAAGGCGCGTCGCCCTTGGCGACATTGTAGAAGCCGAGCGCGATAGCACCCTCCTTGAGGGCGTGCGGCGTCGGGTTGCCGTTGCTTCCCGAGGAAACGCTCGATTCCACGAAGGTGAAGAGATCGGCCTGGCAGCCGCTCGGATTGTGGTGCGTGGCCTTGGCGACGTCGCAGTCGAGCTCCTGCCACATCTGGTAGAACCGGTGCACCGGGCTGCCGCCATAGGTCTTGTAGAGACTGGTCGGGGTTTCGCTGGCCTGCGCCAGGGTCACCAGCGGATAGGCTCCGTTCGGCAGACTGTCGAAATCCAGGATGCGCGAGTCCGGCGAATTGCCGGGCAGTCCCGTGGCACCCGTCGTCAGCAGCGGCAGATCCTGCTGGCGGAGGCCGTAATCCCCCTGCGCCGCGATTTGCAGCGTAGCGAGGCACCCGGGCCCATTGAGCGCGGCCTGATCGACGGAGGTGTAGCAGGATTGCGGCGCGTAGGAGGTTCCCGGCGCCTGCACCTTGTTGGTGGTGGTATTGTAGGGAGCCTTCTGGCCGGGGCTGATTGAATAGGTGTTGTTGACCACGGCGGAGAATTGCGCCGACTTGGCGTAGTTCGGTCCGGGCAAGCCATCCTTGGTGATGATGCCCTTGGAGAGGAGGTTGTCGACACGCTCGCCCGGACGCGCCGGCTCATAGGTGGCGAAGACGTGGTCGAAGGTGCGGTTTTCGCCGAGGATGACGATCACATGCTTGATCGGCGACTCGGTCCGATCGCCGTTCCTGTTGCTTCCCCCGAGCAAATTGGCGTCCGCCGCATAAACGTCATACCCCATCAGCGACAGGATCGCGGCGGTGACCACGGTGCGATCGCGTAGACGTCGTGTCATTCTCGAAAGCATTTCACACCCCTCTGTTCGTTTCTGAAGCCTGAAAATTGTTTCAGTGCACTTCAGGCTAGGGGTCGCACTTGTCAGACGTGCTGCGCGAGAATGTCAGTTGCATTATGCAATTGTGACAGCGTGCAGGGACATGTTGTCGCAACCGGCGGCGCTTATGGATTGCTGTCAATGGCTTGCCGGTGATTTCACCCGAGGTTCCACCGCAAGACGGTGCCCGAGCGAGAGCGGGGAAACCGCAAGCTCGCGCTGAGGTGCCTTCAGTCGTTCCACTGGAGGAGCGGCGTTCCGAACGCCCTGCTCCAGACGGAGAGGAAGCGCGGAAACCAGGAGTGCGCCACCGCGCCCTTATAGGCCCAGGTGCGGTACTTCAGACCCTGCTCCGAGATCAGCTCCTGATATCCGCCATGGACTTCGGTCGCGGTGCGAATATCCTTCAGGATTCCCTGGGCGCAGGCGCGATAAGTATCGTCCCCTGAGAACTCATCGTAGTCCAGCATGCGGTCGGCAAACTCGACATTGAACGTCGGCCAGGAAGAACGACCCTGATAAGCGGGTGCCGCGATCTTGTGGATCATCTTGTTGCGCGGATTATCGGCGGACACCAGGAAGTGGGAGGTTCCGGGGATGCGAAACCGCGGCTCGGCGATGACCAGATCCGCCGTGGCCGCAAACAGCGCGCGTTCGCTTGCATCGTTTAAATTCCAGAAGCCGCGATGCACGCTGACGAAATCCAGTGCAACCGAAGACGCGGGCGAACCTGCCGGACCGTCCAGCGAATGCCTGATATAGCCGCCCTTGCCGAACAGGCGGAGAAGGTCGCCCTTGTATTGCGAGAGGTCACGCCCAAGCAGGCGCTTCAGCTCGTTCTCGCTGACGACGCCGAGCTCTACACCCCACACGAACGTCGTGTAGACGCAGGCATTGGTGACGAAACGCCGGCGCTCGGCGCGAGTGTCCGTCGCCGCAGAGCGAGGCGCGCTGGCATCGCACAGCAAATACCGGGTGCCGTCATCGTCGAACGGCTCAAGCTCGCTTGCAAGCCGCAAAATCGCGCGCTTCAGGTCTGCGCCATACTCGGCCAGCAAGAGGCGGCCGGCATGCGCGCATTGTGACATCGCCAGATAGGACGACGCCCGCTCTTCGGCAGAGAGCATCTGCTGGAGACCGGCCAGAATGCCGAGCAGCGTATCAGAGGGCCGCGAGAAATAGTTCACGCCGAGATACCGGCCACGTCCGGCCGGGACGATGGTCGTCGTGACGACGTTGGCGCGAACCGCCTCCAGCAACAGGCGCACGCTCTTGTCGAGCAGCCGGGCCCGCCTCACTGCGTCCTGCGCATCCATGATCGTCTCGGGGTCGAGGACATCAGGGTAGAACCAGGCGAAGTCGCGCGGGTAATAGGCGGATGCGTGCGGCGCTCCTGTGACGAGAAAGGACTCGGTCACCGAGAAGGCGCTGTCCATCGAATGCCGGTAGAGATCCTCGATGGCCGACAGCGAATGCTGCGACTTTCTCATGAACCGATCGCCGAGAAAATTCACCGCCTGAAGCGCGTTGGCGACAAAGGTCGCGGCAACGCCCTGGTAGAACCGGTTCTCAGGATGTGACGGAAACGAAATATCGCTGTTCATAATGCTTAAGTCGGCCAAAGTCTCGGGTGGTTCGGTGCTGGCTTATTCTAAATGCAGCTGATTCGTCTCTCTACCCGGGAACTTGCGGGGCTCGCGACATCGTTAACTGGATGCGACTATCCCTCACGCGGCCGGAAATTCTCGACCACTCTGAGCAGCACCCGCGCACCGGCATCGGCGTCGGCGAGATCGACATGCTCGTCGGGGTGGTGGCTGATGCCGCCGCGGCAGCGGACGAAGATCATGCCGACATCGGCAATGTCGATCATGGCCATGCCGTCATGCCCGGCCCCACTCGGCAACTCGAACGCCGAAGAGCCCTCAGCGGCGATCGCCTGCGCGATCTGATCCCTCAGCCAGGGCGCACACGGCGCGGTGCGGTTTTCGTGGGTGACGTTGAGCTGAAGCGCCACTTGCCGGCGCTTTGCGATGGCCTCGATCTGGCGGACGATATCGGCGACCGCGCGCTTGCGATGCATGTCGGTCGGCGCGCGCATGTCGATGGTGAATGATACGTCGCCCGGAATGACGTTGGTCGCGCCGGGCCTCGCCTGGATGTAGCCGACGGTGCCGACCAGCCCGCCCTCGTCGGTGCGGCAGAACTCTTCGATCGCACCGATACATTCGGCAGCACCCGTGAGCGCGTCGCGCCGCAACGCCATCGGCACCGTGCCGGCATGACCGGCCATGCCGGTCAGGCGCGCGGCGAGCCGTGTCGCGCCCGCGATCGCCGTGACCACGCCGACCGGCAAATTCTGCGCTTCCAGCACCGGCCCCTGCTCGATATGCAATTCGAGATAGGCCAGCAGCTCGCGGCGCGCCCGCGCGGCCGCACCGATATGATCAGGATCGAGCCCGAATTGCACGAGCGCCTGACGCATCGACACGCCGTCGCGGTCGCGCGTATTCAAAACGCTTTCGTCGAACGTGCCGGCGACCGCGCGGCTGCCGAGCAGGGTTGAGGCGAAGCGCACGCCCTCTTCGTCGGCAAAGCCAACGACCTCGACCGCAAACGGCAGGCGCTTGCCGCGGCGGTTGAGATCGGCAACGCAGGAGATCGCCGTGATCAGGCCCAGCGGCCCGTCCCATTTGCCGGCGTCCCGCACGGTGTCGTAGTGGGAGCCAAGCATCAGGCAGGGCGCGCCCGGCCGCGCGCCTTCGTAGCGGCCACAGACATTGCCGACCGCGTCCAGATGCGCGCTCATGCCCGCCTCGCGCATCCAGCCGAGGATCAGGTCCGAGGCCACGCGCAGTTCCTTGCTGAGATAGATGCGGGTGAGCTTGTCGGTGTCTTCCGAGATCGCGCCGAGCTCATTGATGCGACGTACGATCTCCTCGCCGAGCGATGCATTTTGAACGGCGTTGGCAGAACCCATCTCGGTCAAGCTTTCCATCCTGGAGACCGCGCCGCGGTCGCAACCACAATCGATTCAAGTTCGGTGCCAGCGAAAATCGTTTAGCCGGCGTCATCCGAACCAGCGCGTGGTTAGCATGAATGCGGTAGCCGGCAGACCCGCCCAACCGTGGTCATGCACACCTGAGAGCCGGTTAGGGTTGCTTAACTCCATTGCATACAATCAAAAGATACTGCTCATAATTTAATCTGCCACTTTCCTCATCAGGATTCGGGTGATCCATATACTATATACTTTTCAATATCTTATTTCGAAATGCACGCTTCATAGCCTCTGGCACGAAGCTTGCGACATCTTATCCCGGGCTCCGCCAGACCGGCGCAGCCGCGAGATTGAGGCGGTCCATCCGCCAAGGGAGCAACCAATGGATTTTGGCAGGATTTCACGACGGCATTTGTTGCAGGGCGGCGCGGCCCTCACCCTCGGCGCGGCGGCCGGCGCCCGGCCGGCCTTCGCAGCCGACACCACCATCGGCTTCATCTATGTCGGGTCGCGCGATGACTATGGCTACAACCAGGCGCATGCCCAGGGCGCGGCGGCGCTGAAGAAGATCGCCGGGTTGAAGGTCGTCGAGGAAGAGAAGGTGCCGGAGACCGACGCCGTCGAGAAGACGATGGAGTCGATGATCAATCTCGACGGCGCCTCCCTGCTCTTCCCGACCTCGTTCGGTTACTACAATCCGCACATGATCAAGATGGCCAACAAGTACCCGAAGCTCCGCTTCGAGCACTGCGGCGGCCTCTGGAGCGACAAGGATCCGAAGAACGCCGGCAGCTATTTCGGCTATATCGACGAAGCCCAGTACATCTCGGGCATCGTCGCCGGCTACACCTCCAAGAGCGGCAAGCTCGGCTTCGTCGCGGCCAAGCCGATCCCGCAGGTGCTGCGCAACATCAACGCTTTCGCGCTCGGCGCCAAGCTCGCCAACCCCAAGGCCACCACGCAGGTGATCTTCACCGGTGACTGGTCGATGCCGGTCAAGGAGGCCGAGGCCACCAACAGCCTGATCGACCAGGGCGTGGACGTTCTGACCTGTCACGTCGACGGTCCGAAGACCATGGTCGAGAACGCGGCACGCCGCGGCGCGTTCGTCTGCGGCTATCACGTCAACCAGTCGCCGCTGGCGCCGAAGGCCTATCTCACCGGCGCCGAGTGGAACTGGGAAGCGCTGTATCCGAAGTTCGTCAAGATGATCGCCGCCGGCGAGACCATCCCGAACTTCTATCGCGGCGGCCTCAAGGAAGAGATCGTCAAGACGTCTCCGTATGGCGAGGCGGTTTCGGCCGAGGCGCGCAAGCACGCCGACGACATCAAGGCCAAGTTCCTGTCCGCGGACGGCTACGCCGTGTTCAAGGGTGGGCTGGTCGACAACAAGGGCAAGACGGTGATCCCCGCCGGCACCGATCGCGGCCAGAAGGATCCTGAGCTCGAGAAGATGGACTATCTCGTCGAGGGCGTGATCGGAGCGACTTCGTGACATCGGAAGCAGCGGATTCTGCCGAGGCGGCCGGGACAATTGCCCCGGCCGCCGACCCCGGCTTTCTGCAACGCCATGGCGGCACGATCGAATACGTCCTGATCCCGGGCGCGGCGCTTGCCGGCGCGCTCGTGGTCTTCGGGATCTTCGTCATGCTGTTCGGCAAGAACCCGCTGGACCTCTATTTCTACATGTACCAGGGCGCCTTCGGCACCTGGTTCTCCTGGCAGAACACGCTGACGCGTGCCGCGCCCCTGATCCTGACCGCGCTCTGCACGGCGCTGCCGGCGCAGCTCGGCATGGTCATCATCGGCGGCGAAGGCGCGCTGCTGATCGGCGCGCTCTCGGCGACCAGTATCGCGCTGGCGCTCCAGGGCATGCCGCCGCTCGTCGTGCAAACTGCCATGGTCGTCGCCGGTGTCGTCGGGGGTGGCTTGTGGATCATGCTGGCGGGCGCGCTGCGGCAATATCGCGGCGTCAACGAAACAATATCCAGCCTGCTCCTCGTCTACATCGGCCTCGCGATCCTCAACCATCTCGTCGAAGGCGTGATGCGCGATCCCGCCAGCCTCAACAAGCCGTCGACCCGCGAGATCGGCGCCGCCAACATGATCGGCTCTATTCCCGGCACCGACGTGCATTGGGGCCTGGTCTTCGGCCTGATCGCCGCGATCGCCGCCTATATCCTGATCTATCACACCGTGTTCGGCTTTGCCGCGCGCGTCGCCGGCGGCAACATCCGCGCCGCAAAGATCGTTGGCCTCGGCGTCAGCAAGCTGATCCTGACCATCTGCTTCCTCGCCGGCGGCGCCGCCGGCCTTGCCGGCATGGTCGAGGTCGCCGCCGTGCAGGGGCGTACCAACGCCAACCTCGCGGCCGGCTACGGCTTCACCGGCATCCTCGTCGCCTTCCTGGCGCGGCAGAATCCGCTCGCCATCATTCCCGTCGCGATCCTGCTTGGCGGCATCAGCGCCAGCGGCGGTCTGCTGCAACGACGTCTTGGACTGCCTGATGCATCCGTGCTGGTGCTGCAGGGCATCATCTTCGTCTTCGTGCTGGCCAGCGATGCACTCTACGGCCGCATCGGGTTTCTGAAGGGAAAATCCTGAGATGGCAGACGGATCGATCGGACTCTGGACCGTCCCGCTCGCCGTGCTCGGCGGCGCCATTCGCGTCTCCACGCCGTTCCTGTTCGTGAGCCTCGGTGAGTGCATCACCGAGCGTTCGGGGCGCATCAATCTCGGCCTCGAGGGCACGCTGGTGATGGGCGCAATGAGCGCTTACGGCATCTCCTATCTCACCGGCTCGCCCTGGCTTGGTGTACTTGCCGCCGGCGTCACCGGCGCGCTGCTTGGCGCGCTCCATGCCGGTATCTGCTCGCTGCCGCGCGTCAACGACGTCGCGGTTGGCATCGCGCTGATGCTGTTCGGCACCGGCCTCGCCTTCTATCTCGGCAAGCCGCTGATCGAGCCTACCGCGCCGCGGCTGCCCGCGATCGATTTCGGCTGGTGGAGCGACATCCCGCAGCTCCGCGCAGCGCTGCGCGTCAACGTCCTCTTTCTGATCGGCGTGGCGCTCGCACCAATCCTGTACTGGGCCTTCCGCACCACGCGCTGGGGCCTCCTGATCCGCACCGCCGGCGAGAGTTCGGACGCCGCACGCGCCATGGGCCATTCCGTGCTCCTGATCCGCCTGCGCGCCACCATGGTCGGCGGCTTCCTCGCCGGCATCGGCGGCTCGTTCCTGTCGCTGTTCTATCCCGGCAGCTGGAACGAAGGCCTGTCCTCCGGCCAGGGCATCACCGCCGTGGCGCTGGTCATCTTCGCGCGCTGGGATCCGCTGCTCTGCCTGTGGGCCTCGCTGGCCTTCGGCGGCGCGGCCGCGCTTGGACCTGCGCTGCAATCGGTCGGCGTCACCTCCGGCTATCACCTCTTCAACGCCGCGCCCTACATTCTGACGCTGGCAATCATGATCATCACCTGCTCGCCAAAGCGGACGCTGACCGGCGCCCCCGCCGAACTCTCGATCACACGGTAAACACGCACGAGGTCGTCCATGCCCGAGCGCTACATCAAGTCCGAGCCCTACGCCTGGCCTTACAATGGTGATCTCCGTCCCGAGAATACGGCGCTCATCATCATCGACATGCAGACCGACTTCTGCGGCGTCGGCGGTTATGTCGACAAGATGGGCTATGACCTCTCGCTGACGCGGGCGCCGATCGAACCGATCAAGAAGCTGCTCGCTGCGATGCGCGCCCAAGGCTTTCACATCATTCATACCCGCGAAGGCCATCGCCCCGACCTCGCCGACCTGCCCGCCAACAAGCGCTGGCGCTCGCGCCAGATCGGTGCCGGCATCGGCGATCCCGGCCCCTGCGGCCGCATTCTGGTGCGTGGCGAGCCCGGCTGGGACATCATCGAGGAACTCGCTCCGCTGCCGGGCGAGCCGATCATCGACAAGCCCGGCAAAGGCTCGTTCTGCGCCACCGATCTCGAACTGATCCTGCGCGTGCGCGGCATCGAGAATATCGCGCTGACCGGCATCACCACCGACGTCTGCGTCCACACCACCATGCGCGAGGCCAACGACCGCGGTTTCGAATGCGTGCTGCTGCACGATTGCTGCGGCGCGACTGACAAGAGCAACCACGAGCACGCGCTCAAGATGATCAAGATGCAGGGCGGCGTGTTCGGCGCAGTCTCGACGTCAGAGGCTTTCATCGGGGCGATTTCGTGATCATCGGCGAATCCGCTCCACCGTCGGGCGCCTTCGGCGTCAACGCCATCGCCATGACCATGCGTTTCGGCGACTTCCTGGCGCTGGACAATGTCGAACTGAAAGTGCGGCCGGGCTCGTTCCATGCGCTGCTCGGCGAGAACGGCGCCGGCAAGTCCACGCTGGTCAAATGCATCATGGGCTACTACCACGCAACCGAGGGCGACATCATCATTGGCGATCGCGAGCAGGCGATCGCCAATCCGAAGGACGCCCACGCACTCGGCCTCGGCATGGTCTATCAGCACTTTACGCTGGTCCCGGCCATGACCGTTGCCGAGAACCTGGTGCTGGCGCGCGACGATGTGCCAGCGGTGGTGAATTGGTCCAACGAGATGAAGGAGCTCGAGGCGTTCCTCGCCCGCATGCCCTTCAAGGTGCCGCTCTCTGCAAAGGTCTCCGATATTTCCGCCGGCGAGCGGCAGAAATGCGAGATCCTCAAGCAGCTCTATCTGAAGCGCCGCTTCCTGATCCTGGACGAGCCGACCTCGGTGCTGACGCCGGCAGAAGCCGACGAGGTCCTCGGCATGCTCCGCGACATGGTGGTCAAGGGCGAGCTCACCATCCTGATGATCACGCACAAATTCCGCGAGGTCATGGCCTTCGCTGACGAGGTCACGATCCTGCGCCGCGGCAAGCTCGCCGGCGCCGGCAAGGTCGCGGAGCTGACGCCGGATGCGATGGCGCGCACCATGATCGGGGCCGAGGAACTGACGGTGCAGCCGCCGCGCACCGGCGAAACCGGCAAGGCCAGGCTGGAGCTGGAGAAGGTCCGCGCACTCGATGACGCCGGTGCCGTCGCTGTGCATGACGTGTCGCTCACCGTGCGCGCTGGCGAGATCGTCGGCATCGCCGGCGTTTCCGGCAACGGCCAGCGCCAGCTGGTCGAAGTGCTGGCCGGCCAGCGCGAGGCCGAGAGCGGCGAGGTCCGCGTCGCCGGCGATCCCTATCATGCCAGCCGCGAGGAGATGCGTCGGCACAGGATGTCGCTGCTGCCCGAGGAACCGCTGAAGAACGCCTGCGTCGGTGGCATGAGCGTCGCCGACAATATTGCCTTCCGCGAGTTCGACCGCGCTCCCTTCGCCAGCGGCGGCTGGTGGCTTAACCGCAGCGCCTTCCGCGATGACGCGAAGAAGAAGATCGGCCAATACAAGATCAAGACCCGCACGCCTGACACGCCGATCTCGGCGCTGTCAGGAGGCAATGTGCAGCGCGCCGTGCTCGCCCGCGAGCTCGGCGGCGACGTCGAGGTGCTGATCGCGGCCAATCCCTGCTTCGGTCTCGACTTCGCAGCGGTCGCGCAGATCCACGCCGAGATCATGGCTGCGCGCAACCGAGGCGCCGCGGTGCTGCTGGTCAGCGAGGACCTCGACGAATTGCTCGAGCTCTCCGATCGGCTGGTGGTGATGTTCCACGGTGAATTCGTGTATGAAGCGCGTACCAGCGAGGCCGATCTCACCGTGGTCGGCCGGCACATGGCGGGTCACTGACCAGGGAAATGTCGATGAGTGGCGCAACCGAACGCGACGAACAGCTTTTGCGTTTGTCCTTCGCCGTCGCACGCCGCTCGCTGACCCATGGCAACCATCCCTTCGGCTGCATCGTCGTCGATGCCGACGGCAATGTGTTGATCGAGACCGAGAACGGCTACATGCCGGATCACGACGGCACCGCGCATGCTGAGCGCCTCGCAGCCACCCAGGCCTGCCGCACGCTGGACCGTGAGGTGCTGGCGACGGCCACGCTCTATTCCTCCGCCGAGCCCTGTGCGATGTGCGCCGGCGCGATCTACTGGGCCGGCATCGGCCGCGTGGTCTACGGCCTCAGCGAGCACCGCCTGCGCGGCGTGACCGGCAACCATCCGGAGAACCCGACGCTCGACCTGCCCTGCCGCGAGGTCTTCGCCAGCGGCCAGCGCCCGACGGTGGTTGTGGGGCCGCTGCTGGAAGACGAAGCCGCAGCGCTGCACGACGGCGTTTGGACGAAGTAGCGAGCCGCAAACTCGGAATTGTAGGGTGGGCAAAGCGAAGCGTGCCCACCAATAACCTCGCTTTGGAAGGTGGTGGGCATGGCGCGTTGCGCCTTTGCCCACCCTGCGGCTACGCTCGCCTCTTCAAAGCAGAATGGCGCCGCGCATTGCTGCGCGGCGCCATTCGAACCTTGGAGACCTCAGATCAGAACTTCAGAGTGATACCACCGTAAACCGTGGACTCGGTGCAGCTATTGGTGCTCTGGCCAGTCGCGGCGATGGTGCAGACGCCGGGCATGGCGTTGTGGTCGAGGCCGAACTTGTTCTGCCAGTAACGGTAGGCAACCCAGAGGTCGACGAAGTGCGAGTACTTGTCACCCCAGACCGCCTTCGAAGCGTCGAAGGTCAGACGGATCGGTTCGCTGTTCAGCTCGACCTTGGAGGCGGTCGAGAGCCGGCCGGCACCCGAGAGGGCAGGCAGGCCGTTCGAGTCGCCCTTCGCACCATACCAACCGGCGCGGCCGCTGATCGAGAAGTACTGCATGCTCGGCGGCAGGAAGCCGAGATCCATGTAGTAGTTGATTTCAACGGCCCAGGTCGGGTTGTAGCTGACGTTACCGTCGGAGTTACAAGTCACGCCCGCAACGCCCGCACCGAACAGACCGCACTGCGTGAAGGCGTTGTGGTTCGAGAACTCCCAGTACATCAACGGAGCGACGTTGACGTAGCCCTTGTATGGAAGGTCGAAGGCGAACTGGAGACCGGCGACCACGTCGCGCTTGGCGGGCGCCAGGAAGTTGTTCTCGCTGTTGCCGTCCATACCGACTTCGAACGAGATGTTGTGCAACGGCCCCATGGTGAAGGCCTTGGTGTTGAACAGCTCGTTCCAGCCGAAGGTCGAGCGGAACAGGCCGTAGATCTCGGTCGCGCCAGCGCAGTTGCCGACGCCGCCGGTGATGGTCACGCCCGGCGCGGTACAGGGCGAGGCAGGGTCGTTATGACCCGACTTGAACATCGAGATCGTGAAGAAGTTGGTGCCGTAGGCCCACAGGTCGAAGTGGGTGAAGGAGTAGACCTGCTTGGCGGTGGTGCCGTTGATGCTGCCATCCGGGCGGGTGCTCCACATGCCGGGGTCAGTACCCTTCGGCATCCAGGAGAACGACACGCGGTCGTCGATCACCAGGAAGAACGGAAGATCAGGCGCCTTCTTGACGGCCTTGACCGGCAGATCAGCCGCCTGAGCCAAGCCGCCGGCGGCGAGCGTAGCAAGTGACAGCGCGGCTGCTGCAATTGCCTTGAAACGAAACGACATCCTGATACCCCCAAGTTTGAACACGTAAAAATGAACGTCCCTTGGTGCGACACTTGCGCCGAACTTCCGATGTGAGAAGCCTCATCTTTTTTCAAGGCGTGCCGCTTGTTTCAGCAGCAAGCAGTCTCCGACCCCGGAATTTCAATGGTTTTTGCACTGTGCCATTGCTTCCAGACGGCAATCCGACACCGACCATTGCCAGACATTTCCGTTTGATTTTGCTGTGGTTTTTCGTCAATCGGGCAACGCGACCGCGATCGCTGCGATGGCCGTCGGGAGATGCATACGAGCCGTGGCGCGTGTTTCATCAACTCAACGTCAAGCCTGCATAGCCGGTCCGATTTGGACTGAACCGTCACAATTCTGCAACAGCTGTTGCTGGCAGAACGCCATGGCGACGCCCATCCCGGAAGGGCTTTTCGAGCCCTCACCGAACAAGTGCAGCGACTCACCGCGGCGGCGCGCCTGCCGAAGCGTTGAGCAAGGGATGACGCTTTTTCACTACTTACGCAGCGGTTCAAACTAGCCCACTATTGAGGCACTTCACCCCCATGCAAGCGTATCAGCGAATGTTAGATCCGACGCCTAACGGCCTGCATTCCGGCGAGTCCCCGTTGCTCCAAACGCTCGGGCTCACCAAACGCTATGGGGATTTCCTTGCCAATGATTCCATCGACATCGACATCTGGCCGAAGGAAATCCACGCACTGCTGGGCGAGAACGGCGCCGGCAAGTCGACGCTGGTCAAGGCGATCTACGGGCTGATCCAGCCCAGCGCCGGCGAGATCCGCTGGCAGGGCGAACCGATCGTGCTGTCCGGGCCGTCCGAAGCTCGCAGCCGCGGCATCGGCATGGTGTTCCAGCACTTTTCGCTGTTCGACAATCTTACCGTCGCCGAGAATGTCGCGCTCGGCCTCGACGGCAAGGAATCCTTCAAAGACATGTCGGCCCGGCTTGAGCAGGTGTCAAAGACCTATGGTTTGCCGCTCGATCCAAGGCGTGAGGTCTGGCAATTGTCGGTCGGCGAGCGCCAGCGCATCGAAATCGTGCGCGCGCTGATGCAGGACCCGAAATTCCTGATCCTGGACGAACCCACCGCGGTGCTGACGCCGCAGGAGGCCGATCAGCTCTTCATCGTGCTGGAGCGGCTCAAGGCCGAAGGCCGCGCCATCCTCTATATCAGCCACAAGCTCGAGGAGGTGAAGCGCCTCTGCGACACCGCCACGATCCTGCGCGGGGGCAAGAAGGTCGACACCTGCAACCCCCGGCGCGAGACCGCCGCCTCGCTGGCGCGCATGATGGTCGGCGGCGAGATCAAGGAAGTGAAGGCGGCCGCCGGCCGGCAGACCACGATCCCGCGGCTGGTCGTCAACGACCTCTCGCTAGCGCCCGACGAGGCGCATGGCGTACGGCTCGAGCACATCTCGTTCGAGCTGAAGGGCGGCGAGATCCTCGGTATCGCCGGCGTTGCCGGCAACGGCCAGGATGAGCTGTTCGCCGCGCTGTCCGGCGAGCGGCTCTCCAAGGATCCCGGCACCGTGGTGATCGAAGGCATCGCCGCCGGCCACCTCTCGATCACCCGGCGCCGCAAGCTCGGCGCGGCCTTCGTACCTGAGGAGCGGCTTGGCCACGGCACCGCGCCGCGCATGAAACTGTCCGAGAATGCACTGCTCACCGGACATGCCGCCAGCGGCATGGTCAATCGCGGCTTCATCGACACCGCGGCCACGTTGAAGACCGTCGACCGCGCGACCGAGACGTTCGATGTGCGCAAGGCCAAGCGCGACCCGGAGGCTGCGAGCCTCTCCGGCGGTAACTTGCAAAAATTCATCGTCGGCCGCGAGATCCTGCGCAATCCGGCGGTGCTGGTGGTGAGTCAGCCGACCTGGGGCGTCGACGCCGGCGCCGCCGCCGTCATCCGCCAGGCGTTGCTTGATCTCGCAACAGCAGGCGCCGCCGTGCTCGTGACCAGCCAGGATCTCGACGAGCTTGCCGAGATTGCCGACCGCATCGCCGTGATGTTCCACGGCCATTTGTCGGAGCCGCTCGCCACGCGCGACGCAACACGCGAAAAGCTCGGCCTGTTGATGGGCGGCAGCAGCCTGGAGCCGAAGGAGGCCGCGCATGCAGTTGGTGCTTGAGAAGCGCGCCGAGCGCTCCAACACGATCGCGCTGGTTTCCCCGCTGATCGCCATCGGCCTGACGATCGTGACCATGACGATCCTGTTCGCGATCCTCGGCAAGAACCCGTTTCTCGCACTGCATGCCTATTTCATCGCGCCTCTGAGCGACAGCTATTCGCTGCAGGAGATCGCGGTGAAGGCGACGCCTCTGGTGATGATCGCGATTGGGCTGTCGCTCTGCTATCTCGCCAACGCCTGGAACATCGGTGCTGAAGGCCAATTCCTCATCGGCGCTGTTGCCGGGAGCTGGATTGCCGTGAAGACGCAAGGCACCGATGCCGGCGCCTGGGTGCTGCCGGCGATGCTCGTGCTGGCTGCGGCCGCGGGCGCGCTCTATGCGCTGATCCCCGCGATCTGCAAGGTGAAGTTCGGCGCCAGCGAAATCCTGACCAGCCTGATGCTGGTCTATGTCGCCGATCTGTTCCTCGATTACCTCGTGCGCGGCCCCTGGCGCGATCCGAACGGCTTCAACTTCCCGACCACGGCGGAGTTCGATCCCGTAGCGACCGTTCCGCTGCTGATCGAGGGCGGTCGGCTGCATCTCGGTTCCGTCATTGCGCTGCTGGTCGTCGCAGCTGCGGCGGTCCTGCTCGGGCGAACCATCAAGGGTTTCGAGATCCGTGTGGTCGGCGCAGCGCCACGTGCGGCGCGGTTCGGCGGCTTCAACGCCAACCAGCTGATCATCCTGACCTTCGCCGTCTCCGGCGCGCTGGCGGGCCTGGCCGGCATCATCGAGGTTGCCGGTCCCGTCGGCCATCTCCAGCCCGGCATCTCGCCGGGCTACGGTTTTACCGCGATCATCGTCGCGTTCCTCGGCCGGTTGAATCCGATTGGAATATTAATTGCAGGCCTTTTTCTTGCGTTGACCTTTATCGGCGGCGAGCAGGCGCAGATCGCGATGAAGATCCCGTTGGACGTCACCAAGGTTTTTCAGGGCATCCTGCTGTTCTACGTGCTCGCCTGCGATTCCCTCATCCTCTACCGCTTCAAGCTGGTGTTCCCGAACCGTCAGGTGGCCCGTGGAGCTGGTTGAAGCCATCATCCTGTCGGTGCTCGCCGCCTCGACGCCGCTCCTGATCGCGGCGACCGGCGAGCTCGTGACCGAGCGCTCCGGCGTGCTCAACCTCGGCGTCGAAGGCATGATGATCGTCGGCGCGGCCTGCGGCTTTGGCGGCGCCTGGCTCACGGGCTCGATCTTCATCGGCGCGCTGTTCGGCATCGTCGCCGGTACGCTGATGTCGTTGATCTTCGCGCTGATGGCGCTTGGCCTTGCCGTCAATCAGGTCGCGACCGGCCTCGCTCTGACCATTCTCGGCGTCGGCCTCTCCGGCCTGATCGGCGCCGGTTTTGTCGGCGAGCGCATCACGCCGGCGGCGCATCTCTACATTCCCGGCCTCACCGACTTGCCGCTGATCGGCCGCGTGCTGCTCGGCGAGGACGCCTTCGTCTATTTCTCCGTCGCGCTCATCATCAGCGTCTGGTGGTTTCTGTATCGCACGCGGGCGGGGCTCGTGCTGCGCGCCTGCGGCGACAGCCATGTCTCCGCGCATGCGCTCGGCTATCCGGTGCTGCGCATCCGCACCCTCGCCGTAATGTTCGGCGGCGCCTGCGCCGGGCTTGCCGGGGCCTATCTGCCGCTCGCCTATACGCCGTTCTTCATTCCCGGCATGACCGCAGGCCGCGGCTGGATCGCGCTGGCCCTGGTCGTGTTCGCGTCATGGCGCCCGGGCCGGCTCGTGATCGGCGCCTATCTATTCGGTGCGGTGACGATCCTGCAACTGCATGCGCAGGGCTGGGGCGTCGGCATTCCCTCGCAGTTCATGTCGGCGCTGCCTTATCTCGCGACCGTCATCGTGCTGGTCCTGTTGTCCCGCGCGCGCACCGGCGGCTCGACCGCGCCGGCCGCGCTCGGCACCGTGTTCGTGCCTGACCGCTGAGGTTTTCATTTCCGCGGCGTGCGCGATGGGGCGCGCACGTTGCGGATCGTGGCTTTCCCCGACTGTTTGGAGATTGACGATGAGGAAATCACTTCTTGCGCTGGCTGCCGGCCTTCTGCTTGCCGGGAGCGTCAGTGCGGCCTCCGCTGCCGACAAGTTGAAAGTCGGCTTCATTTACCTCGGCCCGATCGGCGACCTCGGCTGGACCTACCAGCATGAGCTCGCCCGCCAGGCGATGGTCAAGGAGTTCGGCGACAAGATCGAGACCACCTACCTCGAGAACGTGCCCGAAGGTCCCGACGCCGAGCGCGCCATCGAGCAGCTCGTCCGCGCCGGCAACAAGCTGATCTTCACGACCTCGTTCGGCTACATGGATCCGACGCTGAAGGTCGCGAAGAAGTATCCGAACGTGCATTTCGAGCACGCCACCGGCTACAAGCGCGACAAGAACATGTCGACCTACTCGTCGAAATGGTATCAGGGCCGCTACATCCAGGGCCTGATCGCCGCCAAGATGTCGAAAACCGGCGTGCTCGGCTATATCGGCTCGTTCCCGATTCCCGAGGTCGTCTCCGGCATCAACGCGACGATGCTCGCGGCGCAGACCATCAACCCGAACATCAAGGTCAAGATCATCTGGGCCAACACCTGGTTCGACCCGGGCAAGGAAGCCGACGCCGCCAAGGCGCTGATCGATCAGGGCGCCGACGTCATCATGCAACATACGGATTCGCCGGCCGCGATGCAGATCGCCAGCGAACGCGGCAAGCTCGCCTTCGGCCAGGACTCCGAGATGATTAAGTTCGGGCCCAAGACCCAGCTGACCTCGATCCTCGACACCTGGGCGCCCTACTACATTGCTCGCGTCAAGGCCGAGCTCGACGGCACCTGGAAGTCGGAAGATACTTGGGGCGGCCTCGACAGCCACATGTTCGCGATGGCGCCCTATACCAACATGCCAGACGACGTGAAGAAGATTGCCGAGGATGCCCAGGCGGCAATCACCGCCGGCAAGCTGCATCCGTTCAAATGCCCGGTCGTTGGGCAGGACGGCAAGGAGATCGAGTGCAAGGGCGGCGCCAATCTGGCGGACGGCCAGATCCTCGGCATGAATTTCTACGTCAAGGGCATCGACGACAAGCTGCCGGGCAAGTAGCACGCTTCTTGCATTGCTAAATCACCTGCTCCTCCCGGAGGAGGTTCGGAGGGGGTGGCCACGAGCACCCGGCACTTGTGGTCGCCCCCTCTTTCTATCTCGCCTAATCTGCCTACCCTATCCGGCCTGCATCGCACGCGCCGCGGAACTGTGGCGGCGGATGAGATCTGCGACGTCCAGTCCCGGGATCGCGCCGTCCACGACCGCCCATTTTCCCGCCACCATCACCCGATCGGCCCGATGCGCCCCGCACAGCACCACGGCGGCCAGGGGATCGCCGTGACCGGAGAAGCGCAGCTCGTCGAGCTTGAACAGAGCGAGGTCGGCGGCCTTGCCGACGGCGATCTCGCCGAGTTCCGGCCTGCCCACGCAGGCCGCCGAGCCCCTGGTGGCCCAGCGCAGCGCGTCCTTGTGGCTGACCTTCGTCACCCCATAGCGCGCCCGTTGCAGCAGGAAGGCCGCCCGTACCTCCTGCATCAGGTTCGATCCGTCGTTCGAGGCCGAGCCGTCGACGCCAATCCCGATCCCGACGCCCGCCTCCTCCATCTCGCACACCGGACAACAGCCCGACGCCAGCAGCTGGTTGCTGCAGGCGCAATGGCTGATGGTCGTCTTCGCCCTGCCGAGCCGCTTCATCTCATCGGCGTTGAAAAATATGCCGTGGGCGAGCCAGGTTCGCGCATTGAGCCAGCCGCATTGCTCGAGATAGTCGAGCGGGCGGCAGCCATACATCTGCTGGCAAAATTTGTTCTCGTCCTCGGTCTCGGCGAGATGGGTGTGCAGGCGCACGTCGAGCTTGTCGGCGAGATCGGCGGTGCTGCGCATCAGCGACGTCGTCACCGAGAACGGCGAACAAGGCGCGAGCGCAATCTGCACCATCGCATCGGCACCACGCTGGTGATGCTTTGCGACGACGCGCGCGCTGTCGGCGAGGATAGTGTCTTCATCCTGCACGACGCTGTCCGGCGGCAGGCCGCCGTCGCGCTGCGACAGGTTCATCGAGCCGCGCGTCAGCAGCACGCGCAGGCCAAGCCGCTTTGCGACTCCGACTTCGATGTCAACCGACTGCTCGAGCCCGGCTGGAAACACGTAGTGATGATCCGTCGTCGTCGTGCAGCCCGAAAGCAGCAGCTCGGACATCGCTACCGTGACGCCAAGCTCGAGCGATTCCGGCGTCATCCTCGCCCATACCGGATAGAGGGCCTGGAGCCAGGGAAACAGCTCGCGGTCCATCGCCGCCGGCAGCGCGCGCGTCAGCGTCTGGTAAAAGTGGTGATGGGTATTGATGAGGCCTGGCAGCACGACGTGCTGGCTTGCATCGAACGCCGCGACATCCGCAGTCGCGGGCGTCCCGCCTGCTGGAACGAGCTCGATGATCCGGCCGTCCTTCAATACGATCCCGCGCTCGGCGCCGTCGGCGAGGATGGCCAGGGGATCCCTGATCCAGATCGGCTTTGCGTCGCTCATATCGTGCGTCTCCTCACATCCGCTGACGGTACGCCTGCAAGGCCAAGGCCAGTCCGAGAGCGTGATTGCTGCGACTTGTTGTTGCCACTTGGCGCTGGTCTTGCAAGACTTTCCACATGCTAATTCACTCGATGCCAGCGTCGGCGCAGCCATGGACTTGAATACCATCACAGCGGTCGCCCATCCGCAAACGCGCTCCCAGCTGCCCGTTTGGACGTCAGGTGATGCTTGGCTCGCAGGCGGCACCTGGTTGTTCTCCGAGCCGCAAATCCACCTCGCGCGGCTCATCGATCTCACCGATCTGAAATGGCCTGCGCTGACGATGACGGAGAGCCACCTCAGTATCGCTGCGACCTGCACCATCTCGCAACTCGACGCGCTCGCCTCCCCGGCCGACTGGCTCGCCGCGCCCTTGATCAGCCAATGTTGCCGCGCCTTCCTCGCGTCCTTCAAGATCTGGAAGACGGCGACCGTCGGCGGCAATCTCTGCATGTCGCTGCCGGCGGGACCGATGATCTCGCTCACCTCGGCGCTCGACGGCGTCTGCACCATCTGGAAAGCCGGCGGCGGCGAGCAGAAGCTTCCCGTCGTTGATTTCGTCACCGGCAACCAGCGCAACAGCCTGACGCCGGGCGACCTGCTGCGGCAGATCGATCTCCCGCTTGCCGCACTGAAGCGCCGCTCCGCGTTTCGCCAGATCTCGCTCGCGCCGGTCGGCCGCTCGGCTGCGCTGCTGATCGGAAGTCTCGATGCCGACGGCACGATGACACTGACGGTGACCGCCTCGACGGTGCGCCCGGTTCGACTGTCGTTTCCCAAACCGCCCGATGCGAATACGCTCCACGATACGATCGTGCAGCAGATCACCGACGAGACGTACCACACCGACATCCACGGCAAGCCGCTCTGGCGCAAGCACATGACGCTGCGGCTCGCCGAAGAGATTCGCGGCGAATTATTGGATGCAACGCGGCCATGAGTTTTGAGATCAATGGCGCGATTTTTTCGCAAGAGCCGCGCGCAGGCCAGTGCCTGCGCACGTTCCTGCGCGAGCTCGGCCATTTCGGCGTGAAAAAGGGCTGCGACGCCGGCGATTGCGGCGCCTGCACCGTGCTGCTCGACGGCGAGCCCGTGCATAGCTGCCTGATCCCCGCCTTCCGCGCCGAAGGTCGTGCCGTCACCACGATCGAGGGGCTCGGCGGCGACGCCGGCGCGCATCCGATGCAGCAGGCGTTCCTCGACGCGCAGGGATTCCAGTGCGGCTTCTGCACCGCCGGCATGATCCTGACCTGCGCCTCGCTCAACCAGGCGCAGCAGCGCGATCTCGGCGTGGCACTCAAGGGCAACATCTGCCGCTGCACCGGCTATCGCTCGATCGAGGACGCGATCCACGGCAAGAGCAATGTCGAGGCGAGCGTCGAGGCCGGCGCCGCCTTCGGCCGCAGCCTGCCCGCGCCCGCCGGCCCCGATGTCGTGCGCGGCAAGGCGCGTTACACGTTCGATACTGCGATCGACGGGCTGCTCCACATCAAGCTGCTCCGTTCGCCGCACGCTCACGCCAAGATCGTCGCGATCGACAAGTCTGCCGCGCTCGCCGTTCCCGGCGTGCACGCGGTGCTGACGCATGAAGATGCGCCATCGGCGCTGTTCTCGACCGCGCGGCACGAGAAGGACTGGATGGATCCGGAGGACACCCGCATCCTCGACGACGTCGTCCGCTTCATTGGCCAGAAGGTCGCCGCCGTCGTCGCCGAGAGCGAAGGTGCCGCCGAGGAGGCTTGCCGACGGCTCAAGGTCGACTACGAGATCCTGCCCGCGGTGATCGATCCCGAACAGGCGATGGCGCCCGGTGCGCCGCTCGTTCATCCCGACCGGACCGCCGCGAACCGTGTCGCCGACGCCCGGCGCAACCTCGTGGCCGAAACACATGGCGAGTTCGGCGATGTCGCGGCGGCACTCGCCACATCGGCCGTCACCTACGAGGCCACCTACCGCAGTCATCGCGTCCAGCACGCGGCACTGGAGACCCATGGCGGCCTCGCCTGGCTCGACGCGGCTGGCGTGCTCAACGTCCGCACCTCGACGCAGGTGCCGTTCCTGACCCGGCGTGCGCTGTCGGACATTTTTCAGCTTCCCATGGACAAGGTCCGCGTGTTCTGCGAGCGGGTCGGCGGCGGCTTTGGCGGCAAGCAGGAGATGTTCGTCGAGGACATCCTCGCGCTCGCCGCGCTGAAGACGGGACGGCCAGTCAAGCTCGAGCTCACCCGCGAGGAGCAGTTCATCGCGACCTCGACGCGGCATCCGATGCGGGTCCGCATCAAGGCCGGCGCCGACGCCGACGGCAAGCTCACCGCGCTCCAGCTCGACGTGCTCTCCAACACCGGCGCTTACGGCAATCACGGCGGCTCCGTGATGTTCCATGCGGTGTCCGAGTCCATCGCCGTCTACAACTGCCCGAACAAGCGGGTCGACGGCCTCGTCGTCTACACCAATACGGTGCCGGCGGGTGCTTTTCGCGGCTATGGCCTGCCGCAGACGCTGATCGCGGTGGAGGCCGCAATCGACGAGCTGGCCAGACAGCTCGGCATCAGCCCCTACGACATGCGCAGGCTGAACATCGTCAGGCCCGGCGATCCCATGCTGTCGCCGCCGCCGTCGGAATATCACGACGTGCTCTACGGCTCCTATGGCCTCGACCAGTGCCTCGACCTCGTCGAGCGCGCGATGCAGGCCGATCAACCGCAGCCGGAGCTTTCGCCGGAATGGCTGATCGGCGAGGGCATCGCGCTGACCATGATCGACACCGTGCCACCGGCCGGCCACCTCGCCGATGCCATGATCGCATTGCGCGATGATGGCGGCTTCGATCTCACCGTCGGCACCGCCGAGTTCGGCAACGGCACCAGCACAGTGCACCGCCAGATCGCGGCGACGATTCTCGCGACCACTGTCGACAGGATCAACCTGCGCCAGTCCGACACCGCCCATGGTGGTCACGACACCGGCGCCTATGGCAGCACCGGCACTTTCGTGGCCGGCAAGGCCACGCATGCTGCCGCGATGCAGCTTGCGACCGACCTGAAGGCGGCGGCCGCCGGCGCCTGGCTCTGCGATGCGGGGACCTGCACCCTCGAGGACGACTTCGTCGTCAGCGGGGTGCGCCGAATGTCCTTTGTGGAGCTCGCCAAGCTCGCGCGCGAAGGCGGTCGTCCTCTCGCAGCGCACGGCGATTCCGCTGGCACGCCGCGCTCGGTCGGCTTCAACGTGCAGGGGTTTCGTGTCGGTGTGAACAAGGGCACTGGCGAGGTCAAGATTCTCAGGAGCGTGCAGGCCGCGGACGCCGGCGTCGTCGCCAACCCCATGCAATGCCGTGGCCAGGTCGAGGGCGGCGTCGCGCAGGCGCTTGGTGCTGCGCTCTACGAGGAGATGGTGATCGACGAGAGCGGCCGCGTCACCAATCCGAAATTCCGCGACTATCATTTGCCGTCCTTCGCCGACGTGCCGCGCACGGAGGTCCTGTTCGCCGAGACCTCCGACACGATCGGACCGTTAGGGGCGAAGTCGATGAGCGAGAGCCCGTACAATCCGGTCACCGCCGCACTCGGCAACGCAATCGCCGATGCCACCGGCATCCGCTTCACGGCGCCGCCGTTCAAGCCGGACCGGCTGTTTCCGGCGCTGCTCGAAAAATTCGGGTCCTAGCTGCCGCGATAGGTCGCGTAGCTCCAGGGCGTGACCAGGAGAGGCACGTGATAGTGGCTCTCCGGGTCGCTGATCGCGAAGCGCAACGGGATCTCGTCGAGGAACGGCGGATCCGACAGCGGCACGTTGCGCTCGACGTAGTATTTGGCGACGCTGAACTTGAGCTCGTAGCGACCGATCGGCAACGGGCGGCCGCCAATCAGCGGCTGGTCGGTACGGCCATCCGCGTTGGTGACGGTGCGCGCGATGACGCGGTTTTCGCCGAGCGCGGAGAGCTCGACGAGCTCAACCGGGATGCTAGGGGCGGGTTTGCCGGCGTGATTGTCGAGCACATGCGTTGAGAGTCGGCCATGCACCTTGAGCTTGTCGTCAGCGATGACGAGCTGATCGAGCCGCAGCGCCGAGATGCGTCCGATCTCCTCGATCGCGCGGCGCGTCTCGGTCTTGCCGATATTGAGCAAGCGCGTCTCGAAGTCGCGCAGCACTGAATCCTTGGTGTGGCGCCGCACGCAGACAATATAGGGGAAGCCGAATTTCTCGCGGTAGGCGTTGTTGACGCGCTCGAACGCCGCGTATTCGGCATCCGACAGCCGGTCGAGGCCAGCGCCGTTCTGCTCGTCGGTCGATTCTGCGGTCAGGCCCGCGGCGCGCTGGGTCTTGTTGGCGAGGTCGGGATGCGCCCGGATCAACGCCAGCTGCGCATCCGGTTCGGCACTCTGAATTGCCGCCATCAGCGCGGCATGCAGTTGATTGATCCCGGCGAACGGTCGCCGCACGGCGATCTGCTCGGCGATCCACGGTGAATATTCGACGACGTTGGCGAGCGCGGCGACGAAGTCGGCTTGGCTTGCGGCATTGAGATCGACGAGCGAAATTTGCGACATCGTCCCCTCACCCGGTCTCGAATGCATTGCCGGCGAGATGCGCAAGCTTGTCGTGCCAATGCTGCGCGATCTGGAGACGGGTCGGCACCCAGACGCGCTCGTGCTTGCCGATATAGTCGAGGAAACGGATCAGGCCCGCAGCGCGGCCGGGCCGGCCGGCGAGACGGCAATGCAGCCCCACCGACATCATCTTCGGCGCGGTCTCGCCCTCGGCATAGAGCACGTCAAAAGCGTCCTTCAGATAGGTGTAGAACTGCTCGCCCTCGGCAAAGCCCTGCGGATTGATGAAGCGCATGTCGTTGTTGTCGAGCGTATAGGGAATGATGAGCTGCTTGCCATTCGCGCCCTTGACCCAATAGGGCAGATCGTCGGCATAGGAGTCGCAGAGATAGAGGAAGCCGCCCTCCTCCATCAACAGCCGGTTGGTGTTGATCGAGGACCGGCCCGTGTACCAGCCGAGCGGTCGCGCGCCGGTAGCTTCAGTATGGACGCGGATCGCCTCTGCGATCTCGGCGCGCTCCTGCGCCTCGGTCATGTCCTTGTGCTCGATCCATTTCAGGCTGTGGCTGGCGATGTCCCAGCCCGCCTCCTTCATGGCAGCAACAATTTCCGGATTGCGCTTGAGCGCGGTGGCGACGCCGAACACGGTGGTCGGCCACTTCCGCTCGGTGAACATCCGCCACAGCCGCCAGAAGCCGGCGCGCGAGCCATATTCGAACATCGACTCGATATTCGCATGGCGCTGCCCTGGCCAGGGCTGCGCGCCGAGCACGTCGGACAAAAACGCTTCCGAAGCGCGGTCGCCATGCAGAATGTTGTTCTCGCCGCCTTCCTCGAAATTGACGACGAACTGCACCGCGACCCGCGCGTGACCCGGCCATTGCGGATGCGGCGGGTTGCGGCCGTAGCCGCGGAGATCGCGCGGGTAGCGTTGCTCTTCCAAATCAGACTTCCTCGAAGCGGATCGGCAGCGCGCCTTTCCACAGCACGCTCTTGCCCAGCGTCGCGAGATTCTCGAGGCCCGAGGTGACGGTGATGAAGTGATTGCCGGCGAGCTGGCCCATCTTGCTCGCAAAGCTCACGCCGCCATAGGCCATCAGGATCTCGGTCTCGCTGATGCCGCCCGGATAGAGGATGATCTGGCCGGGCGCGGGATAGCTCGTGTGGTTCTCGTAGCCGACGCCGAAGTCGAGGTCGCCAAGCGGCATCCACACCGCCTCACCGCTCCAGCGCACGTGGATGATGTGGCTTTCGAACGGCATGGCCTTGCGGAACGCGGCGACGGTCTTGGGCGCCAGTTGCTCCTCGAAGCGGGCATCGAAAGAGTAATCACCGGCACGGATAACGAGTTTGCTCATCTCATCTCTCTGGATCGGGAGCCAAAGGCCCCACGTGGAACTTGCAAGCAAAGAGCATTCCAGCGGGCTTCGCGCAAGGGGCGCAGGCCCCCTCTACCGGCGGTCGTAGGACCAGCCGAAAAGGCCGCTCCGCCGCACTTCCGGCTCGGGCTCGGCGGCCGGTGCAGGTGCTTCCTTCAGTTCCGCCTGCGGCGGGGGCGCAGGCGGCGCCGGCAGGTTCTCGCATTTCATGGAATAGACCAGCTTGCCATCCGCGGTGCGTCCGATAGGGGCACAGGGGTCCGGATGCGCCGCCGAGGTTTTTGGAGTGAGCTTGACCTGCGCCGCGGCCGGCGGGGCGATCAGCAGAAGGATCAGCAGATATTTCGACATCATTGTCGTCCAAAACCTCAATTGGCCCCCATTCAACCGGATTGCGCCGGTCAAGTCCATTGGGCCCCAGGGGCGATTGCCGAATATTTAGCCGAGACCAAAAAATTTGCTCGCCCCTTCGTGAAAGCGGTCCGGCCGATCGTGAAGCCGGTCCCGCTGACATTCGGTGAGACGCATCGCCATGTCAGCCGTGACGACGATGACATTTTTCACAACCGGGACGTCGTCACGGGAGAAACAACCATGCAAAAGACTCTTGCCATTCTCGGCGCCACCCTGATTGCCGCAGCCACCATCCAGACCGCCGCGGCGAGCGACCGTCACCACGCCCGCAAGGCGCAACCTGCCCAAGTCACCCAGTCCGTGCGCGACTCCAATGCGGCGATCTGGCCGTCGCAGCCGACCGAGCCGGATTACTCGCGCTACGTGAACGGCGCGCTGTCGGCGCCGGCGGGACGGTGATGTCGGAAGCGTAGCGCGATCGAGCGCAACTGCATCAACGTCGTCATTGCGAGCGCAGCGAAGCAATCGAGACTGCCTGCGCGGAAAAGATTCTGGATTGCTTCGCTGCGCTCGCAATGACGGAGTATGAGGCGACATCGCCTTTCTCCCATTCGCATTTCAAACCGTAGACGCGCCTACGCATCCTCGCGACGCATGTCGCCCGAGCTTTGCTTGGTCTCTCCACCCTCTCAAGCCAAGAGGGCGCAGGGAAGGCCGGGTGCTGACCTCGCACCCACGGTCTGCTGCGCGAAAGGTAGCGCAAAGAGACCGCACAGCAGCATACAGGTGGTGCCAATCACTCGGCCTTCCCTGCGCGATGGTCGGACGGCTTATGCCGTGCTCTCCCGGGAGCCGACTTCCTGCTGGCCTCCCTCACCCCGCGAATTGACGATGCCGTCTGCCCGGTTGGGCTCGCGCACATCTCCGCGAAAGGCTTGACCGTAGCAACGACGGCCAGGACCACACGGTTTTGCCGTACGCACGGCCCGCCGTTTTCGCCGCAGTTTTCCCGGCCCTGTCGACGGAGCCGGAAACTTACAGGCGAGACGAGCCTTGCAGCGCCGTTCGTCGGCACGCGGTTTCGGGCTCACAGGGACTACCCGCCCTGCCCGCACTTCTCGTGCCGACGCTGCCGCGTCCACCGCAAGCCCGGCTCGCAATCAAGACGACACGAGATCGCCCCTCAAGGATGAGCCGGGATACCGCGACACATACGCCAATTCCGAATTTCTGTAAAGTCGAATATTTTTGCGAGCGCGGCTTGACGGCGTTCGCAAGTGTTTTGCCCGTCGGGCACCGTAACAATCAGTCCCGTAACCCGGATGGAGCGCAGCGCAATCCGGGGCTTTGCCGCAAGCACCAGCGGCCCCGGATTACGCTGCGCTCCATCCGGGCTACAGTCACCGTCAATACGGATCGTAGTAGTAGCGAGGACCACCATAGTAGCCGTAGCCGGGACCATAATAACGCGGGCCGCCATAGTAGTAATTGTCGTAGTACTCCTGGCGCCGGCTTTCGGCGATCGCACCGCCGATCAGACCGGCCGCGACGCCCATGAAGGCAAGGCCCGCAGCGCTCGGCCCGCGCCGATAGTAGTGACGACGTCGCACGGCACTGAAATCGGTCACGTCGGATGACCCCTGCCCGGCCACCGCGGCCGGTGCCTTGGCTGTCGTGTTGGCCGGCATCGGGGAAGCGGCCGCCGGAGGCGACATGGACACCATGGCCACGGCGAGACTGGTGAACGCTGCCAGCGCAGTGCTGCGGCCAATTCTCGAATTCACGGGCCTGTCACTCATCTGAACGTCCTCTGTTCTCGCCAGGGAAGATATGGAAACGCGACATAACGCGCAAAGCACTGAAATGGTTTCGCGACCGCGGCAATCCGCCGCGCTTTGAACGATTGTAAACCGAACCGCGGCGCGCGGGCCTGCGGATGTTTCAGGCGGTGATCGTGTTCGGCCTTGCGACCATCGTGTTCGCGCTGTCGCGGACCATCTGGCTCTCGATCGTTGCGCTTATCGCCATGGGTGCGGCCGACACCATCAGCGTCGTCGTCCGCGTCACGCTGGCGGCCCTGCGCTTCACTTCTCCTCAGCTCGGAGAGGTGTTCGGAGTTCGCGGCTCGCATCGATTCAAATAAGTCCATATCGCGTTCTAGGCTCTATAGCTCCAATATTTTTGCGGCGCATTGCCGGAGGCCTGGAGGTCGAAGCGCTGGTCGGGTGCGAGTTGCTGCGCGATCAGATTGAACATGTCGTTGAGGATCGAGCGCTTGTCGCCGAAATAGGAATGGTGCAAGCCGACGAGGCTGGTGTCGACCAGCGACGCATCGATGGTGTCGACGCCGTCGACCACCAGCAAGGCGGCGCCGGCCTCGCCTGCCCTGGGATAGCCGTGGATGAATTTCGAGGCCAGCAGCGCGACGTCGCGTGACGAGGCGTAGAGCGTGAAGCGCGCGGCGGAGTCCTTGAACTTCGCGGCGAGCTGGACGAAGCGATCGCGGTCGATGTCCGGCGCGGCAAAGATGACCTGACCGAGCTTTGCGGCCCCCGTGGGCAATTGCCAGGACGAGACGCGTTCGAGCGTGTTGATCACCGCGCGGTTGCCCATGCTGTGGGCGATGACGTGAACCTCGCGGGCGCCGATCTCGGCGAGCGCAAGCTGGAGAAACGCCTCGAAATGGTCGCGCGACCATTCGATCGTGCTCTCGTCCACGGTGTATTTCTTGGTATCCGCAGCCGACGCCCAGCTATAGAGCAGCGTTCTCCCTGCAAATTTCAGGTCGACCGAGAGCTGCCCGGCTCGCCGCGCCGCATCCTCGAACGTCACGTTGTAGCCGTGCACGAAGACGAGGACGTCGCGTGCGTCGGCCGCGGCAAGCGAGTCCGTCAGGCTCGTGACGAAGACATCCCGGCCCAGCGGCCCGACGCTTCTGAGGATGACGTGCCTGGCCGGATCGGCCGTCAATTCGAAACGCCACCAGCTGGGGCCGGTCAGTTCGCCGAGGTCGCGCCCGCGCGTGGGCACGCTGACCTCCGCGATCCCGAACGCCAGGGTCCCGCGCTCACCACGAAAATAGCTCGCCGGTGTGTCGCCGCCCCGGGCGCGATCGGTGCCGTAGAAGACGGGGATCGTGACGATGCCGGTCGCCTCATCCGCGCTCGGGCGGACGATCTCCGAGACCACAGGCGGCGGCGGGCGGCCGCGGCGGATCACGATCTCCTTGACCGGCGCGGGCTGCGTCGCTTGCACCGCACGCCGGACGATCTCCGCGGCCGGCGCCTCAGCAAGCAGGCGCTGAACCAGCGCGTCGAGCGCACGGCGAAGCTCGCCGGGGTCATTGCCCTCGCCCGCGCGGCCGGCGAGCTCCAGCAAGTCGTCGCGATAGGCCGGCCATTTGTCGCCGAGCAGCTTCTCCAATTGCGGCCCAAGGCCGAGCAAGGCAAGCAACAGGCGAAGCGTGTCCGACATCGCACGGCCCTCGTCGCTGAATGCGGCCGAGGCGGCAGCCCGACCGTCCGTTCCTAGCCTAGAGGTTGTGAACGATCTGGCAAGTCCGCTGCGCGTGCCAGCGTCAACTTGCCCGGACGGCGTTCCTTACGACAACGCCCCCAGCACGCCGCGGGTGGCCTTGTCGATCTCCTCGACGTAACGGCGGCGGGCGGTGCTCTCGGTCAGGAAGCCGACCACCTTGCGGCTGTCGGTGGAATCGACCACCGCCAGCATTTCGGCTTCCGCCTCGTCGAACACCGCCATCGCCGATTTCACGTTCATTTCCGGGATCAGCACGATGTCGGTCAGGCGGGCGAGCTCGATGATCTGGATATCGTCGGCGATGGTGTCGAGATCGCTGGAGAACAGATCGTGCAGCAGGACGAGACCGACATATTCGTCCGCATTGTTGACGATGACGATGCCGGGCCGCGATCCCAGCGGAAATTCGCTCCTTGTCGCGGCGATCGTCGTGGTCGACGGCACCTTGCCGACGTCGGAGCGCATCAGGCGCTCGACGGTGAGGTTGCGCAGCCAACCGACATCGTTGGCGCTGCGGATGGTCTCGCCGCGCAGATGCAGGCGCCAGGTCGAGAACGAATGGCCGAACATGAAGCGGACGCAGATCGAGGTGACGATGCAGCCGGCGAGCACGACGGCGGTGACGTCGACATTGCGGGTCATTTCGAGCACGAGGAACGACATCGTCAGCGGTCCGCCGACGATGGCGACGCCGAGCGTGGCCATGCCGGTCAGCATCGCCACCAGCGGATCGATCACGAACTCCGGGCTGATCAGCAGCAGTACGGCGGAGAAGAACTTTCCGATCAGGCTGCCGACGAACAGCGAGGCAAAGAACAGACCGCCGCGGAAGCCCGAGGCGAGCGAGATCAGGCAGGCCGTCACCTTCAACGCGATGATCAGCGCGATCAGGCCGATCGTCATGTCGTGGAAGAGATCGAGCACCATGGCGCCGTGACCGGCCGCGAGCACCTGCGGCGTGACGATCGCAAAGCTGCCGACGACGAGGCCGCCGATCACCGGGCGCAACCAGACCGGCAACCACTTGAACAGCCGCTCGAACATCGAGGACGAGCGCATCACGGCGATGCCGACGCCGCTGGTGACGAGCGCAAGCACGATCAGCGCCAGATATTGCTCGATGCCGACCGACGAGACCTTCGGGATCTCGATCGAATACGGCGCGCCGCCGAGCCATTGCGCGGTCAGCGCGCCGGCGAGCGAGGCGGCCAGGATCGGCGCGGCGCTGCCGACCGAATAGACGCCGACGATCAGCTCGCAGGCGTAGAACGCGCCGGTGATCGGCGCGCCGAAAGCCGCCGCGATCGCAGCCGCGGCGCCGCAGCCGACGATCAGGCGCAGATCGTTGCGGCGGAGATTGAAGAATTTTCCGAACAGCGAGGCGATGCCCGAGCCGATCTGGGTGTAGCCCGCCTCGAGGCCGACCGAGGCGCCGCAGCCGTTGGAGATCAGGGTCTGGCTCGACACCACCACGCTGTCGCGCATCGACAGATTGCCGCCGCGCAGCGCATTGGCTTCGATCGGGTCGACCGCGCTGGAAATCTTCCAGCGCCGCCGCCACCATTCCATGATGCCGAGCGCCAGCCCGCCGAGCGCAGGCGCGAGCAGCGCCGCCCAGGGCGTGATGCGCGCGTTGGCGGAGAGGCGGACGTCGACCGGAATGCCGTAGATCACGACATGGGCGATCTGCGCGATCTCGGCCATCAGCGTCACGATCGCGCCGGCCAGCGTCCCGATCAGCAGCGACAACGGGATCAGGTAGAACTCGTTGCTGCGCAACAGTGCGCGCAGCCGAACCATGGTGCGGTTGGTCCCCTTACGATCGACGATATGCCTGATCCGCGCGAACACCGGCTGCCCTACCCCTCCGCCATGCCGTAGCCGGCCATGCGCTGGCAGACCCGCTCGATCTCGGCGCTCGACAGCAGCGGCGGTGTCCCGATCTGGAGACAGCCGTGATATTGCCGCGCCAGCGTCTCGACCTCGACCGCAAGCCACATCGCCTTGTCGAGCGTCTTGCCGACCGCGATCATGCCATGATGGTCGAGCAGGCAGGCCAGCCGGCCTTGCAGCGCCCGCACTGCATATTCGGACAATTCCGCTGTCCCGAAGGTGGCATAGGGCGCGCAGCGGATGCTGTCGCCGCCGGCGGCCGCGATCATGTAATGCACCGGCGGGATCTCCATGCCCATGATCGCCAGGATGGTGCAATAGGTCGGATGGGCGTGGACAACGGCGCTGACGTCGCCGCGCGCCTTCAGGATATCGCGGTGGAAGCGCCACTCGCTCGACGGCTTCTGGGTGGGCGCATGCGAGCCGTCCATCGCCATGAACACGATCTGGTCGGGCGTCATGGCCTCATAGGGCACGCTGGTCGGGGTCACCAGAAGCCCGTCCTGGTGCCGAACGCTGATATTGCCCGAGGTGCCCTGGTTGATGCCGAGCGCATTCATGCGGCGGCAGGCGTCGACGATGGCCTGTCTCTTGTCGAGCTCGTCCGCTGTCATCGACATCCCGAATTCATCTCGATTTCTTGGCCGTGGACGCCTGTTAAAGGGGAAGTACGTCAAACCCATATGGCAGTGCAAGAGAAAGCGGCCCGGATCGCGGGAAGTCGTGCCGGCCGCCCCGAAATATATCGTAAAATCAATTAATTAACAGATTGTCGCAGCCTCAGGAGAGGCTCGCCCGGACGGCCGCGATCCCGTTGATGACGAACTGCACCGAATAGGCGGCGAGCAGCATGCCGAGCACGCGCGACAGCACGGCATTTCCGGTCCGCCCAAGCGTCCGCGCGATCAGGCTCGCGGAGACGAAGCAGAGCATGCAAAGGAGACACACCGCGAGCACGATCGCGATGATGATCGCGAGCTTCGGCCCGTAGCCGGCATCGCCCGCCAGCAGGAGTGTGGTCGCGATCGCGCCGGGGCCGGCCATCATGGGGATGGCGAGCGGAAACACGGCGACATCGGAGGCATGTTCGGCCGTCGCCTTGTCGGCCTCGCGGGCCTCGCGATGCGGCCGGTCGCCGAAGATCATCTGGTAGGAGACGCCGAACAGCAGAAGCCCGCCGGCGATCTGGAACGCGGGGATGCCGATCCCGAGCTGGCGCAACAGCCAGTTTCCGACCAGCGCGATCACAACCAGGATCGAGGCCGCGATCGATGGCGCGCGCAACGCGACCGTCCGCTTGACCTTGTCGGGCATGCCGCCGGTCGCAGCCAGGAAGGCCGGCGCGAGGCCGACTGGATCGACCACCAGCAGCAGCGTCACGAAGGCGGACAGGGCGAAGTCGAGCATGGGAGGGTGTCTCGGGACGGGCGCGGCTCAGGCCGCAAGCCATAGCGGCTCGACGCAACCGACGCGAGGAACTTTTGCTTTCGCGGACGCTTGATCGCCCGAGGATTGAGGAAGGGCTGCCTTCCCGCGTCACCTCAAGAGGAGGACCAATGGCTAAGAGAGCAAAGAAGCGTGCAAACAAGAAAACGACCGCTTCGCGCCGCGCGCGTCAGGCACCGAAGATGCTGAGCGATCTGTTTCTGGAGACGCTGAAGGACATCTATTTCGCCGAGAACAAGATCATCAAGACCCTGCCCAAGATGGCCAAAGCCGCGCATTCGAAGGATCTCGCGGCGGCCTTCAACAAACACCTGCGCGAGACGCAGGGCCAGGTCAAACGGCTTGACCAGATCTTCAAGATGCTGGGCAAGCCCGCGCGCGGCAAGCCTTGCGAAGCGATCAACGGCATCACTGAGGAGGGCGCCGAGATCATGAAGGACTTCAAGAATGCCCCTGCCCTCGATGCCGGCCTGCTCGCAGCCGCGCAAGCCGTGGAGCACTACGAGATCTCCCGCTACGGCACGCTGCGTACCTGGGCCGAGGAGCTCGGCATGCCGGAGGCAGCCCAGCTGCTGCAGGCGACGCTCGACGAGGAAGAGGCGACCGACCACACGTTGACCGAGCTTGCCACCTCCGTGATCAACCTCGAAGCGGAAGAGGAGTACCGCGCGGCTGCCTGATCCGCGCCCCGCGCCCAACTATTGCCTTCGGCGCCGCGGAACATCTCCGTGGCGTCGATGCGTCTGAGTGCGAAGGCTCCTCCCCCATCGAGGGGACAGGCATGCTCGGAACGCGCGATGCTGGAATTTTGGGGAACCGTCCCCATATCCACGTTTTCCAACCGCGGCGCCTTCCCCCGAGTTTTTGCCATGCAACCCAAAAATCCCCTCGACTGGATGCTGTCCGAAGCCCTGGACCAGCTGACCCGCGCCGAACGGCTGCGTCAGCAGTTCGGCCGCCAGGAAGCCTGCTGGGAGCCGCCGATCGACGTGCTCGAGACCGAGCATGAGCTTCTGATCCTGGTGGCGCTTCCCGGCGTCAATCCCGACAACGTCGAGACGGTGATCCATGACGGCGCGCTCATCATCTCCGGCCAGCGCACGCTGCCGCCGGAGCTTCGCAACGCCCGCATCCACCGGCTCGAGCTGCCGCAGGGGCGTTTTGAACGCCGCATTGCATTGCCCATTGGCCGCTACGCCATCAGCCGCTTCGTGATGGACGGCTGCGTCGCACTGCGCCTCGCCAAATCCTGAGGTCGATCATGGCCACCGAACAGATGAATAACGCACAGACCAATCCTGACGTGAAGATCCCCGAAGACGCACTGATCATCATCCCCGTGCGCGAGATGGTGCTTTTCCCCGGCGCCATCGCGCCGATCGCGATTGCGCGGCCGAAGTCGGTCGCCGCCGCCCAGCAGGCGCTGCGTGAGCAGCGGCCGATCGGCATCGTGCTGCAACGCAGCCCCGAGACCGACGAGCCCGGCCCGGACGATCTCTACCGGGTCGCGACCATCGCCAACATCGTGCGCTACATCACCGCGCCCGACGGCACCCATCATATCGTCTGCCAGGGCGTGCAGCGCGCGCGCATCCTCGACTTCCTGCCGGGGACGCCGTTCCCGGTTGCGCGCTTCCAGCAGATTCCGGAGCCGACCACGTCTTCGCCCGAGATCGAGGCGCGGGCGCTGAATCTGCAGCGCCAGGCCATCGAGGCGATCGAGCTGCTGCCGCAGGCGCCGCCCGAGCTGGTCGCGATGTTCCAGAGCACCACCGCGCCCGGCGCGCTGGCCGATCTGGCGACCTCGTTCATGGACATCAAGCCGCAGGACAAGCAGGAGGTGCTGGAGACCGTCGACCTCGCTTTGCGCGTCGAGAAGGTGTCGAAGCATCTGGCCGAGCGGCTGGAGGTACTGCGCATCTCCAACGAAATCGGCCAGAAGACCAAGGCCTCGTTCGACGAGCGGCAGCGCGAGGCGATCCTGCGCGAGCAGATGGCGACCATCCAGCGCCAGCTGGGCGAAGGCGACGGCAAGGCGGCCGAGGTCGCCGAGCTGACGGCTGCCATCGCCAAGGCCGACATGCCGCCGGAGGCGGACGCGCACGCCAAGAAGGAGCTGCGCCGCTACGAGCGCATGCCCGAGGCCGCCGGCGAGGCCGGCATGGTCCGCACCTATCTCGACTGGTTGATCGAGCTGCCCTGGGCTCTGCCCGCGGAGAAGCCGATCGACATCAAGGAGGCGCGCCGCATCCTCGACGCCGATCATTTCGGCCTGGAGAAGATCAAGAGCCGGATCATCGAATATCTGGCGGTGCGCAAGCTCGCCCCGCAGGGCAAGGCGCCGATCCTGTGCTTCGTCGGCCCGCCCGGCGTCGGCAAGACCTCGCTCGGCCAGTCCATCGCGCGCGCGATGGATCGCCCCTTCGTGCGCGTCAGCCTCGGCGGCGTGCATGACGAGGCCGAGATCCGCGGTCACCGGCGCACCTATATCGGTGCGCTGCCCGGCAACATCATCCAGGGCATCCGCAAGGCGGGCGCACGGAACTGCGTCATGATGCTGGACGAGATCGACAAGATGGGCCGCGGCGTGCAGGGCGATCCCTCAGCCGCAATGCTGGAGGTGCTCGACCCCGAGCAGAACGGGACGTTCCGGGACAACTATCTCGGCGTGCCGTTCGACCTGTCGCGCGTGGTCTTCATTGCGACCGCCAACATGCTGGACCAGATTCCCGGCCCGCTGCTGGATCGCATGGAGCTGATCAGCCTCGCCAGTTACACCGAGGACGAGAAGCTGGAGATCGCGAAGCGCTATCTGATGCGGCGGCAGCTCGAGGCCAACGGCCTGACGGCCGAGCAGGCCGAAATCGAGCCGGAGGCCCTGAAGCTGGTGGTCAAGGGCTACACCCGCGAAGCCGGCGTGCGGAATCTGGAGCGCGAAATCGGAAAACTGTTCCGCCATGCCGCGGTGCAGGTCGCCGAGGGCACGGCTACCAAGGTCGTGGTGACGCCGAAGGACATCGCCACGGTGCTTGGCCAGCCACGCTTCGAGGGTGAGATCGCGCAGCGCACCAGCATTCCGGGCGTGGCCACCGGCCTTGCCTGGACGCCGGTGGGCGGCGACATCCTGTTCATCGAGGCTTCGCGCGTGCCCGGCCGCGGCGGCATGATCCTGACCGGCCAGCTCGGCGACGTCATGCGCGAGAGCGTGCAGGCGGCGATGACGCTGGTGAAGAGCAAGGCCTCGCAGCTCGGCATCGATCCGTCGGTGTTCGAGAAGAGCGACATCCACGTTCACGTGCCGGCGGGCGCAACCCCGAAGGACGGACCGAGCGCGGGCGTCGCAATGTTCACGGCGCTGACATCACTGCTCACCAACCGCACGGTGCGCAGCGACACGGCGATGACCGGCGAGATCTCGCTGCGCGGCCTGGTGCTGCCGGTCGGTGGCATCAAGGAGAAGGTGGTGGCCGCGGCCGCCGCCGGTTTGAAGCGGGTGATGCTGCCTGCGCGCAACAAGCGGGACTACGACGACATCCCGCAGAGCGCGCGGGACAATCTCGAATTCATCTGGCTGGAGCGCGTCGACGAAGCCATCGCCGCAGCGCTCGAGCCGACCGAAGCCGGGGCCAAGGTCGAGGCGGCGGAGTGATACGATGAGCGAATTGTTGGAAAGAGCGAAGAAGTCCCGGAAGGCACAGCGCCTGCGGCAGCTGCTCGATCGCACCATCGACCGGGTGCGCGAAGCACTTGCAGGACCCGAGCCGCGGCTTCAGCCGATCCCGGTCCGGGTCAAACGTCGCAAGGGCTGAGCCCCTCCGCCTCAGCCCTTGCGATCGTCGAATAGAAAAGGCCCCCTCTCCTCGAGGGGGCCTTTGCGTTATCAGGCCACGGCGTCCTTGGCAGCCTTGACCGGGCGGGCGCGGACGATCTTCCGGGCCGGCTTGGCCTTGAACATCATCTCTTCGCCCGTGAACGGGTTGGTGCCCTTGCGCGCCTTGGTCGCGGGCTTCTTGATGACCACGAACTTGGCGAAGCCCGGCACCAGGAACAGGCCGCTCTTCTTGAGCTCCTTGTGGCCGACGTCCGTCAACGTCTCCATGACGTTCTTGACGTCGCGCTTGGAAAGCTCGGTGGCGGTCGCGATCTTTTCGATCAGCTGCGATTTCGACATTTGGGTTGGCATCGTGTCTCCTCTGATTCGTTGCCGGTTGCATATTAGACCAACCGGCAAAGGCCTATAGCCTTCTGCACAGTTTTGTCGCGGTTTTACGGGCTTTTTTGGCCCCCTGTGGCAAAAAACCCTGCTTTTTAGCGGCTTCCAGAGCGGGAGGCGCTTCGGGCAGCGGTTTTTGCCTTGTTTCAAAGGCCCGCAAGCAGCCTTGCTAAAGCTGATTCGATGCTTTCGACAAGCGACGACCGGCCTCTTTGTCGAAGGCCGGTCGCGAGAGAAGCGTCGAAATGCGTCAGTCCTGCCTCACCGCACGAGGCTTTCGGTCCGATACGCGGCCGGGTCGCCACTGTCGGTCAGATGCTCGATCGCAAGCTTGAGCGACGCGCTCATCGGGACGTTGAGATTGACGTTGTTCGGCGGAAGCGGCGCCAGGAACCATCTGGCATAGATCTTCTGGATTTCGCCGCTGCGATAGACCGCCGACAGCGCGTCATCGATCACCTTCTTGAAGGCCGGATCGTCGCGCCGGAGCATGATGCCGTAAGGCTCCACCGACAGCGCTTCCTCCGAGACGATGTAAGTGCCGGGAATCTCCGAATTGGCCATCCGGCTGTAGAGCAGGATATCGTCCATCACGAAGGCGGCGGCCCGATCGGATTCCAGCATCCGGAACGCTTCGCCGTTGTCCTTGGCAGCCAGAATGGTGAGACCGAGCTGGCGCTGGCTGTTGAGCTCGCTGATCTGCTTGAGATTGGTGGACCCGATGGTGGAAACGATGGTCTTGCCCTTGAGGTCATCCAGGGTCCGCACATTGGCCGCTGCCTTGGCCATGAAACGATTTGCCGCGACGAAATACGAGGTGGAGAACGTCACCACCTTCTGCCGCTCGAGGTTGTTGGTGGTCGTTCCGCATTCGAGATCGATCGCCCCGCTCAGCACGGACTGGATACGACCCGACGGGGTGACAGGCACGAGCTTCACGTCGAGCTTTTGCAGCCCGAGCTTCGCTTTCACGGCGTCGACTGCCAGATAGCAGAGGTCCATGGCGTAGCCCACGACCTTCTCGTTGTTGTCGTAATACGAGAACGGAATCGACGATTCACGATGACCGATCGTGATCGTGCCGGTGCTCCTGATCTTCTCCAGCGTGCCGCTGGGCTCTTCGGCGATCGCCGCATGGCTTGCAATGCTCAGCGCGGCCACGGCCAGGATCATCTTGACGTTCATCGTTCCATTTCCTTGGTTGGCACCGACAAATCATGACTGCAACAATCGGTCATCGGCTCGTTCATCCGTTGGAGGCCAGTCGCGCCCGGCGAACCGGCCGCCCCACGATTGCGGCATATTGGGTCATCGCGGCCGGCCGTCCGATCAGGAAGCCTTGCGCGAAATCGCAGCCCGCTTGCGTTAGAACATCGAGCTGCTCCTGCGTCTCGACGCCCTCCGCGGTGACCGGAAGCTCAAGCCCCCGCGCCAGTCCGACGACGCCGCGCAAGACCGCCTTCGACTGCGCATGGTCAAGGTTCGAAATGAAGCTGCGGTCGATCTTGATCATGTCGAACGGGAACGCGTGCAGATAGGATATCGACGAGTAACCCGTGCCGAAATCGTCGAGCGCGATGCCTACTCCGAGCGACTTGAGCCGGCGCAGGATCGAGACCGCGCCGGAGACATCATCGATCAGAACGCCTTCCGTGATCTCGAGCTCCAGCCGGCCGGCACTCAATCCGGTCTCGATCAGGATCTCATGGACCAGCCGCACGATGTCGTCGTTGCGGAACTGGACCGGTGACAGGTTCACGGAAATCTTGAGCTGGTTCGCCCAGGATGCGGCCTCGCGGCACGCGGCGCGCAGAATCCACTCGCCCATGGTGACGATCAGCCCGTTCTCCTCGGCAAGCGGAATGAACGTGCCGGGCGAGATCAGGCCGCGTTTCGGATGCCACCAGCGGACCAGGGCTTCGAAGCCCACGATCTCGCCGCCGGTCCGCGCCAGCGGTTGAAAATCGAGCCGCAGTTCGTCATTGGCGACCGCCGATTGCAGATCATGCTGCAATTCGCGCTGGTCGCGAAGCTGCGTCGCCATGCCCGCCTCGAAGAGACGGATCGCGTTGCGTCCCTCGGACTTGGCGCGGTAGAGCGCAATGTCGGCATTGGCCAGAAGCGTCGTCGGGTCGTTGCCATCAACCGGTGAACACGCAATGCCGATGCTCACGCCGATACGCACCTGCCGTCCGGCAATCTCGATGTCTCCGACAAGGGCCGCCCGCAACTGCTCCGCAAGCCGGCCGGCGGCCGCGGCCTGCTTCTCGCCAAGCAGCACCGCGATGAACTCGTCGCCGCCGACCCGCGCCAGGAAGGCGTCGCCCGCAACCTGCTTCAGTCGCCGCGTCACCTCGCACAGCAGCGCGTCACCGACCGGATGGCCGTAGAGGTCGTTGATCTCCTTGAAGCGGTCGAGGTCGAGGCACAGGATCGCGAAAGCCCCTCCGGCGCGGATCGTCTCGTCGACCGTCGTCGCCAGATAGTCGGAAAACGACGCGCGATTGTGCAATCCGGTCAGGGCATCGTGGTGTGCGATGTGCGCGATCCGCTTCTCGGTGCGCTTCTGCTCGGTGATATCCTCGACCGTCTTCACGAAGCCGCCGCCAGGCACCGGACGGAAGACGATCACCACCGCGCGCCCGTCGGGAAGCTCCGCCACGATGCTTGCCGGTTCGTTGGCCGCAATGATCGCCTTCAGTGCGTCGGCGCCGTCTGCGGGGTACAGCCCCCGCGAAAGCCGATACTCGAACACCTCGCGCAGCATGATTCCCGGTCTCATGAGCTCGTTGGGAAGATTGAACATCTTGGCGTAGCGGTCGTTGCAGACGATCAGGCGATGCTGGGCGTCGTACATGCAGACGCCCTGCGACTGGTTGTTCAGCGTCGCATCGAGCTGGATGCTCTGCTTGCGGAAATGTTGAACGACCACGGCTCCGGTGCCGCCGATGGCGACGACGAGCACGAGGGTAAGCCCGATCAGAAACCACGCCTCGGTTCGCCAGCCGGCGAGCGCTGCGGGCACCGTTGTGCTGGTCGTCAGGAAAATGGGGACCTTGACGAGAGATGCCGCCGCGATCAGCCGGTCGGTGCCGTCGAACGCGTCGAACTCCCGGATCACGCCCGCGCCAGCGCGGGTGATCTCGGCCAGCCGGCCGCTCGAGACGGACTTGTCGACCACGGGATCGACGTGCGGATAACGCGCCAGCGTTACGCCGTCGCGGCCGACCAGCGCAATGGATTCATCCGCGCCGCGGACCATCGTGTGATAGAGTTCCTCGAAATGCCGGGACTTGATCATGCCGACCACCAGCCCGAGAAATTCACCGTCGGCGCCCATGAATTTCCGGGCGAGCGGGATGGTCCAGGTTCCGCTGCGCGGATCCTTCGTCGGACGGCCGAGCTTCGAGCTCAGGGCCGGGGTGGTCTTCAAGGCCCGGAAATAGTCCTGATCCGCGACGTTGAGGCGTGGCGTGGGCCAGGCGGCGGACGAATTGATCACGGTCCCGTCGGCGCCGACCAGCATCACAGCCCCGATATGCGGAAAGCCGCCGATCTTGTCCTCCAGCATGAGCTGGATGTCGCGGCTCGCCATCGAACGCGCGTAGACCTCGTCGGAGACGACGGCGAGGATTTGCATGTGCTCGATCAGATTCGTCTCGATCAGGTCGACGGCCTCGAAGTCGCGCGCCGTCTGATTGCCCAGCAGCGTCGCCGTCGCCAGCAGTTGCTGCTTGCTCTCCGCGATCGCGTGATCGCGCAGGTTGGACAGGATGAGGGCGATGGTGCATACGACGAGCGCGATCAGAAACGCGCCGCACAGCATCAGCACGGCAACAGGGCGCGTCGCGCCGATCCGGCGCATCGGACGGGCTCCCCCGTCCGGCGCCAGCATCGCTAACCGGCCTTTGAGCGCGCGAACAGCCCGAAGCATCAGGAAACACAATTCCGAGGACAATCCAACCGTCGGAGTGTAGGGCTTCGAGTATGTCGAATCCGGTTAAAGCTGGCGCTCGGTCGACGTCCGAACGACGATCAGGGTTACCTGTGTGTTTCATCATCGCGGACGATGCGACGAGTAAGGCCTCTCTTTCCGCAATTCTACGGAGATCGCTGCATCTGGAATGTGCAACCTCGCGGCCGTCAGGCCCGCCGCCGATGAGGACGACCGGCTAGACCCGCTCGATGATGACCGCAGGCGCCATGCCGCCGGCGGCGCACATGGTGACGAGACCGCGCTTGAGGTCGCGCCGTTCGAGCTCGTCGAGCACGGTGCCGATCAGGATCGAGCCGGTGGCGCCGATGGGATGGCCGAGTGCGATCGAACCACCATTGACGTTGACCTTGGCGCGGTCGAGCTTGAGGTCGCGGATGTATTTTTCCGCGACCACCGCAAAGGCCTCGTTGATCTCGAACAGATCGATATCGTCGATGGAAAGCCCCGCCTTCGCCAGCACCTTGCGGGTGGCCGGCACCGGCGCGTTCAGCATCAGGGTCGGAGAGTCACCCATGTTGGCCATCGCGACGACGCGGGCGCGTGGCTTCAGGCCGTGAGCCTTGGCGTAAGCGGGCGACGCCAGCAGGATCGCGGCGGCGCCGTCGACGACGCCGGACGAATTGCCGGCGTGATGCACGAAGTCGATCTTCAGGTCCGGATATTGCTGGAGGATGAGACCGCGATAAGTCGTGCCCTTGTCGTCCAGCGCATAGTCGGCGATCGCGGGGAATGCCGGCTTCAGGCTGCTCAACCCTTCCATCGTGGTCTGCGGCCGCGGATACTCCTCGTGGTCGAGCGCGAGGCTGCCGTCCTCGCGATGGACCGGCACGAGACTCTTCTTGAAGTGGCCATTCGCCATCGCATGCGCTGCGCGCTTCTGGCTCTCGAGCCCGAGCGCATCGACATCCTGTCGCGTGACGCCTTCCAGCGTCGCGATCGCGTCGGCGCAGACGCCCTGATGCGACTGCGGATGCCGCGCACGCAGCCGCAAATTGCCGCTGTCCATCATCATCGGACCGCCGCCGCGGCGCCCCTCCATCGACATCATCTCACAACCGCCGGCGATCACGAGGTCTTCCGCGCCCGCCATGATCGACGATGCCGCCATGTTGACGCTGGTGATGCCGGAGCCGCAGAAGCGATCCAGCGTCACGGCGCTGGCGCGCACGTCATAGCCGGCATCGAGCGCCGACATCCGGCCGAGATCGCCGCCTTGGGTTGCGACCTGCGCCGAGCAGCCCCAGACGATGTCGTCGACGTCGGCGGTGTTGATGCCGGTGCGATCGGCGAGCGCGCGCAGCACGGTTGCCCCCAATTGCTGCGGATGAATGCCGGAGAGTGCTCCCTTGCCGGCCTTGCCGACGCCCCGCGGGGTGCGGCAAGCATCGATGATCAGCGCGTCAGCCATGGGCGTTGTCCTCTTGTTATGAGTGTTGGGGGCGGTTTTGAATCAGGGGGAGAGTGGAGTCAATGCGCAGCGTTTCAGCCCCTCACCTGGATTTTCCGCCGCGCGAAAGTCTCTGCGACGTCATGGCCGGGCTTGTCCCGGCCATCCACGCCTTGCTGCGCGGCACGACGAACGTGGATGCCCGGGACAAGCCCTGGCATGACGACCTCTGGGTGCGGGACTCTCCTCGGAGGTAAGCTACGCCCCTACCGCGTTCCTTGCGATCACGTTCCGGTAGAAGCTGGCGCTGAGTTTTGCCGTGCGCACCTGAGTGTCGAAATTGACGTGATAGAGCCCAAAACGCTTGCCGAGCCCATACACCCATTCGAAATTGTCCATCAGGCTCCAGAGGAAATAGCCGCGTACCGGTACGCCTTCGGCGGTGGCGCGCTGGAGCTGGGCGAGATAGTTGCGCAAGTACATGATGCGATCGGTGTCGTAGACCTTGCCGTCTTGCGTGACCACGTCGTCGCCGGAGGTACCGTTCTCGCTGATATAGATCGCATCCGTCTTCCAGATCTTAGCCGCCAGCTTCGGCACCCAGTAGATCGTCTCCGGCGCGATGCGGAGCCAGTCCGAATTCATGTGCGGAAACGACTTCGGGATCGGCAGCGGCGCGAAGCCGGCGCCCTGGTCGGACGGCACCACGTAATTCTGCGGCGCGTAGATGTTAAGGCCGAGGAAGTCGACCAGCGAGGAGATGATCTTCAGTTCGGCGTCGGTATATTTGGGCGCGTTCGCACCTGCGTATTTAAGGAACGCGTCGGTGTATTGGCCCGTCATGATGACGTTGAGATAGCCGCCATTCATCTCGCGCAGCGCGATCTCGGCGGCGCGGACATGCTCGGGCGTATCGATCGCGGGCACGCAGACGTCGATGTTCTCGGCCGGGCCGACCCTGGTGCCGCGCCGGCCGTGGGCGCGCACCGCCTGCACCGCGAGCCCGTGCGCGAGCGCGCTGTTGTGCCTGATCTGGTTGACCTCTGCTTGCGGCAGCGTCAGGCCGGGCGCGTCGATGCCTAGGCCGTAGCCGAAATGGACGAAGCGGCCGCTCTCGTTCAGCGTGAACACGTTTTTGACGCGATCGGTCAGATGCGCCGCGACATAGGCCGCGTAGTCGCCAAAGATCTTGCAGGTCTCGGTCGAGCGCCAGCCGCCAAAACGATCCTGGAGTGATTGCGGCAGGTCCCAGTGATAGAGCGTCAGCCAAGGTTCGATGCCGTTCCTAAGGCACTCGTCGACGAGGCGATTGTAGAAATCAAGCCCCTTCGGGTTCGGCTTGCCGTCGCCGTCGGGAAACACCCGCGGCCAGGCCACCGAGAAGCGATAGGCCTTGCAGCCGAGCTCCCTGACCAGCGCGATATCGTCCTTGTAGCGGTGATAATGCTCGTTGGCGCGATCGCCGGTGGTGCCGTCCTCGATCTTGCCGGGAATGCGGACAAACCTGTCCCAGATCGAGACCCCTCGCCCGTCCTCGTTGACCGCGCCTTCGACCTGATAGGACGAAGTCGCGGTGCCCCAGAGGAAGCCTGGCGGGAAGCTCGTCGTGCTGCGTGGAGCCGATGCCGGTTTGGCCTCCGCGATCTCAAGGGGATTTGCAATTCCAGCTGCGGACACCCCCGCGATTTTCGCGAACTGGCGACGCGAGACCCTGTCCGACATCGATACTGCTCCGGTGTGCTGCTGTTGCCGCGGCACACTGACCAGTTCCGACCGATTTGAGAAGTGGAGTCCCCGTCATCCACCCGGCCGCGGCGCATGGGGGTCAACGCTGTTGCTCGGCTGACACAGCATGTCGAAGATCGAGCCAAAGGCGTTATGGCCCCCTGCGCAGTTGATGCCGTGAAGACCGCCGTTGACCACCGCCATCGCGCCCATGAACGCCAGCACGAGAGTCGTGATCCCAAATGCGAGACCGATCGCCCTGAGCCGCCCGGATCGGCGAACAATGAGGTCCTGCGTAATCAGGCTCGCGATGTGAATTGCCGCGGTCACGGCAAAGGCCGCCACAGCGAAATTGCGGACGCCCGAGAAGCCAAGCAAGGTCGCGCCGATAAATATCACGGCCTCGAACAGATACAGCAGGCCGAGCCAGTGGCGAAACAAGGCCTCGCTCAATCCGCCGGGCGTCGAAATCGCGAGCAACACCTGGGTCGCGCGGCCGGCACGCGTGACCCATAACATCCAGCTCCGCTGGCCCCGGCGGCGCTGCTCCAATTCCTCGAGAATCCGCCCGGTGATGGTCAGCGCGCGTGTACTGGTTTGCAACGCGACCTGCCTGTCGAGCTTGCGATCAACCTCATAATGTTCGCGCACGTAATTGAGCATGCCTACGTCGCCCAGAACTGCCCTCAGCGCCTGGGCGATCTGCGTGCGACGCTGTCCGCCGGCCGTGAGCGCCAGCTCGCCCCAGAGATCATCGAAGGCGCCCTCGAGCGTTGCATTGTTCTGTTCCGCAAGCGCCTCTCCGAACCGATCGACCAGCTCGGCGTATCCCTCGGGCTTCATTTCCTCGCGCACGATCGTGAGCTGCGCCTCCAGGAGCAATGCGTCCCTGATCTCCTTGTCCTCGGTTGCAGGAAACAGAGTGGTCAACAGCCGCTCGCAACCGTCCAGGCGCCCCCACATGATGTCGTTCCGCCGCCACTGCGCGTCGAGGAAGCCGCCGAAGTGAAACAACGCCGTTCCCGCAAGCTTGAGCCGCTGGTGAACGACGGTCCCCTGCTCGTTATGCTCGTCGATCAGGCTGCACGCGTCCTCGGGGCTGACACGAACCACCTCGACGGTCGACGGCTCTCCGGTTCCGGTGTCGTAATAGAGTGGAAAGCTCACCTGGTCGTACTCGTCGAACCGCATATAGTAGTCGGCAAGGAACCCTCGCAGCGCCGTGCCCTCAACCGTATTGAGCGCGTCGCCGCCCGCAGCGGGGCCTTCGAGGTGAACATCCACGCGGTGCCCGCCTTCGACGGGCGTGGCGCGCAGCTTCGGCTTTCCAAGCAGATCGTGAACGGACGGCACGGCCCCCGACGACCCATCTATCGCGCTGGCATAGGCGCGCTGCATCAGCGCGATGTCGTCCTCGAGCCCCTTCTGGAGGCCGGTCAGATTGGCCTGCGTTGCATATTTGTAGAGCGTTGCCGCCCTCGCAAACACGTTTTCCTGAAGCGTGAGCAACGGGCTGGGTGTCGGCAGGTCGTTCGATACCGGTACGGTCCCGCCGGCCTGCGACGTCAAAGCCGTGACGGTCCCCTCACCAAGGAGGAGATGAAGCACCGCTTCGAGCTCGTCGTGGTGCGCTCTCCGTGCATCCGCATTCTCAGAGGGCGCGCGGAGCGGCGTGACCCGACGGATTTCGCGGATTGCAGCGCCCAACCCGCCAGCGAGGCAGGTGAGCGCATCCACGAGACGGCCGACGTCCATCGAAGCGCCTGTCTTCGGGTGATCATTCCAGAGGTCGTAGAGATGTTGCTCGATATCGGTCAGACTCGGCGGGCCGCCGGGCAGGCTAAGCTTTCTCACCAGGCTCAGGAGCTGATGGACCTTGCGCAGAATGAAGCTGGCGCGCCTGATATAGTACTTCACGTCATAATCTTCGAGGAACGCATTGACCGACTCGTCTCGGCCCTTGCTCTCCTTCTTGTTCTCGTAGTAGTGCGCATCGCGCCACACGCGGGCCATGGCTTTCATCGCGTACAAGCGGTCGGATTTGCTGTCGATATCCCACCAGGCGGCCAGTTGCTCCGCGATGTCGTCGGTTACGGTCATCACCCGAAGCTGCCGGTAGGGAAGGAACGCCGCTCCATAATAGTTGGCCATGTCGCGCAGGTCGCGTGATCCCCACGCGGGGACCTGATCATGGTCATCACCTTCGAGCTCGATACGTGCGTACGGGTCGTCGGCCCGCTCGTCGATCTCCGTTTCGACCTGGCGGACGATCCGCTCGACCCGCTCGATGCGCCGGTTGCGGGCCAGGACAGCCTCGAGGTCTTCCCTGATCGTCTCGTCCTGGGGAATCGTGAACAGCGCCTCCATGGCGTTTTCGAGCGCGTCGGGCTTCCTGTCAAAGACCACGCGCTCCAGCTCCGGATTGGTCGGTGCCGGCTCGAGATAGATCAGCTTCCGTTCCATCGGCAGCCCGCCGAGGCGCAACGACAGGGTCTCGACGACATAGCTGAACGGCTTGTTGTCGAGATATCCGCCGTCGCCAAATGCGCGCGTGCGCCAACGGCCACTCGCGATGTCATCGCTCGACAGGCCGGTGAAGAATGGCTTCCATCGGTCGAAATTCACCCCCGCGCCGGCCGGGTTTGCGTCGCACAGGCGCTGCGCGTCGGCCACGGACATCGGCTCGAATGCAAACGGAAAGGATGACGTGCACCGCGCCGCGAATGCGAGAAACGGCACGGAGCTGTCGTCGAAATGATTGGTTCCGTCCGCGGATGGATACTGGAATCGATAGACCTGCTTGTACCTTTTTTCGTACACGACCTTGTCGAACAGGCGCAGGGGTACGATGGCTCCGCGAATGTCCGTCGTCGTGATGAAAAGGTCCAGTTCGTCGACGAGGGCCGGCTCTCGACCCACTTGGGGGATGACGTTTGCCATGCCCTGGAACGCGCCAACGAGCTTGACGTACATGCGGTCGCTGTTCAACAGCGACTGGGGCGGGTTGTCGGTCTTGGCGAATTCCAGGCCTTGATATGACTGGTTGTCATTGAGCAGACCGCCGATATCGCCTTCCTGAATCCACAAGTTCTTCAGCGGAGAGAATTCCTGTCCGTTGACGAGTGCTTTCGCGAGAAACAAGCCGTTGATACCACCCGCCGAGGTGCCTGCGATCGCGTCGATCACGAAGCGAGTTCGTTCCGTCGACGTGGGCGTTGCATCCTTCCCGAACGGATCCGTCAAAGCCGGATTGCGCGCGTTGACCGGCAATTTCTGGTCGCGGATGTAGGCAAGATAGCTATCGCGAAGCGCCTGGTCGCGCAGCAGCCAGGACGCCTTTCGATAGACCTCGCGCGTGTGTCCACCCCCCGGCGTATCCTGCCCCTTCGGCGTCGCGCAGGCCATTTCGTAGAGCTCGTTCGACACGCCGTTGATGTAGATCGCAAGCGAGACGCCGCCATACATGACCACGCCGAAGCGGATCTCGCGCGCGTAGAGATTGTCAGTCGTGGTCATTGGTCGCTCCTGCCTTCTGGGTCACGTCCACGCGCCATGGGCCGGCGAAGCCACCCGCGATGGCTTGCGCGATGCGCCTGATGCGCGAATGATCGATGACTCCTGGTTCACCGGCGTTCTCGAAGCGTCGCCGGGATTTCTCCAAATCACGGTTTCAAAATCACACTCAAAAATTCGCAGTTTCAAATTCACGCTCGGGAAAAAGAGGGCTTGCCGGTTACGCAAGCCACGACTGGCGCCTACGGTCTATCGCCGCACGCCACCACTCTACGTCGCGATGCATGATAGATTATTGACAACCTCGGCTGCAAGTCAATCGGTGCGTCGCCCGGCCAAGGCCTGCCTGGCGTCGGCCGCGCCATCTTTCGCGAGGAACCCGCAATCGCCTAGAACGTCACCCGCGCGCCCGCGTAGAACGCGCGCGGCCTGGCCGGGCTCAGCGAGCGCGGGTCGGCGAAGGGGCTTCCGCCGTTGGCGAAATTCGGGAGCGCGGTGGTGTCGAAGAAGGTGCCGTAGGTCGCGTAGCGGTTGTCGAAGACGTTGTCGACCTTGCCGTAGAGCTGGAGGTTCTTGGTGACCTGGTAGGAGGTGTGCAAGTTGAACACGGCGTAGGAGGGCAGCTTCATCTCGACGTTGGCCTCGTCGCCGACAAAATACTGGCTGGAAACCCAGAGCGCGTCGCCGCCGATCTTCCAGGCGTCGGTGACGGCATATTCGATGCCGGCCTTGATGCGGTGGCGCGGCACGGCCGGAATCTGGTTGCCGGGCGTGATCGGGATCGTGCCGCCATTGGCGACGGCCGTCGGGCTGTTGGAGGCGACGGTGAGCGCGTCGAGGAAGCGCGCATCGACGAAGGCGTAGCTCGCGTGGAACTGGACTTCGTTGGACTTGAGGCTGATCTCGGCTTCAAGTCCCTGCCGGCGCGTCGAGCCGACGTTCTGGAAGAAGCCAAAACCTTGCAGGCCCGCGATCGGCAGCGCCAGGATGTCATCGTAATTGGTGGCGCGAAAACCGCCGAACTTCCAGCCGAGCGAGCCGATGTTCAGCTCCTTGGTGCCGCGGAGGCCGGCTTCCACGGTCTTGGATACCACCTGCTTCAGGTCGGGATCGGAGACGAGAAACGCCGCGATCAGGCAGGGATTGTTCGGATCGGCGCAGCCGAGCTCGAGCGGCGTCGGCACGCGGTTGGCTTCCGAATAGCCGGCATAGGCGGTCAGCTCCGGCGTGATCTTGTAGGTGCCCCCGATCACGGGATTGAAGCGGTTGTAGGTATGGTCACCGTTCAAGGCGGTGCCGAGCTGGTCCTCCAGCGTGACGCGGGCCGCGTTGAAGCGGCCGCCGCCGGTGATCGCGAACGCCTCCGTCACGTTGAACGTGTCGAGCGCATAGACGCCCCGATACTGGTTGACGGTGCGCAGCGACACCGGACCGATCGAGGTCGGAACACCCGACTGTCCCAGGAAGATGCCGCTGCCGGTGACGACGTAGTTGTCGCCGATCGTCCCGAGCTCGGAGCTCGCATCGAAATGGCTGACGCTGGCGTCGTAGCTCGCACCGAGCACGACACGGTTCTCATGCCCGAACAGTCTGTCGCTGTTGGTCGCCTGGCCGGAGATGCCGAACGAGGTCGAGCGCGTCGTGGTCCGATCGATCTCGCCGAGCACTGCGCCCGCCGGGAAGGGATTGGCGAGCTGGACGCCGTTGAGGCCGAAAGCCGGCGTAGTGTCGTCGCCGAAACACAGCAGGCCCGCCGGCGCGCTGCAAGGCTGGGCGTCGGTCGGATTGCCATCTTGCGTGTTCTGGTTGAAGCCGCGCACATGCGCGGTGCCCTCGAAGGTCCAGGTCGGCGTCGCCTCGACCTTGCCGGTCAAATTGATGTAGCCGACCTTGTTGGCGCTGGTCTGCGGCGTGGTGTAGGTCGCGCCCCAATATTGTTGGAGCAGCTCGATCGGAACGCTGCTCGGCCCCGCCAGGTGATTGTCGGCGACGCCCATATTGACGTGGAATTCGTTGCCCTCGAAGCGATAGCCGACGTCGCCGTAGAAGCGGCGGATGTCCGAGGCGGAGAAATTACGGAAGCCGTTGTCGTGCGCACCCTCCAGCGCACCATAGACCGCCCAGTTGTTGTCGATCTTCTTGCCCCATTGCGCGGAGCCCTGGATGCGGCCGTAGGAGCCGCCCATGACGTCGATCTCGGCCCCCTGATAGGTGAAGCCGTCCTTCATGAGAAGGTTCACCGCGCCACCAAGCGCATTGAGGCCGAAGGCGGGATTGTTGGTGACGATCGTGGCCGATCGGATCGCCGCGGTCGGGATCATGTCCCAATTGACGGTATCGGAAAACGCTTCGTTGATGCGCACGCCGTTCTGGTAGACGGCGAGGCCCTGCGGCGTGCCGGCCAGGGGCGAGGCGACATAGCCGCGAAACTCGATGTTGGGCTGGAACGGATTGCCGGTGACTTCGGTCAAATTGACGCCGGGCACATATTGCTGGAGCGCGTCGGCGATGTTCAAGGATCCGGTGCGCTTGATCTGGGTCGGATCGACCGCATTCACGCTCGCCGGAATCTTGTCGACATCGATGCTGCCGGAGGCGCCGGGCGAGGTCGGGTAGACGTAGATCCTGGGCTTGGGCTTGGCGGCGTTCGCGGTTCTGGCCGGCGTGGCCCGCGTTGGCGCGCGCCGCGTGGTCGGCGGCGGCGCCACCACCTCGACCGCGGGCAGGTTTTGAACATTGGTCTGTTCGTCCTGCGCAGCGCGCGCATCCGTTGCGAGAACGACTCCTGACACCAGCCCAGTCGAGACCGAGGCCATCAGCAGACGTCGCTTGTTTCCCGGCTTGCCCATTTCTGTCGTCCCACCCGTCACCTTCGGCTGTTTTGTTTTCGCCGTTTGGTTGCGACGAGTGTAATCGGCAGCATCTCTCGCACCAGCCACAAAAGGTCGGGCACGCTCCGCACCCATCTTCCCGACGAAATCGGGAATTTTTCCCGATTGTGTCAGGCCCGATCAGGCGGAAGCCGTCGGAACCAGCGCTTCCACCGTGACACCGCGCTCGCCAGACGCCACGTTGAGCGTGCCGCCCAGCGCCAGAATGCGCTCGCGCATGCCGACAAGGCCGAAGCCGAGCTTCTGGCCCGGCTCCATGCCGTGGCCGTTGTCGCTGACCCGCACCCGGGCGCAACCGCGGCCATCGCGGCCCTGCTCCGCCGGCTCGATCACGACATTGATCGCGGTCGCGCCGGCGTGACGGAACGCGTTGGTGAGCGCCTCCTGCACGACGCGGTAGATGGTGAGGTCGGCGGTTTCGCCGGTGATCCCAAGCGACGGCGAGATCGTGGTCTCGATCGCGACATCGGGATGCGATTCCCGCCACAGCCGCGACAGCGATTCAAGCGCCTTGCCGAGACCAAGCTCGGCAAGGCCGACGGGCCTCAAGCGCTCCAGCACACGACGGGTGAATTGCTGAAGCGCGTTGATCTGCTCGAGCAAGGCGCCGCCATGTTTTCGCACGGCGTCCGCATTTGGCGCGCGCCCATCGGCGAGCTTGGCCAACGCGCTCGCATGCGCGCGCAGCGAAAACAGATAGGGCCCGAACTCGTCATGCAGCTCGCGCGCGATCTCCTTGCGCTCAACGTCCTGGAGCGACACCGCGCGCTCGGCAAGGCGCCGCTTGTCCTCGACCGCCTCCCCCAATGTCGCCGCGAGATGATTGAGCTTGGTGCAGATCGCAGCCAGCTCGGGCGCGCCGCCGGGCGTCGCGCGCGCGTCGTAGTGGCCGCCCTCGAGTTCGGCCATCGTTTGCGCCAATGATTCGAGCGGCGCCAGCGCCCGGCCGACGACCGTCATCATCACCAGGAACAGCACGAGCGCGATGGCCGAGCCGACCTCGAGCTGCGTGACGATGGCGTCCCAGATCTCGGCGATCTCGTCAGTGGGATGCGAGGTAATCACCAGGGAACCGGGCTTGCCATGGACCGAGACGGGAACACTGACGGCGGTCTGCTCTGGATGAACCAGGCTGACGAACCAGGCCGGCGGCCCGGGCGTGTCGTCATCGGCCTCAGTGCGCGGCGGCGTCAGCGGGTTCCCGCCGGAATCGCGAAGCGCGATACTGACATGGCGGAGACGATTGAGGTCGTTCGCGATCTGGTTTAGCCGGGCATCGGGGTCCGGCGCCTCGTTGAGATCGGCAACGATCATCTCGATGAACTCGCGTGCGAGCCGGATCACGCTCTGGTCCTCGGCCTGAACACGGGGACCTGCTTCCGCGACCTGGCGGGCGATGTTGACGGCGAGCCCCAGCGCCAGCAGCAGCGCCAGCAACAGGTTGATGCGCGCGCGCAAGGAGAGATTTTGCCACATTGCTTTCGCCTGCCCCACGAAGGATCGCTCGCGTCCATCCGATAGCGTTGACAGAGGCGAAGCGGCCGATATCTAATCGAAACCGTACAGCAATCCCGGCCGGGTTGCATGACCCGACATGGGGCACGCGCGTGTCCCTCATTCGGCACCGTGCGCTGCAAAACAGGCCGAGGCTGTCCCGGGGAACGCCCATGCGCATTCTGATCGTCGACGATCATCCCATTGTCGCCTCCGGCTGCCGCGCCGTGCTGGCCGACGAAGGCGAGATCGAGATCCTGGAGGCCGCCGACGCCGAAGACGGCGAGAGCGTCTTCATCGTCGAGCGCCCCGACCTCTCCATCATCGACATCAACCTGCCGACCGTCTCCGGCTTCGAGCTCGCGCGCCGCATCCTCGAACGCGCGCCCGAGGCGCGCATCATCATGTTCAGCATGAACGACGACCCTGCGTTTGCCGCGCGCGCGATCGAATCCGGCGCCAAGGGCTATGTCTCCAAGACCGGCGATCCCAACGACCTCGTCGAGGCGATCCGCGCGGTCGGAAGCGGCGGCACTTATCTGCCCACCGCGATCGCACGCAGCATCGCTTTCGCGGGGCCGTCGCTGGCGCAGAGCCCGCTGTCGAAGCTGAACGCGCGCGAGATGGAGATCTTGCGGCTGCTCAGCGCCGGAAAGAGCCTGTCCGAGATCGCCTGGCTGGTGCAATCGTCCTACAAGACGGTCGCCAACACCTCCTCGATCATACGGCAGAAGCTCGGCGTGAAGACCTCGGTCGAACTGGTGCGGATGGCGATCGATAGCGGCGTGGCCTGACGAGGCGCGACAGCCGCCACAAATTCGGTCATACAGCGTTGCAATGTTGATGTGGTGAGATGCCACGGAGCGAAATGGCATGACTTTCCAGACTGTCTCGACCAACAAATCCTATGGCGGCGTGCAGGGCGTGTACCGCCATGCGAGCCAGGCGACCGGCACCGACATGGTGTTCTCGGTCTACGTTCCGTTGCATCCCGACGGCACGAAGCTGCCGGTGGTCTGGTATCTCTCCGGGCTCACCTGCACCCATGCCAACGTCACCGAGAAGGGCGAATTCCGCAAAGCCTGCGCCGAGCTCGGCCTGATCTTCGTCGCCCCCGACACCTCACCGCGCGGACCGGACGTCCCGGGCGACGCCAACAATGCCTATGATTTCGGCCTGGGCGCCGGCTTCTATGTCGATGCCACCGAAGCGCCGTTCGCGCGCAACTATCGCATGTGGAGCTATGTCACCGACGAACTGCCGAAGCTTGTCGCGGAGAACTTTCCGGTCGACCCCAAGCGGCAATCAATCATGGGCCATTCCATGGGCGGTCACGGCGCGCTGACGGTGGCGCTGCGCAATCCGCACCGCTATCGCGCGGCAAGTGCGTTCGCGCCGATCGTGGCCCCGTCGCAGGTGCCCTGGGGCATCAAGGCGCTGACCGGCTATCTCGGGCCGAACAAGGACAACTGGCGCAACCACGACACCGTGGCGCTGATCGAGGACGGCGCGAAATATTCCGGCTTCCTCGTCGACGTCGGCGAGGCAGACAATTTCCTCAAAGAACAGCTCAAGCCGGAGCTGCTCCAGGCGGCCTGCACCAAGGCCAACATCCCGCTGACGCTGCGGCGGCAGCCCGGCTACGACCACAGCTATTATTTCATCTCGACCTTCATGAGCGATCATCTGCAGTGGCATGCGGAGAGACTGAAGGGGTGAGGCTCTGCGCGCCAGGCGCACGCTGCGTTCTTCCTTCTCCCCTTGTGGGAGAAGGTGGCGCGAAGCGCCGGATGAGGGGTTGTTTCCGCAAACTCAAATGAGGGTGGACTCGCGGAGAGAAACCCCTCACCCGTCTCGCCGCTTCGCGGCGAGCCACCCTCTCCCGCAAGGGGAGAGGGAAAGCAGCGCACAGCCAGGGAGAGGCGAAAACCTCACGGCCGCCCGTAATTCGGCGCGAGCAATCGGTTGCGGATGAGATAGCTCATCGTGCGCGTCCAGGATTCGTCGGTGTTGCCGCGCATGTCGGCGCTGGCGGCCGTGATCAAGTTGCCGGTCTTCACGTCGCGCAGGTAGATGTTGAGGTTGATGATCAGGTTCGAGACCTTCTGCACGAGGCCAGTGATTTCGATATCGGCGCCCAACTCTCCCGCAAGCTTGAGATCACAGCCGCCGCAGGCCTGCAGATTGCTGTGCTGGGCAGCGTCCCGAACCGGCGCAATGTCGAGCACCTGGAACCGGCCCGACTCGGCCAGTTCCTTGCGCAACTGCTCGCTGATCCGATCGAGACGCGCCTCCTCCGGCTTGGAGCCGTAGAACTCGCCGGGCAGGCTGGTATCGATCAGCTCGAAATCGAACACGGCGAGTTTTGGCGGATCGGCGAACGCGCCCGAACCACTCAGCAACAAAGTCGCGATGGTTATCAGCGCTCGCATGATCGTGATTCCAAATGCGGGGTTGCAAGCCCGGCCAAATCGGTCATGCTTGAAGAGAAACAATTCTCCATCGGCGGTCAAGCCGGGGAGCCTACGGAGGAAGCATGATCCGAGGGTCGCTCGGCCTGATCGGCCTGAGTCTTGTCGGTTTGAGCCTTGCCGCGACGCAAGCGCTCGCGGCCGACCCGGTCATGATCGGCGTCGGCTATCTCGGAATCGCCGGCACCAGATCGACACTGTCGCTGGTCGAGCAGCCCGCGGACAATGACGGCGTCGCCGGCGCCCGCCTCGCGGTCGAGGACAACAACACCACGGGCAAATTCCTCAACCAGCGTTTCACGCTGGAAGAACGCCGCATCAGGGAAGGCGAGGACGCGATCCAGGCCGCGGCCGACCTCGCCGCGCGCAACGGCTTCATCATTGCCGACCTGCCGGCCGACGCGCTGCTGAAAGTCGCAGATTCCCTGCGCGACCGCGGCACGCTGCTGTTTAACGCCGGCGCAATCGACGAGCGGCTGCGCGAAGCCGATTGCCGCGCCAATGTCATCCACACCGCACCGACGCGCTCGATGCTGGCGGATGCGCTCGGCCAGTACCTGGTGTGGAAGCGCTGGTCGCGCTGGCTGCTCGTGGTCGGCTCGCATGACGAGGACAAGCTCTATGCCGACGCGCTGCGCCGCGCCGCCACACGCTTCGGCGCCAAGATCGTGCAGGAGCGCACCTTTGAAGACACCGGCGGCGCGCGTCGTACCGATAGCGGTGTGACATTGATCCAGCGCCAGATGCCGGTCTTTACCCAGCAAGCGCCGGCATACGATGTGCTGGTCGCCGCCGACGAGAGCGAGGTGTTCGGCGCCTATCTGCCCTACCGCACCTGGGATCCGCGGCCCGTCGCGGGCTCAGCCGGCCTGGTGCCGCGCAGCTGGGACGCCGCGCAGGACCAGTGGGGCGCGACCCAGATGCAGAACCGCTTCATGAAGCTGAACTCGCGGCGCATGACCGCGCTCGACATGCAGGCCTGGACCGCGGTGCGTATGATTGGCGAAGCCACCTCGCGCACCAATTCCGGCGATATCAAGAAGGTCACCGATTTCATCAAGGGGCCGGACTTCTCCGTCGCCGCCTTCAAGGGCACCAAGCTGACCCTGCGCGACTGGAATCTCCAGCTGCGCCAGCCGATCCTGCTGGTCGATGGCCGCATGGTGGTGTCGGTGTCGCCGCAGGAGGGATTTCTGCACCAGGTCTCCGAGCTCGACACGCTCGGCTACGATCGTCCGGAGAGCAAATGCAAGTTGAAGTGAGAAAGCAGATGTTGCGTGTCGGGCTGCTCTTCGGGTTGGCGTTTGCCGCCACGCCGGCACATGCCTTCGTTGCCTATGTCTCGAACGAGAAGAGCAACACGGTCTCGGTGATCGACACCGACAGCTGGACCGTGACCAAGACCATCAAGGTCGGCCAGCGCCCGCGCGGCATCGCGTTCACGCGCGATGGAAAATTCGTGATGGTCGCCGTCGGTGACGACGACACCATCCAGGTGATCGACGCCAAGACGCAAGGAGTGGTGGACAGCCTGCCCTCGGGTCCGGACCCCGAGCTGTTCACCCAGGATGCGGCCGGCAAAACGCTTTATGTCGCCAACGAGAACGACAACACGGTCACCGTGATTGATCTGGAGAAGCGCGCCCGCCTCGGCGACATTCAGGTTGGCGTCGAGCCCGAGGGCATGACCATCAGCCCCGACGGCAAGATTTTGATCAACACGTCGGAAACCACCAACATGGCGCATTTCATCGACACATCGTCGCGCCAGATCGTTGCCAACGTGCTGGTCGACGCGCGGCCGCGCTTTGCCGAGTTCAAGCACGACAGCTCGGAGCTGTGGGTCTCGTCCGAGATCGGCGGCACCGTGTCGATCGTCGATCCCGGCAAGCACGAGGTGATCGGCAAGATCAATTTCGACATCCCGGGCCTGCGCCGCGAGGCGATCCAGCCGGTCGGCATCGCCATGACCAAGGACGACAAGACCGCCTTCGTTGCGCTCGGCCCCGCCAACCGCGTTGCCGTGGTCGACACCGCCACGCGCAAGGTGACGAAATATCTGCTGGTCGGGCAACGCGTCTGGCACATGGCGTTCACGCCGGATGAAAAATACCTGCTGACGACCAACGGCGTGTCGAACGACGTCTCCGTCATCGACGTCGCCGCGCAAAAGGTCATCAAGACCATTCAGGTGGGCGAATTGCCCTGGGGCATCACGATCGCACCATGACCAGCCCCGCCCCCATCGCCGAGCCACGCGAGACGCCAGGGCCAGATCCGGCCGCGGTGCCGGCGCTGTCGCTCGACGGCATCAACCATTCCTATGGCCCGCGGCGGGCGCTGATTGACGTCTCCTTCAATGTGCAGCCCGCGAGTTTCACGGCGCTGCTCGGCCTCAATGGCGCGGGCAAGAGCACCCTGTTCTCGTTGATCACGCGGCTCTTCGGCATCCAGTCCGGGCGCATCGGCATTTTCGGCCACGACATCAGCCGCGCGCCCGGCGAGGCGCTGCGGCTGCTCGGCGTGGTGTTCCAGCCGCGCACGCTCGATCTCGACCTGTCGCTGACGCAAAACCTGCTCTATCACGCCGCTCTCCACGGCATCAGCCGCCGCGAGGCCGCCGCGCGCAGCGCCGAGCTGCTCGCGCGCATCGGGCTTGCCGACCGCGCCGGCAGCAAGGTGCGCGATCTCTCCGGCGGACAGATGCGACGGCTGGAGATCGCCCGCGCGCTGCTGCATCGGCCGCGGCTGCTCTTGCTGGACGAGCCGACCGTCGGCCTCGACGTCAAGGCGCGCGCCGACATCATCAGCCATGTCCGCCAGCTCGTCACCGAACAAGGCATCGGCGTGCTCTGGGCCACGCATCTGTTCGACGAGATCACCGCCGGCGACGATCTCGTCGTACTGCACCAGGGCAAGGTGCTGGCGCAGGGCCCGATGAACCGCGTGATCACCGAAGCGGGCGCACAGGACGTGAACACCGCCTTCATGCGCCTGACCGGCGCGCAAACCATGCCGGGAGGCGGCGCATGAGCAGCATCACGGCACGTGACACACCGCGCGGCTTCTCGCTCCAGGAGTACATGACCTGCCTCACCGGCATCGTCTGGCGCGAGGGCCTGCGCTTCCTGCATCAGCGCGAGCGCTTCGTCTCGGCGCTGGTGCGGCCGCTGGTGTGGCTGTTCATCTTCGCCGCCGGCTTCCGCCAGGTGCTCGGCATCTCCATCATCCCGCCCTACGAGACCTACATCCTCTACGAGGTCTTCATCGCGCCCGGGTTGATGGCGATGATCCAGCTCTTCAACGGCATGCAGTCCTCGCTCTCGATGGTCTATGACCGCGAGATGGGCAACATGCGCACGCTGCTGGTGAGCCCGCTGCCGCGCGGCTTCCTGCTGTTCTGCAAGCTGCTCGCCGGCACCGCGGTGTCGCTGCTCCAGGTCTATGCGTTCCTGATCATCGCCTGGTTCTGGGATATCACCCCGCCCCCGATCGGCTATCTCACCGTGCTGCCGGCGCTGGTGCTGTCCGGGCTGATGCTGGGCTCGCTCGGCATGCTGATCTCCTCCGGCATCAAGCAGCTGGAGAACTTTGCCGGCGTGATGAATTTTGTCATCTTCCCGATGTTCTTTGCGTCCTCGGCGCTCTATCCGCTCTGGCGGGTGCAGGAAGGCAGCCCCTATCTTTATTATGTCTGCGAGGCCAATCCGTTCACCCACGCGGTCGAGCTGATCCGCTTCGCGCTCTATGGGCAGATCAACTGGATCTCGCTGGCGGTGGTCGCGGCCTGCACAATCGTCTTCATGACGGCAGCGATTTTCGCCTATGATCCCTCGCGCGGGCTGGCGCGGCGCGGGCCCGCAGGAGGCGAAGGATGAGAGTTCTGATCGCAGCGATGGTCGTCCTGGCAGTCGCGGGCACGGCCGCGCACGCGGCCGATCCGCGCTATCCCGACTGGCCCTGTACGCAGGCAAAGGTGCCGGACATTTCGCTCGCGGCCGTCTGGGCCGGTCCGGCGCTCGACAACGCCGAGAGCAAGTGGAAAGACGACGCCAAAGTCAGCGCGCTGGTCTCGAAGCTCGCGGCGCGCAAGACGCCGCTGGACGAGGCCGAGAAGTCGGTGAAGGAATTTCTGGCGGGTTCGGCGAGCGACAAATCCACCAATGCAAAGCTGTTGTTCGCCGGCCTGTTCGACACCCTCAACGCCCAGCGCTCCCAGGTCATGAGCGGGCTCGAACGCGTCAGCCGCAAGCAGCGCGAGGCCGCCGACAAGATCCGAGACGAGACGATCCAGCTCCAGACCCTCCAGGGCGCGACGCCACGCGACGACACCAAGGTCGAGGCGCTCAGCAATCAGCTGATCTGGGAGACCCGCATCTTCGAGGACCGCCGCAAGGTGGTGCGATTCGTCTGCGAGGTTCCGACCACGATCGACCAGCGCCTGTTCGCGCTCGGTCGCGTCATCCAGCAGGAACTGGAATAGCGTCAGCCTTGCTGACAGCTTCGAGAAATGTTCCCGCGATCTCAACGCGATCGTTAACCTTTGCCGCGCTATCTGCCGGAACCAAATCGCTCTAGGATGGCTTGTCGATGTGAATCCAAGACGCCGGGAGGCTTCGATGGGAACCACAAAATTGATCCTCGCAGGCGCTGCGGTCCTCACCATGATCGCGTCCAGCGCATTCGCCGACGACATGACCGGAATGGTCACAAGGATCGATCGGCTCAACAACACGATCTCGATCCAGCAGACGCAGAAGGGCACGGTCGGCGGCAGTGCCGGCGGCGCCGGTGCGCTCCAACAGTACAAGGCCAAGGACGCCGCGATGCTGGATGCCGTCCATGCCGGCGACAGGGTGAGCTACACCGCGACCGACACCGACGGCACAGGCACGCTGACGAAGCTGCAGAAGCAGTAACGCCTACTGATCAGGCCGTGGCTCCGGCTGCGCATCTTCGGTCGGTAGCTTTGCGCGCTCCCAGCCATCGGTGCCGTCGGGATACCAGGCGATGTTGGAATAGCCGTAAGCCAGCGCGCGCTTGGCGGCGTTCCACGACATCCAGCAGTCGGCCAGACAATAGATCACCAGCAGCGCGGCCTTGTCGCCATGCGACGCGCGCATGAGGCCGCGCTGGAAATAATCGGCCATCGCAGGCGGCAGCGCGCCGTAGCCGGTATCCGGCAGCCATAGGCTGCCCGGAATGTTCTTGCGTGGCGCATCGCGCCACACCGTGCCTTCGGGAAGGTTCTTGGGCTTCGGCGGGCGCGGCAACACATCGATGAAGGCAGCGCTTTTCGCGCGCCAGATCGCCTCCGCCTCCGCCGTCGTGAGCACGCGCGCGCCTTCCAGCGTCGCCGGCACCGGCGCGCGGTAATTGTCGGAGCGAAAACCCTCCGGCTCGAACGGCTCCTGCTGCTGCGCGGACGCCGGCGCGGCCAGCATGGCGGCGACGAGCGCAGCAGCGAGACGCCGCCTCATGGCGCCTTCTTGGCCGTCTCCGCGCCGAGCGGCCGGTCGTTCTCGTCCAATAGCGGCACGCCGAAGTCGAGCAGGATCTTGTTGATCTCGCCCTGGTTCTCCTGAATGAGCTTGTTGAGCTGCCGCTTCCAGTTCTGGTCGGCCGGGCGCACGCCCATACCGATCCGATAGACAAGTTTCGGCCCGGAGGTCTCCTTCACCAGCGGCGTGACATGCAGCGAGCCGGCCTTCTTCGCATAAAAGCCGGCCATCGGGCCCCACAGCACGCCCGCGTCGATCTTGCCGGCAGTGAGGTCGTCGATCATGGCTTGCGCCGAATTGTCGTAGCGCGTGTCGATCATCAGCGGATAGGGCTTTGCGTCGCCCATCAGGCCGGCGATCGCCATGTTGGTCGCTGGCGGCGTGCCGGCGACGATGCCGACATGCTTGCCCTTGAGTCGTGCGTCTTCGAGCGTATCGACATCCTCGAGCCCGCTGCCGGCCTTCGCGACCAGCGCATAGGTGGTGCGGTAATAGGGATTGGTGCCCTGCACGAGATCGTCGCCTTGCGGAAAGCCCATGATGACGTCGCAGCGATGCGCACCCAGCGTCATCCGCACGAAGCCGGTTGCCTGCGGGAAGAAGACGTAGTCGAGCTTCTTGCCAAGCTTGTCCGCGAACAGCTCGGCGAGCTTGTTCTCGAAACCTTCGCCCTTTTCACTCGAGAACGGCAGATTGCGCGGGTCGGCGCAGACACGCAGCACCTTTGGGTCGACCAGCTCGAACGAGAGATCGCCACTCTCATTCGTCTGCGCCACGGCGACATCGCCGATCGCACCAGACGCCGCCATCACACACAGCAGAAACAACCAGCGACGATGTCGTCCGGCCTCCGTCATCGCGCTTCCTCCTCGTTTCCTTCGAATGCTATCCATGCAACGCATGGACGCACCCTGTTTGCCAAACTTTGCGTTGGCTTGTCCTGTTGCAGTGCAATGCGAACAACCCTGAACTGAGGCGGAAAAGTGGTGTCTCATCTCGCGTCACAGATCGCGGCCTTGTCCCTGCTGGGACTGGCGACGCTAGCACGCGCCGGGGCGACCGAATTGCCTGTGAGCGAAGTCGCACCGGGAATCTTCCTACACTCCGGGGCCATTGCGCTGATGACCCGCAAGAACGAGGGCGACATCGCCAATGTCGGCTTCATCGTCGGCGAGGATGCGGTGGCCGTGATCGACACCGGCGGCAGCCTTCGCGAGGGCGAGGCGCTGCTCGCGGCCTTACGGGCCCACACGACCAAGCCGATCCGCTATGTCATCAACACCCACGGCCATCCCGATCATGTCTTCGGCAACGCCGCCTTCGTGGCAGAGGGAACCAGCTTCGTCGGCCACAGCAAGCTGCCGCAGGCGCTGGCAACGCGCGGGCCGTACTATCTCGACAATTTCAGGCGCATCATGGGTGGCGAATTGATCGATCCCGTGAAGATCGTGCCGCCCACACTGCTCGTCGCGGATACGCTGACGCTCGACCTCGGATCGCGCCGGCTCACCTTGCGGGCCTGGCCGGCCGCCCACAGCGACAACGATCTGACCGTGTTCGACGAGACGACGAAGACGTTGTTCGCAGGCGATCTCGTCTTTCTCCGCCACATCCCGGTGATGGACGGCAGCCTGCGCGGCTGGCTGGATTTGCTCAAGGAACTCGAGACGATTCCAGCCACTCGCGTCATCCCCGGTCACGGGCCTGTGAGCGATTGGCCCGCTGCACTCGCGGATGAACGGCGTTATCTCACGACCCTGCTGTCCGACGTCCGCGCGTTGAACAAGAAGGGCGAATCGATTCGGGCAGCGGCGGACAAGGCGGCCGGATCGGAACGGCCTCATTGGGAACTGTTCGACGATTACAACGCCCGCAACGCAACCGCAGCATTTTCGGAAATTGAATGGGAGTAGCAAGCGCGCTACGCTCGGCCCAACGACTGCTTCGTCCGCGCGGGACCACGACCATGATCGGATACGCTCGCCGCCTGACCTTGATCGCCGCGCTCGCCGGCATCGCCTTCGCAGCGCCCGCGCGCGCCGAAGAGGCCTATGATCCCTGGCCGGGCTTGGTGCAGGACATCTTCAACAGCCGTCCGATGAACGATGGTGCCGACATCATCGGCATCGAGATGCCCTATCGCGCCGAGGACGCGGCAATCGTGCCCGTGGCGCTGCGCAGCAAGCTCTCGCCCGCGGATAGCCGCCGCATCCGGTCGATCACGCTGGTGATCGACCGCAACCCCGCGCCGATGGCGGCGAAGTTCGAGCTCGGGCCGGACGCCAATGTCACCGAGATCTCCACGCGCGTACGCGTCAACAATTATACCGACGTGCATGCCGTCGCCGAGCTCAGCGACGGCCAGCTCTACGTCGCCAAGACCTATGTGAAGGCCTCCGGCGGCTGCTCGGCGCCAGCAGCAAAGAATGCCGAGGAAGCCCGCAATCGTCTCGGCCAGATGCGCTACCGGCAATTCGCGCGCGAGGAGGCGCCCGCAAGCCGCGTTCGCGAGGCGCAGATCATGATCGGCCATCCCAACAATTCCGGCCTCCAGATGGATCAGGTCACCCAGCTCTATATTCCCGCCTTCTTCGTCAACCAGCTCAAGCTGACGCAGGATGACAGCCCGGTGCTGTCGATGGAAGGCGGCATCTCGATCTCGGAAGATCCCAACCTGCGCTTCACCTATGTGTCCAATGGCGCCAAGCGCTTCCGTGCGGAAGCCAAGGACACGGACGGGCACGTGTTCCGCAACGAGTGGGACGTGGAGAAGCCGGGGACGTGAGGGGCGCTTTCTTACCCTCTCCCCCTTGTGGGAGAGGTTGGATCGCTGCGTAAGCAGCGAGACGGGTGAGGGGTATCTCTCCACACACGAGCGCGCGGTGAGATACCCCTCATCCGGCGCCATAGCCGAAGCTTCGCTTCGGCGTTCTCAAGAACGGCGGCCGAAGGCCGCCTACGCCACCTTCTCCCACAAGGGGAGAAGGAAGAAGGCACCGCCTGCGCAGCTATACTAGAAACACCTCACCTCAGCCTCGGCCTGCGCGCGGCGCAGATCATTCACCGCCGAATTTGCCTGCTCCGACGTGCGGAACTGGACACCGAGATTCCCGCGGACCTGAGACATGCTGAGCGCTGTCTCGGCAGTCACGTAGCGCTCGTAGGACACGATCGAGGCGACCACATCGATCGAGCAGGAACATTGCTCAATCGACTGCCGCGTTTCGCCATTGGCCTTCATGCAGCCATAGACATATTCGGCCCGCGCGGAAGTCGGGTAATCATTGGCGTCCTCGGCGCGCGCCACGCAAGCGGTCGCAGCCCACAATGCCAATGCGGCGACAATCGGCAGTCCCTGTCCCGCAACACCCATGAGCGTCCTCCCGCTGGTTGCGATGAAAGCTATGCTATGCGTATTGTCCTGAAAAGCACTCCCTTCGAGGAAACGGCTCACAAGGTGATGAAACTTCTCGGTCGAACATGGGCGCTTGCGGCGACGCTGGCACTGACACTCATCACAACCGGCCACGCTGCGGATACGATCCGCCTCGCGGTGCAGAAAACCGGCACATTCTCCTGGGAACTGGCGACGATCCGCGGCGCCGGCCTCGACAAGGAGGCCGACCTGTCGCTGGAAGTCAGCGAGCTTGCGAGCCCCGAAGCCGGCAAGATCGCGCTTCGCGCCGGCAATGCCGACATCATGCTGTCGGATTGGCTGTGGGTGTCGCGCGAGCGCGCGCTCGGCGCCAAGCTGACCTTCTATCCCTATTCCAGCGCGCTTGGCGCCGTGATGGTGCAGGCCTCATCGCCGATCAAGACACTTGCTGATCTCAAGGGCCGCAAGCTCGCGGTCGGCGGCGGTCCCATCGACAAGAGCTGGCTGCTGCTGCAGGCGCGGATGAAGCAGGACGGCATCGACCTGAAATCGGAGGCGACCATCGTCTATGGCGCGCCACCGCTGATCGCCGCCAAGGCGCTCGACGGCGAGATGGATGCGAGCCTCAACTTCTGGAATTTCTGCGCCCAGCTTGAAGCCAAGGGTTTTCGACGCCTCGCCGGCATCGAGGAGATCTTGCCGAAGCTGGGGGCCAAGGGCGCGGTGTCCGCGGTCGGCTATGTCTTCGACGAGAGCTGGGCCGCGAGCCATCGCGACGCGGTGGCGCGTTTCATCGCCATGACCCGCAAATCCAAGCAGTTGCTGGTCACCTCGGATGCGGCCTGGGACAAGATCGCCCCGCTCACCGGCACGACCGATCCGGTCCTGCTCAAGACCTATCGCGACCGTTATCGCGACGGCATTCCGCGCCGGAGCATCACCGATGAGGAGGCGGATGCGCGCATACTCTATCGCGTGCTGGCCGAAATCGGCGGCCGCGACCTGGTCGGGCCGGCGTCCGAACTCGATCCTGGCACGTTCTATCACGCCGGCGGCGGAGATTGAGGTGCTGCGTCTGCTCTCGTTCGCCCTGTTTCTCGCGGTCTGGTGGACCGCCGCTCTGTTCGTCGGCGGCGCAAAACTGCCCTCCCCGCCGGTCGTGCTCAACGTGATGATCGCGGAAGCCGCGAGCGGTGCGCTGTTTCTGCATCTCAGCGCCACGCTCGCCCGCGTCGCGTTGTCCTTCGTGCTGGCGATGTCGCTCGGCAGCGCCATCGGCTATTTGATGGGTCGGGTGAAGCTCGCCGACCGGCTCGGCGATCCCTGGCTGATCCTGCTCCTGAACCTGCCGGCACTGGTCGTGATCGTGCTTGCCTATATCTGGGCAGGACTGACCGAAGCTGCCGCCATCGCGGCGATCGCGATCAACAAGCTGCCGACCGCCGTCGTCACCTTGCGCGAGGGCACCCGCGCGCTCGACCGTTCACTTGATGAAATGGCAACCGTATTCGCGATGCCGCGCTGGCGCGCGTTCCGCCATGTCGTCCTGCCCCAGCTCGCACCCTATATCGCGGCCGCCGCCCGTTCGGGCCTGTCGCTGGTGTGGAAGATCGTGCTGGTCGCCGAACTGCTGGGACGGCCGAACGGCGTCGGCTTCGAGATCGGGGTCGCCTTCCAGCTGTTCGACACACCGCGGCTGCTCGCCTATTCGCTGACCTTTGCCGCCGTTGTCCTCGTGATCGAGACCGCGCTGGTGCAGCCGTTCGAGGCCCGCGCAACACGGTGGCGGCCCCGTGCGGCTTGATGTCGATATTTTTGGCAAGACCTTCAGGAGCGCTGCGGGCGGAACGCACGAGGTGCTGGCGCCGATCAAATTCGCGCTTCAGTCGGGCGAGGTCGGCGTTCTCATCGGCCCGTCCGGCTGCGGCAAGAGCACGATGCTGCGCATCATCCTCGGGCTCGACCGCGATTTCGAGGGCTATGTAGCGCGCCCGCCTGAGGCGCGGGTCGGCATGGTGTTCCAGGAGCCGCGGCTCTTGCCGTGGCGCTCGGTCGAGCAGAACGTGCGCCTCGCGGCGCCCGATGCAAACGATGCGAAGCTCAGCGAGTTGTTCAAGATTCTGGAGCTTGACGCACATCGCAGCCACTTCCCCGGCGAACTGTCATTGGGTCTCGCCCGGCGCGTCGCACTCGCTCGTGCGTTTGCGGTCGAGCCCGATCTGCTGGTGCTCGACGAACCCCTCGCCTCGTTGGACGACGCGCTCGCCAGCCGCCTGCGCGACGAGATCGCTGCGCTGGTGGCAAACCGTTCCGCGATCACTTTGCTCGTCACGCACAATCTTGACGACGCCATCCGCCTCGGCGACCGCCTGTTTGTCCTGTCGCCGCGGCCGGCACGCGTCATTCAGGAGGTGCCGATCCCAATTCCGCGCGCGGAGCGCGGCGAGGCCGAGCTCGGCAGGATCCGAGCTGAGCTCGCGGCGTTGCAGCTTGAATCGAAATAACAACTCGTGGTCAATTGCACCAAACGATTGTTGCGGGAGGTCTACCATGCGCCGTCAGCTGATTGCGATCGGCATCCTGTTGGTCGCGATGCCGGGCGCGGCGCTCGCGCAGACCAAGGGCAAGGGCATCCGGCTCTGGAATTTGACGAGCGAGACGATCTCGGGCTTCCAGCTCGCGCCCGCCGGCAAGACCGACTGGGGCGCGAACCAGTGCCTGAACGACAAGGACAAGGAGGTCGACCACGACGAGCGGCTGCGCATTACCGGCATCGAGCCCGGCCGCTACGACGCCAAGGTCAGCTATCCGAACTCAAGGCAATGCATCGTGCGCGATATCGAGATCAAGGCGGATGCGGTGTTCTCGATCGCCGACAAGGATCTGAAGGACTGCACCAAGTAGTCGCGCGTCACGCCTTGTCGTTCGGGTGCGGATATTCGCAGCGCCACCGCACCGCCTGCCATTTCGGATGCTCGCCGACCCATTGCGCGATGTAGGGCGGCGCGGCCATCGCGCATTGCGTCGGTGATCCCGCGTAGTTGAACACAAGATGCTGCTCTTCGCAGGTCGCAGGCGCGAGCACCGCACACACAGTCACCACCAGGTCGATCGGGTTCATGCCGGGATCCTCACGCAGGGGCGCGCTGGAGATTAGCATAAGGGAATACGTTCCGAGCAGCGGGAAGTTTCAATCCGGCGTGAGGGATCGGGAAGAACGCCTAGAAGTTCACGCCGAACACCAGCCGTGCCTGATGCCGTTCGAAATTGACGAGGTCGAGATTGGCGGCTGTTCCGGCTGGACGCCCCCAGGCCTGCATGCTCCAGCTCAGCGTCAGCCGCGAGCTCTCGGAGAGCTGGAAATACGCTGTCGGGCCGACGAACAGGGCCTGCCCCGAAAGCTCGCCGAGACCGATGCCTTCATACTGGCGGAAGTAGCGCACTTCACTGCCGAGCAGGACATCGGGGCGCAGGCGCACCATGCCGGCGAAGGCGACGCCGATGGTTGAGCTCTTCTCCGACAGCCCCGTCGCCTCGAAGCGCGCCCATTCAGGCTGATAGACCAGGTTGAGGGCGCCGATGACGAGGTTCGGGGCGAGTTCGCGGTCGAAAGCGAGCGTGAAGTCGGTGCCATACATCCGCCCCTTGGCGCCGCTGATCTCGTCGATGCGATCGCCATGAGACTCGGCGGCGATGGTCATGCCGAACGGGGCGCGCTCCCGGTCGAGCAGGCGATAACGCAGATCGAGCGAGGCGCCCTGAAAGTTGAGCTGGCGGCGATCGTCGATATCAGGGACGCCGGTGATGTCGTGCAACGTGGTGGCGCCGCCGACCTCGATGCGAAAATTCGGCAGCGGCACGATTTCGATCTCAACCTCCTGGCCTATGGCACGATAGGTGCCGCCACCCTTGCCGAAACGTCCCGTCGTCTGGCTCTGGAATTCGCGCTCGCCGGGATTGCCGACGTCGCTGCCGATCATGAAGCCGAAGATGTGCTCAGTATCGAAACCCTCTTCGGCGCTGACGCATACCGGTGCGAGCACAAGCGTGCACGCGGCCGCCGTCCAAATCGTGTGAGCACCAATGCGCATCACGAACACTACCACGGCTTCGATGGCATTCGCCACCGAAGCCGCGGCAGGTCGTCAGTCTTACTTGCGCGAAGCGCAGGCGTACATGTTGATTTCCATGCCGACCGGCACTTCCACGATCTTCGGAGCTTTCCAAGCCATTCGGGGTCTCCCAAGGTATTGAGCGCGACATCGCGCCGGGCAAAACCTAGGGCTGCGTCACACGCAGTGCAAGCCTGGAATCAAGCGTCTGACGCAGCGATCGAGCGTGTTGTACGCGCGCAGTTCCCTCTCGGGCAAATCGCCTTCGCTCCCAGTCAAACGATGTGTTTCTCATCGCAACAAACGCAGCAACGCACGGCCCGCACGCGAATTCAACTCCTTCGCGTCGAGCGTTCCGTCCTTGTCGGGATTCGCCGCGTTGAAACGCTGCTCCACCACCGCGAGATATTCCTCGAGCGTGAGCGTTCCGTCGTGATCGGGATCGGCGGCCGCGAGTTCCTTCGCCGTCAACCGTCCGCGCAACTCGCGCACGTCGAGCGTGCCGTCATGGTCCGGATCGAGCTTGGCGAACAGCGCGGCCGCCGCCTTCTTCACCTCGACGAGATCGAGCGTGCCGTCATTGTCGGTATCGAACATCTTGACGGCACTGCCGGAGGCAGACCAAGCCGGACCGGCGAGCAAGGCAATCGGCAACGACAGCGCAATGGAACGGCGCGATATCATCAAAACCTCCCTGAGCAAGAGCCCCGATTCGAACGGGGAAGAGAGAACATAAGTCCACAATCGCGTCGCGGTTCAAGCGTGGAGTCGCGGATCACCGCTCAACAACGGGAACTCGGCCGCACGGGCGTTCTGCTCTCACAGCGTCCCGGACCAATCTTCGCGCCGTGGAAATTGGTGCAGCGCATTCGCGCAAGACGCGCAAATTCTCTCGGGAATTACCGAACGAAGCCTGGCATCTGGCGTCCAACATATCGGCAACGCGCTTTCGACTTTCGTATTGACGGGTTTTGCTTTCGGGCCGAGTGTTGCAATCGCAGCGTCAAAAGGCGCGCATATTGGGAGGAACGGATGAAACGCTTTGCGATGGCCGCGAGCCTCGTCATGCTGGTTGCATCGACGTATGCAAACGCTCAGACCACCGAGCAACTGGTCAAGGGTGCGACCGACACGTCGAACGTTCTCAACTACGGGATGGGCTACAATCTCCAGCGCTTCTCAACGCTGAACCAGATCAACAAGGACACCATCAAGAACCTCGTCCCGGTCTGGAACTACTCCTTCAACGACGATCGCAGCGAGGAATCGCAGCCGCTGGTGTACCAGGGTGTGATCTACGTGACCTCGCACAACGCGACCATGGCGGTCGACGCCAAGACCGGCAAGCAGATCTGGAAGAGCAAGATCGAATATCCGGCCGAGACGCCGCGCATCGTCTGCTGCGGCATCATCAATCGCGGCGCCGCGCTCTACGATGGCAAGCTCTTCCGCACCACGCTCGACGCCAACGTGATTGCGCTCGACGCCAAGGACGGCAAGGAGCTGTGGCGGCAGAAGGTGGCCGACATCAAGGAAGGCTACTCGATGACGGTGGCCCCGCTGGTCGCCGACGGCGTCGTCATCACCGGCATTTCCGGCGCCGAGTTCGGCACCCGCGGCTTCATCGACGGCTGGGATCCGGCAACGGGCAAGCATCTCTGGCGCACGCATTCGATCCCCTCGCCGGACGAGCCCGGCGGCGACACCTGGAAGGGCGACACCTGGAAGCTCGGCGGCGGCTCGACCTGGATCACGGGTTCCTACGATCCCGAGCTGAACACGGTCTATTGGGGCATCGGCAATCCCGGCCCATTCAATTCGGCGGTGCGTCCCGGCGACAATCTCTACACCTGCTCCGTGCTGGCGATGGATCCCAAGACCGGCAAGATCAAGTGGCATTACCAGTTCTCGCCGAACAATCCGTTCGACTATGACTCGGTGGCCGAGATGGTCCTCGCCGACATGAATGTCGAGGGCAAGCCGACCAAGGTGCTGATGGACGCCAACCGCAACGGCTTCTTCTACGTGCTCGATCGCACCGACGGCAAGCTGCTCGCGGCCAATCCGTACGTGAAGGTGAACTGGGCCACCGGCATCGACATGAAGTCGGGTCGTCCGATCGAGACCGACGTCAGCAAGGATGCCCGTGATGGCAAGAAGGTGGTCGTCTTCCCATCGTTGCTGGGCGGGAAGAACTGGGAACCGATGTCGTTCAATCCGCAGACGGGGCTGGCCTACGCCAACACCCTTGCGTTCGGCGGACACTACAAGACGGAACCGGCGACCTACAAGGCCGGCGAATGGTACCTCGGCATGGACTTGACCGATCTGTGGGAGTGGACCGACGGACCACGTGGTCATCTCAAGGCCATCGATCCGCTGACAGGCAAGGCGAAATGGGAAGCGCCGAGCGACATTCCGCGCTTCTCCGGCGTGCTGTCGACAGCGGGCGGCGTCGTCTTCACCGGCGCGCTGACCGGCGAGTTCGAGGCCTTCGACGCCGACACCGGCAAGAAGCTCTGGCAGTTCCAGACCGGCTCGGGCATCGAGGGACAGCCTGTCACCTGGCAGCAGGACGGCGTGCAATATATCGCCGTCACCAGCGGTTACGGCGGCGTCTACTCGATCTTCTCGGGTGACGAACGGCTTGCGAACGTGCCCGCGGGCGGTTCGCTGTGGGTGTTTGCCGTCAAGCAGTGATCGCAGGTACCGCGTGCCCAGGACATCAACCTTCAGGACGGCGGCGGCGTTCGCCGCCGTCGCGGTGATGGCTGTCGCGGTCTTTGCGGCCGCCGGCATCGCGCAGGAGCAGAACGCCAATTCCCCGATCGACCACGGCAAAATGACCTACGCCCAGAAGTGTTCGCACTGCCACGGCCCCAACATGGTCAATTCGGGGACCATCACGCCGGATTTGCGCGCCTTTCCCGACGACAAGACGCGCTTCGTCACCACGGTGAAGAACGGCAAGAACAACAAGATGCCGCCCTGGGGCGACGTCCTCAACGACGACGAGATCGGCGATCTCTGGGCCTTCATCTCGAGCCGGAGGAAGCCATGAGGTGCCGGCTGGCGGCGCTGGGTCTCGCTGCAATGCTGACCTCGCTGGCAACGACCGCGCGCGCGGCCGATCCGTTGAGCATCTGTCTCGACGAGGACCGGCCGCCGCTGTCGGTGCATCACCGCGGCAAGCCCGACGCGGGCTTCGATGTGCTGCTCGCACAGGCGATCGCAGACCGGCTGGGACGGCCGCTGAAAATCCAGTGGTTCGAGAGCAAGCTGGACGAGGACTCGAGCCCGCAGCTCGAGGCCAACGCGCTGCTCTCCGATCGTCGCTGCTCGTTCGTCGGCGGCTATGCACTGACGACGGATTCCCTCGTCGCACCCGGCATGAAGACGGCGCGCCTGCCGGATTTCGCAGGCGCAACGCGCGACGACCGGCGGCGCCGCGTCGCGCTCGGCGTGCTCGCACCGAGCGCGCCTTACGTCTATTCGCCGATGACGATCGTGCTCGGGCCGAAGGCGCGCGACCGCAAGATCGGCGACATCGGCGATCTCGCCGGCCTGCAGCTCGCGATCGAAAGCGGTTCGCTTGGTGACGCCGTCTTGATGAACTTCGACAAGGGGCGGCTGATCGACAGCATCACCCATCTCGTCCCCGGCCGCGACGATCTGCTCGGCGCGCTCGACCGCGGCGAGTATGACGCAACGCTGATCGATCTCGCCCGCTTCGACGCCCATCGCACGGCACATCCCGACACCGCCATCACCGCCTCCGGCTATTATTATCCGATCGGGGCCAATCGCGGTTATGTCGGGCTTGCGAATGACCCTGCGCTGATCGAGGCCGTCAACAAGGCGCTCGGGGAGCTCGCTGCGGAAGGCAAGATCGCCGAATACGGCAAGCAGGCCGGCCTGACTTATCTGCCGCCGCGCGAGCCTGCGATCCTGGGCGACGTGTGGAAGCAGATCATGCAACGGTGAGGCGGTCGTACGCACCGCCGTTCGCTGGCCTTGCCGTACCAGGAACCGTATGATGCCACGTTTTCGTGCGACCGTACGGTGCTCTATGAACGCCCCTACCATACCGCCCGCCGCAGGCCTCCGCGATCTCATCTCCCGCGAGGTCAAGGCCAGCGAACTGCTGCGCGCGCTGCTTGTCGTCGGGCCGTTCGTGGCGGCCTATTTCATCTCGCGCGAAACGGCGCTCCTGAACCTGGGGCTGGTCGCAGTGTCGCTGTTGATTCCCGCGCTGCGGCTGCACCTGGCGACGAAGGTGGTCGCGTGGCACTACCTTGCGATCCTCATCACCTTCGCCACGCTCTTCTTCGCTGCCCCGATCAAGCCACTCTTCGTGCTGCTGACGGCGCTCGCCGGCTTCCTCGCGGTGGCGGTGACGCGCTACGGCGAACACTTTCGCACGCTTGGCAATTGGGTATTCATCGCCGCCGTCTATCTCGCCTGCGAAGTGCGGGAGGGCGTGGGCGCCGCGGAAGCGCTGCGTCATGCCGGCATGATCATCGTGTCCTCCCCGGTCGCGCTGGCGCTGGTCTGCGGCATCCAGATCTACGATCAGCGACGCGGCAAGGCGGCAGTGAGCTCGTTCGGACCGCCTGCGGCCGAATGGTTTCTCCCCGCAGCGGCCACCGCCATGGCGGTGTTCGCCGCAGCCGCACTGGTCGAGGTCCTGGATCTCGCGCAGGGGCAATGGGTGATGTGGTCGGCCGCGAGCGTCGTGGTCGGCGATCTCTCCGCATCCACCGACAAGCTGAAGCAGCGCGCCATCGGCGCGTGCGTCGGTGTGCCCTTAGGCTTCCTCGCCGGCCTCGCGCTGCCGCAGAACCGCGCCGGCTATGCGCTCGCCGTTCTCGCGGCCACGCTCACGCTGATCTCGTTCTCCCGTTACATCGTCGGCTTCGGTCTGCGCTGCTTCTTCATCGCACTCGCCGCCTCCTTTGCCGGCGGCGCCAGCGGGATTGCGGAGGAGCGCGTCGCCAATGTGATCACCGGCGGCGCGTTCGGTCTCATTGCGGTGGCCCTGACCGACATCGTCTGGCAACGCATGATCCGGAAGGACCGGTCGTCGGCGTGATACGGGAGGCGTTGGCCCGCTCGCGGTCCCGCGTCCGACCAAAGCCTAGTGTCGGAACGCCATTTGCCGGCTATGATCATGCGCTGCTGCCGGAGGCCCTCACCGCTCCGGACGAGAAAGGCCGATCGCATGAGACCCGATGCCGTTGCCGTGGCCGCCCTGGTCATCCTGCTCTTTCCGATGGGCTATTTTTTGCTGGCCTCGCCCGCCTTCCTGCTTGTGAAGCTCGATATCCCGCCGGTTACGCAGCTGCTGCGCGGGATGTTCAACATCCAGTTCAGAATGATAGGTGCGACCGGAGTCCTTGCGACGGTGGCTTTCCTCGTCGCAGGTCGGCCGCTCTTCGCCATCGGCATTGGCCTGATTGCGTCCCTCGCGATCTGGGGACGCGGGTGGTTCATGAAACGGATGGATGACCAGCTGAGCGCCAGGGACGCAGGCGATGCGGACGCCGTGCGGCGGCTGCGTCGATTGCACTGGAGCGGAATGCTCTGCAACGCGGCGCTCGTCGCCGCTCTCGTGGCCAGCATTCCCTACGTTGCCATGTCGACGTAAGGAGGCCCGCCTAGTTCTCGTCCGCGACGACAGTGCCCTGCTGTGCCTTGTGGATCGAGGACGGCACCACGCCGAAATATTTCCGGAACACGCGGCTGAAATGCGATGAGCTGGAGAAGCCCCAGGAGAACGCGACGTCGGTGATGGTCTTGCCGGCGTGGGCCTCGAGCTCCTGGCGGCAATTCTGCAAGCGCGCCTGCCAGATGTAGTCGCTCACCGTGGTGCCGCGCTCCGAGAACAGCATGTGCAGATAGCGCTTGGAGCAGCCGAGCTCGGCAGAGATCTGATCGATGCACAGATCCGGATCGCGCAGATGCTCGCGGATGAAGAACTGCGCACGCACATACATCGCCTCGGGCCCGACGCGATCGAACATCGTATCGGCTTCGCGCAGCGGCAGCAGCAGCAGGTCGATCAGCGAATCGGCGACGCCGACCGCGCTGTTGGCCGACAGTTTTGCCGCCTCGTCGAACGTGGCGTGGACGAAGTCATGAGCAATGCGTCCCGTGCCTGTGCGCGCCGACAATTTGCAAGCCGGCATCCGTTGCGACGGGAAACCGCGGTCGCGCAGCAGCGCCTTCGGCACGATCACCACGTCGTGGCGGGTGAAGGCAGGGCTGATGATCGAGTGCGGGCAGGAGACGTCGTAGGCGATGATGTCGCCGGGGTTCAGTTCGATGTGGCGGCCTTCCTGCTCGAAATAGGACACGCCATAAGTCTGGAAGTGAATCTTGATGTACGGGTGTTCATTGGCCTTGGCACGCGCCAGCGTGTGCGCGATGCGATGCTGACTCACCTCGATCTGGCAGAGCTTCAACCGCGACACGGTGGTGTAATCGATGCGTCCTTCGAGCGAGGACGCCTCCAGCGGATCGACGTCGAAATGGCCGCACAGGCTCGTCAGCCCGTCGACCCAGCTCTGGATCTGCCGCCTCGGCGTCAGTCCCGTCGTCGAGAGCGTGTGAATTGTGTCGGACATTAATCCAGCCACTGGTGTTACCCGGGGATTCGATGCGAATCGCGACCAGCGCTGCTGGAGCCTCGGCCGTGATTGCGTGACGTTTACCTCAAATTTGGGTGGTCTTTTGCTGCGCGCGCCATCGCTGCATTGCCACCCTTGACGTTAATCCTCCGCCTTAGTTGCAGCGCCGTCAAGGGGAACCTGAGCGTGGTGCGCCGCGCCGCGCGATGCGGAAGCCGCTGAATTCGCTACTGCAAAATCAAAAACTTCGCCTCCGTGCGCTATCGAGCAAAGCGCCTTCTCTCTTGGGCAAGTTTCCCGTTGGCGAACCCGTTAGGAATTGCGGCAGGAACAAAAAAGAACGGGCCGCTCCTGCACGCGGACCTGTGGCTCTCATCAGGAGGAGGAAACACCACCGCATCGTTTCTGGTCGCAATCGTGACCGCCCTGCACGAGCAGACGCCGGACGAGAAGCCCGGTGATTGAGCAATGCTTCGGAAACAATAAACGAGACCAACGGAGGAATGACTATGCGCAAGGTGCTACTGGCGACCTTTCTTGGCTCCGCGGCGGCTCTCGCCGTCGGCAGCGCTTCAGCCAATGACGAGCTGAACAAGATGTCGCAGAACCCGAAAGACTGGGTGATGCCGACCGGCGACTATGCCAATAGCCGCTATTCCAAGCTGAACCAGATCAACGCACAAAATGTCGGCAAGCTCCAGGTCGCCTGGACCTTCTCGACCGGCGTGCTGCGCGGCCACGAAGGCGGCCCGCTGGTGATCGGCAACATGATGTACGTCCATACGCCGTTCCCGAACAAGGTCTACGCCATTGACCTTTCGCAGGAGAACAAGATCGTCTGGAAGTACGAGCCGAAGCAGGATCCGAACGTCATTCCGGTGATGTGCTGCGATACGGTGAATCGTGGCCTGGCATTTGGCGACGGCAAGATCTTCCTGCATCAGGCCGACACGACCCTGGTCGCGCTCGACGCCAAGACCGGTGAGGTGGCATGGACCGCGAAGAACGGCGATCCGGGCAAGGGCGAGACCGGCACGTCGGCGCCGATGGTGATCAAGGACAAGGTGCTGATCGGCATCTCCGGCGGTGAGTTCGGCGTTCAGGCCCACATGAGCGCCTACGACATCAAGACCGGCAAGCTCGCCTGGCGCGGCTTTTCGGAAGGCCCGGATGACCAGATCCTGGTCGACGACAAGACCACCGCACTCGGGAAGCCGATCGGCAAAGATTCCAGCCTGAAGACCTGGCAGGGCGATCAGTGGAAGATCGGCGGCGGCGCCACATGGGGCTGGATCTCCTACGATCCCGAGCTGAACCTCGTCTATTACGGATCGGGCAACCCCTCGACCTGGAATCCGAAGCAGCGTCCCGGCGACAACAAATGGTCGATGACGATCTGGGCGCGCAATCCGGACACCGGCGTCGCCAAATGGGTCTATCAGATGACGCCCCATGACGAATGGGATTATGACGGCGTCAACGAGATGATCCTGTCGGACCAGTCGATCAACGGCCAGGCGCGCAAGCTGCTGACGCATTTCGATCGTAACGGCCTCGGCTATACGCTCGATCGCACCACCGGCGAGCTTCTGGTCGCCGAGAAGTACGATCCGAAGGTGAACTGGACCTCCGGCGTCGACATGGACAAGAACTCTGCGACCTATGGCCGTCCGAAGGTGCTCGACGCAGCTTCGACCGACAAGGCCGGCGAGGACCACAACGTGAAGGGTATCTGCCCGGCCGCGCTCGGCACCAAGGACGAGCAGCCGGCGGCGTACTCGCCGGACACGCAGCTGTTCTATGTTCCGACCAACCACGTCTGCATGGACTACGAGCCGTTCAAGGTGAGCTACACCGCGGGCCAGCCCTATGTGGGCGCGACGCTCTCGATGTATCCGCCGCAGGGCGATACCAACATGGGTAACTTCATCGCCTGGGACGGCAAGACCGGCAAGATCGTCTGGTCGAACAAGGAGCAGTTCTCGGTCTGGTCGGGTGCGCTCGCAACCGGCGGCGGCGTAGTGTTCTACGGCACGCTGGAAGGCTATCTGAAGGCGGTCGACGCCAAGACCGGCAAGGAGCTCTACAAGTTCAAGACTCCCTCCGGCATCATCGGCAACGTCACCACCTATGAGAACGGCGGCAAGCAGTATGTTGCCGTGCTCTCCGGCGTTGGCGGCTGGGCCGGCATTGGTCTCGCCGCAGGCCTGACCGATCCGACCGCCGGTCTCGGCGCAGTCGGCGGCTATGCTGCACTCAGCAACTACACGGCACTCGGCGGCACGCTGACCGTGTTCTCGTTGCCCACCAACTAGGCCCTGATCGGCATCGCTCCGGCGCGTGGATCAACTCCACGCGCCGGCTCGTCTCCACCGAACGCCTTCGAGGAAAACCTCTTGCGTAAAATCTGCTTTGTCATTGCTGCGATGATCTTCGTTGTGTCCGGAGGAATTGCTGTCGCGGACGGCTCGGGCGATCCCACTGCCGTCAAGCAGAACGAAACTGGCGAGTGGCTCGATAAGGAGGGAAATCCGACCTACAAGATCAACGGCGAATCCGTCGACTGGTACACCTATTCGGGATACCGCCGCTATCACTCGGACTGCCATGTCTGCCACGGCCCCGATGGAATGGGCTCGACCTATGCGCCGGCGCTGAAGGATTCGCTCAAGACGATGAGCTATGCCGACTTTTTGGGCGTCGTCGCCTCCGGCCGCAAGAACATCTCGACGGCCGCGGAGAACGTGATGCCGGCCTTCGGCGATAACCCGAACGTCGCCTGCTACATGGACGATCTCTACGTCTATCTGCGTTCCCGCTCCAACGACGCATGGGGCCGAGCCCGTCCGGGCAAGCATGAGGACAAGAACGACGCCTATACCAAGAATGAAGACTCGTGCATGGGCAAGAAGTGAACGTTTGGGGCCCGGCTGAGACTTAAGTCTTGGCGCCCTGCGAGAATTTAAGGAGTTACCGATGAAGACACGTGCCGCCGTCGCTTTCGAAGCCAAGAAACCGCTCGAGATCGTCGAAGTCGATCTGGAAGGACCGAAAGCCGGCGAAGTCCTGGTCGAGATCAAGGCGACGGGCATCTGCCATACCGACGCCTATACGCTCGACGGCTTCGACAGCGAAGGAATCTTCCCCTCAATCCTCGGCCATGAGGGCGCTGGGATCATCCGCGAGATCGGCGCCGGCGTGACCTCGGTGAAGCCGGGCGATCACGTCATTCCGCTTTACACCCCGGAATGCCGGCAGTGCAAAAGCTGCCTGAGCCAGAAGACCAATCTCTGTACCGCGATCCGCGCGACGCAAGGCAAGGGCGTCATGCCCGACGGCACCAGCCGCTTCTCCTACAAGGGCAAGCCGATCTATCACTATATGGGCTGCTCGACCTTCTCCAACTTCACGGTGCTGCCGGAGATTGCGGTGGCGAAAATCCGCGAGGACGCCCCGTTCGACAAGAGCTGCTATATCGGCTGCGGCGTCACCACCGGCGTCGGCGCCGTCGTCAACACCGCGAAGGTCGAACCGGGCTCCAACGTCGTCGTGTTCGGCCTCGGCGGTATCGGCCTCAACGTGATCCAGGGCGCCAAGATGGCCGGCGCCGACAAGATCATCGGCGTCGACGTCAACGACTCCAAGGAGGAATGGGGCCGCCGGTTCGGCATGACCGACTTCGTCAACCCCAAGAAGATCACCGGTGACATCGTCCCGCATCTGGTCACCCTGACCGATGGCGGCGCCGACTACACCTTCGACTGCACCGGCAACACCACGGTCATGCGTCAGGCGCTGGAAGCCTGCCATCGCGGCTGGGGCACCTCGATCATCATCGGCGTTGCCGAAGCCGGCAAGGAGATCGCCACCCGTCCGTTCCAGCTCGTCACCGGCCGCAACTGGCGCGGCACCGCCTTCGGCGGCGCCCGTGGCCGCACCGACGTGCCCAAGATCGTCGACTGGTACATGAACGGAAAGATCCAGATTGATCCGATGATCACCCACACGCTCAAGCTCGAAGACATCAACAAGGGCTTCGACCTGATGCATGAGGGCAAATCGATTCGTTCAGTCGTCGTGTTCTAGCTCAAGCGTCACCCCCAAGGAGGATCGACCATGACTGTTGCACTCCACCCCTCGATCGACAACGGCGTCAAACAAGGCACCGGCCACTTTGCCGGCGGCACGCTCGCCTGCAAATGCAAGGACCACCCGGTCAAGGTCGGCGTCAAGGGCGACGTGGCACACAACCACGCCTGCGGCTGCACCAAGTGCTGGAAGCCGCAGGGCGCGACCTTCTCCGTCGTCGCGGTGGTGCCGCGCCAAAACGTCACCGTGCTCGAGAACGGCGACAAGCTTCAGATCGTCGACGCCTCCGCAGTGATCCAGCGCCACGCCTGCAAGGCCTGCGGCACGCACATGTTCGGCCGTATCGAGAACAAGAACCATCCGTTCTATGGGCTCGATTTCATCCATCCGGAGCTGTTCCAGGAGCAGGGCTCGCAGGCGCCGCAATTCGCCGCCTTCGTCTCCTCGGTGATCGAGTCCGGCGTCAAGCCGGAGCAGATGGCCGGCATCCGTTCGCGGCTGAAGGAAATCGGGCTCGAGCCCTATGACTGTCTGTCGCCGGCGCTGATGGACGCGATCGCCACCCACGTGGCGAAGGCCAAGGCGGCCTGACAGGGCCGCTCACCCTTCGCCTCTCCGCTCGCTGACCGCAACCGCCGTCAGCGAGCGGGACGGGCGCAACTGACGGCGGCCGTTCCGCCGGCGCACTTTGCGTATGCGAGTGAGTTCCGCTCCTCAGTCCTGGTCTCTGAATGACTGCGCAGTGCCGCCTCCTTCCGTCTTGAAGTCAGCGCGCCCTGCGTTTCTCCCTCCCTCGACTGAGGCTTACTGCTTCGTCCGCGCAGTCCCTCTGGCGGACGAAGCTTTTTTCCCGTGACGTTGTGCAAGCGCGCGGCGTGATGCCGCGCCCTGCTTTTGACAAACCACCGATGCAATCTTTTCCCGGTGAGAACACTTGGCTGTGAACGTCAGATCGACGCGACCTCTGCTACGATCGCGTCGTCACGATGCCGCGCGAAGTTCAATCAAACAAGAACAACACGGGGAGGTATCGAGCACATCCAGACATCGCCATTGGCGTTCCTGTCTCCCACCGGGATTTGCCCGGGCGGGATGACGGCAGGGATGCGGCGGCACGACATACGACCTCTGACTGACCCACGTCGGTGAGTTCGGATTTGGCATGCTTATGAAGAGCGAGGGACGATCATGATCAAGGTGAAGATCAACGGCCAGGAACAGAGCTGGGACGGCGACCCGGATCTCCCGCTACTCTGGTTCCTGCGCGACGAGGCCGGGCTGACCGGCACCAAATTCGGCTGTGGCCAGGCCCTTTGCGGCGCCTGCACCGTCATCGTCGACAAGCAGGCGGTGCGTTCCTGCATCACGTCGGTCAACGACGTCGCCGGACGCGAGGTCACCACGATCGAAGGCTTGCATCCCGATGGCGATCACCCCGTGCAAAAGGCCTGGCGCCAGGTCAATGTTCCCCAATGCGGGTTCTGCCAGGCCGGCCAGATCATGCAGGCCGCAGCGCTTCTGATGGACAATCCCAAACCGTCGCACGACCAGATCCGCGAGGCGATGTCCGGCAACATCTGCCGCTGCGGCTGCTACCAGCGCATCGAGAACGCGGTCCATCTCGCATCGACGGGAGTGTGACATGAATTTCATCGACAATCCCCGCAAGCTCCGTGGCTTCGAGAAGCACACCAGGGTCGAGAAGGTCTCGCGCCGCAGCATCCTGAAGGGGCTCGGCGTCACCGGCGGCTTCGTGCTCGCCGCACCCGTGATGTCGCGTCAGGCTTTTGCCTACGAGACCGGCGCCGGCAAGATGCCGCACGGCGTCGTGGTCGATCCACGCGTCTTCGTCGCGGTCGCCCCCGACGGCACCGTCACCATCCTCGCCCATCGCGCCGAGATGGGCACCGGCGTGCGCACCAGCCTGCCGCTGATCGTGGCCGAGGAAATGGAAGCCGACTGGTCGAAAGTGAAAGTGCAGCAGGCCCATGGCGACGAGGTCAAGTTCGGCAACCAGGACACCGACGGCTCGCGCAGCACGCGGCACTATCTGATCCCGATGCGCCAGATCGGCGCTTCCGCCCGCACCATGCTGGAACAGGCCGCGGCGAAACGCTGGGGCGTGCCGGCGACCGAGGTGAAAGCAGTCAATCACGAGGTCGTCCACAGCGCGAGCGGACGCAAGCTCGGCTTCGGCGAGCTCGCTGCCGATGCCGCCAAGGAATCGGTGCCGAGCATCGAAGGCCTCAAGCTGAAGGACCCCAAGGACTTCCGCTATCTCGGCAAGGGCGAGGTCGGCATCGTCGATCTCCACGACATCACCACAGGCAAGGCGCGTTACGGCGCCGACGTGCGATTGCCCGGCATGAAATACGCCGTGATCGCGCGTCCGCCGGTCACCGGGGGCAAGCTCACCTCATTCGACCCGGCTGAAGCGATGAAAGTCCCCGGCGTCGAAAAGGTGATGCAGGTGCGCGGCTGGCCGTGGCCGTCGAAGTTCCAGCCGCTCGGCGGTGTTGCGGTGATCGCGCGCAACACCGGTGCTGCGATCAAGGGCCGCGATGCGCTGAAGCTGGTCTGGGACGACGGCGCCAACGGCAAATACGACTCGGTCGCCTATCGCAAAGAGCTCGAGGAGGCCTCGCGCAAACCCGGCCTCGTGGTGCGCCAGGAGGGCGATGCGGACGCCGCGCTGAAGAGTGCCGACAAGGTCATCGTCGGCGAATATTATCTGCCCCACCTCGCCCATGTCAGCATGGAGCCGCCGGTCGCGGTTGCCGACGTCAAGGGCGACAAGGCCGAGATCTGGGCGCCGGTGCAGAGCCCCGGCGGAACCCGCGAGGATGTCGCCAAGACGCTCGGCATCCCCGAGGGCAACGTCACCGTCAATGTCACGCTGCTTGGCGGCGGCTTCGGCCGCAAATCGAAATGCGATTTCGCGCTCGAAGCTGCGCTCCTGTCGAAAGAGCTCGGCGCGCCCGTCAAGGTGCAGTGGACCCGCGAGGACGACGTCCGTCACGACTTCCTGCACACCGTCTCCGTGGAACGTATCGAGGCGGGGCTCGACAAGAGCGGCAAGGTGATCGCTTGGCGCCATCGCAGCGTGGCGCCGAGCATCGCCTCGACGTTTGAGGCAGGCGCCAAGCACGAAGCTGCGTTCGAGCTCGGCATGGGCCTCGTCGACATGCCGTTCGAGATCGCCAATATCAGTTGCGAGAACCCGGAGGCGGCCGCGTTCACCCGCATCGGCTGGTTCCGCTCGGTCTCGAACATCCCGCGCGCCTTCGCGGTGCAATCAATGGTCGGCGAGATCGCGAATGCAACAGGACGCGACCAGAAGGAGACGCTGCTCGCGCTGATCGGCAGCCCGCGCATCGTCAAGCCGGCGGTGAAGGATCTCTGGAACTACGGCGAGCCCTATGACAGCTACCCGATCGACACCGCGCGCCTGCGCAAGGTGGTCGAGCAGGTCGCCGAGAAGGGCGAATGGGGCCGTCAGGTTGCGAAGGGCCACGGCCTCGGCATCGCCGTGCACCGCAGCTTCGTCAGCTACATCGCGACCATCGTCGAGGTCGCAGTCGACGACAAGGGCAAGCTGACGGTGCCGCGGGTCGATACCGCAATTGATTGCGGCACCTATGTCAATCCGGAGCGCATCGCCTCGCAGATCGAGGGCGCGGCGATCATGGGGTTGAGTCTCGCCAAATACGGCGAGATCAGCTTCAAGGGCGGCAAGGTAGAGCAGAAGAATTTTGACGACTTCCAGGTCGTCAGGATCGACGAATCTCCGGTGGTCACCAACGTCTACATCGTGCCGCCCGGACCTGACACGCCGCCGAGCGGCGTCGGCGAGCCCGGCGTGCCGCCGTTCGCACCGGCGTTGATAAACGCGATCTTCGCCGCGACCGGCAAGCGCATCCGCGCGCTTCCGATCGGCAAGCAATTGGAGGCGTGACGGAACAGAGGCGACCTCGCGCCGTTCTCTTCGATCTGACAGGAGCAGATCGATGACCAACATCTCAAGGGCGCTCGCAGTCTCGTTGCTGTCGGGCGCCTTTCTTTTGCCGGCCGCAGGCGCGTTCGCCCAGAGCAGCACCACGCCGCCGACCACGGCGACGCGCCCCACCGCGCCGGACCAGAGCTCGCTTCCCAACGCCAGCGCCCCACCCACCTCCACCACCCAGACCACCGGGCAGAGCACCACCGATCCGAAGGTTCGGGAGATGAACCAGGCGGAGAAGGACAAGGTCGACAGGCAAGGGAAGTAAGCTCTATCGCACGCGCAAAATGCGGCGGACGTTGCCGTCCGCCGCATTTGCCCCCTGTCGCTCCGCCTTCGTCGATCCGCCTGCGGAGCTTATTTCTTCAGCGCAAACACCCAGATCACGCCGCCTTGCGGCACATTGGACTCGATGCCGATATTGTTGGTCGCGAGCGCATCCTGGATGCGCTGCGCGTCCACGCCCCAGCCCGACTGGATCGCGACGTACTGCGTGCCGTCGATCTCATAAGATACCGGCATGCCCATGATGCCGGAATTGGTCTTCTGCTCCCACAGCAGATCGCCGGTCCTGGCATTGAAAGCGCGGAAGTTGCGGTCGTTGGTGCCGCCGGCGAAGATGAGATCGCCCGCGGTCGCCGTCACCGAACCGAACAGCTGCGATTTCGGGAAGTCGTGCTGCCACACCTTCTTGCCCGTGACGGGATCCCAGGCCTGAAGCTCGCCGAAATGATCCGCGCCCGGCTTCGCCTTCAGGCCGATATCCTCCGGTTTGGTGCCGAGCCAGAGCTCGCCCGGCTTCAGCGCCACCTTCTCGCCGGTGAACCCGCCGCAGAAATTCTCGTTGGCGGGCACGTAGACGAGACCGGTCCGCTGGCTGTAGGCCGCCGACGGCCAGTCCTTGCCGCCCCACAGTGATGGGCAGAACTCGACGCGCTTGCCGATGACCGGCTTGTGCGCGGGATCGACGATCGGCCGTCCGCTTTCGGCATCGATACCCTTCCAGACGTCGGTTGAGACGAACGGCCAGCCGGCGACGTAGTTGATCTTGGTCGGCGTACGCTCGAGCACCCAGAAGATCGCGTCGCGGCCGGGATGGATCAGGCTCTTGATGCTGCGGCCGTCGCGTTGCAGGTCGACCAGCATCGGCGCGTCGACCTCGTCCCAGTCCCAGGAATCATTCTGGTGGTACTGGTGATAGGTCTTGATCTTGCCGCTGCTCGGGTCGAGTGCGAGCACCGACGAGGTGTAGAGATTGTCGCCGGGATGCGTCTCGCCGGGCCACGGCGCAGCATTGCCGACGCCCCAATAGATCGTCTTGGTGTCCTTGTCGTAATTGCCGGTCATCCAGGCCGAGCCGCCGCCGGTTTTCCAGTCGTCGCCCTGCCAGGTGTCGTGGCCCGGCTCGCCTTCGCCGGGAATGGTGAAGGTGCGCCACAGCTCCTTGCCGTCCTTGGCATCGTAGGCGGCGACGTAACCGCGCACGCCGAGCTCGCCGCCGGAGCCGCCGACGATGACCTTGCCGTCGACGATCAGCGGCATCAGAGTCATGTACTGACCCTTCTTGTAATCCTGGACCTTCGTATCCCAGACCACCTTGCCGGTCTTGGCGTCGAGTGCGACGACGTGGTCGTCGGTGGTGGCGAGATAGAGCTTGTCGTCCCACAGGCCGACACCGCGGCTGGTCGGATGCAGCTGGAACAGATCGTCGGGAAGCTGCCGCTTGTAGCGCCAATATTCGTCACCGGTCTTCGCGTTCAGCGCGATCACCTGTCCCATCGGCGTCGCCACGAACATCACGCCATTGTTGACGATCGGCGGCGCCTCGTGGCCTTCGACCACGCCGGTCGCAAAGGTCCAGACCGGCGTGAGATCCTTGACGTTCGAGATGTTGATCTGGTCGAGCGGACTATAGCCCTGCCCGTCATAGGTACGACGATAGAGCATCCAATTGCCTGGTTCCGGATTTTCCAGGCGTTGCGCGGTGACAGGTGCATAATTCTCGATTGGGCCGGCACTCGCGGCGGTCGAGGCAAGGCACGTGAAGGCGACGAAGCCGGACAATAACCATTGCTTCCTGGTCATGGACGTTCCCCTTTTTCATCCGTTTGAATTCTTGTTTTTGAATTCTTGTCGTTCGTCCCGTCGTCCGCCGATCGGCGGATGCGACCTCTCGTGACGCGGGCGCAACCCGCATGGTCCATCATCCCGGCTGCGCGCCACCTACCTTTCCGACGAAATTGCCGGCGACGCTGAGCGAGCCGTCATCGAGCATGAGCGGCAACGCGGCAAGCCGCCGCGGCGCCGGCCCGAACACGACCTGCGCACCCGCGCGGGGATCGTATTCGGAGTTGTGGCACATGCATTTGAACACCTCCTTGTCGCCGACATCGCTCTTGACCCAGGCGGTGACGGGACAACCGGCATGGGAACAGATCGCTGAATAGGCGATGATGCCGTCCACCGCACGCGCGCGCGTCTGCTCGTCGAGCTCGGCTGGATCAAGCTGGATGATCAGGATCTCGTTGAGCCGCGAGGCGCTGCGCACCACCGATGTCGTGGGATCCTGCGGCCAGGCGTGTACCGGTGGACCGCCGCGTGGGACATCTGCCGAGGTGATGAGCTTTCCCTCCTGGTCGCCTTCGGAGAAGACGAGCCGATCGCCCTTTTGCGGCCGCTCGTCGGAGCCCGGCGGATCCTCGCCAGCGCGCGCCGGCGCGGAACACCCGAGACAGGCACTGGTGGCGAGCGCACCGAGCAACAGCGTTCGTCGCGTTTGTTCCGCGCACGCCTCAGGTTCCGCAATGCTGTCGGAGGATGGCGCCGTGGCGTTGAACGATGCGTTCGACATGCATGCTAGCAGGCGCTGGAACTCTGCCAAAATGAAGGCGGAGAATTGGCGCCGCAGTGCATCAATATGGCTTTGCTCGCTTTGATTGAACACGAATGAACGCATTCAATCGCGTTTTCGCGAATTCTACGTCACGCCGCGCGAGCAGCATGATGATTTTGCAGATCAGACCGATGATGCGGGAATTGGTGCATCGCGCCGCGCTTCAGCGCTACGCCGATTGCCATTCGTGCGTTGCACGCTTCTCAGGCAGGTATTTTGGATTTCAGGACTTGAGCACATGGCGCGGCGACGCGATGCGCCCCGCAACCGTCGCCGACGCCATCTCGAAACTGTCGGCGATGCGGTGCGCCTTGTCGATGAACAGTCCAGCTGCTGCCGGTGGACAGATCTCGCGCGCCGTCTGCTCGAACAGGTCGAGCCAGCGATCAAAGTGGTTCCCGATCAGTGAGAGCGGCACGCCCGCCCTCGCACCACCATCAAGCGCCGTAAGAATAAAAGCCCTGCCCGGTCTTGCGGCCGAGATGGCCGGCATCGACCATTTCCTTCAGCAGCGGCGCCGGACGGTATTTGGGATCGTTGAAGCCTTTGTAGAAGACCTCCATCACCGAAAGCATGGTGTCGAGCCCGACGAGATCGGCCAGCGCCAGCGGCCCGATCGGATGGTTGCAGCCGAGCTTCATGCCGGCATCGATTTCCTCAGCAGTCGCGATTCCTTCCTGGAGCGCGAAGATCGCCTCGTTGATCATCGGGCAGAGGATGCGGTTGACGGCGAAGCCAGGGCTGTTCTTGGCCGTGATCGCCACCTTGCCGACGCGCTGGGCGAAATCGAGCGCCTTGGCGTGGGTATCGTCAGAGGTCTGCAAGCCGCGGATCAGCTCCAGCAGTTGCATCACCGGCACCGGATTGAAGAAGTGCATGCCGATGAAGCGATCCGGGCGATCGGTTGCGGCGGCGAGCTTGGTGATCGAGATCGACGAGGTGTTGGTCGCAACCAGCGTGCGCGGCGACAGCGTCGCGCAAAGGTCCTTGAGTATCTTGACCTTCAGTTCCTCATTCTCAGTCGCGGCCTCGATGACGAGATCGCAATCGGCGAGCCTGGCCCGGTCCGTCGTGCCGGCGATGCGCTTGAGCGTCGCCTCGCGATCGGCCGCCGACATCTTCTCCTTCTTGACCAGCCGCTCGAGGCTGCCGCCGACGGTTGCGACGCCGCGGCTCACCGCCGCATCGGAGATATCGACCATCACGACCGAGAGCCCGGCCGCCGCAGAGACCTGCGCGATGCCGTTCCCCATGGTCCCTGCCCCGATGATGCCAACGGTCTGGATCATTGCGTCACATCCTTCATCCTTGCGGGCACGCTAGCGGCCCGGCCCATTGTTCCTGCATCAGGGTCTAGCACCGTCGCCGGGCGGGTGCGACCTGATCCTGCCCCTTCCTTAAAGCATCCATGGCGGGAATAAAGCCGCAAAGGGCATCATTTGCAGGCCGCGCGGCCGGTTTCGGCCTGAGCGATGTGCAGGCAGAGCCCCTTAGGAGGGCCCGGTCCTCGCCTCACCCAAGCCGCAGCACCTTGCCCGGATTCATGATGTTCTTGGGGTCGAGCGCCCGCTTGATCGTCCGCATGATGTCGAGCTCGGTCCGGGAGCGATAGTGCGAGAGCTCGTCGAGCTTCTCGATGCCGATGCCGTGCTCCGCCGAGATCGAGCCGTCCATGGAGGCGATGAGGTCGTTGACGGCCCGGGTGATCGCCGCGGAATACTGGCTGAGCGTGGCGCGATCCATGCCCTTCGGCCCCATGAAGGAGAAGTGCACATTGCCGTCTCCGATGTGGCCGAGCGGATAGGGACGGATCGTCGGCAGGATCTCGAGCGCGGCCTTGAGCCCCTTGTCGATGAATTCGGGAATTTTGGAGATCGCGACCGACACGTCGTAGCTCAGGCCCGGTCCTTCGGCGCGTGAGGCTTCAGCGACGCTCTCGCGAATGCGCCACATGTTGCGCGACTGCGCTTCTGTCTGTGCGATCACCGCGTCCAGCACCCGACCCGTCTCGAGCTGGCCGGCCAGAAACTGCTCCATCCTGTCCGACATGCCCGGCGCGCTGTCCTGCCGCGGTCGGGCCGACGACCATTCGAGCAGGAGATACCATTCGGTCGAGGCTTTAAGCGGATCCTGGGTGCCGGGAATATGGCGCAGCACCATATCGGTGCAGGCGCGGCTCATCAGCTCGCAGGATCCGACATTGTCGTCGGATGCGGCATGCGCCTCCGACAGGAGCTCGATCGCCGCGCCGGGATCGCGGACCGCGAGCCATGCCGTGCAGACGTCCTTTGGCGCGGGCCACAGCTTCAGAACTGCCTTGGTGATGATGCCGAGCGTGCCTTCGGCGCCCACGAACAGGTGCTTGAGGTCATAGCCGGTGTTGTCCTTCTTGAGTGCGCGCAGTCCGTTCCAGATATCACCGTTAGGCAGCACGACCTCGAGACCCAGCACCAGGTTTCGCGCATTGCCGTAGCGCAGCACCTGCACGCCGCCGGCATTGGTGGACAGATTGCCGCCGATCATGCACGAGCCCTGGGCGCCCAGGCTGAGCGGGAAGAAGCGGTCATGACGTGCGGCGGTGTCCTGAAGCGTCTGGAGGATACAGCCCGCCTCCACGGTCATGGCGTAACCGACGGGATCGACATCAAGCACGTGGTTCATGCGCCCGAGCGACAGCACGATGCCGCGATGCGCAGGCCACGGCGTCGCACCGCCCATCAGGCCGGTGTTGCCGCCCTGCGGCACGATGGCGATGCCGTTATCGTAGCAAAGTTTGACGACAGCCGAGACCTCCGCAGTGCTGGCCGGACGCACGACAGCCGAGGCCTGCCCCGCCAGCTCGCCGCGCCAGTCGGTCACAAAAGGCTGCTTGTCCAGCTCGTCCAGGATCAGACCCTTGTCGCCGACGACGGCCCGCAGGCGCTCGAGAACGGCTGGTGTCACGGGCGCGGTCGGAATCGAGGGAGTGGAGGGAAGGGCTGCACCCGGCATGTGTTCCTCTCTTTGCGGCTCTTCTACGCTGCCCTCAAGGCGCGCCGGCCTTCGTTTTTGCATTTCAGTTCTGGGCGTTCGCGCGAGGAGCCTAGCACGAAGGCCACGGTTGCGGGCGCAGGGTTGACAGACCTGCAATACTTCAATAATCGTTGAAATATGGAAAAAACAGATGCCGTCACGGCGCTGGCCGCACTTGCACAGACCAATCGCCTCGATGTCTTCCGTCTGCTGGTGCAGGCCGGCCCCGACGGCATGGCCGCCGGCGCGATCGCGGAAGCACTGGACCTCGCCCCCAACACGCTGACATTCCACTTCGACCGCCTGCGGATGTCCGGGCTTGCCACCGTCCGGCGTGAGGGGCGCTCGATGATCTATGCCGCACGGTTCGAGACCATGAATGCGCTCGTCGGCTTCCTGACCGAGAATTGCTGTGGCGGCGTCTCATGCGCGCCGGCCGCACCTGCGAAGCCCGCGCGAAGGCGCAGCAAATTGCCAGCCTGAAAGGACAGATCATGAAGCGCCTGCACGTTCACGTCTCCGTCGATGATCTCTCCCGCTCCATCGGCTTCTATTCTGCCCTGTTCGCATCTCAGCCTTCAGTCGTGAAATCCGACTACGCCAAATGGATGCTGGAAGACCCCCGCGTGAACTTTGCGATCTCGACACGCGGACGCACGCCCGGGCTCGACCATCTCGGCATCCAGGTCGAGACCGATGACGAACTCCAGGAGGTCTATACCCGGTTGCGCGAGGCGGGTGGCGAGATCATCGACCAGGGACAGACGGCCTGCTGCTATGCCAAGTCCGAAAAATCCTGGATCGACGATCCCGCCGGCATCGCCTGGGAGACCTTCCACACGACCGGCGAGAGCACCGACTACGGCGACGGCAGCGGCGAGAACCGCGCGCGCGTCGCCAATGAGAAGCCTTCGGCCTGCTGTGCGCCGCAGACGGCGGCCAAGCCATCGCAGGTCTGCTGCTAAAGGCCTTCGCCATGGATGCGATCATCTACCACAATCCCGCCTGCGGCACGTCGCGCAACACGCTCGCCATGATCCGGAATGCCGGCATCGAGCCGCATGTGATCGAATATCTCAAGGCGCCGCCTTCGCGGGCGCTGTTGCAAGAGCTAATCGCGCGGATGGGGCTCTCGGTGCGCCAGCTGCTGCGCGAGAAGGGAACGCCCTACGCCGAGCTCGGGCTCGACAATGCGGGCCTGACCGATGACCAACTCCTCGACGCGATGATGGCACATCCGATCCTGATCAACCGGCCGATCGTGGTCACGCCGAAAGGCGTCAAGCTCTGCCGTCCTTCCGAGCTGGTGCTGGATCTCCTCCCCGCGCAGCAGGGCGAATTTGTCAAGGAGGATGGCGAGCATGTCCGGCTCGACCGCGGCGCCTGATGCCAGGGTTAGCGCAGCGCGCTTTCGCGGAATGGCTCGGGACGGCGTTCCTGCTCGCCGCGGTGGTCGGTTCGGGGATCATGGCCCAGAAGCTCTCGGGCGGAAACGTCGCGCTGGCCCTTCTCTGCAACACGATTGCCACCGGCGCCATCCTCGCGGTGCTGATCCTCACTTTTGCCCCGATATCGGGGGCCCAGTTCAATCCGGTGGTGACCCTGGCATTTACGCTCCGCGGCGACACAGCCCGGACCGACGCTGCGGTCTATGTCGTTGCGCAGATCGTCGGCGCGGTCATCGGTGTCTGGCTCGCGCATTTGATGTTCGAACTGCCCGTGCTCCAGCTTTCGCTGACACAGCGCAGCGGAACTGGGCAATGGCTCGCCGAGGCCGTAGCAACCTTCGGTCTGCTGTTGACGATCTTCGGCGTCGCGTCGCGAACACCCGCGGCCGTTCCCTACGCTGTCGGCCTGTATGTCACTTCGGCATATTGGTTCACGGCCTCGACGTCGTTCGCCAATCCCGCAGTCACCATCGCTCGGTCGCTGTCCGATACGTTCGCAGGCATCGCTCTGCACAGCGTGCCGGCTTTCATTGCCGCCCAGTTCGTCGGGGCGATCGCTGCCACTGCTGTCGGATGCTGGCTTTGGGGACGCCCTACCAGACTGAGCGCGGCACCGCCGGCCTCATGACAGCCGGCTCGGCGTTCATGACGGTCGTAGCCGTTCGATGATGGCCGACACCTCGTCGAGCTGGATCTTAGCCGCTGCGAGGAGCCTTGCGCCTTGCAAAGGGCGGATCGGAACGATCCTGTCTTCGGGAGGATCGGACATGCGAACGTTTCGCCTTGCTGCCCCCGCATCCTAAGCACGACGTCCCCGAACTCCGCGGCGGTGCTTTGTCGCATCCGGGTTCCCGGCACAGCTCAACGCTTGCAGGCGCGAGCGCCCCCTCACGCACACCTCACGCCCGTTGAACCCTACGTGAGCCGATGCGAGATCATGTGGCAGCGCGGAATATCAAGCGCTCCGGCCGATCTTTTCGATGGAACGGTTTGGAGCCTCCCATGACAAAGACAATCATCGTCACCGCGTTGCGACTGATCCTCTCGCTTGCGATCGCCGGCCCGGCGCAGGCCTCGCCTGGTAGCGCACTGGCCGCGGCGCTCGTCCGCAAGCCCGCTGCGGCACACCCGCATATCCGCAAGACCGAGCACGCGGCTATCTCGCTTCCTCCGACACGCCTGCCCGATCCCGAAGAGGATCCCCTCGCATCCATGCATTTCGAATGAACGTTGCAACGCAATTGGCGGTGGGCAACAAGCGAGACGTCACGCGTGTCGCTTCTCTCGCACGCGACGGCTGTGCGGATGTTCTGCAATTGGTCCCACCTACATTGACATCGATGTGACGGCCGGGGCAGTTTTTTGCATTGCTGGCGAATCAGCGATTGCCTCAAGCTGAGTACCTCTTGGACAACTCCCAGTGCTTTCGAGACTGATATCGTTGCTGCGCCGCATCCCTGCGGTGAAATGGGCGTTCACCCGGCGTCGGCCTCTGCCGGATAGCGGCAGCATCGACGCGACGCAGATCGCTGCGGATGGACAGTCTGTGGTCATGCCGGTCGCGGAGGATGACTCGACGATCTCTGTCATCGCAGAGAGTCCATCGGCCGCGCCGTCCGACATCCAATTCAGCGACGCTTCATCTCGAACAGAGCGCTTGGATCTTGACCCGGTCGTGGAAGAGGCTTCGGTCTCGTCTGATGTCGGGAACGAGCCGGCTGAAGGTCCTGAGCATGTTGCCAGCCGCGATCTTTCTGCCGAATTCCCGACGGATGTTGAGCCCCTCGTCATGGAGGAGATCCCGGTCTCGTCGATCGACATCGAGGCCGCTCCAGCTGAACTCGCTGATGTCGCGATCGATGAAGATGCTTCGCCCGGCGTTCTCCCAAACATCGGGCCGGCGATCGTTGACGACTCCTGCGTCGCCGCCGCCGCCGAAGTGTCCGCGGCTGATGACTCCGAGGTCAGTATCGACACGGATCAATCCTCCCGTGTCGTCGCTGAGATCGAACCGGTCGTCGCAAACGATCCTTTGCCCGTCGCCATCGCCCTTGCCGAGGATTCTGCCGCCGCGACCGTCGAGCCTGCCACGGTTCCCCCGCCTCCTGCCCCGGAAATCCGCAGCACGCGGAAGGCTCGCGCAAGAGCAGCCGACCCTGTCGACCGCGCTACGCTGATCCGCCAGCGCTGGGCGGAGACCGGGATCAGGATGTGGAACCCGCGGCTGCACGGTGCCGGCGATGCCACGCTGAATATCCAGGGGCGCGTCGAGCTGCTGCCGCCGGCGCCGGGCGAGACGTTGCCGCGCTACGACAAGCTCGAATTCAGGATGCTCGGCGGCCAGATCGTCTGCGAAGGCGTCATTGTCGAAGCGCCTGCGCATGCAAGCCAGCGCAGCTTCACCCGGCTTGCCGAACCGCGGAGCCACGACCGGGTCCGCGAGCCCATGCGGGAGCGCCAGGCCGCGCTCGCCTGACGCATTTCCCCGCCACGATGGTCGCTACCATGTGTTAGGCTGACGCCCTTGACCTGGGAGTTCGCTTGGCCATGACATCGCTACGAATGATCGTGATCGCCGCGCTCTGCGTCTCGCAAGGCGCGCTTGCCGCTTCCAAGCAGCCGCGCGATGCACCTGCGTCCATACCGGCTACCGATCCAGCCGCGCCCTATAAGACCGACCGGCTTTCTTCCTCGCGCGGCGAGACGATCCTCAACACACCCGGACAGACCACCGTGCTGACGCGGCAAGTCCTCGACGACATGAACGCGACGAGCCTGAGAGACGCGATGCGCTCGACCGCCGGCGTGACGATCGGGCGCTAGCTCGCTGGCGTCCGGCGCGGCGGCGAAAGAGGTCGATCCAGCAAGTCGGCCTGCGCCAATGGGATGCGGCTCTGCGCTGCGCCATGCGCATGGTTAGCAGAGCGTAGCCGTCACGGGCTCCGCACCCGTCCCTTCTGCCGCACATGCTTAACACCGCCTCACCAATGCACGCGGCCGGAAAATCCTGCGGTAGCGCGCAACCTGCGCAGGCTTTTCCACGTGGAACTCGTCTAACGCGCTCTTTACTCCCGCTGTGCAAGATCGCCTTCGTTTGAAGGGATTTGGGGCGCGTATTGCAATGCCTGCCGTCGATTTGAAAGCGCACCTCGCCGCCGCCGTGCGGCTGTTTCGTGTGCCGGCCGACAATCCGGACCTGACGCGCGCGCAGTTCGACGCCTTCTCCAAGCAAATCCCGCTGCTCTATTTCATCCTGATCAGCAATACGATCGCGGTCGCCTACACCTATGTGAACGTGGCGCCGGATTGGCTTACGATGATCGTGCCGAGCGTGCTGACCGTGCTAGCGGCGCTCCGAACCTTCTGGTGGCTGCGCCAGCGTCATCTCGTGCGCAGCGACGCCGACATCCTGCGCAACCTGCGCGCCACCAACTGGATGACGCTGCCGATCGGCGCCGGCTTCACTGCCTGGTCTTTCGCGCTCTACCCTTACGGCGACCCTTTTGCCAAGAGCCAGATCGCCTTCTACATGGCAGTCACAGTGATCGGCTGCATCTTCTCGCTGATGCACCTGCGCTCGTCGGCGCTGATCGTCACGCTGGTTGTCGACATACCGTATGTGCTGTTCTTCTGGGCGACCGGCGAGCCGACGCTGCGAGCGATCGCCGTCAACGACCTCCTGGTGTCCGGCGCGATGGTGACGGTACTGGTGATCTATTATCGCGATTTCGCCGATCTCGTCGCCAGCCGCAAATCGCTGCTCGCGCAGCAGGCGGCGACGCAGGCGCTCTCGGATGAGAACTTCCGTCTCGCCAATCTCGATTCCCTCACCGAACTGCCAAACCGCCGCCGCTTCTTCGCCGAGCTCTCAAGCGCCTTCGCCGACGCCGAGCGAAGCAGCGTTCGCGTTGCGGTCGGAATCATCGATCTCGACGGCTTCAAGCCGATCAACGACAATTACGGCCACTCGGTCGGCGACCGCGTTCTGATCGAGGCCGGCCGCCGCATCCGCGAGGTCTGCGAGGGCTTCGGCGCGCACCGCGTCGAGTTCGCCCGCCTCGGCGGCGACGAGTTCGGCCTCGTGGTCTGGGATGACCCCGGCGACGACGATCTGATGCGGCTCGGCCAGCGCATCGGGGACCAGGTCAAGCTGCCCTATCAGCTCGACACCGCGCATACCGGCCTGTCCTGCTCGATCGGTTTTGCGCTGTTCCCGCAATCAGCGACGACGGCGGAAGCGCTCTATGAATGCGCCGACTATTCGCTCTATCACGCCAAGCGCCATCTGCGCGGCCGCACCGTGATCTTCTCGATCGAGCTCGAGGCCGAGATTCGCAGCCGTGGCGTCATCGAGAATTCGCTGCGCACCGCCGATTTCGAAACCGAGCTGGAACTGGTGTTCCAGCCGATCGTCGACGCCATGAGCGAGCGCACCGCCAGCTTCGAGGCGCTGGCGCGCTGGCAGAGCCCGCGCCTAGGCTGGGTCTCGCCGGCCGATTTCATCCCGGCCGCCGAGCGCATCGGCCTGATCCGTCCGCTGACACAGGCGCTGCTGGTGCGTGCGCTCGCGACCGCAAAGACCTGGCCCGACGATATCCGCCTCTCGTTCAACCTCTCGGCCCACGACGTCTGCTCGCCCGAAGGCATCCTGCCGCTGATCGCCATCATCGAGAAGAGCGGCGTGCCGCCGCGCCGGCTCGACTTCGAGATCACCGAGACCGCCGTCACCTTCGACTTCGTGCGCGCGCAGCAATCGATTGCTGCGCTGAAGACCATGGGCTGCGGCATCTCGCTCGACGATTTCGGCACCGGCTATTCGTCGCTGAGCCACGTCCACCGCCTGCCGCTCGACAAGATCAAGGTCGACCGCAGCTTCGTCGCCGACATCAACGACAATCCGGTCAGCCACAAGATCATCAAGTCTCTGACAGGCCTGTGCGACGACATGGAAATCGCTTGTGTCGTCGAAGGCGTCGAGACCCGCGCCCAGCTCGACAGCCTGCGCCGCCTCGGCTGCGACTTCATCCAGGGCTATTATTTCGCAAAGCCGATGTCGGGCGATGCGATCGACAAGTATCTCACGAAGGAGCAGCAGCGTCTCCACGCTGCCGGGACGCGCGACGCAAAAGTCGTGGCCTGAATACCGGGCTACAAGCTCGGCAGATCGAGCCCATTGGCGCGGGCGCAGTCGATCGCGGTCTTGTAGCCTGCATCCGCATGGCGCATGACGCCGCTGGCGGGATCGTTCCAAAGCACGCGCTCGATCCGCTTGGCGGCTTCCGGCGTGCCGTCCGCGACAATCACCATGCCGGCGTGCTGGGAATAGCCGATGCCGACGCCGCCGCCATGGTGCAGGGACACCCAGGTCGCGCCGCTTGCGCAATTGAGCAGCGCGTTAAGCAGGGGCCAGTCGGACACCGCATCCGATCCGTCCTTCATTGCCTCAGTCTCGCGGTTCGGGCTTGCGACCGATCCGCTGTCGAGATGATCGCGGCCGATCACGATGGGTGCTTTCAACTCGCCTCGCGCGACCATCTCGTTGAAGGCGAGACCCAGACGATCACGATCGCCGAGCCCGACCCAGCAGATCCGCGCCGGCAGGCCCTGGAACTTGATGCGTTCCCTGGCCATGTCGAGCCAATTGTGCAGGTGCTTGTCATTGGGCATCAGCTCCTTGACCTTGGCATCGGTCTTGAAAATGTCCTCGGGATCGCCTGACAGCGCGGCCCAGCGGAACGGCCCGACGCCGCGGCAGAACAAGGGGCGGATATAGGCGGGAACGAAGCCCGGGAAATCGAAGGCGTTCTTCAGGCCCATGTCCTGCGCCATCTGGCGGATGTTGTTGCCATAGTCGAGCGTTGGGATTCCTAGCGCATGGAAATCCAGCATGGCCTGGACGTGCTCGACCATCGAAATCTTCGACGCGCGCTCAACCCCTTTCGGATCGGATGCGCGCTTCGCTTCCCAATCGGCGAGAGTCCAGCCCTTCGGCAAGTACCCGTTGATCGGGTCATGCGCGCTGGTCTGGTCGGTGACGATGTCGGGCTTCACGCCGCGGCGCACCAACTCGGGAAAGATTTCAGCGGCATTCCCGAGCAGGCCAACGGAGACCGCCTTCTTTGTCTTCGCGGCCTCATCCATGATCGACAACGCTTCGTCGAGCGTTGCAGCCTGACGATCGAGATAGCCGGTGCGCAGCCGCATCTCGATGCGGCTCGGCTGGCATTCGACCGCGAGCATCGATGCGCCGGCCATGGTCGCCGCCAGCGGCTGGGCTCCGCCCATGCCGCCGAGGCCGGCGGTGAGAATCCATTTGCCGGCGAGGCTGCCGCCATAATGGCGGCGACCGACCTCGACGAAGGTCTCGTAGGTGCCCTGCACGATGCCCTGGCTGCCGATGTAAATCCATGAGCCAGCCGTCATCTGACCGTACATCATCAGGCCCTGGCGATCGAGCTCGTTGAAATGATCGAGCGTCGCCCAGTGCGGTACGATGTTGGAGTTCGCGATCAGCACACGCGGCGCATCGGCATGGGTGCGGAACACGCCGACCGGCTTGCCGGACTGCACCAGCAAGGTCTGATCGTTCTCAAGTTTGCGCAAGGCGGCCGTAATCCGGTCAAAGCTCTCCCAGTCGCGCGCGGCGCGGCCGATGCCGCCATAAACGACGAGCTCGCTCGGGCGCTCGGCGACATCAGGATCGAGGTTGTTCATCAGCATCCGCAGCGGCGCTTCCGTCAGCCAGCTCTTGGCGCTGATCTCGCTGCCGCGAGCGGCGCGGATGGTGCGGTCGTTGTCCAGTCGGCGGTTCATGAAGACCTCTTCAGTCGAGTCTTGGAAACGGATCGGATGGAAGCGCGGAAAGCGCCGCGACCGGCAGTGCGTCGGCTTCGATCAGCGCAGCAGCCTTGGCGAGATCGTCGGCCATGTAGCGGTCCGCGCCGAGCGCGGGCACATGTTCGCGCAACGCGGCGATGACGGCGACGAGCGACGCGCTGGTCAGATGCGGCGCGCGGAGCGTGATGCCTTGTGCGGCGACCAGAAGCTCGATGCCCAAAATGGCGGCGAGATTGTCGGCCATGTCGGACAGGCGCCGCGCGGCATGCGCGGCCATCGAGACGTGATCTTCCTGGTTGGCGCTGGTCGGCGTCGAGTCGATCGAACAAGCAGAAGCGCGCTGCTTGTTCTCGGCGTAGAGCGCGGCAGCCGTGACTTCGGCGATCATGAAGCCGGAATTGATGCCAGGATCGGGGGTGAGGAACGGCGGCAGGCCGAAATTGAGCGCGGGATCGACCAGCGTCGCAATCCGCCGCTCGCTGATCGCACCGATCTCCGACAGCGCCAGTGCAATGGCGTCGGCGGCGAAGGCGACCGGCTCGGCGTGGAAATTGCCACCGGAGACAATCTCGCCGGTCTCGACCAACACCAGCGGATTATCGGTGACGGCGTTGGCCTCGACGATCAACGTGCGCGCAGCCCCCGTGATCACATCAAGCGCGGCGCCCGCGACCTGTGGCTGACAGCGCAGGCAATAGGGATCCTGCACGCGTTCGTCGCCTTCGAGATGCGACAGGCGGATGTCGCTGCCGTCGAGCAGCGCCATTAGCGTTGCGGCCGCACCGATCTGCCCGGCATGGCCACGCAGCGACTGGATCTCCGGGCGGAACGGCGCCGTTGACGCCATCGCCGCATCGACCGACAGCGCGCCCGTCACGAGCGCGGCGCGAGCCAGACGATGCGCGCGCAGCACGCCAGCGACGGCGTAGGCCGTCGAGAACTGGGTGCCGTTGATCAGCGCAAGTCCCTCCTTAGGGCCTAGCGTCAGTGGCGCAAGGCCGGCGGCGGCGAGCGCCTCGGCGCCGGATGCGGTGCTGCCGTCGACGATCGCTTGCCCCTCTCCAATCATGACCGCGGTCATATGGGCAAGCGGCGCGAGATCGCCGGACGCACCGACCGAACCCTGCTGCGGCACCAGCGGAAAGACGCCACGCGCAAGCATGGCCTGTAGCTGCTCGATCACCTGCCGGCGAACGCCGGAGGCGCCGCGGCCAAGCGAAACGATCTTCAGCGCCATCATCAACCGCACGATCGGCTCCGGCGTCGCCGGGCCGACGCCACAGCAATGCGAGACGATGAGATTGCGCTGAAGCAGCGCGGTCTGGTCCGGCGGAATCCGCTTCGAAGCCAGCTTTCCGAAGCCGGTGTTGATGCCGTAGACAGGGGCAGCGGCCCGCGCGGCTTTGGCGACGATTTCCGCGGCGGCTTCGACGCGCGACCAGAATGCGGGATCAAGCTGGACCGGCGCGCCCTCCAGCACGCGCGCGAGATCGTCGAAGCTGACCGTTCCCGGCTTGACGATGATCGCGGCGCCCTGCTCCGTCACTGTCCCCTCCACACCCGGCGGTACAGCGGATTGAATCCGATGCGGTAGACGAGCTCGGCAGGACGCTCGATCTCCCAGATTGCGAGGTCGCACCATTTGCCGGCCTCGAGCGTGCCGGTCTCCGCGAGCACCCCAAGCGCACGCGCGCCTTCGCGGGTGACGCCAGCGAGGCATTCGGCGACATTCATTCGAAACAGCGTCGCGCCCATGTTCATCGCCAGCAGCAGTGAGGTCAGCGGCGAGCTGCCGGGATTACAGTCGGTCGCGAGCGCCATGGGAACGCCGTGCTTGCGGAACGCTCCGACCGGTGGCCTTTGCGTCTCGCGGATGAAGTAGAACGCACCGGGCAGCAGCACTGCGACCGTTCCGGCCTTTGCCATCGCGGCGGCCCCGGCTTCATCGGAGTGCTCCAAATGATCGGCGGAGAGCGCAGAGAATTTTGCGGCGAGCGCGGCGCCGCCGAGATTCGAGAGCTGATCGGCATGAAGCTTGACCGGCAATCCGAGCGCCCTCGCCGCCTCGAACACCCGCGCCGTCTGCTCGGCCGAGAACGCGATACCCTCCATGAAGGCATCGACGGCGTCGGCGAGGCCCGCCTTTGCCACTGCGGGCAGCATTTCGTTGCAGACGAGATCGATGTAGCGATCCTTGTCGCCATCGGCCTCGGGCGGCAACGCATGCGCGCCGAGGAACGACGTGCGGACCGTGACCTTCCGCTGGCGCCCGAGGCTGCGCGCGGCCGCGAGCTGCCGCATCTCGGTCGCCGTATCGAGGCCATATCCGGACTTGATCTCGACCGTCGTTGCGCCCTCGCCGATCAGCGCGTCAAGTCGCGGCAGCGCGCTCGCGACGAGATCGGCCTCGCTCGCCTTGCGTGTCGCGGCGACCGTCGAGACGATGCCGCCGCCGGCGCGCGCGATTTCTTCGTAACTCGCGCCTTTCAGGCGCAGCTCGAATTCGTGCGCGCGGTTGCCGCCGTAGACGAGATGGGTGTGGCAATCGATCAGGCCCGGCGTGATCCAGCGGCCCTCGCAATCGATCCGCTGGATCGCGTCCGCATCCGCCGGGAAATCCGCCAGCGCGCCGGCGCAGACGATGCGGCCATCGCGCGCGGCGATCACACCGTGCTCGATCTCACCGAGATCGGGACGATCGGCCCGCATCGTGGCGAGCCGGGCATTGTGCCAGATCCGGTCGAAGCGCTCTGCCATGAAGGTGTCCCCTCGTCGCGGGATGCTTGACTTATATGTCTAGACATATAATCGTTGCGCGGTTCTGTCCAGCCGGCGTGTAATCATGACCCGATTGCATTTTGCTTCCGCGCTCCTGCCTTCGGGCTGGGCCAATGACGTGCAGGTGGTGGTCACCGCCGGCACGATCGCGGCGGTGACGCCGGGCGTGGCGCCCACCGCCGGCGATGAGCGCCACCAGATCGCGCTGCCTGGGCTTGCGAGCCTGCACAGCCACGCCTTCCAGCGCGGCATGGCCGGGCTGGCGGAACTACGCGGGGACTCAACCGACACCTTCTGGACCTGGCGCGAGACGATGTATCGCTTCGCGCTCGCGATGACGCCGGACGACGTCGCGGCCGTCGCAACGCTGCTTTATGTCGAGATGCTGGAGCAGGGTTTTACCCGCGTCGGCGAATTCCACTATCTGCACCATGATCGCGACGGCTTGCACTACGCTGATATCGCCGAGATGGCTGCGCGCATCGTCCAGGCTGCGGAAGCATCCGGCATTGGCCTGACCCTGCTGCCGAGTTTTTATGCGCATGGCTCCTTCGGCGCCGCGCCGCATGCCGGCCAGCGCCGCTTCATCTGTTCAGTCGATCAGTTCGCCGCGTTGATGGCGGCCTCTCGCAAGGCAATCAGCAAATTGCCGGGCGCCAATATCGGCATCGCGCCGCACAGCTTGCGCGCCGTCGCGCCGGACGAGCTTGCGGCAATCATTCCGCTCGCCGATGGCGGGCCCGTGCACATTCATGCCGCCGAGCAGGTCAGGGAAGTCGATGATTGCCTGGCCTGGTCGGGACGGCGACCGGTACAGTGGCTGCTGGAGCACGCGCCGGTCGATCAACGCTGGTGCCTCATTCACGCGACCCACACGACGGATGACGAAGTCGCCGCATTCGCCAAGACCGGCGCAGTCGCAGGCCTTTGCCCCATCACAGAAGCGAGCCTCGGCGACGGAATTTTTCCGGCCCGTGAATTCCTCGATGCTGGCGGCCGGTTCGGCGTCGGCACCGATTCCAACGTCTTGGTCGGTGTCGCCGACGAATTGCGCCAACTCGAATACGGCCAGCGGCTCAAGCTTCGTGAGCGCAACGTGCTCTCTGGAGGCGCGGGCGCCTCGACCGGGCGCACGCTGTTTGCCCATGCACTCGCTGGCGGCGCGCAGGCACTGGCGCAACCGACTGTCGGCTTCGCGCCCGGTGTGCGCGCCGACATCGTCACGCTCGACGCCGCGCATCCGTCGCTGGCGGGACGTTCGCACGACGCCATTATCGACGGTTGGATTTTCGCGACCGGCAGCAACGCGATCGATTGCGTCTGGGCTGGCGGCCACAAGCTGGTCGAAGGCGGACGGCACAGGCTGCGTCAAACCGCGCGCGAACGCTTCAACGCATCGGTGCGGAGGCTCGTCGCATGAGCCTTGCCACTGACGAAAGTAACAAGCCGACGCTCTATAAGCGCATCCGCTCCGACATCGAGAAGCGTATCCTGACCGGCGAGTGGCCGCCCGGCCATCGCATCCCCTTTGAGCACGAGCTTGTTGCGCGCTACGGCTGCTCGCGCATGACGGTGAACAAGGCGCTGTCGGAGCTCGCCCAGGCCGATTTGATCGAACGGCGGCGGCGCGCCGGCTCCTTCGTGCGCCGGCCGCAACATCAGTCCGCCGTGCTCAAGATCGCCGATATCCGCGCCGAGATCACCGCGCTCGGCCGCAGCTATGGCTACGAGCTGATCCATCGCAAGCTACGCGTAGCGACAGCCGCTGATCGCGACCGGCTCGGCGTGAAGAAAGCCGGCAAGGTGATCGCAATCGCCTGCCGGCACAGCGCCGACAACGTGCCCTTCGCGGTCGAAGACAGGCTGATTGACCTCTCGTCTGTGCCGGACGCCGCGACCGCGGATTTTTCGCGCGAGCCGCCGGGCTCGTGGCTGCTTCATCATGTCCCATGGACAGAGGCCGAGCATACGATCAGCGCCATTGTTGCGGATCATCACACGGCGGAGGCGCTCGATATCGCCATCGGCGCACCCTGCCTTGTGATCGATCGCTATACTTGGCGCAGCGCGCGCACGATCACCGCGGTACGGCTGCTTTATCCCGGTGACTCTCACCGCCTTGTCGCCCGATTCAAGGGAGGCTGAGAGGACCATGTCGGCACAAATCGTGCAACGCTTCAGGCAACGGCCTATACGGGCCGACAGAGATCAACAGGACGTCAATCCATCGATCGGCAAGAGGACGACAATCATGCGTAGCTCGAAAGTATTTGCGACAATCATTGCGCTTACGGTCTCCACTCCGGTGCTCGCCGACGACGTCAAGGTCGGAATCGGCATCTCCGGCTGGACCGGCTTCGCGCCGCTGACGCTGGCGAAGGAGGCCGGCATCTTCAAGAAGAACGGCCTCGACGTCACGATCAAGAAGATCCCGCAGAAGGACCGCCACCTTGCGATCGCCTCCGGCGACATCCAGTGCGCCGCGACCACGGTCGAGACCTGGATTTCCTGGAACGCCAATGGCGTCGCGACCAAGCAGATCTTCCAGCTCGACAAGAGCTTTGGCGCCGACGGCATGGCGGTACGCAACGACATCGCCGCGATCAAGGATCTCAAGGGCAAGACAGTCGCCGCGTCAGCGCCGGGCACCTCGCCTTACTTTGCGCTCGCCTGGATGCTGAAGAAGAACGGCCTCACCATGAAGGACGTCACCGTCGTGAACCTGGAGCCGGCCGCGGCTGCGCAGGCTTTCGTCACAGGCCAGAACGACGCCGCGATGACCTATGAGCCGTATCTGTCGACCGTGCGCGCCGCGCCCGACAAGGGCAAGATCATCGCGACCACGCTGGACTATCCGATCGTGATGGATACCTTTGGCTGCACGCCGAAATTCCTGAGCGAGAACCCGAAGGCCGCGCAGGCGCTCGCCGACAGCTATTTCGAGTCGCTCGACATGATCGCCAAGGACCAAGCCAAGGCCTATGAGATCATGGGCGCGGACGTGAAGCAGACCGGCGAGGCGTTCGGCAACTCGGCCAAATACCTGCGCTGGCAGGACAAGGCTGCGAACCGGAAGTTCTTCTCGGGTGATTTCCTCGCCTTCAACAAGGATGCCGCCGAGCTCCTGCTTGAGATCGGCATCATCAAGGCCGCACCGAAGGTCGAGGATCTCTTCGACGCCGGCTTCATCAAGTAGGCATGCGTCCCCTCGATCCCGTAACATCGAAGCAGCGCGCGGCCTATGGCCTCGCGTTCTTCGTGGTGTTCGTTGCCCTCTGGTCGTGGGCGACGTTCGGCGGCCATGTGTCGAAGACCTTCCTCGCCAATCCGCTGACCATGGTGCAGGAGGGTTTTGATCTGCTGACCAAGCAAGGCTTCGTGTTCGACATCGGCATGACGATCTGGCGTGTGATCGGCGGCTTTGTTCTGGCTGCGCTCGTCGCGGTGCCGCTCGGCGTATTGATGGGCGCCTACAAGCCCGTCGAGGCCTTTCTCGAACCGTTCGTGTCCTTTGCGCGCTACTTGCCCGCTTCCGCCTTCATTCCGCTCCTGATCCTGTGGGCCGGCATCGGCGAATTGCAGAAGCTGCTCGTCATTTTCATCGGCTCGGTGTTCCAGGTCATCCTGATGGTTGCCGTAACCGTCGGCGCGACGCGGCGCGATCTGGTGGAGGCGGCCTATACGCTGGGCGCCGGCGACCGCGGCATCATCCGTCGCGTGCTGCTGCCCTCCTCCGCGCCAGAGATCGCGGAGATTCTGCGGCTGGTGCTGGGCTGGGCCTGGACCTACGTCATCGTCGCTGAGTTGATCGGATCATCCTCCGGTATCGGCCACATGATCACCGACAGCCAGGCTCTGCTCAACACCGGCCAAATCATCTTCGGCATCATAATCATCGGCCTGATCGGCCTCGTCTCCGACTTCCTGTTCAAGGCGTTCAACGCCTGGCTGTTCCCGTGGAAGCTGGCATGACGACCCTGAAGATCGAGCAGGTTTCGCGAACCTTCCCCGCCCGCCACGGCAACGCCCCGACCAGGGCTCTGGATCCGACCGATCTCACCATCGGCAACAATGATTTCGTCACGATCCTTGGGCCCTCCGGCTGCGGCAAATCCACGCTGCTGCGCATCGTGGCCGGCCTCGACCGTCCGACCGGCGGTCACGTCACCCTTGACGGGCGCGAGGTGACGGGCCCCGGCGCCGATCGCGGCGTGGTGTTCCAGTCCTACACGCTGTTTCCCTGGCTCACCGTGCGCGAGAACATCGCCTTCGGCCTGCGCGAGCGCGGCGTGTCCGAGGCGGAGCGCAACAAGGTCGCCGACGCCTTCATCCGCCAGGTCGGGCTCTCCGGCTTCGAGAGCCACTGGCCCAAGCAGCTCTCCGGCGGCATGCAGCAGCGCACGGCGATTGCGCGCGCGCTTGCCAATGATCCGAAGATTCTCTTGCTCGACGAACCCTTCGGCGCGCTCGACAACCAGACCCGCGCGCTGATGCAGGAGATGCTGCTCGGGATCTGGGAGCGCGACCAGAAGACCGTGCTGTTCGTCACCCACGACATCGAGGAGGCGATCTTCCTCGGCAGCCGCGTCATCGTCATGAGCGCGCGGCCCGGCCGCATCAAGGCCGAGATCAATGTGGACCTGCCGCATCCGCGCTCCTACAAGATCAAGACCACGCCGGAATTCGTCCAGCTCAAGGAGCGGCTGGTCGAGGAAATCCGCACCGAGGCGCTGAAGGTTGCCGAACATGCCTGACATTCGTCCCTCCGCCGACGGCGCCCGCGTTCTCGCCGATCTCAATGCGCTGCGCGCCATCGGCGCCTACAAGACCGGCGTGCACAAGCCGACCTTTTCGGAGCCGCACAAGCAGTCGCTGGAGTGGCTCATGCAGAAGCTGCCCGACGCCGGCCTCGGCGCGGTAATTGACGGTATCGGCAATGTCTTCGGCACCAGCGCCAAGGCAGGGCCGAAGCTTCTCGCCGGATCGCATCTGGAGAGCCAGAATTACGCGGGCTGGCTCGACGGTCCGCTTGGCGTCGTCTACGCGCTCGAAACCGCGCGGGTGCTCAACCGCGATCCTTCCGTGACAGGTGCGGTCGAAGTTGCCGCCTGGTGCGACGAGGAAGGTCATTTCGGCAGCTTCCTCGGCTCGCGCTCCTATATCGGGCAGGTGACCGAGGCCGATATCGACGCCGCGCGCGACCGCACCAATGGCCGTACTATGCGCGATGCACTGGCCGACATGGGGCTTGCCGGACAGGCACGTATCGCGGTCGAGCCGGGACGGCACGTCGGCTATCTCGAGGCGCATATCGAGCAGGGCGACACGCTCGAGAGCGGCCAACTCGCGATCGGCGTCGTGACCTCCATCGTCGGGATCTGGCAGTACCAGATCAATTTTGTCGGCGAGCAGAATCACGCCGGCACGACCCGCATGGCGGCGCGCAAGGATGCCGGGCTTGCGCTGGCCAAATTCTGTGTGGCGATCGACGAGCGTTTCCCCGCCGCGTGCGGTCCACGCACGGTCTGGACCACCGGCCGCATCACGCTCGATCCGGGCGCACCGAGCATCATTCCGGGTGGCGCCGAGATGTTGTTCCAGATTCGAGATGACAACCCGACCGTCATCGCGCGGCTGGAGGAGCTGCTGCGGACCATGGCGGATGAGGCCAGCACGAACGGCCCCTGCGCCGTCATCGTCACGAAGCTGCGCACCGGCGCGCCCGCGATGATGAACGCCGGCTTTCAGGATGCGATCGACGCCGCCAGCAAGATATTTGCCGGCGGGCGATCGCTGCGCATGCCGAGCGGGGCCGGTCACGATGCGCAGATGCTCGCGACCGTGATGCCCGCCGGCATGCTGTTTGTGCCCTCGATCGGCGGCATCAGCCACCACTGGACCGAGAACACGGCGGACGCCGACATCGTCACCGGCGCGGAGGTCTTTGTCGACGCCTGCCGGCGCATTCTGGAAAGCTAAAGCGCTTATCGCGCTTTAGCCCATTTTTTTGAGCATGATCTTTTCGGAAAACCGCTGCACACTTTTCCGGATCATGCTCTAGAACGACGTGCCGCCGCCGAACCTGAACTCCTGAACCACGTCGTATTTGCCCTTCGTGAGCGGCACGGCATAGTCGAAGCGCAGCGGCCCGAACGGTGAGGCCCAGATCAGGCCGACGCCGACCGACGAGCGAACCACGCTGCTGTCGTCATATTGCAATCCGCAGGTGGGGCAGGCCTTGGTATTGACCTCACCGGTCGCAGCCCAGGATGTCGGCCCCTGGTAGCCCCAGAGCGAGCCGGCGTCGGCATAGACTGCGCCCTTCAAGCCGACTTCCTTGGGCAGGAACCAGAACGGCATCTGCAATTCCATCGACGCGCCCCAATATTTGGTGCCGCCGAGCGCGTCACCAACTGCGCCATAGCTTGCGTAGGTGATGTCACGCGGACCGATGCCGTTCGAAGCGAAGCCGCGCACGAGGTTCGGGCCCATCTGGAAGTGATCCAGCATGCGCAGATCGTTGTCGCCGATCTTGGTGAGGACGCCGCCCTGGAAGTGGATCACGCTGACGATCTCGGACACCAGCGGCGTATAGTATTTGGCGTCGGCCGCGGTCTTCAGATAGGTCACGTCGCCGCCGACCCCGGCGAAATCCTGCTTGAAGTCGATCATCAGGCCGTCGGTCGGGTTCTTGTTGTTGTCGAGCGTGTTGTAGTTCAGCGTGTAACCGACCGCCGACGTCAAGGTCGGACCGTTGGCGAGCTCCTTGCGCACCGGCAAGCTCGACTCGCCATCGCCATAGCAGCCGTAGCCGTACACACCCGAGCTCGTCGAATTGGTCGGATCCACACCGCCGAGCACGTTCGCGATATAGGCCGGCGTCGGATTGAACGCGAGCGACGTGTTGGCCGCGTTGTTGTTACAGTTGTTGTAGGCGCTGGCGAGCGTGATGCTCTGCTGATAGAGCGAGTAGCGCAGCTGAAGCGACGTATCTTCGCGCAGCTGGAAGCCGAGGCGCGGTGAGAAGCCCAGCGTGGTGACGCCGTAGCTGGTGTAGCTGTTCGACAGCTGCTGGCGCCAATAGGTGTCGATTCCGAGCGCGATGCGGTAATCGAGCAGATAAGGCTCGACAAAGGACAGCGAGACGCCGCGCGCATACTGGCCGTAGGTCACCGACGCCTTGGCGTAGAGCCCCCTGCCGAGCAGGTTGCGCTCGGAGACCGAGACTTCGGCGAGCGCACCGTCGGTCGTGGAGTAGCCGCCCGAGATCGAGAAATCGCCGGTCGACTTCTCCTCCATGTCGACGATCAGAACGACGCGGTCGCTGGAGGAGCCGGGCTCCGTCGTGATCTTGACGCTCTTGAAGTAGTCGAGATTCTTCAGCCGCCGCTCCGCGCGGTCGACCAGCGCGCGGTTATAGGCGTCGCCCTCGGAGATGTCGAACTCGCGTCGGATCACGTAATCGCGCGTGCGGGTGTTGCCCCGCAGATTGATGCGCTCGATATAAGTGCGCGCCCCTTCGTCGATGTTGAACACGACCGACACGGTATGCGCCTCGAAATTGCGGTCGCCGCTCGGCCGGACGACGGCGAAAGCGTAGCCGCGGCGCGACGCCTCGATCTGCATGTCCTCGACCGACTTCTCGACCGCTTCGACGTTGTAGAGCGAGCCGACATTGACGCGCGAGAAGGAGCGCAGCGAGGCGGCATCGAAATTGGCGATGGTCGAATGGAGATCGACCGTTCCAACGCGATATTGCTGGCCTTCCTCGATCTTGAAGGTGACGAGGAAACCCTTCTTGTCCGGGTCGTATTCGGTGAGCGCCGCGACGACCTGGGCGTCGGCATAGCCGTTCTTGAGATAGAAGCGGCGGATCAGGTCGCGGTCGGCCTCGACCCGGTCGGGATCGTAGATGTCAGCGCTGCTGAGGAAACTCAGCAGATTCGATTCATGCGTCTTGATCACGTCGCGCAGGCGCGAGGCCGAGTAGGCGTTGTTGCCGATGAACTCGACCGATTTGACGCCGGTCTTGACGCCCTCCTCGACCGTAAAGACGAGGTCGACGCGGTTGTTCGGCTGCTCGATGATCTCCGGCGTGACGCGGACGTCGTAGCGGCCCGAGCGGCGGTAGATTTCGGCGATCCGCAGCGTGTCGGATTGCACCATGGCGCGCGAGAAGGTCCCGCGCGGCTTGGACTGGACCTCGGCCGAGAGCTGCTCGTCCTTGATCTTCTTGTTGCCTTCGAAGGCAACGCGGCCGATCACGGCGTTCTCCACCACCGACACCACGATGTGGCCACCGACCCGGCTGACCTTCACGTCCTGGAACAGGCCGGTCTCGATCAGCGCCTTGAGGCCGTCGTCGACGGCTGCCTGATCGAACTGCCCGCCGGCCATGGGCTTGAAATAGGAGCGAACCGTCTCGGCCTCGACGCGGCGGTTGCCTTCGACCACGATCGTCTCAGCTGCTTGCGCCGCTGCCGGCTGCGGCAGCAGCGGCAGTGAAGCTGCAATCGACACGCCACTCACCACCACCGCGACAAGCCAGGCCCGCAAAACCGACATTCCACACCTCAAGAGCACCTGACCTGCCTTGAGACGGGAAAGCTGTGGCCACGGTGTGGCTTTGTTGTTGCTGGTCTGTTTCTGGTCGTTGAGTTTGATTTTTCGCGGGCGCATGGCTCCGTCATCCTGAGGTGCGAAGCATGCGATGCGAACGCATCGCGAGCGGAGCCTCGAAGGATGAACGGCGGAGGGGCGCTCGCCCTCTCCTCATCGTCATTGCGAGCGCAGCGAAGCAATCCAGACTGCCTGCGGTGAGATTCTGGATTGCTTCGTCGCAAGGGCTCCTCGCAATGACGGAGCAAGGAGCGGCAGCATCGATCTTCGATTCTCATTTCGACTCGCAGACGCGCCTACGCATCCTCGCGACCGGTTTCGCCCGAGCTTTGCTTCGTCTCTCCACCCTCTTAGCCAAGAGGGCGCAGGGAAGACCGGGTGCTGACCTCGCACCCGCGGTCTGCTGCGCGAAAGGTAGCGCAAAGAGACCGCACAGCAGCATACAGGTGGTGCCAATCACTCGGCCTTCCCTGCGCGATGGTCGGACGGCTTATGCCGTGCTCTCCCGGGAGCCGACTTCCTGCTGGCCTCCCTCACCCCGCGAATTGACGATGCCGTCTGCCCGGTTGGGCTCGCGCACATCTCCGCGAAAGGCTTGACCGTAGCAACGACGGCCAGGACCACACGGTTTTGCCGTACGCACGGCCCGCCGTTTTCGCCGCAGTTTTCCCGGCCCTGTCGACGGAGCCAGAAACTTACAGGCGAGACGAGCCTTGCAGCGCCGTTCGTCGGCACGCGGTTTCGGGCTCACAGGGACTACCCGCCCTGCCCGCACCTCTCGCACCCGACGCTGCCCGCGTCCACCGCAAGCCCGGCTCGCAATCAAGACGACACGAGATCGCCCCTCAAGGATGAGCCGGGATGGGCGATACATACGATATTTCCGAATTTCGGTAAAGCTGAATATTTTTGCGTAGGGATGTTGACAGGCGAGCAAAACAGGGCGGAGTTCGTCGAATGGGAAGGGACCCGGGCGACAGGCAGCTCTTACCTTAGCGCAATCGTGATCGCGCTGATATTCGCCGCAAGTTCCAGCCCCGCCTTCGGGCCCTGGAGCACGATGGTGACGCCCTTCTCGTTGCGCAAGTGGACGCCATTGACGCCACCGACGAGCGCAAAGCCGCCGCCGACGGAGCTGTAGGTGCCGGCGAAGTCTCTGACCTCGCCGATGCCCGAGGCCCAGCCGTCGAACCGGCCAATGGTGGCACCGGCCGTGATGCCGAAGCTCAGGCCGCTGATTGTGAACGGATAGGTCTTGCCGCGATAGGTCAGCGTGCCGCTGCCGGCGCCGCCGCCGACCAGCAGGCCGGCCTTGACGATCTTGACGCGGACATGGCCCGCGGCCTGCGCGAAGCACGGCGTCGCCGGCGCGACAAGCCCCAGCACGAACAAGACCATTGCAATCAGACGCCACATACGCAATGTCACGCGCCGCTCAGGGCTTCTCGGCATCGGCCTTCTTCCAGGTCTGGTCGGGATCGAACAGCGTCGTACGCGGCGCGATGAAATCGGTCCGCGTGCCGAGATCCTTCTGGTAGACGGTGCCGGCATGGTTGACCACGAAGGTCATTACGCCGGAGTTGCCGTACTCGGCGGGCCAGGCAATCAATCCGAAGCCGCCGATCATCTTGCCTTTGACGACGTAGTTGAGTGCGCCGCCGGGCGCGTCGGATCCCTGGCCCTTCAGGATCCGGAAATAATAGCCGTGATAGGGCACGGGCCCGTCGCCTGCGCCAGGCTTGTAGCCTTCGGACGAGGCTTCCGCGACCAGCGCGCCGAGCGGACTTGGATCGCTGTCGTCGCGCCAGAACAGGCCGTCCTTCTTGCCGGCGGTGGAGAGGAAGCGCTGCGCATAGACGCCGACACCCTCGCCGCGATCCTTGTCGGCATATTCGTTCTGGGCGTCGACATAGGCGAGCGCGGTCTGGATCGCATCGAGCTCGTTGCGGCCGATGCGACGACGAAGCACCTCGATGCGTCCCTCGTCGGTGTCGAACTCCCATCCGGTCTTGGTATTGACCAGCGGAATCGGGAACGGGAAGTCGTCGGGCCCGAGCAGCAGCGTGGCCTTCCTGTTGCCCTCCGCCTTGATGCCGTGCTTGACCTCATACATCGAGATGAAGCGCGCGCGGATGTCGGCATCCGCAACCTCATCTCCGGACGAGACGATGTCGTCGGCGGCCCCGCCGAGCACCTTCAGGATGTCTTTCGGACCGCTCTTGGCCGCGGCAGCGAGTGCTGCGGCTGCGTCTTCCGGCGTCTTGTAGGATTCCTGCGATTGCGCCGCCGAGCCAAGCATCGCCACGGCCATGATGGCCGGCAGAACCGCGCGCCGAAGCGTTTTCAGATCAATCATGGCAAGGCCTCCGCAGGAATCTTCGCGCCGCCGGCGAGCCAGTCGCGGTAGGTGCGGAATGTCAGCCCGAGCTTGTCGTAATAGACCCGCAGATATCCGTCGCTGCCACGGGTCACGGCTTCCGGCATCACATTCTCGACCTCCTGCGCCATGACGCCGACATAGGCCCTGTTGCTGCCGATATAGCTGAAGCGGTAGTAGCCGAGACCGTTGGCGAGATGGCCAAGCAGGACGATGTCCTGCTTCAGCGCGATGTCGGAACGCCGGCCGCCACCACCGCCGCCACGGCCGCCTCCCCCGCCGCCGCCTTGGAACCCGCCGCCACCGCCGCCGCGTCCGGCCATGCTGGGACCGCCACCACCGCGTGGCATGCTGGCCATGCTGGACCGTCCGCGCGCCGACGCAGCCGACGCCGCCCGGCCGGACGAGACGTTCATGGCGCCACCGCGATTGCCACCACCGCGATTGGCGGTCGCAGGGCGATTGCCTCCGCCACGGTTGCCTGCGCCGGCACCACCGCGGTTCGCAGCCTTTGCACGATCGCCGCCACCCTTGGCACGATCGCCACCCTTGGCACGATCGCCGCCGCCCTTGGCACGATCGCTCACCCCGGCGCGATCGCCTGCTCCCGCGCGATCTCCGCGATTGCCCGCGCGATCTCCGGCGCCGCCGCGATCTCCCGGTCCGCCACGGTCACCCGCGCGATCTCCTGCACGGTCGCCTGGGCCGCCCTGATTGGGACGCAGCACCTGGTTTCCGTCCCGGCCGCGGAAATCCATCCGATCCGATGCGCCCGCCCGCGCATTGTTATTGCCGAAGCGCTGCTGAACGTTGGCGTTGTTGTAGCGCACGCCCTGGCGATGCGCCGGATTGTGCTGCCAGCCGCCATTGATGTTCGTCGTGCGGTGATTGACGTAGACGTTGCGGTTGCCCCAGTTGCAGCCACCACCCCAGTAATTGCCCCAGCGCCCGATCGCCCAGGCCGTACCGAAAGCGAGGCCGGCGGCGACCGCGCCGGCGCCGATATAGGACGGATAACCCCAATAATAGGGCGGGTACTCCGCATAGGGCCAGGAGCCATACACCGTCGACGGATCGTAATAGGGCACGTACATCGTCTGCGGATCGGCTTGCTGGATCACCACGACCTGCTTGCCTTCCTGCGACTGCACGCTGACCTTCTGCTGCTTGGTGGTCACGAGCTTCTTGTTGTCATAGGCCTTGTTGCGCAGCCGCTGGATCGCATCCATCACGTCGGGCTGCTGGGCGAGAAAGGCATCGCCGAGCTTCTCGGTCCAGTCGAGCTTGTCGCTCATCGTCGACAGCACGTCGGCGGTGCTCGCGAGCGCCTTGACGCTGTCGTCCCAGCCCTGCTTGTCGACCTCGGCCTTCAGCGCATCGCCCTTCAGGGTCTTGTGGTCCTTCAGCCAGCGATCGGCCTGCACCACTTCGAGCGGATAGGTCGAAGCGGCGAGCACATTGGCGAGGAGCTCGTCGGGATAGAGCGCGATCGGTGCGACCAGCGCCTCGAGCTGCTCGGGCTTCAACAGCTCGGCGGACGGCGCCGGCGGGCTCGCCGGCTGCGCCTGCGGGCTCGGAGCCGCCGGCGTGGTGGCCTGCGCCATTGCGGCGGCCGGGACCGCCATCATTAGCGCAAGCGCCATCAGGGTCTTGCCGCAGCGAAACATCACAATCTCCCCAAACATGCTATCCGCGAGGATCGTGCCGGAGCGTCGGCGTTCGTTGATCGAGATCAAGGAAAGGCTGCTTCGCAACCGTGTTGCGGCGCGAGAGCGGCAGGGCGGCCAGATCCCGGTGTCAACGGATGATCGGGAGCCGGACCGAAAACAGCGCTCCGCCCCACGGCTGGTTCTCGACGCCAATCGTTCCGTGATGGGCCTCGACGATCGTCTTCGCAATCGCAAGCCCCATGCCCATGCCCTGTGGCTTGGTGGTGAAGAACGGGTTGAAGACGTTCGCGAGATCGCCGGACGCGATCCCGGGACCGGTGTCGGCGATCTTGATCTCGGCCTGGTTGCCGGCCCGCGCGGTCGCCACGCTGACGTCCCGCTTCCTCATGTCGGCGTCGGCGACCGCATCCATGGCATTGATGATCAGGTTGAGCACGACCTGCTGGAGCTGCACGGAATCGCCCTTGACATGCAGGTCGGCGGAAGCCGGGACATAGGTCAGCGCGATGCGGCGTCCGTCGGCAACGGCCGCCACCAGGCCGATCGCCTCCCGCACCGTGTCGTTGAGCTCGAGGTTCTTGATCTCGAACGGCGTCTTCTTCAAGACACTGCGCAGCCTGCGGATCACCTCACTCGCCCGCTGGTCGTCGCGCCTGATATCGGCGAGGATCTGCCGGACCTCGTCGATGTCGGGCGAGGCGCCCTTGAGCATGAGCTCTGCCGTCTCCGTGTTGGTCAGGATGGAGCCGAGCGGCTGGTTGAGTTCGTGCGCGATCGACGTCGTCAGCTCGCCGACGGCCGAATAGCGATTGGCGTGCGCGAGCTCGGCGAGACGCTGGCGCGATTCGACCTCGGCGACCTGGCGGCGCCGGCGCTCATGCAGCAACCCGCTGATCAGCCCGGTCTGCACCAGGATCACGGCGGCGATCAGCAGCAGCTGCCAGCGGTAGGTCTCCCACAAGCCCTGATCGCGGAACATGATCTCGCTGCCGGGCGGCAGATTGCTCTCGCTAATGGACCAGCGTTGCAGCTCGTGCCAATCGTATCGCGGCGTTCCGAATTCGATCGTCTCGTATTTGATGCTGGCCGGTTTCTCGCCCCCGAGAATGCGGTTGACGGCATCGACGGTTCTTCGGCTCGTCTCGCCGATCATCTGCATCGGGCCGCCGACGGTGCTGTTGCCGAAGAAGGGCTCCTGGTAGGAGAAGATCGGGGCGTTGGCGACCGCGTGCAGGCTGCGCAAGGCGATGTCGCCTTCGTAGACGATTCCGGCGGCATCGACCGACATCAGGCCCCAGAACAACACCGTGTCTGGCGGAAGTTTTGCGGCGCGCCTGAGGATTTCATCGAACGCAAGGTCCGAATACCAGATCAGGCCGACGCGTTTTCCTAGCGGCCTCAGCTCCTGCTTCACCTCGTCGATCCAGAACTTCTCGAGCGGCGATGCGCCAACCACCATGGCAACACTCTTCGTGCCCGGCAGAACGCGGAGAATGTTGTCGAACACGGCCATGAAATCGTTGTGGACCGACACGACGACGTCGTTGTCGGTGAGGTCGAGACTATTCACGAGCCGCTGCTCGACCACGGTCAGCACCATCGGTATCTCGGGAAAGAGCTTTTGCCGGTATCGCTGCACGAACCGCGCCGCCGGCGCGCCGATGCTCAGCACGATGTCAGGCGGGGCGCCCTCGTAGAGCGAGTGCAGATAGTCGACGAAGGGCGCTTCCGGGCCCGGACTGTTGAAGCGCGCGGTGAGCAGGGTGTGCTCCTGGATGTCCAGGGGCCAGCGCGATTGCTGCTCCAGCCCCGCCTTGATGCTACGCGCATATTCGCTCCAGGGGCGGAATTCGCGGCCGAAGGAATGCAGCACCAGCACGCGCCTGAGCTCTCCGCGCGCGCTGCGCTCGACGGCTCCGGCCGCGCTGGACAGGATGCAGGCGGCGAGCCACAGGCCGAGACTGAGCCACGCGGCCGCGACTGACCGCGGCATGATCGGCGCCATGGATCTCCGCCCGCTCATCCGCCTCCCCGACGGCTTTCTCCGGCCGTTGCTGGCCACAATTCTAGCGGGAACTGCGCCGCTTCGACAGGCCTGGTATCAGTGCCCGGTGAACACCAGAGTCTGGATCGGCAGCAGCAAGGCCTGGATACGCAGCAGCAGCGCATGAACCAGGCCGACGCCGTCGACGACGTGCAGCGCGATCTTCCGACCGGTCGAGGTCTCCTTCGCGGAGATTTCCTCGTGGTTGCTGGTATAGGCATTGACGATGCAGCTCGAGCCGGGCGTCACGCCCTCGAGGCCGCCTTTGTAGAGCGGCTCCAGGAACACCAGGATCGTGCCGGGCCGGACGGCCGTCTGCGCGTCGATCAACTGCTCACCAGCCCGGAATTGCCCAGCCGCGATATAGTCCTGCACCGTCGTGATGACCATCGGAATGATCACCCACGGCTTCGAGATGCAGGTCGCCTCCGCCACCATGCCGGTCTTCATCACCTGCGCCTCGATCTGGCTGAAGCCGGCCTGAAGCACCGTTCGGCCGGCCTCCGCCGGAATCAGGATGCCGGCGGGGCGCATGATCTGGGCGACGAGGTCACCGGGGCGGACGAGGAATTGCTCCACGCGTCCGTCCACACCGGCGCGAATGAAGGTCTTGTCGAACGCGACCTGGGCCTCGTCTCGCGCAGCCACCGCGCTTGCCTTCTGCGCCGGAAGCGACGCCGAGATCTGCAACTCCGCCGCCCGCCTCGCGGCCGTCGCGGCGTCGATGCCGGCCTGGCGCTGATCGACCAGCACCTGGAGCTTGTCGATCTCACGCTGCGCGACGACGTTGGCGTTGCGGCGCTGGAGCTCGATCTTGGTGTCGAGTTCGTCCTTGGCCTGCTGATAGCTGGCCTTGGCTTCGCCAATCTGCGCATCGGCCTTGACCAGGTCGGCCTGGGCCGTCTCCATGCCGGCATCGACCTCCGCGACCTTGCGCCTTGCAGTTTCGAGCGCGGCCTTCTGGCTCGATGCGTCGAGCGTGAACAGCACGTCACCCTTCTTCACCGCCTCGCTGAAGCCGACCTTGACCTCGGCCACGCGGCCCGAGCCCTCGGGCAGGATCGGGATGGTGCGGAAATAGAGCGTGGCGCTCGACGTCGACGGATGAAAATAGAAGATCATGGTGATCAGCGACACCGTCAGCATCAGGCAGCCGGTGATGCCCCAGCGCAGCTCGTACCAGACCGAGAAGAAGGTGATCTCCTTGCCAAAACGCTTTCCCTGGGCATAACGGCGATAGAGATAATCCGGCACAATCGTCAGCAGGGAGCAGATCATGAGCTCAAACATGATTGTGCTCCCTTTCCTTCGCCGGTTCAGTCGGTTGTGACGGCGGCGGCTTCGGTTGCCCGTCCTCGCCCACCTCACCCGGCGTCGCGTCGGCGATCTTCTCGACGGAATCGGCGATGCTGCGCAGCGGGCCGCCGAAATCGGGGATGTCGATCAAGGCCAGCAAGAGGCCCGCGATCCAGAAGATGTGCATGTGCGTGAAGAGCGAGATCAGGCCGAGCACGGCGACGAACTCGAACTGCAGCTTCTGCGATTTGTGCGCCATCCGCTCAGGCAGGCTGTGTAGCCTCCAATAGAGCGTGCCGACCCAGAGCACGGTGCCGATAAGGAAGATCCCCATCACGACCATCAGCGTGTCGGTCCCGCTCCCCGGCGCCAGATAGAACGGCAGATGGTGCGGCGCCATAGGATGAAGCTGTTCGCTCAAATCTCTCTCCCGGTCAGGAATGTGCCGCAGCGTGCGCAACAGGTCGCGGACATGGTTGATTTGAATCAAGGGAATACCCCTTGCCGGACCTAGCCTACCTCAGACGTCGAAATGCAGCCATAGGAGCCGCAAGCCATGCCCGGCATCGATGACCTGATCCCCAGCGCCACGCAGATCCGCAAAGAGGCCGCTCTCAAGGAGGCCGAGAAGGCCGAGGAATATGTCCGCCTCGCCGCAGCCGCCGAGGCCGAGAAACGCGCGCTGATCGAGCGGCTGAGCAAGCCCTCCGGCAAGACCGAGGAGGAGAAGGTCAGGCTCGCCTCGACCATCATCCAGCGTGCAGTGCGAAACGGGCTCACCGAGGTGCAGGTCTATCGTTTCCCCAACTCGCTCTGCACCGACAAGGGGCGCGCCATCAACCAGATGGAGAAGGGTTGGGAAAATACGCTGACCGGCATTCCCAAGGAGATCTTCCAGCTCTGGGCCGACCATCTGAAGCCGCGCGGCTATCGCATCGCCTATCAGATCATCGACTTTCCCGGCGGCGTGCCCGGCGACATCGGCGTCATCATTTCGTGGGGCGATGATTGATCATGGCGAAGGACAAGCCTGCGGAGAAAATGAAGCGGAAGGACTATGAGCAGGAGCTGGAAAAGCTCCAGGTCGAGCTGTGTCATCTCCAGGAATGGGTGAAGGCCGAGAAGCTGAAGGTGATCGTCATCTTCGAGGGCCGTGACGCCGCCGGCAAGGGCGGCACCATCAAGGCCCTGACCGAGAAGGTGAGCCCGCGCGTCTTCCGTGTCTGCGCGCTACCCGCACCGTCCGACCGGCAAAAAACCCAGCTGTTCCTGCAACGCTATATCGAGCAGTTTCCAGCCGGCGGCGAAATCGTGATCTTCGACCGCAGCTGGTACAATCGCGCCGGTGTCGAATACGTCATGGGCTTCTGCTCGCCGGCCGAGCACAAGCGCTTCCTGGAGCTGTGTCCACTGGTCGAGAAATTCGCCGTGGACGCCGGCATCATCCTGATCAAGCTGTGGCTCGAGGTCGGGATGGAAGAGCAGCAGCTGCGCTTCCAGGCGCGTATCGAGGATCCGCTGCGGCAGTGGAAGCTGAGCCCGATGGATACCGAATCCTTCGGCCGCTGGTACGACTATTCGCGCGCACGCGACATGATGTTCGAGGCGACCGACACCAGGCATGCGCCATGGCGGCTGATCCGCTCCGACGACAAGCGTCGGGCGCGGCTCAACGTCATCTCGCACATTCTCAAGACCATCCCCTACAAGAAGATCGCGCGGGCCAAGGTCAGGCTGCCGAAGCGGTCCCACAAGGGCCGCTATAACGATCAGGCGAGCCTGCGCCGGATGAAGTTCGTCGAGCAGCGGTACTGAGGCAAATCAGGCCGCGCCGGGAGCGCGGCCCTATCGCCCTGTCCTTATTTCAGCCGGATCGTGACGCCGCCGACCGCGGCCGAGACTTCCGCGCCGACCTTCGGGCCGCTGAGCTGAAGGATCACGCCATTGCCGTTCTGCAACTGCACGGCACCGGCACCAGCGGCGACCGCGCCGCCGGCGCCGCCCGCGGCGTAGGAGCCCTCGATCGACTGCGGCCCTCTCAGATTGAGGGCGTGGCCGACGAACTTCGTCGTCGAAGCCCCGATTGTGAAACCGACGCTCATGCCTGAGACGGTGAAGGGATATTTGTGGCCCCGGTACAGCAGAACACCCTCCCCGCCTCCGACGCCGACGATAAACCCGCCCTTGGTGAAGACGATGGCAACCTGGCCGGTTTCTGCACGCGACGGCGTGCTGAAGCCGGCGACAGTTACGAGCGAGGTGATCAGGGCAGCGTAGAGGGCAGTCTGTCTCATGACTCTCTTTTCCTTTGGTAATGATACCGAAGCGCTCCGGGTCCGACCGGCGGCCTCCCTCAGGTTTCCGTTACTTCGGGCCGGCCTTGGACGCCTCGTATGCATCCCGATAGCCGCGCGCGATCGACCGGACGCCTCGACCGATGTCGTCGTAAACGTCGTCGGGAAGATTGGCCAGCGACACGCGCAGCGACCATTCAGGAGCGTCAAAGCCACCGCCGTTCAGCAGCACGATGCCGTGGGCTTCGGCCAGACGAAATGCGAGATCGAGCGGATGGACGCTTTTCTTCAGATATTCGACGGCCTCGTCGCCGATGTTCTTCCGAGCCCAGAACTCGAAATCGAGCAAGGCATAATAGGCGTCGTAACTGGGATTCGGGCTCAGCTTGTCGGCGAGCCCGAGGCCGTCGAGCAGCGACCATAGCCGCTTGTTGACGATCTCCATGCAGGCAGCCTGATAAGCCTTCTTGTCGTCCAGCATCTCGGACAGGGAGAACAGGCTCATCATCACCTGCTGCGGCAGCGACAGGCCCGCGGTGTGATTGAGCGCGACGTCCCGGCTGTCGGCGACGATGCGGTCGATCAGCTTCAGCTTGCGGGGTTCCAGCGTCAGAGGGCCGTAACGCTTGTCGAGCGCCTTCACGGCGGCATCGGGCAGCTTGGCGATCATCTTGTCAAAGATGTTGTCCTCGTGAATGGCGATGGCGCCGAGCCGCCATCCGGTGCAACCAAAATATTTGGAATAGGAATAGACGCCGATCGTGTTGTGCGGCAGCTCGCCCAGCAGCGAGCGGAAACCGTGCACGAAGGTGCCGTAGACGTCATCGGTCAGGATCATCAGGTCGGGCCGCTTGGTCTTGACCAGGTTCGCCAGCTTGGAGATCGTTTCCTTGCTCAAGCCCATCCCCGGAGGATTGGACGGATTGACGACGAAGAAAGCCTTGACCTTCGGATCCTCCAGTTTCTTGATTTCCTCGTCGGTGAACTGGAACTTGTTTTCCTGCGGAGCCCTGATCTGAACAACCTTGAGGTCATAGTCCTCCAGGTGCGTCATCTCGATGTAGGGCGTGAAGATCGGCGTTCCGAGCGCAATCGTGTCACCGGGCTGCAGCAGGCGATTGGCCTTCAGTGACTTGAAGAGATAGCACATCGCCGCTGTCCCGCCCTCGACTGCGTAGATGTCGAACTTGCCGGCCGGCCGCGGCTCGCCGCAAACAGCCCACATCAGATATTCGTGCACGATCTTCTCGTTGTGCACCAGCATGCGGTCCGGCACGGGATAATTGTCGCCGATAATCGAATCGACGAGCTCGTGAACGAAAGCATCGGGGTCGAAACCGAACTTCTTGACCGCGAACGGCAGCATCGCCGACAGGAAGCTCGCGCCCGGCATGTCGGCGTGCTTGGCAAGCCAGGCCTCGAACCGTCGGGCGATGCCCTTCGCCTCGGCCATGCCGCCGATCCCGGCGGGATGGTCCATCACCCGCTTGCTTTCGCTGATGGCAAACTGTCCCAACAGGAAAAAGCCTTCGCGCGGCGTGGTCGCGACCCAGTTCGGATTGCCGCGGCCGGCGTTCAGAAACGCACTCTGCGTCCGTTTCGAGGAGGCCTTGGCCAAATTGATCAGTTCGTCCTTGATCTCGAACGGGCTCAGCGCCTCGAACTTCTTCAGAGTTAAGATGTCTGCCATGTGAGACTCCCAGGGCTATGCAGCCTGATGAAACGGAAGCCGAGGAGGCTCCTCGCCTGCGCAATCTCCAGCAGCATGGTGGGCGATCGACGTCGATCTTTGATCTATCTCAACGCTTCGACCGCGACGGATCGACGAGAGCGCGGGCCCGTCGCCGCGCTGCAACGCGGCGAATGACGCGGCGATGACATCGGTGTCGTGAGACATCCCGCATATGGTTGACATAGATCAACATGACCGGGTCGGCCGCCGCCCGATGTTGGGCTCACGCGATGCGAGGCCATGTCGCTGCCGTTTGGTCCGGCGCGCACGTGGCCGAGGCACGCGTCGCCAGTGCTTCTGCATGAACGGGGGACGAGACGATGAATTGGTTCTTCCAGACTCTCAAGAGCTATCCGGAAATCGCGATCTTCCTCTCGCTGGCCCTGGGCTACTACTTTGGCTCCTTCACCTACAAGGGTCTCGGCCTCGGCGCCGTGACGGCGACCTTGATCGCGGCCGTCATCATCGGCCAGATCGGGATCACGATCTCGGGTCCGCTCAAGCCGACCTTCTTTCTGATGTTCCTGTTCGCGATTGGCTACGGCGTCGGGCCACAATTCGTACGCGGCATCGCGCACGACGGTGTCCCGCAGGCGATTTTTGCCGTGGTCGTTTGCGTATTCTGCCTCCTGGCCCCCTATCTCGGCGCCAAGATCGCCGGCTACGATGTCGGGTCAGCCGTGGGGCTCTATGCCGGCTCACAGACGATCTCGGCATCGATGGGCCTTGCCACCGACGCGATCAATCGTCTCGGCCTGAGTGCAGAAGAAGCGAAGAAGCTGCTCGACGCGATGCCGGTCGCCTATGCGGTCACCTATATCTTCGGCACGGTCGGATCCGCGGTCGTCCTGGCACTGCTTGGTCCGGCACTGCTCGGTATCGACCTCGAAGCGGCCTGCAAAAAATATGAGGAAGAACAGGGGGGCAAGAAGCAGGCGGGCGGCCCGGGGACCGCGTGGCACCAGTTCGATGTGCGTGCGTTCCGGGTTAGCGAACGGGGGCTCGCGGTTGGAAAGACCGTACATCAGGCAGAGGCGCTGGTGCCCGAGCATCGGGTGTTCGTGCTGCGGATCAGGCAGAGCGGGAAGATCATGGACGCCACTGCCGATACCGTCATTCACGCCGGTGATGTCGTCGCCGTGGCCGGCCGGCGCGACGTTCTCATCAATCTGATTGGCGAGCAGGCGGAGGAAGTCGATGACCGCGAGCTGCTGGCGGTGCCGATCGAAGGCGTCGACGTCTACGTGACCAGCAAGGACGTCGACGGAAAGACGCTGGAAGAGCTGTCGACAGAGCCGAGCGCGCGCGGCGTATTTCTGCGCAAGATCACCAGGGGCGCAATCGCGGTCGACATTCCCATCCTGCCGAACACGAAGCTCAATCGCGGCGACATCGTCACCATCGTGGGACGTACGCCGGATGTGGCGGCCGCAACGAAATTGCTCGGCCGCCCGGATCGCGTGACCGACGTTGCCGACGTCGCCTTCATCGGAGCAGCGATTGCGATCGGCGCATTGATCGGCGCCGTCGTCTACAAGGTCGGCAGCGTGCCGCTGACACTATCCACCTCGGGTGGCGCCTTGATCTCGGGCCTGTTCTTCGGCTGGCTGCGATCGGTCCACCCGACCTTCGGCCGAATCCCGTCGCCGACCGTGTGGTTCATGAATTCAGTCGGCCTGAACATGTTCATTGCGGTCGTGGGCATCTCGTCGGGACCGGGCTTCGTCGCGGGTCTCCAGCAGCTCGGCTTCAGCCTGTTCCTCTGGGGCGTCGCAGTCACGACCGTGCCGCTGATCCTGGCGATGTATGTCGGCAAGTATGTGTTTCGCTTTCATGACGCCATCGTGCTGGGTTGCTGCTCAGGAGCGCGGACCACGACAGCTTCCCTCGGCATGATCAATGACCGTGCCAAAAGCCAGATTCCCGGGTTGGGTTATACGGTCACCTACGCCGTCGGAAACACATTGCTGACGATCTGGGGAATGGTGCTGGTCATGTTGATGACGTAGCGGGACTGCTCGCGATGCTGGCCTGGCTGGAGCAGTTCCTCGTCCGCTACCCGGAGCTCGCGCTATTCCTTGTGATTGCCGCGGGCTACTGGATCGGCAGCTTCAGGGTTGGAACGTTTAGCCTCGGCCCGGTTACGGGCGCGCTGTTTGCCGGACTGGCGGTCGGGGATTTCGCGCATGTCCCGGTCTCCGGCATGACCAAGTCTTTCCTGTTCCTGATGTTCCTGTTTGGCGTCGGCTATCTGGTCGGACCGCAATTCGCGCAGGCGATGAAGCGCGACGGGCTGAAGCCGATGCTGCTTGCCGTCGTGACGTGCTCGACCGGTCTCGCGACAGCCATTGTCGTCGCGAAGGTGTTGCATCTCGATCCCGGCCTCGCGGCGGGCCTCATGTCAGGCGCCCTTAGCCAGAGCGCCGCAATGGGAACGGCGACCGATGCGGTCAACGGGCTGGCCATTTCCGAGGCGCAGCGCGCACTCTACGTCTCGCACATCGCGGTTGCGGACGCGGTCTGCTATATCTTCGGCTACGCAGGCGTCATCCTGTTCGTCACCCAGATTGCGCCGGCTTTGCTCAAAATCGACCTGCGCGCGGAGGCGCTCAAGCTCGAGCAGGCCTTGGGCGTGACCCGCACCAAGCCGGGTCTGGCATCGGCCTGGCGCAAATTCGAGCTACGCGCCTATCGATTGGACGAGGGCTCACCTCTCGTTGGGTCGACCGTCGCAGACGCGGAAGGCCGTATTCCAGAACACCGGCTGTTCATTCACCGGATCCGTCGTGGAGACCACATCGCTGAAGCGGCTCCCGGAACGATCCTCGCGACCGGCGATCTCGTTGCGCTATCCGCACCGCGCCAAATCATCGTCGGGCGGATCGGCCCTCGCGCCGAGGAAGTCGAGGACAGGGAGCTTCTCGACATTCCCTTGATCTCCGCTGACGTCCTCCTGATCAATCCGAAGCTTGCAGGCATGACATTGGAAGCCGCTTCGCAGGAGAGCTGGACCCGTGCCCTCTATTTGCGATCGTTGACCCGGGGAGGCCAGGAGATTCCGGTCGGAGCCGGCGTTGTCCTGCAACGCGGCGATCTGCTCCGGATCGTCGGGCCCGAGCCGGTCGTACAGAACGCGGCCAAGAGCATCGGCGTCATCGTTGCGCCCAGCACCAACATCGATTTCATCGTGCTGGGGCTCGCGATTTTCCTCGGCGGCCTCGTTGGCACGCTCCTGAGCTTCACCGTCGGCGGCATCACGATCTCGCTCAGCACCAGCGTCGGCACGTTGCTCGCTGGGCTTCTGGTCGGGCATCTCCGTACGCGTTACCCGCTGTTCGGACAGATTCCCGACGGTGCCATCAGCCTGATGACCTCGCTCGGCCTTGCGGCCTTCGTCGGGCTCACCGGCATCCATGCCGGGCCGATCTTCCTGACGGCCCTTCAACAATCAGGCATCGGCCTCCTGTTGGGCGGAATGGCCGTCACGTTGCTGCCGCAGCTCGTCGGATTCTGCTTTGGCCATTTCGTGTTGCGGATGAATCCGATTCTCCTGCTCGGCGGCTTGACCGGGTCGCAGACGGTCACCGCCGCAATGGCAGCGCTGCAGGAACGCGCCGGCAGCCCCGTCCCGGTTCTGGGCTACACCCCAGCCTACCCGGTCGCCAACATCCTGTTGACGACCTGGGGCTCAGTCATGGTGGTCGTGTTCGCCGTCTGAACGGCCAGCACGCTATGACGCCGCCTTGAGCTTCGGCTGTGCGCCGGGCTTCGGCCGGCCGAGCTTCGCCAAGGCCTCCGTGCGAACGAGCTTCAGTCCCTCCTTGGCGTCGTAGCCATGGATCTCCTTCACATCGAGCTTGCGCATGAAGTCGATAGTCTCCTGGGTGATGACCTGGCCGGGCACCATGATCGGGAACCCCGGCGGATACGGGATCACGAAATTGGCCGAGACAAGCTCGGGCCCGGCCTTCAGGCGGCGGTCAATCTCGGGATCGCCAAGGCGGATATGCTCGCAGCCCGCTGCGTCATAGGCCGCATAGAAGCCGGTGCGGATGTCGCCCTCGTTGGTCTTGGCGCCGGCATCACCGCGGAAGCTCGGATGGAAGTGCGAGAAGTTTGGCAAGTCCGGCACGTCCTTCATCAGGCTTGTCACCCGCGCCTCGAACGTCTTCTTCGCATTGGCGCCGCCCTGCGCGAGGCCGCGATCGACCTCGCCCGCGATCTCGGCGAGCACGCGCACGAGATGGGCGACGTCGCTGCGGGTGTTGTTGATGTTGGACTGGAGCAGCACCGAATTGCGCGAAGTCTTGTTGACCTGGATGTTGTACTCGTTGGCGAGAATGCCCTTGAACTGGGTGCCGTCGTAACCGGCGGTGCCGCACACCAGCGTCATGCGGGTCGGATCAAGGCAGAACTCGTCGTCGTCCAGGCTTTTGAGCGTATTGGCCCAGTTGACGCCGGCGGCGAGATAGTCGGTGAAGCCGCTTTGGCGATATTGCGCGGGCACCATCGCGTCGGCGCCGAGGACGCGGAAGTACTTCGAGATCAGCGGATTGTTGTTGACGGCCTGGCGGATCGCGAGCGCGATCTCCATCGCGTTGGCGACGAGGCCATAGCCTTCCAGCTCCATCTGACGCCGCGAGACGTCGAGGCTGGCAATGAGCTGCTGGTTCGGGCTGGTCGAGGCGTGGGTGAACACGGCCTCCTTGAACTGCTGCTCGACCGTGTGGAATTCAACGTCCTTGACCGAGAGCATGGAGCCCTGGCGGATCGCCGACATCGACTTGTGGGTCGAGTTGGTCTGGTAGACGCGCAGCCGGATCTGGCGCGGGTCCGGGATCAGCCGAGTCTTGAGCAGCACTTCGTCGGACGGATTCTTGCCAAGCTCGGTCTGTTGCTTCTCGTAGACCTCGATCGATTTCGGGTCGTGCATCCACGCCTCGATCTCGTTGGCCGCGCCCATCGCAGTGCGCCGGCGCAGGAACGGCGAGAACCGCGCGAAGCCAAACCAGGCCTCGTCCCACAGGAAGATCAGGTCCGGCTTGATCGCAAGGCATTCCTCCATGACCCGGCGGGTGTTGTAGATGTGGCCATCGAAGGTGCAGTTAGTGAGATCGAGCAGCTTGACGCGGTCGAGCCGGCCGTCGGCCTTGGCGTCGAGCAGCGCCTGCTTGATGGTCTTCAGCGGCACCGCGCCATACATCGAATATTCCGTCATCGGAAAGGCTTCGACATAGAGCGGCTGGGCGCCGGCCAGCACCATGCCGTAGTGATGCGACTTGTGGCAGTTGCGGTCGACGATCGCGATGTCGCCCGGCGCAAGCAACGCCTGCACCGCCATCTTGTTCGAGGTCGAGGTGCCGTTGGTGACGAAGAAGACGCGGTCGGCGCCGAGCGCCCGAGCCGCCTTGTCCTGTGCCTTCTTGATGGTGCCGGTCGGCTCCAGCAAGCTGTCGAGACCGCCGGTGGTGGCGCTGCTCTCGGCCAGGAACAGGTTCAAGCCGTAGAACTCGCCCATGTCGCGGATCCAGTCAGACTTGAAGATCGATTTGCCGCGGGCGATCGGCAAAGCGTGGAACGTCCCAATCGGACGCTGGGCATATTTCTTGAGATTGTCGAAGAACGGCGTGTCGAACCGGTCCTGGATGCCTTCGAGGATCGACAGATGCAGCTCCAGCAGCTCCTCGACGGAGTAGAAGATGCGGCGAGCGACGTTGGCTTCGGGATTGCCCGCCATCTCCTCGACGTCGCGATTGGACATCAGGTAGATGTCGAGCTCGGGCCGGACGCGCTTGATGATGTGAGCGAGCCTGAGTGCGGACGCATCAGCCTCGTCGTTGAGGCCGGCAGCGGCCGTCATCGAACGCAGCACCGGGGCATCGTGGCGCGAGCGCAGGCCGAAACCGTCGTTGATCACGACGGCGGCGATGTTGGGATTGAGCATCGTCGCGCAGAAGGCGTCTTCGAGACTGCCGACAATGACGGGCTCGTAGACGAAGGCGTCGGTCGGACGGCGCAGCTTGCGCCATTCCGCCGCAAGGGCCGGCCAGTTGCTGGACGACACGCCGGTGACGATCAGCGTTTCGAAATAGGGTCGGCGCGTCGTATGTGCGCCGAAAGCCGACGGAACCAGCTCGGGCACATCACCATTGCCGTCATCGGTCGCGCTCCAGTCGCCGGCATGCTGCCGGAACGAACGCGTCGCCAGAGCCTGGGTGATCCGGGTCGCAAGGGCCAGCGAGGTTGCCGCATCTCCGGCCGAGGCCGCCTCCCGCAGCGCGGTCATCAATTGCAGGCCGGGATAGCCGTGAAACTCCTCCGTCACCAAAAGCTCAGCCAAGGCTGCATCATATTTCGCGCGACCGCCGCCGCGCGCCCACGCCTTTGCAGCTTCCACCAGATCTCGCCAGTCATCCGCCCGACCGCCGGGGCCGGAAAAGAACTGGTCGATTCGCTTATGTGCGGGCTTGGCGTCTTTTGACATGTGTCTCTCCCGATCCGTGTCGGCCATTGGACAAAGATGATGGCAGATCGTGCGTGCAGCGCGGAGGGCTCCGTTGATCCAAGTCAACGGTCAACTGTTATGACGATCGACGTCCGCGTCGGTCTTGCCCGCAACGCGACATGCCTCGTCAGGCGGGCCGTTGCGCTTCGCCGGTATGATCGTCCCCGAGAACGCTGTCGAGCGAACGCAGCCACTGGCCGCTGTCGGTCTTGTCGGCCAAACCCTCAGCTCGGAGCAGATCGCGCAGCTGCGCATGCGCACCGACGATACAGAATGTGATGCTGCGCGGCGCGAGCTCGTCATGGAGGTCGCGCAGCATGCGGGCACCGGCGAGGTCGATATAGGGCGAGGCCGACAGATCGCAGGCAACCAGCCGGATGCCCGGCGATCGCCGCAACGCAATCAGGACGGTATCGAGGATGGTCTCGGCGTTGATATAGAGCAGCGAGGCCTCGGGGCGGAATGCGATGATTCCGACCAGCGGCTCGACATCCTGGTGCCTCGCGCTGTCGGAATAGCGCCCGCTACCGGGTAGACGGCCGAGAAACGCCACGTTCGGCTGCGAGGCCCGCGCGAGCAGCAGGACAATCGACGCAATCGAAGCCAGCAGGACGCCCTGGAGAATGCCGAGCAGCAACACCGAAACCAGCGCGATCGCCGCGGCATAGAAATCGATCCGGCTGACCTGCCACATCCGCATCAGCGCGCGGATATCGACCAGCCTGTACACGGCGGCAAAGACAATGGCCGCGAGCACCGCCTTGGGAAGATTGGTCAGCAACCCCGTGAAGAACAGAAGGCACAGCCCGAGCGTCACCGAGCAGATCACCAGCGCCAGCGGCGTCCGCGCGCCGGCACTGTCGTTGACGGCCGATTGCGACAAGCCGCCGGCGACGGGATAGCCATGGCCAAAGGCGGCCGCGAGGTTCGCAGCGCCCAGCCCCAAAAATTCCTGCCGCACGTCGAGGGGATAGCCGTGCTTCGCGGCAAAGCTGCGGGCGGCCGAGACACCTTCTATGTAGGCCAGCAGCACGCATCCGGCGGCGAGCGGAAAGAGATCGTCGAACTCCAGCAGCCCGAATGTCGGCATCCCCACTGCCGGCAGCCCCTCCGGTATCTTCCCGGTAACGGGCACACCCATGGCCGGAAAGCCCAGAACCGTTGCCACCACAATTGCAAGCGCCACGATGCTGATTCCGACCGGCTTGCCCGGCAGCAATCTTTCGCCGAGCAGGAGCAGCAACAGCGCGATCGCGCCAATCGCCAGCACCAGCGCATCGATATGCCCGAGCTGCCCCATCAGCTTGAAAGCGCGGTCGAAGAAATTGTGGCCGCCGCCGGCAACGCCCAGCAGGCTCGGCAACTGGCTCAGGATGATGGTGAGCCCGGCGCCAGCCTTGAAGCCGACCAGGATGCTGTCGCTGACGAGACGGACCAGCACGCTGAGCTTGAACAGCCAGGCGATGAAGCACAGCACCGCCACAGCAAACGCGGCAAGACTTGCGATCTGCGCATAGCGCACCGCATCGCCGCCGGCGAGCGCGCCGACGGTGGCGGCAATCATCAGGGAAATCGCCGACGTCGGGCCAATTGCGAGCTGTCGCGACGAGCCGAGCAAGGCATAGCCGATCCCGCCGAGCATGTAGCCGTAGACGCCGACCTGCGGCGCCAGGCCGGCCAGCGCCGCATAGGCGAGCGAGACCGGGATGGCGTAGGCCGCCAGCGTGATGCCCGCGACCGCGTCAGACGATAGCCAACGTCGTTCATAGGCCGCGAGCCAGGCAGACGGCGGGAAGAATCGTATCCATCCCGGCTCGGATGATGTGTTCATGCAGATGCCTCATGATGGATGACCGCACAGCGCAGCGACACGATGAGCAGCTGTCGGGTCTGCTGCATCGATCCATAGGGGTTTCCGGTCATCGGGAAAGATTGATCTGGATCAAGCAAACTTCTCCTGCCGCAACTCAAATCCGCCGGGCTGAAGGAGGTTTGTGATGCGCTGTGTCCCGACGGCAATCCTCCGATCACTTGCAACCGCCCTGCTCGTTCTCGGCGGATTGTCCGCGCCGGTGCGCGCCGAGAACGACGTCCGCATCCAGGAGGAGATCTGGGCGCTGCCGCTGCCGCTGCCCATGTTCGCCTATCTGGTGCGCCCGGTCGGCGACGGCCCCTTCCCGCTCGTGATCATGAACCACGGCGTGTCGCTCAATCCGACCGATCGCAGCTTCTTTCCGCTCGTGGAATTCCGTGACGCCGCAAAGTGGTTCGCCAAGCGCGGCTATCTCGTGGTGGCGCCGGTGGGCTCCGGCTATGGCGCCGCCGCCATCGACATTCCCGCGCGCGCGATCTACGGCCCCTTCTTCTCCAAGATCGGCAAATGCACGAATCCCAACTTCCACGACGCGGGGCTTGCGGTGGCGCAGGTCGATCTCTGGATCATCGACTACCTCGCCGCTGAAAAGCGCATCGTCCCGAAGGACGTGATCGTGGTCGGGCAGTCCGCCGGCGGCTGGGCCTCGATCGCGCTGTCGAGCGTAAACCCGCCGCAGGTCAAAGCCGTCATCACATTCGCAGCCGGTCGCGGTGGCCGGGTCGGCGGCAAGCCCAACAACAATTGCGCACCCGACAGGCTGGTGGAGGCCACCGCGGATTTTGGCCGCACCTCGCGGGTGCCGATGCTGTGGATCTACATCGAGAACGACACGTTCTTTGGCCCCGATCTGTCGAAGCGCATGTACGCGGCCTTCACCGCGGCCGGCGGCCGGGCCGAATATCATCTGATGCCGCCGTTCGGCAACGAGGGGCATTTCTTCATCGGCTCGCTGGATGCGATCCCGCTCTGGTCACCGCTGGTGACCAAATTCCTCGACGCGCAGAAACCGGATTGGGCCGCATCGAAGGCCGCGCAGGTCGACAAATCCACCGAGGTCGCGACCCGCGGCCAACGTGAGGCCAAGGACATCACCTATAGCGACTGGCAGAAGCTCTGCTTCAAGGCGGGTGGCGCGCCGACGCTGTGCCGGACCTCCATCACCGGCAAATTCCCGACCGGCCAGACTGCCGTACGTGTGGACCTGATCGAGCGCGAAGGCACGTCCACGGCACGGCTGCAACTGTTCGTGCCCGTTGGCATGTATCTGCAACAGCCGGCCAAGCTGACTGTCGATCAGGGCAGCGCCTTTCGCATCCCCTATACCTGGTGCCTGACCAACGCGTGCATTGCAGCCGATGTCGCATCGCCCGAGATCGTCCAGCAGATGGAAGCGGGCAAGGTGCTGGCGCTCGAGGTCGTCGACTCCAACCTGCTGGCAATGACGACATCGATTCCGCTGGCGCAATTCGCATCTGTCCACAGGGGCGCACCGGCGCAGACGCTGGAGCAATATGTCGATGAATGAACAGCCTGGCCCCGCTACGCGGCCGATGCGCGCGTCACCGACTCGATCAGCGACTGCGCCGTGAACGGTTTGGTCAGGTAGGCGACGCAGCCCGACGTAATCGCAGCGACGCGGTTCGCAGCGCTGTCACTGCCGGTAATGAAGATCACCGGTACAGTGACGCCATCCTCTGCCAGTCTCCGTCGCAAATCGATGCCGGAATTTCCGTCGAGATTGATATCGATGACGATGCAGATCGCGCTGTCGAAGCTGCCGTAATCAAGCAACGCACTCGCGGACTCGAACAGAGTCGTGACGAAGCCATATTCGCGCAGCAGCCGGCTCATGCTGGTCCGGACGGACGGATCATCATCGACGATGAAAACGGACTGGCGCGTTGTCACGGCGTCGACCTTTCGGGCGGCATCGGCGCTGATGGCACGGCCGGACACATCCGACAGGCCCGACCATCGATTCGCGCAGCAGACAAAACGCCACATCTGCCGCACATGCATGGCATCACCACGTTGACAGATTTCATATTGTCCCTTGGGGCAGTGCCATCATGGAAACGTGCATTCTGACAAAGCGATCAATCGCCGTTCGAATCGAGCATTCCGAGCCGCTCCGCGATCGAAACGAGCTCCGCAAGTGAATGAACCTGCATCTTCTCCATCACCTGATGGCGATGGGCTTTCACCGTGCGCTCGGTGGTGCCGAGCTCATAGGCGATTTGCTTGTTGATCCTGCCGCGGACGATCAGTTCGAATACCTGGCGCTCGCGCTGCGTCAGCGTCGCGAGGTGCGCGCGGAACGTCTCGAGCCTGTCGCGCTGCACGCGCGCGGTGCGCTGCCGTGCCAGCGCGCGCTCGATCGCATCGAGCAGCAGCTCCGACGAGATCGGCTTGGTCAAAAAATCCTCGGCGCCGGCCTTGATGGCCCGCACCGTGGTCGGCGTGTCCGCGTGTCCGGTCAGGAAGACGATGGGCAATGTCGACCCCCGCTCGATCAGGCGGCTCTGCAAATCGGGACCGCTCAGCCCCGGTATCCGCACGTCGAGTAAAATGCATCCCGGCTGGTGGTCGTCCAGTGCTGCGTCGAGCAGGTCCTGCGCCGATGCGTAGGTCGCGACCTCATAGCCGGCAAGCTTCAACCTGCGCTCGATCGCGGTGCGGAACGAAGCATCGTCGTCGACCACATGGACAAGGCCCGGCACTCTTCACCTCTCACGAAATCCAGAAAACATCGATTCAGGTTTCTAAACCAAGCGGCGCCGCCGCCCAATGGTTCGAAAAGCGAAATATGTGCTTCGCAATGGGACAGATGCCGGAACGCATTGCGCACTTCTCAATCCGCGCTTCAATCACAGCAAGTAAACGCCCGTCCTCCCCTTGGTACAATGAACCTTGGGACAATGGATTGGAACACTGCGTTAGTCGTAAATCAACCTCGGCGGGAATGAGACGGCGCGGCACATGTCCCGCTGCGAGAGATTTTGTCCGACAGACCAATTCGGCGATGAGCTGAGGAGTTGGCCTATGTTCGTTCGCATCACGACGGATAGCGCGCTCCGTCCCAATTCCCTCCGTGACCTCGGCATGACCAGCGCTTCAAATGCGCTCGTCAGTTTAAGCGAATTTTCCTACAGAAAAGGCGCCGAGATCTACGGCGAGAAAGAGCCCGCCGAGTACGTCTATCAGGTCAAGTCTGGTGCAGTGCGAAGCTACAAGCTGCTGTCGGATGGCCGCCGGCAGATCGGCGCCTTCCATCTGATCGGCGACATCTTCGGTCTCGAGAACGGCGATGAGCACCGGTTCACGACCGAAGCGATCGTCGATACCACGGTTCGTCTGATCCGACAGCAAAGCCTCGAAGTCGTGGCCCAGAGCGATGCGATGGTGGCCAGAAACCTGCTCAGCATGACCACCAACAACCTCCAGCACGCGGAAGACCACATGCTGTTGCTCGGCCGCAAGACGTCGCTGGAGCGCGTCGCGGCCTTCCTGCTCGAGATGGACAAGCGCCTGACCGCAGCGGGCGTCATGGCGCTGCCGATGTCGCGGCGCGACATCGCCGATTATCTCGGTCTGACGCTGGAAACCGTCTCGCGCGCCCTGTCGCGGCTGCATGAGCTCGGCATCCTCGGCTTCATTGGCAACACCCAGCGCCAGATCGTGCTCCTGGACCGGGAGCAGCTTGCGGGCCTCGACCTCCAGTCCTGAGCGGCCCAAGGCCCGCGTGGTGGCACAAACTGCACATCACACCGGCTCTATCGCATGATACCGTCGGTCCATGTCGAACGAGCTCGCCTTCCGGATCGCGATCATTGTCATTGGTACGCTGCCGGTCGCGCTCACGGCCGCTGTGCTTTTCCTGCGGTGAATCGGGTTCGGGTTCCGTCGTCCATCAGGTCCGGGGCTTCCCGGGCACCTCGATGGCATCGAGATGTTCGAGCGTCTTGCGCAAGACCTCGAACAGGATGGCGGCCGACCAGCCGAACAGCAGGATTCCGTTCATCGCCGTCAGCGGCCCGATCAGCCGCCATTCGCCCACCGGGGTGATGTCGCCATAGCCGAGCGTGGTGTAGTTGACGAAGGCGAAATAGAGCAGGTCGCTGCCCGGGGGTGCCGCCTGGATGATGCCGTAGGTCCAGGCCCAGACCAGGATCTCCAGCGTGTGCGCGACCATGAGCGCCGCCGCTGTCGCAATCATCACGCCCATCAGATGCAGTCGCGGCGTTTCGGTCAGCCGCAAGCTGGCGGCCCGCGCGATCGATATGGCGACGACGGTCGCCATCGCATGGATTCCGATGTCGATCGCGCTGACCAGCGCGCCGACGAGGAATTGAAGAACCATCAGGTGCCGTCGCTTCCATCAATACCGGTCAACGCCAAGGTGCGCCGCAACATCCCGGAGAGTATCGGCATCGTCATATCCGGATGATGCGGAGCCTTGACGCAGATCAAGGATAGCATGCGGAGGTCCGCCAGCATCGATCCGTCGCCGCTCCCTGCGCGCCGACCGGAGTTGCAACCATGCAGGCTGTTTCCGTCGAAGAAGCCGTTGCGATGATCCCGGCAGGTGCCAGTGTCATGGTCGGCGGCTTCATGGGCGTGGGAACGCCGGAGCGGCTGCTCGACGAAGTCGTCCGGCAGAAGAAGAGCGGGCTGGCCGTGATCTGCAATGACGCGGCGACGCCGGGCAAGGGCGTCGGCAAATTGTTCGATGCGGCGCTGGTCGCGAGGCTGACCGCAACGCATATCGGGCTCAATCCGAAAGCACAGCAGCAGATGCTGGCGAACCAGATCAACGTCGATCTGGTGCCGCAGGGCACTTTCGTCGAGCGCATCCGCGCCGGCGGCTGCGGCCTCGGCGGCGTGCTGACGCCCACCGGCGTCGGGACCCTCGTTGCGGAAGGCAAGCGCCTGATCGAGGTCGACGGCAAGCCTTTCCTGCTGGAGACCGCCATCCGCGCGCAATTCGCGCTGGTGCACGCCTTCCTCGCCGATTACCTCGGCAACCTCACCTACGCGCTCACCGCGCGCAATTTCAATCCGATCATGGCGATGGCGGCCGACACCGTGATCGTCACGGCCGAGCACATCGTGCCGGTCGGCGTCATCGCGCCCGATCATGTCGTCACGCCGGCGCCGCTGGTCGACTATCTCATTACGAACGGGTGAGATCCATGGACCCGCAGATCATCATCGCCCGGCGCGTCGCCCAGGAATTGAAGAGCGGCAATCTCGTCAATCTCGGCATCGGCATTCCGACGCTGGTCGCGAACTACGTCCCGGCCGACCTCAAGGTGTTCTTCCAGTCCGAGAACGGGCTGATCGGCACCGGGCCGATTCCGGAGCAGGGTATGGCCCATCCGCTGCTCACCGACGCCGGCGGCCGGCCGATCAGCGCGCTGCCGGGCGCAGCCACCTTCGACAGCGCGATGTCGTTCGGCCTGATCCGCGGCGGCCATGTCGACGTCACGGTGCTCGGCGGCCTCCAGGTCGACGCGCATGGCCTGCTCGCCAACTGGATGATCCCCGGCAAGATGGTGCCGGGCATGGGCGGCGCCATGGATCTCGTCAGCGGCGCCAGGCGCGTCATCGTCGCGATGCAGCACGCCGCCAAGGGCAAGTCCAAGATCGTCGCCCAATGCACACTGCCGCTGACCTCAGTGCGACCGGTGAGCCTGGTCGTCACCGACATGGCCGTGATCGGCTTTTCCGACGGCCGGGCGACGCTGCTGGAGACCGCACCCGGCGTCACGGTCGGGGAAGTCTTGGCGGTGACCGAAGCCGAGCTTGTGCTTCCCGATTCCGTGCCGGAGATGAAGCTCTAACGGAGGCTGCTGCACGGCCGCCGAGAAAAATCCAAAACAACCCCATGCACAGTAGCCCTAGGTCTGGAGTCATTTGCGTTTCTCAATCAGCGAAATTTCAGTCAACGAAATCGTTTGCTCCGTCGGGCAAAACACTGGCATGATGCCATGATCAGCCCCACGCGTTCGAGCCTGCCAGTCGCGACTGCGCGTGGTCAGAGTCCTCATCGGAAGGACCAGCCACATGAGCAAGATAACGAATTTGGTTCTCCTCTCGTCCATGGTCTGGTTGACCTTGAGTGCGAGTGGACCGGCGCAAGCCCAGCAAAGCAGCATGAGTTTCTTCATCACCAGTGTCGGGCTCGGGAAGGGCGGCGACCTCGGTGGGCTCGATGGTGCGGATCGACACTGCCAGAGCCTCGCCCAGGCCGCAGGCGCGGGTGGCAAAACCTGGCGCGCCTACCTCTCGACGCAGGGCCCTGGCGCGATCAATGCCAAGGACCGAATTGGCAACGGTCCCTGGTTCAACGCCAAAGGTATCCAGATCGCGGCAAACGTGGCCGACCTGCACGGCGACAGCAACAAGATCAACAAAGAGACCGGCCTCGACGAGAAGGGCATGACGGTCAAGGGCCGCACCGATACCCCCAATCAACATGACATGCTCACCGGCACGCAGCACGATGGCACGGCTATCCCGGGGGCCGACGCGACTTGCGGTAACTGGACCAGCAGCACTGACGGCCAGGGCAGCGCGATCGTCGGACACCATGACTTGATCGGCAACACTCAGGGTCCCAATTTCTGGAACTATTCGCACAAGACGCCGGGTTGTTCACCGGCGAATTTGCAGCGCGTCGGCGGTGCGGGATTGTTTTATTGCTTCGCCGCCAACTGAGCGACAATGCGGCCATTTGTTTTCTGAGCGGGGGAATCAAAGCGCAGAGATTTTAGCGCCCGTCGTTGCCTTTTCGGAATCGGTTTTTGCTATCGTTAATTCACCGTCGCTGCGGAGATTGCGATGTCGGCAGACGAAACCAGGGATCACTCCCACGCTCAGTCGGGTGAGGTGCTCGACTTCCAGTCTCACCGGATTGATGTCATCGCGCAGACCCAAGCGGCGGCGTCCGGGATCCCCGCGAGCCTCTACGTTCGGCTCATCCTGCTGGCTCAGCGGGCGGAAACGATTTGGGGTAACGAGACAGCGGACGTCAGACGGGAGGAGCTCGGACTGCTCGACATCCGTGATCGGAGCGGCGCCCAGATTCCGTCAGCCTCAGAAAACATTAGTCTGCTCGATCTCGATCGCGACTTCGTTGCCTCTCGCCTGGCCAGCTTGGCCGCGAAAGAGGATTTGCAAAGCCGCGGAGCGCCAGAGCTGGACGCCAAGGCCGCCCTTACGTGGGATGACATCGAAGCCACGATCTCCTGCGTAAAGGATTGGGGCGCGTTCGTCGAAGCTGTGCGCGTTTGTGGACGTTCGGCCGCGACGGAAAAATAGTCGACGCTTGTCTCCGTGCCGTTGGGGACGGGGCCTACCCTGCCTATCGCTGTAGTGTCCTTGCGACACGAACACTCATGTAATGCATCCGATTTGATGGGCCGAACCAGATGCGCGCCGCGGCGCGACGGGTTTGCGCCGCTCGACTGAGCGAGCCGCCGCGCAGGACGTGTCGGCTGCAATCATCTTCTATCCATGCCGAGCCGTCCGTCGGTGCGCCCTGGTAAGTGTCGTGCCAGCAATCCTCCACCCAGTCGTAGACTCGACCATGGACTTCGTAGACCCCCCATGGGTTAGGAAGCGACGTTTCGAAAGCGGACATCGTTGGCGGCGGAGAGCTCGTCCCGGCGAGTTGGCGTTCCTCGACCTGGTCAATGGCGAAGGAATCCCCCCACCAGAAGGGGGTCGTCGTCCCGGCGCGGGCGACGTACTCTCGCTCCGATTCACTCAACAACCGATATGGCCTTCCGGTCGCGCGCGACAGCCATTCAACGTACTCTTTGGCTTCGATCCATTGAATATTGGTGACGGGTTTCCATCCGTTGCTCGCTGTCGCATCGGAAGGTCGAAAGCTGCAGCCCTTCCCAATGACGCAGGCGTTCCACTCATCAAGAGAAACGGGAAAGCGTCCGACTGCAAATCTCGAAAACGTCACCTGGTGTTGCGGCCGTTCGTCCGCCGTGCTCCCTGATTCGTCCGCGCTTGCGCCCATGGTGAAGCTGCCGCCGGGGACGACAATCATCGCTGGACAGCGATCACACTCTTTAAAGGGATCAAGAGGCAGTAATGCTTTTTCTTCAGATCGCGATAGCGGCCGCAGGAGCCGCAAATCCAGGGCCGATGCGCCCTTGTCGGTCAAGGTCGGGAGCGCCTGCATGGATTGATCCGACGTTTGTGCTCCGACGCTCGCCACGTGCACCTGGATCATCAGGGGCGCAAGCAAGACAAGCAATCGTGGAGCAAATCCATTCATGCAGAGCTATCTTTTGATCAAAAGCGCAAACAGCTTGCGGCGTCTTCAATGAACGCCGATTAATTCGCGCACCATACATTCCGTTTGTTTCAGGCTGACTGCGTATGCCAACAAGATGGCTTCGTTGCTAAGCTGAATTGCTTCGCGGCTTGAATAAATGAAATATCGTCACGAGTGATAAGAAGTACGGCAGCTGACGATTTGACGTCGTTTTCGCCTAAACTGAGATTTTCACGTCGGATGGTACAACATGCCCAGATGAAAATCACCAAGCATTGCGTCAAACCCAAAGTCATTGCGGACGCGATCAATCGCGTCAGGCAGTTCTTTTGCGAGTGATCTCGCCGGGTACACGCCCTAGTCGATGATGTGATATCCGCCGTCGATATAGAGCACGCTGCCGGTGATCAGCTTGGCGCCGTCGAGTGCGAGGAATGCGGTGGCGTTGCCGACATCGTCGATGCTGACGAGGCTGCGCGCCGGCGCCTTCGACTGCGCCTTGTCCATGAGCTCGTCGAACTCGGGAATGCCTGACGCCGCGCGTGTCGCCAGCGGTCCCGGCGAAATCGCGTGCACGCGGATACCCTTCGGACCGAGCTCGGCGGCGGCATAGCGGACGGAGGCCTCGAGTGCCGCCTTGGCGACGCCCATGATGTTGTAATTGTCCACCACCATCTGGCTGCCATAGTAGGTCATGGTGAACAGGGTGCCGCCGTTCTTCATCAGCGGCTCGGCAAGATGGGCCATGCGCAGGAACGACCAGCAGGAGACGTCCATGGTCTTGAGGAAGCCGTCGCGGCCGACGTCAACGACGCGGCCGTGCAAGGCTTCTTTGGGCGAGAACGCGATCGAGTGCAGCAGGAAGTCGAGCTGTCCCCACTCCGCCGTGATGCGTTCGAACACCGCCTCGGTCTGGCCGTCGACCATCACGTCCAGCGGCATGAAGATCGGCGCCTCCAGCGCCTGTGCCAATGGCTCGACATGCTTCCTGGCGCGGTCGTTGAGATAGGTGACGGCGAGATCGGCGCCGAGCGCGCGAAACGCCCGCGCGCAGCCCCAAGCGATCGACTGGTCGTTGGCAATGCCGACGACGAGGCCTTTCTTGCCCTTGAGGGCGACCTTGCTGTCCGGAAAGACGGGGATCATGACACCCTCTCAGCTCTGGTGTTGTGCGATTGGCCGTTCATCAGCAGCGCCAGCGTGTGCTGCGCGATCATCAACTCTTCGTCGGTCGGCACGACGTAGACGGGAATCGCGCTCTCGGGGCGCGAGATCAGCCGCGCGTGCCGCGCGTTCTCGGTCGCATCGAGCGCAGCACCAAGCCATCCGAGTTGCGCGACGACACGGGCGCGGATGGCGGCGGAGTTCTCGCCGATGCCAGCCGTGAAGACGAAGGCGTCGAGGCCCTGCAAGGCGGCGGCAAGCAGGCCGGCGTTGAGACTGATGCGGTAGACGAAATAGTCGATCGCGAGCCTGGCTTGCGGATCCGTGCTCGCTTCCAGCTCCCGCATGTCGTTGCTCACGCCGGAAAGTCCCTTCAAGCCGCATTCGCGGTAGAGGAAGTCCTGAACCTTGGCGGCCGACATGCCCTTCTCGGAGACGAGATAGAGCACCACGCCGGGGTCGATCTGCCCCGGGCGCGTGCCCATCGGCAGGCCATCGAGCGCGGTGAAACCCATGGTGCTCTCGACGCTGCGGCCGTCTTTCAGCGCGCACATCGAGGCGCCGCTGCCGAGATGCGCGACGATCACGCGGCCCTTCGCCACATCAGGCGCGACGGCGGGCAACGTCTTGGCGATGTATTCGTAGGACAGGCCGTGAAAGCCGTAGCGCCGCACGCCCTCGGCATAGAGCTGGTGCGGAATGGCGTAGTGGTCGGCCACCGCATCATGGGTGCGATGGAACGCGGTATCGAAGCAGGCGACCTGGGGCAGCGTCGGGAAATTTTCGAGCAGCGAACGGATCGGCGCCAAATTGTGCGGCTGATGCAACGGCGCCAGCGTGACGAGGCGTTCGAGGCGGCAGACGACACCGTGGTCGATCAGGACCGGCCGGTCGTAGTCGGGCCCGCCATGCACGACGCGGTGGCCGACGGCGATGGGCAAGACCCTGACCTCATGCCGCAACCAGTCGCCGGCAACGGCCATTGCAGCGGGAACGTCAGGCACGGCCTCGATCGGATAGGCGCGATCGGCCAGCGGATCGCCGCTCGCGCCGCTCGCCCGCAGCCGCGGCCTGGAGCCGATGCCATCCATCTGGCCCTTGATCTGGCGGCGAAGCACGCCCTCGCCTTCGACCGAATAGACCTGGAACTTGACGCTTGAAGAACCGGCATTGACGACGAGGATCGTGTCCATGGCGATCACGCCGCGACTGTCGGCGCGCTCTGGCGCCGGGCGTGAGCGTAGAGCGCGGCGACCGCGCAGGAGGCCATGCGCGCCCGCGGCGAATCCGCGCGCGAGGTCAGCACCACCGGCACCCGCGCGCCGAGCACGATGCCCGCGCCATCGGCCTTGGCGAAATAAGCGAGGTTCTTGGCGAGCATGTTGCCGGACTCGAGGTCCGGAACCATCAGGATCTGGGCGCGGCCCGCGACCTCGGATGCGATGCCCTTGATCCGCGCCGCCTCGGGGTCGATGGCATTGTCGAAGGCCAGCGGTCCGTCGAGCACACCGCCGGTGATCTGGCCGCGGTCGGCCATCTTGCACAGCGCCGCCGCTTCGATCGTGGAGGGAATTTTTGACGTCACCGTCTCGACGGCCGACAGGATCGCCACCCGCGGCGCCTTGCCGAATCCGGCCTGGTTGTAGAGATCGATCGCGTTCTGGATGATGTCGCGCTTGGCGTCGAGATCCGGAAAGATGTTGATCGCGGCATCCGTGACGAAAATGGTCTCGGCATAGGCCGGCACGTCCATGACGAAGACATGGCTGATGCGACGATCGGTGCGCAGCCCGCCGGTCTTGGCCGTGACGGCCCGCATCAGCTCGTCGGTGTGGAGGCTGCCCTTCATCAGGAGCTCGCCCCTGGCGGAATGGATCAGCTCGACGCCCTTGGCCGCGGCGTCGTCGCTATGCGCGGCATCGACGATCTCGAAGCCGGAGACGTCGAGATCGAACATCGCGGCAATGTCCCTGATCCGGCTCTCGGGTCCGACCAGGATCGGCCGGATGATGCCGGCGCTCGCGCTATCGACGGCGCCGCGCAGCGAAGTCTCGTCGCAGGGATGCACAACGACGGTCGGCGTCGGCGGCGCAGCCCGGGCCGCCGCGATCAGGCGGTCATATTTGCTGCCGGAATGCGCCTGCGTCGCCTCAGTCGACATCGTGTCGCTCCCGCTCCCGCCAATCCGCGTTACGACGCCCTTGCCTGCGGGTCGAAAGGGGCGACATTCGACGTCCACTCTCCTTCCCCGTCCAGACCGAACAGTTCGGCGACGCGCTTCAGGCGGTTGGCGCGCTCGCCGCTGATGTCCTCGCTCGCCGACAGCACCTCGCGCATGGCCGCGAACGCCGCGCGCTTCTGATTGAGATCGTTCGGCAGCATGGTCGGAATGGTGGCAAGCGCCGCCTCCCGGTCCAGCAGCAGCATGAAGAACTGCTCGCGCACCAGCATCTTGAATTCGGCGAGCGTCAGCCGCTCACCGGGATGATCGCGCCGGATCTGCCGCAGCGCCTCGATGCTCCGTTCGTCCACCATGCCGCGCGCCGAGCCGACATAGAGCAGCGCGCGAATAGCCGCTTCGCGCAGACCGCCCTCGTCGATCTTCGACTTCAACTCCGCGACCCGCCTGTCGAGCATGGCGCGGTGCTCCGCCGACATCTCGCGGCGGCGCGACGGCGCGGAGCTCGGATCGATGCCGACCGCGGCCTGAAGCACCGGCGAGCCATAGACATTCAGGAAGATCGTCTCGCTCAGCCTCTCCTGTGCGTCGCGCCAGCTATCCAGCGCGTGCACGATCTGCTTCGACATCTGCTCCTGGAACGCCAGGAACGGATTGTCCTTCGAGACCGGCCTGCGATTGTCCTCGACCCGATCGGCGGCCGACCTGACCGAGGACATCAAGGGGTTCTTGCTGCTGAAGGCTTCGTACTGAAGTCGCAGCGGATGCATGTTGCGCGCCCAGTTCGCCACCTGCGGCGTCACCATCCTTTTGACCCAGGGCTGCACGAATTTCTGATAGGCCGCGAGATTGAGCTCCGAGACGCGCTTGGCTGCCGCAAACCGCCGCTCGTCTTCGGGCGAATTGCCGCCGATGGCGCGGATATCGTCGAGCGTACGCGCCTCGCAGCGCATCACCCACTGGCCTGCCGCGAGATCGGCATTGAGCGTCTCGTTACCACGAGCCTCGAAGGTCGCTTCATAGAGCCCGGGCGGCAGCACGTCGATCAGGTCGATATTGCTGGAGAACTCCGCATGCTCCTTCCTGGCCACCCCGCCGGACACGAAGATGCCGAGATGGCCGATGCTGTCGTGAACGGTGTAGACGATGGTCTGGCCATAGGCCCTGATCTCGTCGACATCGGCATAGCAGTCGAGGATCCAGTCCAGCGCCTGCTGTGGCGGGGTGACGTTGTCGCCCTTGGAGCAGAACACCAGGATCGGCGAACGGATGTTGCGCAGATCGACCTTCTGGCCGTCGGACATCTCGATCCGGCCGGCGGCGAGATTGTTGCCGATGAACAGCTCATCGACGATGAACTGGATCTCCTCGGCATTGAGATTGACGTGCCCGCCCCACCAGCGCTCGAAATCGAGGTAGCGCTCGGCCTCGGTGTCGACCTTGGAATAGACGTTATATTGCTTGGTCCAGAGCGTGTTCGACGGATTCTGGTTCTCGAAGTTCTGCACCAGCCAGGCACCGTCGAACTTGCCGGCGCCGAGGTCACTCGTGAGCGCCGTGAGCCAGCTTCCGCCCAACAGGCCGCCCGAATAGCGCATCGGATATTGGCCGTGCACGCCTGCCCAATAGGCAAGCGGTGCGCCGGCGATGATCAGCGGCCCGAACAGCTCCGGCCGCAGCGAGGCCAGGATCATGACGGCCCAGCCGGCCTGGCAATTGCCGATCACACAAGGCTTTCCGTCGGCATCGGGATGGCGGCTGATGACGGTCTCGATGAATTTCGCTTCGGCCCGCGCGATCCGCTCGATGGTCTGGCCCGGCACCGGCTCCGGCAGGAACCCGATGAAATAGCAGGGATGTCCGGCCTTCATCGCAACGCCGATTTCGCTGTCCGCCTTGAAGCCGCCGATGCCCGGACCGTGGCCGGCGCGCGGATCGACCACGACGAAGGGCCGCCGGCCCATGTCGATCTCGACGTCCTTCGGCGGAATGATCCGCACCAGCGCGTAATTGACCGGCTCCTCCAGCGTGCGGCCGTCGGTGATCAATTCGGCGGCATATTGCAGCACATGCGGCGCGGTCTGGGCGACATGCTCGCGATATTGATCGCCGCGCTGACGCATGATGTCTAAAAACAGCACGCTGCGCTGTCCGGCATCGACCATGTATTCGACGGCGGAAGCCACCAGTCCCGACAGGGGGCCGTCGAGCAGTTTCACATTGTCCATCGGCATGTCCGACCTCGCTGTCGCGCGAGGCCATTCAAGGCACGCTGCAATCGCCAACGTTGATTTAGGTCAACGGTTGGCGACAACGTTCGCGGCGCTGTCGGTTCGGATCCAGGCCGCCGCGAGTTCCCAGGCAACCGCCAGGATGATCGGCCCGATGAAGAGGCCGATGATGCCGTGCGCCAGCGTGCCGCCAATCACGCCGATCAGGATGACCAGCGTTGGCGTGGTGAGGCCGCGCCCCATCACGAGGGGCTTGAGGATGTTGTCGAGGAGGCCGACGATGACGAGGAAGACCGTCAGGAGCAGCGCGGTGGTGACGTCCTTGTCCATCCAGATCCAGATCACGACCGGGACAAGGACGATGGCGGGGCCGATCTGCACGATCGACAGCAACAGCACGATGATTGCGAGCAGGCCCGCGCTCGGAATGGCGGCAAGCTTGAAGCCGATGCCGGCGAGTAGCGCCTGGATGATGGCAACACCGATCACGCCCTGCGACACCGCCCGGATCGTCGCACCCGCAAGCGCGAGAAAATGCTCGCTCTGCTCCGGCACGATGCGGAACAGGAAGCCGCGGACCGCGGCCGTGAGCTGCGGCCCGTGGGGAAACAGGAATCCGGCAACCAGGACCGACAGCAGAAACTGGAGCGTGCCGACCCCGGCACTGCCGGCGAACGAGAGCATGACGCCGGCGAGCGGCTTCAGATAGGGCGTCACCTCGCGCAACACGGCGCGAATGTTGGTGTAGGCCAGATTCCAGAGATCGTAGAGCTGCGGCCCGATCAGGGGCCAGCTCCTGATCTGCTCGGGGGCGGCCTGAAGCACGAGATCGCCGGTGCCGATCTGGCTTGCGAGGTCCCTGATGCCTTCGACGGCGCTCAAGCCGAGCCATGCCGCCGGACCGATGACGATGCCGAGCATGATCAAGGTGAGGATGGTCGCAGCCATCCGCGGGCGGCCGCCGAGACGTTTGGCGAGCCAGCCGAAGACCGGATAGAACGCCACCGCCAGCACCCCGCTCCAGGTCAGGATCGGCACGAAGGGGCGGATGATCAGGAACGTCCACACGATCAGCAGCGCCAGCAATCCGAGCCGGATCACGAGCTGGATCACTTTCTCCGCGGAGACAAGCTGGCGAAGGGTGTTCAAGGCGGCGCCTCTTGCTGGAGCAGCGACACGGGATCAGCGTAGCGGCTCCGGTCGCGCGGCGATCTTGATCCAGATCAAACGGCGCGCGGAGGCAGGCGGCCTGATCGGCTCGCCAAGGTGGCAGTTCGGCAGCGCTCGATGCCTCTCAGTGGGCCTCCAGGCACTCATTTGAAGTCACGGCAGATTGTCCCGCAGAAAAATGTCGATGCGGATGCGCTCCTGGTCGGGGCTGATCGGCTCGCCCGAACAATGCGCGAGCAGGACACGCGCCGCAGACCGGGCCTCGTGACCGGGATCCTGGTTGATGATGGCGTCGAGCGTGCCGCGAACCAGGAAACGCCGCGTGTACTGAGTGAGCTCATGAGTGATCCAGACCACATCGCGCGCGCGACCGGAGGCCTCGAGCGCATCGGCGATGCCGCGGTTTCCGGCGCCGCAGCAGTATATGCCGCGGAGATCGGCATGGCGCGCGAGCAGCGCGACAGTGAGCTCCCGCGTGCGCGCGCTGTCGTCGCGGCCTTCGATGACCGGTAGCGTGAGCAGGCTCGGATACTCGCTGGATAGGATCTGGTGGAAGCCGAACTGCCGCTCGGTGTGATCGCGCAGCGACAACGATCCCGCGATCACGGCAACCGTCCCCTCGCGGCCCGCGAGGAAACGTCCCATCAGCGTTGCCGCAGTCCGCCCTGCGGCCGGGTTGTCGATACCGACATAATGCAGGCGGCGCGAACTCGGCGCGTCCGACACAAGGGTCACCACGGCGACCCCGCGCGCGGCGAGCTCGTCGATCGCGGCGCGCACCCTTGGATGGTCGAGCGCGATGACGGCAACGCCGTGATAGGCCGGCGACAAATTCTCCAGCGCGCCGGCGAGCACATCCGGATCGAATACGTCGACATGGAGGATATCGATGAAGCCGCGCTGTCCGGCGAGCCACTCCGCGGTGCGCTGGACCTGTTCGGTCAGGCTAGTCATGAAGCTGTTGCTGCCGCTCGGCAGCACGAAGGCGAAGCGAAAGCTCTGCCCGCGCGCGAGCCGGGCGGCCGCCACGTCTGCGCGGTAGCCGAGCTTGGCGACGGCGGCCTCGACACGCGCGACGGTCTTGGCCCGCACGCCCTCGCGCCGGTTGACGACACGATCGACGGTGGCGAGCGAAACGCCCGCCGCTCGCGCGACGTCCTCGAGCGTGGCGCGAACGGCCGGCTGCATCGCGCCAACCGTCATTCGCGCGCTGCCCACAGCATGCCGCGGGTCATCAACGTTCGGATCTCCGGTACGTCGAGCTCGTAGGCCCGGTGGCCGAGCGAGGAATAGAACACCCTGCCCGCACCGTAGCGCTTCTTCCATACGACGGGCATGACCACACCCTCGATCCAGGGTGCGTGCTCGCCACTGAAGGTCGTTGTCGCCAACACCTCGTTGGCGGGGTCGACATGCATGTAGTATTGCTCGGAACGGTGCTCGAAACTCTTCAGACCCTTCATGATAGGGTCATCCGGCTTCGTCAAGTCGACCTTGTAATCGATGATGTTGCCGGGATGCGCGACCCACTGCCCGCCGCACAAGAACTGGTAATCGACGGACTCGCGGAACGCATCGCACATGCCGCCATGATGGCCGGCGAGCCCGACGCCGCCACGCACCGCCGCACAGAGATTGAGCGCCTCCGCCTTCTCGATCTTCGACATGGTATAGATCGGGATGATCAGCGACAGATCGTGGATCGCGGGATCGGCGAACGCCGCCGTCGTGGTCTCGACCCGCACCTCGAAGCCTTCCGCCTTGAGCCAGCCGCGGATCATCGAGGCACAGAGATCGGGATCATGTCCCGGCCAACCGCCCCAAACTATCATTGCCTTGCGCATGTTTCTGTCCTCAGTCGATCTGTCCGGTTTCACGTCCGGCCGGCAGCATCGCCGGCCGCTCGACGCGATTCTCGATCTTGACGCGCCGGCCTTCGTCGGCAGAGGTCTGGAACGCCTCCATCACCTCCAGCACATGGAAGGCGAGCGCCCCCGAGGCGCGGTGCGGCCGGTTGTTCAGGACCGCCGAGGCCATGTCGGCGACGCCGATGGAACGGAATTCGCCTTCGACATGACCATGGGTTAGCGGCACCGTCTGCCACTCGCCACCTGTCTTCGCCACCTGCACCTCGCCGCCAAAGCGGTTCGGGTCCGGCACCAGCATGCTGCCGGTGTCGCCATAGATCTCGATCGGCGCGTGCCGGTGCTTCGGCACGTCGAAGCTCATCGCGATCGAGACGACCGCGCCGCTCTCGAATTCGAGCGTGCCCGCGACATGGGTCGAAACCTCGACCGGGATCAGCGCGCCGTTCATCGGCTGGCTGGTGACGATACGTTCGGATTTCGGTCGCGCGGTCGAGCCCATCACGCTCGCGACCGGGCCGAGCAGCTGCACGAGGTCCGTGATGTAATACGGGCCCATGTCCAGCATCGGGCCGCCGCCGCGCAAATAGTAGAAGCCCGGTGCCGGATGCCAGCGCTCGTGGCCGGGGCAGCCGAAGAAGGCGCTGCCCGCCACCGGCGTGCCGATGGCGCCGTCGTCGATCAGCTTGCGTGCGGTCTGGTGTCCACCGCCGAGGAACGTGTCGGGCGCACAGCCGACGCGCAGGCCCTTCTGCGCAGCGAGATCCATCACCTTGCGGGCTTCCGCGACGTCGATCCCGAGCGGCTTCTCGGAGTGAACGTGCTTCCCGGCATTCAGCACCGCGAGGCTGACGTCGGTGTGGGCGAGCGGCACCGTGAGATTGATGACGATCTCGACGTCATCGCGCTTGAGCAATTGGTCGACCCGCATCGCCGGAAGCCCGAAGGCGGCGCCCTGACGCTTCGCAGCATCGCTCCGCATGTCGGCCAGCGCCTTGATATCCAGGACCGGGAAGCGCTGCGCCGCTTTCAGATAGGCCGTGCTGATATTGCCGCAGCCGATGATTCCGATGCCGACTTTTCTCATTGTGATCTCCGTGAGGTACCGTTCATCCCTTGACCGCGCCTGCGGTGAGACCGGCGACGATGTGCTTCTGCGCCAGCAGGAAGAGAATGATCGTGGGCAGGATGGTCAGCGTGATGAAGGCCAGGATCAGGTGCCATTCGGACGAATACTCGCCCTGGTAAACCATGATCCCGAGCGGCCAGGGATAGAGCGCATCGGTGTTGAGCATCACCAGCGGCAACAGATAGGCGTTCCAGCTGTTGACGAAGGTGATGGTACCGACGGTCGCGAGAATGGGCCGCGACAACGGCAGCGTCACGTAGCGGAAGAACTTGACATAGCTGCAACCATCGACCAGCGCGGCCTCAAGCAGTTCGTAGGGAATGTCCTTGAAGAAGCGCCTTAGCAGCAGCACGCTCATCGCGAGGCTGAAGGCCACTTGCGGCAGCGCAACGCCGAAATAGGTGTCCAGCAGCCCGAGATCGCGCACCTTGATGAACAGCGGCAGCACCGCGGTCGCCGCCGGAAACAGCAGGCCGAGCGTCAAATAACTCAGCAACATCGATGAGCCGTAGAACCTGACATGGGCAAAGGTGAACGCCGCCATCGAGGCTGTGATCAGGGTCAATGTCACCGTGAGCGTCGAAATGATCAGCGAGTTGCGCAGGAGCTGCCAGTACCGCGCGGAGAACAGGATGTCGGCGTAATTCTGCCATTCCCAGTGCGTGGGCCAGCCGAACGGATTCACCCGCAATTCGCCGAGCGATTTGAAGCCGCCGAGCAAGGTCGCAAGCAGCGGCACCAGCACGAAGATGGCAACGAGCGCGAGGAACGCCGTCTTGAACAGCACGGCGGGATCGAATGGCGCACGGGCGGTCTCGGTGCTACTCATCGCGCATGAACCATCGCTTGTACGTGAAGGCAAACGTCACGCAGATCGCGAACAGAATGACACCGATGGCGCTGCCATAGCCGACCCGCATGCGCGAGATGCCGTTGTTGTAGAGGAAGCTCACCATCGTGTTGGAGGAATCCGCAGGCCCCCCGCGCGTCAGCGGCATGACGAGGTCGAACAGCTGCAGCGAGCCGACGATGGCGAAGAACACGGAGAGCCGGATCGTCGGATAGAGCAAGGGGATGACGACGTGGCGCAGCGCTTGCGAGCGCGTTGCGCCGTCGATTCGCGCCGCCTCGACCAGGCTCTTGTCGAGGCCCTGGAGCGCCGCGATGAACAGCATCATGTGGAAGCCAAAATACTTCCAGACGATCACGATCAGCACCGCCAGCATCGCCGTATCGGTCGAGGCCAAGAGATGTGGCGGCTCGGCGCCGAAGGTACGCCAGACCGAGGCGACGAGGCCGTAGTCGCCGTCATAGACGAAGCTGAAGATCAACCCGGTCGCGATCTCGGCCAGGATGTAGGGCATGAAGAACAGCATGCGCAGCGCCACCGCTCCACGAAAGCGTTCGGCAAGCATCAAGGCCAGCGTGAGCGCCAGCGGCAGCTGGATCGCGAGCGAGACCGCGATGATCAGCCCGTTGTTGCGCAGCGCGAGCCAGAAGGCACGCGTCTCCAGCACGAAGCGGTAATTGTCGAAGCCGATCCAGTGGGTCGGCTTGCCGAACCCATTCCAGTTGAAGCCCGAGTACCAGGCGGCCTCGCCGATCGGCAGCACGACGAACAACGTGAACAACAGCAGCGCCGGCGGCAGGAACAGAATCAGGACGGTGAAGCGGCCGTCCCAGCTCGGGCCGCGGACCGCGGCCTGCGGGACCGTCTCGCCGGCAACGCCCATCGCCGGCACGATCGCGATCCGTCGCGCCACCGTCAATTGCCCTGCTTCCACGCCGCTTCGATCGCTTTCGCAGCGTCCTGCGGGCTCATGCTGCCGCCGGCGATCTCCGCGGTGACGTCGTTGACGACGCGGCCGACCGAGGGGCCGAGGCTCTGGTCGTAGAAGTTCTGATGGTAGTTCGACTTCGCCAGATTGGCCGCGATCAGCTTCATGAAGGAATTGTTGAGGCCGGCGTCCGCGCCCTGCACCACCGGGATGATGAAATTGCCCGCCGCAAGCCGCGTCTGCACGTCCTTCGAGATGAAGTACTTCAGGAAATCGACGGCTTCCTTCGGCGAGCCCTTGGTGATCAGCCAGCCGGTGATGCCGCCGAGCGTATCCGTCGGCGCGCCCTTGCCGCCGGCGACGACCGGAAAATCGAACCAGCAGATCTTGTCTTCGCTCAGCCCGACCTTGTCGGCGGCGAGCGCGCGCTGCAAATGATAGACCGTGCTGATCGCAAGCGTCATTGCCGCCTTGCCGTCGCCGAAATAGCCGACAGCCTGCGGGTTCTTGAAGCCGAGAAAACCGTTCTGGAACGGCTGGAGATCGACGAGCTGCTTGAACAGCTCGCCGGATTTCAGGAAGGTCTCGCCGGCGAAGCCGCCATTCTCGCCGCGCAACGCCGCGTCGAATGCCGCCTTGCCGCCGATGCGCACCGCAAGATGGGTCCAGTAGAAGTGCAGCGGCCATTTGTCGGCGCCGCCGACCACGATCGGGGTGACACCGGCCGCCTTCAACGTCTTCACCGCCGCGAGCAGATCGTCCCAGCTCTTGATCCCGGCAGGATCGACCTTCGCCTTGGCCATCAGTTCCTTGTTGCAGAGGAAGCCGACCTGCGACAGCGCGGTCGGCAGGCCATAGACGCGGCCGTTGCTGGTGAAGGCGGCGAGCGCCGCCGGCGTGAGGCTGTCGCTGTAGCCCTTCACGGAATCGGTGATGTCGTCGAGGACGCCGGCCTCGATCTGCGTCTTCAGGACGCCGCCGGCCCAGCTGTAGATGATGTTGGGCCGGTCCCTGGATTGCAGGATGGTCGGCAGCTTGGCCTTGTAAGCCTCATTCTCGAGGAACTGCATCTCGACCTTTACACCGGGATGCGACGCCTCATAGGCCCGCGCGACCTCCTCCCAGATCTTCACCTGGGCCGGATTTGCCTCGATGTGCAGCCACTTTACCGTCGTGTCGGCTGCGGCAGAGTTAGCCCAAAGCAGGCATGCGGCAGCGGCGAGTCCTAGCTTCTCGAGCAGTCTCATCACATTCCTCCCGACCGGCTTTTATTCTTTGGCTGCAATCCTGCCTTCAATTTTTGAGGTGCGCAACTAAAATTCTGATCTATGCACCTCGCGCGGGGAGCGGTTAAGGTCTGCGGGAGAGTTGGGCGGCGCATCGCCCCGTCAACAAGTCGAGGTACCCATGGCCGCCATCTATTCCGACCTCGCCGGCAAGGTCGTTCTCGTCACCGGTGGCGCATCGGGAATTGGCGCTGCGATCGTGCGGCGCTTTGCACTGCAGAAGTCCACTGTCGTGTTCTTCGACATCAAGGCCGATGAGGGCCAACGCCTGGCACGCGAGCTGTCGGATCAAGGTCTCGGCACGCATTTCCAGTGCGTCGACCTGACCAATATCGCGGCGTTACGCGCCGGCGTCGTGGAGGCGCGCAAGGCCCATGGCGCAATCAACGTTCTCATCAACAATGCCGCGCACGATGAGCGGCACAACACCGAGGAGATGACGCCGGAATATTGGGACGACCGCATCGCGGTGAATCTGAAGCACCAGTTCTTTGCGTCGCAGGCCGTGCTGCCGGACATGAAGGCCGCGAATGCCGGCGCCATCATCAACTTCGGCTCGGTGTCGTGGATCGCGGGACAAGGCGGCATGGCCGCCTACACCGCCAGCAAATCAGGCGTGGTCGGCCTGACGCGCTCGCTGGCGCGCGATTACGGGCCCTACAATATTCGCGTGAACGCGATCGCGCCGGGCTGGATCATGACCGAGCGCCAACTCGAGAAATGGATGACGCCGGCGGGCGAGATCGAACTGCAGCAGCGACAATGCCTGAAGCGCAGACTCGTCCCGGACGAAGTCGCGAACTTCACCGTCTTCCTCGCCTCCGACGAGGCCTCCGCCTGCACCGCCCAGCACTACATCGTCGATGGCGGCTGGGTGTGAGACGGGATGGTGGGCGCACCAGGGTATGATGGGACTCGCCTTCAGGCGGCTGCATTCCTACGGTCCCGCGCTTTGGGCTTTCGTCGCATTCATGCTGGTCGCGAGCGCCGCGATCCTTTGTCTCGGCCCCTATCGTTATCCGGCAGAGGCGAGAGCCAAAGCGACCGAGCAACGCGCCGTCGATACGACCGTGACCGGGCAGGCATGAGCGACCGCCGGCCGCGATTTGCCTCGCGCCCAATCGATGTCTCAGCGCTTCCGCGCGTCGCTGCCGCGAGCCGCCTTGCCGCACGTATCCGCGCCAAAGACAGTCTCATTGACTAGGCGCCAATAGGCTTCCACGACCTGCGGGTCCTTGTCGGATAGTCCGCTCGTGAACTGCATTTCAGGCCCAAAGCCCGAGAGCGTCGCGGTCAGGCTGACCATCATGTAGTGAAACAGGATGGGATCGACCGCCGGGAGGAGACGCTGTTTCTGGGCGGCGGCGATCTGCGGAATCAGCCGATCGAGCAGCGGCACCAGCACCGTTTCTGCGACCCATTTCAGCCGGGGATTGTTCGTGAGCGTTTCCTGGCGCATGAACCGGTGAAATTCCGGAAACGCGACCGTATAGCGGAACAGCGTCGTGTACTCCTGACGCAGCCGCGCCAGCGGCGACAAATCCGATTCCTCGGGGGCTGAGACATCCCATTCGGACCGAATCTGGGCGAACGCATGCTCCGCTGCGGCCCGCCAGAGGATATCCTTGCTGCGAAAATGATAGGTGATCAGGGGATGTTGCAGGCCGAGCCGATCGGCAATGGCGCGAATGCTCGCTCCTTCGAACCCGCGCTCGGCAAACTCCGCGATGGCAGCATCGAGGATCGCGGCTCGCGTCTCGATCGAGCGCTGTTGTTCGGCTCTCTTGCGCGGTCGCCCGCGACGCCCGGTGGTCAGCCCCGTTTTGTTCGCCATTTGGCCGTCAATTAGCATGGCTTCCGACCTGAGGCCAAGCAACGTGGTCGATGACATGTCATGAATCCACGAGGGATTTGCCGCATAGAACGATCCCAGGACCGTCGATTCGCCGATCTCCGGTCTTTCGGCGTGATCGACGGCGTCGTCACCGCTCATGCATCGACCTTCGTCGCACGGCCGAACTCCTCGATCATCGCTTCGCGCATGGCAAACTTCTGGATCTTGCCAGTGACGGTGGAGGGGAAATTCTCGACGAAGCGGATGTAGCGCGGGATCTTGTAGTGCGATATCCGATCCTGACAGAACTTGCGGACGTTCTCCTCGTCGAGCGTGGTGCCGGCCTTCGTGATGATCCAGGCGCAGAGCTCCTCGCCGTACTTCGTGTCGGGCACGCCGAACACCTGGACGTCCTGAATCTGGGGATGGCGGTAGAGATACTCCTCCACTTCACGCGGATAGATGTTCTCGCCGCCGCGGATCACCATGTCCTTGATCCGTCCGACGATGCGGCAATATCCCTCCTCGTCGATCGTCGCCAGGTCGCCCGTATGCATCCAGCCCGCCGAATCGATCGCTTCCTTGGTCCGCACTTCGTCATTCCAATAGCCGAGCATGACGGAGTAGCCGCGGGTACAGAGTTCGCCGGCTTCTCCCCGCGGCAGGACCCGGCCCTGGCGATCGACGATCTTGACCTCGAGATGCGGCTGGATCCTTCCGACCGTTGAGACGCGCAGCTCGAGCGGATCGTCGCGACTGCTCTGGAAGCTCACCGGGCTGGTTTCGGTCATCCCGTAGGCGATCGTGATCTCGCTCATGTGCATTTTCGAGGCCACTTCCTTCATGACCTCGATCGGGCATGGCGCCCCGGCCATGATTCCGCGCCGCAGCGAGCTCAGATCGAAGCGCGAGAACTCGGGATGGTTCAGCTGCGCGATGAACATCGTGGGCACGCCATAGAGCACGTCGCATCGCTCCGCCTCCAGGGTCTCGAGCGTCCTCAGGGGATCGAAGGACTCGGATGGATAGACCATGGTTGCCGCGTGGGTGACGCAGCCGAGGTTGCCCATCACCATGCCGAAGCAATGATACAGCGGCACCGGGATGCAGACGCGAGAACCAGGTTCGATCCCGGTCGTCTCACCCACGAAGAGAGCATTATTGATCAGGTTATGATGCGAAAGGGTTGCACCCTTCGGCAGTCCCGTCGTGCCACTGGTGAACTGGATATTGACGGCGTCGTCCATTTGGACTGCGGCGGACACGGCGTCGAGCCGGGCGTTACCGACTTGCCTGCCGCGTTCCATGACCCAGTCGAACGTCAGGCAACCCTCATGCTTTCCCGCGATTGCGATCACGTGCCTCAGTTCGGGAAGGCGCGCACCATGCAGCTCACCATTTGCGCTTGCGAGCTCCGGAACAAGCTCGCGGATCATGGCGACATAGTCGCTGGACTTGAAGCGGGCAGCCGATATCAGCGCCCGGCATCCCACCGCCCGCAAGACGTGCTCCAACTCGCTGAGGCGATAGGCGGGGTTGATGTTGACGAGGACCAGGCCGGCCTTCGCTGTCGCGAACTGCGCGATCGTCCATTCCGCGCAGTTCGGGGACCAGATTCCGACCCGGTCGCCGGCCTGCAGGCCAAGAGCCAGAAGACCCGAGGCGAACGCATCGGAGCGCGATTTCAGCTCGGCGTAGGTCCAGCGAATGTTCTGGTGCGTCACGACCAGTGCTTCGCGAGACCCATCGGTCGCGCTCACCTCGTCCAGAAGCGCGCCAACGGTTTTCCCGATCAGGGGTGGTCCGCTGCTACCATGAACATAGCTTTCGCGTGGCACGTATTCCTCCCGGTCATCTCTGAGCCATCGGACGCTAGCCGCGCCGCGGCTGGCTTACTTTCCTTCGAAGACGAGCGTCGGCGGCTCGATGTCCTTGTCGAAGGCCGCTGCCGTATTGGCGAAGCCGCGCTGCGCATCGGCGCCGTCATAGAGCTCCATCGCAACATCGAGCATCACGAGGTCTGCCGCTGCCACGCCGCCGCTCGACCATGCCTTCAGAAGCGTGCGCGTCGCGGCATAGGATCGGGTCGGCCCGGCGGCGAGCTGTTGCGTCAGTGCCGCAGCCGTCGCCGCGAGCTCGGTCTCGGGCACCACATGGGTCGCGATTCCGAGTTGCCCCGCCTCGCGTCCGGAGATCGGCTCACCGAGCATGGCAAGCCGCGAGGCACGCGCCCGGCCGGCGCGCTCGGCGATCCGCTGGAGGGCGCCCGCGATCGGCAGCATCGCCGTGGTGACCTCGACGCAGCGTAGCGTCGCACTTTCCGCGGCGATGAGGAAATCGCAGGCCAGCGCCAGCTCAAAGCCGCCGCCGAACGCGACACCCTGCACCACTGCGACGGTCGGAATCTTCAGCATTTCGATGGCGCGGTAGGAGACGTTGACCTCGGCCACAAACGTCCTGAACCAGTTGACGTCTTTGCCCGGCCATTCGCGCACCTCGCCGCCGAAGGAGAAGTGTGGTCCCTCTGCACGGATGACGAGCGCGCGGATGTCGCTGATGCCGGCCTGGTGCACTGCGATCCGCAGGGCCTCGGTAAAGCGCAGGTCAAGACGGTTGAAGGGTGGGTTGGCGAGCACGATGCTGCCGACGGCGCCGTCGCGTTCAAATCGGATCGTCATGGCAAGCTTCCTCCTGTACGCCGACGGTCATACCGTACGGCGATCGTTCGACTGTGGAATGATGGGCAGCAGCAAATGCGAGGGCCGCTCCGCGTCCCGGTAGATCCTGTGGGTCACGGCCTTGCTGCTGCAAACGTGGTACGGGATGTATTCGACATTGGTCATCGCCCCCGTGCCGGTCGGAACATCCATGGACGCGATGTCGAGGCAAATCCGGTGTCCGGCCTTGAACTGGTTCGCGGTGGCGAGAATCTGGATCTGGTACTCGACCGCTTCGCCCGGCTTCACGGGAGAGATCGCCTCGCGCGTGAGCTTGTGGAACGGCTCCCAGGGCTTTGAACGCTTCTCATCGAGTGCCCGGTAGGAGGCCTTCAGCCAGCCTCGCGTCAGCTCCCGTTCGGGCAAGGTCGAGGGAACGTCGCGCTCGCCTTCGCGGGCGGTGCGAACGGAAACGTCGGGGCCGACGTCCTTGAGAACGACGATCCAATTGGTGTCCTCCTGATCGATCGCTGCGTGGAGCGTGAGCGTGATCGGGCCGGCCACCGTGACGTCATGCGGCAAAGGCTCTGTCATGTAACGCAGCCGCTCGACCTTCGTCGTCCGCGTGACCGGCATCTGCGTGAAGACATCCGGCTCGCGTGCTGCTGCGCCAAGCTCGATGGCCGGTCGCGGCGGCTCAGTCGAGAGGCCTTCCCAGTGGGAGAGATAGTATTTCGTCCACTGGGTCTCCGGCAGCGGCCAATCCGCACCGGTTCGCCACTCATTGGCGCCCATCAGCCAGTAGCGCACCGGCGGGTCGTTCATGATGCCGGTATCCTGCCCCTTCAGCCAATGGTCGTACCAGCGAATGATCTCGTCGTGATATTGATGGAATGGTCGCTCGAGATGCGCCGGTCCGGTGAACAGCAGCTTCTTCGGCGCATCGACGTTCCGGAAATAGTGCTGCGCGCCGAGCCAGTGGAGCTTGTAGGTGTAAGCGTAGGCGCCTGAGCCGGTGTAGAACGGGATTTTGATCTTCTTGAATATCTCCTCCGCGCGCTCGACGGTTCCGTCGAGCTCCCAGGGATGCGTCATCATGAGATACATGATGAAGGTCCGCTGCCCCTTCTGGGTCAGGATGTTGTAGAGATTGATGTACTGCTTGAAGTCCGGATTCCGCATCGCGCGGCGCCACAGCTCTTCCTCCGCGGCAGGAAGCTCCGCGGGCCGGTCCCGCGATTCATGAACGGTGCTGAACACGTCAAGCAGATACGGGAAGGTGTGCAGCACGCCGCCGGGATTGAAGTCGCGGAAGCCGAACATGCCGCCGTAGGCGCTGCATGCGTCGTAAGGGAAGATGGCTTTTAGTGCGGGATGCCCCTGCGCGGCGGCGCGCCATTGCTCGCCGGCGTAGCCGGAAATGCCGACCATGCCCACCTTGCCGTTCGACCAAGGCTGCTGCGTGATCCATTCGATCGTATCGTAATGGTCGGTGTCTTCGTGGCCGTAATGGCCTTCCGACTTGGCCGATCCTCTCGGCTGCCCGATCACATGCACATAGCCATTGGCGATGAAACGCCGTGTGTCGCCCGCCTCGATCGGTCCGAACCACAGCGGCGCATGAGCCGGCTGCGGCGGCAAGATGTCCGCGATGTCGGGCCCCTGGATATCCTTGTTGTGCAGTGCTGACGCGTACAGCACCGGGTATTTGCCCGATACGTCCGGACGATACACGTCGACGGCGAGCCGAGTGCCGTCTCTCATGGCAACGCTGATGTCCCGTTCCTCGACCATCGTTTCACCCCGGCTTTTCGCGACACTTTCGGTCGACGTTTGACGCTGTCGGCGGATGGAGAACCAAGCGCTCGATCCCGACCAGACGGATTATGCCACTTACCTTTACGATCGTAAAGTATAATATTCGCCGTCTCCGGAGCCGGTCGTGGGACGACGCATTCTGCAGGACAGTGAATGCCAGTAGGCACTCGCGCGACACGCTATGCCGCGCAATGCGGGACGTTCGTGCGTCCTTCTCTGGCTGCGCCCACCTTTGCCAGCAGGCTCGGGCTCGCAACAAGGATCCGCCGGCTGACGCCGATCCATTTCACTTGCATGTCCGCATCGGTATCGAGACGTTCCCGCACGCGGATCGCGACATCGACGCTTCGTGAATCAGGTCGACGCGGCGATTGGTCGCGTTTGAGGACCACCGCGGCAAAGAACCGGAGATCGTTGAAGTCGCGCACCGTTACTCGCCAGTCCTTCCTCGCGATCCGAACTGCTCGGGCAGATGAGGAGGATTCCGCGCCTCTCGATCATCCTCACCGGCCGGTGAAGACGACCTTCGGCGGCTCGATCCCCTCCTTGATGGCCTCCGCGCGAGACGTGCGGCCGCGTCGCGCATCCTCCGAGTTGTGAAGCGCCATCGTGACGTCCAGGATCACCGCATCGGCGGACGGAACGCCGCCGCCCGACCACGCCTTCAACAGGGTTCGTATCGCCGCATAGGATCGCGTGGGGCCCGTCGACAGGTCCTGCGCGAATTTCAACGCCACCGCCTCGACTTCCTCCGCGGGCACGACCGATGTCGCGATACCCAATTGGCCGGCAGTGACGCCCGACATCGGCTCGCACAGCATGGCATAGCGTGCCGCGCGCGAACGGCCGATGCGCTCCGCCAATCGTTGCACTGCACCGGCGACCGGCGCGGATCCCACCGATGCCTCGATGCAGCGAAAGACGGCGTCGTCCGCCACAACGATGAAGTCGCAAGCCAGAGCAAGCTCAAAGGCGCCGCCATATGCCGCGCCTCGAACCGCCGCGACGGTCGGGACCTGCAAGGCCTCGATCGCACGGAACGAACGATTGCATTCGGCGATGAAGGTGCGGAATTGATTGGTGTTCTTCTCCAGGAAGTCGAGCACGTCGCCGCCCTGGCTGAAATTGGGGCCTTCCGCGCGGACCAACAGCACCCGAATGTCGCTTTCGCTGGCTTCATGAACAGCCTGCTTGAGGTCGTTCGAGAAGGCCGAGGCGATGAGATTCTTCGGTGGATTGGCCAGCACGATGTGGCCGACGGCGTCCGTCTGTTCGAATTTGATCACTTGCATGTCAACCTCCTGGGATGGGTTTGTCGAGCAAAGATGAATTCCCTAGGCCGTCTCGCGCCAGCGACGAAACGGTATCGCCCGGTCGCAGTTGCCAGTACACGACGAGGAGACACAGCCCGCCGAGCGCCGCCAGCGCTCCGCCGACAGTCGAGAGAGCCGATCCCAGAACTCCCTGGAAAAGTTGCTCGGCGACGACGGCCACCAGTGTCGGCGCGATCGCCGTTCCGGTAATGCCGACCCAGGCGAAATGGACTGCCGTGATCTTTCCGATCGCGGCTCCGGACGACAAATGCACGATCGTCGATGTTCCGATGGTGAAGAGGCTCGCGGCCAGCAGATTGAAGACGGCGAGCAGCATCCAGACCGAGACGATGGAACCTGCGGCCGGAACAAAGACCGCTGGAAGGAAGATCAGCGCGGAGATCGCAACGCCGAGGGCCGGGACCGCCGGCAACCCGTACCTCCGATAGACCGCGTCGACGAGAAAGCCGGCGATGAACTGGCTGGCGGTGCTGAGAAACAGGACGATGAGACCATAGGTCAGGCCGATCTCGCCGGCCGGGATCTTCCATACCCGCCCGAGAAAGGCCGGTATCCAGGACGAGTATCCGACCGACAACATGATCGTTGCGGCGTTCGCCAGAAACAGCGGAACGAAGACAAGCCATCGATCACGAACAGCTTCGAAGGCGTCCTTGAGCGCGATGGGTTTATCCGTGCTAACCGACCGTCGCGCCGGCTCCTTGAACGTGTAGACGAGCAAGGCGACCGGGAGCGCGATCGCCCCGCACGCGATCAGAACGAGCTGCCATGAGCGAACCGAGACTCCCAGCAAGGGAAGAACGTAGCTTCCGCTCTCTCCCACGAAGTGAAGGATCGCTCCGCCGCCTAGCAGCGCCAACCCGCCGCCGACGCTCGCCCCCATCGCCCAGATCGCAACCGCGCGCCCCCGAAAGCGGGGATGGAATGCATCCCTGACGAGCGACATGCTCGAAGGTCCGCAGGTTGCTTCGCCGGCACCGACGCCGCAGCGGCCAAGAAAGAGACCTGCGTAAGTCGTGACGGAGCCGCAGAACATCGTCGATATGCCCCACACAGCGATACCCATAGCCAGGATCCGTCGTCGCGGGAAACGATCGACAAGGATGCCGACGAACCAGCCTCCGACGGAGTAGGTAATGATAAAGGCAGCCCCGATCAGGAAGCTCATCAGCGTGTCGGATATCTGGAGGTCGCGCTTGATCGGCTGCACCAGCAACGGCAGTGCCGCGCGATCGATGAACGCAACGGCATTCACGAGACAAAGGACAGCCGCCAACCACCAATGCCCTCGATTGGGCCGCTCGACTTCCTGTTCGGCTACCATGCGTTTCCTTCCTCCCGGCGCAACTGCGCCCGCTTCCCTTCACGCTTGAGCGGCCATCTCGCGAACGACCGCGTTGAATTTCGAGGGAGCTTCGAGCTTGAGAATGTGACCGCAATCCTCGAACGAATGCGCCATAGCCGACGGCGCCGCGGCAAGGAGCCGCCCGGCGTGATCTCGATATGGCGCGACCTGGTCGAGGGTGCCGGAGAGGATGGCGATCGGGGACTTAACCGCTGCGATGATGTCGGGTGTGTAGACCGTGAACAGCGAGCGGATCGCCTGACGCCAGCCATCGGTCGTCATCCCATCGCGCAAGCATTCGACATGCTGCCTGACCTGAGCCGGCGTGTGGGGGGCGACGAGCCTGTTCGCGATCGCCGCGCGCGACACCAGGATGTCGACATCCGCCATACGAAGCCACGCATTCAGCTCGGCATCGCGGGCCTCACCGGTGATGTGACCTCTGGCAGCGTTGGGCGCCGAAAGAACAAGGCTGCCGATCAGCGAGGGATATCGTCGCGCAAAGGCCAGCGCCACGACGCTCCCCCAGGAGCTGCCAACCAGAGCCGCCAGCCGTCGCACGCCGAGCGCACGCAGTAAACCTTCCAGCGCGTTTGTATAGCCATCGATATCAGCGTCCTGCCCCGGGATCGGCGAGCTGCGGCCAAAGCCGGGCGCGTTCCAGGCGATGACGTGAAAATCACGCGACAACCCGGCGAATTGGGCGCGGTATCCTGCCGAACTGGAGCCCAGCCCATGAAGCATCAGCACCGCAGGATTGCTCGGATTTCCAGCGGAACGATATTCCATCTGGCCCCGCTGCCCGGAGAAGACCGACGACACAACGTCGGCCCGGGCGAGCGCGGGCAAATCCTGCGCAAGCAGCTCGGTATCGAGCGGGGACAATTCGGCCATCGCTCAAGCTCCGACCGCAAGCGCGAGGCGTCGGGCCGGCTCGCGAGAATTCCCGGCTTCATAGCCAAGCCGTTGCGACAGGTCTTTTGCCGTCTCGCGCAAGGCGCGAGCGAACTCTCCGTCGAGATCGGCGCGAAACCGGCTCGCCTCGCCCACCGCGGTCAGGGCCAGCACCGCCCGGCCATCCGCATCGAGCACGGGCGCGCTGAGCGCGTTGATCAGCGTCTCGCTACGATAGAAGGTCTCCAGCCCTTGTCTCGCGAGCCCTTGCCGCCGCACCTCTGCGAGGCGTTCGTTCCAATCGCCCTCTCTGGCCCCCGCATCTTGATCTGGCAAAGTCGTCTGGGCGATAGCTTCAGGAGAAAGATGTGCAGCAAAGGCTAGACCGGTCGCCGTCGATGCGACCGGGAGGATCAACCCCAGGGGAAGCGCTTCGCTCACCGGAGCGGATGCCGGCTCCCAATGGGTGATCGTCGGACCATGGGCGCCCCAGACGGCAAGCGCCATCGTCTCGTCGAACCGTCTGACCAGGCGCTCGATCGCACGTGTGCCGAGCCGCATCGCCGTGAGCTGAGCGTTTCTGCGATCGGGCGACGACGCGCCGTCGGCCATGTCGTGGGGATCCGCCAGCAGATATCGACCATTGCCGAAGACGAGCGGCTTCCGCTCGGCTTGATCGATCGCGAGCACCTCGCCGACATAGATCGTGTGGTCGCCGCCCGGCACGCGCGACACGACCCGACACTCGAGCCGGGCACTGCAGTCGCGGAGCAGCGGTACGCCGCCAGCGCCGATATCGACATCGATGCCCGCGAACTTCTCATGCGAGGATTTCGCGAATCGTTTGGACAGCTCGATCTGGTCCTCGGCCAGGATATTCACCGCGAAGCGTTCAGCCTTGAAGAATGCCGAATGACTATGGCTCTTCACCGCCTGGCTCCAGAGAACCAGCGGAGGGTCGAGCGATACCGAGCTGAACGAATTAGCGGTCACGCCGTGAAATTGACCTTCGTCGTCGCTGGTGGTGACGACCGTCACCCCCGTCACGAAGGTTCCGAGCACGCGCCGCAGATCGCGGCTGTCGAACAGAGGAGCATCCGGCATTTTTCATCTCCTTGCGTTCATGCGGCAACCGCTTCCGCCGCTTCCACGGCCGGCATGACATGCTCGGCAAAGCGGAGGATCGAGGCAGCGGCTTCCGCGTGCGGCATGGTCCCGAACATGAAGCTTCCGATCACGTAGTTCAGTCCGCCAAGCGCGACCTGGTCCGACAGAACTTGCGTCACCGTTCGGGCCGAGCCGGCAATCGCATGTCCGGATTCGACGAGTTGGTCGAATGACGGCGGCAGCTTCGCGTTGACCGGTTGCGTCCCGTGCTTGCGCCAGAGCTTGATGAAGTTGTCGTAGAACGACGGCCAGGCCTTTCGTCCCAGTTCCTGCGCTTCGCGATCGGTCTCGCCGACGATGATGTAGCGATTGACGCCAATCAGCGGCGAGCCGTTGCCCCGGAGACCGGCCGCAGCCATCTCCTTGCGGTAGCGATCCGAAATCGCGCGCACGCGCGATACCTGCCCGCCGCAGACCACGTTCAAACCGTTGTGTGCCGGCCAGACCACGGAGTCCGGCGAGCCGACCGCGTACCACATCGGCGGACGCGGCCGCTGAAGCGGCTTCATCTCCACCGCATAGTCGTTGAGGTTCCAGAACTCGCCCGTCGTCGTGACGGAATCCTGCGTGATGCAGCGCTGGATCGCATCGAAGGCCTCCGCATACATCTTCGCGGCCTTCGTGGAGTCGATGCCGAGCGCGTCGAGTTCATGCGGCGAAGCACCGCGCCCAATCCCGAACTCGAACCGCCCGCCACTCAGATGATCGAGCATGCAGATCTCTTCGTAAAGGCGCGCGGGATTGTAGGTCGGCAACAGATAGACGAGCGGGCATAGCCTCAACTTCTTGGTCCGCTGCGACAGGGCAGCCATCCACACGCTGGGCGACGGCGTCATGCTCAGCGGCGTGCCGTGATGCTCGCTCATATGGAAGCAATGGAAGCCGAGACGGTCGTAGAGCTCGGCGAGCGCAAGACGGTTCTCGTACTGCTCCGCCAGCGGTAGGCCCGAACGGTCATTCTGATCGAAGACGCCGAATTTCATGATGAGTCTCCTCGTTGGATTCGATATGCGCAGCCGGGTCAGACCGAGCGGCCCGGCCGGACGTGAAGCTGAAACAGATTGCCCTCGGGATCGGCGAAGGTGGCGACGCTGCCGTGCGCGCCCATGTCGCGGCTTGCGAGATGCCGTCCGCCAAACCGTTCGATCCGCGCCGCGACCGGCCCCACATCGGTTGCGTCGAACACGATCACGCTGCCGCGCGCGTCCTTGGCCGCCTCGGCAGCCGAGCTCAGGGCGAACACGACCGGCCCGGCCTTGAACTGGCACCAGTTGTCGTGATCGCGAAATGCCCGCGGCAACTCCAGCGCCTCTGCGTAGAAGGCCTGCATGCGGTCCATGTCATTGACGACCGTGTAGATGCTGCGGACGGCCCCGAAAGGCATCTTTTCCTCCTTTTCCTATATTCAACACTGTTGTATATATGTTGTATTGTTGTATACTGCTCTCGACTTTCATTTGTGTCAATCTCGATTCCAATCGCTGAACCAGTCGAAGGAAGCAGATGCTGGAGAAGAAGCCGCGCCGAGGCATTCAGTCGGTGGAAATTGCCTTTCGGATTCTGAGCGTTATGCAGACGAGCCAGCAGGCAATGGCTCTCAAGGACATCGCGCCTCTGGCCGATCTCACGACGAGCGCCGCGAATAACTATCTCGTGAGCCTCGTCAGGATCGGGCTTGCCGCCGCGGACGAGAAGCCTGGCCACTATCGCCTCGGACCTGCGGCGCTCTCGCTCGGCGTCAGCGCGATCCAGCAGATCGACGGTTTCGAGATCGTCCGCCGCGAGGTCACCAATCTGCGCGACATGACCAGGCGCAGCGCGGCCGTCACCACCTGGACCGATGACGGCCCACTCAGCCTGTTCAAGCAGGACGGCGATCAGCGCGGCGCGTTCGAATTTCGCACCGGGCTGATCCCGATGCTCGGTTCTGCGGCGGGGAAGATCTATGCGGCCCGGCTGCCGGCGGGCGTGACGACACATCTGATCGAGCAGGAGTGGGGCGCGATGTTCGGTGGCAAGCCCGATATCGGCAAATTCCGAGAAGATGCCGTGCGGGAGCTCAAGCGAAGGGGCTACACCACCATCACCCGGTCCGACCTCGATGGCTATGTTTCGATCGCCGCGCCGATCGTGGACTGGAACGGCGATGTTCGCTTCACGCTCAGCCTCGCCGGCACGCGCGCCTCCATGAAAGTCGAGCCCTCGAGCGATCACGTGAAGGCGCTGCTCGCCAGCGCCTCCCGCGCGACACAATCCCTCGGAGGCAAGACCGACCTACGCGACTGAAGATCGAACGTCAGATTTTGACAAGGTTGCTCGCCGCAAGCGAACCGAACGGCAGCGAGGCCAGAGGCTCACCCACATTGAGTACGCCGAGGTCGACCGGAAAATGACCGACCCGTTCGATGAACTCAACGGGATTGGTGGCATCGATGACGATGCGGCCGTTGCAAACGGGAAGCCCCTGTGACGCCCTTTCGAGATCGACCCAGCGTACGGCCGTCAGAACGATGTCGGCGCTGGCAGCCTCCCTGGCGGTACCGGCCTTGATCGACGGACCAAGTTCCGCGACCAATCCTCGTAGCGACTCCGGGCCGCGACTGTTTGCGATGGTCGCGCCAAGCCCGCCTCTGAGAGCAGATTCTTCGAAATCCCTTCGGCCAGAGCAGTTTTGTTCAAGACCAGTCCCGCAAATGCGTCAGCTTGACCGGCGAGACTTGGTCGCTCCTACTCAAGCGGAGATCTGCCCATGAGCAAGCAATTTGCCATCTCCCCCGGCGAAGCCGCGGATCGCCTCGCAATACGCGAGCTGGTCGAAGCCTACGCACACTGCGCCGACCGTCGCGATGCAATGGGCCAGATGTCCCTCTTCACCGAGGACACCCAGTTCATCGTTTACATGAATGCCAAGGATCCAACGCCGTCACAGGAGCTGCACTCCCGTGCGGCACTTGCTCCGGTCTTCGCGGAGCTGAACAAATACGATGCCACGACCCACTTCCTCGGACAGAGCACGCTGCTCTCGCTGACGAGCGAGCATGGCACGGGCGAAACCTATTGCCTGGCGCATCACGTCACGGTCGGCAACGACGGACAACGCCGCCTGATGGTCGCCTCGCTCCGCTACCTCGATACGTTCGTGAAGCTGGACGGCACCTGGCTGTTTGCGGAGCGCCGGCTCTATGTCGACTGGATCGACGAACGCGCGCTCTCATGAGGACGCGTCGCGTTCCAGGAAACTAAAGCACGACCTCGATCAGGCGGGGACCGCGATTACTCATCGCGCTGGCGAATTGGCTCGCAAACCCCTCAACCGAAGTCGCCCGGCTCGCCTCCACGCCCATGCCGGAGGCGAGCTTGACCCAATCGAGCTCCGGATTATGCAGATCCAGCATCGAAAACGCCTTGGGCCCGGCTTCTCCGGCACCCACCCGCGCGAGCTCGATGTTGAGAATCGCATAGGAGCGATTGGCAAAGATCACCGTGGTGACGTCGAGCGATTCCCGCACCTGCGTCCACAACGCCTGCGGCGTATACATCGCTCCGCCGTCGCCATGGAGACAGACGACCTTCCTGTCCGGACAGGCAACCGCGGCGCCCGTGGCGAGGGGGATACCCTGCCCGATCGCGCCTCCGGTCAACGCAAGATGGTCGTGCGGCGCGATATTGGCTGCAAATCGATGCATGCCACCGCCTGCCGTTGCGCCTTCGTCTGAGATGATGGCCCCGTCAGGAAGGAAATGTGCAATGATCTGTCCGGCGGTCTGCGGATTGAGCGGTCCGGCAGGGATATCAGGCTTGCCTGGCGAACCGATATGCGCTGGGTCCCTCGCTGCCTTCACGGCGTCAGCGAGAGCTTCCAGCGCCGCCGTGCCATCCTCGTGGACGTGGGCGAGATGCAAGATCTTGCAGTCGTCGGGCGTGCACCAGGACGGCTTGTTCGGATAGGCGAAGAAGCTCACCGGAGGATTCGCGCCAACCAGGATCAGTTGCTGCGTTCCCTTCATGAACTCGACGATTTGCTCGGCGAAATAGGGAACACGCTCCACTTTCACGCGCCCGGCGCCACGCTGGCAGCGTGGCGCAAAGGTGTCGCAGGCGATCCGCGCGCCTGAAGTCGCGGCGATGCGTCCTGCCGCATTGAGCCCACTTTCCTTGAGCGCAGCTCCGCGGATCAGCAGCATGGTCTTGCGGCCCGATTTGAGTGCAACGGCGGCCTGGTCGATCGCTTCGGCAGACGCCGTCGCTGGCAGAGGCTTCGGCAGCGCGGGTGCCGGGTGGTCGGCCTCGAGCCAGGCCGTGTCGGCAGGCAAGATCAACGTCGCAATCTGACCCGGATATTGCAGGGCGGCCTGCACGGCCCGCGCGCCGTCTGCGGCAACGGTTCTGGCGCTCACCGACGAATGCACCCAGCCGGAGACCGGCCGCGCAAAGCCGCGGACATCGGAAGCGAGCGGCGCGTCGTACTGCGCGTGATAGGTGGCGTGGTCACCGACGATATTGACGATCGGCGTCGCCGCGCGGCGCGCGTTATGAAGATTGGCGAGCCCGTTCGCGAGTCCAGGTCCGAGATGCAGCAGCGTCGCGGCCGGCTTCTCCGCCATGCGACCGTAGCCGTCGGCCATGCCGGTCACCACACCTTCGAACAGGCCGAGCACGGTCCGCATACCCTCCACCCTGTCGAGGGCAGCCACAAAATGCATTTCCGACGTGCCGGGATTGCCGAAGCAGACCTCGACACCCGATCCGACGAGCGTCCGCAAGAGACTTTCAGCGCCGTTCATGCCGCTTCCCCGTTTTACCGTTGAGGACTTTGTCGTGCCGTCACTTGAAAATTCGTACGTATCTCATCAGACGAAGGCACTCAAACCGGTGATCGCCTTGCCGACGATCAACGTGTTCATCTCCCTGGTGCCTTCATAGGAGTAGATCGCCTCGGCATCGGCGACGAACCGCCCGATATGGTTTTCGAGCAGGATGCCGTTGCCGCCAAGCAGCTCGCGCGCATAGCCGACCGTCTCGCGGCACTTGACGGTACAGAAGGCCTTCGCCAGCGAGGCATGCTCGTCGCGCATCACGCCTTCGTCCTGGAGCTGGGCAAGACGCAGCATCATGGTCTGGGTCGACGTGACGTTGCCGAGCATGCGCACCAGGAGATCCTGGACGAGCTGGAAGCCGCCGATCGGCCTGCCGAACTGCATTCGCTCGGTCGCGTAGCGCAGCGCGTGCTCATAGGCGCCCATCTGGCAGCCCACGGCGAACCACGCCACGCCGGTGCGCGTCATCCTCAGCACCTTGGCGGTGTCCTTGAACGAGTTTGCGTTCTGCAGGCGATCCGCCTCCGGCACGCGACAATCCTTCAGGGTGATCAGCCCGTTCTGCACGACGCGAAGCGCCATCTTGGTCCTGATCTTCTCGACTGCGAATCCGGGATTGTCCCTCCCGACGACGAAGCCCTTGACCTGGTTCGTGTCCTCCTCGCGCGCCCAGATCACATTTATGTCGGCGAAGGTAGCGTTGCCGATCCACTTCTTCTGGCCATTGAGGATCCAGATTTCGCCCTCGCGCCGGCAAGTCGTCGTCATCCCACCCGATGTCGCGGAGCCGACCAGCGGCTCGGTCAGGCCGAACGAGCCGATCCTCTCGAAACGCATCATGGGCGGCAGCCAGCGTTGCTTCTGCGCCTCGTCGCCACACAGGTAGATCGAGCCCGCCGAGAGCCCCGTGTGCACGCCCCAGAACGTCGCAATCGACGCATCGACCCGAGCCAGCTCCATCGCGACGAGGCCATTCAACAACCAGCTTCCGCCTGCCGCGCCATGGCCCTGATAGCCGACACCTCCGATGCCGATTTCGGCCATCTTCGGAACGATTGCGAACGGGAATTCGTCCCGCCCCCAATACTCCTCGATCACGGGCGCGACCACGCCTTCGGTGAACTCGCGGACGCGCCGGAGCAACGCACGCTCGCTCTCGTTCATCACCTTCGCAATCCGATAGAAGTCGCCGTCGATCGGCGGCGGCGCGTAATCAGGCTTTCTCGCTCCTGTCGCCTGCGGGTTCGCCATGATCCTCTCCCTGGTGCGTGAACGATAACGTCAGGTCGATTTGCCCGGACGAACGTTGGCGCGGATCTCCTCCAGACTCTCCTTCACGCGGTCCTGGATGATCTTCACCGCATCCGTGGTCGATTGCCTCGCGGTCGACGCGCTCTCGCGCGCTCCCTCGACCGTGATCTCGAAGACTTTTCGCGCGAATTCGGTCTGCAACGCGATGTTCTCCTGCATCTGGCCAAGCGGTTTGTACTCGCGCGCGAGTGTCTCGGCTTCTCTGAGGCCAGCCTCCAACACCTCGCGCTGCTTCTGCGCGACCGACTGGGCGCCCTGCGCCGCCACCTTTGCGCTTTGGCCGAGCGCGTCGATACTCTTCTTCTGGGCCTGAAGCAGCTCATCCACGTTCAGCTTCGGCAAACCGAGGTCGCTGCCGAACTTCCTCAGCATGTCGATGTACGAGGCTGTATCCGTCATGATGTCCTCCCTTGTTGCTCTGCCTTGGTGTGATGACGCCCATCTTCCGATGCCGGAACGATATCTGCGATCACCAGAAAATCCTCGATCAACGCGGCGGTCTCCGCCGGCCGGGTCACCATGAACAGATGTCCGTCATCGATCATGCGGAGCTCGGCGTTCGGGATCAGGCTCGCCAGAATATGACCGTTGATCGGGGGGACCAGCGGATCGTCGTTACCCATCAGCACGAGCGTCGGCTGTGGTAGAGACCATAGCCATGGCAGGCTGGTCCAGCCGGCCATCGCGAGAAGTTGGTACAGATAGCCGAGATTGCGCGCGCCATGCATCCCCGCCGCATGCCGGCCGATCAATGACGGATCCTGGCGAAAGGCACCGCCATAGATGTCCGCCGCGATCCTGTTCATATAGTCCTTGTCGGTATAACGGCGCGGCGTTGCCATTTTCCACAACACGGCGGGGCTCGCCGGCACCATGGTGAAGCCGGGCGCCGTCGCAGCCAGCACCAGCCGCCGGCACAGCGTCGGATATTGGTGCGCGAATTGCTGCGCGATGCCGCCTCCCCAGGACACGCCGGCAACGTCGACCTCGGCGTAGCCAAGCTCGGCAAGGAGACTGGCGGCCAGCCGTGCCAACGTCGAGGGACGATATGGGAAAAGCGGTCGAGGCGATGCCCCGACCCCCGGCACATCGAAGATGATCGCGGTCGTGCGCGTGAGCGCCTCGAGGAGCGGCTTGGCCAGCTCCCAGTTGGCGCCGATCCCGTTGAACAGCAGCAGGGGCGGTTGTCGCTCGCGGCCATGCCTGATGGCGACCCGGAGCGACTGCCCGTCGATTGCGATTTGCTGCACCGTGATCTCGCCCGGCTTCCCGGTCGCGATCTGTGCAGACGGGCGGGCACTCGTGGCGATGTCACTCAAAGACGTATGTCCCCGGAGCTGGAGCAAGGACGGGATGGCGTTGGCTACCGAACGACGCCGGTGCACCCACTTCCTCACCCGATCGCCTGTGAAGCCAGTCTCGCCAGTCGAGCCACCAGCTTCCCTTCCGCTTTTCGGAGGCGGCCAGGAACGCGTCCGGGCCTGCCGAATTGACGGGACCGATCATGAACGACGCCTTCGGATTGGTCGGCGGATTGAGGAGGCTTTGGAGGTGACCGCTGTTCGACAGCACGAAGGTGGTACCTGCACCCATGATCTGCGCCGTCCTGTGCACGCCCTTCCAGGGCGTGATGTGGTCGGTCACGCCGGCAACGACGTAGCAGTCGGCCTTGACTTTGCTCATGTCGATCATCCTGTCGTTCAGCGCGAGCTTTCCGGCGTTGACGAACGGATTGGTGAAGTAGAGATCGAGGTAGTCGCCGTGCAGGCGCGCCGGCAGCCGGGTCGTATCGGCGTTCCAGTACAGGATGTCGAAGGCCGGCGGTTGATTGCCGAGCAGATAGTTGTTGACCCAGTAGTTCCAGATCAAATCGTTCGGCCTCATCCAGGCGAACATCCGCGCCAGTTCGTGACCATCGACCAGACCGCGGAGCCGCGATGTTTCCTTGGCGGCCCTCATCGTTTCCGGCGTCATGAGGCAGCCGAACGCGCTCTCGTCGGCGGTGTTCGGATCGAGCAGGCAGACCGCCAGCACCATGTTCCTGATCTTCGCGCTGCCGAGGGTTGCGAAATACGCCGTCGATGTGATGCCGCCGGAGCAGGATCCCATCATCGAGATGTCGTCGCTGCCAGTGACTTCGCGCGCGGCGTCGACGGCTTCGTCGAGCGCGGCAACGTAGCTCTCGAGGCCAACGTCGCGATCGGCAGCGGTCGGATTGCGCCAGCTCACGCAAAACACCTGAATACCGCTCTCGAGCAGAAAACGAACCATGCTCTTGTCGGGCGAGAGATCGAGCGCGTAGTACTTGTTGATCTGCGGCGGCGTGATGAGCAGCGGCCGTCTCCAGACTTTTGGCGTCGTCGGCGTATACTGGATCAGCTCGAGCAGCTCGTTACGCAGCACGACCGCGCCCGGCGTGACTGCGAGATTCTCGCCGACCCTGAATGCGCTGGTATCCACCATCGACGGCATGCCGCGATTGCGGGTGAGGTCGTCAAGATAGTTCTTCAATCCACGCCACAGGCTCTGCCCACCGCTGTCGACGAACTTGCGGACCGCCGCGGGATTGGTGACCATCGCGTTGGTCGGCGCCACCGCATCGATCAGGATCTCGGTGATCAGGTGCGCGCGCGCCTTGTCGATGTTGCTGAGGCTGGTCTTGTCGACGAGGCCATTGACGGCCTCGCCCCACGCCAGATAGGCCTTGAGCAGGCCGCGGTGCAACGAGCTCTCCTTCCATGTCGGATCCGAGAACCGCTTGTCCCCGGGCTTCGGCGCGCGCTCGGACTTTCCGGCGACGATGGAGCCTAACTCGCCGACGAAGGCGAGCCACTGTTCGGTTGCGACCTTCGGCTCGTTGATGACCGCCTTGAACAAGATACCGGCACTGTCGAGCAGATCCTGGCCCTGGATGGCGACGAGGGGATTGAGCGCCAGCGTATTTTTGGATGCCTCCTCGGATAATTCTGCGCGCGACAATGTCGGGCCGGGGTCTTCCGTGCTCATGACTGTCTCGCTTCCGTTGCGGGAATCAGCAGCGCCAGGGTCTCGGCGATCAGGGCGGGCTTTTCCGACCCCTCCACCTCCAACGTGTTCCGGGTTTTCATGACCACCTGCCCACGCTCCTTCGGCTCGACGCCGGCAAGAACGACACGAAGCCTGACCCGCGCGCCCGCCGGCACCGGCGCGAGGAAGCGCACCTTGTCGATGCCGTAGTTCAGACCGGCCGCCGCATCGCCTGGGATGACACCGACCTGCATCGACAGCGGAGCCACCATCGCCAGCGCCAGATAGCCGTGCGCGACCGGACTGCGGAAGGGACTTTCACGGCGCGCCCGTTCGACATCGACGTGAATCCACTGATGGTCGCCGGTGCAGGAGGCGAACGCGTCGATGCGCGCCTGGTCGATCGTGGCCCATTCGGACAGGCCAAGCTCCTCTCCAATTCGTTCGCTCAGACCGGCAAGGGTGAGCTTGCTCACGTTTTCCTCCTTTGATGCTTTTCTCCGACCGGGGTCGAACGGCTACACGTCGCCGTAGCGCTTGCGCAGCTCCTTCTTGTTGATCTTGCCGACGCTGGTCTTGGGGATGCTGTCGATGAAGATGATCTTCTCGGGAATTCCGTATCGCGAGATGACGCCCTTGTCGGCGAACGTCTTGAGATGACTTTTCACGATCGTATCGGTGACACCGTTTGTCTCCGCCGGTTCCTTGACCACGAGTGCAAGTGGACGCTCGCCCCACCGGTCATCCTTGACGCCGATGACCGCCGCCTCCTCCACACCCGGGCATTGCGTGATCAGGTCCTCGATCTGCAACGAGGACACCCACTCACCGCCGGTCTTGATGACGTCCTTGAGGCGGTCGGTGATATGGACGTAGCCGCCCGGGCTCACCACCGCGATGTCGTTGGTGTGCAGATAGCCGCCGGCCCAGAGCTCCTCCGAGCCCTCGGGATTGTTGTAGTAGCCCTGCGTCAGCCAGGGGGAGCGCAACACGATCTCTCCGGACGACTTGCCGTCATGGGGGACATCGTTCATGTCCTCGTCGACGATGCGCAGATCGACCAGCGGGGCCGCCATGCCCGCCTTGGTCCGGAATTCCACCTCCCGGTCGTGATCGCCGCTGAGGTCGCGCGACATGACGTGGGCCACCGCGGCGATCGGGCCGGTCTCGGACATGCCGTAACCGGCAAATATGTCGATGCCCGCGGCGAGCGCCTGCTTCGCCAGCGTCTTCGGCAGCGCCGAGCCGCCGATCACCATCTTCAGACCCGCAAGGTCCGTCTTCGCTGCCGCAGCGGCGTTCAGCAGCATTTGCAGGATCGTCGGGACGCCGTGGGTGAACGTGACGCCCTCGCTCTTGATCAGCTTGACGAGCATCGCCGGGTCATAGCGCCCGGGATAGACCTGTTTGACACCGGCAAGCGTCGCAGCCCAGGGAAAACCCCAGCCGTGCACATGGAACATGGGCGTGATCGGCATATACACGTCGTCGCGCGAGAACCGGCCCTGCTGGCTCGCCATCCCGAAGAACGCCAGCTCGCATAACGAATGCAGCACCAGCTGCCGATGGCTGTAATAGACCCCCTTGGGCAAGCCGGTCGTGCCGGTGGTGTAGAAGGTCGTCGCCTGCGTATCCTCGTCGAAATCCGGAAAATCATAGTCGGACGACGCTTCGGCAAGCAGGCTCTCGTACTCGCCGGCAAACGGCAGGCTTCCGGTCTCGGGGCGAGGACGATCCGACATCACGACGAGCGTCTTGACCTTCGTGAGCTGCGGCCTGAGGCCTTCCAGCAAGCCGACGAACTCGTCGTTGACGAGCAGCGTGGACGCGCCGGCATGATCGATCGTATAGGCGACCTGCTCGGGCGAGAGCCGCACGTTGACCGTCTGCAACACCGCCCCCATCATCGGGATCGCAAAGAAGGCCTCGAGAAACCTGTTGCTGTCCCAGTCGAGGACGCCGACCGTGTCGCCGGGCTCGACACCGAGCCTGCTCAGCGCGGAGGCGAGGCGGGCGATGCGCTCTCCGAGCTGCCGATATGTCAGCCGGCTTCGATCGCGATAGACGATCTCCTGCGCGGGCGATTGCAGCAACGGGGTATGCCACAGCTGCTTGAGGATCAGCGGATATCGATAGGCGGATTTGGCAGTCTGGATCAGCCTTCCCACCATGGCGGCCTCCCTCGAAACGTTGCCTCTCGCTCGGCTCCTCGCGACGTCCGCAATTATGATTTGCGGATCGCCTCGGCCGGTCGTCCCTTCGACGATTCCATCACCCGACGTGGACATCGACCGTCGCGTGACGCGCGGTGTTTGTGAAGGTCCGAAACGGACATCAACGGGGTCCAGAACGGACAGGCTACGACCACTCCGGCATTCGTTCTTGAATAAAGCTGCTCATTTCGCGAATTGCGGCGGCGCGTCATCCGGCTGACGCGTCGCAAATCCCGGCATTGCTTTTGACGATCCAAAAAGCTGCTATCGTTGCCGAGACTACCGGACGGTCGGTGAACGGGAGCGCGCCCCTTCGGAGCTCCAGTACAAAGGCGGACCCGATTGCAAAAAGCTCGGCAACATCACCCTTTCCCGTCCTCACCACCGCACCCGGAAGGCGCGAAGGAATCGGCGATCGTCGGCTTGAGCGAGCGCATATACGAAACGACCAAGCTTGCCGCGCTGTTCGACATGCTATTGAGCCAGGGCCACCCGGCCAGCGAGATATTGAAGAACGTCAATCTGCCGGCGAAGGAGGTGTATTCCTCGAAGGCGCGGATCTCGCTCAAGCAATTGCTGACCGCCTGCAAGAATGCCGTCCGGCTCTCGAGGGATCCTTACCTCGCCTATCGGATCGGCGCATCCATCCATATATCCACGTACGGAATGTACGGTTTTGCCATCCTGTGCTGTCCCGACTTTCGCAGGACGATGCAGTTCGCGACGCGGTACCACATGCTCGCCGCGCCCCTGGCTGCGATCAGCTTCAGCGAAGAGAACGGATCCGCCGTCTGGTCCATCGAACCCAATCTGCACGCCGCAACGGATCCCGCATTGTATCGCTTCGTCACCGAGATGCAGATCGGAATACACATCTCTCTGATGCGCGACGTCATGGGTCCCGCGTTCGCCCCGGACGAAGTCTGCCTCGCCTACCCGGGCGCGGGAGACGGCGGCTTTCCGAACGACGAGTTACGATGCAGCGTCAGCTTCGCGAAAACCGCGAACAAGATTGTTTTCCGATCGACATGGCTGGAGCAGGAGGCAAGTCTCGGCAACAGGACCACCTACCCATCGATCGTTGCGCTATGCGACGACCTGCTCGACGATCTGACGTTACGAATCGGCATCGCCGGAAAGGTTCGCGACCTTCTGCTGGCGGATATTGCCACGCCGCCAACCTCCTCGGCGGCGGCCAGGCTCCTCGGCATGGACGATCGCTCCCTGCGCCGCAAGCTTCGCCAGCAAGGTCTTTCCTATCGCGGCTTGCTGGACGAACTCCGCGCCCAGATTGCGCTGAAATATCTCCGCACGACCAGGCTTTCGAACGACGATATCGCTTTGGCGCTCGGATTCAGCGACGCCGCGAATTTCCGTCGCGCGTTCCATCGATGGACAAACAAGGCGCCGAGCGACATCAGGGCCGAATAGGCCGCTGGCTCGCTCACCCATTTCACCCGACTTCATCCGCCGGACGGCCGCAAACCATCCTGTCGTCCGGTCTCTGGACGGCCGTTCGTTCTCGTCTCACGCTAAGGAGACGGATCGGCTCCTTGCAACCGCGCAATACGTGGACACCTTCGTCGACAAACGCTTTCGCAAGTTCCTGACTCCCCTCTGCCAGCAGCGCCTCCACGAATTGACCGGTAACCAGAAGCCGAGCATCGAGAATTCGGCAATAGGCTTCAACGCGGCTCGCGATATTCACGGTGTACCGACCAGGGTGAGCTCCAGCCTTCTTTCGCTGCCGACATCTCCCTGCACGACCTCGCCGTAGTGAATGCCGACGGCGAAGCGGACGGCGTCCTCGCTGCAACCGATCCCCCGGCTCTTAACCCGCCACTACGACGACCGGCTTGGCCTTCGGTGCCTTGTCGGCGTTCTTCGACCAGGACCGGTAGTACGCCAGCGCGGTCATCATCGATATCCCGACAATGCTGACCACGACCTGCATCCAGATCGCGCCGGAAATCTCGACCAAAACCACGTGTGCGGCAAAGGACAGGAATATGCCGGCGCAAAACACTTCGAGCGACTGCTGACCGCACTTGATTGCGGGCCGAAAGATCGCCCATTCCAGCCCCGGCCAATCGCGTGGCAGCAGACGAACGACAAAAAAGGCGAACACAACAAAATGCAGCAAACGATAAGGCGCAAGGTTGGTCTTGTCGTTCGGATTGAAGGCGCCGTAGATGTCCGGCGGGATCAGTGACCGCAGTCCGTCAAACCGGGCCGCCATCGTCATGACCAGGGCGAACAGAAGATAACTGACGCCGAGCACCAGCGCGGTACGCGACCGGATGAATGGCATTGCCTGTGCCGATCCACCAAGCGCAAACCAGGCTCCGAACGTGAACAAAAACTGCCATGCGAATGGATTGAAATACCAGACACCCGACGGATAGGCTGAAACGTTCCAGCCGAAATGCCTGGCCATCAAATAGAGCACCCCCGAAGCTGCCAGGGTCATATTCGGCCGGCGGAGCATCAGCCAAAGTATCGGCGGGAAAACGCCCATCAGAACGATGTAAAGCGGTAGCACATCCATGTTCACCGGCTTGAACCGGAGTACCAGCCCTTCGAACAGGAACTGCGCGGGATTGGCGAGGAAGCCCCGTATGTTGAAGTCATCGGTGAAACTTGAGTTTCCATAGCTCTGCGCGACATATCCGATTTCTGCGAGATAGAGCACGAACAAGAAGACGTGGGCGACGTAGATCTGCCAGACACGCTTCAGAAGCCTCGATGCTCCAATGATGAATCCACGTTCGAGCATCATCCGTGCGAAGACGAAGGCGACGGTGTAGCCGGAAATGAAGATGAAGAGATCCGCGGCGTCGCTGAAACCGTAGTTCCGCGTTGTTACCCAGTTCACGACGTTGTTGGGGATATGGTCGAGGAATATCCCCCAATTTGCCACACCTCGAAACAGGTCCAGCCGGAGATCTCGGCCCTTCGTCGGGAGCGTCGCGAGAATCTTCATCGTCAATGCACCGAGGCTCTAACCCGAGATATCTCCTTCGCCGATTACCTGCCTGCGGTGCCTCCGTTTGCAACATCCAGAGCCCGCCCCGACATTTCGACGTGGTCGACGTGAGCATAGCTGCCCGTAACTGCCAGTCTTGTATAATCGTGCGCACGCTGGATGTGAGTTCGGTGGAAAGACAGGAGACGAGGCTGGCAGAACAGCTTCGACTTTCAATTTGCCTCTGGAAAATGCCATCCTGCCCATGAGTCACGACGGGCAACGCGCTTATGTGATCCAGCTCCCGACCTTCGCCTGTCCGTCGACTCAAACCAACAGCACTCCTCACCCAGTGCGTAGAGTTCATTAGGATTACTGGCTCTCGCCACATGGGCCGGTGGAGCCGTCCGGGCCCGCTTACGCCTGGCGCGCATCGGCGGATGATCGGCAACGATCGGCCGCGCGCCCGGTTCTGGTTCGGTTATGGAGTCAGTCAACGAGTCAACGCGCGTCCGATCCGTCTGTTCGTCGGGCAGCCGCTCGACCAATGTCTGGGTTGGTACCGCCTCAATCGACGGTGGCGAGATGGTCGGCTGGTTGGCGTCAAAGACGACCTTCTCCGGCCATTTGCGCGCTGATTTGATCCGGATGGTCGCCGCGTCGATGCTGCTCGGCCGATCAGGAAATCTGTCCGGCAGCTCCGGCAAAGACCAGCCGGCTATCAGCAGAAGAACAGCGAGTGCGCCCCCGACAACCACAAAATACGTTGCCATGGGTAGAGCCGATGGTTCCGGCGGTTTCGGCAATCTCGATCGACCCATGACAGCAATGCTTGGCCAGTCTCATGCCATGCGGCGAAGCGATCGGGACGCCACGCCGCTGCTGAGGGAGGGCGACCTCGGCTAGAGGAAGTTCTCCTTCACCATCTCCCAGACGTCTCCTCCACGGCCATGCAGGACGGCTCGAGCCGAATAGAGCGCCATCCCGACTGCAGGTTCGACCTGCATGAATGGCGGCATGACGAGCTGCATCGGGTTGACGTGTACGTGCAGAAGCGCGGGCCCCGGTTGCGCCAACCAATCCTTGACCGCGGTCTCCAACTCGTCCGCACTCGAAACCGTCTGGCCCCAGAGACCCAGCGCACGCGCAACGCCGGCGAAATTCGGGTTTTTCAACTTCGTGAAAGTATCGAGCATCCCCTCGGCCTTTTGCTCGATCTCCACAAAGCCGAGCTTGCCGTTGTCGTAGACCGCTATCTTGATGGGCAACTCCTGCTGGACGACCGTCATCAGGTCTCCGAACAGCATCGAGATTCCGCCGTCGCCGGCCATGCACACGACTTGGCGGCCGGGCTCTGCCTTCTGGAGCCCAATGGAGGACGGCATGCCGTTCGCCATCGTACCGTGAAGCAGGCTCGCGAAGATGCGGCGCCGGCCGTTCGCCTCGATGTGGCGATAGGCCCAGGCGGCCGGGGTACCGTCGTCGGCCGTGAACAACGCATCCTCTGCGGCGTGCCGGCTGATGACCTGCGTCAGATAGCTTCCAGGAATGTGGCCTTCGTGACCGGCAGCAACCTTGACCCGCTCCGCCTCCCGATATTGCGCGTAGCGCTTCACATATGCGCTTCGAAACGAGGCATCGCTGCGCTCGGCCAGCATCGGCAGCAGAGCCTCGAGCGTTGCCTTCACATCGCCGACGACGCCTTTCGTGATCGGATGCCGCCGTCCCAGGTGGGTCGGGTCGATATCGACCTGCACAATCTTTGCCTTGTCGGGGTAGAATTGCCGCCAGGCAAAGTCCGCGCCCAGCATCAGCAGCGCATCGCAATCCAGCAAGGCGTGGTATCCGGCCTCGTTGCCGAGCATCCCGGTCATTCCGATGTTGTAGGGATTGTCAAACTCAAGGAAGTCCTTTGCGCGCGACGTATGCGCAATCGGCGCCTTCAGCTTGCTGGCGACCGCGAGAATCTCCCGATGCGCGCCCTGGCAGCCCGATCCGCAGTACAGCACGACATTTTCGCTACTGTTGAGGATGTCTGCGATCTCACCGAGATCCGCATCGTTCGGTCGCGTGATAGGTTTGGCGACGTGCACGGCATAGGGGATGTTGTCATCCACAATCGAGGCAGAGATATCCGCCGGCACGATCAGAACGGCAACTCCGCGTTTCGCCAGGGCCGTCTGACAGGCGATCACCGTCTTCCGGCGCGCCTGTTCCGGAGTATGGATCATGTCGCAGAAGACGCTGCAGTCCCTGTAGACCTGCTTGAAGTCGACCTCCTGGATGAACTCGAAGCCCAATTCGTCGCGAATGATCTGACTTGCGATCAGGATGACGGGCGCACGGTTGCGATTGGCCTCGAATATCCCGTTGATGAAATGCAGGCTTCCGGGCCCGCAGCTGCCGGCGACCGCGGTCAGGCGATCGGCAACCTGCGCCTCCGCCTGAGCGGCGAACGCCCCCGCCTCTTCGTGTCTCATTGATATCCACTCGATCTCGCTTCTTTCGAGCGAGCGGGCGATCAGATTGAGGGTGTCGCCGACGACGCCATAACAATGTTTGACTCCTGCACTTTGCAGAGTTTCAACAATGATATCCGCGACCAGCTTGCCCATGACATTCAACCCTGGCTATGACCGTTCCTGCCACAGCGTGCACCCAACTGCACTACGGGGCTTGTATCGGAATGCGGGGACTTGAACCCGCCTGCGCAGACGGCGCACGGCTGCGGAAGGCGCAGCTTTCAGCCGACGTGATCGGTTCCGGATTGGAGTTGGCCGAGCATTTCCTCGGCGCGCCTGCGAGCGGGAAATGAAATTCCGGCCGGCATTCGCTCAAGACTTGCGCTGAGATACTCGCAAGCTTCCGGCAAGCGATCCTGTTTTTGCAACAGCGCGGCAAGGTCCGTCGCGGCCATCAATTCGAAAAGGGTGGCCCACTGGCGTTTTGCCCAGTCGATTGCCGACAGCAGGCTTTCTTCGGCGTCGAGATGGTCCTCCACGGATCGAGACGCCAGGATGAGCCCCTTCATCCTGAACAGAGCGGGCATGTGCAACAATTTTCCGGCGCGCTGCTGTTGCTCGATTGCATTCACCGTGAGGGTCATCGCTTGTTCGTGCTCACCAAGGTGCACGAGGGCCGCGGCCAGATCGCAGGTAAAGTCCATGTTCAGCATCTCGTGACGCTGGACATGAAGCTCTTCCAGCGCTTTCTTCAGCAATTGGATCGCTTCGATGCGATCGCCTTGGAGGAGCAGCCATTGACCCTTCAGGCCAGCCGCTATGGCGCGATACGGCATCAGCGAATGCGCGACGGAGAGCTCGCTCAGCTCACCGATGTACTGGTCCGATTGTTTCAGGTCGGCCATGGCCAGAAAGACAGGAAGGACCAGGGCCAGGGATCGGCAAAGCGTGGCGGGATTGCCTGACCTCTTGCCTTCCTCCAAGGCGCGCCTTGCATAGTCCAGCGATTGATCGAGCAAGCCCCGGTACAGGAGAGAACGCGCCATACCGACGAGCAGGAAGCTCGTATAGTGAAAAAGATATGGTTCCGTTCGAGAGCGTGGTCCGGACGCCAAGTGCCGCAGGCCCGATTCGCAATGCAGTTGTGCGGCGAGCTGATTCCCCAACAGATGTTCGGACGCCGCAAACATTGCCTCCGCCAGCGCCATGTCGGCGTGATCCCCCGTCCTCAACGCCAGTTTCTTGCTCCGGATGGCGATGTCGGTCGCACCACGAATGTCCATGATCCAGTGTGAGTACATGAAAAATCCACTCAGAATCCTCAGCTCGTAAGCGATATCTCCCTGTTCGATCGCAATCTCCAGCGCGTTCGTAAATGCGGTCCGGACGCGTTGATCGTTACCTTCCGTGTGCATCATGGCCAGCGGTATCGACGCGGAGATTTCCATTGCTCGGCGGGAGTCTCGATGCGGATTTCCCAGGCTTGCCATCGCGCGTTCTGCCCATGCCTGGCATTCGATCAGCAGTGACAGCTCCAGAAACACCTGCGTGGAAGCGGCGGCCAGTCTCGTTGCCGTCGCGGCATCGCCGTGCGGCCCGAAGCTCCATTCGAGCGCCGCACGGACGTTGCTCAATTGATCGGAATAGGCCAAAACTCTTTCAGCGCCCGGCAGGGCCGATAGAGCCTCCCTCAGCGTCTCGAGGTGTCCGGCCAGGTATTCTGCATGCCGGCCGAAGACAATATCGACTTCGGCATGCTCCTCCAGTTTTGCCAGCGCGTACGCCCGGGTCGTGTTCGACAACCGATACTGTGCCTGCGCGGCATCGATCTGGGTTGCTATCAACGACTTCTCAACGAGGCCCGCGACCGCGTCAAAAATTTCCTCGGCACCCACGCCGGGTTCATCCGTGACCGACCGCGCGCCATCCAGGGTGAAATGTCCGACGAAAGGAGCGATGCGTCGAAAGACGATCCTCTCGGCGTCGGACAGCAGATCGTAACTCCAATCCAATGTCGCCTTGAGCGTCCGATGTCTGGCAACTGCCGTCCGATGGCTCAGCTTCAGCAATTCCAGCCGGGACATCAGGAGGTCAACCGTGTTCTTGAGGCCCAGCACGGCCACCTGACCCGCAGCCAACTCGATTGCCAACGGAATCCCATCCAGCTTTCGGCATATTTCCGCGACAAATGGCGCCTCCCTGTCGGCGAGAACGACGCGACCTGCTCTCGTGGCCAAACGCCGCACGAACAGCTGCGCCGCCGGATATCGTAGCACTTCATTTGCGGTTTGCTCCGAGCCGTCTGGCGGAAAATCAAGGGGGAGAACCCGGCAACAATGCTCGCCCTCGACTTTCAGCAACTCTCTGCTCGTGGTCAGAATATGGACCGCTTCGGTTTGCTGGTAGAGTTGTTCGGCAAGCGGGGCGACCGTCTCGATCACATGCTCGCAGTTATCGAGTATGATGAGAAGTTTCCGCGACCGAATGAGGTCGACCAGCTCCAGTCCGGGATCTTTCGTTTTGAGCGCGAGCCCCAAAGTGGCCGCGACGGCTGGAGCAACATGAAGTGGATCGGTGAGGCTTTCCAGATCGACAAAATAGACATCGCGCCCAAACCGCTCGGCGACAGCGCGGCCGACGGCCTGGGCAATGGTCGTTTTGCCGATGCCTCCGGGGCCGAGCAGGGTCACGAACCGGTCGTTTCGAAGCTTGTCGCCGACCTCCCCGACGAGCGCCTCGTGCCCGACCATCGCGATCGGTCGCAACGGAAGCCTGCCTTGGTGCCGCGACCTGGCGTTGCTGCTTTCCGTGGCGCCTCCGAGCGGGATCACTGTGCCGACGAACGAGTAGCCCCGCCCCTTGATGTTTGCGATGTAGCGGTTGCCGAATTGGCCGGCGCCGAGCGCCTTGCGGATCGCAGCCACGTGGACCCGGATGCTACCCTCCTCGACAGTCACATCCGGCCAGACGTGATCGATCAACTCCTGCTTTGCGATCACCTCACCCGGACGCTCAACGAGGTAGATCAGGATGTCGAGGGCCCTGCTCCCGAGGGGCAGCGCCAGGCCGTCGCGCCGAAGTACCCTCTCTGTGCTGGAAAGCTCAAAGGGGCCAAACAGCAGATTTCCACGAAGCTCATCGTCAGCCATGGCTCTTGGCACGGGCTTGGGGTGCTTTTCCAGGATGTTCAATGATCCACGCGAAACCCAAGCGTGCGTTCTTGATAGACATCAGCTCGCTTTCGGCTCGACGCGCAGACTTGAAGGGATCGGCACGCGGCGACCGGCATGCGGACTACATACAACCGACGACGCCCGGCGCTTCCCTCTCGCTGACAGAGATCGTACACTTTCACCATTGTTTGCATCCCCCGAATGGGGGGAGGACCGACGTGGTTAGGGGGAGCCCTTGATCCAGCCGCACTCCAGCCATCCGGCACATGGAACGGGTGCCCTGCCCGGCGGAGGACGGCTACCATTCCTCGCGACCAAGATCTTGCCGGCCCGATTCGGGGGACTGGTCGCGCGTCCCCGGCTCCTCGCCATCTTGTCCGAGTTCCGCGCCAAGCGACTTGGCGTCATCAAGGCGCCGGCGGGTTTCGGCAAGAGCTCACTGGCGGCCACTTGGGCCGAGATGCTCGAGCAAGACGGCAATGCCGTTGGGTGGCTGACAATCGATTCGGACGACGACGAGGCCACGCGGTTCCTATTTTATGTCTCCCAGGCCCTGCACCAGGCCTGTCCGGAGGTCGGCGCCGGCGCGATCGGGCTGATCCTCGAGAACAATTTGATCGACCCGACGGCGGTCCTGTCGAGCCTGATCAACGATCTGGCGGAGATCGAGGATGATGTTTACCTGTTTCTCGAGGACTATCACTGGGTCAGTGCGCCTCGCATCCATCAAACTGTCGCGTATTTTCTGAAGCACGCCCCGTCGCACTGTCATGTGGTGCTGACGACGCGTACCGAACCGCCCCTGCCGCTCGCGACCTTGCGCGCCCAGAACCAGTTGATCGAGATTGACGCCGAAGCCCTGCGGTTCGACATGCAGGAGACACAGGCGTTTCTGGACGGCACCAAACCCGGAATACTGGAACTCCCCGACGTTCAACTCTTGCAGCGCAAGACCGAGGGGTGGCCCGCCGCGCTGCGCATTATCTCATCCATGCCTTCGCAGGCCGGATCCGACTTGAAGGAGTATGTCCACAATCTTTCGGGTTCGCAGCGTCCAATCGCCGCCTACCTGACGGAGATGCTGGATGGGCTTCCGGTCGAACTGGTCGACTTCATGCTGCGCACGGCAGTTCTCGATCGGCTCTCCGGTCCCCTCTGCGAGGCCGTGACAGGTTTGAGCGCGAGCCGCACCATTCTGGCATCACTTGCCCAGCGCCAGATGCTGCTCACGCCGCTCGACAATGACGGGGTCTGGTTTCGCTATCACACGCTGCTTGCCGAATATCTGAGACAGCGGCTTGAGGCGGATCGCGGCATTGAGGTTCCTGAATTGCACGGGCGCGCGGCGCTTTGGTACGCCTCCCACGAATTGTGGACCGAGGCGGTCCAGCACGCGATTGCAGCCGGCGCCTCCGATCGTGCGATCGGCTGGATCAAAAATTGCGCGATGACGTTGATAAAGAGAGGCGATCTCTTCACCTTGCTCGAATGGCAGCGCCAGTTTCCCGACGAGCTCATGCGAGGTCAGTGCGAGGTCCGATTGGCGATCGCCTGGGGATTGGCGCTCGCGCTTCGTTGTGACGAGGCCCTGAAGCTCGCAGCCGACATAGAGGGCGATATCGCCAGAACATCTCTGCCGGACGGCAACCTGCTGTGCGAATGCCAGGCGATTCGCGCCGTTGCCATCGCGCTGAAGGATGACGGCGAAAGTGCGCTGCCTCTGGCGCAGGATTGCGTGAACCGTTCATCCGATCCCTGGACCGCGAACGTCGCCTCGAACGTCATTCGCTTCAGCCATATGAAGGCGGGCAACCTCAAGCAATTCCATGCGACGCCATGGATTCCGTATTCGGTCGAGGAGGATCGCAGGAACGTATTTGCCTCCGTGTATCGACACTGCCTGAACGGGCTTGCAGAAGAGCGGCAGATACGTCTCGCGGCGGCAGACGAGCACTACCGCGAGGGCTTGCGGATCGCCGAGCAGGATGTCGGCCCGAATTCGATCGCCGCGGCCTTGCCGGCAAGTCTGATCGCACGAGTTAAATACGAGCAAGGCCAGCTCGATGAGGCAGAAGCCTGGGTCATCGATCGCGTCCCGCTGATCAACTCGGGGACAATGCTCGACTGCGTGTGGGGCACCTATTTTGTGATCTCCAGGGTCGCCGCGGCGCGAATGAACTTCGAGCGGGCCCGTACGCTCCTCGAGCGCGCAGAAAATCTGGGCGTCGCGCGAGACTGGGGCAGGCTCTCGGCCGGCGTGATCGCGGAGCAGGCGCGGCTCTACCTTAACGATGGCCGGCTGGATGAAGCCGCCGCATGCGTCGATCGCCTGGACCGCCTTGCGCGGAAAAACCCCGCGCCGAGACCTGGCGCCTGGTCGGAGATTGGGTGGTACCACAAATTGGCCCGCGCTCATTTGCTGGGCCAGCAGGCTCGTCCCGACGAGGCCATTTCAATCCTGCAACAATTGCAGCACGAAGCTGAAGCGTTGCAGCACCGTCAGTTCCTGATCTGCATTGCGATCCGCCAGTCGGCAATTCAGCTCAGCGCCGGCAAGGCCGCGGAGGCGGTGAGCCGCTTTCACCGCGTGCTTGCCGCGTGTGCGGCGGCCGGTCTTTATCAGAGCGTCCTGGACGAGGGGCCTGTCATTTCCGAGCTTCTCCGAGCGACCCGGGAGGGACGAAACGTCAAACCGGATCTGATCCCCTACGTCGATCGCCTCGCGGCGGGTTTGCAGCGCGCACGACAAGATCGTTCGGCACCGAGTTCAAGCGCGCGGGTGCTCAGCTCATTGAGCCGGCGCGAGACCGACATTCTCACGCGGATCGCGGATGGATTGTCCAACAAGGAAATCGCCCGAAGCCTTGAGATAGGTCCTGAGACCGTGAAGTCGCACCTCAAGAGCGTTTTCACCAAGCTGGGCGTGGAGAAGCGCGCACAGGCCGTATCACGCGCACAGACCCTGGGCATCGTCACCACGCAGTGAAGCTTCGCGCCCTTCATCCGGCTTGCCGCGCACGAACACTCGTCTGCTCGAGGATTTGGCTCGCCAGCACGAGATCCGGCGTTTCGAAGCCCTCGGTAAATCGGCCGTAGATGGCTCCGATGAGCTCATGGGCCCCTCGGATTTGACCCCGATCAATCCAAATCCGCGCAAGCGCCAATCCTGCCCGCAGTTCGAACGAAAGCGCCGACTGTTGCGCTGCCAGGGTCATTGCCGCCTCGAAACACTCCACAGCCAGATCACGCTGTTGGGATTCACCGCACATAAGGGCCACGCCTTTCGCCAAAAAGAGGGCCGGAAGATGAAGAGGCCTCCTCGATCCAAGCTGCGTGGCGATCGAACCGTCGATGAGAGCCAGCGCTTCCGCGCGCTGGTTTTGCTTTGCCAGACTGACCGCCAATTCGGAGACAAAATCCGTTACGAGCATTTCGTATCGCAGTATCCGCAGCTTTTTCAAGCTGTCCCGCAGATGACACATGCCATCCTCTGTCTGGCCGACGCGAACCAGATAACGCCCCCGAAGTCCCACGGCGACCGCGCGAAATGGCTCCAACGAATACTTCTCGGCGGTGAGCTCGAGCGCAGAAAGGTTCCGTTCGGCCTGTCCCAAGTCGTCGATCCAGAAATAGAGAGGCATCGTCAGGATCAGGGCCCGACACAGGGCTATCGGATGATCCGATTTCTCAGCCTCCGCGATGGTTCGTCCGGAATAACCGACCGCCTTATCAAGATTGCCAGCAAACCAGTGCGATCGGGTAAGGTTGAACAGCGATGTGGTGCGCAGATCAAACAGATATTGAGTTGCGTTGAACCGTCGGGAAGCCGGCGCCCCGTGCAGGGCCCGTTCGAGGTATTTTGGCGCGCGGAGGTGGTCCGCAAGCATATAGTACGCTGCTCCCAGCATCGAATCCGCTAGCGCTGCATCCTCCGGATTTCCGGTCTTGTTCGCGACGGACTCTGCGCGCAGCGCAACTTCAAGACTGGCCGCCGCGTCGATCGTGCGGTGAAGATACATCGACAGCCCGCTGAGAAGACGCAGCTGCTGGTAGGCATCCTCGCACCGCTCGGCGAGAGTCAACGCCGTATTGAAGGCATCGCGAACCCTTTCACTGTTGCCGGCAGTGAACATCAGCGACAAGGCGAGCGAAGCGTGGATTTCCATCTGGTCCCGCGGGTCATCCTCCGCAGCGATCCGATCGATCGCCTTCTCCATCCAATCCCGGCACTCCATGAAAAGCGATTTGGCCAGGAGCAATTGCGGGGCGGCGGCCGCCATTTGTGTGGCCGCGCGGTCGTTTCCATCGGGACCGAAGCTCCATTCGAGTGCGGCACGGATATCACCGAGATTGTGCTGCGTCGCATCCGCCAAAGTTCGTCCGGGCTCCAGATCGAAGAGATTCTCGCGGTTGTCGTGCAACGATCGACTCAAATGGCTCGCGTGGCGCGCCGCCATGGACTGATGTTCGCCGCTTGCCGCCAGTTTCTCCAAGGCATAGGAGCGCGTGGTGTCGAGCAATCGGTAAAGCATCCGCCGGTAGCTGGGCCACGCCACAATGAGCGATTTGTTGACGAGGTTTTCGACCGCGCCCTCGATCTCGGACCGGTCAATTCCGTCCTGCTCTGCAACCGCACACGCCGCTTCCAGTGAAAAGTGCCCGACGAAGATCGCGACACGTCGCAGTACAACGCACTCGACCTCGGACAGGTGATCGTGGCTCCAGTCCAGCGTCGCCTTGAGGGTCTGATGCCGCGGATTCGCCGTCCGGCGGCCGAATTTGAGAAGATCGAGGTGCGAACCCAATCTTGCCACAGTGTTCCTGACGCCGAAGACAGCGGCTCTTCCAGCGGCGAGTTCGATGGCGAGCGCAATGCCGTCAAGCTTGCGGCAGATCTCGGCAACCATGGGGGCTTCGTCGTCACTCAGCGAAAAATTGCCGCGGCGAGCACTGACCCGTTCGGCAAACAACCGTACTGCCGGATAAGCCAACACCTCCGACGCGGTCAACCGCGGCTGCTCCGGCGGGCAGTCCAGTGGACAAAGACGAAGCACGTGTTCGCCAGCAACACGCAAGATCTCCCTGCTGGTCGCGAGGATGTAGATGTCGGGGGCGTTCCGGAAAATATGGTCGGCGATCTCCGCGGCGCTCTCGATGAGATGCTCGCAACTGTCGAGAATGACAAGCGCCCTGCGTGTGCGCAGGAAATTGAGCAACGCCTCCCTCGGATCGACCAGGTGCGGGGCGAGCCCGAGCGCGGCAGCGACAGCGCCGATGACTTGCTCATTATCGGTCGCCGTTGAAAGGTCGACAAAGAATACCGCCCCGGAGAAGTCGGCCAGCGCCCCGTGCCCGACTGACAGGGCAACCGTCGTCTTGCCCATGCCCCCGGCACCCAGAATTGTAATCAGACGCTGTTCCGTCTGGAGCAGATGCTGAATTTCAAGGACGACCTTGCTACGACCAACCATGCGACCCAGGGCCGGCGGCAGGTTTGACAATCCCGAAGATGCGCTACCGCTGTCGCGAACTGCGGACAATCGCGTAACCGGCGCGATGAAGCTATAGCCGCGGCCCTGGATATTCGCGATGTACTTGTTGCCGAACTGGCCGTCGCCCAGTGCCTTGCGCAGCGCCGACAGATGGACGCGAAGACTGCCCTCCTCGACCGTCACATCAGGCCAAGCCTTCGCGATCAGTTCGGACTTCGGGACGACCTCACCGGCGTTTTCGAGCAGCGCGATCAGGATGTCGTAGACCCTGCCACCCAGTGGAATGACCTGGCTCGCCTTGCTGAGAGAGCGCTCGGCGACACTCAGCTCGAATGGGCCAAACCGAAGCCGGATTGCACTCGATGAGCCAATTGGTGGGACCGACATCAATCATTCCGCCAAGACCGCCGACGATCTGGTTACCGCATCGTTCGCCGTCAGTCTTGCGCAAACGCACGCCAACCGATCAAGTGTTAGCCGAAACCTCCTTTGGCAACAAGCCTCACTGCATTGAATTGGCTGCGTCTTCACGCCGGTATGAACCGCTCAGCACCTGCCTGGCCAGCCGGAGGTCGAAGGTCTCGAAATCCTCCCGAAACTTCGCGTGAGTGGCCTGCAAGGTCCGCCACGCGGCCTCCTTTCGCCCGGCCGACGTCTCGGCAATGGCGAGGCTGGTCGCGGCCCTGAGCGCCCATGACAGGCTGGCCTGCCTGTTTGCAAGCTCGAGCGCGCGCTGAAAGTATTGCCTGCCAGCTGCCAATCCTTCGCCGTTGCTCAGCGCCAGTTCACCCCTGATGCGGTGCAGTTCCGGGCCATACCATCGGCTTTCGTCGAGATCGATCTTCGCACGCTCGAAGACATCAAGCCCTTCCCTCGGCCGGCTCGCGAGGGCCGTGCACATCGCAAACTCTGCCTGCAAGATCCAGTTGAAAATTCCGTAGCGCGCCGCGGAAAGCTTCTCGAGACCCGAGTAGAGCATCGCGGACGCCGCGCTGATTTGCCCTCCTCGCCTGACTTCGTAGAGAGCCTGCATGCCGAGACCAAAGCCCTGGTAGTTGTGGAGAGCGGATTTCCCGGCATGAGTGACGAGTTCGTCGACGAACGCCTGGGCTTCGCCGTCATCCGGATTTGTGAAATATGCGATGAAGCCTGCAAAGGTCAGCGCGCCACAAAGGTTCACGGTCCGATTGGATTGGCGCGCCTCGGCGACGGCCATTTGATTGAACCTGCGGGCTTGATCCGGAGAGCCGCGCAACCACGCCAGGGTCGCAAGACCGGCCAAATTGTCGACCTTGCGATCATAGCCAAACCGCTTGATCAGCAATTGTCGCGCAGCCTCGTCATCACGATGCAGCGACAGTTCCAGCAGGCCTTGAGCTTCCGTAATGCGGCCGACATGGTAATACGCGATGCCCCGCATGTAGTTGGCCGTTGCGACGGCGCCGATCCGGCCCGTTCCTTCCGAAACCATGCCGCCGCGGTCCGCCAGCTCGATGGCTTGCGCATAGTTCGGAACGCGCAACTCGTGTGCCCACAGCACAAGCACGGCGTCCATCTGATAGTCGATGTCGTTGAGGCCCTCGGCGAGAAGCAGCGCCTTGGCCCACGTCGCGTATGATTTTTCCGTCATGCCCCCAGTGAACATCACGCAACTCGCGAGGGCCGACTGAAGGACCATCTCCTGCCGTGTGCCCGAATTCTTCTCGTCGAGATGGCTTATGGCCTTTCTCATCCATTCCACGCATTCGGTGAGAAGCGCCATGCCCATCCAGGCGCTTGCCGAAGCCGCAGCGAGTTCAACGCCGGTTTTCGCATCGCCCGTCGCAGAAAACGCCCAGTTCAGGGCGGCTCTGAGGTTATCGACCTCAATCGCGAGCGCCTTAGGCCAGCCCGATATGTCCATTGCAGCGCCCTGCCTGAACAGGTCGGTGAAATAGAGGGCGTGACGGCGGCGAAAGAGGTCCTGCTCGCCGCTCCTGGCCAATCGCTGCAGGGCAAAGGCGCGGGTGGGGTCAAGCAAGCGCAGCCGGCCGTCCTGTCCTTGAGCGGCAATCATCGATTTCGAGCGAAGCTCCCAAACGCAATCCGATACGTTTGCTTCATCCACCGTCTCATCGGCGACAACAGCGACCGCCGCTTCGAACGAAAATCCGCCGGCAAATACGCTGAGCCGATTCAATATGCGCTTCTCTGCCTCGCCGAGCAGGTCGTAGCTCCACTCCAACGTGGCGTTCAACGTCTGGTGCCTCGACGGTGCGGTCCTGCGCCCCACCCATGACAGGTTCAGTCGCTCGTCGAGCAGGCTTGCGGTCTTGCCAAGGCCGAATATGTCGACCCTGCAGGCTGCGAGTTCGACTGCCAAGGGAATGCCGTCAAGCCGTCGGCAGATTTCCGCAGCGATCGGCGCATCCGCATCCGTCAGTTCGAAGTCACTTCGCACGGCTCGCACGCGGTCGACCAGCAATTGAACAGAGGGGTATTGCAGCGCATCCCGCGCTGACAGATTGTCGTCTTCCGGAGGGCATTCGAGCCCGTCGAGTTCGTAGACATGCTCACCCTCGACGCGCATGGCCTCCCGGCTGGTCGCGAGTAAATGCAATGTCGGGACACGGCGCATCAGCTCCTCTGCGACGGCCGACGCTCCATCGATCAGATGCTCGCAACAGTCGAGCACGATCAGCGCTGGCCTTCCCTGCAAGCGATCGATCAAGGCGGGTACGACATTGTTTGTTTGCACCGACATGCCAAGTGATGCGGCGATGGCAGGCGCGACGAGCGAGGCGTCGCCGAGCGCACTCAGGTCGATGAAGAGAACCTGGCTGTCGAAGGCTGTGCCCATCTCATGGGCAACTGCGACCGCCACCGTGGTCTTGCCGACGCCGCCAGGCCCGACGACCGTGACAAACTTCTGCCCGGCCAGCTTCGCCTGGATCTCGGCCACGGCTTGTTCACGTCCAAGCATCCGCATCAGGCGCGCAGGCACTCGGGGCCTCGGAGGCAGCTTGGGATTCTCCGACATCTGCGAGGCACGTGAGGTGACCGGTACGACGAAGCTGTACCCGCGCCCGGGTATGTTCGCGACGTATCGCCTTCCGGGGTCGCTTTGATCGAGAGCCTTCCGCAACGCTGAAATATGGACGCGCAGGCTGACTTGTTCCGCCCCTCGCTCTGGCCAAACGCGTTCGATCAGAGTCCTCCTGCCGACGACCTTGCCTGCCTGCTCCACCAGGATGATGAGGAGATCCATGGCGCGTGCGCCGAGCGGCACGACTTTCGCGTCGTTCGTCAACAGTCTGTTTGCTATCGACAGTTCGAAGGGGCCGAAGCTGAGGACTGTCCCCTGCTGACCGCTCATGAGCTATTTTCGTCCATCTCGGTTCTCGGGGTGAGCTCGCAAGGGATTCCAAGCTCGCGTCGCCAGTTGGCCGGGCTCTGACCAAAGGCGTGTCTGAACAGCCTGCAGAGATGGGCTTGATCGGAAAAGCCTACGCTCAGGGCTATTTCGCTCAACGACGCCGCACAGGTCATCATCAGGTGGCAGGCTCGCTCCAGTCGCCTTCTCACCACATAGGCGTGCGGCGACTCCCCGACAGCCAGCTTGAACTTGCGGGAGAAGTGCGCAGGGCTTCGACGTGCGACTGCACTGAGATCCCGAATGTGGATGGTGCGATGCAGATTGCTGTCGATGTAGGCTCGCACGCGCAGGATCTGCCAGGCTGCCAGGCCGCCCCTTGTGGAGCCGTGAGCGCCGGAGCATCGCTCGATCTCCGCTTGCAGGATGTGAGATGCCGTGGCCAGCGACACCTTGGCCGCATCTCGATCACGCTCAAGCTCGCGCCGCGCCGTTTCAAGCAACGTGGCCAAGCTGTTCGCAACCAGGCTGAACTGTTGATCGGATGCCGGGGGCGATTCTGGTGCAGTAGCCGGAAGTCCTGCCATATTCATTCCCTCGACGATCAGTCCGACAGCCCGGCGAGAGAGTGCAGCAAGGGGAGCCGCTTGGCTTGTTAAGTAACGTTCTGAACGGTTAAAAGTGGGCAAATGCTCCGCTGCTGGGCGAATGTTCCGACGGAAGGAAAAAACCCTTAATTTTCAAGCAGATCGTCAATGTAGATGGCGTCGAACCAGATATTCGGACGCAATTGTGACCATCAGCTTTCCTCACCGGTCGCGGGAAAGCTTCCGGCTGCTGCGGGACGCGATGCCGCGGCGCCCCGGCTGACGAAGCGAGTACAGTATGCCCCGCCATCACGCCGGGTGTCCTCACCTACGTGCCACGGTCTTCGAGGACCTTCAGATCGCTGATCGAGTAGGAAAGTGAGTAACGGAATCCCGACTCGATCCGCCTCGGCGCCAGCGCGTGGAGTTCTTCGCCATTCGTTTCCGGAAAATTGAGCTCTCCCGTCCCGATCCAGGCGCCGGCAACGGTGAGATTGTCGGTGACCGACATCGCCAGTTCATCGACCGCTGGCTTGTCCTGGCATCCGGCCGCGAGAGTCGGGAAATATCGCAACAGGACCGTGGGTCGGCTGAGCAGCGACAGCCCGTTTTCGACCGGCTTGCGCAAGGTGACGCATGACTCCGCAAGACGCTGGCCATGCGCCGAGAGGCTGGCGCCGAACCGGCTGCCGGGCGCGATCGGCGCCGCGGCGGGCCCTGAGGCCACGAAGGAGCGCGTCTGAAAGATGCTGCCCATCTTCTTTGGAAATCCCTGCGTCCAACCGCGCGCCAGCGCAGCGTCATTGTCGACATAGATGTACGGACACCACATCACCGGCACGTCGGCATACATTGCGTCGACCAGGACAAGCGCCTCGCGATATTGATAACGCGCCGGCTCGAGGTATTCGTCGTCCTGGGCGGTGAATTGCCAATCCAGGAACATCATGACCGCGTGACCATTCGACTCCGGATCGGGAGAAAGTCCGCTCGGCAAAGTAGCTGCTGTCGCGTCGGGGTCGGTCCAGAACGCGACGCCGACGGCATCCCCGGCATAGTGCCAGGGTGGCGGTGGAGTTAGAGCGGCCTGACCGAAGGGCGACTTCGGAACTGTAAAACCCTTGAGCATTTCCGTGTCCTACGTGCATCGCTTCGACACAGAGGCTACCGGAACCAACCTCGCTGGATTTGATTGAAATGCGTCGATTTGTCTATTCCTGCCGCAATCCAGAACATGCCTGTCGGCACCGGCCGATTGCTAGGCGGTCAGGTCTGCCAAAACCTCGATATCGGTGACGGAGTACGAAAACGAGAACCGGTATCCGCGCCCCACCTTGACCGGCCCGAGCATGTCCAGCTCCTCGCCATAGGCTTCCGGAAAATTGAGCTCACCCTCGCCGATCCACACGTTGGTGATCAGGACCTGGTCCGAAACGCATCGAACGAGTTCGTCCACGGCCGGCTTGTCGTGCATGCCTGCGGAGAGCCGTGGAAAATGCCGCCGTCCGACAATGCGCCGATCGAGCAGACCGACTAGATGCTCGGCTTTTTCGCGTAAGGTAACGCTGGCCTGCACCAGCAAGCGGCCGTGAGCGGACATGCAGGCCGAAAACCTGCCATCGTGGACGAGTGGCGCCGAAGCCAAGCTCGTAGCAGCAAAGGTGCGGGTGAGGTGCACAGTGCCGAATTTTCTCGGGTAGCCCTGAATCCAGCCTCTCATCAAAGCGGCGTCGTTGTCCACATAGCAGTATGGGCACCACGCTATCGGCGTCCCCTTCCACATTGCGTCGAGCAGAACGCTGAAGCCGCGACACTGATATCTGGCCGGATCCAGATGCTCATCGCTCTGCGCCGTGAACTGATAGTCCGTGAAGAGTGCAACAGAGTGGCCTCGAGATTGCTCATCAAGTGACATGCCCGTCGGAAGGATCTGGGCAGAGACATCAGGATCATTCCAGAATTCCACTGCGAGCACGTCACCTGCGAAGTGCCAGGGCGGCGACGGGACCAATGCAGCAGTCCCTCGAGGCGACCGAGGAGCCGTAAATCCCTTGAGCATGTCCTCGCCCCACCAGCAGTCCATACAAGGCGTATCATTCCAACATAGAAAGTTAACGTCGGTATCAACCTCAACGCTTGGACAAACGTCTGATGAATTGGTGGTTTGTGCGCACCCGACGCTGACACAAACCGGCCGAACCGAACAGCTCTGATTGTGCAATTCCCCGTAAGTCCCTTCCAGGAGCCGGAGGGCCGCAGCGGGATGGACGCTTAATTGGCAGCAGATATCCCCGCGATGCTGCTCAATGTTCCATCCTCATACTCATCGGCGCGCCCGACGACATCGTCATGTTCGCGTTCATGTCTGCCACGATCCACATCGTACCGGATATCACGACGAGTACGATGAGAGCGCCAAAGGCAAGCGCGAGCACATTATTGGTGCTCTCCGGTCCGCTGGTGATGTGCAGAAAAAACACCAGGTGAATGCCCATCTGAGCGATGGCAAGAACAGCGAGCCCCAGGAATACGCCGCCCGGCCAGAGCACCGTCGTGTTTGCAGTCCAGAACGACGTAGCCGTGAGAAGAACCGCCACAAACAGGCCGATCGTGTAGACGATCAACTCGGATGGAGCCGATGAGTCCATCTCGCGGCTCGGCCTGTCTCCGGGTGCGCGTTCGTGTCGAGTGTCGGTCATGGGCTCACTCCCATCAGATAGACCACCGTGAATACGCCGACCCAAACGATGTCGAGCGCGTGCCAGAACAACGAGAAGCAGAGCAGGCGATGCTGCACCCTCGCAGCAAACCCGAATACCGCCACCTGCACCATCATCACGATCAGCCAGATCAGTCCGAGCGTGACGTGCAGCCCGTGACATCCGACCAGCGTAAAGAATGCAGACAGGAAAGCGCTCCGCTGCGGAGTTGCACCGATTGCGATCATGCTTGAGAATTCGCGGATCTCGAGACTGAGAAACGTGGCTCCGAGCGCGAAAGTGATGAGGGCCCCTAAATAGGTCCTGAGGTAGCGGCGCGAATTGATGGACATGGACATCAGCCCGCAAGTGTAGCTCGAAAAGAGCAGACAGGCGGTTTCGATCGCGACCGTCGTCTGATTGAACAGCTGGGCCCCGGTTGGCCCGCCGGCCGTGGAGCGCAAGAGGACCGCGTAGCTCGCGAACAGCGCGGCAAACATGATGATGTCACTCAGCAGGAAGATCCAGAAGCCATAGGCGACGACGATCCTCTTTGGCGCAGGCCCGGCCTCACTCGCACTTGGCAGCGCCTCTTGCGGAATCTGGTCTATTGCGACGGCGATATTCATGCTGCAACCCCTGCCTGGTGGGCCCGTACGAACCGGGCGATCTCCTCGGCAGGCACCTCGATTTCGTTGTGTCGGCGGAACGAGAACGCAAGTAACGTCAGAAACGCGCCGAACGCCCCGATGCCGGCCAACCACCAGATGTGCCAGATCAGCGCAAAGCCGATCACGACGGCGAAGAACGCAGTGACAAAGCCGGTGGCGCTGTTCTTCGGCATTTCGACGGGCTCATAAGTCCGCGCCGGCGGCGGCTCGTCCTTCGTTGCTTGCGCGCGGTTTTTGCTGCTCCAGAACGCGTCCAGTCCGGCTACCTTGGGTTGGAACGCAAAGTTCCACGCCGGCGGCGGAGACGCTGTCGCCCATTCGAGCGTGCGGCCGTTCCACGGATCGCCGGTCACGTCCTGCAGGCTCTCGCGATTACGGATCGACACAACGAGTTGCACGACTTGGCAAACGACGCCGGCCAGGATGATCGCGGTGCCGAATGCCGCCGCAATCAGCCAAGGCTGCCAGGACAAATTGTCGTAATGTTGCATACGCCGGGTCATGCCCATCAAGCCCAGCACATAGAGCGGCATGAAGGCGACATAGAAGCCGACGAACCAGCACCAGAATGACGCTTTGCCCCAGCGTTCGTCGAGCTTGAACCCGAACGCCTTGGGAAACCAATAATTGTACCCCGCCATCACGCCGAACACGACGCCGCCGATGGCGACATTATGGAAGTGCGCAACCAGGAACACGCTGTTGTGCAGCTGGAAGTCGGCCGGGGGCACCGCCATGAGCACGCCGGTCATGCCCCCAATGACGAAGGTCACCATGAAGCCAATCGACCACAGCACCGGCACCGAGAACCGAACTCGTCCGCCATACATTGTGAACAGCCAGTTGAAGACCTTCGCGCCCGTCGGAAGAGCGATAATCATGCTCATGACGCCGAAGAAGCCGTTGACGTTTGCGCCGGCACCCATTGTGAAGAAATGGTGCAGCCAGACCAGGAAGGAGAGGATACAGATGGCCATCGTTGCGGCGACCATCGAGCGATAGCCGAACAACGGCTTGCCGGAAAAGGTCGCCATCACTTCCGAGAATACGCCGAATGCCGGCAAGATCAGGATGTAGACCTCGGGGTGCCCCCACACCCAGAACAAGTTGGAATACAGCATCTGATTGCCCTGGCCTTCGAGTGTGAAGAAGTGAAAGCCGAGATAGCGATCGAGCGCCAGCATCGCGAGCGTCGCGGTCAGGACCGGAAAAGCCGCGACAATGAGCAAATTGGCGGCAAGCGCTGTCCAGCAGAAGACCGGCATGCGCATATAGCTCATTCCCGGTGCCCGCAGTTTGAGGATGGTTGTGACGAAGTTTATTCCCGCCAGCAGGGTACCGAGACCGGAGATTTGCAGCGACCAAAGATAATAGTCGACACCGACGCCGGGCGAGTATTGCAATTCGCTAAGCGGCGGATAACCCCACCAGCCGGCTCTTGAGAACTCGCCGACCGCCAGCGAAATGTTGACCAACAACGCGCCCGAGGCGGTCAGCCAGAAGCTGACGGAATTGAGCGTAGGGAATGCGACATCGCGAACACCAAGTTGCAGCGGCACTGCGAAGTTCATGAGCCCCACCACGAACGGCATTGCCATGAACAAAATCATGATCGTGCCGTGCGCCGAGAAAATCTGGTTGAAATGCTCGGGCGGCAGATAACCTTGCGCACCGCCGGCTGCGAGCGCCTGCTGCGCGCGGATCATGATCGCGTCGCTGAAGCCGCGCAGCATCATGACGAGCGCCAGTATGCAATACATGGCGCCTATGCGCTTGTGGTCGACCGAGGTGAGCCACTCGCGCCACAGATAGAGCCAGGCCCCCTTCGCCGTGAGGAACCCGAGAACGACCAGCACGATCACGACCATGAAGACCGTTGCGCCCATGATGATCGGCTCATGAAGTGGAATCGCATTCCAATCCAGCTTCCCAAGGAGATTCATCGCTCGGCCCTCTGCGACGTTGAACAAGTTGATAGAGAGGAATCTTTGATGCCCGTGCCGGCGTTTACGACGCTGCTAAACAGATCGGGAGCGACGTCGCGATAGGTGAACGGTGCGACCGCCTTAGTCGGGCTGGTCAGGTCAGCATAGGCCCGCTTATCGAGTACCGAACCAACTTCGCGGGCTCGCCGGACCCATTGCGCAAATCCGTCGTCTGTCACTGCATCGACCGTGAAGCGCATGTCGGGAAAGCCATCCCCGCTGAACATGGCGGATAACCCGGCATAGGTTCCGAGATGGTCTGCCTGCAGGTGGAGACGCGTCGCCATCCCGGACATGGTGTAGATCTGGCTCCCGAGCTGAGGCACGAAGAAGCTATTCATGACGCTCGAAGAGGTCAGTTCGAAGCTGATCGGCGTGCCAACTGGTACGACCAGCTTGTTGACGCTCGCGACCCCCTGCTCTGGATAGATAAACAGCCATTTCCAGTCGAGCGAGACGACCTGAATGTTGACAGGCTTGACCGTTGAGCTAATCGGCTTGCCCGGATCAAGGTCGTGTGCGCCGATCCATGCGACGCCACCGACCAGAAGCACCGTCATTGCGGGGGCGGACCAGACCAGCAACTCAAGACGTCCGGAATAAGTGAAATCCGGCAGATAGCGCGCACGCTCATTCGATGCACGAAACCAAAATGCAAAGCCGAGTGTCGCAAGGATCACCGGGATCACAATCGCCAGCATGATACCCAGCGCGTTGAACAGAATTTGCTGCTCGGCCAGCGCGATCGGTCCTTTGGGATCGAGCACGCCTTCTGTGCAGCCACCGAGTGCCATGGCTCCAATCAGGAGGACAGTCAGTAATCCGTATCTCATGCTAGACCCTCGCCGAGGTTGATGGTGCGCCATGTGGTGCGGACGGCCTCTGGCATGAGTTCGGCATGCGCCGAGATGCCGAGGCCCGCATGCGAGGCATGCATGAGCGAGGATGAATTGCCGCCATGGTCGACCAGAAGCGCTGCAAACAGCACGAACAGGTAGCAGATGGAAAACACGAACAGCCTGTGAGCGGGGCGGCGATCAGGCCCAGTGCTTCTGTCCAGCTGGAATGCGAATGTAAGGAAGAGCGCGCCACAGATCGCAACGGCCACGCCATAGATCACACCTGCAAACCCCAGTGCCCAAGGTAATTCCGAAGCGAGCGCCAGGAGGCCACCGTAGATCAGGATCTGGCGCGTTGTCGTGGCGCGTCCCGCGACAACCGGCAACATCGGCACGCTGGCACGCGCATAGTCGTCAGCGCGATTTAGCGCCAACGCCCAGAAATGGGGTGGCGTCCAAAGAAATATGATGAGGAACATCGCAAGCGGCTGGAGTCCGACTTCCCCGGTTGCCGCAGCCCATCCGATCACCGGCGGCAGCGCACCGGCGGCGCCGCCGATGACGATGTTATGCCGCGTGGACCGTTTCAGCCACGCGGTGTACACGAGAACATAAAAGAGGATCGCTCCGGCCAACAATGCGGCTGCCATGAGATTCGTCACCGAGGCGAGCATCACCACGGCAAAACCGCCAAGAACGACCCCAAAGACAAGCGCCTCGAACCGGGAGACCTTGCCGCGGGGAATTGGCCGCATGGCGGTACGGCTCATGATCGCATCGATATCGGCGTCGTACCACATGTTGAGCACACCGGCGGCTCCAGCTCCCGCTGCGATGGCAAGAGCCGCCACGACAGTCGTCAGCGGATCAAGTTGACTCGGGGCGCAGCTCAATCCGACGAGCGTCGTGAAGACCGCAAGCATCATCACGCGCGGCTTTGTGAGGGCGACGAAGTCAGACACCCTCCAATGGTCAGCAAGCAGATGGGCAGAACGAGATCGTCTTCCCTCGACCTGGCCAGCAATAGATTTGACGTTCATCTCGCTGCTCCAAGGTCATTCAGAATAAGAGCTGCCGTCTTCCGTTCGAACAGCCGCAGTGCGTGCATTCAGTTTGTCGGCCCAGGCGAGGCCGCGATTGAACATGGCTGCTCGATTGGTACCAATCCTGCTCAAAACAGCGGGCTGAGGAGTCCGGATCGAACGAGACCCACCGCGAATGCCCGATTCACAACATCCGAGCACGTTTCAACAAGCGCTCTGCACCGGTTTTTCCTAGAGCAGTGGAAGCGCTCGCCGAGCCCACGGAGAACTCTCAATGAAGACGCCTTTGCTCTGGATCATCGCAACCATCTGCCTTGTGCCCCCTGCCGCACAGGCACGATCCGCCTATGACGGCTCCTGGGATCTCGTCTTCGTGACGCAAGGAGGCGCATGCGATCCCAGCTACAACTTCACCGTCAACATCTCCGACGGAATCGTCACTCATCCCAATCTCGTGAAATTCAAGGGATACGTCACGAGATCCGGTTCGGTTCGCGCCTCCGTGACGGTTCACGATAAATTCGCGTCCGGCACAGGTAGACTTTCCGCGGCCGCGGGTCGCGGAAGGTGGACCGGCTACGCGGGAAGTTCGCGATGCTCGGGCTACTGGACCGCGCAGCGCAATTGAACGGTCGGGGACGGAAAAGATCGTGCCCCGTATGACGAGGCACGGCCGTTCAATGCACCGCAGCGCCATCCAAGAATAGTTTGCAGCTCCCCCGTATCTGTCCTGACGGGCCGATTGGCCCGCAAGCCGGCGAGCCCGCAAGAGTTGGTACACCCATGACGACAGTTCTGACCAAATCGTTCCCGCAGGAAAAGCGGCCATCGACGCGGGCGGCGCAGGGCAAAAAGCGCGTCTTGATCGTCGGCGGTGGCTTTGCTGGCATCGCGGCGGCACGGGCACTGAAGCGAGCCGACGTCGACATCACGCTGATCGATCGGCGCAATCACCACATTTTTCAGCCGCTCCTGTACCAGGTCGCCACCGCTGTTCTGGCACCATCCGAGATAGCGGCGCCTATCCGGCAACTCGAGGCGAAACAGAAAAATCTCAGCGTGTTGCTGGCCGAGGTCAAGGGCATCGATCTCGCGGCACGCACGATCGAGGCCATCTGCCCGGAGATTGGCAGTCGAAAACTCGCGTACGACTTCCTGGTGATCGCGACCGGAATGCATCCGAGCTATTTCGGCCATGACGAGTTCGCGCAGTTCGCACCGGGCCTCAAGAGCCTCAACGACGCCGAGACGATCCGGACCAAGATCCTCAGCGCTTTTGAACTGGCAGAATCGACCGATGACGAGAGGGAACGCGCGCGTCAAATGACCTTTGTCTTAGTGGGCGCCGGCCCGACCGGCGTCGAGCTTGCCGCTTCGATCGCTCAACTGGTCTCGGTGACCCTGCGCAACAATTTCCGCAAGATCGACCCGGCCAAGAGCCGAATTGTCTTGCTGGATGGCGGCACTCGCGTCCTGCCGAGCTTTGCGGAATCGCTGTCGCGAAAGGCAGCCACGCGACTGACGAAACTCGGCGTCGAGGTGGCGACGGGCGTGAAGGTCGAGAAAGTCGACGATCAGGGTGTGATCGCGGCTGGCGTCCGCATTCCCAGCGCCACGGTGCTATGGACAGCAGGCGTCAGCGCCTCCCCAATCGTGAAAATGCTTGGGACCCGGACAGACCGCGCCGGACGGGCATTCGTTGGCGCTTTCATGGACATTCCGGAAGCGCCCAACGTCTTTGTGGCAGGCGATGCTGCCACGATGACTCAGGATGGGCATCCCGTCCCCGGAGTGGCGCAGGCAGCCATTCAACAGGGACGATTTGTCGGGCAGGTCATCGCCGGCCGCGCCAGGAGCCGCAAGGATGGCCGACCGTTTCGATACCGCAACAAAGGCAACATGGCCGTGGTCGGCAAGAATTTTGCCATCCTCGAGGCCGGCCATTTGCGCAGCAGCGGCTTCGTGACCTGGTGGGTGTGGGCCGCGCTGCACGTGCTCGCGCTGCCGCAGCTCCAGAACAGGTTTCGGGTCCAGACCCAGTGGTTCTGGTCGTATCTGTCGGGACAGCGGAGCTCACGGCTGATCTCGGAAGGACCGCGGCCGCCTGCGTCTTGATCTAGATCAGGCTCGATAACCCTCACCGCCGGCTTCTGCCGGCCGGAGATAACACCTGTGGACGCCTCCATCATATCCGCGCTCGCCGCTCTGACGGGTGCAGCCGTCGGCGGCTTGACAAGTGGAATAGCGAATTGGCGGAGCCAACGAAGCCAGGTCCGCGCGCAGTGGATCCTTCACGAAGAGACCAGCCGGCAGACCTTGTACAGAGATTTCATCCAGGACGCGGCCAAATGCTATATCGATGCGCTCCAGCACGATAAGCCCGACATTGCCGGCCTGGTCAGCCTTTACGCGCAATTGAGCGCGATGCGGGCGGTGTCTTCAAAACTGGTGGTCCATCATGCCGAAGACGTCGCCCGAAGAATCCTGGACGCTTATTTGGAGCCGGACAAGAACTTCGTCCAACTGCGCGAAATGGCGATCGACGGCACGATCGATCTGCTGCGCGGCTTCAGCCACGCGTGCCGCGACGAATTCGAGCAAATGCGGCCAGTCCATTTCTAGTTCACTTTTGACGTAAGGCGTCAGGTGTCTGACCCCTGCGACCGGATCGTCATGCAGTCGCTTGAGACTTGATGTTTCGCGTGAAGTCGGGCTTGCGCTTTTCGACGAAGGCCGTGAACGCCTCTCTTGCGTCATCGGAGCGGACCTGCACGCTGAACTCTTCGTTCTCCGCCTTCATCGCGGCTTTGATCTGCTCGCGAAACGGCTGCTTCATGAGCCTTTTGCCGGCCTGCAGCGCCGCGGCAGGCTTCGCTGCCAGTTTGCGGGCCGTGTCGGTTGCTTTCGCCCGGAGATCGCTATCCGGAACGATTTCGGTGGCCAGACCTAACTCTACCGCGCGCCGGGCATCAAAGGGAGCTCCCAACAGGATCAGCTCGGCCGCACGGATATGACCGATCCGCGCCGGCACGGAGCAGCTCGAGCCGAATTCAGGCACGACAGCCAGATTGATGAAGGGCATCTGGAATTTCGTGCTCTCGCCGGCATAGATGAAGTCGCAGTGCGTCAGCATGGTGGTACCGCCCCCGATGGCGGCGCCGTGGACCGCCGCGACCAATGGCTTGTCGAAGTTGACCAACGCCGTCATGAGCCCGGCCTGTGGCGATTCACCTGGCCCTGGGGGATTCGCGAGAAAATCATCGATATCGTTGCCGGCGCAGAACGAATCTCCCGCGCCGTGCCAGAGGACGACACGTGTGCTCTCGTCCTTCGCTGCGGCGTTGAAGATGTCTGCGAGAGCAACGTACATGGCGGACGTCATCGCGTTCCGCTTTGCCGGGCGGTTCAATTGGACGCGCAGGATGCCTGCGGCATGTTCGGTAACGATCTCATCCATGGCCGAAATCCTGATCTCTTTGGTGACTTTCACTGCAAGTGCAAGCTCGAGGCGGCTAACGCCGCCCCGAGCGTCTCGTTACGCTAAGCCGCGTGTTCCTTTGGCTTGGGAATGGCACCGCTCGCATGCAGACCATCGATGTCGGCCGCGCTAAATCCCAATTGCCGGAGAACCTCGTCATTGTGTTCTCCGATCTTCGGGGCGCGCTTGGCGGAGACCTTGGCGACGCCATGGACCTGAAGCGGACTGGAGATCGTGGACGTCAGCTTGCCGCCGGCACCCTCGAGCGGAACGATGATGTCATTCGCCCGGAGTTGAGGATCGTTGATCACCTCTTGCGGCCCACGCACCGCTCCGAACGTCACGTGAACGCCGTTGAACACCTCGTACCAATGTGTCATCGGCTCGGCACAGAAGGTCTGGTCGAGAATTGCCGTGAGCTCCGTCATGTTCGCCATCAGCTTGGCCGGGTCGGAGAATCGCGGATCGGTCAGGAGATCGGGTCGGCCGATCGCCTTCGCCACGGCCTCCACCTTGTCAGGCGTGATGAGGAGCACGAACCAGGTATCATCCTTGGCGCGATAGACGTTCATGGCTGCATTTGCGGGATGCATGCGATCATGCAACCCGAAGAATTTCGCATCGCACAGCGCGGCCTGAATCGAGACGCTGGCGGACCACACGCCCTCGGCGAGCAGCGAGGTCGTGACATGCGCCCCCTCGCCGGTTCGCTCGCGACGATATAGTGCCGTGACGATCGCCGAATAGAGCCCGACGGCGGTCGCATTGTCGCCGCTGCCGGCCACCGGCCAGGTCGGCGGCGCGCCGGCATCGCGGGTCATCGACAGCAATCCGCTACGGGCCCAGTACGACGTGATGTCGAAGCCCGGAAGATTTGCATCCGGTCCCTTGTCGCCGAAACCCGTGAGGTCGGCGTAGATCAGCCGCGGATTCCACCCCACCACATCTTCATACTCGAGCTTCAGTTTCTTGCGCGCCGGATGCGGCGTGTTGACGATGAGAACGTCGGCCCATTTGACGAGCTTCTCCAGAACTTGATGGGCGCTCGGAGATTTCAGATCGAGCGCCATGCCGCGTTTGTTGCGATTGGCCAGATGCCAGGGATAGGCTTCGTCGGCGACCGGCTGCGGCGGGAGATGGTTCGCGTGTCGCCAAAGTTCGCCGCTCGGCGGCTCGACCTTGATCACGTCGGCGCCGAAATCGGACAAGATCACGGCCGCGCTGGGGCCCGCGATGAAGCTCGCGAGGTCTACCACCTTCAGTCCGGAGAAAATGTTATCGTTTGCCATGGGCATCCTTTCCAAATCCGCGTGGAGAGCGGCCTTGCTTCAGCGTCCGCGAAACTGCGGCGCGCGTTTCTCGAGAAAGGCGGCGGTGCCTTCCTTCTTATCCTCGGTGGCGGCACAAATGCCGAAAAAGGATGCTTCCAGCACGAGGCCTTCGCTTTGGCTCGTCTCCATCCCCCTGTTGGCGGCTTCCAGCGAGAACTTCACTGCGATCGGTGCATTGGCCATGATCTGCTTCAGAATCGTCTCGGCACGATCGATCAGGCCGGCTCCGGCGACGACTTCGTTGACGAGGCCGATGCGATAGGCCTCGTGCGCGGAAATCGTCTCGCCGGTGAGGATCAGCTGCAACGCACGACCCTTTCCTACCAGGCGCGGCAAGCGCTGTGTTCCGCCACCGCCGGGCAACAGGCCCAGCTTGACCTCGGGCTGCCCGAATCTGGCGTGCTCGGCCGCGATCCTGATGGTGCAGGCCATCGCCGTCTCGCAGCCACCGCCAAGGGCGAAGCCGTTGATCGCCGCGATCACCGGCTTGCCTAGATTTTCGATCAGGTCCAGCACGCCCTGCCCGAACCGACTGGACTCTTCGGCGTCGTAGGCGTCGACATGTGCAAGTTCACTGATGTCGGCGCCGGCGATAAACGCCCTCTCGCCCGCGCCGGTGAGAATGACGCCGCGCACCGACGCGTCGGCCTTGGCGTCCTCGAATGCAGCGTGCAGATCGGTCCAAGTTGGCGTATTGAGCGCGTTGAGCACCTTGGGCCGATTGATCGTGACGTAGGCGATCGAGCCTTTTTTCTCATATAGAACGTTCGTAAGGACCAGCGCCGCTCTGGGGACGGAGCTTGGCGCCGTCGCTGGCGATGGGGTGAACGGTGCAGTTCCCGAAACCATGGTCATGTCTCCTGGGTGGGGCAGCCGGCGCTGGTGCGTCGGCGCCGCTGAGATGTCAGAGGAATGCGCCGTGGCCAGTGATGGCCTTGCCCACGATCAGATTCTGCATCTGATACGTACCCTCGTAGGAATAGAGCGCCTCGGCATCGGCGAAGAAGCGCGCGACGTTGTAGTCGGCGACGATGCCATTGCCGCCCAGCACCTCACGGCCCCATGAGACCGTCTCGCGCGATTTCGAGGTGCAGAACGCCTTCGCCAGCGCCGCGTGATGGTCGCCAAGCTTGCCTTCGTCATCGAGCTGCGCCAGGCGGAGCATCAGGCACTGGCACGCGGTCAGATTGCCAAGCATCTTGGCGAGCAGATCCTGAATCAGCTGGAACGACGCGATCGGCTTGCCGAATTGCAGACGCTCCTGGGCGTATTTGAGGGTTGCTTCGTATGCGCCCATCTGGATGCCGGTCGACGCCCAGCCCACCATGTACCGCGTCATCCGCAGCACGCGCGCGGTATCGCGGAATGAATTGCCGCCCTGCAGGCGGTTCGCTTCGGACACCCGCACATCCTTCAGCGTGATCTGGCCGTTCTGGACCACCTTGAGCGCGATCTTATGTTCGATTTTCTCGACGCTAAAACCGGGCGTCGACTTGTTCTCGACGATGAATCCCTTGACCTGGTTGTCGGCAAGGTCGCGCGCCCAGATGATGGAAAGGTCGCACCACGGCGCATTGCCGATCCACCGCTTCTGTCCATTGAGGATCCAGGTATCGCCTTCACGCTTGGCCGTCGTGGTCAGACCGCCGCTCGTGCCGGAGCCGACCAGCGGCTCGGTGAGGCCGAAGCAGCCGATCTTTTCCCAGCGCGCCATCGCCGGCAGCCATTTCTGCTTCTGCTCCTCGGAGCCATCGAGATAGATCGAGCCCATCGCCAGGCCGCTATGCACGCCGAAGAACGTGCAGAACGAGGCATCGGTGCGCGCCAGTTCCATCGCGACGAAGCCGAACAGCTTCTGGCTGCCGCCGGCGCAACCATAACCTTCGAAGCCGAGGCCGCCGAGGCCGAGCTCCTTGAACGACGGCAGCAGCTCGAACGGAAACGCGTCGTCGGCCCAGTACTTGTTGATGACCGGCTGGACCTTGGTCTCCATGTAGGTCCGCACCTTCTTGACGAGCGCCTTCTCCTCGGCAGTGAGAAGGTCGGCCAGCTGATAGAAGTCGCCATTGGGTGCGGGCGCCGGCTTCGGCGCGGCGCTCTTGCTTGCTGTGGTTGCGGTGGGCATTTGCGATACTCCTCGCTGCGGCTCGGAAGCCTGAAAAGTGATGGGTTGAACGTGTCGTTGATCTCGCGGGCGTCGCCGATGTCGTTAGCTCGGCTTGGCAGCTTTCTTGCGCAGCTCGATCAGACCGAGCAGAATTTCGTCGCGCTCGGCCTCCAACTCCACGATGGTGCGCGATCCAGCCTCGGCATGGACGCTGTCGATGAGTTTCTTTTGCACCTCCGGCGTCAGCACCGGCGAGCCAAGGGTCTTCCACCAGGCCGTCATCGGTCCGGTGAACTGTTGGAAGAAGTGCTCGATGCCACCCGGACCGCCCCCGAGATGGTTGAGCATCATGCTGCCCATGACACCCCAGCGCAGGCCCGGCCCCCAGCTCAGAGCGGTGTCGACGTCGGCGGCGCTCACCACACCCTCGGCGACAAGGTAATAAACCTCGCGACTTAGCGCCGCCTGCAGACGGTTGGCGACATGCCCCGGCATTTCCTTGTTGAGGCGCACCGTCCGTTGCCCGATCGACGTGTAGAACTCCGCTGCGCGCTGTTTCGTGACCTCGGAGGTCTTCGCGCCGCCGACGATCTCGACCAGCGGGATCAGGTGCGGCGGATTGAACGGGTGGGCGATGACGCAACGCTCGGGATGCGACGCGGCCCCCTTCTGGATTTCGCTCATGGTGAGCCCCGACGAGCTCGATGCGATGATCACGTCGGGCGGCAACAGCTCATCAAGCTGGCCATAGAGCTTCTGCTTGAATTCGATCCGCTCGGGCCCGTTCTCCTGGACCAGGTCGGCACCCGCGAGCGCCTGCGCGATGTCGGACGTGAATTTGAGGTTCGCTTGCGACGCTCCGGGCGACAGACCCAGTCGCGTCAGCGCCGGCCACGCCGTCTCGACGAACTTCCTCAGCGCCGCTTCTGCGTTCGGCGCGATATCTGTCGCGACGACCTGCAGTCCCTTGGCGAGAAACAGCGAGCTCCAGCTCGCGCCGATCACGCCGGTACCGATGATGGCGATGCGGCGAATGGGCTTGGTGTCGGTCATGTCATTCTCTCCAATACGTCGGTTAGATTTCGGCGTAAGCAATGCCGGTGAGATTGCCCTGGGCGAAGAGGAAGTTGCGCTCGCCGGATCCATCGAGTCGTGCGGAGTAGATCGAGCCAGCAAAGTCGGTCACGAACATGCGGTCGTTCGGGACGTCGAGCGCGATGCCGATCCCTTCCATGAGATGGGTCACCACGATCTCCGGCTCCGCCGGCTTGGTATCGATTGAGGCCCGGTTCACCGTGTTGCCGCGCGGAGGGTCGCCGCGGTCGGTCCAATAGAGAATCCGGCTCTTGTGATCGATCTCCAGATCGATCGGCTCCGGCAGACCGTCGTAGAAGATCTCGATGTCGGACCTGGTGGCCGCAGTCTGGCCAGCGGGTATTTCAACATTGGCGCGGAAGATGCGACCGAGCCCGGCATTGTCGGGGCCCTTTTGCGTCCAGTAGATGCGTCCGAGTTTCGGATCGATCGCGAGTCCAACGCACCATCGTGTCTGGTCCTTGCGTTCAGCCTCGCCGTGCCCCGCCTCGATGAGCGTCTCCAGCTGCGAGCCGTCGAGATTGCAGCGCATGAGGCGCATGCCCTCGCGGTCGCACCAGTAGAGCTTGCCGCCTTTCTTATCGAGAATGATCTGCTTCGGAGTGTGGGTCGCTCCCTGCGGCACGATGATCCTGCGGTTCTTGCCGTCGATGTCCGCCCGCTCGACCGACCCGTCATTCAGGCTTGGGATGCCCATGTTGGTCCAGTAGATATGGCCCGCTTCGACATCCACGACGATGCCATCCGGCAGGTGACAGCCCGTAACGATCGTCGTGCGATCGGAGCCATCCGCATTCATCAAGTGAATGCAGCCGGCGTTCAATTCGAGAACGAAGAGGCGAGGGACTGAGGAGTTTGCGGAAGATCTTGTGACAGCATTTGCCATGGCGCACCCTGCATCGTGGCCCGACCACGAACCGGGTCAGGTGGCCGTGACTATGACCTGAGTGCCGACGGTCAGCTTGGACAGGAATGTCATCGTTGGGATGGGCCTGCTGCACCGACAGATGCGAGAGCAGCAGCTTTCGACAACTCAGGCATCAAACGTCCAAGCACGGGCAATGGACACGCCACATGGTCGGGGTTTGCGGCCCACAAGATCGGCACACCGCGATTGGACCGGACCGGACGGCTAAACATAGTGAACGGCGATCAGGCCGTGGGAAAGGGAGTCAGGCATGGACGTGCCGAGCTCTGACAAGGACATCCAAAGCCCACCCGACGTACCGGGTGACGGACAGGCGAAAGCCGCACGCAACCCGATCCGGACTCCCTCCATCATCGTCGGTGTCGTTGCGGCCGCCGTCGTCGGGCTTTCGGTCTTCTATCTGTTGCGGCCAGAACCGTTGCTCGTTCAGGGCGAAGTCGATGCAACGCGGCTTGATATTGCCGCGCGCGTCGACGGACGGGTCGGCAAGATCCCCGTCGAACGTGGTCAGAACGTTGCCGCGAACACGGTGCTCGTCCAGATCGACAATCCGGAAACGCTGGCCAAGCACGAGCAGATGAAGGCGGCCAAGGCTGTTGCGGACGCGCAGCTTGCCAACGTGCTGGTCGGAACGCGCGCGGAAGTCATCGCCGCACGCAAGGCGGAAATGGAGCGCGCCCAGGCAGCGCTGGTGCTGGCGCAGAAGACGTTCGACCGCACGCACACCCTGACCGATCAGGGCAACGCGCCGCAGGCCCGCCTCGACCAGGCCACCGATGCGCTGCACGAGAGCGAGCGCGCGGTCGACCAGGCCAAATCGGCCTATGAGCAGGCGGTCAACGGCTACACCAAGGAGGAGCGCGCCATCGCCGGGACCAACGTCGAAAAGGCCGGCGCCGACATCCAGAGCGTCCAGTCGATCATCGATCAGCTCGTGGTCTATGCGCCCATCGCCTCGCAGGTCTACCAGCGCAACGTGGAGCCTGGCGAATACGTATCGCCGGGCGTCCCGCTCGTCACCTTGATCAACCTGGCCGACCTCTGGGTGCATTTCGACCTCCGCGAGGATCTCGTTAAAAGCCTGAAGGTCGGCGATCGCTTCGATGTCCGCATTCCGGCCCTCGGCGACCGTTCCGTGACGGTCGAGGTCAAGCTCATCGCGACCAAGGGCGAGTATGCGAGCTGGCGGGCGACGCGTGCCTCTGGGGATTTCGATCTGCGGACGTTTTCGATCCGCGCCTATCCCGTTCAGCCGGTGCCCGAGCTGCGACCGGGGATGAGCGCCTATCTCGACTGGCGGTCGCGGCAATGAGGGCGGCGCCAGAGCCTGGGTTGAGGTCCGGATCTGGGCCCGGATTTCTACTGGTCGCGCGGCGCGAGTGCCGCTGGCTGTTTCATGATCGCGTGGCGCTGCTCCTGATCTTCGGCGTGCCGCTGTTTGCGTTCGTGGTGCTCACCACGGTGTTCAGCCATCCGGTCATCCGCGGGCTCGGCGTGACGATCGTCGACGAGGACAAGTCGGACGCTTCGCATGCGCTGGTGGAATATGTCGCGGCGTCACCGAGCCTCAAAATCGTCGACCGCTCCGGAACATTGTCCACGGCGGTGCAGGACATCCGCTCGGGCAAGGCGATCTCGGCCATTCACATTCCGCCGGATTTCGAGCGCGACCTGAAAGCGCAGCGCCGCCCACAGGTGGTCGGGTTCTATAACCAGCAGTTCCTGACAGCCGCCGGCATCGCCGCCTCGGGTCTGAGCGATGGACTGTCCGCTGCGGCGGCCGTGGCCGCCCCCGCCAGGAACGCCGCGCCGGCCGCGGCTTCGATCGGGACGCTCTCGGCCGAGACCATCGCGCTGGTCAATCCGCAGAAGAATTACGCGCAGTTCCTGCTGCGCGCGCTGCTGCCGACGATCATTCATGTGGTGATGACGCTTGCCGCGGGCTATTCGGTCGGCTCCGAATTCCGCCGCCGCGACGCGCGGGCCTGGCTCGCAAGTGCCGGAGGCGATCCGGTCGCAGCACTCGCCGGCAAGCTCGCGCCGCTGTTCTGCATCTTCCTCCTGATCATGCTGGCCGAGCCGCTCGTGCTCGAGGGCGTGCTGGACGTCCCCTTCAAGGGACACCTGCCGCTGATGATCGCCGCCGGCTCGCTGCTGATCATCGCCTATCTGTCGCTCGGCGCCCTGCTCCAGCTTCTGGTCGGCGATCTCGCCACCGGACTCGGGCTTGCGGGCCTCATCGCCTCGCCCGCGTTCGGCTATGCCGGCGTCGGCTTTCCTACCATCGGCATGAATGCCTTTGCGCAGACATGGAGCACGATCCTGCCGCTGCGCTGGTACATGTCCGTCCTGCTGGGACAAGCGGCGCGGGGACTGTCGGTCGCGGATTCCGCGGTCCCCTTCGCGGCGCTCGCGGGACTGGCGGTGCTGTTTGCCGGGCTGGCATGGTGGCGCATGGCGAGCCTGACGCGCAAGGGCTGGTTCGAGACGGCGCAACCTGAAGAACCGCCCGCGATCGAGCCCACGCCGCACGGCATCGGCGGCGCCTTCACGGCGGAGTGGCGGCGCGTGCTGGGCGCGCGGAGCGCCTTCAGCGTGCTGTTCCTGGCGCCGCTGGTTTACGGCATCTATTATCCGCAACCCTATCTGAACCAGATCCTGCGCAAGCTTCCCATCGCGGTCGTCGAAAACGATCTCAGCGATCTCAGCCGCCGGATGGTCGAGACGCTGGATGCGAGTGGCGCATTGAGCGTTGCGGTTCGCGCCCGAACGTTGGCCGACGCGAACAAGGCGATCAATCGCGGCGAGGCTTTTGCGGCCGTCGACATCCCGACAGGCACCGAGCGCGATGTGCTCAAGGGCCTCACGGCTCACATCCCGGTCTATGCGGATGCCACCTACCTCTTCATCTTCCGCTCGACCGCAAGCGGGGTGGCCACTGCCTTGGGAGTCCTGACGTCGGAGCTGGTATCGCGCGGCGGTCGCTCGGACGGCAGCCTGGTCAAGGCGAAGCTCGCAAGCGCGAGCCCGGCCGACGTTCTGCTGCAACCGATCTTCAACCCGGTCGGCGGCTACGCGAGCTACGTCGTTCCGGCGGCGTTCGTGCTGATCCTCCAGCAAACCCTGCTGATCGGCGCGGCTATGTTGACCCGCTCCGCACTGGCCAGCCGCGGCGGCGCATTCTCCGGCGTGCTCGGCCGTGGCGTCGCGCATCTGACCATCTACCTGCCGGCGGTCGCGCTCTATCTCATCGTGCTGCCGCGGATCTACGGTTTCTCGACACTCGGCCATCTGCCGCAAATCCTCGCGCTCGCGACCCTCTTCCTGCTGGCGACGAGTTTTATGGGACAGGCCGTTGGGGCCTGGTTCACGCGGCCGGAGAACGCGACCATCCTGCTGCTCGCGACCAGCATGCCGCAATTTTTCATGGCCGGTTTTGCATGGCCGCGTGAAGCCATACCCGGCGTCGCCCTCGCGTTCGGCCGGATTTTCCCCTCGGACTCCGCGATCGACGGCCTCGTGCGCATCAATCAGCTCGGCGCCGGCATCTGGGAAGTCGCGCATGACTGGCTCGGACTCTGGTTGCTGGCGCTGGTTTATTTCGGGCTCGCGGTGATCTCGGCATTTGTCGTCAGGAGGAGCCAGCGACATGCCCACCCTTAGACCTGCCGCCTTCGTCGCAATTCCGCTCGCGCTCGTCGCGGCGGGAGCGTTACTCTATGTCATGCGCAACTCGGCACCGCCCGCGGCGATCGTCGGTGTCGTGCGCTCGACCGAGGTGAGGGTCGAGCCGGAGGTGGGCGGCCAGCTCCAGTCGATTGCGGTCGAGAAGGGCGCCCATGTGCGCGCGGGTGATATTCTGGCGCAGCTCTCTGCTGTGGAATTGACGGCACAGGCGGACCAGGCGCGGGCCGCGCTGGCATCAGTGACCGCCAACCGCGACAACGTCTATGCCGGTGTGCGCCGGGAACAGGTCGACTCGCTGAAAGCTGCCATCGCCAAGGCGGGCGCCCGCCTCGACTTCGTGCAGGCCCAGTTGACCCGGACCAGCACGCTGGCGCGCCAGAGCTTTGAATCTCAGCAGTCGCTCGATCAGGCCGAGAACGACGTCGCCAGCGCGCGCGCCGACGTGGCGGAGGCCCAGGCCAATTACGATGCGGCGGTGGCGGGCCCGACCCGGGAGGAGCGTGCGATTGCCGATGCGCAGGTGCAGGCCGCGACCACCGCGGTCGCCGTGCTTGAGCGCCGCCTCGACAAGATGGTGTTGCGGGCGCCAGCCGATGGTGTGGTCAGCGTCATCGCCGCCGAGGTCGGCGAAAATGTTCGCGCGGGCCAGCCGATCCTGATGGTCGAGGCGGCGGGCAAGCGATGGCTCTCGTTCAACGTCCGCGAGGATCATCTCGATCGTCTGGCGATGGGAGCAACAACAGACGTGATGCGGAACGGTGCCGCTGTCCCGATGAAGGCGGTCATCACCGAGCTGCGGCCGCTCGGCGTCTTCGCCACCTGGCAAGCCGAACGCGTGATCGGCGATCATGACCGCAACACGCTTCGCCTGCGCCTCGACCCAAAGGGGGAGTTGGCAGACCTTGAGCCGGGCATGACCGTCTGGATCGACCACTCGATCCCGCCGCCACAATGAAACCCCAGCGGTCCGTTGAGACTACCGGGGTTTTCCACTTGGCTGTGGGGCATTTGAACCTCGGCCCGTGATGGCAAGCGAAATCTGGCGAGATTCAAATCGCACTTGGTCAGGCGCTACCATTAAGCGGAACGGATCGCAGATGATCGAAGGAGGGCGAACAAGATCGCAGAAGTTTGGTAGCGGGAGGGCGAAGCGAACCCCCGACCCGAACAATCCGGTTCTGGTTCTGCAGCAAGCGATTTCATGCGGTGACGGGAAGAACAGATTGTCCGTTTTGCTCGCCCCAATATCCTATTCTACGACGAGCACGTGATCGACCTATACCGTCGGATCTGCGCGCCGTATCGAATGGGGAGAGGGTACAGAAACAAAAGAAAGTCGCGCAGCAATCCGACCACAGAAAACGTCGCACGAGACCCGTTTTGTTCTCGTCCGCTATCACGCGAAGGCCTTGGGAAGGAAGGATTTTTATATGGTGGGCGCACCAGGGCTCGAACCTGGGACCCGCTGATTAAGAGTCAGCTGCTCTACCAACTGAGCTATGCGCCCGAAAGGCGGTCAATGCCTTGCGAGGCCGGTCGTTTAGCAAAGCGATCCGGGGATGGCAAGCGATGCGGCGCATGTTTTCCAAGGTTCTTCCACAGCCCCTGAAATGCGAAAAGCCGCTGGATTCCAGCGGCTTCTCAGGGGGCAATACCCGGGGAATCCCGGTCGGCTCACAGCCGACCTTCCCGGTCCGGGCCGCCGTCCCGGTCGCTGCCGCGGAAGTGGTCCATGCCGCGCTCCATCATGCGGTCCATACCGCGTTCCATGAAGTGGCGGGGCGGGCCGTCTTCGCCGCCGCCGAACGGACCGCGGTGGCGGGTCAAGAGCGCCAGGCGCCGCTTCTGGCCGTCATCCAGGGTCTTGTAGAGCGGATCGGCGGCATCGGCGATCTTCTTCAGGGCCGCGGAGGTCGCACCCATGTCGTCGGCGCGCTGGCGCAGGCGGGCGACCGGATCCTCCGGCTTGTCGGCATCGCCGGGCGGCGCATTCATCCGCGCATTGGCGCGGTCGAGGCGCAGCTTGGCGAAGTCGCGCACGGCGGCCTCGACCGGCGGCCACAGCTTCTCCTGATCGGCATTGAGCTTCAGCCCGGCATGGACCGCGGCGATCCGCGCGTCGACGAAGGCGGCGCGGTCTTCCGGGTTCATGCGGATGTGGCGGAAGTGCTCCATCCACGGGCGATGAAATTGGGCATAGACCGCGCCCGAGCCGGCGATGCTGAGCACGGCGATGGCGGCGATGGTGAACTTCCTCATACGAACCTCCTCTGGAAGGATGCCCTGAAGATGAGCGCCGCGAGGCTCGTGCGCAACTTACAAGTTGGACAGAGAGCACGTCCTAACCGAGATGTAACGCCTGTGAATTTCCGTTCAACCACCGCGGACATCATTCGTAACAAAAAAGCTTCCGTGCAGCGCGCACGGAAGCCTCTTTTTCATATTTCGTTGAGATTAGTTCGACGGTGCTCTCCGTTCGTCGTGCTAGTTCGTCGTGCTAGTTCGTCGAGCTCTTGGCTTCCCTCAGGAACTCGTCGATCAGCGGCTGGCCGACGCGGCTTGCAGCGTCCTTGTAGACCGGCTCCATCGCCTTGCGCATCGCCTCGTCCTGCTCCGGCGTGAGCTTGATGATCTCGCTCTTGCCGCTCTTCTTGATCTCGGCCATCGCGTCGTCGTTTTCCTTCTGCGACTGCGCGTTGTTGAAGTCGGTCGCTTCCTTCATCGCCTTCGAGAGCTGGTCGCGGATGTCGGCCGGCAGATCGTCCCAGAACTTCTTGTTCACGATCACGACGTAGCCGATGTAACCGTGATTGGTCTCGGTGATGTATTTCTGCACCTCGTGCATCTTCTGCGTATAGATGTTCGACCAGGTGTTCTCCTGGCCGTCGACCACGCCGGTCTGGAGCGCCTGGTAGACTTCCGAGAACGCCATCACCTGCGGCAGCGAGCCGAGTGCCTTGAACTGGGCCTGGAGCACGCGCGAGGACTGGATCCGGAACTTGACGCCCTGATAATCCGCCGGCGTCACCAGCTTCTTGTTGGCGCTCATCTGCTTGAAGCCGTTGTCCCAATAGGCAAGGCCGGTGATGCCCTTGGAGTCCAAGAGCTTGAGCAGGCGCAGGCCGAGCGGACCTTCCGTCACCTTCCGCAGCGTCTTCAGGTCGGGAAGGATGTAGGGCAGATCGAACACCTCGAACTCGCGGATGCCGAGCGGGCCGAATTTCGAGTTGGACGGCGCCAGCATCTGCACGCTGCCGAGCTGAAGCGCCTCGAGCTCTTCCTTGTCCTTGTACAGCGTCGAGTTCGGATAGACCTCGATCTTGACCTTGCCGCCGGTGTACTTCTCGGCGAGTTCCTTGAATTTTTCGGACGCCTTGCCCTTCGGCGTGTCGGTCGCGACGACGTGGCTGAACTTGATGATGATCGGGTCGGCGCTGGCCGGGCCGGCGAGCCCAAATGCCAGTCCAGCGATGGACGCCGCGATCGCGAAGGTGCGCATATTCTCTCCCTGTTGCTTTCTTGGGCCACCCGGCGCGCGGGCGACCGATCCTCGAGCCGGGCACATCAATACAGGCCGGCGCCCACATGTGCTATTGGCCGTTAGCAGGGCAGCTATTCATGGTGAATGCGAGCGGCGTTGAGCTCCCTCTCCCGCTTGCGGGAGAGGATTGGGGAGAGGGTGTCTCCACAGAAAGATTCTCTTTGGGGAGAGAGCCCTCGCCCGCCGCGGCGCTCCGCACGCGTCAGCCTCTCCCGCAAGCGGGAGAGGCGAAGACAGCAACGTCAGCTCGCCGCCGCCGCCGACACGGTGTCGCGCTGGCGCTTCATGACGATCTTGTTGAGCGCACCGAGATAAGCCTTGGCAGACGCCACCAGCGTATCGGGATCCGCCGCGCGCGCCGTCATCGAACGGCCCTCCTGCGACAGCCGCACCGACACTTCCGCCTGCGCGTCGGTGCCTTCGGTCACCGCGTGGACCTGGTACAGCTCGAGCTTGGCGTCGTGCGGCACCAGGCGCTTGATGCAGTTGAACACTGCGTCGACCGGACCATTTCCTTCCGCTTCCTCGATCTTGATCTGGCCGTCGACGTCGAGCTTCATGGTCGCGCGCTGCGGGCCATGGGTGCCGGCGATCACGGTCAGCGAGGTCAGCTTGATGCGATCGTGGGAGGCCGCCATCTCCTCGTCGACCAGCGCCTCGATGTCCTCGTCGTAGATGTCCTTCTTGCGGTCGGCGAGCGCCTTCATCCGCGTGAATGCATCTTCCAGCTGGTTCGGGCCGAGCTTGTAGCCCATCTCTTCCAGCTTGTGCACGAACGCATGACGTCCGGAATGCTTGCCGAGCACCAGCGAGGACTGCTTCAGGCCGACCATCTCCGGCCGCATGATCTCGTAGGTGGAAGCGTCCTTCAGCACGCCGTCCTGGTGAATGCCGCTCTCATGCGCGAACGCGTTCCGGCCGACGATCGCCTTGTTGTACTGCACCGGGAACGAGGTCGCCGCCGACACCACCTTCGAGGCGCGGGTCAGCTGCGTGGTGTCGATCTTGTTCCAGAACGGGAATTTGTCGTTGCGCACGTTGATCGCCATCACGATCTCTTCGAGCGCGGCGTTGCCGGCGCGCTCGCCGATGCCGTTGATGGTGCACTCGACCTGGCGCGCACCGCCGACCACGCCGGCCAGCGAATTCGCCACAGCCATGCCGAGGTCGTTATGGCAGTGCACGGAGAACACCGCTTTATCTGAATTCGGCACGCGCTCGATCAGCGTCTTCATGAACTGGGTATATTCATCGGGCGTGGTATAGCCGACGGTGTCGGGGATGTTCACCGTGGTGGCGCCGGCCTTGATGACGGCTTCGACGATGCGGCACAGATAATCCATCTCGCTGCGGGTGCCGTCCTCGGCCGACCATTCGACGTCGTCGATCTGGTTGCGCGCACGCGCGACCATGGCAACGGAGGTCTCGATCACCTGGTCCGGCGTCTTGTTCAGCTTGACCCGCATATGCAGCGGCGAAGTCGCGATCACAGTGTGAACGCGGCCGCGTTTTGCAAACTTCACCGCCTCGGCGCAGCGGTCGATGTCGGCGGGATGGGCGCGGGACAGGCCGGCGATGATCGCGGTCTTGGAGCGGCGGGCGATCTCGCTGACCGCCTGGAAGTCGCCTTCGGAGGTGATCGGGAAGCCGGCTTCGATGACGTCGACGCCCATATCGTCCAGCAGTTCGGCGACCTCGAGCTTCTCCTCGAAGGTCATGGTGGCGCCGGGGCACTGCTCGCCGTCGCGCAGCGTGGTATCGAAAATGATGACGCGGTCCTTGTCGGACTTGTTCGCGGGGGCCATTTCAAATTTCCTTTTGAGCTTTCGCGCCGTCAGTCTGCTGGGCGCTTGGAGGTGTCCGGTGATCTCGACCAACCCCTGAGTGCCCAGGCGCGTGCGCCCAGCCGGCCCTCAGGGGCAGCTAAGAAGGAGCTCGCCAATAATAAGGGTGAGCAGCGACGCGGCCGGGATCGTGGCGGCGGCCAGAGCCACCTCCCCCGAAATCCCATCGATTTGGCCGCGAATCAGCATTGCCAGACCCTTTTGAGCCTCCAATTCTCGGTCAAAACCGTTGACGGTTGGTTGCCGGGAGGCCCAGTGCGCCGTTTCTAGACGAGAAATAGGCGCAACCGCAACGCCAAAAGATGGTCAGGTGGGCTGACCTGGTCGGGCGGCCCGCTTCGGGCGGCGGAGCCAAGGCGCTCTGCTGCGGGACAGTTAGGCCACCGCTGCCAGGAACTCGTCCTTGCGAGCGAAGCGAAGCAATCCAGGCCGTCTCCGCGGAAAGATTCTGGATTGCTTCGCTTCGCTCGCCATGACGGAGAAAGGCGCGACGTCGCGATCACCTCAACTCGCGTTTCACCCCGCGCGACGGGCGCGGGCCCTGCTCTCCCAGCGGTCGAGCATCTGGCCGAGTTCGCCGGTGGTCCGGGGTGGCACCTCGTTGGTGTTGGCGGGTGCGGCGGCGACCCAATCCGGCTTCGCGTAGCCGCGCATGCGGCGCGCTTCGGCGTGTCGTTTGCGCGAGATCTGATCGCGCGTGAAATAGCCGGCCGCGAACGCGATCCCGAGCAGCACGATCAAGATGAAACCGCCCACACTCAACTCCGACTTCGTCCCAGGCGAGTTGTGCGCAGCAATGAGGGCGAGGTCAAGGCGTGATGCGCCACGAACGAATACGCGATCACACCGTGGAACTGTCGCCGTTTTGGACAATCTTGCGACGAATTCACGACATCGCTTGGGCATCACGCAGAGGCTGCGAATCCACCCCTCGCAACCCGCTGCAGACCGGACTAACCTTGAGGTCGCTCGGCCGGATCAACCGGCCAGCCAAACAAGACCGGGAGGACGCGATGACACGCCAACAGCAGCGTGAGCTGGATGCTGCGCTTTCACGACGAACGCTGGTGCAGGGCCTTGCGCTCGGTGCCGCGGCCACGCTGGCCGGAACGGGCACCGCACAGGCCCAGACCGGACCTGCCGCCCCGCCGACGACGATCACCACCCCGCCGCGCGACTTCAGCCCTCGCGGCGCACCGACCACCTACTTCTGGGACCCTGACATCATCGCGGTCGATCCCGCCTTCAACGATCTGGCGCAGCCCAACACCGCGATCAAGCGCCTTCACACTGGCCTGTTGTGGGCCGAAGGTCCGGCGTGGAGTGCGCAGGGCCGGTATCTGCTGTGGAGCGACATTCCCAACAACCGGCAGATGCGATGGAGCGAGGACGACGGCCGCGTCAGCATATTCCGCTCGCCCTCCAACAATTCCAACGGCAACTCGTTCGACTTCCAGGGCCGCCAGCTCTCCTGCGAACACCTCACCCGGCGGGTGACGCGCTACGAACATGACGGCACCGCCACTGTGTTGTGCGACAGCTACAACGGCAAGAAGCTGAACTCGCCGAACGACGTCGTCGCGCATCCCGATGGCAGCTACTGGTTCACCGATCCGCCCTATGGCGGCCAGCTCTATGAAGGCGAACCCGACGGTCCGGGCGGGCCGAGCAATGCACCCGGCAAGCTCAATCCGCGGATCGGACAGCCCGCGGGCTTCGCCCCTGGCAAGCGCGAGCTGCCGACCAACTGCTACCGCATCGATCCGAGCGGCCGCGTCGATCTCGTCGTCACTGAGGATCAGGTGCCCGATCCGAACGGCCTGTGCTTCTCGCCCGACTTCAAGAAGCTCTATGTCGTCTCGACCGGCAAGGGTCCTGGCGATACGGGAGCGGGCGGCCAGGGCGACGTCTTCGTGTTCGACGTCGGCAGCGACAACAAGCTGTCCAACCCAAAGCGGTTTTCCGACTTCGTGATCGACGGCGTGAAGTGCGGGCCCGACGGCGTGCGCTGCGACGTCAACGGCAATGTCTGGGCCTCCAGCAATGCCGGCCGCGCCGTCGGCTATAACGGCGTGACGGTGTGGTCGCCGGAAGGCAAGTTGCTCGGCCGCATCCGCCTGCCCGAAGTCTGCGGCAACCTCTGCTTCGGCGGCCCCAAGCGCAACCGCCTGTTCATGGCCGCAAGCCAGTCGCTCTATGCCGTGTACACGGCGACGCAGGGCGCAGGACCGGGTTGAGGCGGGCCGGCCTCACAAAATGGTGCCGGCGCAAATGTGCCGGCACCAGTTTTTCTTGCGAAAGATTGGGCCGATCGCAGACCGGCCTTGGCATCACTTATCAGTTGTCGCCACGCTTCGGCGGCGCCGGCACGGCGGTTCGGTTGGCAGGCACGATCTGCGGCTGGAACGCGAACACCTCGCGGCTACGGTCGTCCACGAACACTTTCAGCCAGTGCACGTCGTTGTTGCCGTTCGCCTGATTATCGCCAAAGGTCTCGACGCGGACGAAGTTTTCCAGCCGCCGGCCTTGGGCATCGAGGAACGGCCGATCGATCCGGAAATAGTGGGAGTCGCCATGAACGTAGGCGACGGGCCTGCCGAAAGCGACCACTTCATCGCGCAGCGCCAGCAGGAAGGCCTGGAAACCATCCGGATTGGCATCGGTTTCCTTGAGCGACTTCGGGTCACGCAACGGCGAGCGGGTGGCGTCCGACTGGTCCCAGCCCGGGTCGGCCTGCGAGATGAACATGATCGCCGCGGCGCGGTATGTCCTCGCCACCTCGAAGGTCTGCTGCATCCACAGGATGTTGGCGTTGTTGCGCGCGGCCCATTCGGCGTCGTCGGGCAATGTATCGCAACGATTGTTGCACGATCCCTGAATGTTGAGCGTCGCGTAGACGACGCCCTTCATGATCCAGCGGCGATTCTCGACGCAGCCGGTCAATTGGTTGTTGTGATCGAGACACAGCTTGTCGTGCTGCACCTGCTGCTTGATCGGCCGCTGGCCAAGTGAGAAATCGGTGCTGAAGAAAATCTTCCGCTCGTAGTCAAGCCTTTCTCGCGAGGAAAACGAGCCGTTCGCCGGCCGATCGCAGTCGGTCCAGTCGTTGTCGCCGGTAGTGAACATCGCGGCCGATTTCAACGCGTTGAAATATCCGAGCCCCTGCTGATACAGGGCGTCGCTGCACGTGGTCGGCGTCACCGATCCAGGCGTGCCGTTGCCAGCCTTCAAGTCGCCATCGTGAACCGTGAAGGCAAGCTTCTGGTCGTTCATGTCTGCGATCAGGTTCGGCACGCCGACCTGCGCCTGAAGGTCGGAATATGGCAGATCGCCCCACAACCCGATCGCATAAGCCCGGCTCTCGCCTCCCCTGTCGCGGTCGTCATCGTCGGCCTGCGCGCCGACGATCGGACAAATCGCAAAGCAGGCGGCCAGCGCGAGAAAGCTCATCCTGCGCAGCTTGCCGTAGACGCCTTCCAACCTCCCACCACTGAGTCTCATCATGGTCTCTCCCCAGACAGCTTTTGACAAAAGACGGCTCACCACAGCGACAACGTCGAGTTGTCCTGGCCAAGCCTGGTTTACGAAATGAGAGGAAGCCGCCCGAGGCTTCAAATTGCGGCGACAAACGTAGCCGCGAGGTGTGACGCTCGCGTGAAACATTTTGAAACACTGCGCATACGACGCGGCGGCGCGAACTGTATGATCAACGAGGGAAGAAGAACATTGCTCTGCGCCGTGTTGACGACGACGCAGGACCGGCCTGAGCGGCGCGACGAAAGATTGCAAAGCGGCGCCGGTGCCAACGCCGAATTATTTGTGACTTGCGGACAAGGCGCGCGATATCTGGCAGACAAGATCAGCGACATTGTTGTCTGAGCGGGGGCTCAGAAGCAATTTCCGGACGACTTCGTCTACGATTTCGTCGAGCCGGGTCCGGGCGACGGCTTCGAATTCGGCATCAACTACAAGGCCTGCGGATTTTGCAAATTCGCGGCGCGCCATGGCGACAAGGAAATCCTGCCGAACATTTGCGGACTCGATTTCGCGGCCTATGCGACACGCGGCTTCCATCTGGAGCGGACACAAACGTTGGCCGGCGGCGCGAACCACTGCAATTTCCGGTTCTCACGGTTGCCGCCGGACTAGGACGATGTGGCTACGACGCGTCCGCATGCCCGCCGACGAAATCTGCATGCCTATGCGCTAGGCGGTTTCGCGCACACCGCCCCCGCACTCAATTTGCGCAACGCTAGACTTTAGTTCCCCTCTCACAATCCTGAATGCAGTTTCACTTGCCGAGAATGCCCTCACCGTTATAGTCGCGCTCCAATAGCTCAAAAGAGGCTTGTTTAAGAGGAGACGAACAACATGAAGAACATACTCCCTTGTGCATTGCGAATAGCGCTTGGCGCGGCCTCGATCGGCGCGTTGATGACGGCATCAGGTGCAGCATTTGCGGCGGATCCGATCAGGATCGGCGTGATCGCGGAAGCGCAGGCGATCGCCGGCGCATCGATCCCGCAAGCCGCACAGCTCGCCGCCGACGAGATCAACGCGAACGGCGGCGTCGACGGCCGCAAGATCGAGATCATCGGCTACGACAATCATTCCTCCTCGGCCGACTCGGTGCGAGCGTTCCAGCGCGCGGTGAACGAGGACAAGGTCAACGTGGTCATCGCCAGCTATATCAGCGAAGTCGTGCTGGCGCTGGAACCCTGGGCGTCGCGACTGAAGACGCCATTCGTGACGCCGGGCGCGGCCTCCAACGAGATCAGCAAGAGCGTCCACGCCGATTACGAGAAGAACAAGTATACGTTCCACGGCTATCTGACCTCGGCAGCACTCGCGCTCTCGGTCTGCGATGGCGCCAAGGATCTGCTCGTCGACAGGATGCACATGAAGACGGCCGTCATCATGAGCGAGGACGCCGCCTGGACCAAGCCGCTCGATGTCGGCTACGAGGAGTGCCTGCCCAAGATCGGGCTGAAGGTGCTTGACCACATCCGCTTCTCGCCTGACACCACCGACTTCACGCCGATCTTCAACAAGATCGAGGGTGCGAAGCCCGACGTAATCATCACCGGCATCTCGCATGTCGGCGTGCAGCCGACGGTGCAGTGGAAGAACCAGCAGGTGCCGATCCCGATGTTCGGGATCGCCTCGCAAGCGACCAACGAGACGTTCGGCAAGGACACCAACCAGGCGGCCGAGGGCGTGCTCTATCAGGGCGTCTCCGGTCCCGGCGTCGCGGTGACGCCGAAATCGGTGCCGTTTGCGGAGAACTTCAAGAAGAAGTTCGGCAATTATCCGTCCTATGCGGGCTACACCGCCTATGACGAGGTCTACTACGTCGCCGACGCAGTCAAGCGCGCCGGCTCGACCGATGCCGACAGGCTGGTCGACGCGCTGGAGAAGACCGATTGGGAAGGCACCATCGGCCGCGTCCAGTTCTACGGCAAGGACGATCCGTTCACGCACTCGATCAAATACGGCAAGGGCCTGATCACCGGGCTGATGCTGCAATGGCAGGACGGGAAGCAGAGCGCGGTCTGGCCCAAGGACGTCGCCAAGGTCGATATCAAGTTCCCGAGCTTCATCAAGCTCTCGAACTAAGAGGACACGCTCCCGGGACCATCTCCCGGGAGCTTCCACTTGCGGCGTCCCGCAACACGTTCCTCCAGCAAGACTGCTTGGCCAACCATAGATGCGAGCTTTCCAGATTCTGATCGATGGCTTTGCCATCAGCGCTCTCTATGCCCTCGGTGCCACCGGCTTCACGCTGATCTTCGGCGTCTCCGGCGTCCTCAACCTCTCCCACGGGGCCATCATGGTGGCGGCAGCAGTCGCCGCCTGGGCCGCCGCCAGCATCTTCAACGTCGGCACCTATGCCGGCGCGCTGATCGGGGTCGCGGTTGCGCTCATCGCCGCGTTTGCCACTTACTTCGCGGTGGTGAAGCCGATCCAGGATTCCCGGCGCATCCCGAATGAGGAGAAGGAGATCTTCGTGCTCACGGGCACGCTGCTCTGGGGCATCATGATCCAGGAGCTGATCGCCTATTTCTTCACCAACAACGCCAAGACGGTGCTGCCGATCGTCGAGGGCGTGGTCGACATCCTCGGCGTCCGCACGCCCAAGAACGAGATCTTCACCGCGATCGTGTGCTGCCTCGTCATCGCGCTGCTGTGGCTGCTGGTGAACCGCACCCGCACCGGCAAGGCGGTGCTGGCGGCCTCGATGAACCCGCGCGGTGTGACATTGCTCGGCCTCGAGCTCACCAACATCTACATCGTGGTCTGGGCGATCTACGGTATTTTGGCCGGCATCGCCGGCGTGTTGCTCGGCATGTTTCTCGGCGTCAGCTCCTACAGCGTCGGGCCGCTGACCGCGAGCGCATTCTCGATCGTGGTGCTCGGCGGCCTCGGCAGCGTCTCCGGCTCGCTGATCGCGGCCTTCGTGGTCGGCTACCTCGAAACGCTGACGGCCTATCTGGTCTCGCCGGCCTATCGCACCATTCCGGCGCTGCTGCTGCTCGTCTTCGTGATGTACATCCGGCCCCAGGGCCTTCTGGGGAGGCGCTGAGATGGCGAGCTTCTTTACCTCGCGCCTGTTCTTCATTTCGCTGGCGCTGGTCGTGATCGCGGCGACGCTGCCGCTCTATGTCTCCGGCTACGTGCTGGGCCTCTTGACTGTCGCTTTCTATTTCGGCGTGTTCGCGATGGCCTGGGACCTGCTGTTCGGTTTCGCGGGCGAAGTGAATTTCGGGCCGACTTTCCTGATCGGCGTCGGTGCTTACACCGCCGGCATCCTGAATGCCCAGTTCGGCTGGTCGGTCTATCTCTGCATCGTGCTCGGCGCGCTCGCCTCCGTCATCGCCGGCCTCGTGCTGGCGCTGCCGGCGTTACGCGTGCGCGGGCCCTATTTCGGCCTGACCACGCTGGTCGCGGTGCTGATGTTGCAAAACTTCATCGTGGTTTTCGCCGACCTCACCGGCGGCGAGATCGGGCTGACCATCCCCGATGTCATCACCATCAATGCCGGCGCCAATTACTGGATCGCGCTCGGCTTCATGACGATCTCGGCCGCCATCCTCTATGGCCTGTCGCAATCACCGATCGGGCTGGTGCTGCAAGCGAGCGGCCAGGACCCGGTGCAGGCCGGCGCGCTCGGCTTCAACATCGTGAAGCACAAACTGGCCGCCTTCATCGTCAGCGCGTTCTTCTCGGGGTTATCTGGCGCGCTGCTGGTGTTCTATTTCGGCACCGCATCGGTCGGCACCGTCGTCGACGTCGCGGTCGGCGTCAACGTGATCGTGTCGGCCGTGCTCGGCGGAAGGCGTACTGTGCTTGGGGCGGCGTTAGGAGCGATCTTCCTGATCGTCGCCGGCGAATTCCTGCGTCCGACCGGCGAGCTTGCGACCTTCATCGTCTCGGCGGTGGCGCTGCTCGTCGTCCTGTTCTTTCCCGGCGGCTTCCTCGGGGCGGCCCTCTCGCACGAGGCTCGCTCGTGATGGATATGCGGCTTTCAAACCGGCCCGTGCTCGAAGTCCGCGGTCTCACAAAACGCTTCGGCGGATTGACGGCGGTGAAGAACCTCGGCTTCGAGGTCAACAGCGGCGAGATCTTTGGCCTGATCGGGCCGAACGGGTCCGGCAAATCCACCGCGATGAAAAGCGTGATGGGCATCGAGCGCCCCACCGCCGGCGAGGTGATTTTCGAGGGCGAGAATGTCGCCGGCCTGCCCGCACACAAGATCGCGCGCAAAGGCTTTGGCATGGTGTTCCAGCACTCGCGGCCGCTGAATCGGCAGACCGTGCTCGAAAATATCATGGTGGCGCTGTTGCCGGACAGCCTGTTCATGCTGTTCCCGGACAAGGCGCTGGTCGAGCGCGCCAAATGGATCGCGGACCGCGTCGGCCTCGGCGCGGTCGTGAACCGCCGTCCGCCGACGCTGCCGTTTGCCGATCTGCGCCGGCTCGAGCTTGCCAAGGCTATCGCGCGCGACCCAAAGGTCGTGCTGGTCGACGAGCCGTTTGCCGGGCTGACGCGCGCCGAGGTCGAGGTCTTCTCCGATTTGATCCGCAGTTTTCGCGATGACGGGCGCGCGGTGATGCTGGTCGACCACAACGTCAAGAGTGTCGCGGCGCTGGTCGACCGCGTGCTCGCGATGTATCTCGGCGAGGAGATCGTCACCGGCAAGGCCGACGACGTCATGAAGAACGAGACGGTGCGGCGGGTCTATCTCGGCGGCGCGCTCGAGACCCATGCGCGGCCAGAGACCAGCTTCAAGGACAAGGTGCCGCTGCTCCAGGTCGAGAATGTCAGCGTCCATTACGGCAAGGCGCAGGCGCTGGAGAACGTCTCGATCCACGTCCACGAAGGCGAGTTCGTCTCGATCGTCGGCCTCAACGGCGCCGGCAAGACCACGCTGTTCAACACCATCTCCGGCTTCCTGCCCTATAGCGGCGAGATCACGCGCGGCGGCGAGCGGCTGCGCGGCACCAGCCCGGCGAAGATCGCCCGCAGCGGCCTCGTGCAGTGTCCGGAATCGCGCGAGCTGTTCGGCGAGATGAGCGTGCGCGAGAATCTCGATCTCGGTGGTCAGCATCTTTCCGACGACAAGCGCGCCGCGCAGCTCGCCTGGCTGTTCGAGCTGTTCCCGATCCTGAAGGAACGCCAGGGCCAGCTGGCGCAGACGCTTTCCGGCGGCGAGCAGCAGATGCTTGCGATCGGCCGCGCACTGATGATGCAGCCGCAGATCTTGATCCTGGACGAGCCGACGCTGGGTTTGGCCCCCGTCATCCTCGAGCTGTTGTCCAAGGCGCTGGAAAAACTGCGGCAGACCACCTCGATCACGGTGCTGCTCGGCGAGCAGAACGTCACCTTCGCGCTGCCGCATGCCGACCGCGTCTATGTGCTCGAGCATGCAAGGATCGTCTGGGAGGGTGATCCCGGCCGGTTCGCGAGCGAAGCGGGTGCCGACTTTCTCTAGTTCGCGCGTATCAATGACAAAACAAGGCAAGAAAACAAGGAAAGGGAAACGACCATGCGATCATCAACTCTTCTCGGCGGCGGCTTCCTCGCCTCGGCGCTGGCGCTGTGCCTCGCGGCGCCCGCCTATGCGCAATCGAACGATCCGATCAAGATCGGCGTCATCGCCGAGGTGCAATCGATCGCGGGTGCGGCGACGCCCGGCGGCGCGCAGATCGCCGCCGACGAGATCAATGCCAAGGGCGGCATCCTCGGCCGCAAGATCGAGATCGTCACCTATGACAACAAGAGCTCCTCGGCCGATTCCGTGCGCGCGTTCCAGCGCGCGGTGAGCGAGGACAAGGTGTCGGCCGTGATCGCGAGCTATATCAGCGAGGTCGTGCTGGCGCTCGAGCCCTGGGCGGCGCGGCTGAAGATGCCGCTGATCACACCGGGTGCGGCCTCGAACGAAATCACCAAGGCGATCCACAACGACTACGAGAAGAACAAGTACACCTTCCACGGCTACCTGACCTCGGCAGCGCAGGCCCAGCTCGTCTGCGACGCGGCGAAGGATTTGCTCGTCGACAAGATGCACATGAAGACGGTCGCGATCATGAGCGAGGACGCCGCCTGGACCAAGCCACTCGACGTCGGCTACGAGGCCTGCCTGCCCAAGGCGGGTTTGAAGGTCGTCGAGCATGTGCGCTTCTCGCCCGACACCACCGACTTCACGCCGATCTTCAACAATATGGAAGCCAAGAAGCCGGACGTGATCGTCACCGGCATCTCGCATGTCGGCGTACAGCCGACGGTGCAGTGGAAGAACCAGCAGGTGCCGATCCCGATGTTCGGCATCAGCGCGCAGGCGCTGAGCCCGACCTTCTGGAAGGACACCAATGGCGCCGCCGACGGCGTCCCGTCGCTCGCGGTGGCGACGCCCGACGTTGCCGTGACCTCGAAGACGAAGCCGTTCGCGGCCGCCTTCAAGGCCAAGTTCGGCAGCCCCCCGGCCTATACCGGCTACACCGCCTATGACGAGGTCTACATCATCACCGACGCGATCAAGCGCGCCGGCTCGACCGATCCCGACAAGATGGTCGCCGAGATGGAGAAAACCAATTTCGAGGGCACGATCGGCCAGATCCAGTTCTACGGCAAGGACGACGAATTCACCCACGGCATCAAGTCCGGCCCCGGCGCCGTCACCGGCCTCGTCTTCCAGTGGCAGGACCAGAAGCAGGTCGTGGTCTGGCCCGAGAAGATCGCGGAAGGCAAGCTGAAGTTTCCGGACTTTGTGAAGCTGTCGCAGTAACGCGCATCAGCCGATAGTCGGCCCGCCGCTCGCTCAGAAGCGGCGGGCTTTTCTTTTCGCAGCTGCGTTGTGGCGCGCCCGCGTATCGACCTTGGGCGATGTTGACTTTCCGCTGTCCCCCTCCCCATACTTCGCAAAAAAATAACAACCAATCATAAGACGGATTTGAGGGAGGATAGGATGCCGACTTCACGCAGGCAGCTGCTGAAGGGTTCGGCGGCTGCCGCCGCCACACTCAGCCTCGATTGGACACGGGCCCAGGCGCAAGCCGAGAATTTGCGCATCGGCCTGATCTACGACCTCACCGGTCCGTTTGCCGCAGGCGGCTCGGTCGCCTCCTCGGTCGGCGCGCAGATCGCCATCGACCTCGTCAACGAGAAGGGCGGCATCGGCGGCAAGACCAAGATCGCGCCGGTCTCCGCGGATTCGCAGAGCAAGGCCGACGTCGCCATCAACGAGGCCGAGCGGCTGATCAGCCAGGAAAAGATCGACATCATCAACGGCGTCTATTCCAGCGCGCATGCCGTGCCGATGGCGGCGAAGGTCGAGCAGCAGAAGAAGATCCTCTGGATCACGACCGCAGTGTCGACCGCCGTGTTCAAGGACAAGAACCTGCAATACGTGTTTCGCGCGCAGATCCACTCCGACCAGTACGGCCAGGCCTTCGCCGGCTTCCTCGCCGAGCACGCCAAGGCCAAGCTCGGCATGGAGCCCGCGGATGTGAAGGTCGCGCTGATCCACGAGGACGGCCCCTATGGCGTCGGCGTCGCGGCGGCCGACGAGGCCTATGCCAAGCAGGCCGGCATCCAGGTGGCGCTGCGCGAGGGCTATTCGGCCTCTGCGCCAGATCTCTCAGTGCTCGTGACCAAGCTCAAGCGCGCCAAGGTCGACGTGATCTCGCACGCCGGCTACAACCCCGACATCACGCTGTTCCTGCGCCAGGCGCGCGAGAGCGGATTGCGCTTCAAGATGCTGTTCGGCGCGGGCGCCGGCTACAGCCAGCTCGACAAGCTGCGCACCACCTTCGGCGCCGACATCGACAATTTCTGCAACATCGATCCGGTGCCGGCGCAGCTGCTCGATCCGTCGAAGCTTGCGCCCGGCATGGGTGAGCTGATCAAGACCATGGTCATGCGCTACCAGGCCAAGACCGGCGCCACCGACGTGCCGCCGCACTGCTCGATGGGCTTCAACCAGACCTGGGTGCTGCTCAACAACGTGTTGCCGGTCGCCAAGGAGAAGTACGGCAGCTTCGAGCCCGACGCCATTCGCAAGGCGGCGCTCGACGTCGACATTCCCGCCGGCGGCACCATCCAGGGCTATGGCGTAAAATTCTTCCCGCCGGGCACGCCGCTGTCCGGCCAGAACGAACGCTCGACGCCCGTGGTGATGCAGAACGCCGGCGAGCACATTTCCGTGGTGTGGCCGACCAACATCCGGACACAGGACCCGGTGTTTCCGCTGCCGAAGGGCTCGACCTACGGGGCGTGAGATTCCTGACACCAGGCTGACAGCGCGCCTCTCTTCTTATAGCAGAGGCGCGAGCGCAAAGTTATTTTCGCCAGGACCGGGCGCTTCGGTCATTTATGAGTTCCGCGCCCGTGCTATAGAAAGCCGCCATTCACCGACGATGGTGCGAGACGTGGAGATATTCATGAAGATGCTTTCTGCCGCTCTGTTTGGAATTGTCGTTCTCTCGGCCGGCCTGTGGTTGACCTCGACGCCTGCGCTCGCGCTCGGCGGCTGCGGTCCCAACGCCCATCGCGATGGCGCCGGGCGCTGCGTCCCCGGTGGTCAGAATGAAGACTGGTGCATCCGCAAGACCGGCCATCCGGCCACGCGCATGCCCAACGGCACGATGAAGTGCCTGTGAGCTGAAGCCGATCGGCGACATTCACTTCCCCTCTCCCCCTGCGGGAGAGGGCGGTTCATCACCCTTACAACACCACCCGTCGCCCTTCCTCCGCGGCCCAATAGCCCGCGTAGTTCACCTTGATCGTCTCGTAGGCCAGCGCTAGGTCCGAAAGCGGCTGCCTTCCCGTCACCGCGCATTCCATGAAATCCTGGATTTCCTGCAAATAGCCGCGCGTCCATTCCTCCTCGAGGCAGACATATTGCCAGCCGGTTTTGCGGTCGACCTTTTCCGTGATGTAGACCGACGCGAGCTTTTCCTCGGAGGTCTGGTAGCTCATCAGATGCGTGTTCGGGGTGATGTTGGCGAATAGCGAGCCGCCGCTGGTATAAGTCTCGATCAGATTGCGCACGCCGCCCATGATCATGTCGCCGGAGAACACGGTCGCCTTGGTGCCGTCGGAGAAGGTCGCCGTCAGCGTGCCCCAATCCTCGACATCGACCGGATTGGCCTTGATGTAGCTGCGCTCCCCCGGCTTCAGACCGGCGGTGACGTTGCCGACATCGCCGGTGACGCTGGCAACGCGGATGGTCTCGCCGCGCGCCTTCGCCTCGACCTGCTTGAGATAGAGCACCGCAGAGAGCGGATGGCAGCCCATGCGGATCAGCGAGCCGCCGCCGGTCATCGCCCATTGCGCGGCGTGCGCCGCGTGCGAACCGGAATGACTCTCCTCACCCTTCATGAACAGGATTTTGTCTTTCGTCGCCTTGATGATTTCAGCGGTCTTGGTGACGGCGGGGGCGTAGATCCAGTCCTCGGCATACATGAAGAGCTTTCCCGTCCGCTCGATCGCGGCCCGCGTCGCGTCCATCTCCTCGATCACCCGTTCATACATCAGCGCCTTCGGCACGTGCTTGCCGATCGGCTGCTGGTCGCCGTTGCGGCCGAAATAGCCGGCAAAGGGCTTCTCGCAGATGACATGCTTGCCGGCCTGCATGCTGGCGACGATCATCTCGGCGTGGAGATTGGGCGGCGTGCAGATGTCGATGATGTCGAGCTCTCGATCGGCGATCAGTTCGGCGAAGCTCCGATAGACCCGTGCAATATTGTGATGCCGAGCGAACGCGACGACCTTGTCGCCGCGCGCGGCGACCGCCGCGACCTCGACGTCCACGCCATAGACGCGCCGGAACGCATGCATATGCAGCTCCGACACGAAGCCGCAGCCGACGAGTCCGACCCTGATCCCAGCCATAACGCTCCCTCACCCCTGGTTTGGTAGCACTATAGCGCGCTTGCAGGTCTATTCCACCGAGACGCGGACCACGCCGGCGCTCATCATGCCGAGCGCGCGGGCGGCGGGCACCGAGAGATCGACGATGCGGCCACGGATGAACGGGCCGCGATCATTCACGCGGCATTGAATCGTGTGCCCGCTCCAGGACACCTTCAGCACGCTGCCGAATGGCCGCGTACGGTGGGCGCACGTCATCTCGCCTTTGCCGGCCTTTCCGTAACCGTAATATGAGGCAAGCCCACTCTCGGCATTTGCAACGGAGATGAAGGCGAGAGAAGAAGTCGTCACACACAGCAATAAGGTCGTCCGCGCTCGCACGGCACCGCTCCCGGTTACCCTGCCCCGCGTGCAAACGTCGCCTTGTTCCAAATGGTTCCGGGAACACTGCCGGGCATTACCCGGCAGTGCCATCACACATTGTTACTGCTTGTGAAATACGAGCGTGCGCACTTCGATGCTTTCGCGCAGGGGTGCATCGGCCGGCGTCGTCGGATCGACGAAGGCCGTGTGCGGTCCGAACCGCGTGCGGCCGTCGGTTGCGGAATCATAGCACTTGAGCAGCAGAGCTTCGTCTGCCGTCATCTCGGGAAAATAGAACCAGCGATGGTTCGGATTGTATTTCACCGAATAGGTCTCGCCGCGCCGGTTCGGATAGATCAGGTCGGACGCAACAAGATCCTCGGGCGCGACCGTGGTGCCGTCGGCCATCGCGAGCGGTGAATCGCGCAAGGGCCCGCGGATCGGGCGCCAGAGATTGATCACCTGCACGCGGCCGTTCAACAGCTCATCGGCTTCATCAGGCAAATGCTCGCGCACGCGGTTGGCGCCGGACGTGACGGTCTGGTCGACATGCACGCGCGTGGCAGGCTGGCGCGGCCCGCCGCCACGGATGTCGGCTGCGCCCGCGACACGCTTGCGCACGGTGTGATCGAAGATGACGACGCGGTCGGCCTTCAGCGTCGCGCGGAGAAAGGCTTCGACGGCGGGATAGTAGACCGTACGTATTTCCTCGTCGTTGTAAAAATCCTTCACCCGGGTCGGGTGGCGCACCAGCGCAAAGCCTTCGCGATCAAGCGATAAATTTTCGGCGATCAGTCGTGCGTCGAAGATCGGCACCTGATGCGGCTCCGGCAGTGACGTGCTTTTCGGCTCGCCCGGCGGCGGATCGAAGGCATAGGTGCGCGGCTTGGCTGATGTCGGCGCGAGATAGTTGAGTTCAGCGGTGACGAAGGGAAGCGATTCGATTTTTGTTTCTTGCAGGCCCATCTCTGATCTCCTGGCCAACTCATTTGTCGGCATCAGATTGATCTCGGCGGGCGCTGATTGCGCCGCAAGGGAGCCGGCTCGAATAGCAATGTCGCTGTCGTCGGCACGGGCAAGAAGAGAACAATCACGTCGGCGAAGCGATCCCGCCAAACGAGTTGTTCTCATCTTATCTTCGATCGATCGAAACCGAGAATGACCACCTCGGACGCGCAATCACCAATAGTGCCGATAGTAAGGGCGATAATAGGCCCGGGGCCGATAGTAGCCGTAGCGATAGCCGTAATACGGACGCGGACGGTAGTAGGGGCGATAGCCGTAACCGTAGCCAGGACCATAGCCGTAGCTGTAATAGGCCGGCGCGTAACCGGATCCATAACCGTACCCGTAGGCCGGATATCCATAGCCGCCGCCGTAGCCGTAATAGGGGCTACCGCCGTAATAGCCATAAGGGCTCCCGCCGTAATAGCCGTAGGGCCCGCTGCTGGCGATGGCGCCGCCGATGATCGCGCCGGCCGCAAGCCCGCCGATACCCCAGCCAAAGCCGCGCCCGCGCCAATACACCTGCGTCGCGGCCTCAGGGGTCGCGGCCTTCATGGCCGCGACATGGGTCGGCATCGGCGCCGCCGCCGCCTGCTCGACCTGACCGGCCAATACAGCCGTCGCAAGCGAACAGGAAACTACCGTTTTCCAGATACTCATCGCCTCAACTCCTGTCTGACGTTTCGTTTGGAAAAAGATCGCAGGCCCCATGATCGTGCATCCTTGCGCCAAGTCAAAGCTTCGAATTCGCGTGCAGCGCACAAGACGCGGCCCCTTGCCTGAATTGTTATCAGCCGGGCCCTCCAGCGCGCCGATGTGACAACGAGACGACCGCGCCGGAGGGCGGGCCTCGAACGGCAAAGCATTAAGCTTGCCGCGCGTTCGCAACCAACAACCAGCTTCCCGATTGACTATTCGTACCGCTACTATCGGTTCCAACGGGCGCGGGCCCAACGGGCTCCTCGCGACAACAGGCCGCGGCCTGCGCCAAGCGTGAGTGGGAGGATGACATGAGTGCCGCCGGAAATGAGCCGCTTGCCCGCCAGGCGCTGGCGTTCGTCCTGGCCGGCGGACGCGGCAGCCGGCTGCTGGAGCTGACTGACCGGCGCGCCAAGCCCGCGGTCTATTTCGGTGGCAAATCCCGCATCATTGATTTCGCGCTGTCGAACGCGGTGAACTCCGGCATCCGCCGCATCGCGGTCGCGACCCAGTACAAGGCGCACAGCCTGATCCGGCATCTTCAAATGGGCTGGAATTTCTTCCGCCCCGAGCGCAACGAGAGCTTTGACATCCTTCCCGCCAGCCAGCGCGTGTCGGAGAACATGTGGTATGTCGGCACGGCGGATGCGATCTACCAGAACATCGACATCATCGAGTCGCATGCCTGCCGCTTCATCGTCGTGCTCGCCGGCGATCATATCTACAAGATGGATTACGAGGTGATGCTGCGGCAGCATGTCGACAGCGGCGCCGACGTCACCGTCGGCTGCCTCGAAATGCCGCGCGCGGAATCCAGTGGCTTCGGCATCATGCATATCGACGAGAACGGCTGGATCCAGCAATTCCTGGAAAAGCCCAAGGATCCGCCGCCAATGCCGGGCAAGCCCGACGTCTCGCTCGCCAGCATGGGCATCTACGTGTTCGATGCCAAATTCCTCTACGACCAGCTCAAGCGCGACGCCGAGGATCCGAATTCGAACCACGATTTCGGCAAGGACATCATCCCCTACATCGTCAAGAACGGCCGCGCCATCGCGCATCAGTTCTCCAGCTCCTGCGTCCGTTCGGGCGACGATCCCCGCTCCTATTGGCGCGACGTCGGCACGGTCGACGCCTATTGGGCCGCCAACATCGATTTGACCGACGTGGTGCCGGAGCTCGACCTGTTCGACCGCGCCTGGCCGATCTGGTCCTATGCCGAGATCACGCCGCCGGCGAAATTCGTCCATGACGAAGAGAGCCGGCGCGGTTCGGCGGTGAGCTCGCTGGTGTCCGGTGGCTGCATCATTTCCGGCGCCTCGCTGCGACGTTCGCTGCTGTTTACCGGCGTGCGCGTCAATTCCTATGCCAGCGTCGAGAACGCCGTGATCATGCCTTACGTCAATATCGGCCGCGGCGCGCGGCTCAAGAACGTCGTGATCGACCGCGGCATCGAAATCCCCGAGGGGCTTGTCGTCGGCGAAGATCCCGAGCTCGACGCAAGACGCTTCCGCACCACCGAGCAGGGCGTCTCGCTGATCACCCAGCCGATGATCGACAGGCTCAATACATGACGCCTGTTCGCGTCCTCGCGGTCGCCTCCGAAGTCTATCCCATCGTCAAGACCGGCGGCCTCGCGGATGTCGCCGGCGCGCTGCCGATCGCACTGAAGGCGCATGGCGTCGAGATGCGCACGCTAATGCCGGGCTATCCCGATGTGATGCGGATGCTCGCGGGCGCGCAGGAGGTGTGGCGCTGGCCGGATTATTTCGGCGGGCCCGGCCGGCTGCTCGCCGGCACACGCGACGGGCTCGACCTGTTCGTGCTGGATGTGCCGCATCTCTACGCACGGCCCGGCAATCCCTATGTCACCGCTGATGGCACCGACTGGCCGGACAACGGCGTGCGCTTTGCGGCGCTGGCGCGCGTGGCAGCCGATATCGGCCACGGCCTTGTCTCCGCCTTCGTGCCCGAAATCGTACATGCCCATGACTGGCAGGCCGGGCTCGCGCCGGCCTATCTCCATTATGACAACCGTCCGCGGCCCGGCACCGTGATGACCATTCACAACATGGCCTATCAGGGCAAGTTCGACCGCGCGCTGACGGGCGCGATCGGCCTGCCCGGGGACGCGTCGTTCGACGTCAATGGGCTCGAATATTTTGGCGGGATCAGCTTCCTGAAGGCCGGCCTGCAATTCGCCGATCGCATCACCACGGTATCGCCGACCTACGCGCGCGAGATCCAGAGCGACGAGGGCGGCATGGGGCTCGGCGGCCTCTTGCGCGAGCGCGCGAGCGTGCTGAGCGGCATCCTCAACGGCGTCGACGTCTCGGTGTGGAATCCGCGGACCGATCCGCTGATCGCCTGCCGCTTCGATGCCGACGAGATGTCGTTTCGGGTGGCGAACAAGGCGACCTTGCAGCAACGGCTCGGGCTCGATCTCCTGACCGACGCACCATTGCTCGGCGTCATCAGCCGGCTGTCGTGGCAGAAGGGTCTCGATCTCCTGCTCGAGGCCATCCCCACCATACTGGGCGAAGGCATGCAACTGGCTCTGCTCGGCAGCGGTGACGCCGAGTTACAGGATCGCTACCGTGAAGCTGCCCGTGCGCATCCGCGACGGATCGCGGCCGTGATCGGCTATGACGAGGCGCTTGCTCACCTGATCCAGGCCGGCGTCGACGCCCTCGTCGTGCCATCGCGGTTCGAGCCATGCGGCCTGACGCAGCTCTGCGCGCTGCGCTATGGCGCCGTGCCGATCGTGTCGCGCGTCGGCGGTCTTGCGGACACGGTCAGCGAACCGGCGACGGGATTCACCTTCGGCCCGGTCACGTCGGACAATCTCTCGGCTGCATTGAGGCGCGCAAGCCTCGCCTTCCACGACAAGCCGGCGTGGCGCCAATTGCAGCTCACGGGCCTTGCGACCGACGTCTCGTGGCGCAACCGGGCCGGCGAATATGCCGCGCTCTATCGCGGCCTGATGGCATCCCGCCGCATGGCGTGACCCTCGTCGAATCCATGCTATAGAGCCGGCATGGAACCCTTCGTCATCAAGCTGATCGGCTTTGCCGCCGCCACCTGCACCACTGTCGCCTACGCGCCGCAAGTCATCAAGGTCTGGAAGACCCGCTCGGCGCGCGACATCTCGCTCGGCATGTTCCTGATCATGGTGCTGGGCCTGGCGCTCTGGCTGATCTACGGCCTGCTCTCGGGCGATGCGCCGCTCGTCGCCGCCAACGCCATCACCATGCTGCTCGCCGGCGGCATTCTGGCGATGAAGCTGAAATATGGGTGAGCCCTGCTCGCCTCTTCCTTCTCCCCTTGTGGGAGAAGGTGGCGCGAAGCGCCGGATGAGGGGTTCGCTCGGCAAATTCACTACGCAAGATTCCCGAGTCGAGAGAAACCCCTCACCCGTCTCGCCGCTGCGCGGCGATCCACCCTCTCCCACAAGGGGAGAGGGTTGCGGCGCCAAACGCCGCCCTACGATTCACCCGAACACATACGACGCCATCGCGACGCTGGCGACCTCGTCGACGAAGACGCGCTCGCCCACATCGCTGCCGGCGGCGCCGGCTGCGACCATCAGCGGCAGCAGATGGTCTTCGCGCGGATGGGCCAACCGCGCACTCGGCGCGTGCTCCCAATCGACCAGCATCGCGTTGCGGCGCGCCGCATCCGGGTTGCTGATCGCCTCGTTCAGATAGGCTTCGAAGTCATAGGAGACAGGCTTCGACTCTGCGCGGCCAAAGCCGCGCATGTTGTGATAGGTGAGCCCGCTGCCGACGATCAGAATGCCTTCGTCGCGCAGCGATGCAATCGCCTGCCCGACCTTGATGTGCTCGGCCGCATCGTAGCTCGATTTCAGCGACAGCAGCACGATCGGCATGTCCGCGTTCGGATACATCAGGCCGAGCGGCACGAAGGTGCCGTGGTCAAAACCCTGGTTGGCATCTTCCCGGCACTCGAGATCGGCGCGCGCGAGCAGCGCCTTCACCTCGGCGGCAAGCTCGGGCTTTCCCGGCGCCGCATATTTGATGTGATAGGTATGCTCGGGGAAACCGTAATAGTCGTACACCATCGGCGGATGCGCCGAGGTCGACACGGTGAAAGCATCTGCCTCCCAATGGCCGGTGATGACGAGCACCGCCTTCGGCTTTGCCGGCAGCAGTTGCGGCAGCCGAGCGAACTCCGCGGCGGTCCTGGCATATTGCACCCGCCGGTCCTCCATGAACGGCCAGGGTCCGCCGCCGTGGGACAGGAAGAGGGTCGGTAATCGCGTCATGGGTGTCGGCTCGCCTGTTTCAGAACATGCGCGTGCCAGCGGCCCGCGCAATCGGCGGCGAGCATAGGGAAATCGTCATGGTTAGCAAGCCGTTAACGATTTGCCGGCGAGAATCCGACGTGGCCGAAGGAATCGGCCAGAAGACAAGCGAGTCGTGAGATGAAGAAGTTTGCGCTGGGGGACGTCGTCAACAGTGACAAGGGCCGTCGCGGTGTCGTTCGCGCCGCCTACCGCTCCAAGGAAGGCCAGCAATTCTACGCCGTCGAGAAGGATGGTGCGATGGACTATCTGGAGGAAGACCGGTTGACGCCGGCGCCCCGCGTCGAGCTCGCCGCCTAAGTCTCACTCATTTCTTGCTCTCGGGCGCGAGCCGGTCGAGACGCTCTACCCAAGGGTCGTCGCCGCTCGCGATGCGATCATTCGCGATCAGCAGCAGGCGATCGCGGTCTGCGACCGCGTCCCAATGCGGCAGGTCGGGGCTGTTGGGATCGCCGCTCTTGGCAAAGTTGATCCAGTAGGCGCGCAGGCGGCTCGCGACCTCGCGGTCGCCGCGCGAGAAGATGCCCGCGCCGGGCACGCCCTCCGCACCGAAGATGAACTGCAGCTCGCGCCCATGCCCTTCGTCGGGATTGCGGCGCTGCGCCTGCGGCACATAGGCAAAACGATAGCGGAAGGTCGGCGCGCCGGTTGCGGCATGAAGCCGAGCCAGCAAACGCACCGGCTCGGAGAAGACCTTGTCGGTGTAGAAACTGGCCGCAAGGTCTGCCGGCCTCGCGACGTCGGGATAGAGCTTGCGCAGCTCATCGATGCTCTCGCCTGCGGATGAAAGCGCGTCCTTGATGTCGAGCTCGCCGTCAAAGCGTGTCTCATCGTCGTTCGAACCGACGATCAGGGGAACGCGGCTCTGGTGTGCTGCGGCAAATCCGGCGGCGACGTCTTCCGTCACGAGGTTTCCGTCTATCGCTGGCCCAAAACCATGGGGCGATTTCGCCAGAAGATTTTTTTCGACGGCAAGTAGCCGCATCGCTTTCGCGTCGCGCATATCCGCCTCCGGCCCGAGCGCGGCGATAAGCTGTCGGCCCGCGGCCTCGGCCTGCTGCGACGAGTTCAGGTGTGCACGGCCGGGCACTGATTGCAGAATGGCCTTCTGAAACAGATCGCGCGATTGGGAGCACAGCATCAAAAGCGCGATCGAGGTCGCGCCTGCGCCGTTCCCGAACAGGGTGACGTTACCGGGATCGCCGCCGAAGGCCGCGATGTTGTCGTGTACCCAATTGAGCGCCGCGATCTGGTCCATCAGACCGAAATTGCCGGAGCCGCCTTCCGACAGCGCGGGATGCGTGAGAAAGCCGAGCACGCCGAGGCGGTAATTCACGGTCACGACGATGAGGCCGGCCTGCGCGAGCTTGGCGCCGTCGAACAGCGGATCGTTCGCCGTGCCTCTTGCGAAATCGCCGCCATGGATGAACACCATCACTGGCAACGGGCCGTCGACGCCGAACGGACGGAACACGTTGAGCGTCAGGCAATCCTCGCGCGTCCCGGAGATCAACGGCTGAAGACAAGGCGCGCCATAGTCGTAGGCAGTGCGCATCTCCGAGCTTTCCGGCGTCGGCTGCGGCGGCCGCCAGCGCAGTGCGCCGACCGGCGGCTTCGCATAAGCGAGCCCCCTGAAGGAGGCGACCTCGCCCTCGACGGCGCCGAGCATCTGCCCCTCGCGCGTCAACGCGAATGGAAATTGTCCGACCGGCTGCGCGGTGGCGATGCCGGTGCAGCAGAGGACGACAAAAGCCGCAACGCCCGCTAGCAGGGATCGCATCTTCGGGGGATCTCGATGCGCGGTAAGGTTCCCCCGGAGGTTACGTCCGGCGCCGGCGGCGAGGCAAGCCTTGCAGCCGCGCCTAGCCGCCCTTGCCGATAATCTCCGCCAGCGCGCGGCGCGCGATGATGCCGAGCTCGCCGAGCGTGGAATGGCCGGCTTGTGCCGCCTCGATCAGGCGCTCGGCGATGAACCTGCGGCTGTCGTGATCACCGCCATGCGGCAATTGGCGGCACGTCTCCTCCAGGACGACGTCCATGTTGGCTTTGGTCCGCTCACTCAACTCTGTCATGACGCCCGGTCGGTACGCGTGGCTAGTAACCGCAAGCATACACGGACGGATCGTACATGATTAGCCCGGGCAATCACGGCCATTGTGCATCGCGATGCGTGCATTGACGCAACGTTCGCGCCACGATGACGCCGCAAACGACTACCGGAGATTGCACTTGTTCTGATGACAGACCGGGCTGGCGGCGTTAGCCTGCCGGCAAACAAAAATACACGGGAGGAATGCCATGCCTGACGCAATGGTCGCCGCACGCGATTCCAAAGCGAATGGAACCGTCCAACAGGTCGATGTTGCCGTGGTCGGCGCCGGATTTGCCGGCCTCTATCTTCTGCATCGTTTGCGCAAGGCCGGCTTCTCGACGGTCGCGCTCGAAGAAGCCGGCGATGTCGGCGGCACCTGGTACTGGAACCGCTATCCCGGCGCACGCTGCGACATCCAGACCATCGACTACAGCTACACTTTCGATCCCGAGCTCGAGACCGCCTGGACCTGGTCGGAGAAATACGCGACCCAGCCGGAGATCCTGCGCTATCTCGGCTTCGTCGCCGACCGCTATGACCTGCGCAGCGATATCCGCTTCAAGACCAAGGTGACGGAAGCCAAATGGGACGAGGCGACCGAGCGCTGGCAGCTCTCGACCGACAGCGGCGCGCCCGTCTCCTGCCGCTTCTACATCATGGCGACCGGCTGCCTCTCCGCGCCAAAGCCGCCGGAGATCGACGGCGTCAAGGATTTTCGCGGCCAGGTCTATTTCACCGGACGCTGGCCGCATGGCGGCGTCGACCTTGCGGGCAAGCGCGTCGCCGTGATCGGCACCGGCTCGTCGGGAATCCAGTCGATCCCGTTGATCGCCGAACAGGCCGCGCATCTGACCGTGTTCCAGCGCACGCCGAATTTCGCGTTGCCCGCGCATAACGGCCCCGCGCCGGACGACCGCATGAGCCTGCTGCAAGGCGACCGCGCCGCGTATCGCGATCAGGCGCGTCAGTCGATGACCGGCGTGCCCTATCCGCAGCAGACGGCGGTGAGCTGGCAATTGAGCGAGGCCGAGCGTCGCGAGCGCTTCGAACGCGCCTGGGCCGCCGGCGACCTCGTCCACATCCTGACCCAGCTCTGGGCCGATCAGGGCTCCGAGCTCGACGGCAACAGACTGGTCTGCGACTTCATACGCGAGAAGATTTCGGCGATCGTGAAGGATCCGGAAACGGCAGCTGCGCTGATGCCGCACGATCATCCGTTCGGCGCCAAACGTCCCTGCCTCGACACCAATTACTACGCGACCTACAACCGGCCGAACGTCACGCTGGTCAATCTGCGCCAGGAGCCGATCAAGGCAATCACGGAAAGCGGGATCACGACGGCCAAGCGCAACGTCGACGTCGACGTCATCGTGTTCGCGACCGGGTTCGACGCCATGACCGGCGCGATCCGCGCCGTGCATCCGATCACCGGCCGCGGCGGCAAGTCGCTGTCCGATGTCTGGGCGCACGGACCCGAGAGCTATCTCGGGCTCACGGTCGAAGGCTTCCCGAACTTCTTCATGATCACCGGGCCCGGCAGCCCGTCGGTGCTGTCGAACATGGCGGTGTCGATCGAGCAGCATGTCGACTGGGTGGTCGATCGCCTCGCCCAATTGCGCGACGCCGGCTTCACCACGGTCGAAGCGACCGAGACGGCGCAGGCCGGCTGGGGCCGGCACATGGCCGACTGCGCGATGCTGACGCTGCACCGGCTCGCCAACACCTGGTACACCGGCGCCAACGTTCCCGGCAAGGTGCACGCGCTGATGCCCTATACCGGCGGCGTCGGCCCCTATCGCAGCATCTGCGACGAGGTCACGAGCCGCGGCATGCTCGGCTTCAAGCTGACCGGCCCCAATGTCGCCGCGCAGTGCAATGACGGCGAGGTGGTACGCCTGCAACCGGATGTGCGGCTGGTGCTGAACCTGCTCGCAACGCTCAACCTGCCGCCGATCGAGTCGATGGGCGCGCAAGGCGCCCGGGCCTTCGTCAACGAGTTCAACAAGGGCCGCCCTGCCGGACGGCCGATCGGCGCTGTCGTCGACGGCACGTTGCCCGGCGCCGACGGTCCGCTGCCCTATCGTGTCTACAAGCCCGCGACGGCGGGACCGCATCCGATCGTGGTCTATTTCCACGGCGGCGGCTGGGTGCTCGGCGATGAGCAATCGGACGAACCGTTCTGCCGTGACATGGTGCGGCGGACCGGCATGATGTTCGTCAGCGTCGGCTATCGCCATGCGCCGGAGCATCGCTTTCCGACCGCAGCCGAGGACGGCTATGCGGCGACGCGCTGGATCGCCGAGCATGCGGTCGAGCTCGGCGGCCAGCCGGGTCCGGTGCTGGTTGCGGGCTGGAGCGCCGGCGGCAACATCGCCGCCGTCACCTGCCAGCTCGCGCGTGACCGCGGCGGCCCGGCGATCGCCGGCCAGCTGCTGATTTGCCCGGTCACCGATTGCAGCTTCGACCGTCCCTCCTACAACGACAATGCGACCGGCTATTTCCTGACGCGCTCGCTGATGGACTGGTTCTGGGACCTCTACTGCTCGCCGGCCGACCGCACCGATCCGCGCGTCTCGCCGTTGCGCGGCAAGGTCTCAGGGTTGCCGCCGGCCTTCGTCGTCACCTGCGAATTCGATCCGCTGCGCGACGAGGGCATCGCCTATGCGGACGCGATGGCCGCGGCCGGCGTCGCGGTCGAGCAGCTCAAGGCGCACGGCCATTTCCACTCGTCCTTCACGATGGTCGACGTAGTCATCACCGGCGTGACTGGCCGGACGCAGATGGCCGAGGCGTTGCGGCGCTTTGCCGGGCTGCCGCCGGGGTTAAGGCACGATGACGAGCATAGTCACGGCCATGTCAGCCCGGGGCACAAGATCGCAGCGGCCGCAAGTTAAGGCCGCGATCGGCCGGGAACCATGTCCCGGCCACCGCGTTATCGAAACGTGGCATAGAGATGCAGCGATTGGTGTGGGCCCCGGTACGCGTGTCTGCGTGCCGGGGTTCTTTTTGCGTGAGGCGAGGACGATGGGGGCATCAGCCACTGATTCAAAGGTCGATTTCGGCGTGCCGGCCGTGCTGCACAAATGGCCGTCGCTTGCAAACCAGCGCAGGCCGGACCGGGAATCTTACCACGTCAGCGAAGGCACGCTCGACCAGTGCATCACAGCCTTCATGGAGAAGCCGCCGGCAACCCGGCACCTCTATGAGATCCACACGGCGCCGCAGCCGCCGCTGGTGACTGAGATCCTCTCGCCGGAGCACATCGCCGAGCTGTCGCGGCTGCGGGAATTTCTCTAACGACGCGCAGAGGCCTCTGCCCGCACCCATACGACCAGCTTCTCACAGGCGCAGGAACCTTCGTCCGGTTTTTCCCGTTATCGGGGATCGGATGCTGAGGCGAGAGTGCTGAGATGATCGAAGCTGGCGTACCATCCCCGACCGTGCCCTATGGCGCAGATCAGACCCTGTTCGTGGTGATCGATCGCCGCGACAAAGCGACCGAGATCCGCATCGAGCGCAGCGATCTCGAAACCACGATCGGCGAGCTCGTGGCCGGCTGCTTCAATGATCCGGTCAAGGTGATCTCGTTCAACACGCTCGAGCACTGGGTCAAGGATATCTCGCCCGAGATCGCCGGCGAAATCCGGGCGCGCTGCGACATCGACGGGATTACGCTTCCCGACTACCTCAGAGATTTCGTCGCAGCCAATAGCTGAGGGATTGCCGAGGTTATCCACGCCGCCTGGCGGCGATGACCTCGATCTCGCGGCGGCGGTCGCCGGCGAAGCTCAGGAGCTTTTCGATCGTCAGCGTATCCGTGATCCGTTTGGCGAGCCGCTCGGCGCGCGCGGCCTGATCTTCGAGATACTGGATCGTGTTCAAGCGCCGCCCCCAAAAGCCTCGATGTGTCGAAGCCCCCATCGTGAGCGACGTCGGCTAACAGCCGGTTAAGCGCGGCCCTCAAATGAAATCGCGGCCTATCGCACGACGTCGAGCCTGACATTGGTGACGCCCTTGTCGACCATGCCGAGCGCCTCGGCCGCGGAGGGGGAGATGTCGACGACGCGTCCGTGAACGAAGGGGCCGCGATCGTTGACCCTGACGGTGACGAAGCGGCCGGAGGAAACATCGGTGACGCGCAGCTTGGTGCCGAACGGCAAGGTGGGATGGGCCGCGGTCAACTCGTTCTTGTCGAACTTCTCGCCGCTCGCGGTCTCCGTGTCCGAATAGAAGCTCGCAACGCCCTGCGACGCCGTCGGCCTGGTGCTCGCCGTATCATGAGACGGACGCGGCCTGAAGATCGGATGCGGATGCAGCGCCGCCACCCGGTGCGGCCGCTCGATCGCGGACTGCCTTGTGGTCGTGCCAAGATCGGCCCTCTGGCGACCGACCGGCGATTGCGCGCAGGCGGCAAGCGATGCGGCGCCGATGAATGCGAGCAGCAGCCGGCACGAGGTTGCGGGGGAAATCCGGGCATTTTCGGCACGTGCAAAGCGAGACATGATACGCCCTCCGAACAACCCCAAGTTTCGGTGGGCAATGAGGGCAGAACCTTGGCTGAAGCCGAGCGGGGGTAAGGCGGGGGTTGTTTGGCACCGGCTGTGACGAATCCACCACAGTCGATGTCCTGAATCGGGACAAATTCAGCGAAAAATCAGCCCGATACGACGCGCCAGAGCATCGGGCGCGCGTCCGGCTGAGCCTCAGCAGTGTCGCCGTCGCCCCTCAGAAGCCGCATCAGCTCGCGCCGATAGAGCAGCCGCCAGCCCGTTTTCAGGCTGGCGAGAAAGTCGAGCTCCCGTTGTGTCAGTGTGCACATCATGGACCCGATCAAGTTGCAGTGGCCACGTCGTCAGCCGACGAGGCCTCCCATTGCCTTGACATCCGCGCTGCCGGGGAAGACCGCATCCGCCAGCACTTTCTCGTCGACGCGCAGATGATCCCTGAGCAGGCCCTTCAGCACGGCGCGCAAGTCAGTGGTCGGCTTGAGATCGCGGTCCTCGAACAGCTGCTCCGATTTCAGGCCCGGCCAGTCCGCGATCACGCGGCCGCCGGAGAGCGCGCCGCCGATCAGGAAGGCCACCGTGCCCGTGCCGTGGTCGGTGCCTTGCGTGCCGTTGATGCGCGCGGTGCGGCCAAACTCGGTGACGACGGCGACGACCGTCTCGCCCCAGGCCTCGCCCATGTTGGTCTCGATGGACGCAAAGGCGCCGTCGAGCGCGCCGAGCAGATTGTAGAGCTGACCTGCGGCGGCACCTTCGGCGATGTGCGTGTCCCAGCCGACAAATCCCATGGCGCCGACGCGCGGACCGTCGGGCTTTGCGAGATAGCGTGCGGCCGTGCCGGCGGCCTCCGCAAAATAGGCGCGCACACGCGCGATGCCGGGCGGCGCCAGCGTCGGGTCGTCCGACATCGCTTCACCCGTGCCCATCGCGCCGTCGAGCGAGGCGAGCTTCATGCGCGCCTGGAGCACGGTCGCGAGCTTCGGGTCGGTATGCTGGTAGAGATCGAGCAGACGGTTCTGCGTGTCCGCGCTCGCCGGCAACAGCTTCTGCGGCACCCATGTCATCACCGGCGCCGAGCCGCGCACGACGAGCGGCGTCACCGAGCCGATGCCGAGCGCACGGCTGCCGCGCGGATCGACACGACCGCCGGATTCCAGCGCGACGAGCGCGCGGTTGAGCCAGCCCGAGCTGGTCATGCCGGGCTTGGTGAGCCCGCTCTCGAGCACGTCCTGGCCGTCGAAATGCGAGCGCTCGCGATAGGGCGTCGCGGTGGCGTGGACGATCGCGGCCTTGCCGGTCTTGTAGAGCCGGTGCAGGTTCGGCATCGCCGGATTGAGCGCGAAGAAAGCATCGAGCGGCAGCGCCGGCGTCTTGCCGTCCGCGACCAGCGCGCGGTCGCCGCGCAACGCGATCCAGTCGGGATCGCCCACGGGCGCGACCGCGCCGAGGCCGTCAAGCGCGCCGCGCAGCACGATGACGAGCAGGCGCGGATCGCGGCCTTCGGCACGCGCGAGCCGCGGCATCTGGCTCCACGCGAACAGCGCACCGGAGCCGACCAGAAGCTCGCGCCTTGTGGGCAGATGGTTGACCAGGCCCATGCTCACCTCCTCTGAAAATCTGCCGACATGAACAACAGCGCCAGCGCCTGCTGCCGGCTCTCCGCGCGCCCGACCGCCTGCTTCACGTCCGCTCCGATCTCGGATGCGAAGACGTCCTCGATGATGGCTTGCGGATCGGCCGTGCCGGTGATCCGCTCGGCAAAATTGTTGGCGACGTCGAGCCGGCGGCCGACGCCGTCGATCCAGCTCGCCTCGTCGTCAGGATAGCCCTTCGGCGCCGACGGACGCCACAGCGCCTCGCCGAGCAATTCCTGGCCCCCGGTGTAGCGCACGGGATCGACCACCGTGATGCCGGTGGCGCGCACCATGCCGATCACCCATTCGCTGGGACGCTTGAGCTTTGACGGCGGCCCGCGCCAGGCTTCATCTGACGACACCATGGTGATCGCGACCTGCTTGAGATCGCCCTCGGTGTCGCGAAACGTCTTCGCCATCGGCTCGATCAGCGCTGGCGGCGGCTCGTCGGCCACGAAATGCCGCGCGAGCTTGGTCGCGACATGGGTCGCGGTTGCGGGGTTTGCGGCGAGGTCGCGCAGCACGGCGCGGCCCTGCTCGGCATCCTCCTGCTCGTAGCGCTTGCCGAGCACGGTCTGTCCGCCGGGCTCGTGCAGGCGCGGGTTGAAGGTGAACTCGCCGCCATGCTGGGGATCGACGCCCGGCGGCACCAGCGTCCAGCCGGTCATGACGTTGGCGAAGCTGATGACGTCGTCCTGGGTGTAGCCGGTGCGCACACCGAGCGTGTGCAGCTCCATGATCTCGCGCGCGATGTTCTCGTTGAGGCCGCGATTGCGGTTGATGCCGGCAATCGAGTTCGCCCCCATCGATTCCAGGTTGTCGAGATAGAACAGCATCGCCGGATGGCCTTCGACCGCCAGCAGCAGATCGACGAAGCGGCCGAGCGTATTGGCGCGAATGGCTTCGCGCTCATAGGCGCCGGACATGCTCTGGATCTTGTTGGCCGAGATGCAGAAATGGTTGGACCAGAACCACACCAGCCGTTCGGCGAAGCCGATCTCGGCGGCGAGCGCCGCCTCCGTGCGCAGCTTGGCCTCCTGCAAATACATCGGACGTCCGGGATCTGGCACGGCTTCGGCGGCCTGCTTGGCCGCCATCTCGGCGGCGTCCTTCTCGGAGCCTTGTCCTGGTGCCTGCGTCTGGTCTTCCGACATGGCGGGCGCGGAAGCCATCTGCTGCTTCTTTGCCTGCTGCTGCGCCTGCTTGGCGCGCGCCGTTCGCCGCGCATTGGCGTCGGCCACGGTGCGGAATGCCTTGGCGCTGGTGGGAAGGTTGGTGGCCGCGCTGAGCACCAGCGGCCGGTCGAGCTCGGCGATCAAAGCGCCTCGCGGATCGGTGCCAACAGCGGCGATCGATCCCGGCCGTGGTCCCATCCCGAATCGATGGAGCGCCAGCACAGCTTCGGCCTTTGCAGAATTGCTCATGGCGAATGCCCAACTGTTTCGAGCCACCGGACGGCGGGGCGATACGCCTCGGTCCGGTACGAACCGTAATGCTACACAACGTAGCATTAGCGATGGACGGATGCAAGTTGAGATTGAGCAAGGCTCTGACGGCGCGAACCGGCATCCGCCAGCCGGCGGATGCGTCGCAGCAGTCTAGAAACTCGGCCCGAGCGCGATCTTCGTGATCGTTCCGTTCCTGACGCCGATGCGCCATTCCGCCGAGCCGTTGGCGAACTGGGCGATATAGATGTCGCTGTCGAGCGCGGTGACGCCGCGGAACGAGATCGCCCGCAGCGTTCCGAGCCGGGCCAGGATCGCCTGATCGAACGGAAGCTGCTGACGCGTGAGATCGGCAACTTCGGTCGTCATGAGATCGTAGTCCGGCTGCCCCTTGCCGACGCCGTCGATATAGTGGCGCAGCATCTCCTCGCCATTGGCGATCGGAACGTCGCGGCGAGCAGCGCGCCCCGGTCGCGCGCCGAGGCTGGAAGCCTCGACATTGTGGAAGCGCGTCTGCCGGCCCGGCACCAGGATCTCCAGGCATCGTCCCGATTTGTCGGCAATCATCCACGGATTGTTCACGGTGGTCGTGGAAGCCCAGGACATGTTGGCCCTGACGACGCTCTGCGCCCGGTGATTGCCGTCGCCGTCGAGATTGAAGACCTGGATGTCGTCACCCATGTCGTTGTAGATCATGATCCTGATCGGCGAGGTGCCGGTGCGGCCGCGAACGCTCGCCTCCTCGGCACAGGAGACCATGCCGCCGAGTTCGCTATTGCCGTTGGGACGGAACAGCACGTCGCCGGCCTTGCCGTCGGGGTCGATCAGCAGGCGGAATTCGGCCGCGCCGTTTTCGAACTGTGCGCCGTAGATGTCGTAGCCGCCGGGGCCGACGCCGCGGAAGAAGATCGATTCCACCGCGCCGAGCGCCACGACCGTCGCAGTCAGCTCGCCGAGCTGCCGGTGTACCTTGGCCGCGAGCGGCGCGCTCATGCGGTCGTAGTTCGGCGTGCCGTGGCGCAGATCCTCGATCCCGCGCAGGATCATCTCCTTGCCGCCGTCGGCCGGGACCTGCTCCCGGAAACGTTCCGGAACCTGCGCGAGCCGGCGCGCGAAGTCGGCCTCGATGGCCTGCGCCGTCGCCGCATCGATCCGCGGCGCGAGACGGGCGCCGAACACCGCATTCTGGACCAGGACGCGCGAGACCTTGGCCTCCCCGTCGCGCAGGAAGATCAGGAGATTGCGGCCCTGGATCGAGAAGACATCGGCACCTTCGGCCAGGAGCGCGGCACCGCCTTGCACGGATTCCTGCACCTGGAGCCGATCGCCATCGCGCCGCACGGTGAGCACGCGATTCGGCGCCATCCTGTACCAGCCGACATACTGGTCAAGTGACGCGGAATCGGCGGCCGCCGTCGGCATCTCGGCAACGCGCGCGGCGCGCATGTCGCGACCGTTCATGCGTAGCATCAGCTCGGACGAACGACGCTCCGCGTCGACCGGGAACGTGATCTCGCCGAACGAGGCCGCGTAGGACGCCGTGCCGTCATTGCCGACCGTCAGGCGCAGCTTGCGCTGCCCGGTCAGCTGTCCATAGAGATCGTCGCCCTCGCGGAAGATGGCGAACACCGAGGCCGGACCCATCGCATAGAAATTGACGAACGGCCGATAGTGCTCCGCCGGCACCTCGCCGAGATCCGCCGCAAGCGGCGCGGGATCCGGGGTGCGATAGGCGATCATGCCGGCGGAGACGATCATGACCGGCACAATCGCCGCCGCGATCCACAGCCGCTTGCGCCAGCCGACCGCCACGGGCATGGCGGCGGCCGCGATGATGCGCTCCACCCGCGCGCGCACGGTCGAGGCCCGCGCCATCGCGAGCTCCATCGGCCGCGGCTTCACGGATGTTGCGACGTCGAGCAGGATTTCGGCATAGGACCAGCGGTCGTCGATCACCTCGATCGCCTCGGCGTCGCTGATGATCTCGGCAAGCTCGGCGAGACGGGCGAGCTGCCACCACGAGAACGGGCTGAACCAGAACACCGCGCGATTGAGCGAGGCGAGCAGCAGGACGTAGAAGTCGCGATTGGCGACATGCGCACCCTCATGCGCGAGCACCGCGAGGCGCTTCTTGGCGTCCCAGCCGGCGAATTGCGGCGGCACCAGGATGGTCGAGCCGAAGGTCACGGGACCGCCGACATCGCGGCTGACGCGCACGTCGGCATCGATCAGCTGCCCGCCCTTCATCGGCTTTGCCGCCCGCGCCATCCGCCAGGTCAGGCCGAGGCCGATGGCAAGCCGCAACAGCAACAGGCCGGCGATTCCGGCATAGCCGATGGTGGCCAGGAGCCGCCAATCGATCGAGACGGCGCTCTTCACCTGCGGCACAACCGCAGTGCCTGGCGCGATCGGCAGCGCCGGCTGCGGCGTCTCCAGCATCGAAATGTCGGCCGGCCACAATTCGTCCGGCACCGGCACGGACAAAGGCAGCCGGTCGATGGTGAGCGTCGGCCAATGCATCACGAAGGGCATGGCCAGCGAGGCCATGAGCACGACGACCCACGCCGTCATGTGGACGTGCGGATTGCGCACGCGAAACAGATTGAGACCGAACCAAACGACGCCTCCCAGCACAAGGGAGCGCAGCGCCGCCTCCGCCAGAGTTGCGATCATTCTTTCTTCACTCCCTTCGCCTTCTTCGCCTTGGCCACCTGGTCGGCCAGCGTGCGCAATTGCTGCTGGTCGAGCATCGCATTGTCCACCATGCCGACGAGGACCTCCTCCATCGACCCGTTGCAGAACCAGTCGACGATGCGCTGCACCGCCTTGGCGGCCACCTTCGCCCGCGGCTCGGCCGCATGGTAGACGTAGGTGCGGCCGTCCACGGTGTGGTGAGCATAGCCCTTTTCCTCGAGCCGGCGCAGCACCGTGCGCACCGTGGATTCCTTCAGTCGCCGCGACAGCCGCTCGCGGACGATTTCAGCCGTGACCGGACCGTGGGCCCAAACCAATTGCATGACCTCGTGCTCGAGGTCGCCCAGTTCGGGCAAACGATCGTCCATGGTGGCCTACCTAACGGCTTGAGTTCTCTTGTAACGCTACAGACTGTCGCATATACGCCCGCGCCAGGCAACGGCGATTCCACCTGAAATGGTATCGCCGGGCTGACCTATTGGCTGTTTCCGCTAAGGCGGAATGTGTTTTGGTAATCGATGCGAACCGAGGAGCTCAGATCACCTCTCCCGCAGGGAGAGGTGATCCGGGACGCCAATCGAGCCTGCCTTCATCGCGCTCTAGTATTTCGGCTCGTACATCTGCGACGAGACCAGGGCCTTCACGTCGTTCGGCGCCGGTCCGTCGGCGAGCCCGCGCTGGTAGGCGACATCGGCCACCGCGGCGGCGATTCGGGCCGAAACCTCGCGGATGCGGGGCAGCGCCGGATAGAGGCTGCCCTGCGCGAGGTCCTCCTTGCCGACGCAATCGGCCAGCGTATGGGCGGCCGCCATGAACATCTCGTCGGTGACGAGGCGCGAGCGGCTGGCGATGACGCCGAGGCCGACGCCCGGGAAGATGTAGGAATTGTTGCCCTGGCGCGGCACGAAGGTGCGGCCGTTGAGCGTCACCGGATCATAGGGGCTGCCGCAGGCGAACAGCGCGCGGCCCTCGGTGTAGCGATAGGCGTCCTCCGCCGAACATTCGGCCTTCGAGGTCGGATTGGAGAGCGCGAACACGATCGGCTTGTCGTTGAGCTCGGCCATCGCCTTGAGCACGTCGGGCGTGAAGGCGCCGCCGACCGCGGCGACGCCGATGATTGCCGTCGGCTTCAGCGTCCTGATCGCGGTGAGGAAGTCGGAGATCGGCGCCTGATCGGTATGGGCATAGCGCAGCTTGTGGCCATGGAGGCCCTCGCGCCGCGCAACGACGAGGCCGCGGGAATCCACCAGCCAGTTGCGCCGGAGCGCCTCCGCTTCAGTGGCGCCCTCCGCCATCATCGCGGAGACCACGAGATCGGCGATGCCGGTCGCCGCCTCGCCGGCGCCGAGGAACAGGATGCGCTGATCCCTCAGCTTGCCACCATTCACACGCAGCGCCGAGAACAGGCCGGCCAGCGCCACCGCCGCGGTGCCCTGGATGTCATCGTTGAAGACGCAGGTTTCATCCCGGTATTTGTGCAGCAGCTTGAATGCCGAATGATTGGCGAAATCCTCGAACTGGATCAGCACGCCCGGAAACGTCTTCCGCGCCGCGACCATGAATTCGTCGACGAAGCTGTCATAGGCCTCGCCGGTCAGCCGTCGCTCGCGCAGACCGAGATAATAGGGATCGTTCAACAGCTCTTCATTGTTGGTGCCGACATCGAGCACGATCGGCAGGCAATGCTCGGGATGCACACCGGCACAGGCCGAGTAGAGCGAGAGTTTTCCGACCGGAATGCCCATGCCGTTGGCGCCGAGATCGCCGAGGCCAAGGATACGCTCGCCATCGGTGACGACGATCAGCTTGGCGGGATAGGGCCAGTTCTTCAGGATCTCGCCGATCTGACCACGATCGTGCGAGGTGATGAACATGCCGCGCGGCCGCTGGAAGATCAGGCCGAATTTCTGGCAGGCAAGCCCAACCGTCGGCGTGTAGATGATCGGCTGGATCTCGTCGATGTTGTCGACGACGACGCGGAAGAACAGCGCCTCGTTGCGATCATGCAGCGCGTTCAGCGCGACGTATTTTTCCAGGTCGGTCGGCAGCGATCGCAGATTGATCAGCACGCGCTCGACCTGCGCCTCGATCGTCAATACGCAAGCCGGCAGCAGGCCGCGCAGGCCCATTGCATCGCGCTCCGCTTCCGTGAAGGCGGTGCCCTTGTTGAGCAGGGGATCGCGCAGCAGCGTCATGCCGTGCGGTTGATCGGATGACGTCGGTTGGGCTGCGACCCGAGCAGGTCTATTCACGGATTCCCCCAGGGAGTTTCTTATTGAAGGGCAATCATTGTCTGCCAGCGCTCCATCGAGATCAAGGATGTTGCCTCGTCAGCAACGATTGTGATCTCGCACCGCAGCGAGATTTTCGCGCGAGATCGCAGCTTGCGCCGACGCAAAAGTTAACGCCGCAAAGCTATTCCGGCTTGATATCCGCGGCCTTCACGATCGGCCACCATTTCTCGGTCTCGGCCTTCTGGAAGGCGCCGAGCGCTGCGGGCGATTGCTGGTCCGCCGGCGGGATCTCCTGCCCCAATTCGGCAAAGCGCTGCTTGACGGACGGATCGGCAAGTGCGGCGACGATCGCCGCATTCAGCTTTGCAACGATCTCCTTCGGCGTGTTCTTCGGTGCCCAGATGCCGTGCCAATAGGAGATGTAGAGCCCGGGTAGCCCGGCCTCATCGACGGTCGGGATGTCGGGCGCGGACGCAAGCCGCGTCGGCGAGGTCACCGCAAAAGCCTTGATCGCGCCGTTCTTGACCTGCGGCAGCGAATTGGTGGCCTGGTCGAACATGATGTCGATCTGGCCGGCGACCAGATCGACCATCGCGGGCCCGGCGCCGCGATAGGGCACGAACTGGAAGTCGGTGCCGGTCTTCTCCTTGAAGAAGACACCGGCGACATGTGCTCCCGTGCCGGCACCCGCCGTGCCCGCGGTGGCCTTGCCGGGGTTCTCCTTCAACCAGGCGATCAGCTCTTTGAGATTGTTGGCCTCGAGCGTCTTCCGGCCGACGATGAGCTGCGTTCCCATTGCGATCATCGCGATGGGCTCGAAATCGCCGACCACGTCATAAGGCAGCTTGAAGATTGCGCCGTTGAGCACATGGGTGCCCCAATGGCCGATGGTGATGGTCGTGCCGTCCGGAGCCGCGCGCGCGACGCGGGCACCGGCAATGCTGCCAGAGGCGCCGGCGACGTTCTCGACCACGATGGTCGCGCGCAGCTCCGCCGCGATGCGCTCGGACAAGATGCGCGCCAGCGTATCGGTCGGTCCGCCCGCAGCGAACGGCACCACCAGCGTGATCGGGCGCGAGGGAAAATTCTGGGCGCTGGCCGGTGCGATCGACACCCCGCACCCGAGCAAAGCGCAAATGACGATCACATGACCGCGTAATCCAGCCCACAGCCCCCGCATCAATCTCTCCCACCGTCTTTGTCGTCCGCATGTCGCGAGCGGACTGGAGCCGGAGTGAACGATGCCGAATGAATGGAGGCAAGCCGGAATTTACCCGGTCGCGCGCCGCGGCGTCAGATTGACGGCGCCATCTGACGGCGGCGCGATCTGCATCAGGATGGTCTGGGTGGCGGATGCGATTTCGATGCCGTTCTGCTGGAAGCGCTGCTTCATGCGGCGGTTGAATTCGCGCTGGACCGGCCAGCGGCCGGCTTCGGTGCAGCGGATCTGGCCGACGATCGACACCATGGCGCCGTCGACCTTGTCGATGCCCCAGAGCTCGAGGTCGCCGCGGATCAACGGGCGGAATTCGCTCTCGCGGCGCATCTCGTCGACAATGTCCTTGAGGATCTGGCCGGCGCGGTCGGTGTCCTCCTTGTAGGCGACGTTGACGCTGACCGATGCATTGCCGGCGCCGCGGCTGGCATTGGTGATGGTCGTCACCGCGCTGAACGGCACGATGTGCACGGCACCGTCGCCGGCGCGCAGACGAATGGTGCGGATAGAAACATTCTCGACCACGCCCGTGAGACCCGACACGCTGACGGTGTCGCCGACCTGGACCGTGTTCTCCAGCAGCAAAAACAGGCCGGTGATGAGATCCTGCACCAGCTTTTGCGAGCCGAAGCCGATGGCGATGCCGACGATGCCGGCGCCTGCGAGCAATGGGGCGACGTTGACCCCGATCTCGCTCAGCGCAGTGAGGCCGACGACGGTCGCGATCAGGCACAACAGCGCCGTCCGCAGCATCGGCTGGAACGTGCGCAGCCGCGCGGCGCGGGCATAATGACCGTCGCGCGACAGCGTATTGATCTGGCGGTCCAGCAGCGCATTGCTGGCCTCCCAGATCGCCGCGGCGATGACGACGGCGAGGCCGATCGTCACCACGGCCGAGATCAGCCGGCTGCCGATCTGGCCGCCATAGAACCAGACGATGGCATCGACACCCCAGACCTCGAGCACGGCGACGAAGCCGATGAAGGCGATCACGCCGGAGACGATCTTGCGCAGCAACGGCAGATAGCGGTTGGCGCGGGTCTCCAGGCCCGGAAAGCGCCGGAGGATCTCCGGATTGATGCGAAAGCCGCGGTCGATCAGGCTCAGCGTCACCACGATGGCGACGCGCGTGATCAAGACCACCGCGATGGTGCCGACGAAATATTGCAGCAGCAGCGAATAGCCGTTGCGGATGTTGAGCGCCCAGACCGCCCACAGCGCGATGTCGAGCGCGATGGCCAGATAGTGCCAGCCGCCGGCGATGCGGTTGCGCAGCCGCGCTGCGATCCCCTGCCGGTCCGCCGGCGCGCGAATGGCGTCCGCGACCTGGCGGCGGCATTGCAGGATGATGACGACGATGAAGAGATGCACGACCAGCATCACCATGCGCAACAGCGCCGCGTAGCCGGCACGATGCAGCCCGAGCAGCAATGCGACATTCGCAAAAGCGATGCCGGAGACGCCGACGCCGACGATGCGGCGCGCCCAGATCTCGATATAGGCCGCGGTCTCTGCGCGGACCGGAAACAGGCCGAACGGCCCTGCCAATGCACGAACGACGCAGATCAGCCCGCGCGAGAACGCGTAGGCGTTGACGACAGCGAGGATGACGAGGCGGACGGTAGCGGGCTCGCCGATCTCCGTTCCGAGCAGGGTGGTGGCGAGGCCGACGAAAACGATCACTGGAAGCAGTTCGAGCACGAGGCGGCCGAGCACGAAGGGCAGCCGCAGCAGCAATTGCCAGACGCGCGCGAGGCTGTGGCGGCGGCTGTGCAATTCCGGCGAAGGGGTGACATCGGTCACCGACGACGGCGGGTCGGCAATCGGCAACGTCTGCGCCGGCAGGCGCGCGGTCTGCGGCACGCGCGCTTCCAGGAACGCGACCGGCCGTCGGATCAGGCGGAAGATCACCCATTCCGCCGCGAAAGCGCAGCCAAACACCAGCGCCAGCTTCCAGGCGATCTCGATCAGCAGATTATAGGCCGCAGGATCGTTCGCGGTCCGCACGATCCAGTAGTAGAACGCCGGAAAATGAGTGAGCGTCCGCGCCATGTCGGCGACCTCGCGCGAAACCTCGCCGATCTGCTCGGATACGGTGAGCAGAAGCTGCGCCCCGAGACCGTCGGCCGAAAGCGGGATCGGCGATTTCGGCGCGGGCGCCGGCGCCGCCGCCTGCTGCGGACCCGACGCGTTCGCAATCGCACGCAAGGTGTCGATCATCTGCGCGCGCTTCTGGTCGTCCTGGAGCGTCTCCAATGCGCGCCTCGCCTCGTCGGGCGACAGCGCAGCGGCGCTGCTCGCGGCAGGCGCGGCCGGCTCGGCGCGGGCGCTGGAGAGAGCGGAGATGGCGAGGAGGATGGCGGCAAGAAGCGCCGGGACAAGCTTATGCGACACGCGGATTCCTTGAAAAAATGAAATGCGCCGGCGGAATCGTGACCGCGCGAAGCACTGCGTCATGTCGGATGGACGCTATTCGCCCCGATCCTGTGTCGGAAGTTTGCCGTTGAGGCGACAATCTCTTGGCATTTGCCGCAACGCAGGCATGATGGAACCAAAAGCAGAACGGCGTGATTTGGGGACTTCGCATGATACATGTCGATCGACGCCGACTCATGATCGCAGCGGCGGCTCTGCTCGCCACGCGATCCGCAATCGCGCAGAGCGGCGCGACCTTCAGCTATCGCGGCATCAATGTCGACGCCAGTGCCGCGCAGGACCTGCCGAATCTCAAGGAGATCGTTGCCTCGCTGAAGCATCAGATCGACATCGTGATCGACTGCGGCGCGAAGCCTGAGATCATGACCTTCTTCAAGAGCCAGCCGGTCTCGGTCAAGCCCGGACAGGGCGATGGCGGCGGGCACTTCTCGTCCAAGGCGGACGGCGTCACGGTGGACGCGGCGGTCGTCGCGCCGGAGAAGCCGGTGCTGCTGCACGAACTGCTGCACGCCTATCACTTCCGCGTCCTGCCGGGCGCGTTGCAGAATCCGGACCTCGTGCGCTTCTATGACATCGCGAAACAGAACGAGCTCTATCCGGCGGACGCCTATGTGCTCAAGAACGTGCAGGAGTTCTTCGCCGTGACGGGAAGCCTCTATCTCTGGGGCAATGTCGACCGTCCGCCGAACGACCGCGCCACGCTGCATGACAAGCAGCCGGTCTATTATCAATGGCTCGGCGACCTCTTTGGCGTGCAGAAGAAAGCCTAGCGCACCGGCCCGGTACAAAACGCACAGCGCCGGGCAGGTAGGGGCTCTGCCTTACTGATGCAGCCCTCTAAACCTGGACCCGGCGTGCCGTTCGCGGTTTTTGCCGCTATGCGATAGTCCGAACGAGCTCCATCGCACTTAACGCGGCTGGATTTGCGGAGGTGGTGTCATAGACCTCCCCTTGCTCATGAGGTTGGACATTACGCGTCGCTTGTTCGCGACCGCACGCATGGTCCTCCCGTGACATAAAACTGTCAAGCCGGATCAATGAGTCCATCGACAATTGTGAAGGACGGAACTGGGCGCTTTGACAGGGAACAAATGTCAACGCTACGTTGCACGTCCATTCCTTGATTGTTGGTCCAAAGATGAACCGGCGCGAATTCGTTGCCCTCTCGATCCTCACGACCGTCGTCCGGCCGCCCGACGTGTATGCCGAAGCGAGGTTGTATCGCATCGCGCTGCTGACGCTGTATTCCAGCGAAAGCGCCGACCTGGTCAAGGGACCGTTGCGGGATCTGGGCTACATTGACGGCAAGAATCTCTCCTTCATTTATCGCTCCGCGGACGGCGATCCCGGACGACTCGCCGCCATCGCCGAGGACCTCGTGCGCGACAAGCCGGACGTCCTCGTCGCGGGATGGGGCACACTTGCACCGAAGGCGCTGAAGGCCGCAACCGACACCATTCCTATTGTGTTCGCAACCGTCGGCGATCCGATCGGCGCCGGTCTCGTGCAAAGCCTCGCGCATCCCGGCGGCAATTTGACCGGCCTGAGCGGTCAATCCACCGAGTTCAAGAGCAAGCAGCTCGAATTGTTGCTCGGCTGCATCCCCGGGCAGCGCGTCATCGGGGTGCTGCTGAATCCCGATACGCCCTACGGCGCGCTTGCCCTCGCACAACTCCAGACCGCCGCGGAGCAGCGAGGCGTGCGGCTCGAATTGCTGGAGGTCAGGCGGCCCGAGCAGTTCACGGCGGAAAGGATGGATCGGTTGGTGCTGAACGGCGCGACCAGCCTGATGATCGTCGAAGATCCACTGGCGGCCATCATCCGCGACGAGGTCGTCGCGCAGGCCCTGCGATTACGTCTGCCGACCATGTCGGGCTTTGCCGACTACGCACGGTCGGGCGGCCTGATGACCTATGGATTCAGCCAAACAGCCAATTACCGCCGCGCTGCGGAGCTCATCGACAAGATTTTGAAAGGCGCGCGCCCGGGCGACCTGCCGGTCGAGCAGCCGACCAGGTTCGAGCTCATCGTCAATCTCAAGACGGCGAAGGCGTTCAACCTCGAACTGCCGTCGCTGATCATGGCCGCCGCTGACGAGGTGATCGAATAGCAGGACCGACCTCTTGCCCGCGGAATAATCGGCATTGGCCGGCGTTTGTGGTGTTACGGGTGCCCGCCCTCCCCGCAATCCGATCATTCGCCGGAAAGCCAAAGATGAAAAAATCATTCTGCATTGCCGTTCTCGCGACCCTCTTGGCCGGATCGGCTGTCGCACAGACGCCGCCGCAAACCTCGACCAGGAAGGTCGACGGCACCGACAACGTCTACATCTTCCGCTATGGCGGCCACCAGTCGATGTTCGTGGTGACGCCGCAGGGCGTGATCGCGACCGACCCGATCTCGTATCAGCGTCCGGCAAAACCCTATATCGACGCCATCAAGGCCGTCACCGACAAGCCGATCAAATACGTCATCTACAGCCACCACCATTACGACCACATCGCCGGCGGCCAGCCGTTCAAGGATCTCGGCGCCACCTTCATTGCGCATCGCCGCACCAGGGAGCGCCTGCTCGAGCTCAAGAAGCAGAATGCGCTGCTCGCCGACGTCGTGATGCCCGACCAGGTGGTCGACGAGAAGAAAAACATCACGCTCGGCGGCACCACGCTGGAGCTCGACTATGTCGGTCGCAACCATTCCGACAATTCGCTGGTGATGCGGCTGCCAAGGGAGAAAATCGTCTTCGTCGTCGACTTCGCCCCGATTGAATCGATTCAGTTCCGCAACATTCCCGACAACGCCTCGCCGCTGGAATTCATCGCCTCGCTGAAGAAGCTGGTGTCGCTCGACTGGGAGCGAATGATCCCCGGCCATCCCTATGCCGGTGGCCGGCTCGGCACCAAGAAGGATGTCGAGGACGACATCGCCTACATGGAGGATCTGTCCGCCGAGGTGAAGAAGGCCGCCGACGCCGGCAAATGCTTCGACACCGCGATGAAGGAGGTGAAGCTGCCGAAATACGAGAAGTGGGCGAATTACGAGGCGGGCCTGCCGGCCAATGTCGAGCGCTTCTGCTACTGGTGGGGCCGCGGCTATTGAGGGGGCACCGGCGCGATGGTGACATCATGCGCCTGTTTTGCCCGACAAGTCAAATCGATTCGCAAAATCCGATTTTTCTCGCGCGGGCCGTCAAACCATTGATTCCGCTATCATCGGCTACTGTGCATGGGGTTGTTTTCGTATTTCAACTCGGGGAGAGACCGCAGGGTGGGCAAAGGCGCATTTGCGCCGTGCCCACCATCTGTCAGCGTACGCGGCGTCCCGTTGTCGGCCGCGCCCCGGCCTGCGCGAAATAGGGATTTATCAGGCAGGTCGCCGGCCGCCCCGATGCCGCGGCCTGGCACTGGGCGAACGAGGTGAAGACGCAATCGATCCGCTCGCCCTCCAGCTCTCCGAAGACGTGCAGGCAGACCGGTGCGCCGGGGGCGTAGGTCTGGGCCGGCGCGGGCGTACTCGTCGCGGGCACGGCAAGCACGAACGCGGTGAGAGCAGATTTCAACATCACCGCTTCCCCTTCCCTTCGCGCTCCAGCGCCTTGCGCACGTTTTCGAACTCGGCCAACGAGGCCTTATCGGCGCGCGGAAAACGCAGGTCCAGCTGATCGAGCGTTGCGACAATCACCGAACCGATCACGACACGCGCGAACCATTTGTGGTCGGCGGGCACGACATACCAGGGCGCAAGCGGCGTCGAGGTATGACGGACGATGTCCTGATAGACCGCCTGGTAGCGCGGCCACAGCGCGCGCTCCTTGATGTCGTCCATGGAGAACTTCCACTGCTTGGCCGGAATCTCCAGCCGGTCGAGGAAGCGCTCGCGCTGCTCCTCCTTGGAGAGGTTGAGGAAGAATTTGAGCACCACGGTGCCGTTGCGGCAGAGATAGCGCTCAAAGGCGGAGATGTCCTCGAACCGCTCCTTCCAGATGTTCTTGGTGACGAGCTTCTCCGGCAGCTTCTCCTTGGCCAGGATCTCCGGATGCACGCGCGTGACCAGGCATTCCTCGTAATGCGAGCGGTTGAAGATGCCGATCTTGCCGCGCTCCGGCAGCGCGATGGCGTGGCGCCAGAGGAAATCGTGATCGAGCTCCTTGCTGCTCGGCGCCTTGAAGGCGTGGACCTCGCAGCCCTGCGGATTGATGCCCTCGAAGATCGCCTTGATCGCGCTATCCTTGCCGCCGGCATCCATGGCCTGGAACACGATCAGGATCGACCAGCGGTCCTGGGCGTAGAGCTTCTCCTGATACGCAATGAGTCGCTTCTTGTTGGCGTCGAGAATCTCCTGCGCCTTCTCCTTGTCGAGATCGCCTTTCTCGTTGGTCTTGTGCGCCTTGAGGTGGAACTTGCCGGACCCGTCATAGCGGAACGGCGTGATGTAGCGATCAAGTTCCTGGGCGAGCGATTTGGACGGCTTCTTGCTCATGAGCGCGGGGCACCTTGCGTTGCGGCTTCAATCGGTCGAGCACGCTACCAAGGATGCCCTTGGGAAGGAATATGATGAAAAGCACGAGCAGCACGCCATAAACGAGGTTGTCCCAGCCGACCGCCCTGGTGCCGAAGCCGATGCGCAAGGTCTCCGCGAGCAGGATGGTGATGACGGCGCCGACCGTCGGGCCGAGCGAGACGAACAGACCGCCGACGATCGCCGCGAACACCATCTGGAGCGACACCGCGATGCCGGAGACGGTGTCGGGCGTGATGAACATCTGGTACTGGCAGTAGATCGCGCCCGCCAGCGCCGTCATCAGCGCGCTGATCAACGTGATCTTCAATTTCTCCGCGGTGACGTCGACGCCGGCGGCGGCCGCGGCGTCTTCGTCCTCCGAGATCGCCTCGAGCGCGTACCGGCTCATGCTGCGGTCGACCAGGTGCCAGACGACGATGCCGACAAGCCAGACCGCGAGCGCGATCAAATACCAGGTGGTCTTGTCGTCGAATTGCAGCGCCAGCAGCTTGTTGCCCGAGGCGCGGTTCGGCGTGTAGCCGAGCGAGCCGCCGGTATAGTCGCGCGTCGCGGTGATGATCTGGAGCACGATGCCGGACAGCGCCAGCGTCACCAGCACGAAATAATGTCCGGTGATGCGGAAGCGGAAACAGGGATAGCCGACGATCAGCGCCAGCGCGCCGGCCGCCACCATGCCGATGGGAATGCCGATCCAGGGCGACAGGCCGAGATGATTCCACAAGAGCGCGGTGACATAGGCGCCGATCCCCATGAAGCCTCCGTGGCCGAGCGAGATCAGGCCGAACCGTCCCATCATCGACCACGAGGTGTAGGCGAACGACCAGATCAGGATCAGCACCAGAATGTGCAGATGATAGGGCTCCCGATAGACGAAAGGCAGCGCGACCAGCGCCGCCAATCCGATCCCCCACGCGACAAACCGCCCCTGCCTCATCATCGGCGCCTCGCGAGCAGGCCCGCGGGCCGGATGAACATCATGACGATGAAGAAGGCGAAGGCGAGCACGTAGCCCCATTCGAGATCGGAGAACAGGCCGCCGAGCGAGATGATCTCGGCGAACACAAAGGCGGCGATGAAGCCGCCGATGAAATTGCCGAGGCCCCCGAGCACGCAGATCAGGAAGGTGATCGGCCCGAACGAAAGGCCGACGAAGGGATGCACGTCATATTGCAGCACCAGCAGGCAGGCGGCGAGGCCAGCCAGCGCGCCGCCGAGCGCGGAGGTGATGAGATAGATCCTCTTCGTGTCGACACCCATCAGCGCCATGATCTGGCGGTCCTGCGAGATGGCGCGGATCGCGGTGCCGGTGAAGGTGCGCGTCATGAACAGATAGACCGCGACCATGCCGACCAGGGCCGCCAAAAAAGACAGAAGTCGCGCGTAGCTGAAATTCATGTCGCCGAAGGCGAGCACCGGGAGGCGGATGCCGAGGTTGCGGAAGTCGATGCCGAAAGCGACGGTGGCAAAGCTTTGCAGCACGAACAAGACGCCGCCGGTCGCGAGCAGCTGGTTGATCGGCGGCGCGGTGAGCAGCGGCGCGATCACGAGGTAATGCAGGAGAGCGCCGAGGATTGCGACCAGGACGATCGTCAGCGGTGCGGCGATGAAATAGCTGATGCCGTAATACTGCACCAGGAAATACATCGCGTACATGCCAATCATGACGAGTTCAGCGTAGCAGATCCAGGTGACGTCGATGACGCCGAAGATCAAATTGAGCCCGAGCGCGAGCAGCGCCAGCACGCCGCCGAGCAGGATGCCGTTGATCACGGCCTCCAGCAGATAGATGTCGAAAATGTCCAAAAATGCCTGCATGCCCCTCACACCCCGAGATATGCTTCCTTGACCGTGGTGCTCGCCAGCATCTCTGCCGACGTACCGGATGCCCTGATCGTGCCGGCCTCGATCAGATAGGCGCGATCGACCACGCGCAGCACCTGCTGCACGTTCTGCTCGACGATCAGCACCGTCAGCCCGCTGGCGCGGATCCGCTTCACGAGCTCGAACACCTGCTGCACCACCACCGGCGCCAGCCCCGCCGAGGGCTCGTCGAGCAGCAGCAGCTTCGGATTGGACATCAGCGCGCGGCCGATCGCGCACATCTGCTGCTCGCCGCCGGACATGGTGCCGGCCATCTGATGGCGGCGCTCCTTCAAACGTGGAAACAGGTCGAACACCACCTCCAGCCGCTCGGCGTAGTGGCCGCGCGCCTCCTTCATGAAGGCGCCCATCTTGAGATTGTCGTCGACCGTGAGCTGCGGAAACAGCCGCCGGTTCTCCGGCACATGCGCAATCCCGAGACTGACGATCTTGTGCGCGGGCGTCGCCAGGACGTCGACGCCCTCCATCCTGATCGACCCGCGCGACGGGCGGATCAGCCCGGAGATGACGCGCATCAGCGTGGTCTTGCCGGCACCGTTCGGGCCGATGACGCCGACCGCTTCTCCTGCCTGCACGTCGAGATTGACGTCGAACAGCGCCTGGAACGTGCCATAGCCGGCGTTGACGGATCGCAACTCCAGCATCGGCTAGCCTCCGGCGCGGCGGCGCGCTTCGGCGGCCGCGGCCTGCGTGGTCTCGGCATCGGTGCCGAGATAGACCTCGATGACGCGCGGATCGCCGGCGACCGCGCTCGGCAGACCTTCCGAGATTTTCTCGCCGTGGTCGAGCACCATGACGCGGTCGACCACCCGCATCAGCACACCCATGATGTGCTCGACCCAGATGATGGTGATGCCGAGCTCGTCGCGGATGTTGCGCAGCATGTCGGCCGCCTGGTCCATCTCGGCCTCGTCGAGACCGCCGAGGCTCTCGTCGGCAAGCAGCAGCTTTGGCGCGGTGGCGAGCGCTTTCGCAAGTTCAAGCTTCTTCAGTCCGGCCGCACCTAGGCCGTCGACGCTGGCGTGGCGATCGGTCGGCAGGCCGACCATCGCGAGCGAGCGCTCGGCCGCCTCCTCGGCCTTGATGCGGCTGTGGCGGCCCTGGCCGTAGTAGCCGGCGAGCGCGACGTTCTCGAAGATGGTGAGGCGGCGGAAAGGGCGCGGAATCTGAAAGGTGCGGCCGATGCCACTGTTGATGATCCGGTGCGGCGCGAGGCCGGCGATCTCGCGCCCGGCGAACAGGATCGATCCGGAGCTTGGCGCCAGCGTGCCAGACAGCATGTTGAAGATCGTGCTCTTGCCCGAGCCGTTCGGGCCGATCAGGCCGAGGATCTCGCCCTGATCGACTTTGAACGACACATTGTTGACGGCGATGAAGCCGCCGAACCGCTTCACCAGCCCGCTGACCTCCAGCACGCCCCGCTCCGCCGCTACTGGTTGCTGTAGGTGGTGCCCTTCGGCAGCGGCAGCACGGCTTCGCGCTGCGCCTGGCTCTTGGGCCACACCACCGAGGATTTGTCGTCGATATACTGGATCACCACCGGGAACGATCGTTCGTTCTGGCCCGCCATCGGCGTGCCCTCGCCGTAGAACTTGACGCCGAAGCCGAGCATGGTGCCGCCTTCGGGGATGTCGGTCTCGAGCGCAGCCTTGCGCAGCGCCTCGGGATCGATGCCGCCATACTTTTTGATCGCGCGCGGCAGCACGTCATTCATGAACACATAGGTGTTGGACGCGCCGATGCCGACATGGGCCGAACGGATGGCAACGCCCGGCCTGATCTTGTCGAACTCCTCGCCGACCATCTTGATGATCGGCGCAAGCTTCGGGTCCATGGTCTTCTGGTTGGCGAGCCAGATCGAGATCGGATCGGTGTCGAAGAGGTAATTGGCATCGGTGCCAAGACCTTCCTTCAGCTTCTCATAGACGCCGTAGCCCGCACCATGGCCGACCAGGGCCGCAAACTTCAGGCCCTGCTCGCGGGCCTGGCGCAGCAACAGCGTGATGTCGGGATTGTAGCCGGTGTGGAAAACCACGTCGGGCTTGGCGCGCTTCAGCTTGGTGACCAGCGCGGAGAGATCCGGCGCAGTCGCCGAATAGCCTTCTTTCAGCACGATATTGAAGCCGGCCTTCTTGGCGCCGGCCTCGTTGCCTTTGGCGACGTCGACGCCATAGGCGCCGTCCTCGTGGATGATGGCGACGCGCAGCTCGCTCGGCTCCTTGCCGAACTTCGCCTTGCTGTTTTGCGCGATGAAATCCATCGTCATCATGCCGAACTGGTCGCCGCTCGCCTGCGGGCGGAAGACGTATTTGTAGTTCTTGTCGGCAAGCACCGCTGACGAGATGCAGGTCGTGATCCACATGAACTTCTTGAGCTGCTCGACGCGGGCAGCGACCGGCACGCATTGCGCCGAGGAGAAGAAGCCGAGCACCATGTCGACCTTTTCCTGCTCGAGCAGGCGGACGGATTCGTTGATGGCGACGTCGGGCTTGCTCTGCGCATCGGCGTAGACCGCCTCGACCTTGTAACCCTCGACACCGGTCTTGCTGAACTGGTCGAGGATGATCTTGGTGCCGAGATATTCGAGCTCGGAGCCGCCGCCCGCGAGCGGGCCGGTCAGGTCGAAGATCACACCGATCTTGATCTTCTTCTCCTGGCCCTGGGCGGACGCCGCCAAGCCCATTGCCGCAATCGCGATCAACAGCCCACGTACCAAGCGGGCAGCCATGCGCAGGCGCATCTAAACCTCCCTGGACGATTGTGCATTGCAGTTTATTGCTTTTGCTTTTCCGCCCATCACATGGGCTGCGCGAAGCGATGTCAAGCCTCGCGCGTCAGCGCGATGCGAACTGCTGCGCGATAAAGGCCGTGACAAAGCGCGGCATGGTCGGCGTCAGATCGTCCATCCCGCGCACCAGATGAATGGCCGACAGCTCGGGCTCGGACTGCTCCGCCAGATTGGCCTCGATCCGGGCGCGCGCCTCTTCGCCCGGCATATCCAGGTTGAGGATCTGCATCATTGCAATCGAGCGACCGGTCGCGACGCAGTGCCAGTCCGGCTCCGCGACGTAGTCGGCCATGGTCAGGCCTGTCTCCTCGGCGATCTCGCGGACCACGTTGCCGGGAATGTCGAGCATGCCGTCCCTGACGTCGTCGAGATCGGGCGTGCCGGACGGAAAATAGATGCGGCCTGCATTGGACGTGTGCTGCCCCATCTCGCCCATCACGAAGGCGCCGTCGGAGGCGCGCAACGCGCCCATGCCGAAACCGTTGAACACGGCGGTATCGGGAAAGCCCCAGTCGCGCCAGGCGAGGAAGCTCGCGAAATCGATCTCGAAATAGCTCGCTGCGAAATGGCCACCAGAGAACACCGGGTCGCGCCCGAGCAGGATGCGGCCGTTCCACATCTTCGGCCGCTCCCGCTGCTTCTCGGCGAAATGTGCGGCGATCTCGGCCCGCCGCTCCTCCGCGAACGGCCAGGCGAGCGGGCGGACGGCAAGATCAAGCGTCGTGACGCGATGAATGACCGGTGACGTCATGACGTCTGCTTACCGCGCGATCGCGTCAGCTATTTGGCGCTCCCCGTGGTCTTCTTGGCCTGGTCGACGAATCTGTTGGTGAAGGTCTTGCTGACGTCGATCTTGGCATTGGCCACCTCGGGCGAGCCGACGCTGAACACGGCGAGCACGGCGTCAGCACCCTTCGGGTCCATCTTGCCGGTTTCCGAGAACATCGGGATCGTGTTCTTCAGGGCGGCGAGATAGAGATCCTTGTTCTTGCCGACCATCTCGTCGGGCATCTTCGCCATGATCTCCTCGGGCGAGTGCGAATGGATCCAGGCGAGCGTCGACAGCATCGCATTGGTGAGCGCCTGCGTCTCCTTCTCGTGACCGGCTACCCAGGCCGCGGTCGAGTACAGCGCGCCGCCCGGATATTCGCCGCCGAACTGTTCGAGCGTGTCCTTTTGCGTGCGGGTGTCGCTGAGGATGCGCAGATCCGGATGGCTGCCCTGGAGCACGGTAACGGACGGATCGAGCATCACGGCGGCGTCGATCTGGCCTTGCTCCATCGCGGCCACTGCGGTCGCGCCGAGGCCGACGCCGATCACGGCGGTGCCGGCCGGATCGAGCCCGTTCTTCTTCAAGAGATATTTCAGGAAGAAGTCGGTCGATGAGCCCGGCGCGCTGACGCCGACCTTCTTGCCGGCGAGGTCCTTGACCGACTTGATGTCGGCGGTGTGCGAGGGCGCGACCACCAGCACCAGGCCGGGATAGCGGTCATAGACTACGAAAGCCTGAAGCTCCTGCTTCTTGGCGGCGAGGTTGACGCAATGGTCGAAATAGCCGGAGACGACGTCGGCGCTGCCGCCCAGCACGGCCTTGAGCGCGTCCGAGCCGCCCTTGAGGTCGACCAGCTCGACATTGAGACCGGCCTTGTCGTATTCGCCGAGCTGTTTTGCCAGCACTGTCGGCAGGTAGCACAGGCAGGCGCCGCCGCCGACGGCGATCGTGACCTTGCTTTGGGCAGCGGCAAGACCAGTGGTGAGCGTCAGTGCAAGCAGCGCGCCGGCGAGCCTGGCAATCGTGTTCTTCATTGGTTTCCTCCGTTCGGCTGGCGGCACCATAATGCAGCGGGACTGGCTTGAGAAGGCGACTAACGGATACGACTAGCCGCGCCCATCCACGGTCGGCCGCCACACCAGGAGGCGCCGCTCCACGAGCGTCACGCCGAAATCGATCAGGATCACGAACGCCGACAGCACGAACATGCCGGCGAACACGCCGGCAACATCGAACACGCCCTCGGCCTGCTGGATCAGATAGCCGAGGCCCGCGGCCGAGCCCAGATATTCGCCGACGACGGCGCCGACCACCGCGAAGCCGACAGAAGTGTGCAGCGAGGAGAACATCCACGACAGTGCGGAGGGCCAGTAGACGTGCTGCATCAATTGCCGTTCGCTCATGCCGAGCATGCGGCCATTGTCGAGCACGGTGCGGCTGACTTCCTTGACGCCCTGATAAACGTTGAAGAACACGATGAAGAACACCAGCGTCACGCCGAGCGCGACCTTGGACCAGATGCCAAGCCCGAGCCACAGCGCGAAGATCGGCGCCAGCACGACGCGCGGTAGCGCGTTGACCATCTTCACGTAGGGGTCGAACACCGCGGCGACCAGCGGCTGGCGCGCGAACCAGAAGCCGATCAGGACGCCCCCAAGCGACCCGATCGCGAAGGCCAGGATCGATTCCACGAGCGTGATCCAGAGATGCTTCCAGATCACGCCGGAGACGAACCATTTGACGATCTGCTCGAACACGTCGACCGGGTTGGAGAAGAAGAACGGCGGCAGCAGGATTTTTCCGAACACGGGCACGGTCGAGAGCGTTTGCCACAGCACGAGGCAGACGGCGGCGACCAGCAATTGTAGCGACAGCAACGTCACGCGCGACATCAGACCGCCTCCGCAGCTTGCGTGGACTGCGCGTAACCCTTCATCACCTCGTCCTTGAGCACGCTCCAGATTTCGCGATGGAGCGCGTGGAAATCCTTGTCCAGCCGGACCTCGAAAATGTCGCGCGGGCGCGGCAACGTTACACGCCAGTCGCCGATGATGCGCGAGGACGGCCCCGCCGACATGATCACGACGCGGTCCGCCAGCGCGATCGCCTCTTCCAGATCATGGGTCACGAACAGCACGGCCTTGCGATCGGCGTTCCAGAGATCGAGCAGCAGATTGCCCATCACCTGGCGCGTCTGCGCATCGAGCGGCCCGAACGGCTCGTCCATCAGCAGGATTTTTGGATCGCGGATCAAGACCTGCGCCAACGCCACGCGCTTGCGCTGGCCGCCGGAGAGCATGTGCGGATAGCGGTTTGCGAAGGCGCCGAGGCCGACCGAGGTCAGCCATTTCTGCGCGCGCGGCAGCGCCTCGGCGCGCGGAGTGCCCTTGATCTCGAGCCCGATCGCGACATTGTCGAGCGCTGTCTTCCAGGGGAACAGCGCGTCGGCCTGGAACAGATAGCCGGCGTCCCGGTTCAGCTCCGCGAGCGGCCGGTCAAAGATCTTGACGCTGCCGGCGACAGGCTTCAGCAGGCCCGCCGCGACATTGAGCAGCGTCGATTTCCCGCAGCCGGTCGGGCCGACGATGGCGACGAACTCGCCCTGCGCGACCTCGAGATGGGCCTTTTCCACCGCCGTGTAGACCCGCCCGTCCCCCAGCCGGAACGCAACCTTGGCATCTTCCAGCGCCACTGCCGTGGACGTTGTCATGTGTTTCCTCCAAACCCGGATCGATGCCTTAGCCGCTCGCGCGGCCAAGTTCAATCAACCGGCCAAGCGTGCTACGCATGGGTCTCGTCACCCCACCCTCCCTGGAGGGCAAGCGAACCGAGCGCGAGTCCGATGCCGTCCAGACCGATGATTGGCTATGCCCGCGTCACCAAAAGCTTCGGCTCCCTCAAGGCCGTGGACGATGTGTCGCTCGACGTTGCCGAGGGCGAGTTTCTGGCCATCGTCGGCGGTTCGGGTTCGGGCAAGACGACGCTGCTGCGGCTCGCCAACCGGCTGATCGAGGCCGATGCCGGCACGATCACGGTCAATAGCGAGGACGTACAAAACGTCGATCCGGTCGCGCTGCGGCGCCGGATCGGCTACGTCTTCCAGAGCGGCGGGCTGTTTCCGCATTTGAGCGTCGCCGACAATATCGGGATCACGCCAAAGCTGCTGGGGCTTCCTGCAGACGACATCGCCGCGCGCGTCGACGAGCTGCTGGAGCTCGTGCAGCTCGACCGGACCGCGCATCGCGACCGTCTGCCCGAGGCGCTTTCCGGCGGACAACGCCAGCGCGTCGGCGTGGCACGGGCGCTCGCAGCAAAGCCGCGCATCGTGCTGATGGACGAGCCGTTCGGCGCGCTCGATCCCCTCACCCGCGATGCGCTGGGCGAGGATTTTCGCGAGCTGCACCGCAAGCTCGGCCTCACCACCGTGATGATCACCCACGACATGACGGAAGCGATCCTGCTCGCCGACCGCATCGCGGTGATGCGCGGAGGACAGCTGCTGGCACAGGGCACACCGGCACAGCTGTCCGGCAGCAGCGACGCCTATGTGCTGGAGCTGTTGCGCACCCCGCGGCGCCAGGTCGAGCGGCTGAACGCGCTGCTGCCGCAGAGCGGTGCCGCATGATGGCAGATCCGCGCTGGGGCGAGGCGCTGTCGCATCTGCCCGATTATCTCGGCAACCACGTGCGGGTGAGCCTTGCCGCGCTCGCGCTGGGGCTGATCGTCAGCCTGCCGCTGGCGATCATCACGCGTAACCGCCCGGCATCGCGGGGCCTCCTGCTCGCGCTCGCGAGCATCGTGCAGACCGTGCCGGGGCTGGCGCTGCTCGCGCTGTTCTATCCGCTGCTGCTGCTCGCTGCCTCCGTGGCGCTGAAATGGTTCGGCGTCTCCTTCTCCGCATTCGGCTTCCTGCCCGCAATGCTGGCGCTGGCGCTCTATTCGATGCTGCCGGTGCTGCGCAACGGCATCACTGGGCTGAACGGCATCGACCCGGCGCTGATCGAGGCCGCCAAGGGTGTCGGCATGACCGCGCGGCAGTCGCTGGTGATGGTCGAGCTGCCGCTGGCGCTGCCGGTGATGATGGCCGGCATCCGCACCGCCGCGGTATGGGTGATCGGTACCGCGACGCTGTCGACGCCGATCGGGCAGACCAGTCTCGGCAATTACATCTTCGCCGGGCTCCAGACCCAGAACTGGGTGTTCGTGCTGTTCGGCTGCTTTGCCTCGGCCCTGCTCGCGCTCGCGGTGGATCAGCTGCTCGGCCTGATCGAGACCGGGCTGCGCCGACGCAGCCGCTTGCGCACCGGGCTCGGCGCGGCCGGAATTTTCGCACTCGTCGCCGCGACGCTGGTGCCGTCGATGGGACGCTCCTCATCGGGCTACGTGGTCGGCGCGAAAACCTTCGCCGAACAATACGTGCTGTCGTCCCTGATCAGGGATCGCCTCCAGGCCGCCGGCCTCTCCGCGACCGCGCGATCGGGCCTCGGCTCCAGCGTGATCTTCGAGGCGCTGAAGGCGGGCGACATCGATCTCTATGTCGACTATTCCGGCACGCTCTGGGCCAACCAGCTGCGTCGCACCGACATCAAGCCGCGCGCGGAGCTGCTCGCTGAGCTGAAGGCGGCGCTCGCAAGAGACAACATCACCCTGCTCGGCGAGCTCGGTTTTGAGAATGCCTATGCGCTGGTGATGCCCAGGAAGCGCGCCGAAGCGCTCGGCATCCGCACCATCGCCGATCTCGCCGCGCATACGTCAACGCTGTCGATTGCCGGCGACTACGAATTCTTCTCACGGCCGGAATGGGCGGCGCTGCAAAAGGCCTATGGCCTCCAATTCCGCGCGCAGCGCCAGATGCAGCCGGATTTCATGTACGCGGCCGTCGCCAGCGGCGAGGTCGACGTCATCGCCGGCTACACCAGCGACGGCCTGATCGCGAAATACGATCTTGTCGCGCTCGACGATCCCAAACAGGCGATCCCACCCTACGACGCGATCCTGCTGCTCGCACCGAAGCGTGCCGGCGACGAACGATTGCAGAGCGCACTCAAGCCGCTCCTCGGCAAGATCGATATCACGACGATGCGCGAGGCGAATTTGCGTGCGGCCGGCAATGATGCGAATTCATCGCCGGATGCGGTGGCGAAGTGGCTGTGGGAGAAGGTGGGCGGGCGGTAAGTCCGTGCCATTTGTTCGGTGTCGTCCTGGCAAAAGTAGCCAGAGCACTACAGCCCTCGGATCATCCCCGCGTCGATCAGCAGCCGATTCAGCCGCCTCGCCTCGGCGCCGTCCTTGCAGGCGTAGAACAGGCCGTTGCAGCGGAGCATGATCTCCTTCTGCTCGGCGAAGGACGGATCGAGCGGAATGCCGGCGGCTTCCTGGATTACCAGCGGCAGATAGGGGCCGTCGATCGTGTCCATCACGGCGTCGCTCTTGACCGGCTCGAAATTGACGGCGTCGATCGCGTAATAGGTCGCGTAGAGCCGCGGATCGTAAGCGTCGAGCTTCTTGCCGATGGCGCCCTCATCAAGGCCCGGCTCGAGCAGGTTCGGCGCAAACTCCGGCTGATGGTCGCCATAGCGCACGATCAGGAATGGCTCGCCGGGGAAATTCTTCTTCAGCCCGGCGATGAAGGTCTTGTACTGCTCTGCGCTCATCGCCTGCCGGCGCAGATATTCATCGATCGACGGCACATTGCCCGGTGCGCGCCAATTCGGCATCAGATCGGGGCGGAAGCGCGTCTCCCAGGGGAAATGATTGGCGCCGAGATAGATGAAGGTGAAGAGCGGCTTGTTCGGCGTGCGCTCACCCATCAAGCGAAGCGCCTTGTCGTAAAAGAAGCTGTCCGGCTCGACGTCCTTGGCGCCAAGATCTTTGGAATCGAGGAAGCGCTCGACACCGGTCGTAATCTGGAAGCTGCGCGCGCCCATGAAACCGCCATAGGCGGGATAGAGCGACATGGTGTCGTAGCCGCAGCGGCGCAGGCTGAGCGGCAGGCCACGCTCAACCCTGCCTGAGGCGATGCGCGTCACAAAATAGGCGAAGCGGCCGAACGAGCGCGATGAGAGGCCAGCGAGCACGTTGTATTCGGTGAACCAGCTCGGCCCGCCATTGCTCTCGGCGAGGAAGCTGCGCTCCTTGCCGTCCCAGGACTCAAAGTGGCTGCCGTAACCCTGCGGCACCTTGATGCCCTGCGCAGCACGGATATCAAAACTCGATTCATCATGGATCATGATGATGTTCGGCCGGCGCCCGGCGGGATGGCAGGCATCGACCAGCGGCATGTTGAGCCGTTCATTGGTCGAAGCCGCCGCCTCCATGAAGCCGTACTGCACGAAGTCGGAGACCGCGGTGACGCCGGAGCGGAAGAACTTTGAGAGATAGCCGTCGTCGTAATAGCCACGCCAGGCTTCATCGGGATGGCCGATCGAATAGCCGACCAATCCGGCGAGACAGGCGAGCATGGAGGCGAGCGCCGGCAGGCGGCGGATGCGGAACGGATCGAGCCACCACAGCGCGTACATCAGCGGCAGCGTGAGAAGGCCGGCGCCGATCACCGACCAGCGCAGGTTCGGGAAGATCGTGAACAGGAACGCGACAGTATCGCGGTCGATCATCATCAGATCGATGAAGTTCACCGTCATCTGCACGACGTCGTGCTTGAGCCGCGACAGCAGCACCAGCACGACCACCATGGTCAGCGACAGCGCGCCCGACAGCGCCGGCCGCCGCAGCAAGGCGATCCAGAAGAAGTTGAGGATGCCCCAGGCGAGCGCGAAGGAGAGCCGCGAGCCGAAGTCGGTCTCGGTCTCATACATCAAGGCAAGCGCCGCGAGATGCGGTGCAGCAACCGCAAGCAGCCGCCAAACGCCAAGCGCGGCGACGTTCGCCAGGACGGCGGTCGTGGCAGAAGGACCTGGATTGGGCGCGGACGCCATTGACGACACGCTGAACACGGTCCGGCGCGGTGATGCCAAGCCGTCTGGCCGGCCTCGAGACGGCCAGGGCGTCCGGCGCAGCCGGCTGCACCGTGTCATAAAACTGTAATGGAACGGTCACGGACAGGCAACGCGTGAGACGATGCGACCTTCGCTTAATGTTAGCGGGTGACGAAGAGCCGCACGCCGCCCTGGCGCGCCCCGCGTCCAGGCAAGGCCTGCTTCCGGCCCCCGACCGGCACGACGGAGCTCTCGCGCCGGCGCCCGCCTATTCGATGACTTCGTCGGCACGAGCCAGCAAGGCCGGTGGAATTGTCACGCCGAGGGATCGCGCGGTCCTGAGATTGACGATTGTCTCGACCTTGGTCGAACGCTGAACGGGGAGATCCGCCGGCTTGGCACCTTTGACGATACGGGCCGCATAGCCGCCGACGAGACGTGACGCATCGTGCGCGCTGGCGCCATAGCTCATGAGCCCGCCCAGATCGACGAACTCCCGCTGAAAGTACAGGGTCGGCAACCGCTGCTTTGCAGCCGCCTCGATGATCTGGACGCGATTGACGATGAAGATCGGATCGACCGTGACGAACAGCGCCTCGACCCGCATCTGCGCGATCTCGGCGAAGGCCTGGTCGATATCGTCCCTTTGGCTGGCCTTGAGCACGAGCAGCGTCTTGCCGATCGCCTTGGCTGCGTCCTTTGCGCTTGCGAGCTGGGCGTCAGCGGTCGGGCGATTCGGATTCACCAGCACGCCGATCGTCGTCGCAGCCGGCACCAATTCGCTGACGAGCTCCAGATTCTTGGCGCCGAGCTCGCCGGCGAGCCAGGTCACGCCCGTGACATTGCCGCCGGGCCGGTTCAGGCTTTCGACCAGCCCGGTGGACACCGGATCGTCCCCGGTGAGGAAAACGATCGGAATGGCAGACGTCGCCCGCTTGGCCGCAAGCGCGGCCACGTTGCCGCCCATCGTGACGATTACGCTGACCTGCTTTTGAGCAAGCTCGTCCGCGAGCTCGGGCAGCCGATTGAACTGCCCCTGCGCCCAACGATATTCGATGGCGACGTTGCTGCCCTCAACAAGCCCGGCGGCCTTGAGACCCTCAAGGAAGCCGGTCACCACCGTGACGAAAGTCGCCGGCGAACCGCTGGCAAGGAATCCGATGGCCGGCCGCGCGGCCTGCGCGAGCGCCCGGGTCGTCCAGATCGGCACGGAGCCGGTCACGAGAAGAAATGTGCGTCGATCCATCTTCGCCGTACGCATCAAAATACCGAGGTGAAAAATATGCCGCGAGTGTATGCGGCGTGGCATCGCCCGCCAATGCCGATCCGACGGAATTTCAGACCGGCCGCCCCCTCTAGCGCTTGCTGATCCCGGCGATGAACAGATCGATCACGCCTTCCGCCATCCACTCGATCTCACCCTCCCGCACACCCCAGCGCGGGAAATGGCCATCGAGATTCATCCGGGCAAAACCGTAGATCAGCGCGCGGCCGGCGATCAGGATGCGTTTGAGATCGGTTGATCGCAACAGGCCCTGCTCGGCCGCGTCAGCCAGCATCCGCTCGGTCAGAGCGACCAGCTCGGCATTGTCGCGGGTGAGCTCGGCCGAGCTGCCATGGACGAAATAGCGCCCCGTCGAGATGATCTCGAAATGCGCGGGGTTGCGCATCGCCCAGCGCAGATAAGCCAGGCCAAAGGCGCGGAAGCGCGCCAGCGGGTCGGCTGGCGGCGCTTCTGCCAGTACGGCCTCGATCACGACACGAAAGCGCCGCTGCGCCTCCTCGGCCACTGCCGCCATCAGCGCGTCGCGGTTGGGGAAGTGCCGGAACGGCGCCCCCGGTGACACCGCCGCGCGACGCGCGGCCTCGCGCACGGAGACCTCGGCGCCCTCGGCCGCCAGTTGCAGCGCAGCATCGATCAGCACGCGGCGGAGGTCGCCGTGATGATAGGGCCGCGCTGCGGCTGTCTGGCGACGGGCGGGGGGTTTGGAGGTCTGACGGGCGGGCACGGCGCCTTCTAGCATCACCCGAACGTGAATGTAAGCGGCGATTACACTGTTGACGGCGATACCGACTCGAAATGTAATCGATGATTACATAATGGGGCAATAACCATGTCCGAACGTCAAAGCTGGTTCGAGGGCTGGCGGCTGCTTGCCGTCCTCGCCGTGAGCCTGATCGCGCTCAGCCTGTGGATCGCCTCGATGCGGCAGTTCGAGGTCGAGGGCGTGCGGATGGTGATCCGCTTCACGGCGCGGAGCTCGCTGCTGCTGTTCTGCCTCGCTTTCGGTGCCGCCGCGCTAGCGCGGCTCTGGCCCAATGCCTGGACGCGCTGGCAGCGTCGCAACCGCCGCTATCTGGGCCTGAGCTTTGCGGCCTCGCATACCATTCATGCGGTTGCGATCGTCGTGTTCGCGAAATTGGACCCGGCCGGCTTTGCCGAGGCGACCTCGCCCGCCTCCTACATCTTCGGCGGCATCGGCTACGCCGTCATCATCGCCATGAGCGCGACCTCGTTCGACCGCACCGTCGCGCTGCTGGGACCCCGCGCCTGGCGCGCGCTCCACCTCGTCGGCGGCTATTATCTCTGGTTCCAGTTCATGGTGTCGTTCGGCAAACGCGTGCCGACGCTGCCGGCCTACGCCGCGTTCCTCATTCCGCTGCTCGCTGTAATGGCGCTGCGGATGATGGCGATGGCCGCCCATCCGCGCAGACGGACGGCCGCGGCGGGCTGAACGCCGGCGTCAGCCCTGGGGCAACAGCCCGAGCCGCTTGGCGATGATGCGGTCGACCGTGCGCTTGGGCAGCGCCGTGGTCATGAAATGCCGCAACCAGTCCGGCGTGATCTGGTAGCGCACCTTGGGACTTGCTGCCGTAAGGGCCTCGAACACGACCTCGGCAATCCGCTCGGCCGGCAGGCCGGTCGCGCCGAGGCTCATCATGAACGCCATGACCTTGTTGAGCGCCGGGAGGTAGGGCGAATTCTTGTAGACGGTCAGATCGATCTCCTCGGCCTTGCTCCAGATCGGCGTCTTTACCGCGCCGGGCGCGACGATGATGACGTCGATGCCGAACAGCATCAGCTCGCGGCGCAGGCTCTCCGAGAGGCCCTCGACGGCGTGCTTGGAGGTGCAGTAAGGCGCCGACAGCGGATTGCCGTTTTTGCCCGCGACCGAGCTGATCATCACGATCCGCCCCTTCGGCCCCTTCAGCGACGGGTCCGCGCCGAGCAGCGGCCCGAAGGCCTGCGTCGCGATCACCGGGCCGATGACGTTGATGTCCATCTGGCGACGGAAGTCATCGGCCGACAATTCGAGCACTGGACCCGCGACTGCGATGCCGGCATTGTTGACGAGGCCCGCCAGCGTCTCGCCGGCAAGCGCCTCGCGCACCTGGCGCGCGGCAGCCAGCACCGCGGCCTCATCGGTGACGTCGAACAGCAGCGGCGTGAAGTTCTCGCCGAACTCACCTTTCAGCCGGTCGGCGTCGGTCCGCTTGCGGACGCTGCCGAAGACGCGATAGCCGCGCCCGATCAAAAATTTCGCAATGGCCCAGCCGATGCCGGTGGACGCGCCAGTGACGACGACAGATTTCATAGTCATTCCCCCCCTTTTGTGCCCCGCGATCAATGTAGGAGGAGGCCGCGCCAGCGCAATGCCGCCCGGTTCTCAAGCCGCGCACCGATAGGCCTTTTCGAGACCTTGGCGCGCTGCAAGAAAGGCGCATCAGATGTCGGCTCTTAAGATGAAGCAGTGCACGAACGTCAAAAAATGCGATCGATTGCGAGATCAGAGTGCGGATGAAGAGCCGAATCCTAGACTCTGAGGACACAGCGCTTTTGGCGGTCGTAGGATGTGAAAAAATTCTGGAAAACGACGTGAGCTCAAGAATGTGGTTTAAGCGTCAGTTCTTGATGCTCAGGGAGCACTTCAACTCGTGAAGAATTTGAATGAAGCAGCAATGCTTCGCGCGAGAAGGAAAGAGCGAGACCGCTGTTTGCGGTCCCGCTCAGATATAGTCGCGAAGGTTTAAGATTTGGTTTGGCCAGCGAAGCTCTTTGTTTTCGCTCTCGCGTCCCGAACGTAGCGCGTCAGCGACGCGCCACGTCAAGAGAATGGCGACTTAGTTCTTGCTCTTGTCGACCAGCGCGCCCTTCTTGATCCAGGGCATCATGTCGCGGAGTTTCGCGCCGACTTCCTCGATCGGGTGCTGGGCGAGCTTGGCGCGCGTCGCCTTGAACGAGGTCTGGTTGACCTTGTTCTCGAGCATCCAGTCGCGGGCGAACTTGCCGCCCTGGATATCGGCGAGAACGCGCTTCATCTCGGCCTTGGTCTCGGCGGTGACGATGCGCGGACCGGTGACGTACTCGCCATACTCGGCGGTGTTGGAGATCGAGTAGTTCATGTTGGCGATGCCGCCTTCATAGATCAGGTCGACGATCAGCTTCACTTCGTGCAGGCACTCGAAATAGGCCATCTCCGGGGCGTAGCCGGCCTCGACCAGGGTCTCATAACCGCCCTTGATCAGCTCGACCAGACCGCCGCAGAGCACCACCTGCTCGCCGAACAGATCGGTCTCGCACTCTTCCTTGAACGTGGTCTCGATGATGCCGGCGCGGCCGCCGCCAACAGCAGAGGCATAGGACAGGCCAAGGTCATGGGCGTTGCCCGAGACGTCCTTGGCGATCGCGATCAGGCAGGGCACGCCGCCGCCGCGCTGATATTCCGAGCGCACGGTGTGGCCGGGGCCCTTCGGCGCGATCATCAGCACGTCGAGGTCGGCGCGCGGGTCGAGCAAGTTGAAGTGGACGTTGAGGCCGTGCGCGAACACGAGGGCGGCACCCTTCTTCATGTTGTCGTGTAGGTGCTCGCGATAGATGTCGCCCTGGAGCTCGTCCGGGGTCAGCATCATGACGAGGTCGGCCCATTTGGCGGCGTCAGCAACTTCCATCACCTTGAAGCCGGCAGCTTCCGCCTTCTTGACCGAGCCGGAGTCCTTGCGCAGCGCGATCGCCACCTCCTTGACGCCGGAGTCCTTCAGGTTGAGCGCATGGGCGTGGCCCTGGCTGCCATAGCCGACGATGGCGACCTTCTTGCCCTTGATCAGGTTCAGGTCGGCGTCGCGATCGTAATAAACACGCATAGTCGTTTCCTCGTTCAGGGCCAGAATCGGCCGATAGTCGGTGTCCGAAGGGGTGAAATTTGCGGATTTCGGGGGCTGTCTAGAGCATTTCGGCCCCTGAGGGAAACCCGTTTCTGCATGGAAATCCGCGACATCATGCATCCATGAAAACGGGGTAGAGGGAGGCGAGCAGCAGGATCGCCATCAGGATATTGAAGGCGCGGACCAGCCGCTCGGAGGTCAGCACCGGCCGTAGTGCAGTGCCGAAGAACGCCCAGAGCACGGTCGAGACCGTGCCCACGAGCAGACTGATCAGGGTCTGGATCACAATGTTGATCGGAAACCGGGCAATCGCCGTATAGGCGGTGATGGTGCCGATCACGATTACCCAGCCTTTTGCGTTGATCCACTGGAACATGGCCGCGCCCCAGAAGGTCATGGGACCACGACCATCCGCCTCGCCCGGCTTGGCCGGGCCGGAGAAAGCGATCACGGCGGAGAGGTAAATCAAATAGGCCGCACCCGCATATTTCAGGATGGTCTGGAGGATCGGATAGGCCAGGAACACGGTGCCAAGCCCCAGCCCCACCGCGGCGACCATGAAGGCGAAGCCGATGACGATGCCGGCGATGTGGGGGATGGTGCGCCGGAAGCCGTAGGTCAGGCCCGAGGCCAGCAGCATGATGTTGTTCGGCCCGGGGGTGAAGTACATCACCACCATGAAGGCGAGGAACGCATAGAAGAGTGAGTTGGCCATATTCGCCTCACGCCGTCTTCGCGAGCGGCTGCGGACGCCGCGCCAGCACCATCACCGCGATGCCGCCGATCACGGACAACATGCCGGCGAGCCGCAACGGCCCGAACCGTTCGCCGAACACGATACTGGAGGCGGCCGAGCCGACGAACGGCACCAGCAGCGCAAACGGCACGACTTGCGCTGCGGGATAATCGCGCAGCAGCCGGCCCCATAGCCAATAGGCGATGCTGGTTGAGATGGCGCCGATCATCAGCAGGCAGATCAGGCCCGTCAGCGACATGTGGATCAGCGACTGCCAGGTCGGCGCGGGGCCGTTGAGGACCAGCGTCAGCGCAAACAACGGCACCGCGGTCGCAAGGCACAGCCAGGCGAACAGATCGAACATCGGCACGCCGCGCGCGCCGCGCAGCAGCAGGTTGCCGATCGCAAAGCTGATCGGCGAGATCATCAGCACCGCGAACGCCGTGATGCTGAAATCATAACCGACAGTGCCGCAGATCATCAGGAGGCCAGCCGCCGCGACGACGATCCCCAGCGTCTGGGCAGGCGTCGGGCGTTCGCCGAAGGCGAGCGCGGCAAAGCCGATCGTGAACAACGCCTGGCTCTGCACCACGACGCTGGTCAGCCCGACCGGCACGCCATGAGCGATGCCGTAGGCCTGACTGAGGAACTGGCCGAGAAACAGCGTAAAACTGATCGCGATCAGGAACGACCAGGCGACCTTCGGCTTGGGAATGAACAGGCACGGCACGGCAGCGATAGTGAAGCGCATCGCCGTCATCAGCTCCGGCGAAAACTCGTCGAGCGCGATCCGGCTCGCCACGAAGGCAAGCCCCCAGATGATCGCCACCATGAGGGCGATGAGGATGTCGGCCGGCTTCATCCCAAACTCCCTAACCTCTCCCGCTGGCGGGAGAGGTCGGCGCGAAGCGCCGGGTGAGGGCTTTGTCCTCTTGGGGGTTCTCGATTGTGGAGACACCCTCTCCCCAGCCCTCCCCCGCAGGCGGGGGAGGGAGCGCAGCTACGTCGTCGTTGCAGTTTGCTCTCACGGCTTCAGCCCTGCTCGCCGGCTTTCGGTTTGCGCAAGAGATAAGTGCCGTGCATCGGCGCGTGGTAATCGGCCGAGACCAGCGTGAAGCCGACATCGATCAGCATCCGCTCCATCACCCAGCCGAAGGTGGAATATTCGTCGCGCATGTGCGTCACCACGTTCTCGCGCGAGAAATCGTGGTTCTTGATCTGGTAGTCGGCCCATTGCTCGACGTCGCGCTCGACCGCGTCGGGCATGGAAGCATAGACGATGTCGCGCAGATAGAAGCTCGCGCCCGGCTTCAGCGCACGGAAGATCCGCGACATCGCCACGACCTTCCAGAAATCCGGGAGATGATGCAGCGTGAACTCGCTGACGATCAGATCGTAGGACTCGGGCCGGTAGGAGAAGCTGAGCAGGCCGGCCGATTGCGTGCGCACGGGCGCCTTGCGGTCGCGGGCGTAGATCTCGGCGAGCGCCAGCATCGCCGGGGAGATGTCGATGGCGTCGACCTCGGCGCCCATCAGCGCGGCTTCGGTCGCCAGCACGCCGTTGCCGCAGCCGATATCGGCGATGCGCCAGCCGCGCTGGACCCCCAGCATTTTCAGCGCGGCGCGCGCCCGCAGATCGGCATCGTCATGGGCGTCGTAGATCGACGCAACCGCGGGCTCGATGCCCATCCGGTTCCGCTCGTTATAGTACCAGTCGCGCGCCAGCATGGCTCACATCCCTTCAGGCCCGCGACCGATCGCGGCCACGCCGGTGCGCGACACCTCGACAAGGCCGAGCGGTCGCATCAGGTCGATAAACTGGTTGATTTTGTCGGTATTGCCCGTGATCTCGAACACGAAGCTCTCGGTGGTGGCGTCGATCACGCGGGCGCGGAACGCATCCGCGAGCCGCAACGCCTCGACGCGGTGCTCGCCCTGCCCGCGCACCTTCACCATGGCGAGCTCGCGCTCGATCGAGCGCTTGGTCTGCGTCATGTCGACGACCTGATAGACCGGGATCATGCGGTCGAGCTGGTGCTTGATCTGCTCGATCACCATCGGCGTGCCCGTGGTGACGATGGTGATGCGCGACAGGTGCTTCTGGGCTTCGGTCTCCGAGACCGTGAGGCTCTCGATGTTGTAGCCACGGCCCGAGAACAGGCCGATGACGCGCGCGAGCACGCCGGGCTCGTTTTGCACCAGCACCGCGAGCGTGTGCGTTTCGTTGGGATCGTGGCGATCCTCGATGAAATAGGCGGATGCGGGCTGGTTCATGATCGTCCCCTCTTGTCTCCGTCACGCCATCGCTGGCGCGTCCGTCCCGACCCAACGGCGGAACAGATCGAAATCGATATTGCCGCCGGACAACACGAGACCGACGCGCCTGCCCTTCAGCTTGCTCTTTTCCTGCAACGCCGCGGCGAGTGCGGCAGCACCGGCGCCTTCGGCGAGATTGTGCGTGTCGGTCCAATAGGCGCGGATCGCGGCAGCGACCTCGTCGTCGGTCACCTGCACGATGCGCGAGGCGCCCTTGCGGATCAGCGCAAACGCATCCGCATCGGGAATTCGCGTCGCCATGCCGTCGGCGAGCGTGTTGCTGGTCTCGGTCGCCACGATCTTGCCCGCCGCAAACGACAGCGCGTAGGACGGAGCTTCGGTCGATTGCACGCCGACGATCTCGGTCTTCAGGCCAAGCAGGTCGCGCGCCATGATGCAGCCGCAGATGCCGGAGCCCTGCCCGATCGGCACATAGAGAACGTCGAGATCGGGCGCGGACCCGAACAGCTCGAGCGCGTAGGTCGCAACGCCCAGCACCAGATCCGGATGGAACGACGGCACCATATGGAGACCTGCGAACTGCGCGCGACGCTCGGCTTCCTCACGCGCAGCCTGAAAGTCCTCGCCGTGCTCGACCAGCTCGGCGCCAAACGCCTTCATCGCCCGGTTCTTCTCGACCGAATTACCGCGCGGCACGTAGATCACCGCGGGCACGCCGTGTCGACCAGCGGCAAAGGCCAGGCTCTGGCCGTGATTGCCGCGCGTCGCCGAGATGATGCCGGAAACGTTAGGCCGCTCGCGCTTCAGCCGCTCGAGATAGACCAGCCCGCCACGCACCTTGAAGGCGCCGATCGGCGTGTGGTTCTCGTGCTTGACCACGATTTCGGTGCCGAGTCGCGCGGCGAGCAGCGGCCAGCCGCGTGCCGGCGTTGCCGGCACCGCCTCCCCCACGATCGCATGTGCCCGTTCGAGCTCCTTCAAGTCGAACATGGTATCACACCAGCGCCTTGCCGCCGGCGAACGCTTTTGCGGTCGCCTCGTCGTTGGCCTGCTCCGGCAACAGCATCTCGTTGTGCGCCTTGCCGGAGGGGATCATCGGGAAGCAATTCTCCAGCGCCGCGACGCGGCAGTCGAACAGCACCGGGCGCTTGACCGAGATCATCTCCTTGATCGCGCCCTCGAGATCGGCCGGCTTGTGCACCTGGAGGCCGACGCCGCCATAGGCTTCCGCAAGCTTGACGAAATCCGGCAGCGCCTCCGAGTAGGAATGCGACAGGCGGTTGCCGTGGAGCAGCTGCTGCCACTGCCGCACCATGCCCATGTACTGGTTGTTGAGGATGAAGATCTTGATCGGCAATTCGTACTGAACCGCCGTCGACATCTCCTGCATCGTCATCTGCACCGAGGCGTCGCCCGCGATATCGATGACGAGGCTGTCGGGATGGGCGACCTGCACGCCGATCGCGGCCGGCAGGCCATAGCCCATGGTGCCGAGACCACCCGACGTCATCCAGCGATGCGGCTCCTCGAAACCGTAGAACTGCGCCGCCCACATCTGGTGCTGACCGACCTCGGTCGTGATGTAGGTGTCCTTGCCGCGCGTCGCCTCGAACAGGCTCTGGATCGCGTGCTGCGGCAGGATGACGTCGTTGCTCTTCTTGTAATAGAGCGAGTTGCGCGCACGCCACTGCGCGATCTGCTGCCACCACGCCTTGACGTCGGGCTTCTTCGCCTCCGCCTTGAATACCTGGAGGATGTCGCCGAGGATGTTGCCGCAATCGCCGATGATCGGCACGTCGACGCGGATGTTCTTGTTGATCGAGGATGGATCGATGTCGATGTGGATCTTCTTCGAGCCCGGCGAGAACGCATCGACGCGCCCGGTGATGCGGTCGTCGAAGCGCGCGCCGACGCACAGCATGACGTCGCAATCATGCATGGTCATGTTGGCCTCGTAGGTGCCGTGCATGCCGAGCATGCCGAGCCAGTTCTTGCCCGACGCCGGATATGCGCCCAGCCCCATCAGCGTCGAGGTGATCGGAAAACCGGTGACCTCGACCAGCTCGCGCAGCAGCTTGGTCGCCTCGGGGCCGGAGTTGATCACGCCGCCACCACTGTAGATCACCGGACGCTTGGCATTCGCGAGCAGCGAGACGGCTTTGCGGATCTGCGTCGCATCGCCCTTCACGCGCGGTGCGTAGGAGCGGTGCACGTCGGACTTGCGCGGCGGATGATAGGTGCCGGTCGCAAACTGCACGTCCTTCGGCACGTCGACGAGCACCGGGCCCGGACGGCCCGTTGTCGCAACGTAGAAGGCTTCGTGCAGGACTTTTGCGAGATCGTTGACATCACGCACCAGCCAATTGTGCTTGGTGCAGGGGCGCGTGATGCCGACCGTGTCGCATTCCTGGAACGCGTCGTTGCCGATCAGGTGCGTCGGCACCTGGCCGGAAATGCAGACCAGCGGGATCGAGTCCATCAGCGCGTCGGTCAGCGGCGTCACCATGTTGGTGGCGCCGGGGCCGGAGGTCACCAGCGCGACGCCGGGCTTGCCGGTCGAGCGCGCATAGCCTTCGGCAGCGTGGCCCGCGCCCTGCTCGTGGCGGACCAGGATATGCTGGACCTCGCTCTGCTGAAAAATCTCGTCATAGATCGGAAGCACCGCGCCGCCGGGATAGCCGAAAATATCGGTCACGCCGTGATCGATGAGCGCACGAACGATCATCGCGGCGCCGGTCATCTGGTTCGGATCGTGGCTCTTGTCACTCATTGGCTTGCTCCGGATGCGCTGTTACCAGCGATTTTGTTCGTGTCGGGTTCGGGAAATAAAAAAGGCCCCGAAGAGGGCCCATGCACACCGCCTGTCATGTGGATGGCAGTTAGCCACCCCCGGCGGTGTGCCTGGGTACGACGGCGATAAGGAGTTTGGTAATAATGTTACGCATGGCAGGCGCTCGGCTTCCCAAAGGTTGCGCGAAACATAGCGGTCAAAGCCCGGATGTCAAGGCAATGCGGCCATTCCCGCGTGATTTTGGCAGTGTAGCGGTGTTCCCAGGTTCCGGCGAGAGGTAAAATTGGGAACCCAAGCATAAAAGCGCGTCAGCCGGGGTCCCGCGCCGCATTCGCCGCGGCTGCGAGCCAGCCCCTCGCTTCCACCGGCTTCACCCACTCGAATTCCGGCAGCTGGTGCCGGAACCAGGTGAACTGGCGCTTGGCGTAGTGGCGGGTGTCGGCCCGGCCAACCCTTGCGGCTTCCTCCAGGCCGAGTTCACCGCGCAGATGGCGGACCAGCGCCGGCACGCCGTGGGCCTTCATGGCCGGCAGCAGCGGGTCGAGGCCGCGCGCGGCGAGCCGCTCGACCTCCTTCAGTGCACCGGCACCTAACATGGCGTCGAAACGGGCATCGATGCGGGCATAGAGCTCGTCACGCTCGGGGGCGAGAAACACCGCGCGAAAACTGTCCTTCGGCAACAGCGGCGGCTGGCCCTCGTGGTGCCAGTCGAGCAGCGATCGCCCGGTCGCCTCGACCACTTCGAGAGCGCGCGCGATCCGGCTGCGGTCGCGCAGATTCAATCGCTCGGCCGCGCGCGGATCGCGGCGCGCGAGTTCAGCGTGCAGTGCCTCGACGCCGTTCTGTTCCAGCCGCGCGCGGACGCCCTCGCGCACCTCTGCGGGGATCGGCGACACCACGGAGAGCCCCGCCGTCAGTGCCTTGAAATATAGTCCTGTGCCGCCGATGAAGATCGGCATCTGTCCCTGCGCTTGTGCTTCCGCGAGCGCCTTCGCCGCATCGCTCACCCAGGCACCGGCGGAAAAGTTCACGGCGGCATCGACATGGCCATAGAGACGATGAGGGGCGCGGGCCTCCTCGGCCCGGGTGGGGCGCGCTGTGATAATGTGGAGGTCGCGATAGACCTGCATGGAATCGGCATTGATCACGACGCCGCCGGTGGCGAGCGCGAGCTCCAGCGCCAGCGCCGACTTGCCGCTGGCGGTCGGGCCTGCGATAAGCACGGCCTTGGTTGAATGCCCCTTGCTCACGAAAACCTCAGATGTCCCTCGTCGCCACGCTGATCTGCAACCCCGACAATCCCGCGCTCGACTCTACCATCGTCGACGGCGCCCGTGCCGTGCTGCCCTCGGCCGCACCGGCGCATTGGCTATTCGACGGGGTTGCGGTCGACATTCCTTTCGGCGCCGACAGTAACCTCGAAGGCGACCGCCACGCCATCGAACAGCGGTTGCGCGAGCTTCGCGGCGACCTGCCGATCGACATCGTGGTGCAGCCTGCTGGCGTCCGGCGCAAGAAGCTTTTTCTCGCCGACATGGATTCCACCATGATCGGCCAGGAATGCATCGACGAGCTCGCCGATCTCGTCGGAATGAAGACCCATGTGGCCGCCATCACCGAGCGCGCAATGCGCGGCGAGATCGAGTTCGAGCCGGCGCTGCGCGAACGCGTCGCGCTCTTGAAGGACCTTCCCGCCAGCGTCGTCGACGAGGTGTTGGCCAAGCGCATCACGCTGACCCCGGGCGGCCGTGAGCTGGTCGCGACCATGCGCGCCCACGGCGCCTATACCTGCCTGGTCTCCGGCGGCTTTACGCTGTTCACGCGCGCGATCGCCGCGAAGATCGGCTTCCAGGAGAACCGCGCCAACGAGCTCGTCGTGCGCGACGGCAAGTTCACCGGCGAGGTGAAGGAGCCCATTTTGGGCCGCGCGGCCAAGCTCGCAACGCTGGTGGATCTGATGGAGTCGTTCGATCTCGACGACATCGACTCGGTCGTCGTCGGCGACGGCGCGAACGATCTGGCGATGATCCAGGCGGCGGGACTGGGCGTGGCGTATCACGCCAAGCCGGCCGTGGCCGCTGCGGCAGCTGCGCGGATCGACCACGGCGATCTCACCGCGCTGCTCTATGCGCAGGGGTATCGGCGCGATGAGTTCGCGGAGGCCTAATCTCTCGCTGCACGCCCAGCTACCGTAGGGTGGGCAAAGGCGCACTTGCGCCGTGCCCACCACTCTTGCTGCGATGGCGGAAAGATGGTGGGCACGCTTCCGCTTTGCCCACCCTTACGGGATCGTTCCGTGACTACTGCACGCTCAGCGCAACAAACCGCAGCTCGCCGTCGCCGTTGGACACCAGCAGCAGCACCGACTTCTTGCCGTCCTTCTTGAGCTGATCGACCCGCTTCTGGATGTCGGCGCCGCTCGAGACCGCTTCCTGCGCCACCTCGACGATGACGTCGCCTGCGGAGAGCCGCTTCTCGGCGGCATCCGAATTGGCGTCGACATTGGTGACGACCACGCCCTTGACGCTGTCCTTGATCTTGTAGCGCGTACGCAGATCCTTGTTCAGCACAGCGAGATCGAGGCCGAGCGACTTCTGCGTCACCGGCTTCTCGGGCGGCGGCTCGTCGGTCTTCACCGCGGCCTGCACCTTGTCGGGATCCTGGAGGCGGCCGAGCGTGACTTTCTTGGTCTGCTCCTCGCCCTTGCGGATGATGACGACGTCAACCTCCTTGCCGACCGCCGTGTCGGCGACGACGCGGGACAGATCCTTCGGGTCCTTGACGTCCTTGCCGTCGAACTTGACGACGACGTCCCCGGGCTCGATGCCGGCGGGCTTCGCCGGGCCCTTGTCGTCGACGCCGGCCACCAGCGCGCCCCGCGGCGGCTTGATGTTGAGGCTCTCGGCGATCTCGTCGGTGACGCTCTGGATGCGCACGCCCAGCCAGCCGCGGCGCAGTTCGCCGAACTGGCGGAGCTGGTCGACGACACCCGCCACCGTCTTCGACGGCACGGCGAAGCCGATGCCGATCGAGCCCCCGGAGGGCGAGATGATCAGAGTGTTGACGCCGACGACGTCGCCGTCGAGGTTGAACAGCGGACCGCCGGAATTGCCGCGGTTGATGGCGGCGTCGGTCTGGATGTAGCTGTCATAGGGACCCGAGGAGATATCGCGATTCTTGGCCGAGACGATGCCGGCCGTCACCGTGCCGCCGAGGCTGAAGGGGTTGCCGATCGCGACCACCCAGTCGCCGAGCCGCAGCTTGTCGGAATCGCCGAACTTCACAGCGATCAGCGGCTTCGGCGGCTTGAATTTCAGCACGGCCAAGTCGGTCTTCTTGTCGACGCCGACCAGCTCGGCCTTGATCTTGGTGCCGTCGTTGAGGATCACGTTGATCTCGTCGGCATCAGCGATGACGTGGTTGTTGGTGACGACGACCCCGGAGGTGTCGATGATGAAGCCGCTTCCGAGCGAGTTGGCCTTGCGCGGCGGGCCGCCGCCGTTGTCGCCGCCCTTGCTGCCGCCGCCGGGGCCTTTGCGGTTCTTGAAGAAGTCGTCGAAGAATTCCTCGAACGGCGAGCCGGGCGGCAATTGCGGCATGGTGTTGCTGCCGCCGCCCTTGGCCTCGACGGTCTGCGAAGTCGAGATGTTGACGACGGCGTCGATCACCTTCTCGGCGACGTCGGCGATGCCCTCCGGTCCGCGCGCTTGAGCCGGCGCGCCGAACGCGCTGAAAGCGCCGATGGCGAGCGCGGCCAGCCCAAATCGCACGCCAAGTCGCAACCCAATCGGGCGCAAGCGGGTCGGGGCAATGGTGGCAGCGGTCATTGTGATCTCCAGAAAAAGATTCGGCCCCAAGGTTCAACGCAAGATTCGACCCAAGACTGCGCTCGAACGGGGGGACGGCGCAAGCACGGAGCTTAACGGGCCTCAAGACCTGGATAATAGGGCGAAAACCGGCCCTTCGCCTTCACTTTGACGTTGGCGCAGCGCTCAAATCGGACGTCGCATCACCCAGATCAGGATCAATCCAGCAACCGCCGAACCGATCCCCACCGCACGCAGGACGTTGTCCGGCGTGGCGATGGCGCTCTTCATGGCCTTGCGCATCCAGGCCGGACTTGCCGCGAACATCAAGCCTTCCAGCACGAACAGGACGCCCAGGCCGATGAGGAAGTCGGCGAACGCTATGGACCTCATCGGATTGGAACCTCCCCTTGTGCCGTTCTTGTCTTGAAAAGGGCGGCGGAAGCGCCGCCCGTTGTTTATGGCTTCGCCGGCGTCTCGGCGCCAGCAGAGGTCTTGCCCGACGGATTACCGAAATATCGGAAGAAATCCGAGTCCGGCCGCAGCAGGAAGCGGGTATCGTTCGCCTTCAGTCCGTTCTCATAGGCCGTCATCGACCGGTAGAACGCGAAGAAGTCAGCGTCCTTGCCGTAGGCTTCCGCGAACAGGCGGTTGCGCTCGGCATCACCCACGCCGCGCGTCTGCTCGGCGGTCGAGTTCGCTTCGGCGATGATGACCGTCGCCTCGCGATCGGCCTTGGAGCGGATCTCCTGCGCCTTCTGGCCACCCTGCGCGCGGAACTCGGCCGCCTCGCGCTGACGTTCCGTCTGCATGCGCTGGTAGACCGCCTGGCTGTTCTGCTCCGGCAGGTCGGCGCGGCGGATCCGGACGTCGACGACCTCGATGCCGTAGCCGTCGGCTTCCTTGTCGAGCTGCTCGCGGATGCGTCCCATCAGCTTCTCGCGGTCGTCACGCACCACGGTGATGAAGTTGACCTCGCCGAGCACGCGGCGCAACGCCGCGTTCAAGAGCGAGGTGAGCTGGAGGTTCGCAGCCTGGATCGAGCCCACGCTCTGATAGAAGCGTAGCGCGTCCTTGATGCGGTAGCGCGCAAAGGCGTCGACCACGAGCCGCTTCTGGTCGGAAGCAATCACTTCCTGCGACGGGTTCTCGAGGTCGAGGATCCGCTTGTCGATGTTGATCACGGAATTCCAGGGCGCCTTGAAGTGCAACCCGGGGTCGGTGACGACGTCCACCGGCTTGCCGAATTGCAGCACGATGGTCTGCTCGGTCTGCTGCACCGTGAACAGCGACATGTAGGCGACGATCACGACCAGGAGCGCTGCAAGCAGCGCGACGATGCCTGTAACCGGAGACCTCATCGCGTGCCTCCGCTCGACTGCTGGCCGGTCGTCGCGGGCCGCTTGGCCGAGAGTTCGTTGAGCGGCAGATAGGGCACGATGCTCTGGCCCGAGGAGCCTCCGTCATAGATCAGCTTGTCCGAGCCGCCGAGCACGCGCTCCATGGTCTCCAGGTAGATCCGTTCACGCGTCACGTCGGGCGCCTTCTTGTATTCCTCGTACACTTTCAGGAAGCGCGCGCTCTGGCCCTTGGCCTCGGCGACCGCCTGCTCCTTGTAGCCCTCGGCGGCCTGCACGATTTGCGCAGCGCGGCCGCGCGCTTCCGGAACGATCTTGTTGGCGTAGGTCTGCGCTTCGTTTTGCAGCTGCTCGAGATTAGCGCGCGCCGCCTGGACGTCGCGGAACGCAGCGATCACGTCACCCGGCGGGTCAACCTTCTGCATCTGCACCTGGGTGATGAGGATGCCCGAACCGTAGCCGTCGAGCGTCTTCTGCATCAACTCCTGCACGGTGGTCTCGGTCTGCGTCCGCGCGCCGGTCAGGATCGGCTGGATGTTGGAACGACCGATCACCTCGCGCATCGCGCTTTCGGCAACCGCCTTCACGGTGCCCTCGGGGTTCTGGATGTTGAACAGGAAGTTGCCGACGCCGTTCGGCTTGATGCGCCACAGCACGGTGAAATCGACGTCGACGATGTTCTCGTCGCCGGTCAGCATCAGGCTCTCTTCCGGCACGTCACGGATGGAGCGGCCGCGCCGCGCGGGATCGTCGATCAGCGTCATGCCGATGGAAATGGTGGACACGCGCAGCGCCTTAGGCAGCAGCACCGTCTCGATCGGATAGGGCAGATGATAGTTCAGCCCGGGATCGACGGTGCGCACGTGCTTGCCGAAGCGCAGCACGACGCCCTGCTCTTCAGACTGCACCCTGAAGAAGCCCGACAGCAGCCAGAGCGCAACGATGACGAGCAGGATCAGCGTGATGCCGACGCCGGAGAAATAGCCGCCGGGCATGATCTGCTGAAGCCGGTCCTGGCCGCGCCGCAGAAGGTCTTCCAGATCCGGCGGCCTCGGCCCGACCGGTTGCGGACCTGTGCCCCATGGTCCCTTCGGACCCGAGCCCCACGGGCCACCGCCCTGATTCTTCCACGGCATTCGACGCTCTCCTCGGCAGACCGGGACTAGAACTTGGCCGGCCCGCATTGTCCGGTCCGGCTTTATAGGGGACCGGCAGGTCCCTTACAACGCAGCCATGACCGTCCCACGAGCTATGCTCGGGCGCGGAAAAGTCAATGTAAACATTGGCGAATGCAGTTAATGGGACCGCCGCCGACGATATGTCACATAGGAGAAGTCAGCGCTGTCGTCGGGGCCAGCCGGATGACGGATGCGGCTCATTTCGTCCCAGGCGGCCCTGTCGATCTCGAAATGCGTCTCGCCGTCGGGCCGCGCATGCACTTCCGTGATCTCGAGGCGATCGGCATGATCGAGCCATTGCCGGTAGATCTCGGCACCGCCGATCACTGCGATCTCGGCGGCCGAACGCCGCAGAGCGTCGCCGCGCGCAACCGCGGCGGCATCCGCAGCCGATGTCGTGACGATGGCGCCGGTGGCGCGATAGTCCGCATCGCGCGTGATCACGATGTTGGTGCGCCCGGGCAGCGGCCGGCGCCCGGGCAAGGATTCAAAGGTCTTGCGGCCCATGATCACAGGCTTGCCGATGGTGAGCGCCTTGAAGCGCTGCATGTCGGATTTCAGCCGCCACGGAATCGCGCCACCAGCGCCGATGACACCGTTCTCCGCGATCGCAACGACGAAGACGATCTCCATCAGGGCGCTTTCTCCGCGAGCCGCGCCAATGCGGAGCCGTTGACCCGGCACACCGTCCAGTCGTCCATCATGACCGCACCGAGCGACTTGTAGAAGGCGATCGACGGCGCGTTCCAGTCGAGCACCGACCATTGCAGGCGCGACCAGCCGTTCGCCACGCATTCCTTCGCCAGATAGGCCAGCAGCGCCTTGCCGAGACCTTTGCCGCGATGCGACGGCCGCACATACAAATCTTCGAGATAGATGCCGTGGCGGCCGCTGAAAGTGGAGAAATTGAGGAACCATACCGCAAAGCCGACCGGCTCGCCGTTCCATTCGGCGATCGCGCAAAACAGTCGCGGATCGTCGCCGAACAAGGCGTCAGCGATCATCGCCTCCGTCGCCTCAACCTCGTGCGACAGCTTCTCATACTCAGCGAGCTCGCGGATGAAGGACAGAACGAGTCCGGCCTCGTCAGGATTCGCGCGACGTATCTTCTGAGACATCGGCGCTAGACCGCGACTTCCGCCTTGATGTGCGGGTGCGGATCGTAGCCGACGAGCTCAAAGTCCTCGTAGCGGAAGGAGAAGATGTCCTTCACGTCGGGATTGATCCGCATCACCGGCAGCGCGCGCGGCGCGCGTGTGAGCTGAAGCCGCGCCTGCTCCAGATGATTGGAATAGAGATGGGTGTCGCCGAACGAATGCACGAAGTCGCCGGGCTTCCGTCCCGTGACCTGCGCCACCATCATGGTGAGCAGCGCGTAGGAGGCGATGTTGAAGGGAACGCCGAGGAACACGTCGGCCGAGCGCTGGTAGAGCTGGCAAGACAGTTTGCCGTTGGCAACATAGAACTGGAACAGGCAGTGGCACGGCGGCAGCGCCATCTTGTCGACCTCGGCCGGATTCCAGGCCGAGACGATCAGGCGGCGCGAGTCCGGATTGCGCTTGATCATGTCGACGACGTTGGAAATCTGGTCGATGCTGCGGCCGTCAGGCGCGGGCCAGGAGCGCCACTGATGGCCATAGACCGGGCCGAGATCGCCGTTGGCGTCGGCCCACTCGTCCCAGATGGTGACGCCGTTGTCCCTGAGATATTTGATGTTGGTGTCGCCCTTCAGGAACCACAGCAGCTCATGCACGATCGCCTTCAGCGGCAGCCGCTTGGTGGTCAGCATCGGGAAGCCGGCGGACAGGTTGAAGCGCATCTGATGGCCGAACACCGACAGCGTGCCGGTGCCGGTCCGGTCGGTCTTCTCGGCGCCGTCTGAGAGAATCCGCTCGAGCAGGTCCTGATACTGGTGCATGTGCGATAGAGCCTTTGGGAAGGCGGCGAACTTAGCGGCCACCCCCGTGCTGCGACAGCGTCGATTCGCGGTCCACGGGGATTATACCCTGAAAACTGAGCATTCCCGATGCAAACGACAAGGGGCGGAACTTGCGTCCCGCCCCTTGTCTACCGGCTTGAATGTGTTCGCTAAGTTGCCGCCCCGCGCATGCCGACGCAGGCGGGCGTAGCGCGATCAGTTCTCGGATTCGGTGAACACCTCGTCGCGTTTGGCGCGCAGCATCGGCAGCAGCGTGAGCACCAGCAGGAACGCCGCGATCGCGAGCAGCGCCGCCGAGAGCGGACGCGTCAGGAATACGCTCCAGTCGCCACGCGAGATCAACAGCGCACGGCGCAGGTTCTCTTCCATCAGCGGTCCGAGCACCATGCCGAGCAACAGCGGCGCCGGCTCGAAATCGTGCTTGATCAGCCAGTAGCCGACCAAGCCGAACACGCCGGCGAGGATGACGTCGACCGGCGCATTGTTCACCGAATAGATGCCGATCGCGCAGAAGATCACGATCGAGGGGAACATCAGCCGGTACGGCACGCGCAACAGCCGCACCCAGATTCCGACCAGCGGCAGGTTGATGATGATCAGCATCAGATTGCCGATCCACATCGAGGCGATCATGCCCCAGACGAGGTCGGGCTGCTTCTGCATCACCTGGGGGCCCGGCACGATGCCGTGAATGGTCATCGCACCCACCATCAGCGCCATCACCGCGTTCGGCGGGATGCCGAGCGTGAGCAGCGGGATGAAGGAGGTCTGCGCGGCTGCGTTGTTGGCGCTCTCCGGCGCCGCCACGCCCTCGATCGCACCGCGGCCGAACCGCGATGGGTTCTTGGCGAGCTTCTTCTCGAGCGTGTAGGCCGCAAACGACGCGATCACCGCGCCGCCGCCGGGCAGGATGCCGAGGATCGATCCGAGCGCGGTGCCGCGCAGGATCGCGGGCGCCGAGTCGATCAGGTCCTTCCTGGTCGGCATCAGGCCGGTGATCTTCTGCTGCACGAGATCACGGTTCATCTCGGCGCCGGCGTCGAGATTGCGGATGATCTCGGCGAAGCCGAACACGCCCATCGCCACCGTCGCGAAGCCGAGCCCGTCGGCAAGCTCCGGAATGTTGAAGGCCATGCGCGAGGCGCCGGTCTCGATGTCAGAGCCGACCATCGACAGCAGCAGGCCGAACACGATCATCGCGATCGCCTTCAGCACCGAGCCCTTGGCCAGCACGACCGCGAAGATCAGGCCGAGCACCATCAGCGAGAAATATTCGGCCGGGCCGAACGCCAGCGCGAGTTTTGTCAGCGGCGCGCCAAGCACCGCGATCAGTACGGTCGCGACGCAGCCGGCGAAGAACGAACCGATCGCGGCGATCGCCAGCGCCGGACCGGCACGGCCCTGCTTGGCCATGGCATGGCCGTCGATGGCGGTGACCACCGAGGTCGCTTCGCCTGGAATATTGACCAGGATCGACGTGGTCGAGCCGCCATACTGGGCTCCGTAATAGATGCCGGCGAGCATGATCAGCGCGCCGACTGGCGGCAGTCCGAAGGTAATCGGCAGCAGCATCGCGACAGTGGCGATGGTGCCGATGCCCGGCAGCACGCCGACCAGCGTGCCCACCAGCGCGCCGATCAGGCACATCAGGAGGTTGATCGGAGAGAAGGCGACGACGAAACCGTGAGCGAGGTTGGCAAAGAGCTCCATGACAGCCTCACTGAGCCAGGAAACGCGGGAACATCGGCATCGGCAATCCGAGCACGTAGGGGAAGAGCAGCGCACAGCCGATCGTCAGGCAGGCGCCGACGATGGCCGCCTCTACCCAGCGCGTCTCATGCGAGCCCAGCGCTGCGATCATAAAGCTCGCGAAGGCCGAGACGACGAGCCCGAGCGGACGGATCGCGAGCGCGAAAAACAGGATCGAGAGCATGACGAACAGCGGCCCGCGCCAGGAATAATGCGCAAGCGCCGGCCCCTCGGTCAAAAGGCCCGTCAACGCGATGCCGGCGGACAGAGCGACCAGGAGCCCACCGAACATCCGCGGCGCGGTGCCGGCGCCGAAGGAGAAGCCGCGCATGCCCTGCAAATCGCTCGAGGCCCACAGCGCGAACAAGGCGAGCGCCATCAGGATGACGCCGCCGATATAGTCCTGGCCAGACCTGATGGTCATGAACAGCGTGACGATCGCCACCGCGAACAGCGGATAGGAATAGATCAGCGCCAGCAGCACATCGGATGACGCCTTCTTGGTATCACCACCGCCGATCGCCCCGAGCAGCGCAGCTGGCGCGCCCGCGAGCAGCGCGGTCGCATGGCTGACCACGACGGTGGCCGGACCGCGCCCGGCTCCCCAGCCAAAGATGGTCCCAATCGACCAGATCAATTCGAAGATCTGCGGCGCGAGGGCCAACAGGCAGAAGCCGAGCGCCACTGAGGTGTTTCTTGTGGCTGTCGCCGAGTGGCCCATCGTATCGGCCATGCATGTCTCCTCCGCGACCCCGTAAGTCACGAGCACTGTTGTTCTAATCGGCTGGAAGGGATCCCCGGCCCGGATCATTGCCTAGCGATTTTCATCACACAATGCCAGCAAAACCCAACAGGCCCCCTGCGAGCAGAAGCCACAGCGGATTGGCGCGCGAGACCGAGGCGATCACCGCGACCGTCGCGGTCAGAAGCAGTGCAGCAATGTTGCGATCGGTCGATCGGGCCAGGATCAGGGCGCTGGCAGCCATCAATCCGATCGAGAGCGGAACCAGTGCAGCCTGGATCAGGCCGGGCCAGCGCGACTGGCCCGGCCGGCTCAGGAGCCGGCTGACATAATAGGCAAGCAGCGCTGTCGGCAGGCACATTGCGAGCGTAGCGGCCAGCGCGCCGGGAATGCCGGCAACGGCATAGCCGATGAGCGTGACGATCAGGACGTTCGGACCCGGCGAGAGCTGCGCGATCGCATAGGCGTCGGCGAACTGCTTGTCGGTCATCCAGCGATGCACCTCGACCGCGATGCGGTGCATCTCGGGCACCGCGGCCGCGGCGCCGCCGACCGCGAACAGCGACATCAGACCAAAGGTGGAGATCAGCGCCCAGATCGGGCTCTGGCTGCTCATGCTGCTACCTTCCGCCGCAGCAGGTAAGTCACGCCGACGCTGACGGGGACCGCGACCAGCAGAACCGCCTGGAGCGGCCAACGAAACACACCGATGGCTGCGAACACACCGAGCATCAGGATCAGCGCGACGGCGTCCATCCGCTTGAGCAGCGGCGTCATCATGCGGAAGACCACCGCGATGAGGAGGCCGACGGCGGCGCAGGAGACGCCCGCGAGGACGCGGCGCAGCACATCGACATCGCCGAAACGGGCATAGATGATCGCGAGCACGGTCATGATCAGCGTCGGCGGCAGCAGCAGTCCGGCAAAGGCAGCGACGCCGCCGGCGATCCCGCGCAGCCGCGATCCGAACACCATCGACAGATTGACGATGTTGGGCCCGGGCAGGAAATGACAAAGCGCAAAGGTCTCGTTGAACTCGTCGGCCGTCATCCAGCGGTGCTGATCGACGATGGCGTGACGGGCGAACACCAGAACCCCGCCAAAGCCGGCCAGCGACATCCTGGCGAAGGCCAGGAACAGCGCGACGAGGCCGGGCGGAGAGGCGTGGGCGGCGGGAAGGTCCGGCTCTTGATCCAGTTCTTGGACGGCCGGTGCTGAATCCGGGGACATGTCAGGACCTTAGAACGCCGGTCGCCGCGCCGCCAAGATCGTACCGAGGCCCGTCCCGAACCTATCCAAAGGGAACCGCGCCAAACCCCTGTCTTTCTAAACCTTTGCCCCCTATATTGGGTCTGCCGGTTCGCCGGCTATGGAAATAAACGGTCGTCGCAATAAACCATTCGGACCCGGGGGCGGTACCCGGCGCCTCCACCAAAGCCCACCAGCGAGCACTTCCCAGAGCGGGCTTTGGCGGGGGCGAAATAGGATCGACGAGGGCGTAAAGGGCGTACTTTTTCCCGGTATTGTTCCGCCGTTATCGGGCTACTGCAATAGTTGCCAACGACAACTTTGCTCCGGTTGCTCAGGCTGCGTAACGCAGTTTGAAAGACCATCTTAAAGTCCTAACGGGTTAAGCTCCGTTAGGCGGGGTTCGGAGGCACCTGGCAACAGAAGCCTCCACTTACATTTATTTCCTTCCCGGCGGGGACTCCTGCTGACCCGTCAGGCGCGGTACTATTGCGGCTTGGCGAGTCGGGCCGGCAGGGCCCGTCTCCTGGAATGCAACAGGACCACCATGGCGACCGATCATATCCGATACGATGTGCTGGCCCGCGACGCGCTGCGCGGCGTGCTGCGCAAGGTGCTGACCGACGCCGCGTCCCATGGACTGCCGGGCGAGCATCATTTCTTCATCACGTTCGTCTCGAAGGCCGACGGCGTGAAGATCTCGCCGCGGCTGCTGGCGCAATATCCGGAAGAGATGACGATCATCCTCCAGCACCAGTTCTGGGACCTGACTGTGCTCGAGGACCGTTTCGAGGTCGGCCTGTCCTTTGGCGGCATTCCGGAGCGGCTGATCGTCCCGTTCAGCGCGATCAATCGCTTCCTCGATCCGTCGGTGAAATTCGGCCTTGAGTTCGACACCTCCGATGTCGCAGAGGTCGGACCCGAGACGTTGCCGGCCGCCCCTACCCCCTCGGCTATCGCAGTGCCCGCGCCGGCCAGTGAACCGGCGGAGACCGCGGACGAGCCGACCCCGCCGAACCAGGGCGGCGCCGAAGTCGTGCGGCTCGATCGTTTCCGCAAGAAATGATCAAGGTTGGCTGCGAGAGCGTCGCGCCCGGCCAAACTGCCTATATAAAAGTGCACATGAGAAAGCCGCGCGGCGTTTCGTGCGGCAGAATGGATGTGCCATGGCCAAAATTGCCCGCTTGAAGACCGCCACCCCCGCGACCCGCACCGAGACCGACAGTTTCGGTCCGATCGAAGTGCCAGCCGATCGCTATTGGGGGGCGCAGACCGAGCGCTCGCGCCAGAACTTTCGCATCGGCATCGACCGCATGCCGATCTCCCTCGTGCACGCACTCGGCATCGTCAAGCTCGCGGCCGCACAGTCCAACCTCGAACTCGGCCTGCTCGACCAGCGCCGCGCCAATGCGATCATCCGTGCTGCGCGCGAGGTGATCGAGGGCAAGCTGGATGACCATTTTCCGCTGGTGGTGTGGCAGACCGGCTCGGGCACCCAGAGCAACATGAACCTCAACGAGGTGATCGCCAACCGCGCCAATGAACTCCTCGGCGGCGAGCTCGGCGCCAAGAAGCCGGTACATCCGAACGATCACGTCAACATGAGTCAGTCGTCGAACGACTCCTTTCCCACCGCGATGCATATCGCCGCCGCAAGCCGCATCAATGCCGATCTCGTGCCTGCCCTTGGCGAGTTGCACCGCGCGCTGCGGCAGAAGGAGAAGGAGTTCGCCAAGATCGTGAAGATCGGCCGCACCCACACCCAGGACGCGACGCCGCTGACGCTCGGCCAGGAATTTTCGGGCTATGCCGCCCAGGTCGAAAGCGGCATCGCGCGACTGAAGGTCGCGGTAAAGGATCTCTATCCGCTGGCACAGGGCGGCACCGCCGTCGGCACCGGCCTCAACTCGAGCCCTCGCTTCGCAAAACTGTTCGCCAAGCAGGTCGCAGGCATCACCAAGCTGCCGTTCACCAGCGCCGCCAACAAATTCGAGGCGCTGGCCTCCAACGACGCTTACGTGCTGGCGCATGGCGCCATCAATTCGGTGGCGACGGGCCTGTTCAAGATCGCCAACGACATCCGTCTGCTCGGCTCGGGCCCGCGCTCGGGCCTTGGCGAACTGGTCCTGCCGGAGAACGAGCCGGGCTCATCGATCATGCCGGGCAAGGTCAATCCGACGCAGTGCGAGGCGATGACGATGGTATGCTGCCAGGTGTTCGGCAATCACACGACTATCACGGTCGCCGGCAGCCAGGGGCATTTCGAGCTCAACGTCTACAAGCCCGTGCTCGCCTACAACATGCTGCACTCGATCCGCCTCCTGGCTGACGCTGCACGCTCCTTCACCGAGCATTGCGTCAGCGGCATCCGCGCCAATGAAAAGCACATCAAGGAGCTGATGGAGCGCTCGCTGATGCTGGTGACGGCGCTGGCGCCGAAGATCGGCTACGACAATGCGGCGAAGGTGGCGAAGACCGCGCATGCCAACGGCACCACGCTGAAGGAAGAGGCACTGCGGCTGGGCTTCGTCTCAGGCGAAGAGTTCGACCGTCTGGTGCAGCCGGAGAAGATGACGCGGCCCGGATGAATTCCGAATTCCGATAGTCATCCGTAATGATACGGAGCCCCGAGGCTCATTATTATAAGGCTTAAAGGACAGGATTTGATTACCGTCAATGTTGCGGACGGTTTGCGTGTTACGCAAACTCTTCTGCCCTTGGCGGGGCGAAATTCATCGTTTGATGGCCGGACAGGCCGATTGACGAGGACGAGCAAAATGACAATCAAGTCTTGTGAGGCGCAACGCGGCGCGTTGTTTCTGAATGTTTCATCCTGCCCGGGGAGGATCGGGTGATGGAGACACGGCATGGGGAACGTCATCAACCTGAATCGTTTCAGGAAGCGCGCCGAGCGAGAAACCTCGGCGAAGCAGGCGGACGCCAACCGGGCGAAGTTCGGCCGCACGAAGGCCGAGCGATCGGCGGAGGAGAAGCAGGCGGACCAGGCGAAGGAGCATCTGGACCAGCATCGGATCGATCGCGAGGAGCAGCCATGAAATCGCCGGTCGTGAAACGATCGATCGTGGTCGCCGGCCACAAGACCAGCGTGAGCCTGGAAGAGGCGTTCTGGAACGGCATGAAGGAGATTTCGGGCCTGCGCAACATGACGCTGTCCGAGCTCGTCGGCGAGATCGACAGCAACCGCCAGCAAGGCAATCTGTCCTCCGCGATCCGGCTGTTCGTGCTGGACTACTTCAAGAGCCGCGCCATGGCGCCGCAGCCGGACAAGGTCCCGGCCCAGTAGCCGCAGCCCGCGCTGACCTCACGCTTTCGGCATCTGCACTTTAAAATCACTCTAAGGTGCAGCTTCGACGCGCGCTCGTGCTTGACCTCCATGCCCTGCGTTGAAAATACAGGGCATGACCAACACCAAGACGACGCGCCCCGAAATGCCGCTGGGTCTCGCCCTGCGCGGCTACACCGGCGTCATTCAGCATCTGTCCACCAGGCACACGGGCTCGGCGCTCTCGGACATCGAGCTCGAGAGCCGGCTGATCGAGCTCGGCTTCGTCGAGGGCGCCCGGGTCGAGGTCCTGCACGAGGGGCTGGTCGGGCGCGACCCGATCGCCGTCCGTGTCGACAACATCACGATCGCGGTCCGCCGTCGCGAAGCCATGGCCATCATCGTCGCCTGAGAATCGCGACCCGGATAACTGATCCATGGAAGCTCCTCTGCTGCATCTCGCCCTGGTGGGCACGCCAAACAGCGGCAAGACCTCGCTGTTCAACGCGCTGACCGGCAGCCGGCAGAAGGTCGCGAACTATCCGGGCGTCACCGTCGAGCGCAAGGAAGGTTTTTTCGTCACCCCGCAGGGACGCCAGGTCTCGGTGGTCGACCTGCCCGGCACCTATTCGCTGCGCGGCCGCAGCCCGGACGAGGAGATCACCCGCGACTTCGTGCTCGGCAAGGCCTCCGGCGAAGCCCTGCCCGATCTCGTGCTGTGCGTGGCCGATGCGACCAATCTGCGCCTGACCATCCGCCTGCTGCTGGAGCTGAAGCGCACCGGCCGGCCGATCGTGCTGGTGCTCAACATGTTCGACATCGCAAGCCGCCGCGGCGTCTCGGTCGACGTCGTTAGGCTCGCCAAGGAGCTCGGCGTGCCCGTGGTCACCTCGATTGCGGTGCGCAAGGGCGGCACGGCCGATCTGTTGGCGCTGACCGACGAGATCTCGGCCAAGCTCGCGGCCGAGCCGGCCGAGAACAGCTGGCGCGCGCTCAGCGTCTCCGAATTGCGCGCGACCCAGCGCGAGGCCGACCGCATCATCGCCGACTGCGTCAGCCTGCCCGCTCGCCCCGACACCTGGACCGCGCGGATCGATGCCGTGGTGCTGCATCCGGTCGGCGGGCTGATCGTGCTCGCGGCCATCCTGTTCGTGATGTTCCAGGCGGTGTTCGCCTGGGCGCAGCCGCTGATGGAGCTGCTCCAATCGGGCTTCGATGCGCTCGGCGAGTTCGTGCACGCCACCCTGCCCGCCGGCCTGTTGCAGAGCTTCCTCCAGAACGGCGTGATCTCCGGCGTCGGCAGCGTCATCGTGTTCCTGCCGCAGATCATCATCATCTTCCTGTTCATCCTGCTCCTGGAAGATTTCGGCTACATGGCGCGCGCGGCGTTCCTGATGGACCGCATCATGGGCGGGGCGGGGCTGCACGGCCGCGCCTTCATTCCGCTGTTGTCGAGCTTTGCCTGCGCCATTCCCGGCATCATGGCGACGCGCGTGATCGACAACAAGCGCGACCGGCTGACCACGATCCTGATCGCGCCGCTGATGACCTGCTCGGCGCGCATTCCGGTCTACACGCTGATCATCTCCGCCTTCATTCCGGCCAGGGACGTCTGGGGCTTCATCAACCTGCAAGGCCTCGTGATGTTCGGCCTCTACGCCACCGGCATCACCAGCGCGCTGGCCGTCTCGTTCCTCATCAAGTTCTTCATGCTGCGCGACTTTGCGCCGGCACCCTTCATGCTGGAGCTGCCGGACTACAAGATGCCGCGGCTGAAATCGATCGCGATCGGTATCTTCACCCGCGCAAAAATGTTCCTCCAGCGCGCCGGCACCACGATCTTCTCGATGATGGTGCTGATCTGGTTTCTGGCCTCGTTCCCGCAGCCGCCGGCAGGCGCGACCGAGCCTGCGATCGACTTCAGCCTGGCCGCCATCATCGGCAAGGCGATCGAGCCGCTGCTTGGCCCCGTCGGCTTCAACTGGCAGATCGCGGTCGCGCTGATCCCGGGCATGGCGGCGCGCGAGGTCGCGGTCGCTGCGCTCGGCACCGTCTATGCGATCGAAGGCGGCAAGGAAGCGGCCGAGCAGATCGGCCAGGTTCTGGCAACGAAGTGGTCGCTGGCGACCGCGCTGTCGCTGCTCGCCTGGTACATCTTCGCCCCGCAATGCGCCTCCACGCTCGCCGTGATCCGGCGCGAGACCGGCAGCTGGACCTGGATGGCGGTGACGTTCCTGTACATGCTGGTGCTGGCGTATCTGGCGAGCCTCGTGACGTACAATGTCGCGGTGGCACTTGGAGCCGGTTAGCCTCGCTCGAACCAAAACTGCGAAAACAACCCCATGCACAGTAGACGGGGGTTGGCGGGCGCGTAGTCGGTGACGGCGGCAAAGTTGTTGATGCGTCACGAGGAAACAGACGTAGCGCGCAGGATGGGTAGAACGGAAGCGAATCCCATCATTTCCCGGCACGCGCCCGTGGCGAAGGATTTCGCTTCCGTTCGACCCAACCTGCGCAACTGCGCTCCGCGCCGGTTGACCCGTCGGGCAAAACACCGGCATAATGGCAATATCGGAAATTCAGCAGCGGGCGGCACTCCCCCGCAGCGGTTCGTCGGCGCGGTAGACGCCGAGGACTGAGGCCCGTGCGCCACGCCCCTCTTCCCGCAGTGGAACTCGGGGCCTTCCTTCGAGTTCCTTTACCAACATCCCGTTTCGGCCCGAAGCCTTGGCCATCAGATTTGGGACCAAACCGATGACGCCCTTTTGGGGTGAAAGCGTCAGGAAGTTCGATGATCAGCAAAGCCAGCGCCGCTCAAGACGGTGAGTCCAAAGATTTGCCGAGAGTTTCGACGGGCAGCGAAGGGCTCGATAACATCCTCGGAGGGGGCTTCGATGCCAATCGGATGTACCTGTACGAAGGCAGGCCCGGCACCGGCAAGACCACGATGGCGCTCCAGTTCCTGCTGCGGGGTGTCCGGAGTGGCGAACGTGGGCTCTACATTTCCCTGTCCGAAACCAAGCGCGAGCTGGATCTCGTCGCAAAACGGCACGGCTGGTCGCTCGAGGGTGTCGACATCTTTGAACTGGTGCCACCGGAGACGACGCTCGATCCGGACCGCGAGCTCACGGTGTTCCATCCCGCCGAGATGGAGCTGAACGAAACGACAAACCTGGTTTTCAAGGAGGTCGAGCGCATCAATCCCGCCCGGGTCGTGCTCGACAGCCTGTCCGAACTGCGCCTCCTTGCCCAGAACCCGCTGCGTTACAGACGCCAGGTCCTGGCTCTGAAACACTTCTTCACCAACCGCAAGTGTACGGTCGTGCTTCTCGACGATCTCTCTTCGTCCCAGGACGACCTGCAACTGCATTCGATTGCACATGGCGTGGTGATGCTCGAACAACTCGCCATCGATTACGGCGCGGAGCGACGACGGCTCCGCGTGATAAAGATGCGCGGCATCAAGTTTCGCGGCGGCTTCCATGATTTTACGATCGAAGAAGGCGGCCTGCATATCTTTCCACGGCTGGTCGCCGCCGAGCATCACAAGCCTTTTCGCGGCGAATGCACTCCTAGCGGCAATACTGAACTGGATCAACTCCTCGGAGGCGGCCTCGAGCGCGGCACCAACGCGCTCCTCATAGGCGCCGCCGGCGTCGGTAAGTCATCCCTTGCATTGACTTATGCGATAGCGGCAGCCGAGCGCGGCGAACACGCAGTCTTTTTCGCCTTCGACGAAGGCCGCGGCACGGTCGAAGCCCGCGCCAAAACGCTTGGATTGCCTCTCGAAAAGTATATCGAGTCCGGCCACATCCGCTTTCAACAGATCGATCCGGCCGAACTGTCACCGGGCGAGTTCGCTGCAAACGTGAGAAGAAGCGTCGAATGCGACAATGCGCGCATCGTCATCATCGACAGTCTGAACGGCTACCTCAATGCCATGCCGGACGAACGCTTTCTCATCCTGCAGATGCACGAGCTCCTGAGCTATCTTGCGCAGCAAGGGGTGCTGACCATCCTGGTTCTCGCCCAGCATGGGCTAGTCGGGCCAATGGATACGCCGCTCGACATCAGCTATCTGAGCGATGCCGTGATCATGCTGCGATATTTCGAGGTGGGCGGCACGGTGCGGCGTGCCTTGTCGGTGGTCAAGAAGCGCAGCGGTCAACACGAGCACACCATCCGCGAGTTTCGCCTCAGCAGCGCCGGCATCAGGTTGGGTCCTCCGCTCAAGGAGTTCAGCGGCATCTTTTCGGGCAATCCGAGTTACACTGGCAAGGCAATGCCGGAAGGATCGGCCGGATGAGCGCCAGGCGAGATCATCATGTTCTCGTCTTTGCTCCGATAGGACGCGACGGACAGGCTGCCGCGGAGCTCTTCCGCGGCTCGAGCCTCGAAGCGATCAACTGCCGAAGCCTTCCCCAACTTCTCGACGAGATGACCGCGGGCGTAGGGGCGGTTTTCCTTGCCGAAGAAGGTCTGTTTGGGAAGGATACGGCGCCGCTGGCGCAATGGATCGCGAATCAGCCGCCATGGTCCGACCTCCCTTTCGTCATTCTCACCAGTCATCGCGAGCATCCCGCCGTCGTCGCATGGCGCCGCGGCATTGTCGCGCTTCTCCGAAACGTCTCGCTGCTCGAACGGCCAGTCCAGCCGATAACGCTGACAAGCGCCATTCAATCGGCCATGCGGGCCCGAGGGCGTCAATACGAGATCCGGGCATTGCTTGAGGCGCGCGAGCAGACGGCCCAACAACTCGAAAGACTGGTCGTCGAGCGCACGCGCGCGCTGGAGGATGCCAATGAGCAGTTACGCCTCGAAATGAACGAGCGCGCCCGGATCGAGGAGGCGCTCCGCCAGGCTCAGAAGATCGAGGCCATCGGCCAGTTGACCGGCGGAGTGGCGCATGACTTCAACAATCTGCTGATGGTTATTTCCGGCGGGCTGGACATGCTTGACCGTCAGACAGACCCTGCCCGCCGTCGCCGCTTGATGGACGGGATGGTCCAGGCCGCCCAGCGCGGCGCCAGCCTGACCAGGCAGCTTCTTGCGTTCTCGCGCCGGCAGACGCTCCGGCCCGAGCCCGTCGACGTCGCCTTGCAGATGGGCGGCATGCGCGAGCTGCTCGATCGAAGCTTGAGGGGCGACGTCCACGTCGAGTTCGATTTTCCGGACACGCTCTGGCCGGTGGAGGTCGATCCCGGCGAGCTCGAACTCGTGGTTCTCAACCTGGCGGTCAACGCCAGGGACGCCATGCCCAATGGCGGCACGATTGTCGTGCGAGGAGAAAATCTCCCCGATTTGAATGACGAGCAGATCGTTGGCGACTATGTGCGCCTGTCCGTCGTCGATACCGGCGTGGGCATGGGACCGGAGATTTTGTCGCGCGTTTTCGAACCGTTTTTCACGACGAAGGAAGTCGGAAAAGGGTCGGGGCTCGGCCTTGCCCAGGTCCACGGATTTGCGACGCAGTCGCGGGGAATGGTCCGCATTCGATCGGAAGTCGGCCAAGGCACCAGCATCGAGCTTTACCTGCCGCGGTCCCACCGCGTGCCGCCCAAGGAGCGGCACCTCATCGATCTCAACATGGTGCGGCCCAAAAAGGACAATCATGGCAGAATCCTTCTCGTGGAGGACGATGACGAGGTTGCGGCACTGGTGAGCGAGATGCTTGGTCAGCTCGGCTACGAGGTCACACGTGCTGCGAGCGGTGCCGCCGCGCTCGGTGCCTTGGCCGATGGCCGCGCCGTCGACCTGATCTTTTCCGACATCATGATGCCGGGCGGCATGAATGGGGTCGAGTTGGCGCATGAGATCAAAAGAAGACGAAGCGACATCCCCGTCCTTCTGACCAGCGGATACTCCGAGGCCGCGGTTCACGAAGCCGAACTGGCGGGTATCCAGATTTTGCCGAAACCTTATCATATCGACGAGCTGGCCGCGGCGCTCAACACGGTCAAGTCAGAATTTGGGCCGGACACGGAGTCCAAACGGTCCAACCGGTGCTGATGTCGTGCGGTTTCGCATCGCGAAGGGATCGACGATAGGCCTTAAGAGCGGCTATCAGTGTCCATGGACCGTTTCTCCACCGACAGGCTGATCGCCGAGCGATTGCGTGACGATCACCTCGCCGACCTCGTCGCGCTCCACCTCGATCCCGAAGTGTCCCGCTATCTCGGCGGCGTGCGTGCGCCGGAGGCGACGAAGGCTTACCTCGCCGTCAACATCGCGCATTGGGACCGGCACGGTTTCGGACTGTGGGCGCTGCGAACGCGCGATGGCGCGTTTGCCGGACGGGCGGGCATCCGGCACATCCTCGTCGACGGCATCGACGAGATCGAGATCGCTTACACGTTCAAGCGGGAATTCTGGGGCCAGGGGCTTGCCAGCGAGATCGCGATCGCGCTGACGCAGATCGGGCTGTCGCAGCTCGCGTTGCCGTCGCTCATCGGCCTGGTGTTCGTCGGGCACCGCGCGTCGCGCCGCGTGCTGGAGAAAGCGAACTACGTCCTCGAAAAGAGCACGATTCATCACGGCGAGGATGTCGTGATTTACCGCATCCGACAGTGAGAGCCGCAAGTCTGTAGGATGGGTAGAGCGGAAGCGAAACCCATCACGCCTCGACACGCTCGGAAGCCATGATGGGTTTCGCTTCCGCTCTACCCATCCTACGGCCTCAGCCGGTGCGCAGCCGAACCACCGATTGCGGCAGAGAGGCGAGGAACAGCACGACGCACACACAGAGCAGGACGACATCCTTGAACAGAAACTCGCCGGCGAGATTCCACGCCATCGGATCGGATGACAGGCTCCATGTGACGACGCCCGGCGTCGTGAAAAAGAACGACCAGGTGATCGCGAAGGTCACCACGCCCATGAACGAGCCGAGCGCGGACAGGATTGGGCTGAAGCTGCCTGCCACGAGCAGTGCCGCAATCACGAATTCAGTGACACCGAGGACATAGGCCTCTCCCCTCAGGCCGAATATCGACAGCCAGGAGATGAACGGACTGTTGCCGATGAACTGGGCGATGCCCTGTGCCGATTGCGGCGTGAATTTCTGCATCCCGAACGAGACGAAGATGACCACCATGACCCAGCGGAGAATGGCGAGCGGACGATAGGAACCACCACCGGTCTCAGCGACGTAGAACTCTCTCATGTGACCGTTTCTCCCCGGATTGCACATGCGTCAGCTTGCGAACGAGCACGTTCGCCAAGGGCTGTACGGGTGCAAGCAGCTGCCGTTACGTGCGTTCGGGGCTCGTTCGTTCACAGCTGCGTGCGACGGCGCATCGCGCATCTTGAGATCCCGTGAGCGTCACCGGCTGGTTTCAGAGCCGGCCATGCCGCACAGCGTAGGGTGGGCAAAGCGAAGCGTGCCCACCAGCACCCGCATGGCAGCTACTGGACCACCTGTAATCTGCTTCACACGCGAATGCGCCAAACGACGCTAGATGATGAAGCAGGCCTCGCCTCCGCGCGGCCTGCTTCGGAGCTGGCGATGATGGCTGCACTGGCAAGAGCAATAACCCGCGCGACGGGAACCAATGTCGACGTCGAAACGCTAAAAGTCCTCGCGATCTTCTCGGGCGCGGGCTTGCTGATCTCGCTGGTCGCGGCAATGATCTACGGACAGGCCCTCAACGCCGCTCTGTTTTGAGATCGTGCATGCTTGCAAGATGGGTCGAGCGGATGCGAAACCCATCCCGTCCGCTAGAACTCGACAACGACCTTGCCGAAGTGCGAGCCGGTCCGCAGGTGAGCATACGCTGCGGGTGCCTCGTCGAAACCGTAGACCCGATCGACGACCGGGTGGATCGTGTGTTCGGTCAAGACGCGATTCATCGTGGTGAAATGTTCGACCGATCCGACGGTGACACCGATGATGTCGGCATTCTCCCATTGAAGGCGCGCGAGGTCGGGCTTCGGGCCGAACCCGGTCAAAACACCAATCTGAACAATCTTGCCACCCGACGCGACCGATCGCAGCGATCGATCATAGGTGCCGGGGCCGCCGAGTTCGAGGATATGGCTGGCACCTTTGCCGTCCGTCGCTTGCATCAGGGCGACATCCCAGTCAGGCGTGTCACGGTAGTTGATGAGGATCGAGGCGCCCATCGCCTTGGCACGGTCGAGTTTCTCATCCGACGAAGATATCACAATCGCGCGCGCCCCCAGCGCCGCTGCGAGCTGAAGGCCGAACAGCGCGACGCCGCCTGTCCCCTGGACCAGCAGTGTGTCGCCTTTGCCCATCCCGGCACGTGCGATGAGGCCGTGCCAGGCCGTGACACCGGCACAGGGCAAGGTCGCGGCTTCGACCGAGGTGAGGTGCGCCGGCACGGAGACGAGCGCCGTTGCCGGCAGCACGACATACTCCGCGAGCATTCCGTCCATCGTGTTGCCACCGAGCGCTGACGCAACATAGCTGGCCTTGAACGGCCCCGAGACCCAGTCGCGAAAGAACGATGCGGCAACGCGGTCGCCGGGCCGCCATTGCTGGACGTCCGAGCCGATGGCATCGACGACGCCCGCGCCGTCGGAGAGCGGCACGCGGCCGTTGAGCCCACCCTGGCCCACCCGATCGAGGATCAGGAGGTCGCGGTAGTTCAGACTTGCCGCTTCGACCCGGATGCGAACTTCACCATTGGCGGGTTCGGGTTTGCTGACTTCGGCTCGCACAAGGCCGCCAGCACCTGCATCGCCATTCAAATGGAAGGTTTTCATGTTTGCTCCTTCGCAAGCGGTATTCACCTGGATGAGCACAATCTGTAAGGTCTGACAGCGCTGTCAGGGTCAAGAGGTTTTTCAGATGAAGATTGGCGAACTCTCCCGGCGGACCGGCGTCAGCGTCCGAATGCTTCGCTACTACGAGGGCGAAGGACTGCTTGCGCCCCAGCGGTCCGGCTCCGGCTATCGCGACTATGGGCCGGCCGACGAGGAAACCGTGCGGCGGATCAAAATGCTTGGTTCCGCCGGGATGACGCTCGAAACGATCCAGCGGCTACTCCCGTGCGTGCAGAACTGCGATCCGGCTTTCAGGCCGTGCAACGAGCTGCGAAGAATCCTCGCTCAGCAGGTCGGCCAGATCGACGAACGTATCGAGACGCTCAGCCAGAGCCGGACAATTCTTGCTGGCTTCCTGGCAAGCGTGAACTGATCGCACACCTCGCGTCGATGCCTGTCATCCGCCGCGTTACTCCGTCGCCTCGCTACCGCTCACCCTCACCCGGCCACGCCGCCATCGCCGCTGCGACGGCGCCTTTCAGCTCCGCCGGCGTGGCGCCGTCCTTGGCCTGGATGGCCATGCCCTGGAAGACGCTGAGATAGAATCGGCTGAGCGCATCGATGTCGGTTGCGGCCGGCAGCTCGCCATTGGCGATCGCAGCCTCCAGCCGCGCGCGCAGATTGCCGAGCATGTCGAGCCGGAGCTTCTTGACCATTCGGGCGATGGTCGGCGGCCATTCGTCGCTGACGGCGCCCAGCACGGCCATGCAGCCGGCGGGGGCCGTCCGGGATTTCGGCAGGGTCTCGGCCGCGGCGACCAGCAAATTCCCGATGCCGGCACGCGCGGTCGCGCCGTCCGCGAGCCTGTCCCAAACCGGTTGCCCCTGGGTCAGCACGTAGTGCTCGATCGCGGCGAGATAGAGCGCTTCCTTGCTTTCGAAAGCCGCATAAAGGCTCGGCGAGCGGACGCCCATGGCGTCGCACAGATCGTTCATCGAGGCGGACGCATAGCCCTTGCGCCAGAACAGGACCATGGCGGCCTCGAGCGCCGCCTCGCGATCAAATTCCCGTGGCCGTCCCGCCATTGCGTCTCCTTGGCGCCCATTTCTGTAATGATCAACACATAATTCACTTGACCCCGTCGATCAAGGCTCTATCTATTCTGTGTCGATCATTACAAAATAGGAGAGCATGATGACACTGGCAGGAAAACGGGCCCTGGTGACGGGCGCAAGCAGAGGGATCGGCGCGGCCATTGCAAAGGCGCTGGCCGCGGAAGGCGCCGATGTCGCGATCACCTATGAAAAGTCCGCGGACAGCGCCGCTGAGGTCGTCGACGCCATCAAGGCGACGGGGCGGAAGGCCGTGGCGATCCAGGCCGACAGCGCCGATGTCGCCGCCGTCCAGGCCTCGGTCGAGAAGACCGTCGCCGCGCTCGGCGGGCTCGATATTCTGGTCAACAATGCCGGAATTCTGCGACTGGCCGGCGTCAAGGACATGTCGCTTGCCGACATCGATGCGCTCTTGAACGTCAACGTGCGCTCCCCGATCGTCGCGAGCAAGGCCGCGCTGGCCCACTTGGGCAAGGGCGGCCGCATCATCACCATCGGCAGCTACTTCGCCGACCGCGTGCCCGCGCCGGTGCTCGGCGTCTACGCGGCCTCGAAATCAGCGCTGATCGCGTTCACGAAGGCGCTCGCGCGCGAGGTCGGCCCCAAGGACATCACGGTCAATTTGGTGGCGCCGGGCTCGATCGATACCGACATGAACCCCGCCCACGGCCCGACCGCGGACACCCTGAAGCAGTTCATGGCATTGGGCCGCTATGGCGCGGCCGAGGACATCGCCAATGCGGTTGCGTTCCTGGCGAGCACCAAGGCGAAGTACATCACCGGCTCGACGCTGACCGTCGATGGCGGCGCGAACGCTTAAACGTGAAACAACAGCACGGCCGGGCATGGCCCGGCCGCGCCGTTGCACTCGGATTTGAATGGCTTTCACGGCATCGGCTGTCTATGGTCGATTCATGTCCCGCCTGATGTGTCTATTCATTGCTGTCATCGTGTCGCTGCTGCCGGTCTTCGCGCCGGCTGCGGCGGTCGACAAGAAGCCCAAGCAAAGCTGGCATGGCTACGGCTTCCTGCCGGGCTATCGGCAGCCGCTGAGCAACAGCCAGCCGCTCTACATGCAGAAGAACGGCCTGCGACGCTACGCGCGCGACAACCGGCGCAACTGGTATATCGACCCGGTGCCCTATTATTACGGCTGGAACGGCGACTGGCACTATTTCGGCCGGCCCGGCTTTGGCGGCCCCCGCTACAATGGCGGCAGCTTCGGCCCGTGCTGGACGCGAACGCCGATCGGCGCGATCTGGAATTGCGGCTGAGCTGACGATTGCGCCGCTCACTCCGGGCGGAACGTCCCGAACACGTGATCCCACAGGCTGGTGACCACGCCGAAATTGCACGGCGTCTTGCCGTAATGATGCAGGGCGTGACGGCGCTTCAATCGCCACAGATAGGTGCCGCGCTTGATGTGGTGGTGATGAACGACGTGGTGAAGCAGACCGAAATAGATGTAGCCCATCATCAGCCCCGCCGTCACCGCGCACGCCGTCGCAAAGCCGATCGCGAGCCAGATCGGCAGCAGCGATCCGAGGAAGATCGAGCCCAGACTCAGCCAGAGCGGCGAGCCGACCAGCGCGCGCGGATCGGTATGGTGCACGTCGTGCAAGGCTGCAAGAAAAGCCGGACCGTGCAGGGCGAAGCGATGGATGACGTACTCGGCGAGACTCCATAGCGCCAGACCGCACACGAAGCCGATCGCCGCCTGTTCCCAGCGCAGCGGATCGGTCTTGAGCAACGAGACCGCAACCAGCCCGGCGCTTGCCAGGGGATAGATGACGTAATCGGCGAAATACAGGAACCTGTTCAATTGCATGGGCTTGTCTTGATCGAACGGTCCAGGGCCTCGCGTGCCTCGAAAATTTCCGGCAGCTCCTGTGTGCTGGTGAACTTGCCCACGATGGGCGCGAGCACCGCGCGCGCCTGCTCGCCCGTTCCGCTGGCGAGATACAATCTGCCGAGCGAGAGCGCGGCCCGCAGCTCGAACGTGGCCGCCTGCTGCCGGCGCGCGGTCTCGAGGGCGAGCGTGAAGGCGGCCTCGGCTGCGACAATATCTCGCGGATCCTTGCGCAGCATCAGCTCGCCGCGCCGGCGGTGGATCTCGGTGGTGAACCATTCCTGGCCGGTGCGCTCCACCTCGACGAGCTGCTCGTCGAGGATCGCGAGCGCGTCGTCGAACTGCCCCTCGCCGGCCTTGGCCTCCGCAAGCAACGCCCAGGTCAGGGGCACGTAGAGCCCGGTCGCCATCTTGCCAACCAGCGGCAGTCCGATCGAGTCCTGCATCGCCTGGAGCCCGACCGCGCGATCGCCCAGATGGCAGCGGATCCAGCCGTTCCAGAATTTGCCCGCCCGCGTGTAGAGCAGCAGGCCGTGCTCGCGGCTGAGCTCGATGACGGCATCGACATGCGGCTTGGCCCGCTCGGGGCTGCCGCGAACCGCCTCGAGAACGATCTTGTGGAAATGCGCGTAGACCATCGTCGCGACATGGCCGCTGTCCGCGGCGCGCCGGATCGACTCCTGTGCCAATTGCTCGGCGCGATCGACCTCGCCGAGCGGCCAGAGCACCAGCGCGAGGTAGATCGCCGCCGCGATGCCGTAATCATGCCCGTACAGGAAGGCGAGATTCTTGTCGTGCTCGTAGCGGTAGATGGTCAGCGCCTGCTCGAGATGCTGCTTGGCATCGACGAAATTGCCCTCGAACCAGCGCGTCATGCCGCCGACGCGATGGGCGATCCCCGCCTCCGGTGAGTCTGGTCGATCGCCCGTATCGTGCAGGAAGGCCCGCGCCAGCTCCTGCATCGATCCGAGCTCGCTGCGAACGAGGCTTCCGACCCAGAGGCCGTAGGTCGCGGCGAACCGCTCGGGAGCGCCCTTGAGCCTGGATGCAAGCTCCCGCGCCCGCGTGAAGGCGACCGACGTCTCCGGCGCGCCATATCCGCGCGTCGCGATCAGCGCGTTGCCATAGGCGATCTGCACTTGCAGCCGCCGGCTCTGCCCGGCCGGGCTTTCGCTCAAACCCTCGGCGAGGCCGATCGCCTTGGTCAGATGCGCGATGGCTTCGTGATAGGCCGAGCGGCGCAGCGCGCGGTCGCCGGCCTTGCCCCACCATTCCACGGCGTCCTCGACCAGGCCCGCCTGGGTGAGATGATGCGCGGCGATTTCGGGCGATGCCGCCGCAATGTCCGGAAACTGGTCCTGGAGCGCTGCGGCGATCCGCTCGTGCAATCTGCGCCGGCTGCTCTTGAGCAGGCTCTCGTAAGCGGTGTCCTGCACCAGAGCGTGCTTGAACGTATAGACCCCTTCGGGTGCGGAGCGGCTGCGGAAGATCAGTTCGGCGCGTTCGAGCTGGGCGAGCTGGGCATCGAGCTCGGCATCGTCCTTGTCGGCGATGGCGCGCAGCAGCACATCGGAGAACTCGCGGCCGATCACGGCGCACACTTGCGCGACTTCCTTGGCCGGGCCGAGCCGGTCGAGCCGTGCCATCAGCGAATCCTGCAGCGTCGAGGGTATCGAAAGGCGCGGCAGGCTGCCGCCGATCCTGTAACGGCCGCCATCGGTCTTTTCGAGGATGCCCATCTCTAGCACGGTACGCGTCAACTCCTCGACGAACAACGGGATGCCGTCGGTCCGCGCCGCGATTTGCGTGACGAGCTCGGACGGGACCGAGCGGCTTCCGACCACATCGGTGATCATGCGCTCGACATCGGTCTCCTTGAGCCGTCCGAGCTCCAGCGTCGTCATGTTCGCCGGGCCCATCCACGGCAGCGTGAACTCGTCCCGGAATGTCAGGACCAGCAGGACGCGAAGCTGGTCGGCAAGCCTGACCGCGAGCTCGAGCAGCTCGAGCGAGGTCGCATCCGCCCAATGCAGATCTTCGACGATGCAGAACACCGGCGCCTCGGTGCTCAGACGCTGGAGACGCTGGATCAGCGCCGCCAGCGTATTGCGGCGCAGCTGCTGCGGCGTCCATGCGAGTGGCAGATAGCGTCCGTCGGTCGGGATCGACAGCAGATCCGCAAACAGCGGCACCAGCGTTGGCGTCTTCAGATTGGTCCGTCCGAGCAAGGCTTCGAGCTTGCGCAGCCGCTGCGGATTGGTATCGCCCGGCCCGAGCTTCGCGGCCCGCTGAAGCTGCGTGATGACCGGGTAAAGCGCGCTGGCGCGGTGATGCGGCGAGCACTGATAGCGCAAGCGGATGTGCGGCTCGGCTGCGACCCGCTCGCTGAGGAAATGCGCCGCGAGCCGCGACTTGCCGATACCCGGCTCGCCCGAAATCAGCACGACCTGGCCCTGGCCGCGCCAGGCCCGCTGCTTGCACTCCGCAAGCCGATCCAGCTCCTGCTCGCGGCCGACGAACCCGACGAGACCCTGGGAGTGGTAGGCTTCGAAGCGGCTCGAGAGCGCGGACGCAGCATCCACCGCCCAGACCTCGATGGGCTCGCTGAAGCCCTTGATCGAGCGCGTTCCGAGCTGGCGCAGCTGGAACAGATTGCCGAGCAGCCGCCGCGTCGAGGACGCGATGATGACGGAGCCGGGATCGGCGAATGTCTGCATCCTTGCCGCGAGGTTGGGCGTTTCGCCGATCACCTCGAGCCGGCTCGACGCGCCCTTTGCGATGAGATCGCCGACGACGACGAGCCCGGTCGCAATCCCGATGCGTACCTCCAGCTGGAGATCCGGCTGCGCCTTGATGGCCTGAACGGCGGCGATGGTCTCGAGCCCTGCGCGCACCGCGCGTTCGGCATCGTCCTCATGGGCGGACGGATAGCCGAAATACGACAGAATTCCGTCGCCCACCAAGCGCGAGACGATGCCGTCATAGCGGGCGATGACGGCGGTCGCGGCCTCGCGATAGGCCTGAAGGATCTCGCGCATCTCCTCGGGATCGAAGCGCTGCGACAATGCGGTCGAGCCGACCAGATCGCAGAACATGATCGTGAGCTGACGGCGCTCGGCCCCCGTGTCGACCTTGGGTGCGGCAAGACGCGGCTCCGGCACGTCCAGCTCGGCAATCGAGCGCAGCAGCTTGCGGCGATGCCCGAGCACGACACCCATGCTTGCGAGGTCGCGATCGGTAATCTCGGAAAGAATGTCGAAATCAATGCCGTGGTCGGAAAAGGACTTCAGATATTGAGGGAGGCCGACCTTCTCCAACCAGGCAGCAACCTGCCCAGTCATCACCCGCGGTCCAGCATTATTGTACTAAACCTAAAGTATATCTTCCGTCCGAATGAAGTCAATCGCGCTAGGCACACGTCGTCATTGTTGACGCATCGAAAGCCATTTGACGCATTGAAGGCCTTGGCCCATCCTTGATGGTGGAAGCGTTCCCCATTTTCGCGTGAGAGTATTCCTCGTGAAGCAGGATCTGTATCCAACCGAGACAAGCCCCGTTCACTCGGCTGTCGTAAAACTGTTCTATTCGCGCGCCGCCCGCCACCTCTTCACCAACGCCTGGTACTCCCTGGTGAGCAATCTCGACAGGGGCGCGGCCATCCGATTCCTCAATTACGGCTACGCCTCGCTGAACGGCGACCAGGTTGACCTGCAAGAGGCGGACGAGCCCGATCGCTATGCGATCCAGCTCTATCACCACACGGTGTCGGGGAGTGCGATCGCCGGGAAGGACGTGCTGGAGGTCGGATGCGGCCGCGGCGGCGGCGCATCCTACGTCGCGCGCTATCTCCAGCCTGCGAGCTACACCGGGCTCGACATCTGCAAGCCGGCGATCCGATTTAGCCAGGCCCGCTATGCCGATCAGGGCAACCTCGCCTTCCGCGTCGGCAATGCGCTCAGCCTGCCGTTCGAGAACGACAGTTTCGATGCGGTGATCAATGTCGAGAGCGCGCAGCATTATGGCGACATGGTGCGCTTCCTCGATGAGGTCCACCGCGTGCTCAGGCCCGGCGGCGAATTCCTGATGGCCTGCTTCGAGGACCGGTCCAAGGACGTGTTTCCGCGAGAGTCCCTCCAGCAGTCGCGCCTGCGCCTCGTCAAGGAGGACGACATCACGGCCAATGTGGCGCGCGCCCTCGAGCTCGACGGCGCGCGGCGGACCGCGCTCGCAGCCGAGATCGTGCCGCGGCTCCTGCGCGGCGTGTCGCACGAGTTCGCGGGCATTCCAGGCACGCAGCTCCATACGTCGTTTGCGAACGGCGAATGCCCCTATTACTGCTTCACCTGCCGCAAGGATTGAGCGGCAGGCTCACGGCGTCTTGCCTCACAGTGTCTTGAGATACTCGATCAGCGCCCTGCGGTCGTCCTCGCTCAGATCCGTTCCATAAATGTGCCCGGCGTTCGAATTGCCGCGCACGGAGGTGTCGAACAGGAATGCGCCAGGCGTCCGGCTCGACATCTGATATCCGACCTTTGCCGGGTCGAACTCCCAATTGCCGACATAGAACGTCTTCGGCCGCTGGCCCGGCAAAACGAGGAGGTCATACAGCGACGGCACGGAGCCGTTGTGCAGATACGGCGCCATCGCCCAGATCCCGTTCAGCGGCCTTGCCCGGTACGCGAGCGGGCCCCTGTACCGGTTTGGACGGCCGCAGTTGATCTCGGCCGCAGCCGCCGCATTGCCCTTGGATTTCGCAATCCATTGGTCGGCAATGATGCCGGTGAGAGCTTCTGCGGCCTTGTAGTTGGACATGGAGTCCGGGCCTCCGATCTTCGACAGCGCAATCTTGCGGCTGTTGAACGTCGTCGCCTGCTCGGGGTCAGTGCCGATCTTGTCGAGATCGACCAGCGGGATCTGGATCTCGTCGCAGGCCCCGGGAGGCGCCACGGCGGGAGCGGCATCGTGGCAATCGGCGCAGGCGCTCGCATAAACGAGCCCGCCGCGTGCCACCTGCTTCTGGTCAGGCGCACCCAGGATCGATTCCGGCCAGCGCGGCGAGCGCAGATCCATCAGCGCCCGCTGTCCCCACACCACATTCTCCATCTGAATCCCGTGGGTCACGTCGGGTGTGATCATCGTAGCATCGTGCTTGATCGGCGCCAGCACACCGAGCGCTTCGACAAGGCTGCGCGTCAGCGGCTGACGGATGGAGCCGTTGTACAGTACCCAGCTGAAGCGCGGCGTGTCCCACAGCGCCGGATATCTGACCGGCGCTGTCAGGTGCGCGTAGTTCCTGGTCTCACCGATGTCCGTCTTGTCGCTCATCAGCCTGAAGGGGCCCGCAAGAAGCTGATTCAGGCCGGCGCCATGCGCGTCCAGCCGGCCCGCACCGTTCGCCGTATCGCCCGAGTTCGCACCTACGATCTGGTTGAACTTGTCCGCGGCCTGCAAAACTTCGCCAAAACATGGCAGCCCGGTGCTGAGATCAGCGGGCGAAGCCTTCACCCGCGCCAGGAAGCGCTGCTTGGCCCCCTGCCTATCCGTGAGGACGTCGGTGATGGACCCGACGAGCTGTTCGACGAACGTATCGATATCAATATGGGACGGGCCGCCCTCGATGCGGATCTGCTGGCCGCGATAGCTGACTTGCCCGGTGTGGCAACCCGCGCAGCCCAGGCCGAGCCATTTGCCCTTCCAGCACGCATGCCGGCCGTCCTGAATATCGACCGGCGTGCTGTAGAGACCGACGCCGAGACCGTCCGGGTTGGTCGCGCTGACGGGCTCTGTGAGGAAGCCCAGCCGCTGCAAATTCGCAGGCGCCCTGATCAGCTCGGTTTGTCCCGGCGGCTGCCCCGGCTGCTCGAGCGCGAGAAACCATTCATAGGGGACCAGCGCCGTCCCCTGCGAGATGAAATGCCAGCGGTCAGCGGTGTCGGTAGTCCAGCCCTGTTGCAGGTGGACGGGATTGGCCGGCGTCGGCTTGTCGTCGGCTGCAGCGCAAATGAAAACGCCGAGAACGGCCGCGATGGCAAGCAATGCTACGCGTACATTAAATTTCATATTCGGCTCCAATGGCTGTGAAGCTCTCAATACGGCAACTCTGAATCGGCACTTCCAGCCGGCCGCCGCCGCGATCAATCAACGCGGCCTCGCGTCCGGCACTGGTCAACAATGACGTCAATGCGTTCGCCGCGCAGGCAATCGGCGATCATGCACCCCTGATGCAGCTGCGCCCCGCACCGGAAGCCTTCCAATCATCTTCGAGCAAATGACAATGTTCAAACAAACGACAACGGCAGCCCGCGAAGGGCCGCGTCCCGAGCGCATGCAGAATAACCCGCAAGCACGTCCGTCCGCGTGAAACGGTTCACAAAGAAGGCATGCCGCCCCCTCGCGACCGCTCCAGACCCCATTGCCCGCCGGCGCCTCACGGCGCCTGCAAGTGCAGGCTACATCATGTCATGAATTATCGCAAAGGTAGAAGTGGGGCCGGCACCTCGCCGTCTTGGCGAGGTGCGACAAGCCAGGTGGCGTCCTGGCCTTGCCAATACCGGTCGCCTGACGGCCGGAGAATGGGCATCAGGCTCCGAAGCTTAGCGGAAATACCCCAGCACGAGATCGAGATCCGAGCTGCCGGCGACCGTGCCGTTCAGCTCGGCGTCGATGACGCGGCGGCAGGCTTCGACCGCGGCGTGGTCGCCGAGATCGTTGGCGGCTTCCAGCACGAGCCAGGCGGCATCGACGGAGGCCTTGTCCGGAGCCGATCCACTCGCCTCGGCGTTGAGGCTCTTGGTCTTGCGAACTGCGGTGCCGAATTGAGGCAACATTGCCAATACTCCTCTCTCGCTTTCCGCTCAGTGGACCTGAAGCTCGGGCTGACGGCCCGCAGCTGCATCGGCACCCGCGCTGTTCTTGCGCGACTGGTAGAACTTCAGGATGCTGCGCGACGTCTCGACCTTGAGCCGGCCGAAATCGCGCTCGTTGTCGTGGAGCTCGCGCGCCGTGATCAGATGATCCTTGGCGCCGAGGAACAACAGCGACATCGTCGTGTCCCAGGAGAAGGCGAGCGCCTTGCACAGCACCAGCAGCATCTCGCGGTTGCGGTCCATCAGCGCGCGCTCGATCACGTCGACCGGCAGCGCGGACAGCAGCGACAGGCCGATCTGCACCTCGTCGAAGCGATGCTGGCGGGCGTAATTGGCGATCGAATCTTGGTTGAGGTTGCCCTGGCGATACTGCGTCGTCACCACGCGCTTGGCGACGAAATAGCTGCGCGAGGACGGGCCGAACTTGGACTGGAGATCGCCGGTGACATCGGTCACCGAGCTCTGGATCTGCGCCATCATCTCCGGCCGCTCGGTCTCGAGCCGGCGGCGGACGTCCTCCGACGCCTTGGAGATGAGCTGCTGGAAGACGTGCCGCGGCACGTCCTTGCGCAGGCCGATCTGCTCGGCGAGGATCGAATCGCCCTCGGCGCGCCGGACCATGTGCAGCAGGCCGGAGCCGGAGAAACGCGCGCCCTCGTTCTTCGCAACCGAAGTCACGACCTCCTGGTCGCCGCGCTTGACCAGCACGTCGGTCACGGCTTCGCCGATCGATTTGCGCTGGGAGATCGCGAGCAGATGCGACTGGCCCTTGGTCATGGCGCTTTCGACCAGCACCTTCTCGTCGAGCCGGGTGGAGTCACGCAGCACCGGGCCTGCGACCTCGATCTCGTCGTCGAGGGCGAGCTTCTCGATGACGTTGAGCGGAGCGTGATCGCACGCCGCCATCAATTCGGAGAGCTGCGCCCGCGCCTCCATCTCGATCTCGTCGGCAAGCCGGCCGATGACCTCGCCGAACATGCTGATCTCGTCGTCGACATAGCGACCGGTGATCAGAAGGTCGGTCGCATGCCACAACGCCCGCGTCCGGCTCTCGTCGGTGCCGCGCGCGATCGCGTCGTCCAGATCCTGCAGAAGCGATTTTGCCCCGTTCATCTCGGTAACCCCAATTCTTGGCCCAGTCCTTGGCCGGCTATCCTGCCTCGACCGGCAGGACGCGGATTCCTCTGAAAGCCGAGACTAGGGAACAAACGCGAGAATCCAGTAAAATCGGCAGCTCAGTTTTGCCGACAAAAATTCATTCAAATGCGAGGGAATGCGTCTACCGGCGGGCAAGGCGGAGGTGCGCTCCCTCTCCAGCTTGCGGGAGAAGGTTGGGGAGAGGGCGCCTCCACAAAGGGACAATCCCCAAGTGGAAAGAGCCCTCACCCGGCGCTTTGCGCCGACCTCTCCCGCAAGCGGGAGAGGTGAACACCGCGCCTTGCGGCAGGGCACCGTCCGTCAAGGATTAGACGGCGTCAGCACCAATGGCGGCTTCGGCTTGGGTCGAGGCGGCGGCGGGCCGGGGGCCGGCCGGACCTCGATCGGCGGCGGCAGCGGCGCGATCTGCTGGCTAGCAAGCGGCGGGCTCGGCGCGGCCGGGGCGGCCTGCGGCGCTTTCGGCGTCGGCGCGACCTTGGGTTCAACTCTGGGCTTCGGCGGCGCCCGACGCGGGTCGCGGCCCGGCACCGGCACATCGGTCAGCGACGGCTCGGGCACGGGATCGGGCGAGACCAGCGTCGGCAGCGCGGCGGTCGCCGGCGGCGGCTCGCCGCGCTCGATGGCATCGAGCCGACGCGTCTCGCGATCGATGGTGCGCACCGCGAGCCACGACGACAGTGGCGTGAGATCGACGGTCCGGCTGAGCCTGTCGGGCGGACCCGCCGCAAACAGCTGGATCTCTGGCGGTGCGCCGGACAGCCCGGTCATGATCGGCGTCAGACTGGCGCGGATGTCGGCCTGGTCGGCGGGAATGTCGTAACCGCCGGAGACGATGGCGCGGGCGTTCTTGGCCTCGAGCGGCGTGGCGCCGACGCGCAGCCGTCCATCGCGGATCGTGAACGGGACCTGCACCGACGCAACCGCAATGGGAGCTGCCGACAAAGCGGGCTCGACCAGCTGCCGCAGCCGGTTGTCGTCGGCGACCTGCCCGCCGTCGCTGGCGCGGATGGCGATCTCGAAGGCGCGCGGATTGAGACCGCCAATCTCGGCGGAGTCGAGCGTCACCGTGCCGTTGCCGGCGAGTGCACCGGTCAAGGCCGCGACGCTGCGGCCCTGGCTCGTCAGCGCCATCTGCACGGAGGCGCGCCCCTTCGGCAGCGCGAGATCACGGTAGCGCAGCGTCGTCGCATCGACATTGGCGAGATCGAGACGCGCATTCAGCGCCAGGCCATTGGCGCCATTGCGCGCATCGAGGCTTGCGGTCATCTCGCCGCCGCCGACGCCGCCCTTGAGCGTGTCGAGCGCGAGCGACTGGCCGTCATTCCTGATCGTGCCGCTGAAGGGACGAAGCTCGATGCCGCCGGGCAGGCTGCCGCGCAACGCCTGAAAGGCGATCCGCCCGCGCCAGCCAGCGATGAGCCCCGCGCTCAACGGCTCGCTACTGTCTTGTCCGGCTGCGCCCAGCGCCACTGCGAGCGCGGGCACAAGATCGAGCGAATCGAGGCCGACCTCGCCGTCGACGCTCTTCTCCTGATCCAGGGTCATGGCGAGATGCCCGCGCAGATGCGAGCCGGATGCATTGCTGTCGAGATCGTCGAAGGTGAGCTTGTTGCCCGACAGCGTGAGGCGCGAAGCCAGGCTGATGTTCTGAACGGATTTGCCGGCCGGGCCGGTCCCGAACAGCGGCGCCAGATTGACGTTGCGCGCGCGCAGGTTCACGCTGGCCTTCGGCTCCGACGCCGACAGGTCGACGCTGCCTTGCGCGTCAGCATCGAGCCCGCCGCCGGCGAGCTTCGCATTGAGCTGCAATGGCTGCCGCCACGTTCCGCTCAGCCGACCTTCGAGGCGCGCACCGCCGTCACCCGCGGCAACCACACGATCCAGACCGAGCAGGGCCAGCAGAGCGCTGCTCCGCTCGAACGACATCCTCGTATCCACAGTGAATTCGCCACCCGCGAGGGATGCGACATCGAAATTGCGAAGGGCGGACAGTGACGGCGTCGCTGCGGCCTGGACATACCCTCTCGCCCGCGGTGTAGCGAAATCGAACTGCGCGACGGCGGAACGGCGGTCGCCGTCGCCTTTCTTGTCGTTGCCGAGGTCGAGGACCAGGCTCGCAGCGGAAGGTCCTGCGTCGGAATCGATCGCGAGCAGGCGCGGGACGAGCGTAGGCGAGACGGCCTCGACCAGGGGCGCCATCGGCCGCAGCGAAGCCGCCGTCAGGTCCAGCACCAGCCGTCCCTGCCAATTGCTCCTGTCGAGATTGCCGCCGCCATCGATCGACAGGCCGCCAACCTGACCGAACTTCAGCTGATCGAGCACGATGTTCTTCGCATCGTAGTTGAGCCGGACCACGAAGGCCTGCAACTCCTGGCCCGCAGAGATCGCCCGGCCAACGTCGAGCGACAATCTCGCTTCCTCCGGCCATTCCCCCTGCGGGCCCGCGAGCGCGCGCACAAAACTTGCGGCGGCATCGAGGTCGAGACGGTCGGCTTTCAGCTCGGTGTCGATCCGCGAGCCATTGCTCGCGCCAGTCTGGACAAAGGCGATCCGTCCTTCGACGGCGCCGCCCTCGATATCGGCCTTGAGCTTGTCGATGGCGAAATGATTGGCGGCGATCGTCACGTCGCCGGCCAACCGCAACGGCCTGGTGCTGCGGCGGTTGACCTCGCTGCGGCCCTGGAGCCAGGCCACCAGCGTATCGGGGTCGGAGGATTCGACGCTGAGGCGGCCGCTGAAACTGTCGGAGCCTGGAGCAGCACCGTTCAGCGACAGCTGCGTCATGCCGGGCGCGCGCAGCTCGAGCCGCTGGAATGTCCATGACCGGCCGTCGGTCGTCAGCTCCGTCGTGATGTTCTGGAGCGGACGGCCGCCCAGCATGATCTGGTCGGAGTTGAACTCGATCTGCGCCGGAATCGGCGCCTGCGGGATTGCGGCGAGGCCCGCCCGCAGCGCCGGCAGGATGCGCAGCGGCTCGGCATCGTCCTTGCCGGCGAGCTTGTCGGCATCGACCTGTCGCGCCGACAGCACCGCGCGCAGCAGAGGCGACGCGCCGAACCTGATGTCGCCGACGCCGCCGACCTTCAGCGCGGTGTCTTCAGGACCGAAGCTCGCATCGACCTGCTCGAACTTCGCGCCGGCCGGATCGGCCTTGAGCTTCGTCGTGAGCTTCCATGGCGTCGGTCCCGCCTCGCCCGGCTTCTTCGTCGCAGGCGCGGCCAGCGTCAGCGCGCCATCGAATTTCGGCAGGCGGTTGTCGAAGGCGAGCACGCCTTCGAGATCGGCGAGAATGCCGCGCTCGCCGGGATCGATATTGAGATGGAGACGGGTGGCGCTGCCATCGGCGCTCGGGCCGGAGGAGATGCGGAACGGATAGCGCGTGCCGGACGCGATGAAACTGCCATCGCCGCGCACTGAGCCGGCGAGCGAGCGCACGTCGCCGGAGAAGGCGATGTCGGTGAGTTCCAGCGTCGAGCGGCTGGCGGCATCATGGAGCGCAATGCGGCCGGTGAGGTTCAGCCGCTCGATCGCGAGCGAAGCCAGATTGAAGGTGCCGCTCGCGGTGGACGGCAGATCGACCCGCCCCCTGGCGTCGAGGCCGAGATCGACAGCCATGCCGTTGACCGAAAGCTCGGTGGCGCGCCATTCGCCGCGCATCAGCGAGCCCAGGCTGAACTCGACGTCGAGCTTGTCGGCGCGCAGGCGGCCGAGATCATTGTTGCCGCCGAAGGTGACGGAACGCAGCCGCAGGGTTGGCGCCGGCAGCAGCCGCGCGTCCAGCTCGCCCGCCACCCGCACCGGCACGCCGATAATCCGGCTCGCCTCCGCCTCGAACTGGGGCCTGAACTGGTTCCAGTCGATGAAGTAAGGCCCGATCAACGCGGCCAAAAGCGCTAAGATGAAGGCAATCGCCAATCCGAGCAGCGTCGTCTGCACGGGTCTCCCCTCGGCCAAACCGGCCCGGGCCAGGCCTGAGGGCCTCAGGCGCGCCGGAACAGCCCCTTATATAGGGGGAAGTATGGCGAAGTCACAGCGACTGTTGCGCGCGGAGGTTAACGGCCTCACCAGCTCGCCGGCAGGCGCTTCACGCCGCGCAGCACGAAGGTCGACCGCCATTCCGGGTTCTCGACGTCGTCGATCCGCAAATCCGGCAGTCGCCGCAACAGTGTGGCGATGGCGATCTCGGCCTCGATGCGCGCCAATTGGGCACCCAGGCAGAAATGGATGCCGCCGCCGAACGACAGCGGCCTGACATTTGGCCGGGTGATGTCGAGCCGGTCGGGCCTGTCGGGATAGACCGCCGGGTCGCGATTGGCCGAGCCGAGCAGGCACAGCACCGTCTCGCCCTTGGGGATTTTCTTGCCGCCGAGATCCTCGATGTCCTCGAGCGCGACGCGACCGGTCATCTGCACCGAAGAATCGTAGCGCAAAAATTCCTCGACCGCGTTGACCATCAGCTCCGGCCGTGCCTTCAGGAGCGCAAGCTGGTCCGGATTGCGATGCAGAGCCAACAGGCCGTTGCCGATCAGATTGACGGTGGTCTCGTGGCCGGCCCCGAATAAGAGGATGATGTTGGCGGTCAGCTCCTCGTTGCTGAGCTTGTTGCCGTCTTCCTCGGCCTGCACCAGCTGGGTGATGAGATCGTCGGCGGGATTGCGGCGGCGCAGCTCGAACAGCTGCTGAAAGTACATCTGCGCCATCATGTTGGCGGCGTTGCCCCTGGCGATCTCCTCCGGCGTCATCGGCACGGGATCGAGCAGGCGGCCGCCATCGCGCGAGCTCTTGTAGAAGACCTCGCGATGGTCCTCGGGGATGCCGAGCATCTCGCAGATCACAGTGACGGGCAGGCGGAAGGCGAAGTCCTCGATCAGGTCCATGTGGCCGCGATCGATCACGGCATCGATGGCCTGGTCGACGATCTCCTGGATGCGCGGCCGCATGTCCTCGACCCGGCGGGCGGTGAAGGCTTTTACGACGAGCCCGCGCAGGCGGGTGTGATCCGGCGGATCGGATTGCAGCATCCAATGGCTCATGCTGCGGAACACCGGCTCGTTCATGATCTCGGCGCTGTAGCGGCGCTTGGAGCGCTCGACGAAATCCTTGCCAAAGCGCTTGTCGCGCATCACGAGGCTGACATCGGCGTGGCGGCTGGCGACGAACTGGCCGAACGGCGTCTCGTGAATCGGATCAATCGTGCGCAGCCGGTCGTAATGCGGATAGGGATTGCGGATGTAGTCCGGCGAGAGCGGGTTGAACAGCGGATCGCTGTTGGTCGGCTGCACTTGCTCGTTCATGGTGACCTCACATCGGTTGCCGCATGACACGCATACGCAAGGCAGCCCCGATGCCCGGCGTAACCATCCCCAGGATCATTCAACTTAGTTATTCAAGTCGATTACTCAACTCGATACATTATTGTATTGAGTTGCATTCTGCCCTAACCTGCGCCGATGTCAAGAGTGAGAACCAGGCCGACCAGGGACGATACGCGCGACAAGTTGTTCGAGGCGGCCGCGCGCGTGTTCGAGCAAGACGGCATCGGCGGCGCCAGCATCGAGGCGATCGCGGCAGCCGCCGGCTTCAGCCGCGGCGCGTTCTATTCGAACTTCAAGAGCAAGGACGAGCTGATCATCGCCATGATCGAGGACCATGTCGATCAGTCGATCCGGCGCAACATGGACATCCTCGCGCAGCACGACAATCTCGACGATTTCATCGCGGCGCTGAAGGCGATGGATCGCAGCAAGCAGGATCCGCTCGGCCGCTCCCCTCTCCTGCACATGGAGATGATCCTGTTCGTCGCGCGCGCCGAGAAACGCCGCCCGGAACTGGCAAAACGCCTGCGCGCGCGGCGCAAGCTGATCGCCGACATCGTCGAGGCGACGCTGAAAGACAAGGCGAAGGGCGAGACGCTGAACCCGCCCTGGATGGCGTCCGTCGTGCTGGCGCTGGAAGACGGCTTTCGCCTGCACCGGCTGATCGATCCGGAGACGACGCCGGCGGATAGCTTCTTGCGGGCGATCACGGATTTGCGGCGGCGGACGGGGCTGGCGGAGGAGTGAGGGCGCCTGGCGCATGTCCCCACTTGTGCGGGATGTCCGCTTCCTGGGACGAAGCAGACCTAAGCAGCCAACTCCGTCATTTCGTCTTTTGACCCGAAGCGAACTCTTGGTCAGCTGTCGCGAAAGCACACGTAGTGCGTGCAAATCGAGTTGCGACCGCTTGGCTCTACGCTGTAGAGGTAGTAGCCCACCCGTCCCACCTTCGATCCAACTGAGCATCACAATGGCGGACACTTCCAAGACGCTCCGCGTGAGCCTTGTGCAATGTCGCGGCACTCCTTACGAGGTCGGCCGTGCTCAAGCTGATGCATTTGCCGCCACACGCAAGGGCAAGGCATTTCTCCGGAAACAGTTGAAACTGCCATGGTGGCTAAACATTCGTACAGAGGAACGTGCGTTCAGGACCTATGCACCAGCACTGTGGGAGGAAATCGGCGGGATCGCCGAGGGGCTCAACATCTCGATGGAGCATGCAGTCACTTATTTTGGCAACGAGGGCATGAGGATGCCAACAGGTGGCTGCTCGGCAGTCATGAGTGGTGGTGTTTATGGCCGCAACTATGATTTCTGGCCGCGAGGGTATGAGGGACGCCTGGCGCTCCTCCAGGTCCGCGGCAGCTACGCCAGTATAGGCGGCAGCCATCAGTTGACTGGGCGATTGGACGGCATGAACGAGCACGGCCTGACCATCGGTCTACATCTCGTGAAGGCACGGCCGCGAGCCCCCGGCCTCAACAGCGTGTTGCTTGTCAGGCGAGTATTGGACAGCTGTGCGACGACGGCGGAGGCAATCGACCTTCTGCGTCGCACGCCTCACGCCATGCAGTATAACTATTCGATACTCGATGCCGATGGCGTCGCTGCGGTAGTTGAAGCGGGGGCCGGCGCAGTCGCGGTGCGCAGCGGCGACTGGCTTGCTTGCACCAATCATTTCCAGTCGCCGCAATTGAAGCGCTTGAATCGCCGAGTAGCGCACTCGATCGGCCGGCTGCCGCCGCTGGAAGGCTGGGCCGCGCGAAGGCTTGGTGCCGAACAGACGTTCCAGGCGCTGAACTTTTCAGCTTCGCCGGCCTTCCACAACTACGGTAATGCCCAAACGCTGCATACCATAGTTACCGAGCCAGGAAAGCGACGGCTCTTGATAGGTATTGGGGGCGACGCTGCGGCACTCGAAGAAGACATGTTGGACGTTGATTTCAATTCTTGGATCACCGGTGAAGATTTGCCGGTAAAGCAGCTCAAGGGGCAACTGAACTTGGGGATACCATCCCAGCGCATCAAAGCGAGACTATTGCGGAGCAAAGCACGGAGGCCTGCTCGTAGCCCTTAGCTGACGCATTACCGCCGGCTGCCCTTGTCTGCTCCCAAGGATAAATCGGACATGGCAGCCCTTACGTGCTGATTGCGTTCAGGAGTACGCGCCCTAAGCCGACCGCTTCACAGCAACCGCATCGACCGGCGCAAGCCGCCCCAGCATCGCCCGCGCCTGCTCGGCGCAATGCTCGATCAGCCAGCGCTCGAACGCGACCGGCGCCAGCGCGGGCGCGTAGAGGAAGCCTTGCACGACATCGCAGCCGAGCTCGGCCAGCATCTTGCGCTGGCCCTCGGTCTCGACGCCTTCGGCGACCACGGTCAGGCCGAGGCCCTGGCCGACGCGCACCACGGCGGTGGCGATCGCGACGGCGCCAGGGTCACGCTCGATGTCGCGCATAAAACTGCGGTCGATCTTCAATTCGCGGATCGGCAGATGGGCGAGCCGACTGAGGCTGGAATAGCCGGTGCCGAAATCGTCGACCGAGAGCCCGACGCCGAGCTCGCGGATCGCATGCATGGTCTCCAGCGCCGTCGCGCCGTCCTGCATGAAGGTGCCTTCGGTGATCTCGAGCATCAGTGCGTCCGGCGGCAGATCGTGCTCGGCGAGGATGTCCTTGAGCCGCGCGGCCAGGGTGACATTGCGGAAGTTGAGCGGCGACAGGTTCACCGACACGGAGGGGATGTTGAGCCCGGCGCGGCGCCAGCTCGCCATCTGCCGGCAGGCCTCGCGCACCGACCACAGGCCGATCTGCTCGATCAGGCCGCACTCCTCGGCCAGCGGGATGAACTTTGCCGGCGAGACCTCGCCGAGCACGGCATCGTGCCAGCGCGCCAACGCCTCGACGCCGTGGATGGCGCCGTCGCCGCTGCGGATTTGCGGCTGGTAGCTGAGCGTGAGCGCGCCCTCCGCGATGGCACGGCGCAGCGCTGCGATCAGCGCCAGCCGCTGCTCGGTAAGCCCGTTCATCTCGGCGCTGAAGATGCGATGAGTCGAACGTCCCGCCTGCTTGGCCATGTACATCGCGGCATCGGCCTGCTGCATCAACGTGTCGATGTCGGTGGCATGGTCCGGATAAAGGCTGATGCCGATGCTGGCCGACATCTGCAAGTGCCTGGAGCCGAGCCGCAACGGTGTCGCGAGCGCTTCCGTGATCCTGGCGGCGGCACGCTCGGCGCTCCCGGCGTTGCGATGCGGCAGCAGGATGACGAATTCGTCGCCGCCGAGCCGGCCCAGCATATCCTCAGGGCCAATCTGCTCGCGCAGGCGCTGCGCCAGCTGGATCAGCAGCTCATCGCCGGCGGCATGGCCGAGCGTGTCGTTGACGTCCTTGAAGTGGTCGACGTCGAGGAAGGCGAGCGCGACGTGGCTGCCGGTCGGACAGGCGTCGATCGCGGTGGTGATCAGGTGCCGCAGCTGCGCGCGGTTCGGCAGGCCGGTGAGGATGTCGTGATAGGCAAGCCGCGCGATCTCGGCGCGCGCTTCCTTGCGCTCGATCGCGAAGGCGCCGAGATTGACGCAGGCCTCGACGATGCGGCGGTGCCAGTTGCTCGGTGCGCGCGGCTCGCGGAAATAGAACGCGAAGGTGGCGATGACGCGGCCGTCCTTGGCCTTGATCGGCGTCGACCAGCAGGCGCGCAAGCCGACCTCGAGCGGACGCGCCTTGTAGGGCTGCCAGCGCGGATCGGTGTCGATATCCTCGGCCAGCACCGGCTCGCCGTAGAAGGCGGCGGTGCCGCAGGAGCCGACATCGGGACCGATCGCGATGCCGTCCAGCGCGCGGGAATAGTCCTCCGGCAGGCTCGGCCCGCCAAGCGGATGGACCAGGCCGGCGGCATCGACATGCAGCAGCGAGCAGACGACATCGGGCGCGATCTCCTCGACGCGGCGGCACAGCCGGTCGGCGATCTCGGTGATCGGTACCTCGTCGGCGAGCGCGCTCATGATGAGCTGCTGGAGCGAGCGCAGCTGCTTGGTTTCAGTGATGTCCTCGACCAGCGCGAAGATGTGCTTGAGCCGGCCCTTCTTGTCGCGGAAGGCGTCGAGCCGCGCACAGACCCAGATCTCCTCGCCGTTCTTGTCGTAGACCATCGTCTCGACCTCGCCGCGGCGGCCGCCATTCATCAGGCGCTTGACGAGCTTCGCAATCGCCCTGCGGTTGGTGTGGCCACCGGCAATGAGCTCGGCAGCGCGGCGTCCCTCGGCTTCCTCGCTGGTGTAGCCGAACAGTGTCGTGAAGGCCGAGTTGACGTAACGGATGGTCTGCTCGACGTCAGTGATGATCACCGCGCGATTGGTCTGGTCGGAGACCGCGTTGAGCAGCCCGATCCGAACGCGGCGCTCGGCGTCCGCAGTGACGTCGCGGGCGAACACGATGTGATGGGTCGCGCCGTCGATGGTCGCTGACGACAGCGCGATCAGCGCCTTGATCCGGCTGCCGTCGCGCCGCACCAGGCTGATCTCGTCGCGGAAGTCTGCGACCGGATCGGCCTGAAGGCATTTGAGCGTGAGAATTCTGGCGTCCTGCCCGAGTGCATCAGCGCGCGCCAGGTTCCAGACCCGCTCCGCGGCCGAATTGAAATGCGTGATGCGATGCGCATCGTCGACGATGACGATGCCGTCGTCGGCGCATTCGAGCGCCGCGCGCAACACGTCCGGCTTGTCTGTCACTAGGCAATCGGAGGCGAACATCGTTGGACCCGGATGCATCGGGAAGATGCGGCAATCGGCCCCAAGTTAACGCTCCGATGGTGTCCAAGACGTTCTTGCAACCGGCTTGCGTCCCGCCAAGACGCGACATGCTTAACATTCCGCGAAGGCGGCGAAGGTATCTTGCTCCGTTTGGAACTTATTCTGCGGGGGTTCCAGTCTTCAGCCTGTGGAGCCGGCCGGCGACCGCCCGCACCTTGCGCGGCGAGGCCTGCCAGATCGACAGCGCGGACAGGCCGCTCATGACCATGGCGATAGCGAAGGCGAGCGTGTAGTCGCCGGCACGATCGTAGAGGAAGCCGGTCACCCAGGGACCGGAAGCGCCACCCGCCAATGCCGCGAGCATGATCATGCCGAAGATGCTGCCCTGGTGCCTGCCGCCAAAAATCTCGAACACCACCGCGCCCATGATCGAGGTCAGGCCATAGCCGAGCGCGCCTTGCGTGAACACCATCAGATAGACCAGCCAGAGCGAGGGCTGGTATTTCAGCGCGATCAGCGCCGCGAAGCAGATCGCAAAGCCGGCGCAGCTGATTGCCCACACCCATTCCCGTCCGATCCGGTCCGAGATGTGACCGAGGAAGATCTGGCCGGGAATGCCGAGCAGGCTGACGGCGCCGAGCGCCCACACTGCGACGCTCGGGCTGAAACCGATGTCGAGCAGGAATTTGGTCTGGTGCACCTGCACCGCGTACCAGATGTACAGGCCGCCGAAATAGCCGAGTGCGATCCACCAGAACCGCGCCGTCGCAAGCGCGCGCCGAAGCGTCCATTCGGTGCTGGCCCACACGGGATCGACGATGTTGGAGACCGGCTTCGCGGCACCCGCGCTGGGTGCGGCATCACCGTCCGGCCGCAAGCCGATATCCTCGGGCCGCTTGTGCAGGAACAGATTGATCGGCGCGAGCACGATCAGGATCATCAGGCCCATCGCGGTGCAGGCGGTGCGCCAGCTGGTCTGCTCGATCATGTGCTGCACCCAGGGCAGCAACGTCACCGAACCGATGCCGACACCGGCGAAGGCGATGCCGATGGCAAAGCCGCGCGTGCGGATGAACCAGTTCGGCAGGAACAGCGACTGGCCGGAATAGCCGAGACACACGGAGCCGGCGCCGACCATCACGCCCATCGTGACATAGAGATGCCAGGGCTGACTGGTGACCGGGGCCAGCAACAGCCCGCCCCCCATCAGCACGACGCCGAGTTCCATCACCGCACGCGGCCCGGCGCGATCCATCAGCCGGCCGATCAGCGGGCTCGCGATCGCCGACGCAACGAAACCGAACGAGAAGGCGCCGGCAGTGACGCCGCGCTCCCAGCCGAACTCGGAGATGATCGGCGGAAAGAACAATGAGAAGGCGGTGCGCGCGTTGACGCCGATGGCCATGGTGACAAAGGTCACCGCGACCACGATCCAGCCATAGAAGAATGGAAGCCGCATCTTTTCGTATTTCATCCCTGGACGGTCCTTCGGACCATCCGGGGGCGCCTGGGTCAAGCGCTTTTCGCGCATGCCTATTTGCTCAGGCGGCGTCGCGCTGGGAAGACTGAACGGGCTCGTCGAGGTCGATCTGGCCGACCGGCTGCGGACGCCCGAACAGATAACCTTGCGCGAAATTGATGCCGAGCGCCTTCAGGCGTTCATACTCCTCGCTTGTCTCGACGCCCTCGGCGGTGACCGACATGTCGAGCCCGCGCGCCAGCGTCACGATCGAGGAAATGATGGCGGAAGAGCGCGGCTGGTGCGTGAGGTTGCGGATGAACGACTTGTCGATCTTGATCTTGTCGAACGGAAACGCCGTAAGATAGCTCAGCGACGAATAGCCGGTGCCGAAATCGTCCAGCGCGAGCTCGATGCCGAGATGCTTCAGCCGCTCCATGAAGGCATGGTTCTCGGCGCCGCGCTCCAACAGGACGGACTCGGTGATCTCGATCTCGAGCCGGTGCGGCGCCAGGCCGGAATCCCTCAGCGCTGCGCAGATGACGTCGAACAGATCGGCTTCCTTGAACTGGATCGGCGACAGGTTCACGGCCACCATCAGCCCGGAGGGCCAGGTGGCAGCGTCGGCGCAGGCTCGCCGCAGCACGAATTCGCCGAGCGGCACGATCAGCCCGGTCTCTTCGGCGAGCGCAATGAACTGGTCCGGCGGGATCAGGCCGCGGGCCGGATGCCGCCAGCGCACCAGCGCCTCGAAGCCGCGCCGCGCACCGTTATTGGCATCCATGAAGGGCTGATAGTGCACCTCGAGCTGGCAGCGCGCGATGGCGTCGCGCAGATCGCCTTCCAGCGTGTTGCGCGCCTCGAGCTCGGCCGACATCGCCTCGTCGTAGATGGTGAAGCAATTGCGGCCCGCCGATTTCGAGCGATAGAGCGCAAGGTCGGCCTTCTTCAGGAGTTGCTCCTGGTCGCTGCCGTGATCCGGCGCGATCGCAATGCCGATGCTGGTACCGATCTCGACGCGGTGTCCAGGCAGGAGGAACGGCTCGGCCACGAGCTTGGCGATCCGCGCCGCGAGCTCGGTCGAGCAGATCCGCTGATCCTCGCAGCCCTCCTGGATGATGGCGAATTCGTCGCCGCCGAGGCGCGCCAGCACATCGGTGGCGCGCACTGCGGATTTCAGCCGCTGCGCCACCTGGCGCAGCAGCACGTCGCCGGCGCCATGGCCGAGCGAGTCGTTGACGTTCTTGAAGCGGTCGAGATCGAGCATCTGGATCGAGAAGGTCGATCCGCGATCCCGGAGCTCGCCGTTGAGCTCGTCGAGCCGGGCGAGGAAGAAGGCGCGGTTCGGCAATCCAGTCAGGATGTCGGTTTGCGCAAGCTCCAGTACGCGGCGATTGGCCAGCGACAGCCGGCGCGAATTACGGCTGGCGAGCATCAGGTAGGTCGCAAGCGACAGCGTCAGCAATATGCCGACGGTGATGACCGCGACCGCGCGGTCATAGGTCATCTCCAACGGGCCTCCGGCCGTCGGCATTGCGCGCACCTGCCAGTCGGTATCCCCGATCCTGAGATGGCCGGACCAGTGCAGGTCCCGCGCGACGTCGCGCATCGACTGGGGCGCGGTGGCGGCGGACGAATAATCCGGCAGTTCCTCTTCGAGGCTGATGATCTGCCCCGTGAAGGGCGGATAGATGTTGACGCTGATCGCCGGGTTTGCCCCGGTCGTGACGCGGATGCCCTGCATCAGCAGCGGCAGGTCGAACACGCCGACGACGTAGCCTGCAAGATTGCGGCGCCGGTCCGCGATCGTCTCGCGTGACGTGCCCTTGGCGTAGACTGGAACGGCCACGAGAACATCGGGCAACCGGCCGTCCTCGCGTTGCTGATAAAGGCGCGTGCGAATGCCGGCGATCCGGTCGTTGTCGCGCGCACGCTCGAGGGCCACGCGTCGTTCCGGAATGGTCGCGTAATCCATGCCGTAGACCGGCGAGGTCTTCGGCTGGGTCGAGTAGAACACCGGAAAATATTCGTCGCTCTGCGGCGCGACTCCAAAACCCTCGCCCTGGAGCGACTTGATGCGATAGCTGGAGATGCCGTCCGCGACCGCGGCCGCCTCGTATTCGGCGCGTTCCTTGCGGTTGACGCGCGGCAACCAGGCGATGCGCAGCATGCCCGGATGGCGCTCGAACAGCCTTACGCTGAAGGTCTCGAACTCGCTGCGGGTGATTTCCTCGTTGGCGGATTCGAACAGGGTGCGCAGCGCGACGAGCCGGCTGATATATTCGTTCATGCCGTTCTGCATGACGATGGCTTCGGTCTCGGCCGCGCTCTCGAACTCGATTCTGTTGACGCGGTCTTCCCAGCGCGCCACCGCGGCCGCGCCCGCGAGCGAAAACAGGAGACCGACGCCGGCTGCGACCAGCGCAGGACGATAGAACCCGAGCAACGGCGCGGCGCGCCACCCCCCGGTCACGCGTTTCCGATCCTGATCATTCTGATCGCGATCGCCCATCCGTAAAGCCGTCGTCCCCTCTCCGCGGCGGACTGAACTTCTGGTTGAACCGCCGGGGCGGCAATCGGACAAGGACCGCAGTTAAGAACTGCACAATTTCGGAACCCGGCTTTCCCGCATTGCACGGCTTAGTTAATGAACTGCGCGCGCGATCGGGCGCGGTGGAGATAATTTGCCGATTTTACCCGGAATAGTACGGAGGGCCCGGTGCGTCGCCGGTTAGCGAGCTATTCAGGCTGCTGGGATATCATTTGCTCGACACTCCCCTGGATCTGGCATGACCGCCTGATGAAATCGTTTCGATCAGCGATACGTCTCGCCCTCGCCGTCACGCTGCTGGCCATGGCCGCGCGCGCGGCCAGCGGCGAGGAGGTCGGCGTCAGCGAGGATGCGATCCTGTTCGGTCAGGCGGCGGCGCTCGAAGGTCCGTCCTCCGCGCTCGGGCAGCGCATGCGGCAGGGCATCGTCGCGGCCTTCACCGAGATCAACGCGAAGGGCGGCATCCATGGCCGCAAGCTGCAACTCATCAGCCGCGACGACGGCTACGATCCCGACCGTTCGGTGGTGCAGACGCTGCGGTTGATCGAGGACGACAGGGTGTTCGCGCTGATCGGCGCGGTGGGCACCCCGACCGCGATGGCGACCATTCCGATCACCAGCGCGCGCAACGTTCCTTTCATCGGTCCGTTCAGCGGCGCAGAATTCCTGCGCGACCTCGAACTTCCGAACGTCGTCAACATCCGCGCGAGCTATGGCGCGGAGGCCGAGGCGTGGATCAAGCACCTCACGGAAGATCGCCACTTCACCCGCATCGGCATCTTCTACCAGGACGACTCCTTCGGCCGCGACGGTCTTGCCGGCGTGAAGAGCGCGCTGGCCAAACGCGGCCTCGAGCTTGCCGCCGAAGGCACCTTCGAGCGCAACACTCGCGCGGTCGGTTCGGCCTGGCGGATGATCAGGCGCGCCGAGCCCGAGGCCATCGTCATGGTCGGGACCTACGGGCCCTGCGCCGAATTCATCAAGCTCGCGCATCGCAGCGGCGCCTACCCGACCTTCGTCAACATCTCCTTCGTCGGCGCCAACGCGCTCGCCCACGAGCTCGGCCCCGATGGCGAAGGCGTCATCGTCTCGCAGGTCGTGCCGTTTCCCTGGGATCGCTCGCTCAAGGTCGTCGCCGACTATCAGGCGGCGCAGAAGGCGTTCGATCCGACGCTGCCGCCGGATTTCGTGTCGCTCGAGGGCTATTTGTCCGGCCGCCTCACCGCGGCGGCGCTGGAAAGCCTCGGACCCAATCCGACGCGCGCGGGGTTGCTGCGTGTGGTCAACGACATCGGCCGCTTCGACATCAGCGGCAACATCATCACCGTCGGCGCCCGCGCCATCGACACGCCGCCGAAGGTGTTTTTGACGGTGATCCAGAAGGACGGGACGTTCAAGGCGGTTGATCGTCTGTAACGCCGTTCACGGCCGGCGCGTCCAGCGATCGGCGTTGACGGCGCCCTGCGGCGCCTCGCCCTTGATGATCGCGTCGACCTGCCGCACGGTCTCCAGCGACTGATATTCGATCGCCTGCGGCGTCAGCCCGCCGACATGCGGCGTGGCGATGACGTTCGGAAGCTTCGCCAGCTCCGGCGTCGGCATCTGGTCGGGCGCGCGCCCGACATCCATGGCCGCGCCGGCGATGCGGTTCCCGAGCAGCGCCCTGGCAAGTGCAGCCTCGTCGACGAGATTGCCGCGAGACAGATTGAGGAACACGGCGTGCCTCTGCATGCGCCCGAGTGCCGCCTCTCCGATCAGCTTCTCGGTCTGCTCATTGGCGATGGCGAGGCAAACAACATAGTCCGATGCGGCAAGAAGTTCATCGAGACCAACCTGCCTGATCGCGCTGTCGCTGACTTCAGCGAAGGGATCTGAGACCAGCACCTCCATGCGCAACACCTTCGCGATCTCGGAGAGATGACGCCCGATGCTGCCATAGCCGATGATGCCGATCTTGCTGCCGGCGAGCTGGCGGCCCATCCGCGCCTCGGGCCTGCGGCCGGCGTGATAGTCGGCCGTCGTCCGCGACACGCCGCGGGAGAGATCGACCATGAAGCCGAGTGCGAGCTCGGCGACCGCCTGCACGAAGCCGGGACCGGCGCGGGTCACGAGCACGCCTTCGTGCGATGCGGCCTCGACATCGATGTTGCGGATGTCGACGGCGCAGCGGACGAAGGCGCGAAGATGCGGCAGCTGCGGAAAGATCTCGCCGCGACCTTCGGTCATGCGATCGGCGACGATGATGTCGGCATCTTTCGCGGCGCGCACGAGGCCGGCTGCGTCCAGCGGCTGGCCGCCCTCGTGCAGGATCACATCCGCAATCGACCGCAGGCCGTTCAGGCTGCGATCGCCGTAGTAATTGCGGCGCATCTCGGGCGTGTGGGCCAGCAGGACTTTCACAATGATACTCCCTTAGTAGCCGAACGCACGCGGCAGCGCGGTCGACAGCCATGGCACGAAGGCGATGACGAGCAAGCAGAGGAACAACAGGCCGAGATAGCCCATGATCGGCTTCACCGTCTGCTCGATCGGCACATTGCCGATCAGGCAGGCGCCGTAAAGCCCGAGCCCGAGCGGCGGCGCGAACAGGCCGATGCCCATCGCGATGACGAGCACGACGCCGAAATGCAGAGGATCGACACCGAGCTGCACTGCCACCGGCAAAAGCAGCGGCCCGAAGATGATGAGCGCGGCGGCGCCCTCCAGCACAGAGCCCATCACGATCAGCACTGCGATCGCGAGCAGGATGAACAGCCAGACGCCGCTGGTCTTCGATAGCCCCAGCATGAAATCGCCGACCGCATGCGGCACCTGCTGCAAGGTCAGCGTGAAGGCGAGCGATTGCGCGGCGGCAACGATGAACAGCACGAGTCCCGCGCGCGTCGCGGCCTGGACAAAGCTGTGCGCGGCCGTCTTGAAGCTGAGTTCGCGGAACACGACGCTGCCGACGACAATCGCATAGGCCACCGCGAAGGCGGAGATCTCGGTCGCCGTGGCAAAGCCGCTCTTGAAGCCGAAGAAGATCATGAAGATCAGGCCGAATGAGGCGATCGCGCCGCTCCAGAGGCCCGAAACCGGTACCTGCGGCTCGATCTCCCCGGCATCAGCCGGGCGCTTGCCGAAGATGATCGACACCACGATCAGCACCAGTGCCATCAGCGCCGCCGGCAGCAGTCCTGCGATGAAGAGCCCGCCGATCGACAAGTTCGCGACGAAGCCCAAGATGATCAGGTTGATGCAGGGCGGAATGGTTTCCGCCATCACTGCGGACGCGGCAAGCAGCGCCACCGCACCGCCGGGGTTCTGCTTCGAACGCCGCGCGGCCGGAATCAGCACGGAGCCGACGGCCGCGACATCGGCCATCTTCGAGCCCGAGATGCCGGAGAACAGCACCATCGAGGCCACCATCACGACATTGAGCCCGCCGCGCATGCGCCCCACGGCGCGCTGCAACAGCTCGATCAGACGCACCGACATGCCGTTGGCTTCCATCAGGTAGCCGACGAGGATGAAGAACGGGATCGCCAGCAGCACGAAATTGTCGATGCCCCGCGCCATCTGCTGGGCGAAGATGACGCCGGGCAGCGCGCCTTCGACCCAGATGAAGATCAGCGCCGCGAGCGCCAGCGCAAAACCGATCGGCAAGCCGCCGAACAGCGTTGCGAAGAAGCCGATCAGCATCAGCGTGCCTGCCGACGGTACCGAGGACGGCGACACATAATCCCAGGCCAGATAAAGGCCGGTCGCGACGGCAATGGCAACGAGGCCCTTGACGATATCGGGAAGCGGCCGGGCGCAGAGATGATCGATCGCGAACACTGTCATGAACAGCGCGCCGATTCCCATCGGATAGAATGTCAGCTCCAGCGGCAGGCCCGATCCCGTGGTCTGTCCCGCCGTGAGCGAGCCCAGCTTGACCGCGTTGTAGGCAACATAGGCGGAGATCAGCATGATCAGGAGTGCGCTCGCGGCATCGACCAGCGTGCGCAGCCGCAATGGCAGCAGGTCGCGGAAGAAGGACACGCCGACATTCTCGCCGCGCGCGAGCGCACTCGCCGCACCGAAGAAGGCGGAGCCGACCATCAATCCGCGCGCGACGTCATCGGACCATTCGACCGGTGCGTTGAAGAGGTAACGCAGCAACACGGAGCCGCAGACCACCACGAGGTCGGCAGCCAGAAGGACGGCTGCGATGGCGTCGCTCACGCGAAGCAACAGGGCGACGCTCCCGTGCCAGGCGCCGGAGAGCGACATGGCGCCTGTCATCGCCATTTGAGACTCGGCCATTTCCGATTTGGCCATCTCAGGCTTGCGTCGCGCGGATGATGTCGATGACGGGCTTGGATTCCGGCCGCGCCTTCATGAAATTCTCGGTCTGCGGAGCGACGCGCTTGCGGAAGGCCTCGCGATCGCATTCGATCACCGTCACACCCTTCTCGCCGAGCGTTGCGAGCGCCTCCTTCTCGACCGCCCGTCCATGGACGCGGCTATCGGCCGCCGCCTTCTTCGCCGCGTCGAGGAAGCCCTCGCGCAGCTTCGGGTCCATGCGGTTGAAGGTCATGTCGCTGAAATAGATCGCGAGCGGCGAGAAGATGTGCTGCGTCATCGCATAGTGCTTCGAGGTCTCGAAGAACTTGCTGGCGAGGATGGTGGGCGCGTCGTGCTCGAGCCCGTCAAGGACGCCGGCCTGGAGCGCGGTGTAGATCTCGCCGAAAGCGAGCGGGGTTGCCGCCGCGCCCATCAGGCGCAGGCATTCGGTGATGACGGGATTGGGCAGCGTCCTGATCTTGAGGCCGGCGAGATCCTCCGGCGTCTTCACCGGCTTCTTCGCCAGCACGCTGCGCGCGCCGAAATTATAGGCCCAGGCAATGACGCGGATATTGCCGCCCTTGAGCAGCGCATCCTCGATCGGCTTGGCGGCGCCGGCGTCAAACGCCTTGGTCTGCTGCTCGAAGCTCGCGAAGAGATAACCGAGGTCGAAGGTGCCGACCAGCGGCACCAGATTGGCCGAGATCGACGAGCCCGACACCATGAGGTCGATGACGCCAAGCTTCACCGAATTGATGACGTCGATTTCCTGGCCTAACTGGTTGTCCGGGAAGAAGGCGACCTCGACCTGCTCGCCGAGCCCATTCGCCTTCAAATTCTTGACGAGGTTGTCGTAGTAGACGCGGCCGTTGGCGTATTTCGGATCGTTCGGTAGCGAGGAGGAGCATTTCAGCTTCAGCGTCGCCGCTTCGGCGCGGCCGATGATCGCGGGAGAGAGCACGAGGCCGGCGGTCAGCGCCGTCGACGACTTGATGAACGTGCGACGGCTGACGGGCACGATGGTCATGGCGCGGTCTCTCCCCGATATTTTTATTTGCGACCGCGGTCGTTGCCGCCGGCCTGTTGCGCGGACTGTATGGCCAAAGCGACGGGGCAGGCAAGGGTTGCGGCTGGCGGCGCGGTGAACGCGCGCGAGCCAAGCGCTCGGTCAGAGGCGCCGCGGAACGCCTATGTTTGAGGATGATTTTGATGATGCCGCATCGCGGCCAAAGGGCGGGCTGGGCAAGATTGACGCAGATCGATCCAATTCGGGTATGGATCGATGCCGAACGCAGATTGATGGACCTTGGGCTGCGCCCGGCGCATCAGCGCGCAACGAAAAAGAGCTGCGGGATCGTGGTCCCGCAGCTCTCGCGTTTCAACGATGCTTGATGTCAGCGCGAAGCGGCGGCGCTCAACTGGCCGCTCGCGGCCTCGACATCGCGCGATGGGCGCAGCGCGAAAGCGCCATCGCCGAGCAGCGCCTGCGCAACCAGCGCGATCGCCCAGAAGGCGGGGAATTCCCAGCCGCCCTTCGGATTGGTGAAGAAGAACCCGGCCGCACCATGCACGGTGAAGATCGCGCCGAGCAGGACCGGAATGCCGGCCAGCGCCGCATAGCGGGTCCAGACACCGAGGATCAGCGCGATGCCGCTCAGCACTTCCACGGTCATCACGAGATAAGCCAGTTCGGGCGGGAAGCCGAGGCTCCCGAAAAATTTTGCGGTGCCGGCCGGGGTGAAGACGAACAGCTTCAGGCTGGCATGGGCCAGGAAGAGCGCGCCCAGGGTCACGCGCAGCACCAGTGCGGCGTAGGGGGCGGTACGGGAATCGATCATGATGGTCTCCTTTGCAGTGCAATATGATCTATCCTCGTTTTGATGATAATCTGCTATTCTGGAATTACACCTCACACTGATGGAGTGAAATTGCTTGCTCGACCGCCTCACCAGCCTGGAAGTCTTCGCCAAAGTGGCGACGAGCGGAAGCCTGTCCGGCGCGGGCCGTGCGATGGGCCTGTCGCAGACCATGGTGACCAAGCATGTCGCTGCGCTCGAGGCGCGGCTCGGCACAAAGCTGTTCCACCGCACCACACGGCGGCTGTCGATCACCGAGGCCGGCCGCCTCTATCTGGAATCCTCCGAACGCATCCTTGCCGACATGGAGACCGCGGACGCGGCGATTGCGCGCGAACGCGCCGAGCCGCGTGGATTGCTGCGAGTCAACGTGCCCGTGGTGTTCGGCACTCGGCAGATCGCCCCGCTGATTGCGGAGTTCTCGGAGCGCCATCCCGAGGTCACGATCGAGCTCGGGCTCAACGATCGCCTCGTCGACCTTGCAGAAGAAGGCTGGGATCTCGCGATCCGCATCGGCAAGCTCCGCGACTCCAGCATGGTGGCGCGGAGGCTTGCGCCGAACCGCCTGGTCGTCTGCGCCGCGCCTTCATATCTCGCCAAGCACGGCACGCCGCGCGGCGTGGCCGATCTCGCCACTCACAATTGTCTCGGCTACACGCTCTCGCAACAGGCGAGCGCGGCGGAATGGCTGTTCGGCGCGGACGGCGAGATCCGCGTCCAGGTGTCCGGCAATCTGCGCGCCAATAATGGCGATGCGCTGCGTGCGGCGACGCTCGCCGGCCTTGGCCTCGCACGCCAGCCAACCTTCATCATCGCCGATGACCTGCGCGCCGGCACGCTGGTGGCGCTTCCGCTCGACCAGCCGGAGATCCAGTCGTCTGCCGTGCATGCGGTCTACCTGCCCGATCGCCGGCCGCCGGCCAAGGTGCGCGCCTTCATCGATTTTCTCGCCGCACAGTTTTCGCCGGATCCACCGTGGGACCGCGGACTGTTCTGACGGCATACCGACCTGCCATCAGCTCAGGCAGACCTCCTGCCCCATTTTGTCGCAGGCGGCAGCGTGAGCTAGCGCACAGACAGAGTCATGGCGCACGACTAGAAAAGGTGACATCCTCGCGCATATTGCCGAATGGAGGTGACACCATGCGCCGTCCAGTCTTTCGTAGTTTAATTCTTGCCTCCGGCCTCCTTGCGCTCACGCAAATGATGACGCCGACAGACGCCGCGGCCGAAGCGCGGCTTGCACTCGTGATCGGCCAATCCGCGTATCGCACCGTGCCGGAGCTGCCCAACGCCGCCAATGACGCCAAGGGCATGGCCGAGATGCTCGGCAATGCCGGCTTCAACGTCACCGCGGCACCGAACCTGGACCAGAACGCGATGCGCCAGGCGATCTCGGATTTCGCCGGCAAGGTCAGCGCCAGCGGCGCCGACACCGTCGCACTGGTGTTCTATGCCGGCCACGGCTTGCAGATCGACGGCGAGAACTATCTCGTGCCGGTCGATCTCGATCCCAAGCGCGAAGCCGACATTCCTCTGCAAGGCGTGCGGCTGAACGACATGCTCAACACGCTCGGCGCGCTGCCGACGCGGGCACGCATCTTCATGCTCGACGCCTGCCGCAACAATCCCTTCCCGGCGCTCAGCGGTGCCGGCCACGGCCTTGCGATCGTCGACACCAAGGCCGGCGCGCCCGGCTCCTTCATCTCCTATTCGACCTCGCCCGGCGCCGAAGCCGAGGACGGCACCGGCGTCGACAGCCCCTACACCACCGCGGCGCTTTCGGTCGCAAAGCAACCGAACATCCCGATCGAGGAAGTGTTCAAGCGCATCCGCATCTCGGTGGCGCAGTCGACCGACGGGCGCCAGATCCCCTGGGAAAGCTCGTCGCTGACGACCGACTTCAAGTTCTTCGGCGCCGAGAGCAACAGCGGTCAGCCCCCTGCTTCGGGCGCGGACTCGATGGCGCTCGCCAGCGCAACGCGCAGCGTCGAGGACTGGCGCAAGGAATTGCAGGGCAAGGACGCCAAGGTCGCCTATGATCTCGTGATCGCCGACGACACGGTGCCGGCGTATCAGGCTTACGTCGAGCTGTACACGCAAGCCGTCTACGCCCCGCGCCTGCGCACGGTGCTGGAGCGCCGGCGCCAGATGCTCGCATGGGATCGCGCATTGGCGATCAACACCCGCGCCTCCTACGAGGCCTATCTGGTGAACTGGGACAACAGCGACTTGGCTGCGACCGCGCGTCGGCTGCTGCTCCGCGTGCAGAACCGCAATTATGTATTGCCTGTCGTGGCTGCTGCGGTTCCTGCTCCGGTCGCCGTTGCGCTAGCGCCGACATGTCCGTGCTCGACGCCGACGACCCCGGCAACGCCGATCAACCCGACAGTCGCGCCGATCATCAAGAAGCGCGTCGACGACACGCCGCCGAAGCGCAAGGTGGTCGACACGCCGCCCAAATCGCGCAAGCCGCCGCCTGACGAAGTGGTCGAGCACGCGCCGCCACCGCAGGACCGCGGCCCGCCGCCCGGCGCGATCATGCAAGGGATCGGCATCGGTATCGGCATCGGCATGGGCATGGGCGGCGGCGGCCGCGGCGGCGGCGAGATGAACCACGGCGGCGAAGGCTATCACAGGGGATACTGAGGCCGTCGCACAGCGATGCGAAGAAATGTCCGCAAGCCTCGCTTGCGGACATTTCTGTTGATGGGGCCATCTGCCGCCTTCGAATCCGGAAATGCTGTAGTCTGATCGACCGACTCAGATTTTTCGGAGGCACATCGATGCCGCAAGACGTACACGCCAAAGGATCAGCCAAGCGGGGATGGCCGCTCTTCCAATCGCTCGCCTCCTATGCTCTGCCCGGCGATCTCATCGCGGGCCTGACGCTGGCGGCGATTGCGATCCCCGAGCAGATGGCGACCGCGCGGCTCGGCGGCTTCGCGCCGCAGATCGGCTTCTTCGCCTTCATGGCGGGTTCGCTTGGCTTTGCCTTGCTCGGCGGCAACCGATTCCTGTCCTGCGGCGCCGACTCCACGATCACGCCGATCTTTGCCGGTGGCCTTGCCGCGCTCGCCGCTGCCGGTACGCCCGACTATCAGGAGCTGGCGATCGCGCTGGCGCTGATGGTCGGCGCGATGATGCTGGCCGGCGGCGCGTTTCGGCTCGGCGGCATCGCCAATCTGTTGTCGATGCCGGTGATGGTCGGCTTCCTCGCCGGCATCTCGGTCCACATCATCGTCTCGCAATTGCCGGGCGTGCTCGGGCTGGAATCGCCGAGCGGGCCGACGCTCGGTCGCATCGGCGTGCTCGCAACCGAGCTCGGCCGGACCAATCCGGTTACGCTTTGCATCGGCTTCGGTGTGCTGGCCGTGGTCGTCGTCTCCGAGAAGATCAGTGCAAAAATTCCGGGCGCGCTGATCGGGCTCGTCGCCGCGACGCTCGCCACAATCGCGCTCGGCCTCGAGAGCAAGGGCGTCAACGTCGTAGGCAGCGTGCCCGGTACGCTGCCGCGGCCGACCCTGCCGGTGCTTGCGCCGGAGCTCTGGGTGCGCCTCGTGCCGCTCGCCTTCGTCATCACTGTCGTGGTGATGGTGCAGACCGCCGCCACGACACGATCGTTCCCGTCCGATCCCGACAAGCCTGCCGATGTCGACCGCGACTTCCTCGGCGCCGGCGCCGGCAGCGTACTCGGCGGCCTGTTCGGAGCCTTCCCCGTCAATGCCAGTCCGCCGCGGACCGGCATCGTCGCCGAGACCGGCGGACAATCGCAGCTCGCGGGCCTTGCCGCGGCAGTCATCGTGCTGTTGCTGCTCGCTTTCGGGACCGGGTTGTTGCGCCACGTACCGGACGCCGCACTCGGCGGCATCCTGCTGTTCGTCGCCCTGCGCATCATCCGCCTGAACCAGATCGTCACGATCTATCGCCAGTCCTTCAGCGAATTTTTGCTGATCGTCGCCACCGCCGCATTGATCATCGTGCTGCCGATCCAGCAGGGCGCGTTTCTCGGCATCGTGCTGTCGCTGCTCCACGGCATCTGGAGCACCACGCGCGCACGCCTCGTGGAGTTCGAGCGCGTGCCGGGCACAACGATCTGGTGGCCGGCACATCCGCACATCGCCGGCGAGCGCATCGCCGGCGTCGCCGTGATCGGGCTCCAGGCGCCGCTGTCCTTCCTCAACGCGCCCGGCTTCCGCAGCGACGTGACCAAGGTGCTTACGACGGCCACACCGCAACTTTTGGTGCTGGAGGCGAGCGGCATGGTCGAGATCGACTTCACCGCCGCGCAGATTTTGCTCGACGTGTTCAAGGCGTGCAGCGAACAGGGCGTGACGGTCGCGCTTGCACGGCTGGAATCAGTGCGCGCGCAGGACGCCTTCGAGCGCTTCAGATTGTTCGACGCGCTGCCGAAGCAGCACGTCTTCCACAGCGTGGACGAGGCGGTGCGAACGCTGGCAAATTAGGTTGGATTTGGCCGCAGGCTCGGTGCACCTCTCCCGCTTGCGGAGACACCCTCTCCCGATCCCTCCCCCGCAAGCGAGGAGGGAGCGCACCATCTTCGTGGCGACAACGAGTCGTTATTGCACGAGCGTCGGATGATCCCGCTGCAAGGCCTCGCGGATCCAGCTGGCATGGATCGCGCGAAACAGGATCTGCGCGGTCTTGAGGTCGCCCGCCTTCATGCAGAGACCGACGATGCGATGGACCGCGTCGTCGCGCATCAATCCATCCGACATCTTCATCGCGATTTCCATCGCGACTTTTGCGGCGCACTCGTAGCGCTCGCTGTCACCCTTGTCGTTGCGCGCAGAGCCGGCGGCGCAGGAAGCCGCAGTCTCGCAGATGATTCGGATGCGCTCGGCGGCTTCGATGTCGCCGAGCGGCCATGCGATCGCTTCGTCCCAGATCTCCCGCGGCTTCTGCCTTGCGAACCACTTCATCACCCAGCCACCCGCAGCCTTCCGGCCACCGCATTGTCGAGCTTCGGCTCTGCCCAGCATAGAGAACTGCGGTGCGATCGGCGAGGCGGTTTTTTCCGCCACGCCTTAGGCTTGCGGCACGTTTAGGACATCCGACGCGGCCCGATCGCCTCGAATTGGGCCTTTTGCTCGTCGTTCAGCGTGGCGTAGAAATCCTCGAGCGCAGCGCGCACCGATTTGACGCCGTCCAGCATCGTATCGAGCCGCTTGCGGACCGCGGCCATGCGCGCCGGCGGCGTCATCACGTCGCCGGGCTCGCACGCTGCCTTGAGCGCATCCCTGACCCTGGCGCTGGTGTCCTGAAGCACTTGCAGAGCACCACGCTGGGACTCGCTCGGATGGAGCCGAGCGTCGATCTCGGCGCTCGGCCAATCGAGCCCAACGGGCGCAGCACAATTCTGCACCAGCGACGCATTGTTGCCGGAGGCTGCTGTGGTGCGGCGCTGGTCGTCGGCCAGCGCGTTGAAACGGGCCTTCTGCTCGTCGGCGAGCGCCCCATAGAATGTGTCGAGCGCCGGTTGCACCAGCTCGACGGCCTGCACCATCGCCTCGACGCGCTGCTGCATCGCCGCCAAACGGCCAGGCGCCGTGGCCGCGACTTGCGTCGGGCACGACGCGCGGATGATCGCTGCCGCCTCGATCGAGGCATTGCCGAGCGCGTCGAGGGCCGCGCCCTGCGCGTCCGTCGGTTGCACTGAAGCGGCAATCTGATCGACCGGCAGGCCGGTGATCTCGCGGCGGTCGCTGCCGCAAAGCTGATCGAGCGGGACGCCCCTTGCCTGACGTCGTCCCGAGGAACGTTGCGGCAGGTAGGTCGCAAGACCATCATAGCCATAGGGGCCAAAGATGCCGGCGTAGACGTCCGGATAGCCGTAGCCCCAGAAGCCCAGACCGTCGCCCCAGATGGCATAGTCGTAGAGATCGTTATAGGCGAACGGCCAGAACAGCGGTCCGACCCAGCCGTAGAAGCCGCCGGGATGTTGCCACCATCCGCCACCTGCGCCGTGCCAGCCAACCAGCGCGGCCGCGGCCGCAATCTGGGCCCGCGCCGCGGGATTGCCGATCAAGCGGCCGTTCCGAAACGCACTGGCCTGCATGTTCAGAGCATTGCGGAGATTGGCGGGACGCACGGCTGCGTTGCGTAGCTGGCCGAAGTTCGGACCGCCATGCCGCGCGACGGCTGCGAACCGGCCCCCGCCGTGAGGCCCGCCGCCGACATGGGCGTGACCGAAGCCATGACCACCGAAATGGCCGCCGCCGTGATGTCCACCACCGTGACCGCCGCCATGGCCACCACCATGGCCACCACCGTGGCCACCGCCATGACCGCCCTTAGCCAGTGCTGCACCCGCCAGCAGGCAAGCCAGAGCCAGCGCGGCAATTCCAACGACTGGTCGCAACATCTCACGCTCCCGTAGATCCGCACCAGTGAGGCATCATCATATTGGGATTGGAACCGCCTAGCCTGCCGAAAGTTCCCGTGCCGGCCGCGTCGCACGGCCGGGCGCACCGCAACAGGCTGACGCTACACCTCTGGCACGATCTTGCCGGGGTTGAAGATGTTCTGCGGATCGAGTGCCTTTTTCAGCGCACGCATCGCGTCGAGTGCCTCGGGGCCGAGCTCCGCCTTGAGATATTTCTGCTTGCCCTGGCCGATGCCGTGCTCGCCGGTGCAGGTGCCGTCCATCGCCTGCGCGCGCTCCACGAGGCGATGCATGAACTCCTCGCCGCGCGCCATCTCGTCGGCATCGTTGGTGTCGCAGACCAGCGAGCAGTGGAAATTGCCGTCGCCGACATGGCCGACGATCGGAGACAACAGGTTGAGCCGCTTGAGATCTTCCTCGGTTTCGTCGACGCACTCGGCGAGCCGCGAGATCGGCACGCAGACGTCGGTCGCAACCACGCCGACGCTATCGCCGGGCCGCAGCGCCTTCACGGACCAGTAGGCATCGTGCCGCGCCTGCCACAGTTTTGTGCGATCCTCCGGCTTGGTGGTCCAAGAGAAATCGCCGCCGCCGCAATCCTTTGCGATCTCGCCGAACGCCTTGGACTGCTCTCCGACCTCGATCTCGCTGCCGTGGAATTCCATCAAGAGCAGCGGCGTCTCTGGCAGCGTCAGCTTTGAATACGCATTGCAGGCCTTCACCTGCGCGGCATTCAAGAGCTCGATACGCGCTACCGGAATGCCGGTCTGGATCGCCAGGATCACCGCCTGACACGCCCCGTGCACGGTCTCGAACGACACCGCGCCGGCCGCGATCGTCTCGGGAATGCCGCGCAAGCGGATCGTGAGTTCGGAGATGATGCCGAGCGTGCCTTCGGCGCCGACGAACAGATGCGTCAGGTCGTAGCCGGCGGATGATTTCTTGGCGCGCGTGCCGGTCGTGATGATCTCGCCGTCGCCACGCACCACCTTCAGTGCCAGCACGCTGTCGCGCATGGTGCCGTAGCGTACCGCATTGGTGCCCGAAGCGCGGGTCGAGGCCATTCCGCCGAGCGAAGCATCGGCGCCGGGATCGATCGGGAAGAACAGGCCCTGGTCGCGCAGATGCTCGTTCAGCGCCTTGCGGGTGACGCCGGGCTGGATCACGCAGTCGAGGTCCTCGGCATGCACCGCGAGCACCTTGTTCATGTCGCGCAGATCGATCGAGATGCCGCCGGCGGGCGCATTGACCTGGCCCTCGAGCGAGGTGCCGGTGCCGAAGGGTATGACGGGCACGCCTTGTTTGGCGCAGATCCGCACCACGTCCTGGATGTCGGCGGTCTCCTGCGCCATCACCACACCGTCCGGCGGCTGGTTGACGATCCATGTCGTGGTATGGCCGTGCTGCTCGCGCACGGCCTGCGAGGTGATCAGGCGGTTGCCGAAGCGTGCGGCAAGCTGCTCCAGCGCGCTTGCGAGGGCTTTCGGCTCGACGCGCGGCGGATTATTGGTGACGGTCGTACCCACGGACATTCCTCCCGACGAGAAGAAACCGTGGCAAAGGACATCTCACCGGTCAAGTCAAGCGACCGGACGCATAGCTGGGGAAGCACACATGCCGGAGACCGTCGTCTCATCGCCCAAGGCCGAGCCGTTCCGCTCGTCGATCATGCAGATCGAGCCGCAATGGATCGACTATAACGGCCATCTCAACATGGCCTATTACAACGTGATGTTCGACCGTGCGATCGACGAGCTCTGGCTCGAGCTCGGGATCGGCCCGGTCTACAAGCAGGAACGCCACGGCTCGACCTTCACGGCCGAATGCCATGTGCGGTATCTGCGCGAGATCCATCTCGGCGATCCCGTGCAGATTTTGGTGTGGCTGCTGGAGGCCGACGACAAGCGGCTGCACACGTTCGAGGAGCTGAGGCACGGCACCGAAGGCTGGCTGTCGGCGACCTCCGAGAACATGTCGCTGCACATGGACATGAAAGCGCGGCGCGTTGCGGCGTTTCCACCCGATATCCAGGCGCGTATCGCCGAGATCGCCAAGGCTCACAGCGCCCTGCCGCGACCCGAGGGCATCGGCCGGAGCGTGGCGATGCCCTCCAAACGTTAGGCCACTAGATCCTGCGGCCGCGGGCGAGGCCGACCACGGCCGAGACCAGGAACAGCACGATTGCGATGAAGAAGATGATCTTGGCGATTTCGATCGACGCGCCGGCGATGCCGCCAAAGCCCAGGATACCGGCGATCAATGCGATAACCAGAAACGTTACAACCCAGCTCAACATGGTCAAAACCCTCTGTGTCGGTGTCTGTAGCGATCGGCGCGGCTGACGCGCCTCACTTGCACAAACAATCTCGACGTGGGAACGAAGGTTCCGACACGCGCGGCGTGGAAATTCGCGGCTTCCGCGGGAACAATTCGGCCCGCCGCGCACGTGGAAAACCCCTCCCCGCCGCCCCATATAGCCACCAATCCCTGTTAAGAAGGCTCCCTCCCACGACGGCGCGGTGCCATCGTGAGGCAAATGATTCGCATGACCGAGCCAAGCAAGATCACAGGTGTCCCCGATCACCAGCCCGCAGCCGGCGGCATTGCCGCGCGTGCGCGCGCCTCGGTGGGCCCGAAATATCTGACCGGGCTCAATCCGGAGCAGCGCGAAGCAGTGGAGACGCTGGACGGCCCGGTTCTGGTCTTGGCCGGCGCCGGCACCGGCAAGACCCGCGTGCTCACCACGCGCATCGCCCACATCCTGAGCCAGGGCCGCGCGCGCCCCGCCGAGATCCTGTCGGTGACCTTCACCAACAAGGCCGCGCGCGAGATGAAGCACCGGCTCGGCCAGATGCTCGGCCACGCCGTGGAAGGCATGCCGTGGCTCGGCACCTTCCATTCCATCGGTGGCCGCATCCTGCGTTTCCATGCGGAGCTGGCGCAGCTCAAGTCGAATTTCACCGTGCTCGATGTCGACGACCAGGTGCGGCTGCTCAAGCAGCTTTTGCAAGCCGAGAACATCGACGACAAGCGCTGGCCAGCGCGGATGCTGGCCGGCCTGATCGACGGCTGGAAGAACCGCGGCCTGACGCCGTCGCAGGTGCCGTCAGGCGAAGCCGCGATGTTCGCCAACGGCAAGGGCGGCAAGCTCTATGCGAGCTACCAGGAGCGACTGAAGATTTTGAACGGCGCGGATTTCGGCGACCTGTTGCTGGAGAATATCCGCATTTTCCGCGAGCACCCGGATATCCTGCGGCAGTACCAGCAGCGCTTCAAATTCATCCTGGTCGACGAATATCAAGACACCAACGTCGCGCAGTATCTCTGGCTGCGGCTGTTGTCGCAGGCGCCGTCCTCTCTCACCTCTCCCCGCCTGCGGGGAGAGGTCGCATCGCAAGGCAGCGCAATTGCGCGCCCGAGCGATGCGGGTGAGGGGGACTCTCCACAAGCCGAGCTCGTGGAAGCAGCCCCTCGCCCCAGCCCTCTCCCCGTGAAAGACGGGGAGAGGGAGAAAAGCAAAAACATCTGCTGCGTCGGCGACGACGACCAGTCGATCTATGGCTGGCGCGGCGCCGAGGTCGACAACATCCTGCGCTTCGACCACGATTTCCCCGGCGCCAAGGTGATCCGTCTCGAGCGCAATTACCGCTCGACCGGCCATATCCTCGCCGCCGCCTCGCATCTGATCGCGCATAATGAAGGCCGGCTCGGCAAGACGCTGCGCACCGAGGACCAGGACGGCGAGAAGGTCACGGTCACCGGCTCCTGGGATTCGGAGGAGGAAGCCCGCGGCATCGGCGAGGAGATCGAGCAGATCCAGCGCCAGGGCGACAAGCTTAACGAGATCGCCATTCTCGTGCGCGCCTCCTACCAGATGCGCGAGTTCGAAGACCGCTTCGTCACGCTCGGCCTGCCCTACCGCGTGATCGGCGGCCCGCGCTTCTATGAGCGCGCCGAAATCCGCGACGCGCTGGCATATCTGCGCGTCATCAATTCACCGGCCGACGACCTCGCCTTCGAGCGCATCGTCAACACGCCGAAGCGCGGGCTTGGCGACGCCACCGTGCAGATGCTGCACGACCACGCCCGCAAGCGCCGCATTCCGCTGTTCGAGGCGGCGCGCGCCGTGGTCGAGACCGACGAGCTGAAGCCGAAGGCGCGCGGCTCGCTGCGCGATCTCATCACCCAATTCGACCGCTGGCGCGCCCAGCGCGAAGTCACCGCGCACACCGATCTCGCCCAGATCGTGCTCGACGAAAGCGGCTATACCGAGATGTGGCAGAAGGACCGTTCGGCGGATGCCGCCGGCCGTCTCGAAAACCTCAAGGAGCTGGTGCGCTCGATGGAGGAGTTCGAGAACCTGCAAGGTTTCCTCGAGCACATCTCACTGGTGATGGACCGCGACGGTGGCGCCGAGGACGACGCGGTGTCGCTGATGACGCTGCATTCGGCCAAGGGGCTCGAATTCGACAACGTGTTCCTGCCCGGCTGGGAGGAAGGCCTGTTCCCGAGCCAGCGCACGCTGGACGAACAGGGGCGCGCGGGGCTGGAGGAAGAGCGCCGCCTCGGCCATGTCGGCCTCACCCGCGCGAGGCGCCGCGCAAAAATCTATTTTGCCACCAACCGGCGGATCCATGGCACCTGGTCGACCACGATCCCGTCGCGCTTCCTCGACGAATTGCCGGCGGCCAATGTCGAGATCACGGAATCCAAGGGCGGCTCGGCCTGGGGCGGCACCGGCGGTTATGGCGCCTCGCGCTTCGACGACATGGAGGCGTTCGGGTCCAGCTATTCGACACCCGGCTGGCAGCGGGCGCAGGCCAACCGCAACCGCGGCGCTGGTCGCAATGGCGGCGGCAGAAGTGGCTTTGAGGAAGAGGCTTCGACGTTCTCGTCCTCCTCGTCGGCCGGGCCCGATTTCGGCAGCTTCTCCTCGCGCCGCCGCGGGCCGATGACGATCGAGGGCGAGCTGGTCGCCAAATCCACCGGCACGACCTCGGAATTCGCACTCTCCGACCGCGTCTTCCACCAGAAGTTCGGCTACGGCCGCGTCACCAAGATCGACGGCAACAAGCTGACCATCGCCTTCGACAAGGCCGGCGAGAAGAAGGTCGTGGACAGTTTTGTACAGCGGGCGTGAGCTGGCCCTCACGCATGACTCAGTCGCTGAGGATGTTGGCGCCCTGGTCGTAGATCCGCTGATCGACATGCCCGGCACCAAGCGCGATTTCGAGTCGCCAGCCCAGCTCCATACCAAGGCCTTTGGCCAGTTTCGTGCAATGCTCGAAATGCCAGAGGCCGCGCGCAAGACGATGAGGCCCTTGAGCCATGGCCTCATCCCAGCGAGGCAAGTCGGGGGCGGCAGGGTCGTTATCAGCATCACCGAGCAGGATCACAAGCGGACGCCCTAGATACCTGCGCAGATCGTCTGCGCTGAGGCCAATCCCTCCCATGCCGCTCGGATACTCTGCAGTGAGGTTCGGCAGCATGTAGACGCCGCAATTGGCAGCGACCGCCAGATCAACGCAAGCGGCCTCGTTGAGCGCAAGATAGCGCAGGACAAATTGGGCGCCCGCGGAGTTGCCGAACAGGCCGAAGGTCCCCCGGCTGGACCCGATCGCATGTCGAACATGATGAAACAACCGGTCGACCACTCCGAAATTCCAATGATCGCGCGGCAAGACCGTGCTGTCCGGCGGCGGCAGCCGCACCCCGCCGAAATTGTACGCATGGACGCCCGGGAAATGATCCGGATCGAACTCCGGAACCAGCACGATCTGCCCATTACGTTCGGCCTGAGGCGCCAGAAGATCGCGAAACGCGGCGGCAGCGCGATCAACACCATGCATCGCTACGATGACGCGTGTGTGCCGGCTGCTCGATCGGGGGCAAAACGAGAAGACCCGAATCGTACGCGGCAAGGGGACGGCGCCCTCATCCCGAAACAGGAACGAGCCGGCGCCTTCGGCCAGAGTCAATTTGCTCAATTGCGTACCTCCGCGGATGAGGTAGTCATAATTGAAGCAAACCCGGCGGCACAACCGCAGGGAACACCAGCCCTGCGACATCAGCTCTGCGATACCGGCCCCGCCATGCCTCACTACATCGCCATCATCGAGGATGCCGGCCCGGACGATGCCGTGGGCCTATGGTTTCCCGACCTGCCCGGCTGCGTCTCCGGCGGCGACGATTTCGACGAGGCGCTGGAGAATGCGCCCGAGGCGATCGCATTCTATGCGAAGGAGCTGACCGAGGACGGCCGCGAGCTTCCTCCGCCGCGGACATTGGACCAGCTCAAGGCCGACCCGGAATTTGCCGACGGCCTCCGGAACCACACGGTCGTCCTGATCGAATTTCCTCCCAGCGCCGACGCCGAGGAGTGAGGACTGTTCGCCGCACTCGTCGGACTCTCGACGGTTCGGGTCCGAACAGCCCTTGACCACCGCGAACTTCCCCGTATCAGATGCAGCCATGGTCCGGGGCTCCATCACACTGATCGTGCTTGCATTGGGGATGCCGTCGCTTGCGGCGGCGGAGACGATGAGCTTTGGCGAGTCGATCGGGATGCTGGCGAAAAGCTGCGGTGCGGAAATCATCGCCAATTGCCGCGGCGTCAATCCGGACTCGACCCGCCTGAAGGAATGCCTGTCCCGCAACCGGGACGTGCTGTCACAGCAATGCCAGAGCGACTATTTGACCGCCTTCGACGCCATCCAGAAGCGCGTCGCCGCGCGCGTCACCGTGGCGAACGCCTGCCAGCGCGAGATCGTCAAGGTCTGCGGCGGCTCGACCAAGGAGACCAGCAAGTCGGTCCCCTGCCTGATCTCGACGCCCAAGGGCATCAGCAACAACTGCCTGAAGGCCGTTGACGACGCGGGGTACCGCTGATGCGCGCCGTCAAGCATACCACTGCTGGAATTGGCATCGCGCTGGGACTGGCCCTGCTCGCGGGCGCCGCCGGCGCGCAGACGGCGCCGACCCGCGACGACATCGTCGGCAAGCTCAATCATTTCGAGGAAGCGCCCGAGGTTGACCTCCCCGCGTTGAAGCAGCAGGTGATGGAGCGGGCCAAGGCCAGGATCAAGAACGATCCGGGTCCGGTGAACCGGCCGCTGATCGCGCCCGACCTCGCCAAGCTGCCGGCCTTCAACGCCCAGATCCAGTTCGACGCCGACACGCCGATCATCCAGCCGGAGTCCTATCAGACCGTCGGCCGCATCGCGGACGCAATGGTTCATGCCTCGCTGCTGCCCTACACCTTCCTGATCGTCGGCCATGTCGAGTCCAATCAGAAGACGCGGGAAGCCAACGCGATCCTGAGCCAGCGCCGGGCGGACGCGATCCGTGACGTGCTGGTGAACACGTTCAAGATCTCGACCAAGCGGCTTCAGCCGATCGGTCTTGGCGAGGAGCAGTTCCTGGACCGCGCCAAGCCGACCTCGGCGGTCAACGGCCAGTTGCAAATCCTGACCTTTGCCAAATTGCCCGAGGACGAGCCTGCGCGCCCCGCTGCCGCAGCCGGGCCTGCGGCGAAAAAACCCGCCAAGAAACACTGAGCGCACGCGCTTCAGCGTGTGGCGGAACCCTTTGAAGTCTTGACCGTTTTGTGACCTGTCTCACAGCGCGACAGCGCGGTTTTGCGCGACAATCGTGCCGGTTTGTGCACTGCCCTATCCGGTGCTATAGCCTCTATTCGTCCTTCCCCGACCCCGTGTGCAAGAGACCAAGATGGCTGGCTATTTTCAACGCCAACTGGCCGATTATGTCGAATACCACCGCGATCCCTGGAACTGCGCGATGCATGTGGTCGGCATTCTTCTGCTCTTCACCGGTGCGACGCTGCCGCTGACGCTGGTCCATTTCCCGGTGTTCGGGATCGAGGTGAGCCTGGCGGTGATTTTAGCCCTGCCGGTGCTGGTTTACTGGCTGATGCTGGACGCCGGGGTCGGCCTCGGCATCCTCGCGGCCATGATCGTGCTGCTTTCGGTCGCAACGGCAATCGGCAATCGGGTCTCGATCGCCATGATGTGGTCGATTTTTGCGGTGCTGATCGGAGTTGGCGTCGCGTCGCAGATCGTCGGCCACAAGGTGTTTGAGGAGCGGCAGCCGTCGATGGTCGACCATCCCACGCATTTCCTGCTTGGACCGATGTTCGTCATGGCAAAATTATACATTGCACTGGGTTTTCGTCGCGACCTTGCCGCGATTCTCGCGCCTCTTCCGGCCAATTCCCTTTCAACCCGATAGCTTCCAGAAGCGGAACAGCAAACCTTCTTCATGGCTCTCGTACTGGTTACCGGTGGCAGTGGTTTCATCGGACAGCATCTCGTCGAAGCGCTCCGCGCCCGTGGGCAGCGGGTACGTGTCCTCGATGTCCGGCCGCCGGCCGCTGCCAACACAGACGTTGAGTTTGTGCAGGGGTCGGTGCTGGATTGCGCCGCAGTCGATGCCGCGATCGCCGGGGTCGATCAGGTCTATCACCTCGCCGGCCTGCCCGGGATGTGGGTCGCAAACAAGCACGCCTTCCACGACGTCAATTTCCGCGGTACCGAGGTCGTTCTCGCCGCCGCGATGACGCGCGGCGTGTCGCGCTTCCTGCACTGCTCGACGGAATCGATCCTGTTCGCCTATTCGAACCTCAACGGCGCTGCCGCCGAAGAGGCGCTTCAGCCGGCCGATGCGATGCCTGGCGCCTACACGCGGTCGAAGTCGCTCGCCGAGCATCACGCCGCAAAGGCCGCAGCCGCGGGCTTCCCGCTCGTGATCGGCACGCCGACCATGCCGATCGGTCCGGCCGACCATAATCTGACGCCGCCGACCGCGATGCTCTGGTACTTCCTCCAGAAGAAGGTGCAGCCGCATCTCAACTTCCTGGTCAACCTCGTCGATGTCCGCGACGTCGCCATGGGCCTGGTGCTGACCATGGAGCGCGGCCGCATCGGCCAGCGCTACATCCTGGGCGGCGACTGCGTGCCGCTCGGCCGGATCCTGCGCATGATGTCCGCGATGAGCGGCCGCCGGCAGTTTCCGGTGGTCGTGCCGGGCAGGATCGCCGAGTTGTCGGCGACCATGCTCGAGTACATCTCCGATCACGTCACGCGGCGGCCGCCCAACGGCACCGCCGAGGGCGTGCGCATTGCGCTGGCCGCAAGCGACCTCTCGATCGGCAAGGCGCGTACCGAGCTCGGTTATTCGCCGCGCCCGATCGAGCCGGTCTTGCGCGAAACCATCACCCATCTGCTCGCCCGCGGCGGGCTGCCTGCCTCCGGCGCCATCGAGCATCACGCGCTGTCGTCGCGCGCGAGCTGATCTGCTCCCCCAACCCAAAGAACCTTTCCGCATGTCATTTGATTTCAGCAAGCTTCTCTCTGTCGCCTGGGGTGGCTGGACCACGACCTGGCCGACGCAACTGCTCGCCTTGATCTGGCTCGCCTGGCTCGCCAGCTGGGTCGGTGCCTCGTTCTGGCAGGGCCGCACCCAGAAGCAGGTGATGACGCTGGACTCGACCCGCTATCGCCTGCCGATCCTGGTCGGCGGCATCCTGTTCACGCCGTGGACCGCGGAAGTGCTCGGCGAGAAGCCGCTCTGGGTATTCGGCAACACCGGTGTCTACATCGCAGCCCTGATCGTGCTCGCCGGCATCTCCTTCACCTGGTGGGGCCGGCTGCATCTCGGACAATTCTGGTCCAACACCATCACCCACAAGGAAGACCACCGCGTCATCGACACCGGCCCGTACGGTATCGTGCGCCATCCGATCTACACCGGCCTGATCGCCGGCATGCTCGTCACCGGCATCGCGGTCGGCACCGTGACCGCGATCCTCGGCGCGATCCTGATCTCGCTCGGCATGTGGCAGAAAGGCCGGATGGAAGAGGTGTTCCTGTCGAAGGAGCTCGGCGAAGACGCCTACGGTGCCTATTGCCGCCGCGTGCCGATGATCATTCCGTTCCTGTCGCCGCGGTGAGGTAACGAGTCGCCACATCCCTCGGTGTCGTCCCGGCGAAGGCCGGGACCCATAACCCCGGGGAGTGGTTTGGCGAAGATAGTCGTTCGGTACTCCGACCGACTGCAAACCGATGGATCCCGCGGTATGGGTCCCGGCCTTCGCCGGGACGACACCGAGAGTCTTGCGCGCGCACGGTCGCATCCTTGCCATGCAAATTCAGCGTGCTGCCATCTGCGTCATAAACGTCCCGATCCAGTCCTGCACAGGTTGACCTTTTTACCGCCACCCAGTTGGATGCGCGCGCAACGAGGCACGACGACATCCATCGTGGATCTGGAGAGGTCGACGATCAGGCCTGAGCCCGCGCGGGGTTTTGGGTGATCCGGCATTAGACTGTGCTTCAGGGTTCGACAGGGGCTTCTCATGACCTTTTCCAGCATCTTCGCGCAGTTCGTCGCGGTCCTCGGTGGCATCGCGCTGCAATGGCGAAAACTGTCGGGGACCGAGCCCGCACCTGCCTGGGGCGAAGCCCCGTCTATTCCCGAGGCGAAGCCGCAAGGCGCGATCCCGACCTTGAAAATGCCGACGGCGCGCGGCTGGAGCGAAGGGCAGAAGCCGACCGTCGCGCCCGGGCTCAAGGTCAACGCCTTCGCGACCAACCTCGACCATCCGCGCTGGATCGAGGTGCTGCCCAACGGCGACGTGCTGATCGCCGAAGCGACGCAGGTCGCCGGCCCCCCGCGCACGGTGTTCCACTATGCGATGCAGGCAACCATGCGGCGCGCCGCGGCGCTCGGCGTGTCCGCCAACCGCATCACGCTGTTGCGGGACAAGGACGGCGACGGCGTTGCCGAGGTGCGCGGCGCGTTCATGGAGAATCTGAACCAGCCGTTCGGCATGGCGCTGGTCGGCGACACCTTCTATGTCGGCAACACCGATGGCGTGATGGCGTTTCCCTATGTCGCGGGCGCGGACAATATCGTCGCGCCGGGCAAGCGGCTCACCACGTTCAAGCCGAGCGGCCATTGGACGCGCAGCCTGCTCGCGAGCCCCGATGGCAAGAAGCTCTATGCCGGCGTGGGCTCGCTCAGCAACATCGCTGAAATGGGCATGGAGGTCGAGGAAGGCCGCGCCGCCGTCTACGAGCTCGATCTCGCAGCCGGCACGCATCGCATTTTTGGTGCGGGCCTGCGCAATCCGGTTGGCCTCGCCTGGGAGCCGAATACGAACGTGCTCTGGACCGTCGTCAACGAGCGTGACGGTCTCGGCGACGAGACTCCGCCGGATTATCTGACCTCGGTGCGCGACGGCGGCTTCTATGGCTGGCCCTATTGCTACTGGGGCAAGACGGTCGACGACCGCGTGCCGCAGGATGCGGCGATGGTCGCCAAGGCACTGACGCCGGACTACGCGCTCGGCGGCCACACCGCCTCGCTCGGCCTGTGCTGGATGCCATCAGGCACGCTGCCGGGCTTCCCAGACGGCATGGTGATCGGCCAGCACGGCTCGTGGAATCGCAGCAAGCTCTCCGGCTACAAGCTGGTGTTCATCCCGTTCGAGAACGGCAAGCCCTCCGGCCCCGGTCGCGACATCCTGTCGGGCTTCCTGGCACCCGACGAGAAGGAATCCTACGGCCGCCCGGTCGGTGTCGTGATCGGCCCCGACAAGAAGTCGCTGCTGATGGCCGACGACGTCGGCAACGTGATCTGGCGCGTGACGGGGGCCTAAGAGTTACGTCCCCACACACAGCGTGGCGCGCTGCTTGCGAAGCAGCGCGATCACGGACAGTGCGGTGATGATCCCGGTCTTGGGATTTTCGGATGGGATGTTCTCGATGCCCATCGAGAATCGTGCCGAATCCGCCTCGACCTCGATGCGATGCACGTTGCGCGTCACGGTCGGGTCGGCCCAAACCTGCATGTGGGTGCGATCGGGCCCGATGCCCGCCAGCGACAGCGCGACCGCGACGTTGACGTTCGCCGGAAAGCCCTTCGCCGCTTCACGCGCGCTGCCCTCGAACAGTTTTAGCGGTTCGCGCAGATTGTCGATGTCGATGTTGTTCTGAACGATGAACGGCGCACCCTTCAGCCCGTCGATCGGCTTGCGCGTCACCATCTTTACCGAATGAATGGTACCGACCGCAGCCGCATTGACCGCGTCGAGCCCGATCAGCGCGCCAGTCGGCACAATGATGCGGCCGCCATTGGCCCGGGCGAGATCGACCAGATCAAAATTGTCGAGCAGGCCGCCGACGCTAACGACGACCGCGGACTTCCTGCGTTTCACCGCAGGCTCGACGATCGCACGCAGCTGGCTGCTCGGCGCGCACTCGACCACGATATCGGCGGCGTCGCCGAGCCGATCGATCGGCAACACCTGTGGCGCACGACGCAGGCCGTTGAGGAATGCCCGATGCTTGGCGGGATCGCGCACGGCCACGGCGGAGAGTACCAACCCCTCGATGCCCTGATCCAGGGCGGTCGCGATCTTGCTGCCGATCGAGCCCAGTCCTGCGATGGCCACCCTCAAATCGTTCGAAGCTTTCTGTGCAGTCATCGCATCCCACTTTCTTGCCAAGCCGATGTCATAGCGCCTCACGCCTCTCGCGCATAGCTGCGCAGGCGCGCCTCCAGCACCGCCAGCATGGCATCGCGGGCGGGATCCCGCGAGCCGCGCAGCCAGGCCGCCGCCAGCGGCAACCGGCCGACCGGGCCGCTCTGCCTCAGTCGGAGCGACACGAAGCGCACGCCGGAGACGGCCATCCGCGTGGTCCAGCGCGGCACGATGGCAACCCCGAGCTTGGTTGCGACCAGATGGATGATGGTCTGCTTCTCGTCGGCGACCTGCACGATGAGCGGCGTCAGCCCAGCCTGCTCGAACAGTTTGACCGTGAGGTCGTGGCTGTGCGGTCGCGAGCGGCGATCCGGCACCAGCATGGGCTCGTCGGCGATATCGGCCAGCGTGATGGATTTTCGCGCCGCGAGTGCGTGGCGTTGCGGAAAGGCTACGATCGCGGTCTCCTGAAGCAGAGGGCGAAATTCGAGCCGCTTGTCCGGCCGGTCGGGCGGGCGGACGAAGGCAAGATCAAGCGCGCCGGTCAGGATTTTTGGCAGCAGCCGGACGGTCTTGTCCTCAAGAAGCTGGACCGCGACCTCGGGATGTTTTGCGCGGAAGTCACGCAAGAGCGGCGGCAACAGGCCGGCCGCCGCGCTGTCGATCGCACCGACCCGGAGCCGTCGCGCGACGCCTGCGCGGGAGCGGTTGCGCAAGTTGCTCTCGACCGCCTCGACCCTGGCGAGGATGGCGCGGGCATCGCGCAGCAGCGTCGTGCCGTCGTCGGTCAGCGACACCGCGCGGGTCGTACGCGCGAACAGCCGCGTTCCCAGATCCTCCTCCAGCAGCCTGATCTGGCGGCCGAGCGCGGACGGCAGCATCTGGAGATGCTGCGCAGCACGGCCGAAATGCAGCTGCTCGGCCGCCGCCACGAAGCATCGAAGTTGATGCAATTCCATTCGCAAATCCTCTCGTCTCGCGACGATTATATCATTTTTTTGTATAAACCAGCGCCAATTGAGTCCGCCTCCCGTCTCCGCCTAGGCTCGCCGCCAGACAACGAAAATTGGGTTTCAGGGGGGGCAGAGTGGCGAGCGAGATTCAGACGCGCGTGCTGCGCAAGATCACCTGGCGCATCGTTCCTTTCATCATGCTGCTCTACTTCGTGGCCTTCATCGACCGCGTCAATATCGGCTTCGCCTCGCTGACGATGAACAAGGACATCGGCCTGTCGCCGACCGTCTACGGTTTTGGCGCCGGCATCTTCTTCTGGGGCTACTTCCTGTTCGAGGTGCCCTCCAACATCATCCTGCACAAGGTCGGCGCGCGGATCTGGATCGCACGGGTGATGATCAGTTGGGGTCTCGTCTCGGCCACGATGGCGTTCGTGCAAGGGCCGACCAGCTTCTACATCCTGCGCTTCCTGCTTGGTGTCGCTGAAGCCGGCTTCTTTCCCGGCATCATCCTCTATCTCTCCTACTGGTTCCCGGCGCGCCAGCGCGCTGCCGTGACCGCGCTGTTCATGGCAGCCGCCCCACTCTCGACCGTGCTGGGTTCTCCGGTCTCAGGCGCGCTGCTGGAGATGGACGGCCTCGCCGGCATCAAGGGCTGGCAGTGGCTGTTCGCGCTGGAAGCGCTGCCGGCCGTGCTGCTAGGCTTCGTGGTGCTGGCGTTCCTCACCGACCGGCCGGAGAAAGCAAAGTGGCTCGCCGATGACGAGCGCCGCTGGCTGGTCGAGACCATGAATGACGAGACCACCAGCAAGGCCGCGACCGCGAGCCACAGCATCTGGCGCGGGCTCGCTGATCCGCGCGTGCTCGCGCTGTCGCTGATCTATTTCGGCACCTCGGCCGGTCTCTACACGCTCGGCGTCTGGGCGCCGCAGATCATCAAGCAATTTGGACTATCGACGCTCCAGGTCGGCTTCCTCAATGCGTTGCCGGCAACGGCGGCCGTCGTCGCCATGGTGCTGTGGGCGCGGCACTCGGACCGCACCGGCGAGCGCACCTGGCATGTCGTGTGGGCCTGCCTGGTCGCCGCGGCCGGGCTCGCCTATGCCGGCCTCGCAGCTGGTGTCGTCGCGGTGCTGGTCGCACTGACGCTCGTGAATATCGGCATCTCTTCGGCAAAACCGCCGCTGTGGAGCATGCCGACGCTATTCCTCTCGGGCCCGGCGGCTGCGGCCGGCATCGCCACCATCAATTCGATCGGCAATCTCGGCGGCTTCGTCGGTCCCGCCATGATCGGCTGGATCAAGGACCAGACCGGCAGTTTTGTCGGCGGGCTCTATTTCGTCAGCGGCCTGCTCGTTCTCTCCGCGGTCTTGACCCTGCTATTGTCGCGGGCGCAGACCGCGCCCGTCGAACCCGTCCCGCAGTCCCACTGAACTTTCAAACGGAGCTTTCCCATGCGCACCCATTCGATTGCAGCAATCCCAGCCGACGGCATCGGCCCCGAGGTGATCTCGGCCGGCGTTCGCGTGCTGGAGGCGCTCGCCAAGCGCAGCGGCGACATCGCCTTTGCCATCAAGACCTTCGACTGGGGCTCGGACTATTACAAGAAGCACGGCGTGATGATGCCGGCGGACGGCCTTTCTGAGCTGAAGAAGTTCGACGCGATCTATTTCGGTGCGGTCGGGGCGCCCGACGTGCCCGACCACATCACGCTATGGGGCTTGCGCCTGCCGATCTGCCAAGGCTTTGACCAATACGCCAACGTGCGGCCGACCAAGATCTTGCCGGGTGTCTCTTCGCCGCTGCGCAATGTCGGCGTCGGCGATCTCGACTGGGTGATCGTGCGCGAGAATTCCGAAGGCGAATATGCCGGCATGGGCGGACGCGCCCACAGGGGCCTGCCGGAAGAGGTCGGCACCGAGGTCGCCGTGTTCACCCGCGTCGGCGTGACGCGCATCATGCGCTATGCGTTCCAGCTCGCGCAGTCGCGCCCGCGCAAATTCCTGACCGTGGTGACCAAGTCGAACGCGCAGCGCCATGGCATGGTGATGTGGGACGAGATCGCAGCCGAAGTCGCGACCGAATTCCCCGACGTCACCTGGGACAAGATGCTGGTCGACGCCATGACGGTGCGGATGACGCTGCATCCAAAGAGCCTCGACACCATCGTTGCGACCAACCTCCACGCCGACATCCTCTCCGATCTCGCCGGCGTGCTCGCGGGAAGCCTCGGCGTGGCGCCGACCGGCAACATCGATCCGCAGCGCCGCTTCCCCTCGATGTTCGAGCCGATCCATGGGTCGGCCTTCGACATCACCGGCAAGGGCATCGCGAACCCGGTGGCGACGTTCTGGACCGGCGTGCAGATGCTCGAGCATCTCGGCGAGAAGGACGCCGCCGCGCGGTTGATGAAGGCGGTCGAACGCGTTTGCGCGGCCGGCGTGCTGACGCCCGATGTGGGCGGCAAGGCGACGACGAAGGAAGTAACCGACGCCGTGATCGACGCGATCCACGGGTCGAACGTGTAGTTCATCTCATCTCCGCTCCTACGGGAACCCGATGAGCATCGCTCGCGCTGAGATGGTGATAGGCGGGTGCGCGCCGAGTCACCTCTCAAGCGGGACGAGGAGGCGGTCCCCTCCTGGACCAAGCCAGGCAGGCTCTAAAAAATTTTCGGCTCCCCTCTTGAAACCAAAACCGTGTTTTTTTATTTTTTTGCTGCCGCCGAGAGGTGGTGTCCCCGACGCCTGAAGGGTTGGGGACAGCTGAGACGGGCACCGGTCGTGTCCGGTGTCGCTGTATCCATTTTGCTCTTTGGAGGATCTGGCTATGCGCACTTACGACTTCTCCCCCCTGTGGCGCTCGACCATTGGCTTCGACCGCCTCTTTGACCTCGCTGAAACAGCGCAGCGTGCTGGCGAGGACAACTATCCCCCCTACAACATCGAACGCGTCAGCGAGGATCGTTATCAGATTTCGCTTGCCGTTGCCGGCTTTTCACCCGACGAGATCTCGGTGACTGCCGAGCAGAATGCGGTCATCGTCGAGGGCAACAAGGCGGACAAGGCCGAACGCGAATATCTCTATCACGGCATTTCCGCACGGCCCTTCAAGCGGCAATTCAACCTCGCTGACTATGTTCAGGTGAAGGGCGCCGCGTTCGAGAACGGTCTGCTGAAGATTGAGCTGGTCCGGGAAATCCCCGAGGCCATGAAGCCGCGGCGAATCGCCATCAACGGCGCATTGAGCGGCAATGTGCATCAGCTCGAAGGCAAAGCCGCCGCGTAAATTCTCGCCTGTCGGAGGCTAGTGCTTCCCGCCCGGTGCCCGGGCGGGAGCTACCTGCCTGCGACTGCGACCCGAACTCAATCCAGAGGCTTCTAACGAAAGGAGAAGGAGGACCTCTCATGATCCACGATGCCGACAACGTTATCGACCTCAATGCGATATTGCATCCTGGCTCTGTCTATGATCATCCCCGCGATGTCGTCCAGGATCCGACGATTTCGATCGCCGAGAAGCGTGCAATCCTCGCGTCCTGGGCTTCGGACGCGGCCAGCGTTGCGTCAAATCCGGCGCTCAGAGAACTGCCCGGTTCGAACAGAATCGTAACCATCGACGAGATTCTCGACGCGCTCGCCACGTTGGACCACCACCCGAAGGGACCCCCCGGCGGCAAGCCTGCGCGCTTGAAATCGACCTCACGTGCCGGGCTCGCAGCCTAGCAGACCGACTGTTCAAACGGATGATCACGATGATGGACGAAAACCTGGCCCTGTTGCGTGCGCACCGCAACAACATCAGCCGTTACCACCGGTTGCTCAAGACCGAGCTGACGGAGTTCGAGCGGCATTTCATTGAGCGGCGGCTGGCGGAGGAACGGTCGGCGTTGGAGAACATCGCTGCCTCGACGTTCCCGTTGAGCTTCCAAGCTCAAGTCGGGACGATCAGGAACGCAACTCCGCCGCCGGTAGCATACAGCCAAGGCCAATCTAATGCCCGACGAATTCCCGACTTTCGAAGTGTTCTTGAAGAAATGCGGCCGAAGGGCGTGGCGTTGGCGTCTATGCACGACGGAAGGGCGCCTCGTCATGGACGGATTGGAAAACGGTCGACCCGCAGCCAAATATGCTGCCGAAAGAGCACTGTTTCTGATGCTTCTGTCCGCGCCCTATCGCCCGGCGAGCCGAGCAACCGCCACGGCGCGATCGTCATTGGCGAACTCACCACCAAGACGGCTGCCTCGGCAGCAGATGCGCGGATGACGGGCTAAGCCCGACAGCACTCGGAAGGGTACTGTCGGCGGAGCATTCCAAGCCTCTTGCTCCCGAGAGTCTAGCGCCGGCTCGGCGTTGCCGGCGTCGCCATGGCCGCGGCCGGCTCCGGCGGTGTCAGGTGCCGCGGAACGATGATGGACTGGCCCGGAGTGAGCGTCGCGTTCTCGGCCAGCGAGTTGCTCTGCGCGAGTGCCCACAGCGGCACGCGATTGGCGGCAGCGATGCTCGCCATGGTGTCGCCGCGGCGGACCGACAACCGCACGCCGCTATCCCACAATTCGACCAGCGTGTCCGCCGGCACGAGATAGCGCAGCGGCACGATATCGCCTTGGGCCTGCGGCTGAATGCGCGGCAACTGCGTCACCATGTCAAGAATCTGGCGATGGATGTCGTCGGACTTCTCGATGTTGATGTGGGAAACCCGCGAGTTCTCCTTGAGGTCATAGCTCGCATAATGGCCGCGGAAGCCCGGCACCGCCACCACATTGCCGCCACCGAGCACGCTGTCGGAGAGGAAGATGTTGATGAAGCGCTCGACATTGAGCGGCACGTCATCGGTCGCATGCGCGGGATCGATGGTGATGACGAGGCTGATCGGGACATTCTCCTTGGCCGCCATCTCGGAGATCAGGACCGAGCACAGCCCGCCCATGGAATGGCCGATCAATACGATCGGCGCCGGCGTCTCCTTGTAGCTCGCGATGGCACGATCGCCGATCCATCGGCAGATCGTAAATTCGTAGACGTCGGCCGAAAAACCGGCCGCCGTCAGCTTGTCGCCGAGCCGGTCCATGCCGGTCGAGAAGAACGGCCCCATCGCGCCACGAAACAGGTAGATTTTCGGTGGCGGCAGCGGCTCGGCCGGCGGAGGTGGCGGCACAACCGCCGGGACCGCCGCCGGCTTCGGCTTGGCGGGCGAAGCCGCAGCCATGCCGGAAATCAAGGCGAGCAGCACGACCGCTGCCAGCACCACAACTCGCCTTGGATCAATCATCAAGTCCCGCAGTCCCACCACAGGAGGCAGTGGCCTCCCCCGCCGGGCTTAGTGACCACCGATTGGGTGGATTTTGGGGCACGGAACCGGGCCGGCGACGGGCATCGAGGCCTCATTTGAACGGAAGCGATGGTTCGGCTTCGCACGCATCGGTTAGCACGGAACTCTGGATTCCCTTGTAGTCATCATTGTCGAAGAAGACCGAATAGACTGGCCGTCCGGCCGCCGTCGAGCCCGTCTGCTTCAGGCAAACGAAATACGATCCCGGTCCGTGGTCGGTGTGACGCACGACAGATATTTCGAGGCCGCCGGTCAGCTTGGCCTCGGTGGCGCCCTTCTTGACGCCTTCCTGCACGGCCTTGGCGCTGGGCGGGCGCGAAGGCTGATAGACGGGCGGAAGATTGACATTCGACGCGCATCCCGCGAGCAACAGCGTCAAGGTCGCGGACCACGTCACCGCATATCGTGAATGCATCGCGATGCAGGCCTCAGCCCTGGGTCAGGAAGAGATAGAGGCAACCCGCCACTGTCGGCAGAAATGCGACCAGGGCCGTCATCCAGAAGCCGGGCTCGAGGATCGAGTCGTGGTCATCTCTCTCGCCGGCCAAACGCCGATCCGCGTTCGCCCTGCTCCATGCTTCATCAGTCAAGCCGCCGTTCCTCGCGGTGTGGGGCAAGAACGATCCGTTCTTCATCCCGCCGGGCGCCGAAGCGTTCAAACGCGACAATCCGAACGCCGTGGTCAAATTCTTCGACACCGGCCATTTCGCGCTGGAGACGCATGCGCGGGAAATCGCGAAGAGCATTCGCGCCTTCCTCGCGTAACGAGACGGAGACCGGAACGGCTCAGCGCCCCGGCGCGGTCGCTGCCGCCGCGCGCGCAGGCCGCAGCGCGCCGGGTTCGGCAACCGGTGCCGGACCGCGCGAACGTGCGATCGCGGCGTCGATCTCGGCGATGACGCGGCGCTGGATCGCCTCATTCTTGTCGATGGTGATGTGGCCGACGCCGCTGCCGCGCACGTCGACATTGTCGAGCCTGCCGCGCAGACCGGAGGCAGCCCGCACCGGCTCCCCGGGCCCGTCGCCGATATAGATGTTGATGTAGCGCTCGGCTCCGGTCGACAGCCTGGTCTTGAACACGGAATCGAGGCCGATCGCGAGCTTCACGGGAACGCCGAGCTGGTTGAGCTTGGCGATCATGTCGGGCAGCGCGGTCGCACCAGAGGAATGGCCAACCAGGATGATGGTCTTGAGGCGGCCAGCCCTGTAGGCGGTCGCGGCTTCATCGGCGAGCGAGGACCAGGACACGAAGTTCGCGACCGTCACCGGGATGCCCTGCGCCTCGAGCCGGGCGCCGATGGTGTCGAGCCCGAGCGAGAAGATGTTGAGCACGCCGCGCAGCAGGTAGACATGGGTCGTCGCGGCCGCTTGGCTCGGCGCCGCCTTGGCGGGGCCCGGGCTGATGGCGACAGCTGACAGCAGGAGCAGGCAGGTCGCCCAAACCCGGAGAGTGGACAATTGGCTGGCGCCGGCGGTGTGACGGCCGTTCGGTCTCATCGATCTTTTCCCTGGGAACAAACGCTTCGCGATTGGCCGGAATCGTAGCCACGGCCTGCTCGCAGACGCAACAAAGAGCCGCGTGAGCGACAATCTTAGCCGCAACCCGTGACCATCGCGCAACAGTTGCCCGGAACTGGCCCCTGAAGTGCCTGTTTTGAGACGATTTTTCTCTCGCCAATTGCGACCGGGCAAGGGCGTTCCTATTTCAGGGCTCCGCGGTCCCCGCCCGCCAGGGCGCGGGCACCTGCGCGTCCCCTCCCCATCCCCACCGGCCACCATGTCCTCCATCATCTCCGTCGCCAATCTGTCGAAGACCTATGGGTCCGGCTTCAAGGCGCTCAAGAACGTCAATCTCGACATCCAGCGCGGCGAGATCTTTGCGCTGCTCGGCCCCAACGGGGCCGGCAAGACCACGCTGATCTCGATCATCTGCGGCATCGCCAACCCGAGCGAGGGCAAGGTCCTGGTCGGCGGGGAGGATATCCAGGCCTCCTACCGCAAGGCGCGCTCGCTGATCGGCCTCGTGCCGCAGGAATTGCACACCGACGCCTTCGAGAGCGTGTGGGCCACCGTGAGCTTCTCCCGCGGCCTGTTCGGCAAGCCGAAGAACCCGGCCCATATCGAGAAGGTGCTGAAGGATCTCTCGCTCTGGGACAAGAAGGACAGCAAGATCATCACGCTCTCCGGCGGCATGAAGCGCCGCGTGATGATCGCAAAGGCGCTGTCGCACGAGCCGCAGATCCTGTTCCTGGACGAGCCGACCGCCGGCGTCGACGTCGAACTGCGCAAGGGCATGTGGGAGGTGGTGCGCACGCTTCAACAGTCCGGCGTCACCATCATCCTCACCACGCATTACATCGAGGAAGCCGAGGAGATGGCCGACCGCATCGGCGTCATCAACAAGGGCGAGATCGTGCTGATCGAGGACAAGGCGACGTTGATGCAGAAGCTCGGCAAGAAGCGGCTGACGCTGCACTTGCAGGGCAAGCTCGGCGCGCTGCCGGAGAGCCTCAGCCATTACGAGCTCGACCTCTGCGACAGCGGCGCGACACTGATCTACGACTACGACACCAAGGGCGAGCGCACCGGCATCACCAGCCTGCTCAGCGACCTGCGCAACGCCGGCATCCGCTTCAACGATCTCGACACGACGCAATCGTCGCTCGAGGACATCTTCGTCGATCTCGTGAGGACGTCATGAACCACCGCGCCATCCGCGCCATCTATCTGTTCGAAATGGCGCGCACCTGGCGCACGCTGCTGCAAAGCATCGTCTCGCCGGTGGTCTCGACCTCGCTCTATTTCGTGGTGTTTGGCGCCGCGATCGGGTCGCGCATCAGCCAGGTCGAGGGCGTCAGCTACGGCACCTTCATCGTGCCGGGCCTGATCATGCTCTCGGTGCTGACGCAGAGCATCGCCAACGCGTCCTTCGGCATCTACTTCCCGAAATTCACCGGCACGATCTACGAGATCCTGTCGGCACCGATTTCCTATTTCGAGATCGTGCTCGGCTATGTCGGCGCCGCCGCGACCAAGTCGATCGTCCTCGGCCTGATCATTCTCGCCACCGCTGGGCTGTTCGTGCCGCTCCAGATCCATCATCCGGTCTGGATGCTGACCTTCCTGGTGCTGACAGCTCTTACCTTCAGCCTGTTCGGCTTCATCATCGGCATCTGGGCCGATGGTTTCGAGAAGCTCCAGATGATCCCGATGCTGGTGGTGACGCCGCTGACCTTCCTCGGCGGCAGCTTCTATTCGATCGACATGCTGCCGCCGACCTGGCGCAATGTGGCGCTGCTCAATCCGGTCGTCTATCTGATCTCGGGCTTCCGCTGGAGCTTTTACGAGATCGCCGATGTCAGCGTGTCCGTCAGCATCGGCATGACGCTGGCGTTCCTGGTGATCTGCCTCGCCGTGATCTGGTGGATTTTCAAGACGGGGTATCGGCTAAAGAATTGACGGACAGCGTCGCCCGGATGGAGCGACTTGTCCGCCGTAGCTCAGAGAGCGAAGGCGGAAGCGAAATCCGGGCGACGGACGGCTCTCTGCAAAAAAATGAAAAACAACCCCATGCACAGTAGAACCACGGCTACCGGCCGGCACAGGGCCCGCTCCGTCAAGTCATTGCCGCGTCGCGCAAATCAGAAGCAAACAGGCAAGCACCGCAGCATCTGCGGCGCGGGGTGGTTTTCGCGGCCAGACATGCCGTCAGCCGGGCGCGATCCAAGGCCCGCACCAATTTCGAATTTTACGAACATCTTTTGACTCGTCGGGCAAAACAGTGGCATTATGCCATCGTGGCCATTCGGAAGCGGCGACCGCCAATCGCCGCAGGCGGCGCGCGGAAGCCCTGCTGATATCCAGCCTCCGGGCAAGTACGGGAGGCAACTGCACTGTCACGGGAATTGCCGTGTCTCACTTCAGGGGTGCAGTCCAGCACTGTCACCGTAATTCGGTGGCGGGTTCACCGGTAGCAGCGGAAGTGGTGGTAGCCGTCGTAATAGCCGCGGCAATGACGGTGGCCGTGATAGGGAATGCCCAGGATGCCGTCGACGGCACCAACGGCGCCACCGACACCGGCGCCGACGACGCCGCCGACCGCGCCACCTACGGGTCCGGCAATGCGGTTGCCTTCGTACGAGCCTTCCTGGGCACCGCGGACGATGCCCTGGGCGTGGCCAGGTTGCGGCACGCAAGCCAGGGCAAGAAGGATGGCGGCGGCTGCGAACAGCAGGCGGACGGGCAAGCCGGCCGACAGGGCGGCGGCGGTAACACGGGCTTTGTTCATCTTCAGTCCCAAGGGTAAACGGCGGCGAAAGCCGCCTGTCGAGGCAGGTAACACTCAACGCCCGGGACGGCCAAATGGTTGCGCCTTTGTGTCGAATTGTCGGCTGCGTGAACGGGCGCCCCGCTCGCGAAAATGTCAGCGCCGCCGGGACATGCGCGGCAGCAGGCGGCCTTGCTTACGCCCGGCATCACGTTAACGATGGGCCGGCAGGCCGCTGGAACGAAAGCCGGATTGCGAGCATAGTGCAAGCCGGGCGACGGAGAGCCGCGGCGTACTTGCTTGAGCCTGATCTTTTCGGAAAACCGCTCCACACTTTTCCGGATCATGCTTGAGCGTGAACAGGCCGGAGGCCAAAAGTCAGATGCGTTCCTTTTTCATTGCGTTCACCTCCTTGATGCTTTTGAGCGCGGGCACCGCGCAGGCCAAGGTCGACATTACCGTCGACAAGGACAATCAGCAGATGACCGTCGTGGTCGACGGCGTCACGCGCTATCACTGGCCGGTCTCGACCGGCATCCCCTCGCGCGAGACACCGGCCGGTTCGTTCCGCGCCTTCCGCATGGAAGAGGATCACTTCTCCAAGGAATTCGACGATGCGCCGATGCCGCACTCGATCTTCTTCACCAAGGTCGGGCACGCCATCCACGGCACCGACTCCGTCGGCCGGCTCGGCACGCCGGCGTCGCATGGCTGCGTGCGGCTGTCGCGCCAGAATGCCTCGACGCTCTACGCGCTGGTGCAGGAGCAGGGCGTGCTCAACACCACGGTGACGCTGACCGGCTCGGCACAGGTGGCGCTCGCGCGCAATCCACGCGGCCGCAACGCCAATGCCGTCGCCCGCGCGCAGCAGCCGGGCGAGGAGCAGTACGCCACCACTGGCGATCCCGTGAACCTGACGCCGCCGGTCCAGCCCGCCCGCCGCTACATGCCGCAGGACGACAATTACATCTATCCGGCCGACGGCAGCGACACCGGCGCGCGCTATCCGGCACCACGCCCGATCAACCGCCCCTATGGCACGCAGGTCTACCAGCAGCTGCCGCAACCGCAGCCCTCTTACGACCAGGGCTATGGCCAGCAGGGCTACTATCAGCAGCAGCCCCGGCAGTATTATCAGCCGCGCAATTACTACTATCAGAACTGAGGCTAAACGCGGAATTTTGGTTAGGTTAAATCGATGCCGGCCAAGAACTCCGAACACCTCTCCCGAAGGGAGAGGTGACACCTGGACAGCCGATCGAACTTAACTCCATCATGCTTATCTGAACGCGGCGTCGCCGCGTTCGACGATCTTTCGCGCAGCATCGACGAAGGCGCGGGCGACCGGCTCGAGGATTTCGGGCCCAGTCGCACCGAGATCGTCCGCCGGCGTGTGGAAAGTTTGATGGCGGCCGGCCATGCCGAGGAAGTTGGCGTAGCCCGCCGCATGCACGTCGCGGAGCTCACCGACCGCCTGCTTCTCCGTCACCAGTCGCTTTGCGTCGACCTTGGCAAAGGCCTCGTCGGTCAGCTTGACGGCTGATTTGCTCAGCACGAGATAGCGCTCCTGCTCGGGCCGCTCGGTGCGGGTGCCTTCCGCAAAGGCGTAGCAGGCGTTCGACGAGCCGAAATGAATCCAGGCCAGCGTCTCCTTTGGCGCCGGCGCGCCATCTTTCAAGAACAGCTCCATGCCGCCATGCCCGATCTCGTGACCGGCGGTGGCGATGAAGACGAAATGCGCCGGCCATTTTTCCGCGGCCGCCGTGCGCGCCAGCGCGAGGAAATTGGCGATGCCAGGGCCGCGCTCGCAGACGCAGCTGTACCAGCCCGTCATCGGCGTGGAGACGACGACGGTCGGCGCGCGGCCGGCGCCGATCTCGGCGATGACGTTGCGGCCGGCGACGTTGCGCTCGTAGTGACCGGCGACGTCGAACGTCGCCGGCGCGCCTGAGGCAAGCGCGCGTTCGAATGTGCCGCGTGCCCTGGCGCCGACCACCATCACCGGCACCGGCCAGGGCGCATCCTCCTGTGTGACGTTGTAGGCAAAACGATCGTCGGCGGGGTTGCCGATCATCAGCAAAATCGCAGCCGGCTTCTTCGCTGCCGCTTCCGCGATCGCCGCGCGATGGCCGGGACCGAGATAGGCGCCGCGATCAAAGGGCAGATCGACCATGAGGATTTTGCCAGCGACGTCGCCATCGCGCGCAAGCGGCGCGGACAGCTGGAAGCTGGCCTTGTCCTCCGGCGGCCACCAGAACGGCGTCGCCTCGACCGTCGTGCCGGCGGCGTCCGCGGTCGCTCGCTCAACAACATATTGCCGGCCGAGCACGACGGGCTGGAATTTGATCGCGAAGCCGGCGGCGCCAAGCTCAGTGGCGATCCAGTCGGCGGTGGCGCGATCGCCGGGCGTGCCGAAGCGATGCAGGCCGAAGGAGGCGTAGCGCGCCACATCGTCATAGAGGCTCGCGCCCGACAACACGTCCCTGGCTGCCGCCTGTCCGACCATGAGAACCGCCATCGTCGCGATGAGGATCAACCGCATCTCAAATTCCTCCCGGAACCACTTCTTCTTTTGCGGGCCAGTTTCGGCTTTCTTCGGCCGCCGTCAACCGCCCTCGCCGACCAGCACGAACGGCGCCCAGACGGCCGGATCGGCGTTCCGTGGCGACGAGCGATCGGCGATCAGCGCTTTCATCGACCGCCGCAGCGCTTCGGCGCGGCCGATGCCGGGATGCGCGGTCAGCTCGGAGAACGCGCCCGTGGTCAGCCGCACGGCCGCATCGGAATCGACCGGCCAGTGCGAGACCAGCAGCGCCCGCGCGCCGGCATAGAAGAACGCGCGCGCGAGGCCCGACAGGCCTTCCGCGCCGGGTTTGTCGCCGGCGGCCGTGTTGCAGGCGGACAGCACCGCCCAATCCGCGTCGAGCTTGAGCTTGGCGATCCGGCTTGCGGTGAGCAGGCCGTCGTCTTCGCTGGTCGGCCGGTCCGGCAGTGTCAGCACCAGCGCAGGCTCACTGAGGCCGTTGACCTCGCCGGCGACAAGGCCGTGGGTAGCGAAATCGACGACGCGGTACTGATCCAGCGGCAGCGTGCCGACATTGGTAACCGTGGCGGCCGGGCCGAGCTTGACGTCGTCCTGCGGCGAAGCGCCGAGCGCACGCGCCACGGCCTGAAGCTCGCCCGCGGTCTCCGGCAGCGCAGGCAGGCCTGTGCGCAGGCGTTCGAGATCGACGGTGGAGCCCTGATAGTAGTCCTGATACGGCCGCACGTTGCGCCCGGTGCCCGCCGGCTTGTCCGGGGATGTGCGCTGGAACACCGGATCGCCAAATCCGATGAACGGCTTCGTCGCATGCGATTCCCTGGCCAGGCGGCGCAATGCGCGCAGACTGGGCACCGACGGCAGCACCGTGATCGCGCGCTCGTTGAGCAGCCAGGCCGCCTGCCGGTAGCGCTCATCGGCAGCCAATGCGGGATCGGGCTTCTTCGTCACCAGCACGTGGAACGGCAGGCTGGTCAGCGCATCGGCCGGGACCACCAGCAGCTTCGGCTTGCCGGCGATGTCTGCGCTGATCGGACCGAACAGCGCACTATAGAGATCAAACGAAGCGTCGAGATCGAACGTCGCGCGCGTCTCCGGGTTGGCAAGGCTGGTCCGCAGATGCGCCACCCGGTCGCTGATCTGCTTGCTGTTGAGCGCGATCTTCCGCAGCGCGCTCGTCTCGCGCGTCACCGCGACGGCGAAGACCTCGTTATACCATGCGATGAACGCCACCAGCGCTTCGTCCGGCTTCAACAGCTCTCGCGCCTGCGCGATCGACAGCGGCTGCGGGCTCGACAATTCGGCATAGGCCGGGAAGCCGCGCTCGAGCTGCGCCGTGACGTCGTCATAGGATTTCTGCGTCCGCGCCAATTCCGCGCGGAGGCTGCCGATCAGCGCATCGTTGCGCTTGCCCTCAGGCTGGCCAAGCTCGGTCGTGACACGCTTGTCGAGCGCCTCGAGGCTCGCCTTCAGGTCCTGCTGGCGCCGCAGCAGCACCGCGATGGCGTCATTGCCGGCGCCAAATCGCGCCGCCATCTGCGCCAGCGCCGCGCCTGCCTTGGTCTCGTGGGCCCGTTGGAGGGCGCCAAATGCCTCATCCTTCGCCGCATCGTCCGGATGGCCGTCCGTGACGCGCCAGATCGCCTCGATCAGGAGCGGATCAAGCTCGACGAAGCGGGTGAATTGCGGATTGCGCTCGGTGTTGAACACGGCCGATGCCTGTCTCAACCGCACCAATGCATCGGCCCATTTTCCCTCATGCGTGTCGAGATTGCCGAGGTGAACGATGGCCGCGACGGTGTCGTGATGGCGCGGCCCCAACCGGTCCTGCGCGATCCGGAGCGCCTGATCGAACAGGCGTCGCGCTTCGACCGCGTGGTCCCGCTTCAGCTCGAGAAAGCCGAGATTGCCAAGCGACTTGATGAGCTCGGGATGGGTCTCGCCGAGCATGCGCCGGTTGATCTCGAGCGCCTGGCCGAGATATTGCGCGGCCTCGTCGAGATGTCCGGCATCGGTCAGACCGCGCCCCAGCGACTCCGCCGCCACTGCGGTCGGCCCGCTGCCCTGACCGAACTTGTGCTCCATGATCGCGAGCGCGCGCCGAAACAGATCGATCGCCTCGTCATAGCGCCCGAGGCTCGCATAGCTGTTGGCGAGATTGTTCAGGGCGCGCCCGACATCGGGGCTGTCGGCGCCGGCGCTCTTCTCGTAGATCGCAAGCACGCGCTGCTGCAATCCCACCGCGGCCTCGACCTTGCCCTGATCGACATAGACGTCGGCGAGATTGTAGAGGCCGATCGCCGTGGTCGGATGGTTCGGGCCATAGACCTTCTCATAGACCTCCAGGACGCGCTGGTAGAGCTTTTCGGCCTCGGTGTAACGCCCCTCCTGCTCGAGCACGATCGCGAGGTTGCCCATGGTCGCCGCGGTGTTGGGGTGATCCTCGCCACTGCGCGCCCGCACGATCGCCAGTGATCGCCGCATCGCGGCTTCCGCCTCGGCGAAGCGGCCGGCATCCTTGTAGAGGCTGCCGAGGTTGTTGAAGATCTCGTCGTAATTCGGCGCGGCCTGAGCGTTCTGCCCGTAGCTGCGATCGAGCAGATCGATCGCCTGCTTCAGCAGACGCTCGCCGTCATCGAAACGTCCAAGCCGTCCATAGGTGTCGCCGAGATTGTCCATCGCGTTGGCGAGATCGACAGGCGGCGCATTGGCGGCCCGCAAGTTCGCGAGCACGCGCTCGAAATAGCCGGCCGCCTCCTGGTAGTTCTCCTTGTCGCGCGCCAGTCCGCCGAGTGCTGCCAGCGTGTCCGAGAGGCGGACGTCGTTGGCGCCGAACGCGCTGGTGCCGAGCGCGAGTGCCCGTTCGGCCACCGTGGTTGCCTCGGCGCGCCGCTCGAGCACGCCGAGCGCGCCGACCAGGATGTTGGAGGTGCGCAGCACGGAGGCGACGTCGTTGTTGCGCAGCTTGATCGCCAGCGCCGCATTCAACTTGTCGATGGCCTCTGGGTAGCGGCCGAGATTGTGCAGGAACATGCCCTCGTTATGGAGCACGCCGGCATAGTTCATGTTGTCGGCGCCCTGCCGGCGGCGCACCAGAACGTCCAGCTTCTGGGCCGCCGCCAGCCCGTCGGCCCAGCGCCCTTCCTGCGTCGCTGCATTCATCTGCGCGAGCAGCGAATCAAAATCATTGCCGCGCTGGGCGATGGCCCGGAAGGGCAGCAGGACCAGAATCAAAAATGCAGCAAACAAGCGGGCGCGGCTCATGCGAAAATCCCGTCACGCGCGTCAGATGGCAATTTTGGGAGGATAGGGGCGGGCGCCGCTCCTGTCGACCGCGGTAAATCGCGGGAGCCGGGGACGAAATGAGCAGCAAAACGACGCAGGAAAGCAACAGTCCCCAACCTTCAACGCTTCGGCGTTCCGGCCAAATTGACAACCCCGGGGTCGCCCGTATTGTCGTACCGACTGTTTCTGGGAAATGAAATGACACGCGAGCAGATTTCGGATTTTTGCGTTACTGCGCTGGCCAATATCCTGCGAATCTCGAGGGACCGGGTCGACCTCAGCACAAAATTCAATCGCCTCGGGCTTGATTCGGCGATGCTTGTCTATTTCATGATGGAACTCGAGGAGAAGCTCGACCTCGAACTGTCGACCGACGACTTTTACGACCACCCGACCGTTGAGGGGCTGTCGCGATATCTCGCCAACAAGCGCGCGATCCGCTCCGCCGCCTGAGGGCGGTTGAACCCGGCACAGACCAATGGACACTTTCCGCTCGCTCGTGGCGCTGCTGGCCCGGCGTGCGGCGGACCGGGGCGACGATCGCGCCTATGTCTTCGTCTCCGATCGCGGGACGGAAGAGGCCGCCCTCACCTTTCGCCAATTGCATGAGGCCTCGCGCGCGCTTGCGATGCGCCTGACCGCCATCGCGCGCCCCGGCGACCGCGCCATCCTGGTGTTTCCACCGGGCATCGAATTCATGGTGGCGTTCCTCGGCTGCCTGATCGCCGGCATCATCGCGGTACCGATGATGATGCCGCGCCGAAACAGCGCGCGTGATGCCAGCGCCGCGATCCTCGCCAATTGCGAGCCGGCGCTGGCGCTGACCACCTCCGCTTTTGCGCTGCGCGGCGATTTGCAGGCGCGTTTCGCGCAGGAGAACATCCGCTGGATCGAGGTCGACCTTACCGGAGAAGCCGGTGCAGAGGTCGATCTGCCCGAGCCGACGTCCGAGGACGTCGCCTTCCTGCAATACACCTCCGGCTCCACATCCGAGCCGAAGGGCGTGATGGTGAGCCACGCCAATCTGCTCGCCAATCTCGAGATGATCCGGCTCGCGCTCGGCAACACAAGGCAATCGACCTATGTCAATTGGGTGCCGCTCTATCACGACATGGGACTGATCCTGAACGCGCTGCAAGCGCTCTATGTCGGGTCGACTTGCGTGCTGATGGCGCCGAACGCATTCATGCAGCGGCCGCTCGGCTGGCTGCGCGCGATCTCGCACTATCGTGCCGAGGTCGCCTGCGGCCCGAATTTCGGCTTCGACCTCTGCGTCAGCCGCTATCGCACCGACCAGATGGAGGGCACGGATCTGTCCTCGCTCAGGATCGCGCTCAATGGCGCCGAGCCGGTGCATGCGGAAACCATCGAGCGATTCGTCACGACATTCGCGCCGCATGGATTCGATCCGCGCGCGATGTATCCGGCCTACGGCATGGCGGAGGCGACGCTGTTGATCTCCGGCGGGACACGCGGTGGCGGTTATGTCACACGCAGCATCAGCCGCGCAGCGCTTCAGGCCCACGCGGCAGCCATGCCGATCGATTCCGGGGATGCGCAGATCGTGGTCAGCTGCGGGCGCGCGCTTGTCGGCGAACATATTGCCATTGTCGAACCCGAGCGCTGCCTGCGGCTTCCCGCCGACCGCGTCGGCGAAATCTGGGTCAGCGGCGCCAATATCGCCCGCGCCTATTGGCGCAACGACGTGGCGACGCGCGAGGAGCTGAATGCGGCGATTGCCGGCGAGGACGGAAGGTGGCTGCGCACCGGCGATCTCGGCTTCCTCGACGCAACAGGCGAATTGTTCGTCACCGGGCGGATCAAGGACCTGATCATCATCCGCGGCATCAACCATTATCCGCAGGACATCGAGCGCACGGTGCAGGCGCTGGACAGCGCATTGCGCGAAAACTGCGGCGCGGCGTTTTCTGTCCCTGACGAACATGGCGAGGAGAGCCTCGTCATCGTGCAGGAAGTGGAGCGCACCGCGCGCCACACCATCGACGCCGAAGAGATCAAGGGCCGGATCCGCGAGGCCGTCGTCGACAATCACGAACTCTCCGCCCGGCACATCGCGCTGATCCGCCCGGGCGCCCTGCCAAAAACCACCAGCGGCAAGATCCAGCGCAAGCTGGCACGAAAACTCTGGCGCGACGGCGGCTTCGAAGAGATTTCCTGAACCGCCTGCGGTTCAGAAATCGATCTTCGCCTTCTCGCCGTCGCGCAGGCTCGCGATGATGCCCCGCTCGATCGCGCGCGCGAGTTTCGGACGATAGTGGATGAAGTCGGCAAAATTGCCGCGGTCGCGGGTCAGCTCGTTGTCGACGCGATAGCTGATGAAATTGCTGCGCGGCCGTCCCGCCACGATTGTCTTCAGCGCGGCGTCGCAGGCGCTGCGCTCCAGCGCGGCATCCGTGCCGGGCCTCGGCACGGTGGCCGCAAAGGTCGGCGGCACGATGATCACGATCGGTACGTCGGCCGGCAGCTTTCTGACGATCTCCTCCAGTGCAGCGATCTCGGAAAATGCCGCACGCGCCTCGGCGGATGCTGCCGGCGCAGGATCCCTGGGCTGACCGATCTCCTTGAACTGGCCGGGCGGCCAGATGTCCTCATAGCTGACAAAGCCGTCCGGATTCATCCGCTGCCGCCAGCCGAGCCCGATGCCGAGCCGCTGAAATGCCTGCTCGATCGCCTGCCAGGAGATCAGCCGCACCGCGTAGGTGACGACGCTCCTGTCATAGAGCCAGTAGGGAAATGGCGCGCCCTCCTCTTTCGGCCGCGCATGCACGCACCAGCCGGGGTCGGCAGCGATCACCAGCGCCCCAACCTGCCGGTGATTGCGCAGGAAGAAGTCGAGCACCGCGAGCTGCTCGCGCGGAGCCGAACCGGTCATGTAGAGCTGCACGAAGCGCAGGCCGGTCGCGCGCGACAATTCCGCCGGCTCGATCAACTGCGCCGTCGAATTGCCGAGGATGGCCGCGTTGAAATTCGGGTCGCGTGCGCGGCTCGCCGCCGTGATCTGGGTGAGACGATTGTCGACGCCGTCGATGCCGAGCAGTCCAAGCTTGCCGCTGTCATAGGGATCGACCAGCACCATCAGCGCGAGCACCAGCAATGCGGCGCCGGTCAGCGCGCCCAGGCACGCCATCAGGCTTCTGCCCCAAGCGGGATCGGTGTCAAAACTTGAAGTAGACGAACTCATGAAGATCCCGACCACCCATGTGGAGCAGCAAAGCGAACAGGCCGATGCCGAGCACGCCGGCCAAAAACGGATTCGGACGGCGCGTGAGGAACGCAACGATGTCCTGGCTTGCCGGCAGCAGGAAGGCGGACAACGGCGCCAAGATCAGCGGCCACAAATGCTGCCCGCGTGCGAGCGGCAACGGCTGGGCCAGCCCGGCAAAGACGTGCCACGCAGCCTCGACCGAGCCGGCGCGAAAGATCACGCCGGTCGCGAGCACGAACAACACCGTGAGCGCCCAGCCGAGCCAGGACGGGAAGTGCGGGCCGTAGCGCCGCCACAACGAACAAACGACCTGAGCAAGACCGTGCAGCACGCCCCACAGCACAAAAGTCCAGCTCGCGCCATGCCACAGGCCGCACAGCGCCATGGTGACCAGCATCGCGCCGAAGAACTGCACCGGCAACCAGCGCCGCGGCAGCAGGCGCAAATTGACCAGCGGATAGAACACGTAGTCGCGCAGAAACAGCATCAGCGTGATGTGCCAGCGCTGCCAGAAATCCTGGATGTTGGTCGAGCGCAGCGGCGCATTGAAATTGTAGGGCAGCTGCACGCCGAACAGCAGGCCGAGGCCGATCGCGATGTCGGAATAGCCGGAGAAGTCGAACAGGATCTGGAAGGAGAAGCAGAAGGCGAGCCAGGCGTCGCCGCGTCCGAGCGGTCCGTCCGCCGCTTGCGCATAGATCGGATCGAGCAGATGCGCGATGCTGTCGGCGATCGCGACTTTCTGGAACAGGCCGAGCGTGATGAAGCAGGTCGCGATGCAGAACCGGCGCTGCCAGCCCGGCACATAGACCTGACGGCCGAACTGATGCATCACTTCCGACCAGCGCGCGAGCGGCCCCGCGATCGCCTGCGGAAAGAAGGCGATGTAGAGCGCGTAGCGGTCGAGCGCATAGAGCGGCGCCTTGCCGCGCCTCAGGTCGACCAGATACATGATGTGGTGGAAGGTGAAGAAGGAGATGCCGAGCGGCAGCCCGATGTCGAGCGTCGGCAAATTCGAGCCGAGCACCAGGCCGAGATTGGCGAGCAGGAAATTGGCGTATTTGAACAGCGCCAGCACGCCGATATCGAGCACGATCACGATCTTCAGCACCGCCTTCCACTTCATCCGTCCGGAGGCAACCGAGGCGAGCCAGTTGACGGCGATCGAGGCGATCAGCAGCAGAATGAAGGACGGGCTGCCCCAGGCATAGAAGGCGAGCGACAGCGCGACCTGCACCCCGATCCGCAAGTGCGGATAGGGATCGGCCAGACGGCAGATCAGCAGCGCTGCCGGCAGGAAGACCAGGAGAAAGGGGTAGTCGTTGAACAGCATCGGTTCAGCGCTGCGCCGTCATCGCCGGACGTCGGGCCTTAGCCCGTCTCCAGGTCGGGCGCCGCATCGCCCGGCTGCCGCAGCATGCGCCGCGCGATCTTCTCTTCGCTCGGCACCTTGACGTCCCAGGCGAGCCCAAGCGCTTCCAGCGCGCGGATGAAGATGAAGCCGGGATCGAACTCGAACCAGCGCAGGCCGAAGGCCGCTGAGTAAGGAAAGGCGTGATGGTTGTTGTGCCAGCCCTCGCCCCAGGCGAGCCAGGCCATCACGCCGAGATTCCGGCTGTTGTCGTCACGGGTGACGAAGGGCTGGGCGCCAAATGTGTGCATGATCGAATTGATGGCGGACATGGTCTGCTCGACCACGAACATGCGGACCACGCCGCCCCACAGCAGGCCACTCAGCGCGCTCCACAGGCTCATCGTGGCAAGGCCGCCGATCGCGGCCGGCAGCAGCAGGCCGAGCGCGGCCGAGCTGTAATAATAGCTGTTGACCGCGACCAGCGTGCGGTTCGCCATCAGGTCCGGCACATAATGGGCGACGTTGGGATAATCGTGCTCGGTCATCCAGGTCAGGTGCGCGTGCAGAAGGCCGCGCAGCCGGCCCAGCAGGCCGTCACCATGCAGGCGCGGCGAATGCAGATCGCCGTCATGATCGGACAGTTCGTGGTGCCGCCGGTGCATCGCCGCCCAGGACAGCATCGGGCCGCGGCCGGCCATCGATCCCATGACGATCAGGACCGCGCTCATCGTGGTCGATGTCGCAAAGGCGCGATGGGTGAACAGGCGGTGATAGCCGACGGTCAGGCCAAGGCCGGTGATCAACCAGAAGCTGAACAACAGGCCGAACTCCATCGGACCGATCGGGCGGTAGAACAGCAGTCCTAGCGCAACCAGTGTGACGACGAAGGGCAGCACATCGAAAACCAGGAAATGCCGCCGCTGCATCTTGTGAAAATGTCGGCTGCGGAGGATGCGGTGATCGCGTTTGTGTTGCACGGGGCAGGATTCCAATGCGGCCATAAGTACATAGCCGCCGGGCGCATGCAACCCAAGCTGCCGCCCAGGGATTTCAACAGGTCTTCCCCTTGACCTGCCGGGAGGGGCCGGCCGCCCGAAAAACGGGCAATCCCCTCACTTCTGCGAGAGAATTCGCTCCATTGGCCGCACCGGACAAGCCGGTCATCCGGCTGTAAAAACCCCGCAATACGGTTCCGGACCATTCATGGACGTCCGGCGGGGAGTTTTGCGGGTACGTCAGGCATGGGGGTCGGCGGGCCATTGGCTCCCCCCTCTACGGGATTTTGAACATCAAGATGCGGAGATTGTCATGAAGCGAGGCATTGCCGTTTTCGCCTCAGTCGCGGCGCTGATGGGCTTCCTCTATTTCATTGCCGGCAAATGGGCGATCCACCACAGCACCATGGCGTTCGCCGACATTCTACGCGGCGACCGCGACGTGACCGTGGAGGTCTCCGTTCGCCGCGACCGCGAGATGGAATCACTGGCGGAAATGATCGATCTGCCGGTCGTGATTCTCAGCCACGGCAACACGGTCAAGCACACCGAGTATTCGTTCCTCACCAACACATTCGCCGCCCGCGGCTATCTGGTCGTCAGCATCCAGCACGATCTTTCGAGCGACGATCCCATGGTGACGAAAGCCGGCGAGGAATATGTCGGCCGCCGCTCGCAATACAATCGCGGCATCGCCAACATCCTGTTCACGATCGACGAGCTCAAGAAGAGCTATCCGAACGCTGACTACCGCCATTTGACCCTGGTGGGACATTCCAACGGCGGCGACATCTCGATGTATTTCGCAAAACTGCATCCGGAGCTGGTGAAGAAGGTCGTCACGCTCGACAATCTGCGCGTACCCTTCGTCACCGACGGCAAGGTCAAGATTCTGTCCTTCCGCTCGAAGGATCCGCAGTTCAAGGCCGATCCTGGCGTCGTCCCCGACGACGAGACCTGCGCCAAGGCGGGCATCCAGGTGGTCAGGACCGAATTCCAGCACAACGATCTCAGCGACCGCGGCTCGGATCAGGTCAAGGGCTTCATCGAGGGCGCGGTGCACGACTTCCTCAACGACCTCGGCGAGGACGACAGCCCGTTCAACCTGCCGCGCCTGGCAAAGCCGCGGCCCACGATCGACCAGCTCGCGGCGGCAGTGCCCGGGAATTGAGGGCCACGAGGAGCTACTGCTCCCCGAACCGCAAACGCCGGTACAGCGCACCGAGGATGTTGGAATAGTCGTCGGTCCAGACCCGCACCTTCTCGTCCGGATCGGTCTCCTCCCATTGCTTGGAGGCGGCGAGCTTGCCGACATCGGCCTCATCGCGCGCGGAGATGACGACGTCGGTCGAGAAGATGTAGTCGGAATCGCGGCCCGAATCCTCGTCGTAGACCCAGCTTTTCAGACCATTCGCATCGGCAATGCCAACCACGACCGGCTCGAGATCGAGATGCCGGTTGGAGACGTGCATCACCACGGCGCCATGCGGGGAGAGCTTGTCCTTGTAGATCTTCATCGCCTCTTGTGTAGCAAGATGAATCGGGATCGCATCGGATGAATAGGCATCGACGATGATGAGGTCGTAGACGCCGTCGGGCTCCTTCGCAAAAGTGAGACGCGCATCGCCGATCACCGGCTTGAGGTCCGGCTGGCAACTCGATATGTAACGGAAATTCTTCGGATCACGCGCGGCATCGACCATGGACTGGTCGATCTCGAAGAACTTCCAGTCCTCGCCGGGCTCGGCCGCGCAGGCGAGCGTGCCCGATCCGACGCCGATCGCGGCGACCTTCAGCGGCGCGCCCTTGCGCTCGCGGACCGCGGTGATGGCCTGACCGATGCCGCCGTCCTTGTGATAATAGGTGATCGGCTCGGGCCGGCCGGTGACCGGCGTGCCGTCATTGTTGCGAAAGCGTTCGGCGCCGTGAATGGTGGTGCCGTGCATCAGCACATGGAAATAGCCACCCGGCGTCTCCACGATCTTGTGCACGCCGAAGAAGCTGCGCACGGTGGTGACGCGGCCTTCGTCGGCCGGATAGATCCGCGTCAAGGCCAGCGCCAACGCGACGGTGGCAAAGATCTTCCAGCGGCCGGCGTTGAGCGCGAGCGCCAATAGCGCGGCCAGGACGCCGACGGCACCAGCGATCCAGACACGGTGATCCTCGAACCAGGTCGAGAGATCGCCCGTCATGTACGACGGAGCAACCAGCGCCACCGCGAGCGCGGCGAGCACCAGCCAGTACCATTTGACGATGCCGGCAAGACGTTCGTCCTCCGACGGCCGGCACAGCGCCGCGAGCGCGACCAGGATCGGATATTCGGCGATCCAGGAGAAGGTGAAGGGCGCAACAAGGCCCGCAAAAAGACCGCCGACCATGCCGCCGAACGACAGCGCGACGTAGAAGCCGGTGAGATATTTCGCGGCCGGCCGGGTCCGCGCCAGTTCACCATGGCAGGCCATGGCAATGACGAAGAAGCAGAGTTGATGGCCGCCGAGCGTGAGCAGCAAATTCTGCTCGCCGCCGAAGGCAAGCAGGAAGATGACGCCCGCGATCGCGACCGGCTGGAGCATCAGCATCCATTTGTGCGGCAGCAGCGGGCGCGACTGGAACACCACCACCCAGGTCAGCAGGTACAGCGACAGCGGCAGCACCCACAGCAGCGGCGCCGCCGCCACGTCGGTCGAGATATGCGCGGTCACCGCGATCAGCAGGCCCGACGGCACCGCGGCAAGGAAGATCCAGCGCAGCCGCGTCACCAGCGTCGGTGCCGGTGCACTGGCTTCTTCCGCTTGCGCATTAGCAACAGCCAGCTTCGGCGAGCGCAACAGCAGCACGCCGCAGGCCGCGATCAGGAGGATCAGGAGGCCATAGCCACCGGTCCAGAGCCGGTTCTGCGTGTGCAGCGTGAACATCGGCTCCAGCAGGAACGGATAGGACAGCAGCGCGAGGAAGCTGCCGATGTTGGAGGAGGCATAGAGGAAGTAGGGATCGTGTCCGTCAGGATGGCCGGTGCGGACGAACCAGGCTTGCAGCAGCGGATTGTTGGCGGCGAGCGCGAAGAACGGCAGCCCGATCGACATCACGAACAGGCCGAGCAGCCAGAACGCATAGCCGGACGCGGGCGGCTCGCCCCAGGCGGTAGCGATGCCGAGCGGCAGCGTGACGAAGGCCGCGATCAGTAGCACCAGATGCACCACGACCGGAACCACGCGGCTCTTGATCTGCATGAGCAGATGCGCATAGGCGTAACCCGCAAGCAGCAGCGACTGGAAGAACACCATCGCCACCGACCACACCGCCGGCGAGCCGCCGAGCCGCGGCAGCACCATTTTCGTGAACAGCGGCTGCACCGAGAACAACAGCAGCGCGCTGACGAAGATCGCGGCCGTATAGACCGTCAGCAGCAGCCGGTTGCGCGACGAGGACGGCTGCTCCGTGGCGCCGGGTTGCACGATCGAATCCATGGAAGCTCCGGCCAACAATCCCCCGGCGGGCGCCGGGCGCGCGCAATGGAGCACACCGCGCCTGAACGGGCAATAAATGGTCTCGTGATGCCGGGGAAATGACTTGCGCGGTCCACGACCGGCGGCGTCGCCGAACGCTCGTGCCGTTCAGGCTGTTCCACCGTCGTCGGCGACCTCCGCGGGGACAAGCGATCCGGCTTCGTCCGTCTGCGGCCGGAACGGTGTCCGCCCCATCCACGGCTGGACCTCGATATGCTGCAACCAATCCTTGACCGACGGGATCCAGCCGAGATCGTCCTTGACGTGTTGTTCTCCGACCGTCCGCACCGGCACCTGCTTGCCGATGCTGTTCGTCAGCGTTGCACCAAAAATTGTCTCACACAGGAAGATGCCCTCGCTATGGTGGCGGAGCGCACGATGACGCACGTCGGCCAGATGCGCCTTGCTCTCGTCGAACCAATCATGGATTGCAAGATAATCCTCAGCTACGCCGCCGAACAAACGCGCCGAACGGACAGCATGGTGATAGGGATGCGCCATCGAACTTACCCTGTGATCTCGATGTTGCTGACGACCGGATCGGCCTTGGGGTCGTCGATGACGGTGCAGTCGTCGAGATCGACGACAAAGGCGCCGTACATGACATATTCGCCGGTGCCGTAGCTTCCGCCGAGGAGCAAGTTCGCCCATTCCGTGCACATCCAGTCGCGGATGAAAGATCTGACTTGGTCGAGCTCGCTCGTCCGGTCAATCCGTTTCATCACGCCCTTGGCCGTCAATTCATCAAGAAATTTCTGCTCCATCAGCCGCTGAGCGAGCGTGTCAGCATCGATGCGCGTGCCGTCACGCATCAAGGCGTTGTCGAGCCAGGAAAACCCTTCATCATTGCCGCCGTCATACCGGCCGTAAAGCTGCTTGACGCCGAGCGCGCGGAGCACCGGGACCGTAGTCGCGAACAGACGCTGGCTGGAAAAGACCCCTCGAGCCATTTGTGCCTTCATGTCGGCCTCGACCGAAGCACGCACCTGCTCCGCCGGGCGACGCCGGCCCAGCAGGCGGTCCCAAAGACTCATCCGCACCGGATTGCGCCGCACCACCGCGGGCTCCGGCGGAACGTCCAGGGTGAAATGAGCCGGCTCGTGCACACCGCCATATTCAGGCGCCGGCAGATAGACGAACTCGCTGACGCGCGGCGGCGGCAGATCGCCATCGTCGTCGGGCCATTCGACCTGACTATAATCGTACACGAAGGGCATGAACGCTCCAATTGCTGACCTGGATCGATACGCTTTTTACTCTAGCGCACGGAACGTGTCGCGGGCGGTGGCGAATTCGTTGCATACGGCCTATAGGAGCAGGATGTCCGATCAGCAATATGACGTCGTCATCATCGGCGCTGGCCATAACGGCCTCACCTGCGCAGCCTATCTCGCGGCGGCGGGCTTGCGCGTCCACGTGGTCGAGCGCCGCAACGTGGTCGGCGGTGCCGCAGTGACCGAGGAGTTTCACCCTGGCTTCCGCAACTCGGTTGCGGCCTACACGGTGAGCCTGCTCAATCCACAGGTGATCCGCGACCTGGGGCTCGCCGAGCAGGGCCTGCGCGTGGTCGAGCGGCGCGCGCAGAATTTCCTGCCCGCCCCCGACGGCAGCTATCTCCTCACCGGCGAAGGACGGACGAAGGCGTCCGTCGCGCGGCTCAGCGCGCGTGACGCGGATGCGCTCGACGGATTTTCGCGCGAGCTGGAGAACATCGCGGACGTGCTGCGGCAGTTCGTGCTGCGTGCGCCGCCGAACCTGCTCGACAGTTTTGGCATTGGCGCGATCCGCGAGGCCGCGAACGCGCTGACGACGGCCAACATCCTGCGCGGATTGACGCTGGAGCAGAGCCGCGACCTGCTCGATCTCTTCACCCGCTCGGCCGGCGAGATGCTGGACGAGCGGTTCGAGCACGACCTCGTCAAGGCGCTGTTCGGCTTCGACGCCATCGTCGGCAATTATGCCAGCCCCTACGCCGCGGGCTCGGCCTATGTGATGCTGCATCACGCCTTCGGCGAGGTGAACGGCAAGAAGGGCGTCTGGGGCCACGCCATCGGCGGCATGGGCGCGATCACGCAGGCGATGGCGCGCGCCGCGCGCGACCGCGGCGTCACGATCGACCTTGATGCCGGCGTGCGCGAGGTCGTCGTCGAGCGCGACCGCGCCGTCGGCGTGGCGCTGGAGAACGGCAAGACGATCCGCGCGAAATACGTCGCGGCCAACGTCAATCCAAAGCTGCTCTATACGCGGCTGATTGCGGCTGATGCGCTGCCGCAAGACTTCCTCGCCCGCATCCGGCACTGGAAGAACGGCTCCGGCACCTTCCGCATGAACGTGGCGCTGGACCGCCTGCCCTCTTTCACCGCACTGCCGGGCGACGGCGATCACCTCACCTCCGGCATCATCCTGGCCCCAAGCCTCGGCTATATGGACCGCGCCTGGCTCGATGCGCGCGCACAAGGCTGGAGCCGGCAGCCGATCATCGAGATGCTGATCCCCTCGACACTCGACGACACGCTCGCGCCGGCAGGCCACCATGTCGCAAGCCTGTTCTGCCAGCACGTCGCGCCCGAGCTGCCCGACGGAAAATCCTGGGACGATCATCGCGAGGAGGTTGCTGATCTCATGATCGCAACGGTGGACAGCTACGCGCCGGGCTTTGCGTCCAGCGTGCTCGGCCGCCAGATCCTCTCGCCGCTCGACCTCGAGCGGCAGTTCGGCCTCATCGGCGGCGACATCTTCCACGGCGCGCTGACGCTGAACCAACTGTTCTCGGCGCGGCCGATGCTCGGCCATGCCGATTATCGCGGGCCATTGAGAGGCCTCTACCATTGCGGCTCCGGCGCTCACCCCGGCGGTGGTGTCACCGGCGCACCCGGCCACAACGCAGCGCAGGCGATTTTAAGGGATCACCGCGGCCTGTTCGCAAGCCGTGGATAGGGCTGTGGATGGACTGTGGACATGTCTGTTGGCGGAGCTGCGGGAAGGCAGTGGAGACCCGTCGCGGTCGGGCCGGCCAAGCCGGGTACAAGGCCGTGGAAAAGCTGGGGATCATTGGCGGGATAAGGCCGTGGACAGCGTCCGGGAAAACGAGCGGACAGCCTGTGGGCTATTCGGTGAGAACCAGCCCCAAAACGACACCGCCCGCCGGAGGGCAATTCCCCCAGCGGGCGATCGTCAAGAAAGCAGCCAGCCTATGAAGATAATTGGCGCCCCACTGGGAAATGGGAGGCAGAAATTACTTCAGGGAGCTGCTAATCGAACCGAACTTGTCGTTCAGGCTGGTGCCGAGGTTGTTCACCACGGTGATGATTGCCAGCGCGATACCGGCCGCGATCAGGCCGTATTCGATCGCGGTCGCGCCGGACTCATCGGACCAGAACTTCAAAACCATGCGCTTCAAGACTCGCCTCCATTTCCATTCCAGGGTGTGTTGGTTGTTTCCAACATCCGGGAATCTACGGAATACAACCTACGGTCAAGTTAATCGGAAAACTGCAAGTTGTACGGAAATTGGGAACAAAAGTTCCAAAAATTGAACCCAGCGGAACCCCAGAATGCAGCCGTCCCCCACCCATCGCGCGTCCTTTTCGATCGGCAATGAAGCCGCGGCCAGGCGCGTCGTCGACGTCCTGACCGAGGTCTTTTTCGACGGCGATGCGGCGGTCGCGGCATTCGAGCGGCCGGACGGGCAATGGGATGTCACGCTGCATTTCGCCGAGGCGCCGGACCAACCGTTGCTGCGCGAACTCGTTGCAACCACAGCAGGAAACGAGATCGCCGCCACGCTCGCCTTCGACACGATCGAGGCCAAGGACTGGGTCAAGGCGAGCCTGGAAGATCTTGTCCCGGTGCCGGCCGGGCGCTTCGTCGTCCACGGCAGCCACGACCGCGATCGCGTGGCACCAAACAAGCTCGGAATCGAGATCGAAGCGGCACTCGCCTTCGGCACCGGTCACCACGGAACCACGCGTGGCTGTTTACTTCTGCTTGACCATGTCCTGAAACATGCGCGGCCGCAGCGCGTGCTCGATCTCGGCACCGGGACCGGCGTACTGGCCATTGCGGCGGCGAAAACGCTGCATCGCGCCGTGCTCGCCTCCGACATCGACCCGCCCTCGGTGCGGGTCGCGGCCGAGAACGCGGCGCTGAATGAAGCAGGTCGCCATGTGCGGGTGATCCACGCCACCGGCTTCGCCGCGCCCGATTTTGCCAAATGCGGGCCGTTCGACCTGGTCCTGGCCAACATCCTTGCCAATCCGTTACGACAATTGGCTGGGCCGATGACGCGGCATCTCGCGCCCGGCGCGCGTGTCATCCTCTCCGGCCTCTTGACGCACCAGGCGCCTGCCGTGATCGCCGCCTACCGCGCCCGCGGCCTGGTGCCGCTGCGGCATTTGCGGATCGAGGGGTGGAGCAGCTTGTTGCTGCGGAAGATGGATTGAGCGAGGTGCTGTAGGGTGGGTTAGCGTAGCGTAACCCACCTCTTTGATTTCCACAGAGACAGAAGCGGTGGGTTACGCCTTCGGCTAATCTTACTGCGTCATGGTCGTCGCCGTCCATTTGACGCTGCGCTGGTGCCACAGCACGGACATCGCGGCAGGGTTTTGATGAGCGCGCGGATCAACCGGGCGCGCATGGTTGCGATCGAGTTCGGGATGTGGCGTTCAGGCCGCGTGGGCGGAGCCTCTGGGTCGATAATCGTCGGGTAAGCGAGGTAGCGGGACTGGCGCGGCGGAACGAGGTCCTGAGGGGGGAATCGTCGCCTGCTCGGCGATCAGGAAGCCGTAGGCTGCGATGCACAGAGTTGCGTGGTGATGGAAGCCACGCCAGCCGCGTCCCTCGTAGTGACTGAGCCCGACCTCTTGCTTGAGTTCTTGATAGTCGCGCTCGATGCGCCAGCGAAGCTTGGCGAGATCGACGAGCCGCTCGAAGCTGATGGTCTCCGGCAGCGTTGAGAGCCAGTATTTGGTAGGCTCTGCTTCCCCCTCGGGCCATTCGATCAGCAGCCATTCCGGCGACAGCTTCTCGGGGATCAGTTTGTTGTACCCGACACGGACGCGCACACGTGCAAAGCGCGAGGACAGCCGGTCGGCCGAGCCTTCCCGCCACGTCACCGTACGCCAGGCCTGCTTCGGCAGAGCAAGCGTCACTTCCTTGGCCGAGACAAGATCGGGCTCGTCGCGTCGGCCGGTATTGTTCAGCGGCTTGTCCTTGCGCCGTGGGCGAGTGCCGGGTCGCCACATCAATGTATTAGGCAAAATGCCGGCTACATAGAGCACGCCCAAGGCTGTCATTCCCGCGCGTAGCCGCGAGTCATTGCCATAGGCCGTGTCCATCAATCCGACACCGCGCGGCAGGCCGGCCTCGCAAGCCCAACGTATCTGCTCCAGCGCGATCTCTGGTTTGGTCCTAAACTTGATCTCCTTCGGAACGCCCGCCTTCTTCCGGCGCGCGCGATCCTTCGCCCAAGTCTCCGGCAAATACAGCCGATAAGTCGCTGGAAGACTGGCGGCATGGTTGGCGATCGACAGAGACACCGCCACCTGGCAGTTGGCCTGCTTGCCGAGCTGACCGCAATATTGGTGGTGGACGCCGACCGAATGCTTGCCCTGCTTGGGGAATGACGTGTCGTCGATGATCCACGCCTCGATCGGCCCGCTCTTCTCGATCGCGGGCAGCGCCATCTCGCGGACCTTGGCAAGCACGTCCGCGTCCGACCAGGTCGCGTTACCGACAAAATGCAACAGTGATTGGTGCTGGGCTGCCGTCCGCGCCGGGGCCGTGCGCGCCGCCATCGGCTCGACGCTCTTGCGTTCACCCGGCAGCATCAAGCCGGTGCAATAGTCACGCAGTGGTCTCATCCGCACGGCCTGACCGATCACACTTCCAAGCCCCGCCACATACGCCGTAAACCGTGCCTCGCTGCCTTCACCCTGATTGAGATCCATCTGGCCCCCCGTGTGCCAAACATTGAATCTCTTCAAATATTTGATTCTACGCCCCCGCGGGCGCGACCGAATGACTCAGTAAGGTTAGCCCACCCTACGGCATCGTCGACTTGGCTACTTCGCCACCTTCTCGTCACCACGCGCCGATCGGCGCAACGCACGCCTGGCGCGGCGCGCGGCAAAACGGTCGATCATCTGGCTGATGAGGCCGCGCGGCTTCTTCGGTGTCGCAGCGGCCGGAGCGCGGCGCACCGGCGGCGAGATCTTCTCAAACGTGAACGCTGGCATCGTGTGTCCCCTCGCCGTTGAGATGAACCACTTGCTCGAATTTCCCTGTTATCCGGACGAAGCGCAACAGCCGCATCCTGTACTCCACTCGATTCGAATGGAACTTTTTCAAGCACAGTCCATGCCAGATGCGACCTCAAATGCGTCCACATTGCGGACTGATCTCCATGATCCTAAACTGAGCCATGTTCGAAGCGCATTTCCAGACATTCGAGGAGCCCGAGGCGGGCGTCGCATTGACCGCGCGCCTGGCAGCGCTCCGTGAAGAGCTCGCCCGCCGCAAGCTGACCGGCTTCGTCATACCGCGCGCCGATCAGCAGCAGAATGAATATGTCGCGCCCTCGGAAGAGCGGCTCGCCTGGCTGACCGGCTTTACGGGGTCGGCGGGTTTGGCGGTGGTGCTGATCCGCGAGGCGGCATTGTTCGTCGACGGCCGCTACACGATTCAGGCGGCCAAGCAGGTCGATGCCAAGGCCTGGGCGGTGGAGTCGCTGATCGATCCGCCACCCGAGAACTGGATCTCGGCCCATCTCAAATCCGGCGATCGCCTAGGATTTGATCCATGGCTGCACACTTTTGCGGCAACCGAGCGCCTGACCGCCGCCTGCGCCAAGGCTGGTGCCGAGCTGGTCGCCGTCGACAGCAACCCGGTCGACGCCATCTGGCAGGACCGGCCGCAGCCGCCACTGGCACCGGTCGCGGTCCACGGCTTGCAATATGCCGGCGTCGCTGAAGCCGGGAAGCTGACGCAGATCAAAAGCGAGATCGACAAGCTCGGCGCCGACGCGCTGGTGCTCTCCGACAGCCATGCCGTGGCCTGGACCTTCAACATTCGCGGCGGCGATGTCGCCCATACGCCGCTGCCGCTGTCCTACGCGGTGGTGCCGAAGGACGGCCGGCCGACCGTTTTCATCGACCACCGCAAGCTTTCCAACCTGACGCGCGACCATCTCGAGCAAACGGCCGACGTGCGCGAGCCTGATGCGCTGGCGCCGACGCTGATGGCGCTGGCCAAGAGCGGTGCCACCATTGCGCTCGACAATGCAACCGCGGCCGAGGCGCTCAGCCGGCTGATCGTGAGCTCCGGCGGCAAGCCGCTGCGCGGCAACGATCCGATCGCGCTGCTCAAGGCGGTCAAGAACCCGACCGAGATCGCAGGCACGAAGACCGCGCACCAGCGCGATGCCGTGGCGCTGGCGCGCTTCCTCGCCTTCATCGATCGCGAGGCAGGAAGCGGCAAGCTCACCGAGATCGACGCGGTCGAGGCGCTGGAGACGTTCCGCCGCGATACCGGCGCGCTGAAGGACGTCTCGTTCCCGACCATCTCCGGCACCGGCCCGAACGGCGCCATCGTGCATTACCGCGTCACCCGCAAGAGCAACCGGCGCATCGCGCGCGGCGATCTGCTGCTGATCGATTCCGGCGCGCAGTATGAAGACGGCACGACCGACGTCACCCGCACGATTGCCGTCGGCGAGCCGACAGGAGAGATGCGCGACCGCTTCACCCGCGTGCTACGCGGCCACATCGCGATCGCGCGCGCGGTCTTCCCCGACGGCACCACCGGCGCACAACTCGACACGCTGGCGCGGCAATATCTCTGGGCCGCCGGCGTCGATTTCGAGCACGGCACCGGTCACGGCGTCGGCAGCTATCTGTCGGTCCACGAGGGCCCGGCGCGAATCTCGAAGCTCGGCACCACGCCGCTGAAGCGCGGCATGATCCTCTCCAACGAGCCCGGCTATTACAAGACCGACGGTTTCGGCATCCGCATCGAGAACCTCGAGCTGGTGGTCGCCGCCGACATCAAGGGCGCCGAGAAGGCGATGAGCGCGTTCGAGACGCTGACGCTGGCGCCGATCGACCGCCGGCTGATCGATGTGGCGATGTTGAGCAGGGACGAGCTCGCCTGGCTCAATGCCTACCACGCGCGCGTGAAAGCCGAAGTACGGCCGGCGCTCGACGAGGCGACGCGGGCCTGGCTCGATCAGGCGACGGCGGAGCTCAAGGCGTAGCGCGCATGGCGCTACGCGACTAGCGCAAGGCTCTGCCGCTTTCGGCCGCGATCACGGCGGCGTTGGCACGTTCCTTGTGCAGCTTCTCCGCAAAACGACGACTTCCCGCGCACTGTTATTATAACAGTCCCGGAATCGGTATGGCCGCATTCCGAAACACCGATATCCGTCTTGTGCGAGCACGCTACAGTCCGACTCGACTTCGAGAGACGGATACGCATGCACGGCATGATCAGCAGGCCGCCGGAAACGGCGATGAAGAACATCGCGACCTCGCGCGTGGTGTTGCTGCTGCTTGTCGTCATGACCGGGATCGCGCCGATCTCGCTCTACATCCTGGTTCCGGCGCTGCCGGTGCTGGCGACGAATTTCGGGCGCGACATCTCGATCGCACAGATGACGGTGTCGCTCTACATGGTCGGCATCGCGCTGTCGCAGCTGATCATGGGGCCGCTGTCGGACAAGTTCGGGCGGCGACCGGTGCTGCTCGGCGGCCTCGCATTGATGGTCGCGGCGAGCGTCGCCTGCATCTTCGCCGAGACACTGCCGCAACTGATCGCGGCGCGCTTCTTCCAGGCCTTGGGCGGCGCCTCCGGCATGGTGATAAGCCGCGCCATCATTCGTGACATCTACGAGCGCGACCGCGTCGCCTCCATGATCAGCCTCGTGGTCGCAGCGCTTATGATCGGCCAGATGGTCTCGCCGCTCACCGGCGGCCTGATCGAGACGGCGTTCGGCTGGCGCGCGATCTTCTACGCCGTCACGATCGGCGCGATTGCGGTGGCCGTCGGCATCGCCTTCGCGCTGCCCGAGACGCGCCGCAGCCGCGCCGCCGGAAGCGGCGGTTTTCGCGGCGACGTCGGCATGCTGATCAAGAGCCGCGCCTTCGTCGGCTATGTGATGTGCCAGGTGCTGGCCTCGCAGATCATCTTCGCCTTCGCCGGCGGCGGCCCCTACATCGTGGTGACCCAGATGGGGCGGAGCAGCGCCGAATATGGTGCGTGGTTCGCAACGACCGGCTTTGCGTATCTCGTCGGCAATCTGCTGTGCGTGCGCTTTGCGCCGCGGCACTCGCTGGAGAAGCTGATCTGGTTCGGGCTGGGCCTGCAACTCTGCGGCAGCCTGTTGAACCTGCTCTGGAGTTTCACCGGCTGGAACGAAGCGCCTGGCTGGCTGTTCGGCACGCAGATGATCGTGATGGTCGGCAACGCCTTCGTGATGGCGAATTCCGCCGCCGGCGCCATCAGCATCCGCCCCGAAGCCGCCGGCACCGCCTCGGGGGCGATGGGCTTCCTGCAACAGGGCGTCGGCGCACTGGTGTCGCAGTTCGGCGCCTATCTCGGCGGCCACTCCGCCACGACGCTGCCGCTGACGTCGGCCATTCTCGCGATCTCGCTGCTCTGCGCCTCGATGATGATCTTCGTCGTCCCCCGCCGCGAGGTCGTGGTGAGCAAGACGCTGATCGCGCAGGCGGAGGAGGACGAGGCGGGGATGATGTGAGGGGCGGCCGCCTCCTCGTCATTTCGTTTCGTAGCCCGGATGGAGCGAAGCGCAATCCGGGTCAGCGCGTGCAACAACACCAGCCCCCGGATTTCGCTTGGGCTCCATCCGGGTTACAAGCTGCTCGCAATGACGAGGAGAAACCTCACTCCCCGATCAGCGCCAGCCACTCATCCTCGGTCAGCACCTTGACGCCGTGCTTGTTGGCGTCCGCGAGCTTCGAGCCCGCGCCGGGGCCGGCGACGACAAGGTCCGTCTTCTTCGACACCGAGCCCGACACCTTTGCGCCGAGCCGTTCCGCAGTCGCCTTGGCCTCGTCGCGCGTCATCTTCTCCAGCGAGCCCGTGAACACCACCGTCTTGCCGGCAACGGCCGAGTTGCTCTTCGGCTTCTCGGCGTCGACGATCTCGACTTCGCGGGTCAGGCGCTCGACGATGCCGCGATTGTGGCTCTCGCCGAAGTAATCCGCGATGCTCTTGATCACGGTGTCGCCGATCTGGTCGAGCGCGTCCATCTCGGCCATCGCCTCCTCGTCGCCCTTGGCGACCTTGAGGCAGGCCTCGTGGAAAGCATCCCACGAGCCATAGCCGCGCGCCAGCGCCAGCGCGGTGGTCTCGCCGACATGGCGCATGCCGAGCGCGTAGACGAAACGCTCCAGCGCGATTCTGCGCCGGCTCTCGATGGCGCCGAACAAATTGCGCACCGAGGTTTCGCCGTAGCCCTCGATCTCCTCGAGCTTCAGTTTCGCGTTGCGCTTCTCCAGCGTAAAAATGTCGGCGGGCTCCTTCACCCACCCCTCGTCGAAGAAATACTGGAGCTGCTTCTCGCCGAGGCCGTCGATGTCGAAGGCGCGCCGCGACACGAACAGCTTCAGATGCTCGATCTTCTGGTAGGGACAGGCGAACTCGCCGGTGCAGCGGGCGCGCGCTTCCTCTTCGCCGGCGGCCGTCTCCCCGCGCACCACGTCGGTGTGCAGCGGACACGGGCATTTTTTCGGGAAGTGAAACTCCTTGGCGCTCTTCGGCCGCTTGTCGAGGACGACGTCGACGATCTGCGGAATCACGTCCCCGGCGCGCTGGATCACGACAGTATCGCCGATCCGGATATCGCGGCCCTCGCGCAAGACTTCGCCCTTGTTGCCGATGCCCTTGATGTAGTCCTCGTTGTGCAGCGTGACGTTCTGCACGATCACGCCGCCGACGCCGACCGGCTCGAGCTTGCCGACGGGCGTAAACGAGCCGGTGCGGCCGACCTGGATCTCGATGTCGCGCAGCACCGTCATGGCGCGCTCGGCCGGGAATTTATGTGCGATGCCCCAGCGCGGCGTGCGCGAAACGAAGCCAAGCCGCTCCTGCCAGTCGAGGCGATCGACCTTGTAAACGACGCCGTCGATATCGTAGTCGAGTTTTGCGCGCTGCTCCTCAATTGAATGATGGAAGGCGAGCAATTCCTCGACGGAGTGACACAGCTTCGTCAGCGGATTGGTCTTGAAGCCACAGCGCTCGAACCAGCGGATCATGCCGGTCTGCGTCTCTTCCGGCATCGCGCTCATCTCGCCCCAGGCATAGGCGAAGAAGCCGAGTGGGCGTGAGGCGGTGATGGTCGGATCCTTCTGCCGCAAGGAGCCTGCGGCCGAATTGCGCGGGTTGGCGAAGATGGTGTCTCCGGCCGCCTTCTGCCGCTCGTTGAGCGCGAGGAAGGCCTTCTTGGACATGTAGACCTCGCCGCGCACCTCGCAGGTGTCGGGGATGCTGCGTCCCTTGAGCTTTTGCGGGACGTCCTCGAGGGTGCGGATGTTGGCGGTGACGTCCTCGCCGACCGCGCCGTCACCGCGCGTCGCCGCGGTCACGAGCTCGCCGCCCTCATAACGCAGCGACATCGAGAGACCATCGATCTTCGGCTCGGCGGAGAAGTCGATCTTGTCGTCGTCGAGCTTCAGGAAGCGCACGATGCGGCCGACGAAGTCGCGCACGTCCTCTTCGGCAAAGGCGTTGTCGAGCGACAGCATGGGAACGGCATGCCGGACCTTTTTGAAACGGCCTGACGGCGCCGCCCCGATCTTCTGTGAGGGCGAGTCCGCGCTGACGAATTCGGGAAAGCGCTTTTCGATCGCGTTGAAGCGCTGGCGCAGCGCGTCGTATTCGGCGTCGGTGACTGTCGGCGCGTCGTCCTGATAATAGCGCTTGTCATGCTCTTCGAGCTCGAGCGCGAGCCGCATGTGCTCGACCTTGGCCTGCGCCTTGGTGAGGTCGGCGACGTCGCGAAGCGGCTTTGTGGATTTTGCTGCTCTGGCCATGATGCTTGGATACGACGGGGCGGGCGGGATGGTAAAGGCACGTTGGGGATTGTTCCCCGGATGCAGCGCAGCGCGCTGCGTCCGCGACAAACAACTAAGCCGTCGCCGCCTTGAGCAGCCGCTCCGCAGCTGCCCTCGCCTCGGCCGTGATCTCGGCGCCGGCGAGCATGCGCGCGATTTCCTCGCGGCGGTGGTCGGCGGCGAGCGCGTTGACGCGGGTGGCGACGCGCTTGCCCTTGTCGAGGGCATCCTTCGAGATCAGGAGATGCTGGTCGGCGCGGGCGGCAACCTGCGGGGCGTGGGTCACGGCCATCACCTGGACCTTGCCGGCCAACCGCGCCAGCCGAGCGCCGATGGCGTCGGCGACCGCGCCACCGACGCCGGTGTCGATTTCGTCGAACACCAGCGTCGGTGCCGAGCCGCGGTCGGACAGCACGACCTTGAGCGCCAGCAGGAAGCGCGACAGCTCGCCGCCGGAGGCCACTTTCATCAGCGGACCGGGCTTGGTGCCGGGATTGGTCTGCACCCAGAACTCGACGCGGTCAAAGCCCTGCGGGCCCGGCGCGGCCTCGTCGGTCCCGACCTGGGTCATGAATTTTGCGCGTTCGAGCTTGAGCGGCGCGAGCTCGGCGTTGACGGCCTTGTTGAGCTTCTCGGCCGATTTCTGCCGCGCCGCCGAGAGCTTTTTCGCCGCAGCAGCATAGCGGGCATCGGCCTCGATCGCGGCCTGCTCCAGCTTCTTCAGCTGCGAGGCGCCAGCATCGATCAGCACCACGTCGGCGGCATATTTGGCGGCGAGCGCGGCGAGCCCGTCAACCGGCGTCGAATATTTGCGCGAGGCGGCGCGCAAGGCGAACAGCCGCTCCTCGATGCGTTCGAGCTCGGCCGGATCGAAGTCGGTTGCGGCGAGCGCCGCCAGCAGATGCTGGTCGGCCTCTTCCAGCGCGTTGATCGCAATGTCGATCGCCTTGACCGCGGGCTCGACCAGCGCCGGCGAATTGACGCCGCGGCGCTCCAACCGGCGGACGGCGGCCGACAGCGCCGCAACCGGCGAATTATGGCCGCCGACGACCTCCTGCGCCTCGCGCAGGTCGGAGGCGATCTTCTCGCCCTGCATCATCGTGGTGCGGCGCGAGGCGAGCGAGGTCTCCTCGCCGTCCCTGGGCGCGAGCTGCTTCAACTCATCCGCGGCATGGCGCAGATAATCGGCCTCGCGCGCGGCGCGCTCCATGCCGGCGCGATGCGCTTCCAGCGCAGTGCTGGCGGTGCGGCGCGCCTCCCACAGGGCTTCGACGGAAGCGACGTCCTTTTCGAGCCCGGCAAAGGCATCGAGCAGGCGGCGGTGGGTGGCGGCATCGACCAGCGCGCGCTCATCGTGCTGGCCGTGGATCTCGACCAGCGCCGCGCCGACCGCCTTCAGCGTCTGCACGCTGATCGCCTGGTCGTTGATGAAGGCGCGGGTGCGGCCATCGGCCAGCTGGACCCGGCGCAAGATCATCTCGCCGGTATCGTCCAGGCCGTTCTCGGCCAGAATCTTCGTCGCAGGGTGATTCTTCGGAACGTCGAAGACGGCAGTGACCTGGCCCTGCTCCGCGCCATGGCGCACGAGGCCGGCGTCGCCGCGGCCGCCGAGCGCCAGCGCAAAGGCATCGAGCAGGATGGATTTGCCCGCACCGGTCTCGCCGGTCAAAACCGCAAGCCCGGTGGCGAATTCGATATCGAGCCGTTCGATCAGGACGATGTCACGGATCGACAGACGCGCCAGCATGGAACCAAATTTCCTAGCCGAGACCCATCTTCTTGAAGGTCCGGCTGATCCAGGACCCCTGATTCTCGCTCGGTTCGAGACCGCCGGATTTTACAAGATTATAGGCGTCCTTGTACCAGCGGCTGTCAGGAAAATTGTGGCCGAGCACGGCGGCTGCGGTCTGGGCCTCGCCGACGATGCCGATCGCCATATAGGCCTCGGTGAGCCGGTAGAGCGCCTCCTCGACGTGGCGCGTGGTCTGATACTGCGTCACCACGGCCTTGTAGCGGTTGATCGCGGCCGTGTAGTCCTTCTTCTGCATGTAGTAGCGGCCGACATTCATTTCCTTGCCGGCGAGCTGGTCGCGCGCCCCCTCGATCTTGGCCTTGGCCGAGGTCGCGTATTCCGAGTTCGGATATTTGCGGATCACCTCTTCCAGCGAGGCGATCGCCTTCTCGGTCCGGGCCTGGTCGCGGCTGATGTCCGGAATCTGGTCGTAATGCGAGGCGGCGATGAGATATTGCGCGTAGGCCGCGTCCGGGCTGCCGGGATGCAGGGTGACGTAGCGGGTCGCCGCACCGATGCAGCTGTCATAGTCGCCGCCCTGGTAGGACGCGTAGGCCGACATCAGCAGCGATTTGCGCGCCCAGTCGGAATAGGGATGCTGGCGGTCGACCTCTTCGAACTTCTTGTTCGCCGCCTTCATGTCCTTCTTTTCGTTCATGAGGAACAAGCCCTCATTGTAGATCTTGTCGGCAGGCTCCTCGACGAAGGTGTCGTCCTTGGCCGTGAACTTGTCCCAGAGCGCACCGGTGCCGCAGCCAGCCAGTGGCAGCGCGAGCACGAAGAGGGTGGCAGCCTGAAGCAGCGCACGGGCCCCGATCGAAGCCTTCAACGAGGCGTTGGGCCAAACCGAAAGATATCCGCGCGTCATACGCTGTGCCGACATGAATTTAAGACCTGACGCCCTGTGATGCGGTGCCCGCCAGCCCATGATCCCCGTCATGGGCGCGAAATGTGCCCGTGGTGCCTGCCATGCGACCACGCCCGTGTAACCGAAAAACGATCGTTAACCTACCGGATAGGCAGGCATTCCGCCCGGATTAAGGCGAACTTGCCGCAATCCTAGTGGATCATGGTTACCAGGAGTTTCCCGGAGAAGCCGCCGACACGTCGCCCGCGGCAACAGGTCCTAGGACACGTCCGGCCCGTAGGCCGCGGCGATCCGGCCGCCAACGATGCCGCCGCCGACCTCGACCACGGGACGCGTGGTGCGGCGGGCGGCCTCGCCCTCCACGACCCGCCAGGCGGTACGATCGGCGAGCAGCGCAGTCAGGACGGCGTGGTTGAGCTTGTGGCCGCCACGCACCGAGCGATAAGCGCCAAGCAGCGGCAGGCCGGCCAGCGCGAGATCGCCGATCACGTCCAGCACCTTGTGACGGGCGCATTCGTCGGCATAGCGCAGGCCCTCGGGATTGAGCAGCCGCTCTTCGTCGAAAACCACGGTGTTGTCGAAGGATGCGCCGCGACCATAGCCTGCGGCCCAGAGCCGCGCCTGATCGCACATTAGACCGAAGGTCCGGGCGCGAGCGATCTCACGGCGGAAGCGTTCCGGCACAAGCTCGAACTCATAAGCTTGCCGGCCGATCACGGGATTGGCGAAATCGATCTCGATCTGCGCGCGGAAGCCGTTGGCATAGGGCCGTATCTCGCCGAAGGAGTCGCCGATAGCGACCGAGACCGGCTTCAGAACCTGAATGAACCGGCGCTGGGCCGATTGGGTGACGATCCCGGCCTGATCGATCGCCGCGACGAAGGCCGCTGCGCTGCCGTCCATGATCGGCACTTCCGCGCCGTCGATCTCGATGGTGGCGTTGTCCACCCCCATGCCTCGCAGTGCAGCAAGCACATGCTCAGCGGTCGAAACGAGTGGCCCGTCATTATCACCCAGCACCGTAGCAAGATCCGTCGCGACGACCTGCTCGGCGGTCGCCTGGACCTCGCGGTCACTTCCCTCAAGTCCGGTGCGGACAAAAATAAAACCTGCATCGACGGGTGCAGGTCCAAGCGTGAGAGTGACGGGAAGACCGGAATGAACGCCGACGCCGGCCACGGTGGCTTGCGCACGAAGCGTTGTTTGCCGGCTAAATTTCATCAGGAACCCGCCCCACTACGACCCAACGCGACTTATACAAGACCCGACTAACCGGCCTAGGCCGCCCGTCCGAATCCGTATCCCCAAGTCACGCCAAACCATAGTCACTGCCCCAAACAGCGCCAACTCACGCTTTTTTACCGATTGTTACCCCAAACCTGCCGTATTCGCGCCAAGGCTTAACCAAATTGCGCCGGGTTTCGGGACCGGTATCGGCAGCTTTACTGAACCACCAAACAAGTAATTAATGATTTAAAATCAGTTGCTTGAGCGCGCAACCCGGATATGCACGGAACATAAGGAAAGGCCCCGGCGTGCATCCCGCCGGGGCCTTTTTGCGTCCGCCTTATTGTAACAATCCTTAGGTCGCCTGCCGCCGCAGGAAGGCCGGGATATCAAGATGGTCGTCGCCCTGTGGCGCCGGCGCAACAGGTGCCGGGCGACCATGAGCGTCGAGACCCTGCGGCGCCGGGCGGCGGGCATATTCCGACACCGGCTCGCTGGCCGCGATTTGCTGCGCCACGGTGCGCTGCGGCTTGCGATCGGGCAGCGGCGGCATCGCGGGACCAGCGGTCCGGGCGGCGATCGGCGCCTCGGTCTCCTCGTCACGACGGCCGAGGCCGACATTGGCGAGACGCTGGAGCAGCGACAGCCGGGTCTTCTGCGGGGTCTCGTCCTCGACCTCGCCGCGGGCCTGGCGAAGCTCGGCCTGGGCCGGCATCGGCAGTTCGTCGAGGCGCGGCATCCGCGGCGCGCGGGCCGGCGCACGCTCGGCCTGTGGCGGGATGAAGGTTTCCGGCGTCATCGGCTCATGCATGGCCAGCGGCGCCTGCTCGGGCTCCGGGAACAGCGTGGGCTTCTGGGCAATCGGCCGCACCGTGACGTCGCCATAGGTCTGCGGCGCGGGCGCCTGCGGAACGTCCGCAACCGCAGCGGCGATGGCGGCGAGCGCCGCACGCTCGACATTCGGACGCGGCGCAGCGGGTGCAACCGGCGCTGCGGCCGGAATCTGCGCTTCCAGCTTCTGGGCGCGTTCGGCCATGCGCTGGTTGTCGGCGCGCAGCCGCGCGGTCAGGTCGGCGAGACGGCTCTCGGCCACAGCAGCAGGCGCCGGAGCCTGCTGCGGCGCTGCGTTCGCAACCGGCGCGCTGGTCGCCTGGCTGTTGCGGGCGATCGCGGCCTGCTCGATGCCGGTGGCAACCACCGAGACGCGGATCAGGCCGTCGAGGGCTTCGTCGAAGGTGGCGCCGACGATGATGTTGGCGTCCTGGTCGACTTCCTCGCGGATGCGGGTCGCGGCTTCATCCACCTCGAACAGGGTCAGGTCCTTGCCGCCGGTGATGGAGATCAGGAGGCCCTTGGCGCCCTTCATCGAGCTGTCGTCGATCAGCGGGTTGGCGATCGCGGCCTCGGCGGCGGTCAGCGCGCGCTTGTCGCCGGAGGCCTCGCCCGTGCCCATCATCGCCTTGCCCATCTCGCGCATGACGGCGCGGACGTCGGCGAAGTCGAGGTTGATCAGGCCTTCCTTGACCATCAGGTCGGTGATGCAGGCGACGCCCGAGTAGAGCACCTGGTCGGCCATCGCGAACGCGTCGGCGAAGGTGGTCTTCTCGTTGGCCACCCGGAACAGGTTCTGGTTCGGGATGATCAGGAGCGTGTCGACGACCTTGTGCAGCTCGTTGATGCCGGCTTCCGCGGTGCGCATGCGGCGGCCGCCCTCGAAGTGGAAGGGCTTGGTCACGACGCCGACGGTGAGAATGCCCATGTCGCGCGCGGTCTTGGCGATGACGGGCGCTGCACCCGTACCGGTGCCGCCGCCCATGCCGGCGGTGACGAACACCATGTTGGCGCCCGAGAGATGGTCGCGCAGCTCGTCGATCACCTCCTCCGCGGCGGCGGCGCCGACGTTCGGCTGCGAGCCAGCGCCCAGGCCTTGCGTGACCGCGGTGCCCATCTGCACGATGCGTTGCGCCTTCGACATCGTCAGCGCCTGCGCATCGGTGTTGGCGACCACGAAGTCGACGCCCTGGAGGCCCGCCGTGATCATGTTGTTGACGGCGTTGCCACCGGCGCCGCCGACGCCGAACACGGTGATCCGGGGCTTCAGTTCGTGAATATCAGGAACATTGATGCTGATGGTCATGTTTGCCTCTCGATCACGCGCGCGTGGATTCGCCCCGGCCGGCGGCCGCGGGAGTTGGTGAAAATCTGGAATTGCGGAAAGGAGTCATCAAAAACCCTCGCGTAGCCATCGTCCGACCTTTCCGAAATAACCGCCGGTCCCTGTCTTGACCTGCTGCCGCGTATGCCGCGGTTCGACATGTTCCTGGTGAACATATTGAGGGTAAACGAGGAGGCCGGCCGGCACCGCGAACGCGGCGTTCTTCGCCTCGTTGGGCAGCCGGCCGAAACCGAGCGGACGTCCGACCCGCACGGGCCGGCCGAGAATCTGCGATCCGAGCTCGACGAGGCCGGTGAGCTGCGAGGCGCCGCCCGAGAGCACGACGCGGCCCTTGGGCTCTGCCGCGAAGGGCGAATCCTTCAGCTTGTCCCGAACCATTTCGAAGACTTCCTCGGCACGGTGCTTGACGATGTTGGCGATGGTGGCGCGCGAAACGATCTGCGGCAGATCCTGCTCGTCACCGGCCGTCGGTACAGACATCAGCTCACGCGAGTCCGATCCGCCGGTGAGGACCGTGCCGTATAACGTCTTGATTCGCTCGGCATCGGCAATGGTCGCGGAGAGTCCGCGCGCGAGATCCATGGTGATGTGTTGCCCGCCGACCGCAAAACCGGCCGCGTGCACGAAGCGGCCGCCCGAGTAGACGGCGATAGTGGTGGTGCCCGCGCCCATCTCGACCACGGCCGCGCCAAGGTCGGCCTCATCGTCGGTCAGGACCGACAGGCCGGCCACATAGGGGCTCGCCGCCATGGCTTCGACATTGAGATGGCAGCGTTCCACCGCCAGCATCAGGTTCCGCGCCACGGTGGCGTCGCAGGTGACGACGTTCATGTCGACGCCGAACTGGCGCGCGACCATGCCGCGGGGATCGCGGATACCCTTGGCGCCGTCGAGCGTGTAGCCGACCGGGAGCGCGTGCAGCACGGTGCGGCCCGCGCCGGTGGCGTGGCGCATGCCGGTGGAGGTGACGCGGCTGACGTCGGCAGGCGTCACCGCGCCGCCGCGGATATCGGCCGCGGCTTCGACCAGCTGGCCTGCGAGCCGGCCGCCGGAGACCGATAGCAGCACAGATTCGACCCGGACCTTGGCCATCTTCTCCGCGAGGCCTACGGCTTGGCGCACCGCCTGCTCGCATTCGGCGAGATCGACCACCGCGCCGGCCTTCATGCCGCGCGACTGGATCTGGCTGTAACCGATCAGCTCCACCGCGTGAGTGCGGTCGCGCAGGGCTTCGCTCGGTGCCGACGGCTTCAGCCGCGCGATCATGCAGGCAATCTTGCTGGTGCCGATGTCGAGGCAGGCGACGAGGCCGCCGCGCTTGTGCGGCATCTGGCGCGTCTTCGGCGTCTGGGTGCGATCGAGACCGGTCATGCAGCGTCCCCGGCCTTCTTTTTCTTCTTGTCCTTGAACAGGTCTTCGCGCGCCTTGGCGGCGTCGTCGGACAGCTGCACCACGAGGCGATCGGGCAGACGCATGTCGACGGCGACGATATCGCGCGAGAACAGCCGGTCTTCCTTGTCGAGCCTGGACAGCGCGGCCAGCGCATTGCCGACGTCCTGCTCGGGCAGGCGGATGTCGAGACCATCCTTCAGCCGCAGGTTCCAGCGCCGCTCGCCGACGAAGATCGCGGCCCTGGTCACCGCATTCACCTGCGGATAGCGCGCGAGCAGCGCGAGGAAATCGCGGGCCTGGGTCTCGGCGCCCTTGCCGACGACGAGCGGCAGCGTCAGGAACCGGCGCGAGACGTAGGGTTCGAGTACGGCGCCGTCGTCGGCGATCACCGAGAGCCGGCCGCCCTCCTGCCACAGCGCGAACGCCTGGCGCTCGGTAATGTCGATCAGGAGCCGGCCGGGATAGAGCTTCAGCACGGTCGCATCGGCAATCCAGGGATTGGCCTTGAGCTTGTCGCGGACGCTGTCGGCATCAAGGAACAGGAGCGAGGAGCGGCCGCTGACGCCACCGATCGCGAGGATCTCGTCCTGGCTGAGCTGCTTGCGGCCATTGATCACGACCGAGGTGATGCGAAAGCCGGCCGAATTGGCCAAGGCATTACGGGCGTCGCTGACGGCGGTGATGAAATCCTGGAGGTGCCCGCCCTTGACGATGCCGAGGCCGCAGCTTCCGACCAGGAGCAGCACGGTCATGCCGATCCCGACCCGGCGCGGCAGATAGCGTTCGACCAGCGCGACCACGCGCGGCGGCGGCTCGCGCTCGACGACGGCCTTGGCCTTGATCTTTTGCTTGGTGGCAGCGCGCTTCTCGTGAAGTCTTTCCGCGCGCTTGCGGTCGAGCTTTTCTTGCACCCACTCGCGCAGAAGCACGACCGCTCCAATAGCGGCCGCCTTCAGGTCAGCTTGGGGCCTCAGCGATCTCAGAAACGACCGGGTGAGGCTTCCTGCACCATCCATTGCACGAGCTCGTCAACAGTTTGCCCGCGACATCGCGCGGGTCCTGGCGAACATGACGTCTCGAACGTGCCGGGCCGGGTGATGGTCTTCGGCAGAAGAAACCGCTCCCCTTCAAAGCATTCGCTGGTAACGGAGACATCCGCCACAGCTCACGCGCCGGCAGCCAAAACGTCATATGCACCGCCAGCGTTAACCTTCGGACTTCCTGGTAAACAAAAGGTAAAGTTCGTTAACGGGCGACGCTTTTTGCCCAGCCATGTGAGGCAGTTATGCCACGATGTCCGGCATTTTACCGGTTTTGGCCACCAAACCGGCCCGTTTCGCCCGTCCAGCCGTTAACCAATCCTAACTATTTCCGCATCCGCTGCTGGGCCAGCTCGATCAGGCCGCTCAGGAAGTCGACGAACGCGATGCCTTCGGCCTTCAGCGCCTTGGGGTAGAGCGACGACTTGGTCAGCCCGGGCAGCGTGTTGGTCTCGAGATAGACCAGCCCCTTGTCCGAGACGATGAAGTCGGAACGGGAATAGCCAGTGCAGGACATCGCGCGGTGGGCCAGCATCGCCTGCGCCTTGAGCGCGGCGGTGATCTCCGGCGCGAAGCGGCCCGGGCAGATCTCCTGGGTCGACTTCAAAAGATACTTTGCGGCGTAGTCGAAATTGCCCTCGCCCGGAATGATCTCGATCGGCGGCAGCGAGATGATGGAGCCGTCGGGCCGCTCCAGCACGCCGCAGGTCGCCTCGGTGCCGGCGATATAGGGCTCGATCACATATTCTTCCTGCTTGGCCGCGTTGCGGACGGCGATGAGATCCTGCTTGGCGTTGACGAAGATCAGGCCATAGCTCGAGCCATCGCGCGCGGGCTTGGCGATCAGCTTTCCATATTCGGCAAAGGCCTCGTCGATATTTTCGAGCGCGATACCCTCCGGCGGCGTCACGCCGCCGAGCGCAGCAAACCGCTTGGCCGCGATCTTGTTGAAAGCGAGATGCGAGGAGGCTGAGCCCGACCCGGTGAAGGCCACGCCGCGCGCCTCGCACATCAGCTGCAACTCGCCGTTCTCCGCGCGCCCGCCATGCAGGCTGAGCACCAGTACGCGGTCTTCCGCCTTGGCCTGGTCGAGCGCCTGCGCGAGCGGAATGCCGCGCGTGCCGGGATTGAACTCGTCCTCGAACGGACGGGCGTGTTCGAGCAGTTGCTTGGACTGCACGACGTGCACCTTGTCCTCGACGTCCCACCACCAGAGGTCGGCCTCGGGCAGCGCCAGATGCAGCGCCTGGGCCGAGGCGACCGAAACCAGACGTTCGCGGTTGGAGCCGCCGAAGAGGATGGTGATGCGCATGTGCTGTCGTCGCCTGTCTGCGTTAGTCCGGAATTCCGATCCGCTTGATTTCCCAGTGTAGCTCAATTCCGGAATTTGCCTTCACCCGTTCGCGCACGGTCTCGCCCAGCGTCTCGATGTCGTGCGCGGTGGCATCGCCCGTGTTGATCAGGAAATTGCAGTGCATCTCGGAGACCTGCGCGCCGCCGACACGCAGGCCACGGCAGCCGGCAGCATCGACCAGCTTCCAGGCGGAATGGCCGGGCGGATTCTTGAAGGTCGAGCCGCCGGTCTTTTCGCGGATCGGCTGCGCGGTCTCGCGATGGCTTTGCACTTCGGCCATGCGCGCGCGGATCGCTTCGGAATCCCTGATCTCGCCGCGAAACCGCGCGGAGGTGAAGATGATGGCGGGATCGACCCCGCTATTGCGGTAGACGAACTTCATGTCGGCGTTGGAGAAGGCGTGCTTCGTGCCGTCGCGCCCGACGCCGGTGGCCTCGACCAGCACGTCCTTGGTCTCGCCGCCATTGGCGCCGGCATTCATCCGCAGCGCGCCGCCGATCGTGCCGGGGATGCCGAAGTAGAATTCGAGCCCGCCAATATTGGCGGAGGCCGCAACCTCCGCGACACGCTTGTCGAGCGCGGCCGCCCCGGCGGTGACGACGTCACCATTCGCAGTCGCATCGCCAAAGGCGCGCGGCGCCAGCCGGATCACCACGCCCGCAATGCCGCCGTCGCGCACGATCAGATTGGAGCCGACACCGACGACATAGACCGGAATGTCGGAAGCGAGATGCGCGAGGAAGTAGGCGAGATCGTCCTCATCCGCCGGCGTGAACAGCACCTGCGCCGGACCGCCGACGCGAAACCAGGTCAGCTCGGCGAGCGACTGGTTGGCGAGCAACCGGCCGCGGAGATCCGGCATCGCGGCTTTGAGGTCGGGGGTGATGTCGGGGAAGCTCATGCCGCTTCCTCAGGTGAGGAAGGCACACAATTCCCGTTCCCTCCCCCCTTGTGGGGGAGGGTCAGGGAGGGGGGTAGCCACGAACTCAGACCTCGCCCGCGGCCACCCCTCTCCCCCGCCCTCCCCCACAAGGGGGGAGGGAGCGCAGTTTGCTCTGCGGCGGCTTGTGAGACCCTCATCAGAGTACTCACCCCAGCGCCTTCAATTCGCCGGGCAGCGCGTAGGCCCATTGCGTGATGTTGCCGGCGCCGAGGCAGACGACGAGATCGCCGGACTTCGCGAGACCCTTGACGATGCCGGCAAGCTCCGACGACGCCGGCAGCGGGATCACCTCGCGATGACCGTGCGCGCGTAGGCCCGAGACGAAATGCTCGCGGTCGATGCCCTCGATCGGCGTTTCGCCCGCGGCGTAGACGTCGGCGACGACAACCGCGTCGGCATCGTTGAAGCAGGTGCAAAATTCCTCGAACAGCGATTGCAGGCGGGTGTAGCGATGCGGCTGCACCACGGCGACAATCCTGCCGTTGGTGGATTCCCGCGCCGCCTTCAGCACCGCCGCGATCTCGACGGGGTGATGGCCGTAATCGTCGATCACGGTGACGCCGTTCCATTCGCCGGTTTTGGTGAAGCGGCGCTTGACGCCGCCGAAGCCGGCGATTGCCTTGCGGATCGCATCGTCCGTAACGCCGAGCTCGCGCGCCACCGCAATCGCAGCCGTCGCGTTGGACGCGTTGTGGCGTCCCGGCATCGGCAGCATCAGATCGGCAATCTCGTGCACGGCGCCGGTCTTGCGATCGTGGAACGCGACCTTGAACTTCGAACCGCCGCCCATCGGCGTCAGATCAAGGAGCCGCACATCGGCTTGCGGATTCTGGCCGTAAGTGATGATGCGGCGATCCTCGATCTTGCCGACGAGCGTCTGCACGACGGGGTGGTCGATGCACATCACGGCAAAACCGTAGAACGGCAGGTTCTCGACGAAATGGCGGAAGGCGTCCTGCACGGCGTCGAACGTCTTGAAGTGATCGAGATGCTCGGGGTCGACATTGGTGACGATCGCAACGTCGGTCGGCAGCTTCAAAAACGTACCGTCACTCTCGTCGGCTTCGACGACCATCCAGTCGCCGGCGCCGAGACGCGCGTTGGAGCCGTAGGCGTTGATGATGCCGCCGTTGATCACGGTGGGATCGAGACCGCCGGCATCGAGCAGCGTCGCCACCATGGTGGTGGTCGTGGTCTTGCCGTGGGTGCCGGCGATCGCGACGCAGCTCTTCAGCCGCATCAGCTCGGCCAGCATCTCGGCGCGACGCACCACGGGAATGCGCCGCTCGCGCGCCGCCATCAATTCCGGATTGTCGCGCTTGATCGCGGTGGAGACGACGACAACCTCGGCACCATCGACATTTTCCGCCTTGTGGCCGACCGAAACCTTCGCGCCCTTCTTGCGCAGGCGGTCGAGATTGTAATTGTCGGAGGCGTCCGAGCCCTGCACGGTATAGCCGAGATTGACCAGTACCTCGGCAATGCCGCTCATGCCGATCCCGCCGATCCCGACGAAGTGGATGGGTCCGATCTCGCGCGGCAGTCTCATGCTCTGTTCCCTGACCTCGCCGCCTTGCGCAGGCGGCATCTGGCGAAGGTCACGGCCAAATCAGCCGCGCGCCTTTCCTACTGGATGCCCCGCTTTGGAACGCGAAGACAAGGGCTTTTTCGCGTCAACGTCCCGCGACCTTGACCACCAGATCGGCCAGCCGCTCGGCGGCATCGAGCCGGCCTGCCCCCTTCGCCGCGGCAGCCATGGCGGTGAGGCGCGCCGGCTCGGCCGCAAAACCGGAGATCTCGGCGGCGAGGCGGTCGGAGGTGAACTCGGTCTGCGGGATGCGGATGGCGCCGTCGACCTTGGCCAGCACGCCGGCATTGGCGAACTGGTCCTGGTCGATCGAGCCCGGCAGCGGCACCAGGATCGAGGGCCGGCCGATCGCGGCAAGCTCGGCCACCGTGCCCGCGCCGGAGCGCGACACCACCAGATGATTCGCGGCGAGCCGCGCCGGCAAATCCGTGAAGAACGGCGCAAGCTCGGCATTGATCTTGAGCTTGTCGTAGACCGCGCGCACGCGCGCCATGTCCTCGTCACGGACCTGCTGGGTGAGGACCAGCCGGCTCCACAGCGCGGGCTCGAGCCGCTCGATCGCACCCGGCACGATGTCGGCCATGATGCGCGCGCCCTGGCTGCCGCCGACGACGAGCAGGCGCAGCGGGCCATTCACCTCCGGTGCGGCATAGGGCACGGCGGCGGCGGCAAGGATCGCCGGCCGCATCGGCGTGCCGACGGTCGTGGTCTTGCCTGATAGCGCCGGATCGCGGTCGAGCACGCCGGGCAAAGACGTCGCGATGGCGCGGACCCGGCTCGACAGGAAACGGTTGGCGCGGCCGAGCACGGCATTGGCGTCGTGGATGATACCGGGCACGCCGGCGAACTTTGCCGCGACCAGCGGCGGCAATGTCGGATAGCCGCCGAAGCCGACGACGGCGACCGGCTTCGATCGCTTGATCAGGCTGTAAGCGGACAGCGTGCCGGTGGCGAGCGTGAGGCCGGCATAAGCGAGCTGAAACGGATTGCGGCCGCGTGCTGTCTCGCTGGCGACGACGTCGATCATGTCCTTGCTGAACAGCCCACTATAGCGCAGCGCGCGCTCATCCGTAACGAGACGCACGCGAAAGCCGCGCCGGATCAGCTCGACGCCGAGCGCTTCGGCCGGAAACAGATGACCGCCGGTGCCGCCCGCAGCGAGAAGAATCAAGGGGGACGTGTCCATAACCGCCCTTTTACAAGGCCTTTGCCGTCATTGCGAGCCGGCTACACGATGCTCGTGCCCCCGGGCGCAACGCAGCGCGCCGCCTCTTCGCGGCGTGGTGCGCTGCTGAACCGGGCCTATGGTGGCGACAGTCTGGGTCCCGGCTCGGCGCTGCGCTTGTCCGGGACACGAGACCTGTCACGCGTAACTCCGCATCGCCTCGGCGTGGCCGCTGGCCTCGACCTCGGTGCGCGGGCGCAGCCGTGTCAGCGCGAGCATCATGCCGACGCCATAGGCGAGCGACACGATCGAGGAGCCGCCATAGGAGATGAACGGCAGCGTCATGCCTTTCGCCGGAATGAGCTGGAGGTTGACCGACATGTTGATCGCAGCCTGCACGCCGAACAGGATCGCCAGGCCGGAGGCCGCGAAGCGCGAGAACATGTCCTCGTTCGCATAGGCGCGCGACAGCGTGCGGAGGACGACGAAGGCAAACAGCGCCAGCATGGCGAGGCACAGGATAATGCCGAACTCTTCGGCGGCCACCGCGAACACGAAGTCGGTGTGGCTGTCCGGCAGGCTGCGTTTCGCGATGCCCTCGCCCGGCCCGAGCCCGAACCAGCCGCCATTGTAGAAGGCTTCCATCGCGGTATCGACCTGGAAGGTGTCGCCTGACGCCGGATTCATGAAGCGCTTGATGCGGCCCGCAACGTGCGGGACGAACAAGTAAGCGCTGAACAGGCCGGCTGCGGCGGCACCCGCAAGGCCGAACACCCAGATCATGCGCATGCCCGCGATGAAGAACAGCGAGCCCCACACCATCAGGATCAGCATGGTCTGGCCGAAATCCGGCTCCATCACCAGGAGCGAGACCAGCATCAACAGCAGCACCAGCGCCATCGAGGTCGCCGGCATCTCGGGCCGTTTTGTCGACTCCGCAAACAGCCATGCGGCGATGACGACGAAGGACGGTTTTGCGATTTCGGAGGCCTGGATGTTGACACCGAGCAGCGTGATCCAGCGTCGTGAGCCCTTGACCTCGGGGCCGATGGCCAGCGTCACCACGATCAGGATGATGCTGAGCGTGAAGATGATCAGCGCCGAACGGCGGATCGCGCGCGGCGACAGGAAGGAGACGCCGAGCAGCACCATGAAGGACGGCGCCAGGAACATCACGTGGCGGCTGAAGAAATGGAAGGGATCGAGCCCGATGCGGGTCGCCACCGGCGGGCTCGCCGCCAGCGACAGGATGACCCCGGTCAGCATCAGCACCAGGATCGCGCCGAACAGCGGCTTGTCGACGGTCCACCACCACTCGGAAAAGGGGGTGCGTTCTTCACGGGAGAGCATGGCGGCCGCTTTCGGACAGAGATCGTCCATTGGTCGCCGAGGTTGGTTACCGGGGGGTTAATGGAATGGATAACTTTGGCGATAGATCCAACCGCGGCCCTAGTCGTAGTTGATCGTGACATCCCCCGCGTGCTGATCGCGCTTGTAGATCTGGATTGATCCGGGAATGACGCCGATTCTGACTGCGTGCTCTCCTACCCAGGAGACGACAACATCCGAGTGCTCCCGAAGGCTCAAGAACGTCGGCGTATTGTCAGGCGAGAACGTCCGGCCGCGAGCCACGACGCTGGCTTGCGTGCTGTCGGGCACCGTCGCGCCGCACGACTTCCAGACCACGACGACCAACTGACTGCCGCTTGGGGAGGCGAACGCGCGCTGGCGAACGACGCGGCACGCGCCGAACCCGCTCATGACATTGTCGATGAGGACAACGAAGACAAAGCCCGCGGCGATCGGAACGGCAAGAGCGGCGACCACTAATCCGATCCAGCGTCGCCGCGACATCCTCACACCACCGGCTTCACGCCCGGCATCGCCTGCACCAGCTCGCGGAACTTGGCGCCGCGGATCTCGAAATTGCGGTACTGGTCGTAGGAGGCGCAGGCCGGCGACAGCAGCACGACGGCGTCGGTGAGGCCCGAGGCTTCCGCGTCGCGCGCGGCGTGCTCGACGGCGATGTCGAGCGTCTGGCTGATCTCGTGCGCCACCTGCGTGCCCAGCGTGCCGGAAAATTCCTGCGCGGCTTCGCCGATCAGATAGGCCCTGCGGATGCGCGGGAAGAAGGAGGTTAGGCTGGTGATGCCGCCGGCCTTCGGCTTGCCGCCGGCGATCCAGAAAATGTCGGCGAAGGACGACAGCGCATGCGCGGTGGCATCCGCGTTGGTGCCCTTGGAGTCGTTGACGAACAGCACCTGGCCGCGGCGGCCGACCTGCTCCATGCGATGCGCAAGGCCAGGAAAGCTGCGCAGACCGTTTTGAAGCACATCGAGGCCGATGCCCATCGCGAGCACGGCGGCGGCGGCGCAGGCCGCGTTCTGCGCATTGTGCTGGCCGCGCAGCGAGCCGATACCGCCGAGCTTTGCGACCTCGCTCTTCGCGCCACCAGACGCGCGCACGATGGTGCCGTGCTCGACTGAGAAGCCGGTCGCGAGCGGATTCTTCACCGAGACGCGCTCGACTTTCTTGCCGGCACGATCGAGCCGGTCGGCAATGTCGCGGCAAAAACCGTCATCGACGCCGACGATCGCGGTGCCGCCTGGCTGCACGCCTGCAACGAGACGCTCCTTCACCGCGGCGTAATGCGCGATAGTGCCGTGACGGTCGATATGGTCCTCGCTGACATTGAGCAAAATGCCGACGGAGGGATCGAGCGAGGGCGTGAGGTCGATCTGGTAGGACGACATCTCGATGACGTGGACGCGGCCCATGCGCGGCGGCTCCAGCGACAGGATCGCGGTGCCGATATTGCCGCCCATTTGGGTGTCGTATCCGGCGACTTTCGTCAGATGCGCGATCAGCGCCGTCGTGGTCGACTTGCCATTGGTACCGGTAATCGCGACGAACGGCGCGTTCGGCGCATGCCGCCGCCGCTCGCGGCAGAACAGCTCGATGTCGCCGATCACCTCGCAGCCCGCTTCCTGCGCTTTCAGCACGCTCCAATGCGGCACCGGATGCGTCAGCGGCACGCCGGGCGCAAGCACGAGCGCCGCGAAATTCGCCCAGGACACGTTGCGCAGATCCGCGGTGATGAAACCGGTCTGCGCGGCGTTGGCGACATTGTCGGCGTTGTCGTCGCCGGCGATAACTTCGGCGCCGCCCGCCTTGAGCGCGTGGCAGGAGGCGAGCCCCGAGCCGCCGAGGCCGAACACCGCGACTGTCTTGCCCGCGAAAGACGTGACCGGGATCATCGATCGATTACCGCAGCTTCAAGGTCGACAGGCCGGCGAGCGCCAGCATCACCGAGATGATCCAGAACCGGATCACGATCTGCGGCTCGGTCCAGCCGAGCTGCTCGAAATGGTGATGGATCGGCGCCATCCGGAAGATGCGTTTGCCCGTAAGCTTGAACGACACTACCTGCACGATGACGGAGACCGCTTCCAGCACGAACAGGCCGCCGATCACCGCGAGCACGATCTCGTGCTTCACCGCGACCGCGATCGCACCCAGCATGCCGCCGAGAGCGAGCGAGCCGGTGTCGCCCATGAAGATCGAAGCGGGTGGCGCATTGAACCAGAGAAAACCGAGGCCGGCGCCGAGCAGCGCGCCGCAGAGCACTGCGAGCTCGCCGGTGCCGGCGACATATTTGATCTGGAGATAGTCGGCGAACACCGCGTTGCCGGCGAGATAGGCGATCATCGCAAAGCTCGCGGTCGCGATCATCACGGGGACGATGGCGAGGCCGTCGAGACCATCCGTGAGGTTCACCGCATTGCCGGCGCCGACGATGACGAAGGCGCCGAACACAACGAAGAACCAGCCGAAATGCAGCACCGTGTCCTTCAGGAAGGGTATCGTCAACGCGGTCGACGCAGGATCGCGATTGAGCCGCACCAGCGCGTAGCAGGCAACCATCGCGATGATCGCCTCGATCAAGAGGCGCAGCTTGCCGCCGAACCCGCTCGTGGTCTGCTTGGTCACCTTGAGGTAATCGTCATAGAAGCCGACGAAGCCGAAGCCGAGCGTGACCGCCAGCACGATCCAGACATAGGGGTTGAGTGGATTGGCCCACAGCACCGTGCCGACGGTGAGGCCGGACAGGATCATCAACCCGCCCATGGTGGGCGTGCCCTTCTTGGCGAGATGCGACTGCGGACCATCGGTCCGGATCGGCTGGCCCTTGCCCTGGCGGATGCGCAGATGATCGATGATCCACGGCCCGAACAGGAACACGAACAACGCGCCGGTGACGATGGCACCGCCGGTGCGGAACGTGATGTAGCGGAAGACGTTCAGGACGGTGCGAATTGCACCGAAGCTCGGAAATGTGTTGGAGAGCTCGATCAGCCAGTAAAACATTCAGACGGTCCTATGACGCCTTTCGCACGCGGACTTTTCAGACGCAGATTTCGCCTCACGCGCCAAGCAGTTTACGCCTTTGCCTGCAAGGCGGCCACTAGGCCCGGCACAAACTTGTTGACCCAGAACATCTTCTTGCTGCCCTTGACAACCACGACATCGCCTGCCTTCAGCAGGCCCGCGACATCGCTCGGCTTCAGCGTGGCGGGGTCGTCGTGCCAGCCGAGTCCCTTGCCGGCGGGAAGCAGATCATAGAGGTGGCGCATCAGCGGCCCGACACAGTAGACGCCGTCGATACCGGCGAGATGTGCGGTCAGGCCGGTATGATAGCCACGCGCATCGTCGCCCAGCTCCAGCATGTCGCCGAGCACCGCGACGCGGCGGCCTCCGGTCATGCGACGCGCCTGGAGGCTTTGCAGCGCGGCCGCAACGCTCGCCGGATTGCCGTTAAAGCTGTCGTCGATCACGGTAACGCCGCCGACCAATTGCTCGACGCCGCGGCCGGTCATGATGCCGACGCGATCGAGCTTGATCGCAAGCGTCGCGGCATCGAGCTTGGCGGCATGGATCGACGCAAGCGCGGCGAGCGCATTGTGCACGCGATGCGGCGCGCCCGGCGTCAGGCTGAACGCGATCTCCTTCTTGCCAATCGCGGCCACGACCTGCCAGCTCTCGCCATGCGGCGCGTGCTTGACCTCGTGCACCTCGGCCTTCTCGCCGAAGCGCACCACCTTGCCCTTCCAGTCGGGTGCCTTGATCCCGGCCGGCAGCACCAGCACGCCATCCTCGGCCAGGCCGAGCGCAATCGACACTTTCTCGCGGCGGATGGCTTCGAGCGAGCCGAGCTTTTCGAGATGCACCGGCTGGACGTTGACGACGAGTGCGACGGTTGGCCGCGTCAACTCGCTGAGGCGCGCGATTTCGCCGGTCTGGTTCATGCCCATCTCGACGACCCAGAGACTGGCGTCGGGTTTGGCATTGCACAGCGTCAGCGGCACGCCCCAGAAATTGTTGAAGCTCGACGGGCTCGCATAGGCCTGCGGATAAGCCGCCAGAAATTCCTTGGTGCTGGTCTTGCCGGCGCTGCCGGTGAGGCCGATCACCGGGCCGTTGAAGCGCGCGCGTGCGGCACGAGCGAGGCCCCAGAGGCCATCGATCAGCGTGTCCTTCACGACGATCTGCGGGATGCGAATGCCGGCGATTTCGTGCGGCACGATCATCGCAACCGCGCCGGAAGCTTCCGCCTTGTCGGCGAACTCCCAGCCGTCGCGTGCGCTGGCGAAGGCCGAGATGAAACCGCCGCTCGGCGTGCCGCTGAGCGCGACGAACAGGCTCCCAGGCTTCACCTGCCGGCTGTCCTGGGTGACGAAGTCGATTGGCGTGTCCGGGAATGATCCGGTCACGCCCAGCGCACGCGCCACCTCGGCAACCGTCCACAATGGCGCGCTCATGCGACCCCCGTTCCGAGTGCGGCGGCAACCGCCTCGTGATCACTGAAGGGCAGCACCTCGCTGCCGACGATCTGCCCGGTCTCGTGGCCCTTGCCGGCGATCAGCAGCGCATCGCCGTCCTGAAGCTCCTCGATCGCGGCGCGGATCGCGGCCGCGCGGTCGCCGATCTCGCGGGCGCCCTTGGCGGCGGCGAGGATCGCGGCGCGAATGGCCTCGGGCTTCTCGCTGCGCGGATTGTCGTCGGTGATGATGACGCCGTCGGCATTGTCAGCCGCGATCTCGCCCATGATCGGACGCTTGCCGGCATCACGATCGCCGCCGGCGCCGAACACGACGATCAGCCTGCGCTTCGCGTAAGGCCGCAGCGCCTGCAACGCCTTCGCCAGTGCATCGGGCTTGTGGGCATAATCGACGAAGATCGGCGCGCCGTTGCGCTCACCGACACGCTCGAGCCGGCCCTTGGCGCCCTCGAGATGTTCCAGGCTCGCAAGCACATTGGCCGCATCGCTGCCGGTGCCGATGGCAAGCCCAGCCGACACCAGCGCGTTCTCGATCTGGAATTCACCGACCAACGGCAGCCGGACAGCATACGCCCTGTCGCGATGTACAAGCGAGAGCTCTTGCGAGAAGCCTGAGACCTCGGCATGGACGAGGCGGATGCCCTCGCCTTCTCCATCGCCGTTGCGTCCCACCGCCATCACGTGCAGACCACGTGCCCTCGCGGCATCGATCGCTTCCGCCGAGCAATCATGGTCGGCAGAGATCACCGCGGCACCACCGGGCGGAACGAGCTCGCGGAACAGCCTGAGTTTTGCCGCGAGGTAATGCGCGACGGTCGGATGATAATCCATGTGGTCGCGCGTCAGATTGGTGAAGCCGCCGGCGGAGACGCGCACGCCATCGAGGCGATATTGATCGAGGCCGTGCGACGAGGCCTCGAACGCCAGATGCGTCACGCCCTCGCGCGCGATCTCGTCGAGCTGGCGATGCAGCGCGATCGGATCCGGTGTCGTCAGCGAACCGTAGACCGTGCGTTTCGGCGAGACGAGGCCGATGGTGCCGATGCTGGCCGAGGCATGCCCTAGCCGCTCCCAGATCTGGCGCGTGAATGCCGCAACCGACGTCTTGCCGCTGGTGCCTGTCACCGCGGCGATCGTCGCAGGCTGGAGGGGGAAGAATTTTGCCGCGGCCAGCGCCAGCGCGCGGCGCGGATTGGCAACCGCGATGAACGTCGCCTTGCCATCCGCCGGTGCGTGATCGCCGACCACGGCCACCGCACCGGCCGCGATTGCGGCATCGACGAAGCGCACGCCGTCGGTCTTGCTGCCCGCGAGCGCGAAGAAGAGATCACCGGGCTTGACCACGCGGCTGTCGAGCGCAACGCCGCTCACCTCGAGCGCCGCGACAGCGGGCTCGATCGCGGCATCATTGCCCAAAACTTCCTGACCCAAGAGGTCGCGCAGCTTCATGGTCTTCCAGTCGACATGCCGTGCCGGAAAGCCGAATCGCCAGGGAAAATCCCGACTCAGTGGCGGCAACGGTCCACCCGGTTGATTACTGGGTTGTCCTGGATGCTGCAAGAATAAGGCGGTCCGCGGGCGGCAGGTCGAAGCGGGGCTCGATGCCGAGAAGCGGCCCGATACGGGCAATGACGTTGCCCGCGGTCGGAACGGCGTTCCAGCCCGAGGTGATGAAGCCGTAGGTCTCCTTCAGCGGCTGCGGCTCGTCGAGCATGATCAGGAGCTGATATTTCGGCTTGTCCGCCGGCAGGATTGCAGTGAACGCCGTCAGCACCCGCTTCTTGGCATAACGGCCGTTGACCACCTTTTCGGCGGTGCCGGTCTTGCCGCCGATGTAGTAACCGGGGACATTCGCCCTCTTGGCGGTGCCGATCTCTGCGTTCAGCCGCATCAGGAAGCGCATCTTGTCCGAGGTCTCGGGCTTGATCACGCGCTTTGCGATCGCCCGCGCCTCCTCCTCGGAGCGCTTAAGGAAGGTCGGGGGAATCAGAAGGCCGCCGTTCGCGAGCGCGCTGACGCCCATCACGGCCTGTAGCGGCGCGACCGCGATACCATGGCCGAACGCGATGGTGATGGTGTTCAGGTCGCTCCAGCGTCGCGGCAGGATCGGCGAGGCGCTCTCCGGCAGCTCGGTGCGCAGCCGCTCCATCTGGCCCATCTTGCGCAGGAACGCCTTGTGCGCCTCCACGCCCTGCGACAGCGCGATGCGCGCCGCGCCGACGTTGGAGGAGAAGGTGAATACCTCTTTCATGGAGAGGAAGCGCCCCTTCGGCTCGTCGTCATGAATCGCGAACTTGCCGTAGTGCAACGGTCCGCGCGCGTCCCATAGCGAGTCGAGACCGTACTTGCCGGTGTCGAGCGCCATCGCCAGCGTGAAGGCCTTGAAGGTCGAGCCCATCTCGTAGACGCCGGTGGTCAGGCGGTTGATGCGGTCGGGATCGTGGGCTTCCTTCGGATTGTTCGGATCGAAATCCGGCACCGACACCATCGCTACGATCTCGCCGGTGTTGACGTTGGTGACGAGGCCGGAGGCCGCCTTGGCGTGAAACTTCTCCTTGGCCTTGAGCAGCTCGTCGCGCAGCGCATGCTCGACGCGCAGATCGACCGACAGCTCGATCGGCTTTTGCAGGCGATCGGTGGCAAGGCCAGCGCGATGGAGATCGGCGAGCCCTTGATTGTCGAGCCACTTCTCCATGCCGGCGATGCCCTGGTTGTCGATGTTGACGAGACCGATGAGGTGGGCGACCTCGTTGCCGGTCGGGTAGACGCGCTTGTTCTCGCGCAGGAAGCCCACGCCGGGAATGCCGAGCTTGTGGATGTCCTGCTGCTGCTTGGCCGTGATCTCGCGCTTGAGCCAGACGAAGCCCTTCCGTCCCGACAGGCGCTCGCGCACCTCGGCCTCGTCGAGATCGGGCACGGTCGCGGTCAGAAGCTCGATCGCCTCGTCCTTGTCGATGATGCGGCGCGGTTCGCCGAACAGGCTCGACGCCTTGACGTCGGTCGCGAGAATCGCGCCGTTGCGGTCGACGATGTCGGGCCGCGCGGTCGCAACGACTTCTTGCGACGCGGCGCGCCGCGCGCCGTGGGCGTCGGCGCCGATCGCGAACATCACAAGACGGCCCCCGATCATGAGGTAGACCGCGGCGAAAGCGAGCATTGCGAGCCCAACGCGCGCGCGAGCCTTGGCGGCACGATCGACATTGCGCCCGTAGAGCAGGCTGCGGATCAGCCGCTGGCGCCAAGGTTCAGTCGGTTTGGCCGGGGTCACAGCACTCATTGCTTGTCCTCGGGCTTCGGCACAGAGCCCGTCACGCTGTCCGGATCGCTCGCGGCTTCGATGGTGTTGATCATGGACCCGATCGGATCGGGCTCGCCGGGCCTGAACATCCGCGGCGGACGCTCGGGCAGGTTCTTCAGGGAATCATATTGCGTCGCGCCGATCGGCTTGAGCGGCAGATGCCGCTCGGCCAGCCCTTGCAGGCGCAAGGGCGCATCGAGCTTGGCCCATTCGGAGCGCAGCACCGCGATCGCATCGCGCTGCTCGCGGATCTCGGCATGCAGCCGCAGCACCTTCTCGGTGCGGGCGGTGGAGTCCATCTTGATCCGGTAGACATAGGCCGCCGCAAAAATCAGCGCGCCGATGACGAGGAGGTGGATGACGCGCATGCGCTAGCCTCCCCTCATCACGTCGGAGAGCTTTGGCCAGGACGATGGCTCAGAATCGTCATGCGCGGGCGCTGAGGTGCGCTCGGCGGCGCGCAGCTTGGCGGAACGGGCGCGCGGGTTGTGCGCGACTTCCGCTTCGCCCGCGATCACCGGCCGCCGGGTCAGCAGCTGGAAGCTCGACGCGACTTGCGCCATTTCCGGCAGATGCCGCGAGCCACCGCCGGTCTTGGCGCGCTCGGAAAGGAAATTTTTGACGATACGGTCTTCCAGCGAGTGGAACGAGACCACCACGAGGCGCCCACCGGGCCTGAGCACGTGCTCGGCCGCAGCAAGCGCGGCCTGGAGCTCCTCGAGCTCTTCGTTGACGAAGATGCGCAGCGCCTGGAACGTCCGCGTCGCGGGGTGAATGTCGCCCGGCTTCGAGCGCACCACCCTGCCGATGAGATCGGCAAGCGAACGCGTTGTCGTGAACGGCGTCTCCTGCCGGTCCGCGACGATAGCGCGCGCGATGCGGCGCGACTGCCGCTCCTCGCCGAAGAGATAGATGATGTCGGCGAGATCGCTGTCGGAGGCGCGCGCGACGACATCGGCAGCCGTCGGCCCGGTCTGCCCCATCCGCATGTCGAGCGGGCCGTCGAGACGGAAGGAGAAGCCACGGCCGGCCTGGTCGAGCTGCATCGATGACACGCCAACGTCCATCACGACGCCGTCGACGGCATCGACACCTTGCGCGGCGCAGACCTCGGCGAGATTGGAGAAGCGATCCTCGACCAGCGTCAGCCGGCCCTCGGAGCGCTCGACGAGTTCAAAGCCGCCGGCAATCGCCGTGCGGTCGCGATCGATCGCGATGACGCGGGTTCCCGGCACATCGAGGATGGCCCGGCTGTAGCCGCCGGCGCCAAACGTGGCATCGACATAAACGCCACCGGCGCGCGGGACGAGATGATCGATCGCCTCGCGGCCAAGCACGGGAATGTGAGGCGCGGAGCTCATGCGCCACGCCTGCCGAACGCGCAGGTGACATCGGGGGCGAGAAAGCCCATCACGCCTCGAATTATTCCGCGTCGCGGCGGTTCCACGACAAAGCCCCAGTCCAACATGCTTGCCCAGCCCGGTCGTCCCAGGCGGCAAACCCGGTGTTCCCAGTGGAATATGTCGGGCAGCCATGGGATTTCGAGCCAAAAACGCTTTTGGCCGCCTCCGGACGCGGGTCGGCTCTTCACCTCTCAGTAACGGCCCTTAGCGTTAAGAAAGCGTTGATCGCTCGATTACAAGTCGAAAAGGTCGCTCGCCGGTGATGCTTCATCCACACATTGCGGGCAAAATGCACGCGTTAACCGCGCTGCGCGATTGCGCGCGGCGGACGGTAAAGGAATAGTAAAGATAAGGGCTTGAAAGATAAGAGCTTGGCCCACTCTCCTGCCCGACTTGAGCTGTCTATGTCGTCCGGTTCGTCCACGCCACCTGGAGCTGATTCGAAGCGTCAACGCGTTCTCCCGGTTCCCAAGGCCGCGGCGAGCATGAGGACGTTCGAGCCCGATTCCTCGATCGTCTCCGACATCATCCCCTCGCCCAATCATGGTGAGCGCAGCAAGGGACGGCAGCCGGACATGATCGTGCTGCACTACACCGGCATGCCCGATGTCGAGGGCGCGCTGGCGCGTCTGTGCACGGCGGGCACGGAAGTCTCGGCGCATTACGTCGTGCTGGAGGACGGCCGCATCGTGCAATGCGTGCAGGAAGCGCGGCGCGCCTGGCACGCCGGTGTCTCGGCCTGGGCCGGCGAGGACGACATCAACTCCTGCTCGATCGGCATCGAGATCGTCAATCGCGGCCACGATTGGGGCTATCCCGAGTTTCCGCTGCGCCAGATCGCCGCCGTGATCGCGCTGTGCCGCGGCATCATGCTGCGCCGAAAAGTATCGCCGCAGCGCGTGCTCGGCCATTCCGACGTGGCGCCCGCGCGCAAGAAGGATCCCGGCGAAAAATTCCCGTGGCATTCCCTGGCTAATTCCGGCGTCGGTCACTGGGTGACGCCGGCGCCGGTCGTGCGCGGCGAGGGCCTGATGCTGGGCACCATCAGCGACGAGGTGCTGAGCCTGCAACAGGCGCTCGCGCGATATGGTTATGGCGTGCCGCTGACCGGCAAATACGACGCATCGACGATGGAAGTCGTCACCGCCTTCCAGCGCCATTTTCGCCCGGCGCGACTGGATGGCGTTGCGGATCACTCGACGCTATCGACCTTGCAGGCGCTGCTGGCAAGCCTGCCCGCAGAGGGGACGGCGGTGGCGTCAAAGTGACGCTTCGGGCTATTGTCCGGCCATCGCGCGAGCGGGACGAACAAAACGATGCCTATCGATCGCAAGCCGCTCACTGACCGCCTCGCCGCTTTTCCGCGCCTGGGCCTGGCCGATCTTCCCACGCCACTCCAGCCCATGAAGCGGCTGACGGCTCTGCTCGGCGGGCCGCGGCTGTGGGTCAAGCGCGACGACGCGACCGGACTTGGATTCGGCGGCAACAAGTTGCGCAAGCTCGATTATGTCCTGCACGATGCCGTTTCAAACGGCGCCGATACGATCGTCTCAGGCGGTGTCGTGCAATCGAACAGCCAGCGGCAGGTTGCGGCGGTTGCGGCAAAGCTCGGGCTCGCCTGTCATCTCGCCGTCTATCACGGCCGCCTCGCGCCGCCGACACCTGAATACGAGACCTCGGGCAACGCCTTTCTCAATCGGCTGTTCGGCGCTCATCTGCACGACGTGCCCTGGACCGGCGACCGCAATGCGGCCATCCGCACGCTCGTAGACGATCTCCGCGCGAGGGGGCGCAAGCCCTATTTCGTGCCTTATGGCGTCTCGAATGCGCTCGGCGCGGTGGCCTATGCCACCACGATCGCCGAAATCGCGCGGCAGGCGGCGCTGTCGGGCTTCGCACCGTCCGCGATCGTGCATTGCAGCGGAAGCGCAGGCACCCAAGCGGGCCTAGTCGTCGGCGCGGCGGTGGCCATGCCGGACACAAAAGTCATCGGGATCGATATCGATGCCGAGCCCGCGCGGGTGCGCGCCGATGTGGTGACACTTGCGCGGCAAGCGGCGGATCTGCTCGGCGCAGATTTCGACGAGGCCATGGTCGAAGTGGTCGCCGGCCATGCCGGCCCCGCCTACGGGGTGCCGCACGCGGCCACGATCGAAGCGATCCGGCTGGCGGGACAATCGGAGGCGCTTGTGCTCGACCCCGTCTATTCGGGCAAGGGGCTCGCCGGACTGATCGCGATGATCCGCCAAGGGCGTTGGCGCAACGACGAGGACGTCATCTTCCTGCACACCGGCGGCGCGCCCGCCCTCTTCGCCTACCAAAGCGCGCTCGGCATCTGAGTCCCGTCGTCCACGCTCTAGTCAAGCTCCTTTATGCGCCGTGCATAGAGGCGCCGCAACGGCTCGAGCTGCGTCGCCGCTGTCGCCGCGCGATACGCTTCGCGCGCCTCTTCCTTGCGGTCGAGCCGTCGCAACAGATCGGCGCGCACCGCCGGCAGCAGTTCGTAGCCGTCGAGCCCGCCGCGTGCCGCGATCGCGTTGACGAGATCGAGTGCGCGCGCCGGGCCATCGACCATCGAGACGGCCGCCGCATGGTTGAGCTCGATCACAGGCGACGGGCTGATCCGCAGCAGCACTTCATAGAGACCGGCGATCTGCGGCCAATCAGTTTGTTCGTAGCTCGGCGCGCGGGCATGTAGCGCGGCAATCGCAGCCTGCACCGCATAGGGTTGCGGGCGTCCGGGCGCGCTGAGCGCGTCTTCCACCAGTCCCAGCCCTTCCTCGATCTGCGCGCGATTCCACAGCGAACGATCCTGCTCTTCCAGCAGCACGACATCGCCCGCCGCGGTCTCGCGGCCGGCACGGCGCGCATCGTGCAGCAGCATCAGGGCCAGCAGCCCCTTGATCTCGCTGCGATCCGGCATCAACCAGTCGAGCAGCCGGCCAAGCCTGATCGCTTCGACCGCGAGATCGGGCCGCATCAGATCCTCGCCCGAGGTCGCGACGTAGCCTTCGGTGAAGACGAGATAGATCACGGCGAGCACGCCATTGAGTCGCAGCGTCAGCGCACTGCGCTCGGGCACTTCATAGGGAATGCCGGCGAGCCTGATCTTCTGCTTGGCGCGGACCAGGCGCTGCGCCATCGCGTCCTCACTGATAAGGAAAGCGCGAGCGACCTGCGCCGGCGTGAGACCGCATACAGTGCGCAGGGTCAGCGCGACCTGAACCTCGGGCGCGAAGGCCGGATGGCAGCAGGTAAAGATCAGCCGCAGCATGTCGTCGTCGAGCATCAAGGGCGGCTCGTCCGGCGCTTGCGCGTTCGACTCCAGCTCGTGCACGAGTGCCTGCTGCTTGCCGCGAAAGACCGCTTGCCGCCGGACACGGTCGATCGCCTTGTTGCGGCCGACATTGACGAGCCACGCACGCGGATTGTCAGGGAGCTCTCCCGCCGCCCAGCGTTCGAGCGCAACCGCAAACGCATCCTGGAGCGCATCCTCGGCGAGATCGAAATCGCCGACGAGGCGGATCAGCGTGGCCAGCGCCCGCCCCGCCTCGTCGCGAAAAATCTTGTCGATGTCGGTTGACGAGATCACTTGTAGATCATGACCGGCCTGACCTCGATCGACCCGTACCGGGCTCCGGGAATCCGCGCGGCGAGCGCAATGGCGGTGTCGAGGTCTTTGGCTTCGACGAGATAGTAGCCGCCGAGCTGCTCGCGGGTCTCCGCGAACGGACCGTCGGTCGTCAGCGTCTTGCCGTCGCGCACGCGCACGGTGGTCGCGGTCGTGGTCGGCTGGAGGCCATCGCCGGCCTTGAAATGGCCGCTCTGGACGATGGACTGCGTGTAAGTACCGTACTCGGCCGACATCGCCTGATGGTCCGCAGGGGTCATCTTGCTCAATTCCGCTTCGTTCCGGTAGATCAGCAGCAAATACTGCATGGCTCAACTCCTGTTGTTCGGCTGGATCGCCGACATCCAGTCGAACGGGGGGCACACCCAGCGACATCTTCAGGATAAATTATTTACGCCGCAGCGTACGCGGCGATCTCTGCTTGACGAAACCGTCATAAATGCCCATTGCCTAGGCCGTCAGTCGGCCGGACGGCCGCTCCGGCAGGTGCCGAAAGGCCGCCGGGGAGGAAAGTCCGGGCTCCCTTGACATGCGGTGCCGGATAACGTCCGGCGGGGGCGACCCCAGGGAAAGTGCCACAGAGAACGAACCGCTCCCTCCTCGGAGGAAGTAAGGGTGAAAAGGTGCGGTAAGAGCGCACCGCGGCGCCGGCAACGGGGTCGGCATGGTAAACCCCACCGGGAGCAAAACCGAATAGGGACGGCGTAGCGGGCTGTTCGCGCAAGCGATAACGCCGCGGGGCGATGTCAGGCCCGCCGTCCGGGTAGGTTGCTCGAGGCCATGTGCAAACATGGTCCCAGAGGAATGGCCGTCTCGTATCGTTCGCGCAAGCGGACGGTGCCCTACAGAACCCGGCTTACAGGCCGGCTGATATCTTGCAACGAGGGGTTCGGCGCTAACGTGCCGGGCCCCTCACCATTTTGGCAGGCGGTCATTCCGGGGCTCTCGCTTCACGAGGCCCCGGAATGACGGGGGTGGTCAGGCGACGATCTCACTCAGCACAGCCATCAGCGCCTCCGGCGCCGTCACGTTGGGCGCGTGGCTGGCGTCGAGCTCCATATAGCGCCAGCCCTCCTCGCTCTTCGCACGCTTCGCGAACTGCCCGAACACATCGTCCGGCGGAATCCGCTTGCAGTAGATGTAGCTGCGCGGCATCGCCGGCTCGCCGTGTTCGAGCCTCAGTTTCGTCTCGAAACATTTGATCGCCATGTTGATGCGGCGCGCATTGAGCCAGTCGAGATCGGCTGGCGGCGTGTCCGGCGGCGGCGGGTTCGGCGGGATGCGATAGCCGTCACCGGAGGCGGCGGCCTTGCGCATCGGCTCGCGTCCGGCCTCATTCAGATCGAACAGCGACTCGCCGTCGCGCGGCACGAAGGCGTCGAGATAGATCAACTGTGTCACGCGCTCTCGCGCGCGATCGGCGACGCCGGTCGCGACCATGCCGCCATAGCTGTGGCCGAGCAGCACGATGTCGCTGAGATCCTCGAAGGTGATGACGTTGAGGATGTCCTGGATATGCGTCTCCAGGTCGATCGCGGGATTAGCGAGATGCGAACGCTCGCCGAGCCCGGTGTAGGTCGGCGCAACCAGACGGTGGCCGGCCTGCGCCATCAGCGGATGCATCTTCCTCCAGGCCCATCCGCCGGACCACGCGCCGTGACAGAGCAGGAAGGTTTTTGCGCGTGCAGCCATCGGCGTTTCCATCGTTCTTGTTTGATGCGATGGAGTGTAGCGGGCAGCCACGCGATGTAAACGTCGCGACGTGTCTCAGGCGGCGCGTGTATTTGCTTTCACAAGCACGGGCGCAAGCTGACCTGATTCGCGCCGCAGCTTGCTCGCCGCGAAGCCGTGCATGCCGATCTGCCATTGCAGACCGACGATGGCGCCCTTGGTCGGCTGCAACAATGCGAGCGACGCGAACAGCGTCGCCGGCAGCCACACCGCCAATTGCAGCCAGACCGGCGGCGCATAGGCGGTCTCGACCACGAGGATCGCGGGTACCACGAGATGGCCGACCACGACCATCACCAGATAGGCCGGGAAATCATCGGCGCGCTGGTGAAACAGTTCCTCGCCGCAATGATCGCAGCTGTCGGCGACCTTGAGGAAGCGTCCGAACATATGTCCTTCGCCGCAGTTCGGGCACTTGCCGCGAAAACCCCGCCACATCGCCTTTGCCAGAGAGACTGAACCGGTCGCCATGACCACACCTCTTCCGTTTTGCTGATCCATACAATAATATCCGGCATCCATACATTCAAAGGATATGGGCCAAAATTGCATGGATTGGGTCCCTACAATCTCGGAGCTCGCAGGGCCGCGCTACCAGCGCATCGTCGAGGCCATGGAGGCCGACATCGCCGCCGGCCGGCTGGTGCGCGGCCAGCAACTGCCAACGCAGCGCGCGCTGGCCAGGGCGCTCGGCATCGACCTGACCACGGTGACCCGCGCCTATACCGAGGCGCGGCGCCGCGGCATCATGGAGGCCCGGGTCGGCCAGGGCTCGTTCGTGTCGGAGACCAGCGCGCGCCGCGCGGTCGACCTGCCGCATCCCGTGGCAATCGACCTTTCGATGAACGTGCCGCCGCATCCGCTCGAAGCACAGCTCGACGAGCGCATCATCGCAGGCCTCGAAGCCATCCGTGCGCAATCGGGCCTGACCGCGCATCTCAACTACCAGCCGCCCGGCGGCAGCGCGCATGAGCGCGAGGTCGCGGCGCGATGGATGCGTGCCCGCGTCGGCCACGCGCATGCCGACAAGCTCGTGATCTTTCCGGGCACGCAGACGATTCTGTTCAACCTGCTCGCCCATCTGGCCCGGCCCGGCGACATCGTGCTGACGGAAGCCCTCACCTTCCCCGGCATCAAGGCCGCCGCAGCACGGCTCGGAATCAAGCCCGTCGGTGTGGCCATGGATGAGGGCGGCATCCTGCCCGATGCATTGGCAAAGGCCTGTCGCACGCACAGGCCCAAGGCCGTCTATCTCATTCCGACGTTGCACAATCCGACCACCGCGACGCTTCTTCCCGAGCGGCGCAGCGCGATCGCAAAGATCATCCGCGATGCGAACACCACACTGATCGAGGACGATGCCTACGGGTTGCTCGATCGCGCGGCTTCGCCGATCGCCAACCTCATTCCGGAGCGGACGTATCTCGCGACCACGCTGTCAAAATGCATCGCGCCGGCGCTGCGCGTGGCCTATCTGCTGACGCCCGACAGTGCTTCACAGCAGGAGATGCGCTCTTATTTGCAAGCCACCGTGCAGATGCCGGCGCCGCTGATGGTCGCACTGGTGACGCACTGGCTCGAGAGCGGCATCGCCGACCGCATCATCACGGCGATCCGCAACGAGGCCGTCGGCCGCCAGCAGCTGGCGCAGCGCGCATTGAAGGGTTTTCAGTTTCAGGCGAAGCCGGCCGCCCATCATCTGTGGCTCCGACTGCCCGAGGGGCGACCGGACGTCGCAGCGCATCTGCTGCGCAACGGGCTCGCAATCGTTGCCGGCGACGCCTTCGCGGTCGACGGAACACCGCCGCATGCTGCGCGCGTCTCGCTCGGTGCCGCGCGCAACAGATCGGAATTGACGGAGGCGCTACGCATCCTGGTCGGCGCGCTGCACAAGCCCGCCGACACGAGGCAGATCGTCTAGCAAACTTCTATTGACGCTGACGACGATGGCGGGTGCGGACGGCCGGCACAACGGGCGACGGATAGGCCGCGTAGGCATCGCTCGACACCACCGGTTCGCCGCGGGCAGCGCGCCCTGCCGGCGTGAGTTGCCCGCCGTTGAGCACATCGCGATCGGGATGCGCGGCCTGATAGGCCGCCGGCTCGGAGAATTGGGCTTGGGCCATTGTCGGTATCAATGCCGTAGCCGACAACAGCGCGGCCGCAAGGACGATCTTCGTGCGGGTCATGGTCTTGCTCCATCATCTAACCGAGGTCGAGCGAAGCGCGTTATCGCTTGCGGCAGGTCCCCTAAATTGCTTTACGGCCGTCATGTAGTCGCATCTTCCGGGATCGCCCGCCCTTGGGGATCACGCTTGCGTGCGGATTTGAAATTGACCTCCCCGGCTGCATCCGTGCTATGCGCCAGACGACGATCAACGCCTCGGAATCGTTGAGAACGACAGGACTTGGATCGTGGAAACGTCCAACTACGCGCTGCTGCTGTTCGGCGCGCTGGCCGGCGGCTTCGTCTCGGGGCTTGCAGGGTTCGGCACCGCGCTGATGGCGCTCGGCATCTGGCTCTATGTGCTGCCGCCCTCGCTGGCGGTGCCCCTGGTGCTGATCTGCTCGGTCATCGCGCAGACCTCGACGCTTCCGTCGATGTGGAAGGGTTTTGATCTGTCGCTGGTGTGGCCGTTCCTGATCGGCGGATTGATCGGCGTGCCGCTGGGGACCATGCTGGTCGCCTCCGCCGATCCAAAGGTGTTCAAGCTGAGCGTCGGCGTGCTGCTGCTGCTCTTCTCGAGCGCGCTTTACCTCAACAAGCGGCCGCTCGCCTTCAAGTTCGGCGGTCGCATCGCCGACGGCGCGATCGGCTTTGCCGGCGGCATTCTGGGCGGGCTCGCCGGATTGTCGGGGCCGCTGCCGATCCTGTGGGCCAATATCCGCGGCTGGAACAAGCATGAGCGGCGCGGCATCTTCCAGCTGTTCAATTTCACGGTGCTTGCCACCGCGCTGGTGTTGCAGACGGCGTCAGGTCTCGTCGCCTTTAAGGTGGTCTGGCTCGCGCTGGTCGCATTTCCGGGCACGCTGATCGGCGCATGGCTGGGGGCGCGCGTCTATCACGCGCTGAGCGACAAGCATTTTGGCGATGTCGTGCTCGGCCTGTTGTTCCTGTCGGGCGCCACGCTCGTCTGGAACAGCATTGGTGGCCATTAGAAACTGTCGTAGCGATCGAAGGCTATGTTGCCCGGGTCAGGGCGATTTGCGGCGGGCTTAATTCCGAGTTACGTTTGATCGTTGCATGACGCCGACAATTTATCGGTCGGCGATTGGACTACCGACGCTTCAGGTGTCGAGGCAATTCGAACACATTTGCACTTGCGAAATCGCTTGGTTTTCTTTGACGGATATGTTGCCCGATGTCGATTTGGGGGGCTTGGCTGACGACTGTCAGCATCAGATTGCGGGTTCGGGCGCTAAAGGCGCTGCTGCGCGACGAGAGAACGGAGCTTTTCGCAATCTGGCGACACCTCAGGCGCGGCGACATCGCCTGCGACGTCGGTGCCAACAAGGGCAGCTTCGTCTATTGGCTGTCGCGCTGGGTCCGCGACGGCCGGGTCATCGCGTTCGAAGCGCAGCCGGATCTGGCGCGCAACCTCTCGCACATCTGCACGCTCATCGACCTAGCGAACGTGACGGTTGAAGCCAAGGCGGTTTATTCGCATTCCGGCCAACAGGATCTGTACGTGCCAAAGGGGCACCAGCCCGGCGCGTCACTTTGTTGCAACGAGGCGAATGCCGAGACCTTCTCGATTCTGTCGGTCCCGACGATTGCGCTGGACGACTATTTCAAGACGACCGAGAGGGTCGCTCTGCTCAAGGTCGACGTTGAAGGCGCCGAATTCGCGGTGCTGAGGGGCGCCGAGCGGATCCTGCGCAACGACGGGCCTCTGCTGGTTTTCGAATGCGAGAACCGGCATCTCGCAAGCGGCAGTGTCGGGGACGTCTTCACCTTTCTCGAAGGCCTCGGCTATCAGGGAAGCTTCGTGAGCCAGCGCCGGCTGCTCCCGGTCTCGCAATTCGACGCCGCCATCCATCAGCGGCAGGACGGCGAATGGTTCTGGAAACGCAAGGACTACTGCAACAATTTCATTTTCCGAAAGCTCGATAGTGCCATGCCGCCGGCGACGCCGACGCCGAGCACGTAGATCCAGCCCGACGTGAAGTCGAATAGATGCGTGTTGAGGAGCGAGGACAGCACGTTCTGCACCACCACCAGCATGCCGATCCAAGAGGCCAGCCCCTCGCCGCGAAACATCAGAAGATGCGCAAACCACAGCGCATAGAGCACCAGGACGCCCAGCGCACCCCACTGCACGGCCACGCTCAAGGTCTGGTTGTGCGGATTGCTGACGATCTCGCCGCGCAGCGGATCGATCTCCGCATCGGCAGCCGCGCTCGCGAACAGGTCGCGAATCGAACCGGTGCCGTGACCGAGCAGCGGTGCGTCGGCGATGAACCGCGCCGATTTCCGCCAATATTCCAGACGTGAGCCCATGCCGCTGACTTCGTTCTCGACGGCACTGAGTTCGTAATCGCCACCGAATTTTGCGACGGTCGTGCGCAGATTTGGCGAGACGTTCCATAGCAGCACGGCCAGCAGCGCCATCGCGCCGACGGCGGGGAGCGCCATACGCCAGCGCAGATGCAGCAGCGCAAACACCACAAGCAGGATCGGCAACGTCACCAGCGCGGTGCGCGAGACCACGACGAACATCATGTTGGCAAGGAAGCCGATCGCCAACACCGCGAGCAGCACTGCGACACGAATGCGGCCGGCCCGAAACAGCGTCACGACCGGATAGACCAGCCCAATCGCGCAGAGCGCGAACTCCTGGCTCTGGTCGATATAGTTGCGCACGGCAATCCCGCTCTCGACCTTGTAGGGCCCGCGCGACAAATAGAGTTTCAGCGAGAGGCTGGGGTCGATCGCGACAGCGAACGAATACAGCATCAGCAGCGCGCAGGAGGCCAGGAACGCGGAAGACACCCAGTTGCCGTAGGGCCAGCGCTCGAACTGGTAGATCAGGAGCGGGATCACCAGCAGTTTTGCCGCCGGACCGATCGCGTGGATTCGCTCCGGCCAGGGCGCGTCCGACCAGAGCGTGCCGACGACGGCGAGGACGACCAGCGCGATCGGCAGCAGGCAGATCGGACGAAGCAGCGAGCGCGGAAACTCGCGGAGATCGACGAAGGCGAATGCGATCAGCCAGGGGATCAGCGCAAAGGTCAGCCCGGTCGTCGTCCATGGCAACAGCAGCGCGATCAGCGCAACGAAGCGGGCCGGCGTACGATAGCGCGCCGCCCAGATTGCGGAGAGCATGGACACCGGCCGCTGCTCGTTCGTTGCGCCGTCCATTCAGCCCTTCTGCTGCCCATCCATCCCCGCAGCCGGCAAACTAACCGGAGCTGCGGGGATGGAACAAGCCGTGGTTACGCTAGCTCGCGTGCGAGAGGTGCGGCGGGCTCGTCGCCGACAGGCTCCTTAGCCTTCTCCCGCGGCGGCAGCGCAACGCGCTTCCCGAACTCGCGATGCAGCAGCCACAGACTCAAGGCCGCCTGCAGCGTGGTCGCTGCGACCGACAGGTACCAGACGTGCTCCATGCGGAAGCCCGGCCGCGTCGACAGCCAGATCGCCGGCAGCGAATAGGTGAAGACGCGCGTTGCCGAGCTCACGAGCACCGGCTTGGTGTTGCCGAGGCCCTGGAACATGCTCGAGCAGGTGAAGATCAGCCCCTGCGCCACCATGTTGAGCGAGATGATCCGCAGGAACAGATAGGCGATCGCCATGGTCTCCTGGTCGTTGGAGAATCCGGCGAGCAGGAACTGCGGCTTCAGCTGCGCAAGCAGCATGAAGCCGATCATCACGACGGTGGTGATCAGCGCCGCCTTGACGAAGGTTTCCCGCACGCGCGCACCGTTGCCAGCGCCGACGTTCTGGCCGGCGATCGGTCCTGCCGCGAGCGCAACCGCGAGCGCCGGCATCTGGATCAGGCCGAGCATCCGCTGCCCGATCCCGAATCCCGCCTGCGCCGCCGCGCCGAAATCGCGCAGCACGTAATACACCACCGCCATGAAAATGAACATCATCGCGAACTCGCCGCCGGCCGGCAAGCCGACATTGAGGATGCGCTTCAGATGGCGCGGCTGCGGACGCCACTGCGCCGCATTGAAGGCGACATAGCGCTCGACCTTGCGGAAATACGCCAGCAGCATCAGAACGCCGATGGCGACCGCTATCGAGCTCGCGAGCCCCGCACCGGCAACCCCGAGCGCGTAGCCGGTGCCCCAGCCCGAGATCAGCACCGGCGCCAGCGCGATGTTGATGATAACAGCGAGGACCCGCACCAGCATGGCTGGGCGCACGATGCCGGTCGCGCGCAACGCGGATGCAATCACCTGCATGACGAATTCCAGCGCGAGCGCCGGCATGAACCACAACAGGTAAGTCGTCCCGGCCTCGATCGTGGCCTGGTCCGCCGCAACCGAACGCATGTAGCGCCGCGACAGCGCTGCGCCCGCGACCAGGGTCAACAGGCCGAATATCACCGACAGCGCGACCGCCTGGTTGAAGATCAGATTGGCGTCCGGCCGGTCCTTGCGTCCCACGGCATGCGCGATCAGCGCCACCGCGCCGACACCGAGCACCTGCAGCAGCGCGTTGACGAGAAAGCCGGCATTGCCGGCCGCGGCAACACCCGCAACGGCGGCATCGCCCAGGCCCGACACGAAATACAGATCGACCAGCTGGCAGATCATGATCGAGATCATGCCGGCCATGATCGGCGGCGCCATGGCCAGGATGTGCTTCACGACGGAGCCGTGCGTCAGGTCTTTCATCTCATTCCATCCTCTGGCGGCGTGGCCGGCCCTCGTCGGCCGGCCACGCGCGTCATTCCGCTGCTGCGATCTGCCCGAGCTCCACCACCTGGCGCTCAAACAGGCTGCGATAGATGCCGCCCGGCTTGCCCGCGAGCACGGCATGCGTGCCCTGCTCGACCATCTCGCCGCGGTCGAACACCAGGATCCGGTCGAGACTGCGGACCGTTGAGAGCCGGTGCGCGATCACGATCGAGGTCCGTCCCTTCATCAGCCGTTCCATCGCCTGCTGGATCAGCGCCTCCGATTCCGAATCGAGGCTGGAGGTCGCCTCGTCCAGGATCAGCACCGGCGCATCCGCCAGGAAGGCGCGCGCCAGCGCCACGCGCTGCCGCTCGCCGCCCGACAGCTTCACGCCGCGCTCGCCGACGAGGGTGCCGTAGCCCTTCGGCAGGCGCAGGATGAAGTCGTGCGCGTTCGCGAGCCGCGCCGCCTGCTCGATCGCCTCGAGGCTCGCACCCGGCCGGCCATAGGCGATGTTCTCGGCAAGCGTGCGGTGAAACAGGATCGGCTCCTGCTGCACGATCGCGATCTGGCTGCGCAGCGAATGCTGCGTGGCCAGGGCGATGTCCTGCCCATCGATCAGCACACGACCGGCGGTGACGTCGTAGAGCCGCTGCACCAGCTTGACGAAAGTGGTCTTGCCGGAGCCGGAACGGCCGACGAGGCCGACACGTTCGCCTGCACGGATCCTGACCGATAGCCCGTCATATAGCGGCGCGCGATGGCCGCCATAGTGGAACGTGACGTCGTCGAACACGATCTCACCGCGCTCGATCGCAATCGGCAGCGCGTCCGCCGCGTCGGCAATGCCGATCGGCTCGTCATGGATCGCCACCAACTCCTCCATGTCGTTGACCGAACGCTGGAGGTTGTTGATGTGCATGCCGACGTCGCGCAAGTAAGCGTGAATGACGTAGTAGCTCGTCAGCACATAGGTGACGTCTCCGGGCGAGGCATGCCCGTACATCCAGAGCAGCACCGAGCCGCCGATCACGGACGCACGCAGGCACAGCAGCAGCGAAAGCTGCGCCATAGCGGTGTAGTTGTAGCGAAACCAGGTCCGCCGCACCCGCACGCGCCAGCGCTTGATGACGCGGGCGAGCCGCGCATCCTCGCGCATCTCCGCGCCGAATGATTTCACCACCGCGTTGCATGTCAGTGCATCCGCCAGCGTGCCGCCGACCTTGGTGTCCCACGCATTGGACACGCGCGCGGCCGGTGCGATGTAGCGCGTCGAGAACAGCACCGTCATCGTGACATAGGCAGCCGCGCCAAGCGCGATCACCGCGCCGAGCGAGGCCCAGTGCACACCGAGCAGGATCATCGAGCCGATCAGCACGGCCAGCGACGGCAGAAGCGCCAACAGGAGGGTGTCGTTCAACAGGTCGAGCGCCCACATGCCGCGGGTGATCTTGCGCACCGTCGAGCCGGCAAAGGAGTTGGCGTGCCAGTCGGTCGAAAACCGCTGCACGCGCATGAATGCATCCTGCGCCACCTCGGACATGATCTTGAGCGTGAACGGCACGATCACCTGGAGGCCGGCCAGCCGCATCACCATCGAGGTCGCGCCCAGCGCCACGATGCCGCCCAAGGCCACGAGCGCGGCATGACGCGCCTCGACATCGGACGGCCCGCGCGTGAGCGCGTCGACCAGATGGCCCGAGAAGACCGGCATGAACAGGTCGGCGACGGTCGCGCCCAGCAGGCCGACGGCGATGACGAACGTCCGCCCTGGCTGCTTCAGCCAGTGCCGGAACACGAAGGGCAACACCACGCGGATCGCCGCGGGCTTTTTTGACAGAGCGGTCATGGCATCATCCGGCCGCTTATGCGGGCCGGCCCCATCGATGAACGCAGGCCGGCCACGAAGGCCGAGGCGGCGTCAGCTAAACTTGGCTTTGACTTGGGAAGCGGAGCGATCGGGACTCTCGGTCGAAACCTTGGCCCAATCGAAGCTGGCGGAAATGGCCTCTAAAGGGCCGAGCACACACCGAGCGAGGTCATCGAACGCGAGCGTGCGATCTGCGAGTGCAACGAAATCATGCAAATCCCTCCCCGGTTCGAATGAATGAGGTGGGCTTTATAGATGCGTCGCCGATGATTTGCAACGGCCTCGCGCGCAATCACGCGCGAGTGTTGCAATTTAGTGCGCGTCGCCGCCGCCGGTCATCGAGGCCGGCTTGTTCAACAGCGTGACCAACAGGCTGAGGCCGAGATAGAACAGCGTCAACGCGAAGAAGGCATCGCCAAAGCTCATCACCGCGGCCTGGCGATGCACGATCTGGCTGAGCTGCTTCATCGCCATCAGCGAGGCGTCGCCGAGCCCCTGGAACTTCTGCGCCAGCATGGTCAGAGTCTCGGTCGCGGTCGCATTGCCCCAGGTCACCCGCTCCTGGAGACGGGTGATGTGGAGGTCGGTGCGGTCGTTGAGCACGGTGTTGATGACGGCAAGCCCGACCGCGCCGCCGAGATTGCGCATCAGGTTGAACAGGCCCGAGGCATTCTTCACCCGCTCCGGCGCCAGCGTGCCGAGCGCGATGTTGTTGGTCGGCACCATCGCGAACATCATGCCGATACCGCGCAGGATCTGCGGCACAAGCAACTCGTAGAAATCAAAATCGCGGGTGATCCAGGTCATCTGGTAGGAGCCGATCGCGAACACGATCAGGCCGAACGCGATCATGTAGCGCATGTCGAGCTTCACCATGAGACGGCCGACCAAAGGCGCGACCAGGAACATGGTGATGCCGGAGACGAACAAGGTCTCGCCGATCATCAGCGCGCTGTAGCCGCGAACTTCGGCGAGATAGCGCGGATAGATGTAGGTCAGGCCGTAGAGGCCGATGCCGATGCAGAACTGGAGCACGCAGCCGACCGCGAAATTGCGGTTGGAGAAGGTGCGCAGATTGACGATCGGCTCAGCCGCCGTGAACACGCGCCAGAAAAAGGCGATCGCCGAGATGGCGCCGACCGCGGCACAGATCGCGACCGAGGTGTCCTGCAACCATTCATATTGCGGGCCCTCCTCCAGCACATATTCCAGCGTGCCCAGGAAGCCGGCCATGAAGATCAGGCCCCACCAGTCGAAGCGATCGAGCAGCTCGAAATGCGGCTCGTCGAAATCGACCAGCGCCCACACACCAAGAGTAATGACGATGCCGGGGACGACGTTGATGAAGAACAGCCAGTTCCACGACATCAGGTCGGTGATATAGCCGCCGACGGTCGGCCCGATGGTCGGCGCCAGTGTCGCGACGAGCCCGATGATGGGACCGACGATGTGGAATTTCGAACGCGGGAACACGGTGTAGGCTGAGGCGAACACCGTCGGGATCATGCCGGCGCCGAGAAAGCCCTGGAGCGCGCGCCAGAGGATCATCTCCTCAATGGTCGTGGCAAAGCCGCATAGCAGGCTCGAGATGGTGAAGCCGGCCGCGGAGATCGCGAACAGAAGCCGCGTGCCGAAGGCGCGCGACAGAAAGCCCGACAGCGGGATCGCGATGACTTCGGCGATCAGATAGGCGGTCTGGACCCAGGACACTTCGCTCGAGCTCGCCGACAGGCCGGCCTGGATTTCGCTCAGGGACGCCGAAACGATCTGGATGTCCAGGATCGACATGAACATCCCGAACACCATGATGATGAAGGCAAACAGCCGCTTCGGCGCGATGCGCTCCGAAGCGGCGGCCGCCATCATGGCAGGTGAAGCAGTCGTGGCGTTCGCCATGGTATCAGCTCTGATCCAAGCAAGCTGCGAGTTGGGTACCCCCCTCCCGCTTGCGGGAGAGGTCGACGCGCTCAAAGAGCGCGGCGGGTGAGGGCTCTATCCTCTTGGGGAGTCTCGCCGGCGGAGACACCCTCTCCCCAGCCCTCTCCCGCAAGCGGGAGAGGGAGCGCACCTGCGCGCGGGGCAAGGGGGCGTGAGACCTCATCGCAGTACGTCCTACTGCGGATGGATCATGGTGGGATCGTCGAGGTCGATCTCGCTGTCGGCGTCGGCGGCACCCTTGTTGGTGTCGACGCTCGCGTAGACCGACATGCCGGCGCGGAGCAGGTTCTGCCTGGCGACCGACTTCGGCACGCGGATGCGGACCGGCACGCGCTGCACGATCTTGGTGAAGTTGCCGGTGGCGTTATCCGGCGGCAGCAGCGTGAACACCGAACCGGAGCCGGCCGCGATGCTCTCGACGACGCCGGCAAACTTGCGCATGCCGTAGGCGTCGACCTTGATCGTGACCGGCTGACCGGGACGGATCCGCTTGAGCTGGGTCTCCTTGAAATTGGCATCGATATAGACGTCGTCGAGCGGCACAACATTGCCGAGACGCTGGCCGACCGCGATGAAGTCGCCGGCGCTGACGAGACGGTTAGAGAAGATGCCGTCGATGGGCGCGCGCACCGCGGTGAAGGAGAGGTCACGTTCGGCCTTGGCCAGCGTGGTCTTGAGCTCGGCAAGCTGCGCCTGCGCCTCGGCCTGCTGGGCCTTGGCGACGTCGACATTGCTGACCGCAACGTCGTAGGCGGCCTGTGCGGCCTTGACGGCGGCAGCGCCCTGGTCGCGTCCGGCTTCCGAGGTCTCGAACGTGGCGCGCGAGGCAAAGCCCTTGCTGCTCAGCGCCTGCTGGCGCTCATAGTCGAGATCGGCGCGCTTGAGACCGGCTTCGGCGGAGACGAGCTGCGCCTTGGCCTGCACGACCTGGCTGTCGAGCGCCGCGATCTGGCGGCCGATGCGATCGATGGTGGCCTGCTGGGTGCCGATCCGGGTCGCAGCCGCGTCGACCGCAATCTTGTAGTCGCCGTCGTCGATACGAAGGATGGTGTCACCGGCATGCACCAGCGTGTTGTCGCCGGCGAGAATCGAGGAGATATGGCCGGCCACGCGCGCGCCGAGCATGGTGTTGTTGGCGCGGACATAGGCGTCGTCGGTTGAGACATAGAAGCGGCCGACCAGCGTGTAGTAGCCGGCATAGCTCGCGGCCGCGAGCGCCAGCACGAGGCCGATGCCCATCATGACGAATTTGCGCTTGCCGGATTTTGGCGCGGCAGCAGCCGCCTGGGGGGCGGGCTGATCAGCGGCCGGCTTGTCGGTCGCAGGCTTCTCCGGCGCCTCGCCGGGGCGGCGCTTGGTTTCCTCGGCCACATGAGATCGCAGCTGCTCGGCCAGCGCGGCCGATTTCTCGGTCGCCGCGTCACCGTTCGCCGAACTCGTCTCCACCGCTTCCTGGCGAAGGACGCGCGCAGCCTGGTCTCTCGATGTGGCCATAAAGGCCTCCCCAATAAAAAAGCGCGATGCAGGACGGGCCGCCACGCGGCCTCCTCCCGGTCATCCACCCCAAATACCATTGACCGAACGGTTCGGTCAATATACATTATTCCCGCGTTGGACCCTACTGGCCCGAATCCTTTATTCGGGTTTCATGGTTCGAGACCCTGCCCAAAACCTTTCGAGACCCTAAACCAATGGTTGCAGCCGACCGCGAACATCTGCACGTCGTCTCCGAAGAGGACAGCTCGAAGCGCCGCCAGATCCTGGACGGCGCCCGCAAGGTGTTCATGGATCTCGGTTTTGACGGGTCCAGTATGGGCGAGATCGCGCGCGCGGCCGCGGTCTCGAAGGGCACGCTCTACGTCTACTTCGCCGACAAATGCGCCCTGTTCGAAGCGATCCTCGAAGAGGAAGCGCTCCAGCACGGCCAGGTCGTGTTCAACTTCGATCCGGTGCGCGACGCCGAGACCACGCTGAAGGAATTTGGCGCGGCCTATCTCCATCTGCTGTGCCGGCCCGGCGGTGGATCGGCGATCCGCACCGTGATGGCGATCGCCGAGCGCATGCCCGACGTCGGCCGCCGCTATTACCTGCGCGTGCTGGACAAGACCATCAACCGGCTGTCCGAATATCTCAAAGCCCATGTCGCCTCCGGCGATCTCAAGATCGACGATTGCGACCTCGCCGCCTCTCAGTTCATGGAATTGTGCAAGGCCTCGCTCTTCCTGCCCTTCGTCTTCCAGGCCGCGCCACCGCCGTCGGAAGAGCGCATGGCTGAAGTGATCGACAGCGCGACGCGGATGTTCTTGGCGGCGTATCGGGCGAGCTAGCCCTCAGACATCTTCCATTCTGCGCCAGCCATGCAGGACACGGCGCCCGTCTCGTGCGAACGCGAAGCAGCTGCCGCCACCGGCCGGCTGATCGTGGACGCGATCGATGGGATGGCCGGCATAATGGCAGAACAGCAGCGTGCCGACGGCGCCGTGGCCGACGAAGAGAATGTCGCCCGGGCGATTGCGCGCGAGCACTGCTTCCGCTTCGCGCACGATACGCGCCTGCGCATCGATGGCGCGCTCCCAGCCGCGAATGCTGAGATGAGGCTCAGCGAAAAACTGGTCGGCAACCTGCTCGAACTCGGCCGCCACGAGAAAGCCCGTCGCCGAGCGATCGTTCTCATGCATGGCCTCGCGGATCTCGATCATGAGGCCAAGCCGGCTCGCGACGATCTCGGCGGTCTCGATCGCCTTGCGCTCGCCGCTGGAGACGATCTGCCTTGTGTTCGCAAGCCAGCTCGCCTTCGCCGCCGTCTCGGTGCGCGCGCACCCGACCTCGCTCAGGCCCCATTGTGGAACCGGCACAGCGGGATCGATTTGCACCTGTGGATGGGTGAGATAGCGGACGATGGAGGTCATCTCGTTGACGTGGTCGTAGCCCGCATGGAGCGAAGCGAAATGCGGGGATGCTGTCCCGGATTGCGCTTCGCTCCATCCGGGCTACTGGCGAGGCGCTAGACTAATCGTCCGAGAACTCGTCTTCCTCGTTGATCTTCTCGTGCTTGCCGCTCTTGCGCGCGCCGAGCGAGCCGGTGACGTAGGGATCGCGGGTGTTGGCGTAGGGGTTACGCCCCTGCGCGCGGGCGGCGACCTCTTCGCCGGAGACGGCGGCCGGCTGGCAGATCAGGCGGCGGCTGGCGCGGCGCATCAGATCGACGTGGATGTGATCGTAGTGATAGACGTTGGAGCCCGGCGCGAGCACCGTGGTGAAATGTGCGCAGGCGCCCGATTGCACGTCGCGCAGAAAGCCCTGCTCCTCAGGCAGACCGTGCCAGCCATCCTTCACCAAGATGCGGCGGCCGTCCGCGAGCGTGAAGCCGGCGACGTCGAGCGCATTGCCGAAGGCATGCTCGGAAATGTGGGCGTGCGGATTGCCGTTCATGCCGCGGCAGGAATAGGCGGAGATCTGCTTGATCTCGACCACACGCTGGCCGAACCAGCGCATCGCCGAAGGCTGCACGGTGTCGGCAAACCAGCGGTCGAGCTCGGACACGATCGGACAGGCGAGCGTCGCGGTCGGCTTCACCGCGACGGGACCGACGGCGGTGACGGGATTGCCCTGCACTGGGCCAAGGCGCGGCAGCGGCTGCTGCTCCGGAGCCTGCGAATAGGGTGCCGGCTGTCGCGCCGGATAGCTCGGCGCGTTCATGTAGCGCGCCGCTCCTGCGGCGTCGGTGCCCTCGGGCGGCAGGTCGATCTCGTCTTCCTGCGGCGCCACGCCGGGCGCGCTGAGCGAGACCGGGCCGGAGGACGCGCCATAGCCGGTGGGCTGGCGCACGGCCGCTTCGGGATAATTTTGTCGCTGCGGATAGCCGGACGCCGGATAGTTCGATTGCGGCTGCGTCATCGGCCAGCGCGGCTGGTTGCCGATGCTCCCGGGCGGGCGCAGCTCCTCGTCGGCAAAGCCATAGCTCGAGGAGGGGTCGCCGATCGCGGCGACCTTCAGCGGGAACTCGGCGCCGCACATGCCGGGACCGGAGATCGGATCGATGCGGACGATGTCCGCGCTCTCTTTCACCGCACCGGATTTCAGGCACGCTGCTTCGGCCTCGGCCCGCCACGGTTCGCGTTCGGCCTGGAAGAAGCCACGACCGCAACCCGCAAGCGATACAAGGACGATGGAGCCGACGAGATACAAACGAACTCCGCGCGTCATGCGCGGCAGGTTCGGTGAATTTACTTAAAGACTCTTTAGCGTTTCGATTTCAGTTTCGGTTAACCATGCCGGCCGCCCGCAATGCGCGCGACCGGGCAAAGTCGCTTCAGAAGTTGGAGCAGTCCGATCCGGTGATGCCGCCGATCTTGAAATCGCGGCACATCATGCCGGGATTATCTGGATCTGGATAGCGATCGTCCTTCTCGCGCCTGGTGTGATCGAAGCGCCAGCGGCGCGAACGCATGCAGCGCTTGTACTCGGCCGATGTCGCCGTACCGTTCTGCGGCGCACCGAACTGCGCATCGCAGACCGCGCCGTCAAACAGCAGCGCGCCCCTGCCGCGCGGCAGGTTCGGTGTAGGACGATGACAAATTGGATAGGGGATTTACACCCTGCCCTGGAGGGTAAGAGAAATTCATCGATTACGACCGCGCACTCCATTGCCGCGATCTCGTGATCACCGGCTCACGCCCCTCCTCGACCCGCGTCCAGTCGTTGCCGGTGCACCAGAAATGGCCGAGGGCGCAGGCTTCGACGTGGAGCTTGCCGGATGCCTTCAGCCTCATCGTCGCATAATAAGTGTGGCCGCTGGCACGGCTGTAGATGTTACCGGCCCAGACGCCGTCCGATTTCGGCATCATGTTGACGAGCACGCTCTCGCCCTTGGTTGAAGCCTCCGTCAGCGCATAGCCGCACAGCGCGGGACCGCAACGTTCGATGCGGACCGCACTCTTGGCGCCTGCGCTCTCCCATTGGCCGAGCGGTGAATCGGCCGGCTCATCGGCACTCGGCGGTGAGATCGCGACAGGCGCGGGCGCAATGCGCGGCGGATCGAGAGATATCGTTTGTGGCGGGTCGATGTGCGGCGGCGCGAGGCTCGGCGTGGGTGACAGGGTGGCGGGCCGGGACGCCGTGGCTGCAAGGACGGGCGCAGGCGGTGGTGCCGGTTGCGGCACGACGGTCGCTTGAGGCGGTCTGATCGGGGCTGGCGGGCAGTTCGGCTGCGGCGTCGCAGCCACCGGCACCGGCGCAGGAGGTGAGACCGGGGTTGTGTCGACGCCCTGGGATGGCTGGATGCCGCGCGTTGAGGAGATCGAAACGCAAGATGCCGAACGGCAGTTGCGTGGGGCTTCGACGTGGAACCTTCGGCCGCGGAACGCGAAGTCGTAGGAATTGGCGTGTGCCGCGGGCGCAATCGCCGTCAGTGCGATCAAAATGCCAAGCGAAGTCGCAAGCCGCTTCATCGACGCCTCCTTCGTGTCGCGACGACGTTACGCCGATGAACCGCGGCTGAATGTGCGCTGCCTCACCGAGGAGCGGCGCGAGCCGTTGTGACATCCATCACAGAAGTCCGGACAAGCCCGGCATAGGGTCCGAACCACATTCACCGCGTCGGCGACTTCAGGCCATCACGGGATCACGCAATTTTGGAGGCTGTCATGAACAAGCTCACCATCGCCGCCACTGCACTCTTCCTCGCTTCGACCGCCGTCGCGCATGCCGGCAATTCGATCTCGTTCCAGGTCGACGGCCAGAATATCCGCATCGAGAGGTCGCGCAATTGCGCCTCGCTCAATTGCGTCACCGTCGTGGCCCCTAGCCTGTCGGACAAGCCGATCAAGCTGAACGACATCAATCTCAACAACCTTGGGTCCAAGCACGACGACGACGCGCCGGCTCCCGCCGCCGCGCCGCCCGCACCAGCTCCAGCGCAGCAGGCGCCGGTTCAGGCGACCGCGCCAGCCGCGCCCGCGGCTCCCGCTCCCGCAACGACGATTGCTGCCGCTCCGTCAGTCGGCTTCGACAAGACGACGCAGCCCGCGCCGGTCGCTGTACCTCCTGCGCCGCCTGCCGCACCCGCTCCGGTGGCCGCCGCGTCCGCGCCGACCGCGAATACGCCAATCGGCGTATGGGCGACCGAACAGAACAAGGGCAATGTCCGCGTCGAACAGTGCGGCTCCAATCTCTGCGGCTATGCCGAGAAGAACCACGAGCTGATCCTGATCAATATGAAGCCCGACGGCGCCAAGTGGAGTGGCAGCATCCGCGATCCGAGGTCCGGCAAGAACTACGACTCGACGATCGCGCTGAAGAGCCCGGACGCGCTGCGCGTGCAGGGCTGTGCCTTGGGCGGCATGGTCTGCGGCGGCGAGACGTGGAAGCGCGTGAGCTGACGCAGGGCGGCGTCCGCCGCTGGCAAGTGTTCTTGTTCCTATGATGGCGCCACGTCCCCGACATGGGACGTGGCGTTTGAGCGTTGGCCCGTCCCATGCGACAGATGTTCATCCGCCATTCAGCCACATCCGGCTGATATCGGCCGATCTCGCCTCGCGTTCTTACCGGGACCTCATTCGTGGCTTTGATAGTGGCTTGGCGCCGCGTCGTGCTTGCTTTGCCGCTGCTGGCGCTGCCGCTGGCAGGCTCAAGGGATGCGTGCGCCTCTGAGGCGATCGAGCTTGCGCAGGCGCAGCCGCAAGCACACCCGGCGCCTGCGGCCTCGCCGGCGCCGGCTGCCACACCGACGCCGGCAACGGACGCGCAATCCACCGCTGTCGAACCGATCGGCAACGTCGCGACGGTGACGGGAATTGCGACCGTGATCCGCGACAAGAATTCATATCCGCTGAAGGTGCGCGACGACATCTATCTCAACGATGTCGTGCGGACCTCGTCGAACTCCTCGCTCGGCATCACCTTCAACGACGCGACCACGTTCAATCTCTCGGCCAGCGCCAGGATCACGATCGACAATTACGTATACGAGGACGGCGGCAAGCAGAATTCCGCGATCTTCGACATCGGCAAGGGTACGGTCGCCTTCGTTGCGGCGGCGGTAGCAAAGACCGGCGACATGAAGATCGCAACGCCAACCGCGACGCTCGGCATCCGCGGCACCACCGGCGTCGTCGACGTGCCCGAGAATCTGACCGCGAACACTGCGAACAACGTCAACATCAAGCTCTATCCCGACGCCGATGGCCGGGTCGGGCATATCGACGTCAACGACCGCACCAGTGGCGTACGTCTCGGCGCGCTGACGCAAGGATCGAGCGGCTTTGCGATTCGTCCGGGTACTGGTGGCCCCGCTGGCATGCGCTTCGCCGCGGTGCCGATCACGATCCCGCCGCAGCAGCTTGCGCGCGACCGCGGCTTCGTCAGCCAGGTGCACGCAGCTCAGACCTCGGGCCGGCAGATCGTCACCGAGCAGCGCGACTTCCGCCGCGCCAACCCGGCGGCTATCAGCCGTATTCCGCGGCCGGCGCAGCCGCCGCAACAGCAACAATTGCGGCCGAACACCGCGCCGGGCCAACAACAGCCGCAGCGGCCGAACGGCCAGCCGGGTCAGAACAACCGTCCGGGTCAGCAGCAGCAGCCGGGAACACCGAACCGCCAGGGAACGCAACCCGGCACGCAGACGCCGCAGCGGCAGGGACAAGGCGGCGCTGTGCAACCGGGCACGCCGCGCGCGGGCCAGGGGCAGCAACAAGGTCAGGGTCCCGGACAGCCGGCCGGCCAGCCGCGCACCGGACAAGGCACGCAGCCCGGCGGCGCATCACCGACGCAACAAGGCGCCACGCCGCAAACGCCGCGCACGGGATTGCAGCCCGGACAGCCCGGCGCGCAACCAGCGGTCCAGCCGCAACAAGGCGGCGTGCAGCGTCAACCCGGCTTGCAGCAGCGCCTGCCAGGTGCACAGCGCCCCGCCGCGGCGCGCAAACCCGCGCTGGCTCCGAAAGAGAAGAAGAGGCGGTAGCTTCTGCGAAAATTCTGCAAGAGAGGCTCGATCCGCCGTCTCCTCTCCGTCATTGCGAGCGCAGCGAAGCAATCCAGAGTCCCTCCGCGGAAAGATTCTCTCGCAATGACGATTTGGAGGCAGCTGACGCTAACCCGACCAGGCCCACGCGCGAATATTCACCAAGGGTGAAGAGACCTCACGCCTCGCCGCGGAGCCACGCCCTCACCTTTTGCAGCAGGCCGTGGTGCAGTTCGTCGACGGAGGCGGCTTCGGCAGGGGTCAACGTCTGCAAGGCGGCGTCGATGTCGTCGGCAGCGAGCGGCGGGGTCGGCTCGGGCGCGGGCGAAGACGCTAGACCTGAGGCTGCAATGGCGACCGGGCCGATCTGGGTGAGGAAGGCGCGCTCATATTCGCGCGACAGTCGCGCGATCGCGTCCTCCAGCGGCACCCAGTCCACCGCCTTGATGTCGTTCATCAGCTTGCGAACCGGGCCGCCCTCGGCCTCCATCCGCCAGAAATGCACGATCTTGGAGCGGCCGCCGGACTGGTAGGCGATCGTGCCCAGAAATTCGTGGATGGCGACGTCGTGGCCGGTCTCCTCCAGCACCTCGCGATGGGCGGCTTCCTTCGGCGTCTCGCCGTCGTCGAGCTTGCCCTTGGGCAGGACCCATTCATTGCGCTTGCGCTGGCGCACGATTGCAACCAGCGGCGTGTCGCCACGCCGCAGCACAATACCACCCGCCGCCATTACCGGCGCCCGCGCCATCACCAAACCCGTGTCGATCGATTCGTCCCCGCGGACGATATAGGCGGCCGAAACGGCAGATTGAAGGCTAGTTTTTTTGCAGCAGTGCTTGACCGGCGCGGATGCGCATGCCTTCGGCAATGCCGTCGCAGAAGGTGAAATCGCCGGGTGCGAGGATGATAATGGTCGAGCCATGCTCGAACCAGCCAAGCTCCTCGCCCTTGGTCACGTTGACATCGCAGGGAAAATTGACCGGGCCGCAGGTCTGCGCGTTCAGCACCATGTCGAGGAAGTGCAGACGGATGCTTGCGACCAGGATCGCAGCGACCGGCACCAGCGTCACCGCCTCGCCGGTCGACAAATGCGTGCGGATCACCGCGCGCTCATTCTTGCAGAACAGCCGCTCGACCCGTTTCAGCGCGATCGGGTTGACGTTCCAGACGTCGCCATGGATCAGCGTGACACGCTCGATATGCGCATCACAGGGCGCATGAAAGCGGTGATACATGCTCGACGTCAGCCGCAGCGTGACGAAGCTTCCGTTGCGATGCTGGTCGACCAGGGCGGAATCGCCCAAGAGATCGAGCAGCGAATAGGGCGCACCCTTGACCTGGAACAGCTCGGTATCGGCAATCCGGCCATGGGCGCCGACGATGCCGTCCGAGGGGCTGGCGACGACGGAAGGGTCGGGATCAAAGGGCCGCAGGCCGGGCTTCAGCTCGCGGGTAAAGCAGTCGTGCAGGCTCTCGAAATGGGTTTTCCGCGCCTCCGACAGATCGAGGTCGGAGAACAGCCTCCACAGGGCGATCGAGCCATCCCGCACCAGCGGATTCTCGATCTTGGAGAACCAGCCCATGAAGCGGGTCACGGCCGCGCGGGGGATGCGGTTGGTCAACAGGAAGTTGAGGTCTTCCTGCTGGGTGAAAGAGGCGATGAGGGCTTTGACTGTCATGAATCTGTCAGCTGGTCCGGTTAGCGCTTGTTGTCATGGAAACGACACTCCCGATTCTCTCATTTTCCGTGGCCGCCGCAGCGTCCGCTGCCGCCGTCTTCCCGAAGCTCAAGGCGCGCGTCGCGCTCTCCCGCGCCAAACACCGCTCGCTCGCCGGGCACTCCAAGATGTCGCGGCGGGTGGCGCGGCTGCTGCCGTTCTACGAGTTCGAGGGCGATGCGTATTTCGGCTGCGACGGTGCGCCGGCGAATGTGGTGATGCAACGCAAGGACGCCTTCTTCCGCCTCGCGCGCCTCTACGCCGATCGCTACCCCAAGGGCCGCGCGATGACCAGGGAAGCGGCGGAGACGATCTCCGACCTGAACTTCACCGAGAGCTACCGCGTGCCGTTCCAGTTCTCGCGTCTCGTCCGCGAGCATCTGGGCACCTCGACCTTCATGGAATCGTCCAGCGGCGTCACCGTCACGGACGTCGACGGCAACACCTCCTACGACCTCACCGGCTCCTACGGCGTCAACATCTTCGGTAACGACTTCTACAAGGAATGCATCGAGGGCTCCGAGAAGCGGGCGCATGCTCTCGGACCGGTGCTCGGCCCCTACCATCCCGTCATCCTCGAGAACGTGCAGCGGCTCTGCCAGATCTCGGGCCTCGACGAGGTCTCGTTCCACATGTCCGGCACCGAAGCCGTAATGCAGGCGGTGCGGCTCGCGCGTTACCACACCAAGCGCACCCATCTCGTTCGTTTCGCCGGCGCCTATCACGGCTGGTGGGGCGACGTGCAGCCCGGCGTCGGCAATCCGATCGCCGCGCACGAGACCTACACCCTCGCCGAGATGTCTGAGAAGACGCTGCACGTTCTGCGCACGCGCAAGGACATCGCCTGCGTGCTGGTCAACCCGCTGCAGGGCCTGCATCCGAATGCCAACGCGCCCGGCGATTCCTCGCTGGTCGACTCGTCCCGCGGCGGCAATTTCGACCGCGCGGCGTACACGGAATGGCTGAAGCAGCTGCGTGAGGTCTGCACCGAGCGCGGCATCGTGCTGATCTTCGACGAGGTCTTCGTCGGCTTCCGTCTCGCCGCCGGCGGTGCCCAGGAATATTTTGGCGTCAAGGCCGACATGGTGACCTACGGCAAGAGCCTCGCCGGCGGCCTGCCGGTCGGCGTGGTCTGCGGCAAACGCGAACTGATGCGCCGCTTCCGCGACGATCGCCCCGCCGACATCTGCTTCGCCCGCGGCACCTTCAACTCGCATCCCTACGTCATGACGGCGATGGACGAGTTCCTGAGCCGGCTCGCGAGCCCGAACTTCCGCGCCATCTATGACGGGCTGGAGGCGACCTGGAACGGCCGCGCGCAAAAGCTCAACCAGATGATGACCGACGCCAAGCTGCCGGTGCAGTTCGCCAATCTGTCGTCGATCTGGACTGTGAAATACACCACCCCGTCCCGCTACAACTGGATGCTGCAATATTACCTGCGCGCCGAGGGCCTGTCGCTGAGCTGGGTCGGCACCGGCCGGCTGATCTTCAGCCTCAACTACACCGATGCCGACTTCACCGAGGTCGCCGAGCGCTTCGTCCGCGCCGCCGAGAGGATGAAGGCCGACGGCTTCTGGTGGCACGACGGCGCGCTCACCAACAAGAACATCAAGCGGCAGATCTTGAAAGAGATGCTGGCCAAGCGCTTTGGGCGCTGAGGCTTCACCATTCTTCGCCTCGAGCACCGCCCTCTCCTCTCCCTCGCCCCGCTTGCGGGGAGAGGGTCGGGGTGAGGGGGAGTCTCCGCGGGCGCGGTGAGCGTTGGCAGGCATATTGCAAGCAACACCCCCGCGGAGACTCCCCCTCACCCGTCGCGCTGCGCGCGCCGGCCTCTCCCCGCACGCGGGGAGAGGCGAAGAGACATCCCTCAAGACGTGGATGCCCGGCACAAGGCCGGGCATGACGTAACCATCAGACATCGGAATGTTATGTGAGAGCGGCGCGCTCAGGCGTGCTGCTCTTCGAGCACGGGCTCGGAGATCAAGCCCAGCGTGTGCTCGGGGTTGAGGTGCAGGCCGGGATCCATCAGCTCGCCGCGCATCAGCGCCATCGGCGCATTGCGATAAAGCATCAGGTCATGGAACGGGTCGGTGAGGATCTTGGTCATCCAGACCAGGCCGGTCTCAACGTCGCGGATGAAGAACAGGTGCACGGTGCGGAACAGCAGACCGCCGCCGCCGATCACGAGCCAGATCTTGGCCACCTGCCGCATGAAGTCGGCTGCGGAAGCCCAGGGCGTGAACAGGCCGAACAGCGTCGGATCGACGACCAGCACCAGCGGCGAGAGAGCCCAGATCACCATCAGCACCACCTTGCGCTGAAGGTTGTAGCCGACCTTGATGTCTTCCTTGTACTCGTGGGTGGCCTGGTTGATGTGGTCGTAATCATGCGGCTCGAAGAAGAAGTGACCGGCCTGGCGCGAGGTCATCGAGACCAGCCAGCCGACCAGCGCCGAGATCGCGGGATCGACGAACAGCCAGACATAGGCGAAAAGGAAGCTCATCGCGCTGACGAAGTGCAGGCTCTGATTGATGCGGCTGTGGTGATAGTAGCGATGGTCGTCCCAGCGCTGAATCCGCAGCTGCTCGAGGTAATTCTTGATCATGCTTTCCCCCAAAAGGCTTTCGGGTAAGGGATTTACAGGGATTCGATGTACGCCGTGTGACATCATCATTTTGTCATGTGACAATGGGCAGCGACGCGATGACGCACGCGATCGCGTGAGCGGCGGACCAAGCCGCCGTTCTCACGGCCTCACTCAGGCTGCCTTGGCGACGTCGACCTTGCGGAAGCGCACCAGCGAGAAATGGCCGAGCGGCGGAATCAGGCGGCGTTCGGCGAGCTCGATGCCATGGGCGCCGGACAGCCACTTGGCGTAACGCGACCAGGCAAACTCGGCGGTGCGGAAGCCGAGCGGACGCACCACCGGCTGGAGCTTCTGCTCGATGAAGCGGCGCATGCCGGCGTCGGCGCTGACGCGGGTGAGGATGATCAGCTCGCCGCCCGGACGCAGCACGCGGGCGAATTCGTCGAGCGCCTTCTCCGGGTTCGGTACCGCGGTAACGACATATTGGGCCATCACGACGTCGAAGGAATTGTCGGGGAATTCGAGCTTCTCGGCATCCATCACCGCGAGACCCTCGACGTTCTTGAGATTGCCGTCGGCGACGCGCTGACGCGCCTTGTCCAGCATCGCTTCCGAAATGTCGGTGCCGAAGATGCGCAGATGCGGCGCATACATCGGCAGCGAGATGCCGGTACCGACGCCAACCTCGAGCACGCGGCCGCCGATCTTGTTGGTGGCTGCGATCGCCGCGGCCCGGCCCTTGGCGAACACGCCGCCGAACACGAGGTCGTAGACGGGCGCCCAGCGGTCGTAAGCCTGCTCGACCGTCCCACGGGTGAGGTCGAGCTGCTGGGTGTCGTCAAGGTTCATGATCTTAGCCATCGATGAGGTTCTCGCTGTGGTTCAAACGTTTTTGGATCAGCCGCGCACCGGCCGCCGCGCCATGACCGGCGAGGCGCGCAGGATGCGGCTGGGCTGGAGTGAGGTGAGATTGCCGACGAACTGGCGCGCGCTGTTCTCCCAGGAGCGCTCCAGCGCGAAGTTGCGGCAGGTCTCGCGCGACATGGTCAGCGCGCGCAGACAGGCCGTGCGCAGATCGTGATCGATCGCCCCGATCGGATGATCGGCGATGACGTCCTTCGGACCCGTCACCGGGAAGGCCGCAACCGGCGTGCCGCAGGCGAGCGCCTCCAGCTGCACCACGCCGAACGTGTCGGTGAGGCTTGGGAAGACGAACACATCGGCAGCCGCAAGATGCGAAGTGAGATCCGCACCCTTCTTCTCGCCGAGGAAGACGGCATTGGGATACTTCTTCTCGAGCGCCGCCTTCTGCGGGCCGTCGCCGACGACGACCTTGGTGCCGGGCAGATCGAGCGAGAGGAACGCTTCGAGGTTTTTCTCCACAGCGACGCGGCCCATGGTCATGAAAATCGGCCGCGGCAGATCCAGCGTGGCGGGCGAATCAGGATGGAACAGCTCGGTGTTGACGCCGCGGCCCCAGAAGCCGAGCCGCTTGAAGCCGCGCCCGGAGAGCTCCTGCCGCAGCGACGGGGTCGCCACCATGGTCATGGCGGCGGCATCGTGGAAGTGGCGCAGCACGGCATAGCCGACGGCATCAGGGATGCCGGTCCGCACCGAGACATATTCGGGGAAACGCGTCGTGTAGGACGTCGTGAAGGCGAGGCGGTTGCGGCGGCAATAGGCCCGCGCGGCCCAGCCGATCGGACCTTCGGTCGCAATATGCAGGGCCTCCGGCGCCGCCTTCTCGATCCGCCGCGCGATCTCTTTGCCGCTCGGCAGCGCAATTCGAATACCCGGATAGGTCGGTAGCGGCCAGGACCGGAAGCCGTCCGGCGTCACGAAGTCGATCTCGACATCGAGGGCCTTGGCGGCGGCCGCCAGCGAGGTCAGCGTCCGGACCACACCGTTAACCTGCGGATGCCAGGCGTCAGTCGCGATTAATACCCGCATGGGCGAATCCCGAGAGTTTGATGATTCTCGGCTGAGGACCATCAACCACGGATATTTCAGGCGTGTGACGTCACATAAATGTCGGCCCGCTGTTTTGTTCGTTAACGGCGGCACCCGGCCACGAAACTGTCATGAAACAATCCTTGCCGCGACGAAACCGTTTTCGGTTTTCCGCGCAAACGTCCCGAAACTTTTTGTCGTTAGTGAATTAGGCAACAGAGCACCGAAACGGTGCCGGGGTGACCAAGAAACACCGCGCAAACAGGGGCGACAAATGTTTAATCTGGACACGTTCAAGACGTATTCGCGCGCCGTTGCTTTCACTGCAATGGCCGTGACCGCAATCGCGTTCTCCGGTCCGGCCAAGGCCGCGCCCGTGCAGCTGTTTCCGTTCTTCCAGCCGCTGCCGCCGATGACCGCGCCGCAGCCGGTTCAGCCCTACCAGCCCTATCAGGCGACGCCTTACCAGGCCGCGCCGTCCGAGGATCAGGACGCCGTCGAGACCCCGGCCCGCTTCCGCCGCCAGACGGTGAGCTACGCGACCCGCGAGCCGGCGGGCACCGTCATCATCGATACGCCCAACACCTATCTCTATTACGTGCTCGGTAACGGCCAGGCGATTCGCTACGGCATCGGCGTCGGCCGCGACGGTTTCACCTGGTCCGGCACCCAGTCGGTGACCAAGAAGGCCGAGTGGCCGGACTGGACCCCGCCGCCGGAAATGATTCAGCGCCAGCCCTATCTGCCGCGCCACATGGCCGGCGGCCCCGGCAACCCGCTCGGCGCCCGCGCCATGTATCTCGGCGGCACCGTCTACCGCATCCACGGCACCAACGCCCCCGAGACCATCGGCAAGCACGTCTCCTCCGGCTGCATCCGCCTGACCAATGAAGACGTCTCCGACCTCTATTCCCGCGTCAACGTCGGCACCAAGGTGATCGTGCTGCCAATGACCGAGCGCCGCGCGGAGCTCGGCACCGCGACGCGGTAAGCCGCGAGCAGGATTGAGATGCGAACGGCCCCGGCAAGCCTGGGGCCGTTTTCGTTTGGGTTGGTGATTGGTGGCCATCCTTCGAGACGCCCGCTTGAGGCGGGCTCCTCAGGATGAGGTCGGAGTGTGCGGCTTGATGCTTGCAGCAAGCCACGGATGCCAGTTAGCCTCATCCTGAGGAGACCGCTCAGCGGTCGTCTCGAAGGACGAGGCGTTCACGATGACCGAAGGCGCGTGGATCTACATTCTCAAATGTGCTGATGGCAGCTACTACATCGGTACGACACGGACAGAGCTCAAGATCAGAGTAGCGCAGCACAACGCCGGCACATTCGGCGGCTATACAAAGTCGCGCAGACCCGTGACGCTGATCTTCTCACAATGGTTCAATAACATCACCGACGCGATTGAGTGCGAACGAAAACTCAAGAAATGGAGCCGCGCCAAGAAGGAAGCCTTCATGCGCAGTGATTTTTCCGAACTGCATGAACTGGCGCAGCGCGGATCGCATCATCCTTCGAGACGCCCGCCTTCGGCGGGCCCTCAGGATGAGGGCTGAGTGCGCGGCGCGCTTTCGCTGGGGCGCCGATGCCGATTAGCCTCATCCTGAGGAGACCGCGAAGCGGTCGTCTCGAAGGACGAGGCGTTCACACAGGCGGAAGCCTCTTACTGGAGCCCTCTCGCCGCCACCTCGACACTAACCTCAGCCACGCCGAAGCATGAAACGCGCTCATCAGCAGATACATCGGCACCATCCCGCCGAGCAGCGACCCGTGCCCGGCGGCACAGAGCATGTCGGCCGGACCATCGCCGAGAACGGCCGTCAGCGCGGCCATGATCGCGAAGGTCGGCGTGGCCGCAAGACCGAGCCATCTGGCGAGGCGCGATGCCGCTTCCCTGCCAGCGCGGCCGCCATCGGCGGCCGCGCTGACTGAACAGACCTCGGTCACTGCGCGCCCTTCTCGCGCAGCGCCTTCTCGCCGGCGTCCGACACCTCGACCCATTTCTTGTCGGGCGCAGCACCTTCCGCGTAGCTGTCGTTCCAGTTCCACCATTTGTAGGTCGGGCTCTGCGGATAGCCTGCCGGCGAATCCTCCCAGGGCTCCTGGCGACCAAGCGGGGTGATGTCGAGGTAGTTCCAGGTGCCGCCCATCTGCTCGTCGCCGCGGCTCTTGATCAGATAGGTGCGGAAGATGCGCATCCCGTCGCGGTAGAACACGTTGGTGCCGTGCCACTCGCCGACGCCGAAATCGGCGTCAAAACTGTCGGTGATGGTGACCCACGGGATCTCCCAGCCCATCCGCTGCTTCAGCCGCGCGATATCGGCCTGCGGCGCACGCGAGGCGAACACCAGCGTGGTGTCGCGGGCGTTCAAATGGGAGACATGGGCGACCTGGTCGGCCACCATGGAGCAGCCGCGGCAGGCGTGATCCGGCCAGCCGAACACGCCCGGCTCGAAGAAGGCCCGGTAGAGGATGAGCTGCTTTCGACCCTGGAACAGGTCGAGCAGACTGGCCTTGCCCGAGGGCACCTCGAATGCGTAGGTTTTGTCCACCTCCATCCACGGCATGCGCCGGCGTTCGGCAGCGAGTGCGTCGCGGGCACGGGTATGCGCCTTTTCCTTCACGAGCAGTTGCTGCCGGGCTGCCTCCCAGTCTTGCGGCGACACCACTGGCGGTGTTTGCATGGCGGGCTGTCCGTTGTTGGCTGATTGAGTGGCTGTCGTCATGGCTCTCCAAACCCTTTGCTTGGGCGATCGTCCTGCGCCTGATCGGCGCAGACCGAAGCGCGTCTCGCCGCACATCGTCGGTCGTGAGCCTGTTCTCGCATCGGATCGTCGCGCGGTGGGAGTAACAAGTGTGGCGGGATTTGCATGGAGTCGCTGATCACGGCCGCGGCGCGCGCACTCGAGGCCGGCGATCCGCTCGGCGCGCTGAACCGGGTGGCGCTGCGCAACGATGCCCCCTCGCTCGCGCTGCGCGGCATCGCGATGGCGCAGCTTGGCGATCTCGCAAAGGCCAAGGTACTGCTGCGGAACGCTGCGCGCGCCTTCGGCCCGCGAGAAGCAGTCGCGCGCGCAAGGTGCGTGGTGGCCGAAGCCGAGATCGCGCTCGTGTCGCGTGACCTGAGCTGGCCGGTGAAAACGCTCGCAGCCGCACGCGCAACGCTCGAAAAGCACGGTGATCTCGCCAACGCCGCCCATGCCGGCCATATCGAGGCCCGCCGCCTTCTCCTGCTTGGACGCGCCGATGAGGCGGAGCGCACGCTGGCCGAGATCGGCACCTCCCCGCTCCTGCCTGCATCGCAGGTCGTCCGCGAGCTCGTAATCGCCGGCATCGCAATCAGGCGGCTCAGGACGAAAGACGCGCGCGCCGCGCTCGACCGCGCGGCTCGCGCCGCGCGGCAGGCAAAAATCCCGGCACTCTCGGCAGAGGTCGACAGCGCAAACCTCGTCCTCGACACGCCGACAGCGCGCCTGATCGCGCGCGGCAGCGAGCACCCGTTGCTGCTCGGGGAGGTCGAAAAGCTGGCGACCTCGGCGGCGCTTGTCGTGGACACGTTCCATCATTCCGTGCGCAAGCAGGACGTGGTCGTGTCGCTCGGAACGCGCCCGGTGCTGTTCGCGCTCGCCCGCATCCTGGCGCAGGCGTGGCCTGCGGATGTCTCGCGAGAGGCGCTGATTGCGGGCCCATTTCAAGCGAAGAACGCCGATGAGTCGCACCGCGCGCGGTTGCGCGTCGAGATCGGACGGCTTCGCACCCAGCTCAAGCCATTGGCCGACATCAGCGCGACGAAGCAGGGTTTTGTGCTGGCGCCGCGGAAGACGCGCGACGTCCTCGTGCTGGCGCGGCCCGTCGAAGAAAAGCACGCCGACGTGCTCGCCCTCCTCTCCGATGGCGAGCCCTGGTCGAGCTCGGCGCTCGCGCTGGCGCTGGGAACGAGCGCGCGCACAGTGCAGCGATCCCTTGAAGAGCTCGCGCGATCGAACAAGGTGCAGTCCTTCGGGCAGGGGCGCGCACGCCGCTGGATGACGCCGCCCGTCCCCGGTTTCCCGACAGGCTTGTTACTCCCCGGGCCGATCCTGAAGACGTAAGATGAGCCAGGTCAGAGGGATCACCACATGAAGCGTTCAGCCGCCGAGATTGTCAGGGAGTACGGACCCTTTGAGGGCGTCAAAGCCGTGCATGGCGTCAGCTATGACGGCACCCATGTCTGGTTCGCATCCGGCGACAAGTTGAATGCGGTGGATCCTGCGAGCGGAGAGATCGCGCGCTCGATCGATGTCGCCGCGCATGCGGGAACGGCGTTCGATGGAAGGCACCTGTTCCAGATCGCCGAAGACCGCATCCAGAAGATCGACGCCGCGACCGGAAAAGTGCTGACGAGCATCCCGGCACCTGGCGGCGGCGGCGACTCCGGATTGGCCTGGGCCGAGGGCTCGCTCTGGGTCGGTCAATACCGCGAGCGCAAGATCCATCAGATCGATCCGGCGACCGGCAAGGTTCTACGCACCATCGAAAGCAACCGCTTCGTCACCGGCGTGACCTGGGTCGACGGCGAGCTCTGGCATGGCACCTGGGAGGGCGACGACAGCGACGTGCGACGGATTGATCCTGACACGGGCAGGGTGCTGGAGCAGCTCGACCTGCCGGCAGGGACGATGGTCTCGGGGCTGGAGTCCGATGGCGGAGATCGCCTTTTCTGCGGCGGCGGAGATCGCGGCAATGTGAGAGCGGTCCGTCGTCCCCGGCGCACGGCGCCACGATAACAAACGTCAACGGCACGGCCGCGGCCGTTAACACATTCGCCCCAATTCCACCCCATCGGTGCGCTCTAGCGCCCCCCTCGCCCGCCCTGTAGACTCCGGCCGGGGCGGCTTGGGGGATTGATGCGTCTGACGTTGAACGTGAAGACTATCCTGATCGCCGTCGCGGTGCTCGCGGCGTCGTTCGTCATCAGCTTGAAGATCATGGACTGGCTGTCGCCGCGCGCGACCAATTCGGCGCCGCCGGTTGTGCAACTGCCGCCGCTGCCGCCGGTCTCGCGCAACTCGATCGTGGTGGCGCCGGTGGCAATCGCGCTGTCGGCGATCCGGGACCAGGCCGAGAAGGCCTCGCCGCGCAACTTCGCCGGCAAGGCCGAGAACCCGATCTCGCAGATCCTGCAAGACGCCGACATCGGCTGGTCCGCCGTGCGCGGACCGATGTCGGCCACCGGCGACAAGGACGTGCTGACGCTGTCGACGCCGCTCACCGGAAAATTGAACGTCACGGGCTCGCTGTCGTCGAAAGCCACCGGCGCGCTCGGTGATGCGCTCGGCAGCGTGCTCGGCGGCGATGCGGCGAAACGGATCGGCGCGGTCAACATCAAGAACCTGAACGCCAGCGCCGAGATCAAGGGCAATGTGGTCGTGACCTCGCGGCCGAAACTCGCCGCCGCCTGGCATCTCGAGCCCAATCTCGGCGCGCAGGTCAATCTCGGCGACACCAACCTCAACGTCGCCGGCGCCAAGGTGAACGTGCCGGCGCAGGTGAAGCCGCTGATCGACAAGACAGTCGGCGAGCAGCTCAACGTCGTCGCCGAACGCATCCGTAACGATCCCAGCCTGCGCGAGAACGCCAAGGTGCAATGGGCCAAGGCGTGCCGTTCGATCCCGCTGCAAGGCACGGGCTCCTCGGCGACGCTGCCGCCGCTCTGGCTCGAGATGAAGCCGGTGCGGGCGATTGCGGCGCAGCCGCGCGTCGACGCGCAGGCCGTGACGCTGCTGCTCGGCCTCGAGGCCGAGACGCGCGTGACCTCCACGCAAACCAAACCGGATTGCCCGTTCCCCGACAAGATCTCGATCGTGCCCCCGACCGGCACCGGCGTGAACATCGGCGTTCCGATCGATGTGCCCTTCACCGAGATCAACAAGCTGATTGCAGCGCAAATGGTGGGCAAGACCTATCCCGAGGACGGCTCCGGCCCGGTCGACGTCACCGTGAAGAGCGTCGACGTGGTCCCGTCGGGCGACCGGCTCCTGATCTCGCTGCTGGTGCGCGCCAAGGAGAAGAAGAGCTGGCTCGGGCTCGGCGCCGAGGCAACCGTGCACATCTGGGGCCGGCCGATGCTCGACCAGGCGCAGCAGACGCTGCGGCTCGCCGACATCCAGCTCGCGGTCGAATCTGAGGCGGCGTTCGGCCTGTTGGGAGCCGCCGCACGCGCGGTGGTGCCGCAGATGCAGCAGGCACTGGTGCAGAAGGCGACGCTCGATCTGAAGCCGATCGCCGCGAACGCGCGCGACAAGATCGCGGCTGCGATCGCCGACTTCCAGAAAAGCGAGGACGGCTTGCGCGTGGACGCCAAGATCGACAGCCTGACGCTCGCCGACATCGCCTTCGACTCCAAGACACTGCGCGTGGTCGCGGAGGCCGGCGGCTCGCTGAACGTGTATGTGACGAAGCTGTCGGGGATGTAGCGCGCCTTCGCGCATCGGACCCGCGCGCGCCCCGTTGGCGCCGCTGGCATTCCCATCGGAGGATGCTAAGCTGCTTCGCGACCTCAGACGAGGTGGGACGGCACTGTAGGGGACAACGCGAGGACGACATGAAAGCCGGCATGGTCACGCCTGCGCCGGCACTGGTGCGCTTTTCCGGCATTCAGAAAACCTATGATGGCGAGCATCTCGTGGTGAAAAACCTCGATCTCGACATTAGGAAGGGTGAGTTCGTCACCCTGCTCGGCCCGTCGGGCTCGGGCAAGACGACCACGCTGATGATGCTGGCTGGCTTCGAGGTTCCGACCCAGGGCGATATCTATCTCGCGGAACGGCCGATGAAGAACGTGCCGCCGCACAAGCGCGACATCGGCATGGTGTTCCAGAACTATGCCTTGTTCCCGCACCTGACGATCGCGGAGAACATCGCGTTCCCGCTTTCCGTTCGCAGCACGAGCAAGGCGGAAACGCAGGAGCGCGTAGCGGCGGCGTTGCGCATGATCAAGATGGAGACGCTGGCGCAGCGGCGGCCCGGGCAGCTGTCCGGCGGTCAGCAGCAGCGCGTGGCGCTGGCCCGCGCGCTGGTCTTCAATCCGCAACTGGTGCTGATGGACGAGCCCCTCGGCGCCCTCGACAAGCGCCTGCGGGAGCAGATGCAGCTTGAGATCAAGCAACTGCACGAGACGATGGGCATCACCGTCGTCTACGTCACCCACGACCAGAGTGAAGCGCTCACCATGTCGGACCGCATCGCCGTGTTCAACGACGGCATCGTGCAGCAGATCGACAGGCCCGACGCACTGTATGAGCATCCGGTCAACAGCTTCGTCGCCCACTTCATCGGCGAGAACAATGTGCTGACCGGCACCGTCGAGACGGTCGACAAGGACTATTGCCGCGTCGCGCTGGCTGGTGGCGGCGTCGTGAACGCACGGGCGGTCAACGTCTCAGGCGCAGGCGCATCGACCTCCCTGTCGGTACGGCCGGAGCGCATCGCGATCGTCCCCGACGGCGCCTCCGGCGACGGGCCGAACCGGCTGCCGGCCAGGGTGCAGAACACCATCTATCTCGGCGACCACGCGCTGGCCGTGCTCGATGTCGCCGGCAACGCCGAGTTCATGGTCAAGCTTCAGCCCGTGGCGCATGACAGTCTCACACCTGGTGAAAGCGTGTTCATCACCTTCCGTCCCGAGGACTGCCTGGCCCTCGATCCCGTCTGATCCGACCAACGCAACGCACATGAAGAAGGAACCAAGACCATGCTGAAGCGCAAGACTGGCAAGATTGCTCTGGGTTTCGCCGCAGCGTTCAGCGCCAGCGCTGCGCTGGCCACGGTCGCGCAGGCGCGTGACCTCACCGTCGTGTCGTGGGGCGGCGCGTATCAGGATGCCCAGAAGAAGGTCTATTTCGAGCCGTTCAAGAAGGCGGCCGGCGTTGCGATGAACGACGAGTCCTGGGACGGTGGCGTCGGCGTGTTGCGCGCCAAGGTGCAGGGTGGCGCCGCCACCTGGGACGTCGTCCAGGTCGAGAGCGACGAACTGGCGGTCGGCTGCGAGGAAGGCCTGTTCGAGAAACTGGACTATGCCAAAATCGGCGGCGAGGCCGCCTATATCCCGCCATCCATCAACCCCTGCGGCGTTGGCGCCATCCTCTACGATTTCGTGCTCGGCTACGACAAGGACAAGCTGAAGGAGGCGCCCAACGGCTGGGCCGACTTCTTCGACACCAAGAAGATTCCGGGTAAGCGCGCCTTGCGTCAGGGCCCGAAGACCACGCTGGAGATCGCCCTCATGGCCGACGGCGTCCCCCCGAAGGACGTCTACAAGGTGCTGGCGACCGACGAGGGCGTCGAGCGCGCCTTCAAGAAGCTCGACACCATCAAGGGCGACATCGTCTGGTGGAAGGCCGGCGCCCAGCCGCCGCAATTGCTCGCCTCCGGCGAGGTGGCGATGACCTCGGTCTACAACGGCCGCATCGACACCGCGAACAAGAACGAGAAGAAGAACTTTGGCATGGTGTGGGACGGCGCGCTCTTCACCCTCGACAGCTGGGTCATCCTGAAGGGGAGCCCGAACAAGGACGCGGCCTACAAGTTCCTGGATTTTGCAGGCAAGGCGGAGAACCAGTCAAAGCTGTCCGAGAACATCGCCTACGGCACCTCCAACAAGGACGCAGCCGCCCTGATCCAGCCGGCCGTCCTGAAGAACCTGCCGACCGCGCCTGACAACATCAAGAACGCGGTCGAGATCAACGTCGCCTTCTGGCTCGAGAACATCGACCGCCTGACCGAGCGCTTCAACAAATGGGCCGCGAAGTAGCGCGTGGCCGAACCGGCGTGCGGCGCGCGTTGAGAGCAATTTCGTTGCAGCCATCCTTCGAGACGCCCGCCGGAGGCGGGCTCCTCAGGATGAGGACAGAGCATGCGGCGACTGCTTCACAGGCACTGCTTTCGATGAGCCTCATCCTGAGGAGACCGCGAAGCGGTCGTCTCGAAGGACGAGGCGCTTGCTCGGATACCCGGTCAAGGAGGCTCTCCTGATGACGGCAGCCTGCCCGACCGGCGCCGATGCGTTGGCCAACGTGCCGCTCAAGCGTCGCCTGAAGCAGGCGGAGCGCGCGCGGCAGATCAAGGCGTTGGCACTCGTCATGCCGCTTCTCGTCTTCCTGCTCTTCACCTTCGCAGGACCGATCGCCGGCATGCTGTGGCGTGCGGTCGATGACCGGGAGGTGCGTCAGGCTCTGCCGCAAACAGTCGCTGCGCTCGCCGATTGGGACGGCAAGGACCTGCCGGACGAAAAGGCCTACGCAGCGCTGGCGAGCGACATCCTGGCAGCACGCGCCGCCGGCACCGTCGCGATCGCAGCCAAGCGGCTCAATTACGCACTGAACGGTTTTCGTACGATCCTGACCAGCACGGCACGCAATCTGAAGGCTGCGCCGGAGCCCGGCACGGCCAGGGAGACACTGGGCAAGATCAACCCGGCCTGGCGCGACCGCGCGACCTGGACGACGATCAAGGACGCCGGCGGCCCCGTCACCGGCTTCTACCTTCTGGCAGCGCTCGACCTAACGCGGAACCTGGACGGCGCGATCGTCGCAGCCTCGCCGGATCAGGCCATCTATCGCGAAATCTTCGCCCGCACCTTCCTTATCAGCCTCGGCGTCACGGCCCTCTGCCTGATCCTTGGCTTCCCGGTCGCTTACCTCCTGGCGACGCTGCCGCCGGGACGGTCGAACCTGCTGATGATCTTCGTCCTGCTGCCGTTCTGGACGTCGCTTCTGGTCCGCACCTGCGCCTGGATCGTGCTGTTGCAGAGCAAGGGCGTCGTCAACGACAGTCTGCACTGGCTTGGCATCATCGACGAGCCGTTGCGCCTGATCTACAACCGCTTCGGCGTCTGCGTGGCGATGACCCACGTCCTCCTGCCGTTCATGATCCTGCCGCTCTACAGCAGCATGAAGGCGATCTCGCCGGCCTACATGCGTGCCGCCGCCTCGCTCGGCGCGCCACCCCTCACCGCCTTCCTGCGCATCTACCTGCCCCAGACCCTGCCCGGCATCGGCGCGGGAAGCCTGCTCGTTTTCATCCTGGCGCTCGGCTACTACATCACGCCGGCGCTCGTCGGCGGCGCCGCCGATCAGATGATCAGCTATTTCATCGCGCTCTACACGACCGAGACCGCCAATTGGGGCCTCGCTTCGGCGCTGGGAGCGGTGCTGCTGCTCGCCACCGTTCTGCTCGCTCTCGTCTACGGCAGGCTGGTGCAGGGCCAGCAGGTCACGGGAGGGATGAAGAATTGAGCGACAATGCCTCGCTCCGCACGCCCAGCCAGCGCATCGCCTGGACCGCGACCATCGTCGTCTCCACGCTGGTGTTCATCTTCCTGATCGCGCCGATCCTTGCGATCATGCCGCTGTCCTTCAGCTCAGGCTCCTACCTCACCTATCCGCTGCCGGGCCTCTCCTTGCGCTGGTACGACGACTTCATCACGTCGCCGCGCTGGATGAATTCGCTGAAGAACAGCATGATGATCGGCGTCGCCTCGACTCTGCTGTCGATGCTGCTTGGCACACTGGCAGCTCTTGGGCTGGCGCAATGGAAGAGCCGGTTCAAGCCGCTGGTGCTGGCTTTCGTGCTGTCGCCGGTCGTCGTGCCCGGCGTCATCACCGCGGTCGGTCTGTATTTCTTCTTCGCGCCGATCGGGCTGACCGGCAGCTATCTCGGCCTGATCCTGGCGCACACCGCGCTGGCGACGCCCTTTGTGGTGATCACGGTCGGCGCGACGCTGCAAAGCTTCGACACCAATCTGGCCCGCGCCGCCGCCTCGCTCGGCGCTTCGCCGCTTTATGCGTTCCGCCGCGTGATCCTGCCGCTGATCCTGCCGGGGCTGGCGTCGGGCGCGCTGTTCGCCTTCGCGACCAGCTTCGACGAGGTGGTGATCGTGCTGTTCATGGCGGGGCCTGAGCAGCGCACCCTGCCGCGCGAGATGTTCAGCGGCATCCGCGAGAACATCAGCCCCACCATCACGGCAGCGGCGGTGATCCTGACGACGGTCTCAGTCATCCTCCTCGCCACCCTGGAAGGCTTGCGCCGACGCAACGAACGGCTGAAGGGCAGTAGCGCCTGATTGGTGGTGTTCTTCTCCCTTCTCCCCTTGCGGGAGAAGGTGGCGCGAAGCGCCGGATGAGGGGTATCTCTCCGCAGGTCAAATGCAAGATGGGTGCGCGCGGAGAGAACCCCTCACCCGTCTCGCCGCTACGCGGCGAGCCACCCTCTCCCACAAGGGGCGAGGGTAAGAACACGGGCCGCCCCTTCTCTTTTTGCATTCCGCTATGGCGCCGAGCGCTTTGCGGCCGCGACCGTTTGTCGCTAGAACAGGCCCCGCAACAACGCCCAAACAACAACGCTGAGGGAGAAAATTACATGCACAAACTCATTGCCGCGGTCGCGGCCGGTCTCGCCATCGCCGCCACATCGGGCGCGGCGCAGGCGCAGATTTCCGACGACGTCGTCAAGATCGGCGTGCTCACGGACATGTCGAGCCTTTATGCGGACGCGACCGGCAAGGGTTCGCTCGCCGCAGTCGAGATGGCGGTCGCCGATTACGGCGCCAAGGTCGCCGGCAAGCCGGTCCAGGTCGTCGCCGCCGATCACCAGAACAAGCCCGATGTCGGCGTCAACATCGCCCGCAACTGGTACGACAACGAGAAGGTCGACGCGATCTTCGACGTGCCGACCTCCTCGGTGGCGCTGCCGATCTCCGCGCTGACGCGCGAGAAGAACAAGATCAACATCAATTCCGGCGGCGGATCTTCCGACATCACCGGCGTCGCCTGCTCGCCCAACACGGTGCACTGGACCTACGACACCTATGCGCTGTCGAACGTCGCGGGCCGAGCGATGGTGAAGCGCGGCGAGGACAGCTGGTTCTTCGTCACAGCCGACTACGCCTTCGGCATGGCGCTCGAACGCGACGCCGCCAACGTGGTCAAGGAGAGCGGCGGCAAGGTGCTTGGCGACGTCCGCCACCCGCTCAACTCGTCGGACTTTTCCTCCTTCCTGCTCCAGGCCCAGGCCTCCAAGGCCAAGGTGGTCGCGCTCGCCAACGCCGGCGGCGACACCACCAATGCGCTGAAGCAGGCGGCCGAATTCGGTCTGGTGCAGGGCGGCCAGAAGATGATCGCGCTGTTGCAGGAGATCACCGATACACACTCGCTCGGGATCAAGGCGACGCAGGGTCTGATCGTCACCGACGCGTTCTACTGGGACATGAACGACGAGACGCGCGCCTTCTCCAAGCGCTTCAACGACAAGGTCGGCCACATGCCGACCATGATCCAGGCCGGCCTCTATTCGGCGACCATGCATTATCTGAAGGCGATCGACGCCATCAAGACCGATGAAGCGCCGAAGGTGATGGAGCAGATGCGCAAGACGCCGATCAACGACTTCTTCGCCAAGGGCGGCAAGATCCGCATCGACGGCCGCATGGTCCACGACATGTATCTGTTCGAGGTGAAGAAGCCGGAAGAATCCAAGGGCGAGTGGGACCTCTACAAGCTGATCGCCACCGTGCCCGGCGACGAAGCCTTCCGCCCGCTCGACAAGGGCGGCTGCCCGCTGGTGAAGGGGAATTGAGGCGCGCCCTTCGTCATTGCGAGCGAAGCGACGCAATCCAGGAATGCATCCGCGGAGATAGCTCTGGACTGCTTCGTCGCAAGCGCTCGTCGCAATGACGAAAGAGGCACGACGGCGCGCCCGGTGCAAACCGGGCGCGCTTCGTTCAGGCCGTCACGGGAGCCGCATTACTCCGAGTACTTGAACTCGGGCATGTTCTTCAGCTCGTCCTTGGATGCGTTGAACACGGCGTGGTCCGGATACCACTTCGACGAAGACGACGTGGTCGTCTTCTCGGTGCCGGTCGCGGCGCCCGTTGTAGTGCTCGCGGCGGGCCTGGCGTTGGGGTTCGCGCTCGTGCCGGTCGCGCCGGTATAGGCCACGGCCTCGTTGACGAATTTCAGCTTCTCGTACGGAATGGCGACGAGATGCTCACCCATGCCGAGGAAGCCGCCGACGCCGATCACGGCGATCTTCACGGCGCCAGTCTTGTCCATCAGCAGGTCGTTGATCGAGCCGATGTTCTCGTTGGCGTCGTTATAGACCTTCACGCCCGCCATCTTCGAGGCGCGCCATTCGCCGGACGCGGTTGTGGTGGTGGTCGTCGCGGTGGCCGCGGTTGGCGACTTGTCCGTGGTGGTGGTCGGGTTTTGCGCAAACGCAACGGACGCAAGCAAAGCGGTGCCGGCAAGACCGGCGGCGATCGATTTCATCAACATGGTTGTCCTCTCCTTCAGCAGAAAACTTGTGCGGGGAGAACAGCCACGGTCCCTTGCGGTTCCTGAGCTGCGGCAATTTCGTTGCTCCACGCTGCATCGCGACGAAGGTTCCTGTGTCACTCAGGAACGATACGCGATGTGCGGTTTACCCGCCGACGATCATGCGCCCTGGGTGAAGCACGATCGCGGCGAGGAACGCGCCGACCTGCGTCGCGCGGGTCAGCTCTGGTAGTCGATCAGAAGCGCAGAAAAATCCGAACTGCTCGAAGAGCTCGTCGTGCCATTGGCACCGTAGGACGAGCTCGACGACTGCGACTGTTGCAGCGCCTGGAGGAACTGCTCGAGGATTTTCGCCGTGCTGGAATCGGTCGAGCTGCTGCTCGTCGAATCCGTCGTCGACGAATCCGAAGGCGGGCTGTCGTCCGACGGCGGCGGTCCGGGCGGCGGGCCACCCGCACCACCGGGCCCGCCGGGACCCTTTCCCTCGGGACCCTTGGCGAAAGCGGACTGAAACACGCCCTTCAGCTCGTCGGCCTGGTCCGACGTCAGCGTCCCGTTCGTGACCTCGTTGGAGATGAGGTCGTCGATCTTCGACTTGAGGCCGTCCTTGGACGGCTTGGTACCGCTCGACTGGTCGCTGGAGCGGCTCTGCTGGAGCGCCGTGTCGATGTCCTGGAGCGCCGTCGTGAGCGCGGACTGGTCGGACGACGAAATCGTGCCGTCGGAAACTTCCGATTGTAATTCCTGTTGCAGTCGCTGGAGAGGCGACTGGTAGTTACCGGCGGAGGCCGCCGAAATCGAAGTCATGATGGCTCCGTGGGTTTGCGGGGTTTCGTACACAACTGCGCCACGGTATGGTTAACGGCCTTAACGAGACCTTGCCGTTCCACTGTCCCGGGTGTTGCCCGGTATTGCGGTTTTACAAACAGAAACAAACTGAAACAAAAATCTTCGCCTTTTGGCCCGAATCTTGGACAAACAAAGCGCATGGCCATTCCTTCCCCGAACATCCTGGTCGTCGAGGACGACCGCGAAACCCGGACGTTGATTGCGAAATATCTCCGCAACAACGCCTGCAACGTCACCGCCGTGAGCGATGGCCGCGAGATGTCGCGCGCCATGGCCGATCACCGCGTGGACCTCATCGTTCTCGACGTCATGCTGCCGGGCGAAGACGGTCTCAGCCTGTGCCGCAAGGTCCGCTCCGAAGCGCAGACGCCGATCATCATGCTCACCGCGCGCGGCGAGGACGTCGACCGCATCGTCGGCCTCGAGATGGGCGCCGATGATTATCTGCCGAAGCCGTTCAATCCGCGCGAGCTGCTCGCCCGCATCAACGCTGTGCTGCGCCGCCAGGCCTCCGCACAGGCCGCAAGCTCGATCGAGGGCGCAAGCACGCTTGCCTTCGAAGGCTGGCGCATCGATCTGCGGTTGCGGGAATTGCGCAATCCCGAAGGCGCGCGCGTCGCGGTGACCAGCGCCGAGTTCGATCTGCTCAGGACCTTCTGCGAGCGGCCCGGCCGCGTGCTATCGCGCGACAGCCTGCTCGACCTCACGCAGGGGCGCAACACCGGCTCGTTCGAGCGCTCCATCGACGTGCTGGTCAGCCGCATCCGCCGCAAGATCGAGCCCAATCCGGCCGATCCCACCATCATCAAGACGGTGCGCTCCGGCGGCTATTTGTTCACGCCCAGAACGGAAGCGGTGACGACGCCCCTGAGCAACTGACGGGGCGTAAGACGATGAGGCCGTTCGGGTTCTTCCACCTCAAGGGCATCGGCGGGCAGATCGCCGCGCTGGTGCTGGGCTCGACCGTCGCGCTGCATCTCGTCGTCACCACCGCCTTCCTGATCAGCCGGCCCGACCGGCCGGACGCGCCGCCGGACGGCGCGCCCCAATTGATGGATGCAGCACTGCTGCTCGGCTCGGCCAGGCCGGACGACCGGCCGCGTCTTACCGCAGATCTCGCGCGCGCCTTCCCAAAGCTCAACATCGAGATATCAGCGCCGGGCACGGCGACCGGGATCGAGGACAGCGAAAGCCAGCATCTGCACGGATTCCACCGCCATCTCGGCCGCGGCTACAAGGTGATGCAGCTCGCGCCTGACGGCGACGCCCATCGCATCGGCGTGGTATTGCCTGACGGCACCATGATCGCGGGTCATGTCGAGAACGGTCCGCGGCCATGGTTCTGGGGCGCGCCGTGGCTGGTGACGCTGATGACCGCCTTCATCTGTATCACCGTGCTCGGCCTGTGGGCGGCGCGCGCGCTGGCGACTCCACTGTCCTCCTTCGCCAAGGCGGCCGAGAATTTCAGTCTGGACGGCGGAGCGGAGCCGCTGCCCGAGCGCGGCCCGGAAGAGATCCGCTCGGTGGCGCGCGCGCTCAACCGCATGCATGAGCGGATCGCGCGGCTGATGTCGGATCGCACCCGCATGCTGGCCGCGATCAGCCACGATCTGCGCACCCCGATCACGCGGCTCAGGCTGCGCGCCGAGTTCATCGAGGACGAGGGCAACCGCAAGCGCATGCTGATCGATCTCGACCAGATGCGCTCGATGCTGGAAAGCGTGCTCTCTCTGCTCCGCAACGATCGCAAGATCGAGGCGGTGACGCTGGTCGACATCGCCAGCACGCTCCAGCTGATCGCCGACCAGTTCGGCGACATGGGCCATGTCGTGCACTACGAGGGACCGCTGTCGGCGACCGCCGCCGCGCGTCCCGACGATCTGCATCGTGGCGTCACCAATTTGGTCGAGAACGCCGTGCGCTTCGGCGCCGAAGTCACGATCCGCCTCGATATCGTCGGCACCAAGCTCGTCATCGATGTCGAGGACGATGGCCCCGGCATCTCGGATGCGCGCAAGCAGGAGATGCTGGAGCCGTTCGTGCGCGGCGACGATGCGCGCACCATGGACGATTCCACCGGCTTCGGCCTCGGCCTCTCGATTGCGCGCGCGATCGCGCTCGCCCATGGCGGCGACCTGTCGCTGCACGACCGCGCGCCGCACGGATTGATCGTGCGGATGCAATTGCCGACCTGGCAACAGCCGCGGCTGGCGGCGTAGCTTGATTTAGGCAGCGAGCGGCGGGTGCTCGACGGCGATCTCGTCAAAGATCGCCACCGCCTCGAAACGATAGCCGCAGGCGCGACAATTCCAGAGATAGGAGATGCGTCCCTCGCCCGGCTCGATCCAGTCCGGCTCGGGGATCGGCGTGCCGCATTGGGCACAGGGGTTCTGTCTGGGGATGTCGCCGGTGTGTGCTGTCGCCATGTTGATTTTTGTCATGGCACCTCTCCCGATTCGCTAGCCGCTTCTTACTCGCTTTCGCGCACCGGCGCGAATAGACAGTCGTGCTGTCGCGAGCGGGGTTCGTCCGCCCAGGGACAACCATACGCGGGCATTGAGTCATCACGACGGCTCTGCGCCGCAAAATCGCAAGCGGCGGCGTTTGGTCACATCATCGCCGCGTTCGGCAGGCCTAAGGCATGATCCGGAAAAGTGCGCAGCGGTTTTCCGGAAAGATCATGCCAGACAATAAGGGCGAACGGCGCAGGTCACTCAGGGACATCTGATGAAAATTTTACGTGTTGCCGCGCTCATTGCGGCCGGACTGATGTCGTCGCAGGCCGCTTTCGCCGGCGAGGCCGAGTATGCCGAGATGGTCGCAGCCCATGCGCGCGCCAACGGCGTGCCGCAGGCACTGGTGCACCGCGTCATCATGCGCGAGAGCCGTTATCAGCCGCAGCTGATCGGCCACGGCGGCACCATCGGCCTGATGCAGATCAAGCTCGCGACGGCGCGTGGGCTGGGCTACACCGGCGATGCCGCAGGCCTGCGCGATCCCGACACCAATCTCGCCTACGCGGTCAAATATCTCGCCGGCGCCTACCACGCCGCCAACGGCGACCACGCCCGAGCCATTCGTTATTATGCAGGCGGCTATTACTATGCCGCAAAGCAGCAGCGTCAGGCCATGGTGCGAGAGGCGAGCTTCGAGGCTCCGCTCGAGCCGAACGGCAATCCGCAGCCGATGCTCGGTGCACCGCACCGAAAGCTCACCCAAGGCATCCGCAACGCGCGGGCGCAGGTTCCCGGGAACATGCGTTGACACAGGGCTCCACTGGCCTACATTAGAGCCGTTCCGAGGGGTGCTCCGAGGAGGAGCTGAGATACCGCTAAATGGGCAAGCCCAGAGATGGGAACGCCCAGGACCGCGGTGACCCTTTGAACCTGATCCGGGTCATGCCGGCGAAGGGACAGGGATGTTGCAGACGACCAAGCGACCGGATTCTCCGGTATCCATCATCGGTGCAGGTATTGCGGGAGCCTGGCAGGCGCTGTTGTTCGCGCAGGCCGGCCATTCCGTGACGCTACACGAGCGCGGTGACGCAGGAATGACCGATGCCACCAGCCATTGGGCCGGCGGCATGCTGGCGCCTTATTGCGAGGCGGAGGTCGCCGAACCCGTCATCAGCCGCCTCGGCCTGCGCTCCCTCGACATCTGGCGGCGCGAATTGCCGGATACGCCGTTCAACGGCTCGCTGGTCGTGGCGCACCCGCGCGAGCGCAACGATTTCGAGCGCTTTGCCCGCATGACCGAGGGCCACCGCCGGCTCGATGCCGCCGCGCTTGCCGCGCTCGAGCCGTCGCTGGAGGGCCGCTTCCACGATGCGCTGTTCTTCCCGGCGGAGGGCCATGTCGAGCCGCGCCGCGTGCTGCCAAAGCTGCACGAGCGCATCGTTGCTGCCGGCGGCACCATCAAGTTCGACAGCGAAGTCAGCGCCAACGATCTCGCAAACCTTAATCCTAAGGGCATCGTGATCGACTGCCGCGGCCTTGCCGCGCGCGGCGAGGAGCCGGAGCTTCGCGGCGTCAAGGGCGAGATGATTTTGATCGAGACCCGCGAGGTGCAGCTGTCGCGCCCGGTGCGGCTGATCCATCCGCGCTGGCCGCTTTACGTGATCCCGCGCGAGCAAAACCTGTTCATGCTGGGCGCGACCTCGATCGAGGCCGAGGACACCGGCGTCAGCGTGCGCTCCGCGCTGGAGCTCTTGGGCGCAGCCTATGCCGTGCATCCCGCTTTCGGCGAGGCCCGCATCGTCGAATTCGGCTCGGGCCTTCGCCCGGCCTATCCCGACAATCTGCCGCGCATCGGCGTCCGCGGCGACACCATCGCCGTCAACGGTCTCTACCGCCACGGCTTCCTGCTTGCCCCGGCGCTCGCCGAGCTGACACTCGCCTTCGTCGAGCGCGGCCAGATCGACAATGAGGTGATGCAATGCTTCTGATCATAAACGGCGAGCAGCGCGAGGTGGCTTCGTTGAGCGTCGACGCGCTGCTCAGCGAGCTCGACTACGAGGGCACCCATTTCGCGATCGCGCTGAATTACGACGTCGTGCCGAAAAGCCGCTGGGCCGAGACCGCGCTGAAAGCCGGCGACGAGATCGAGATCATCACGCCGCGGCAGGGAGGGTGAGGTGATGAAGCATCCGCCACACACTCTCTCCTCGTCGTCCCGGCGAAGGCCGGGACCCATAATCACAGGGCTTCGTTGTATCGGCCGGTCTCTCCCCGCGCGCCCCAAGAGAAATCGAGCGGTATGGGTCCCGGCCTTCGCCGGGACGACGGCATTGATTGAGGAAACTCCATCATGGTGACCTTCTACGGCAAATCCTTCGCCTCGCGCCTGCTGATCGGCAGCGCGCTCTATCCATCGCCCGCGATCATGCAGGACGCGATCCGCGCCTCCGGCTCGAACATCGTCACGGTGTCGCTCCGTCGCGAGTCCGCCGGCGGCAAGAGCGGCGATGCGTTCTGGAAGCTGATCCGCGAGCTCGACGTCACCGTGCTGCCGAACACCGCCGGCTGCCGCAGCGTGCGCGAGGCCGTGACCACCGCAAAGCTCGCGCGCGAATTGTTCGGCACCAGCTGGATCAAGCTCGAAGTCATCGCCGACAACGACACGCTCCAGCCCGACGTCGTCGGCCTGGTCGAAGCCGCCGCCATCCTGATCAAGGACGGCTTTGAGGTGTTCCCCTATTGCACCGAAGACCTCTCGGTCGCCAACCGCCTGGTCGAAACGGGGTGCAAGGTCGTGATGCCGTGGGCCGCGCCCATCGGCAGCGCCAAGGGCATCATCAATCGCGACGCGCTCAAGCTGATGCGCGAGCGGCTGCCCGACATCACGCTGGTGGTCGACGCCGGCCTCGGCGCGCCCAGCCACGCGGCGCACGCGCTCGAGCTCGGCTATGACGCCGTGCTGCTCAACACCGCCATCGCCAAGGCCGCCGATCCCGTCGCGATGGCCAACGCCTTCCGCCTCGGCTGTGATGCCGGCCGCATCGCTTACGAAGCCGGGCTGATGAACGCCCGCGATTTCGCCTCCCCTTCAACCCCTGTCGTTGGGACCCCGTTCTGGCATGCCGTATCCTGATCGCAACGCGTATCCTGATCGCTTCTATCCTGTCGTCGACAGCCTCAAATGGGTCGAGCGCCTGACCAAGCTCGGCGTCGGCACGATTCAGTTGCGCGCGAAGGATCTCGACGATTCACAGGCCCTCCAGATCGTCACCGATGCGCTGGCGATCACGAACGGCACGCAAGCCAAGCTCGTCGTGAACGACTATTGGCGCGCGGCGATCGTCGCGGGCGCAAAATATCTGCATCTCGGCCAGGAAGATCTCGCCGACGCCGACCTCAAGGCGATCCGCGAGGCCGGCCTGTCGCTCGGAATCTCCACCCATGACGACGACGAGCTTGCGACGGCGCTCGCCGCCAAGCCGGCTTACGTCGCGCTCGGCCCGATCTTCTTCACCACGCTGAAATCGATGCGCTTCGAACCGCAGGGCATTCCAAAAATCACGGAATGGAAGCAGCGCATCGGCGCCATCCCGCTGGTTGCGATCGGCGGCATCAAGTTCGAGCACGCCGCGGAGATCTTTGCGGCGGGCGCGGACTCCATCGCCGTGGTGTCCGATGTCACGCAAAATGCCGACCCGGATGCCCGCGTGCGGCAATGGCTCGGCCAGAAGGAGGCCGCTTGATGCTGCGCCTAACTCTCTCCACCCGTCATTGCGAGGAGCCCTTGCGACGAAGCAATCCAGACTGTCTCCGCAGAGGGATTCTGGATTGCTTCGCTACGCTCGCAATGACGGAGCAAGAACTCACCGGCGTCGTTCCGACGCAAATGCATACGAAGTAACCGGAGGATCCCCATGAACATCCGCTCCAACCCCGACAAGACCGTGCCCGCCGTCACCACCGGCCCGCTGCCGTCCTCGCGAAAAATCTTCGCCGCGCCCGGCGCCGCGCCCGACCTGCGCGTGCCGCTGCGCGAGATCATCCTCTCCGAGGGTGCCGGCGAGCCGAACCTGCCGGTCTACGACACCTCGGGCCCCTACACCGATCCTGATGTCACCATCGACGTCAATGCCGGGCTCGCGCGCGGCCGCAAACAGTGGGTGTTGGAGCGTGGCGGCGTCGAGGAATATGAGGGCCGGCAGATCAAGCCGGAGGACAACGGCAGCGTCTCAGCCGACAACGCCGCGCGCTCGTTCAGCGCCCATCACAAGCCGCTACGCGGGTTGGACGGCCACAAGATCACCCAGCTCGAATTCGCCCGGGCCGGCATCATCACCAAGGAGATGATCTACGTCGCCGCCCGCGAAAATCTCGGCCGCAAGCAGCAGCTCGAACGCGCGGAGGCAGCGCTCGCCGACGGCGAGAGCTTCGGCGCGGAGGTCCCCGCCTTCATTACCCCGGAATTCGTACGCAGCGAGATCGCGCGCGGCCGCGCCATCATCCCCTCGAACATCAACCATTCAGAACTGGAGCCGATGATCATCGGCCGCAACTTCCTGACCAAGATCAACGCCAATATCGGCAACTCGGCGGTGACCTCGTCGGTCGAGGAAGAGGTCGAGAAGATGGTGTGGGCGATCCGCTGGGGCGCCGACACCGTGATGGACCTCTCGACCGGCCGCAACATCCACACCACCCGTGAATGGATTTTGCGCAACGCGCCGGTGCCGATCGGCACCGTTCCGATTTATCAGGCGCTGGAGAAGTGCAACGGCGATCCCGTGCAGCTGACCTGGGAGCTCTACAAGGACACGCTGATCGAGCAGTGCGAGCAGGGCGTCGACTATTTCACTATCCACGCCGGCGTGCGCCTGCCCTACATCCACCTCACCGCCAACCGCGTCACCGGCATCGTCTCGCGCGGCGGCTCGATCATGGCGAAGTGGTGCCTGGCGCATCACAAGGAAAGTTTTCTTTACACCCACTTCGAGGAAATTTGCGACTTGATGCGCAAATACGACGTCTCCTTCTCGTTGGGCGACGGACTGCGTCCGGGCTCGATCGCCGACGCCAACGACCGCGCGCAGTTCGCGGAGCTGGAGACGCTCGGCGAGCTGACGAAGATTGCGTGGGACAAGGGCTGCCAGGTCATGATCGAAGGCCCCGGCCACGTGCCGATGCACAAGATCAAGATCAACATGGACAAGCAGCTCAAGGAGTGCGGCGAAGCGCCGTTCTACACGCTTGGACCGCTGACCACCGACATCGCGCCGGGCTATGACCACATCACTTCCGGCATCGGTGCGGCCATGATCGGCTGGTTCGGCTGCGCCATGCTCTGCTACGTCACGCCGAAGGAGCATCTCGGCCTGCCCGACCGCAACGACGTCAAGGTCGGCGTCATCACCTACAAGATCGCCGCCCACGCCTCCGATCTCGCCAAGGGCCACCCCGCCGCGCAACTGCGCGACGACGCGCTCTCCCGTGCCCGTTTCGACTTCCGCTGGACCGACCAGTTCAACCTCGGCCTCGATCCGGACACGGCCAAGAACTTCCACGACGAGACCCTGCCGAAGGAAGCCCACAAGGTCGCGCACTTCTGCTCGATGTGCGGCCCAAAATTCTGCTCGATGAAGATCACGCAGGACGTGCGCGATTACGCGGCGACGCTGAATGATCCGAACAGCGTGGGCATGTCGCTGAGCGGGACGGCCGAGGACGGCATGAAGCAGATGAGCGCGAAGTTCAAGGAGATGGGCGAGAGCCTATATCTGGATGCGGAGAAGGTGAAGGAGAGCAATCGGGTGCTGTAATTCAGATGCTAGACCGACTGAATCGCAGAATGCGCCGGCACGTGCTCGCCACAGTATGGCTTCTTGCCGGCGCATTGACTGCGTCAGCCGAAGACACCAACCGCAAGGCTGGCAGCAGTCTGGTCGCCCCCGCGGAGGTCGTGCTTTATGTCCACTCGGACTTGAAGAGCACAGACTTCGTCCAGCCACTGGTTTGCGCGCTTCAGCGGGTATTGGCAGCCCCCGTCTCCACGCAAACCCTTGACCTTCCGCTTGGGCCCGAACTGCTCGCAACGCCAACACAATTTGACGTTCGCAAGGTCGCGGATCGGTTCGTCCGGACGACTACCGGGAGTGGAACCCAACCATCCTTCAAGTATCTGATCGTTCCCTTCGACCTGAAGGATGATCCTTGGCGCTATGTCTTCTCCACCAGTTTCGGCAACGAAACGACACCCTTTCATGTTGGCGTCGTCTCCACCGCTCGCCTCGATCCGGGAAATCCAAGGCGGCAACATCGCGAAGGCTACGAAGTTACGGCCGTGCGCGCGTATAAACTGATCCTCAAATCGATTGCGCGGGTAGCTGGCCTTCGTAGCCCCGATGCCTGCGTTCTTGCGTTTCCAAGAAGCCTTGAGGAACTGGATCGAAAATCATCTGAATTCTGCGCGGGTGACCGTGCCCTGCTGATCGCAGCCGGCATCCTCAGGGATCAAACAGGAGAGGCGCGCACCGACTGCGACGTCATCTCTCAACGAATGCCGACACACGTGCTGTAGGCGCAGCCCGAATAAGCGAAGCGACATACGCGACCTTTGTCGTCCCGCAGATCGCTCCGCTCATGCGGGCTACAGCCACGGATGATCGATGTGCTCAACCCCGCCCCCCACCGCCTCCCCGACCAGCTCCGCCCCAACCTCCGCCTCGTCTTCGTCGGCACCGCCGCCTCGACGCGCTCGGCCGAACTCGGGCACTACTACGCCCATCCCGGCAACCGCTTCTGGCGCGCGATCCATGAGGCCGGCATCACGCCGCGGCGGTATCAGCCCGGCGAGTTCGCTGAGTTGCTCGCGTTAGGGATCGGCTTCACCGATCTTTCCAAATCGGGCGCGGGGATGGATCACCAGATCGCGGCTGCGTCGATCGACGTGCCCGGCTTCAGGGCCAAGATCGAAAAGTATCGGCCGCGGACGATCGCGTTCACGAGCAAGAAGGCGGCGAGCTTGTTTTATGGCAGGCCATCGCGCGGGATTGCACTGGGGCGGCAGCAGCGGGATGGAAGCGGGCCGGAGATATTCGTGCTGCCGTCGCCGTCGGGTGCGGCGTCCGGGCATTGGACGATCGCGCCGTGGCGGGAGCTCGCCAAATGGATCGCAGCGTAGGGTGGGTTAGACGTGCGGATGCGCAAAGCGCAGTCCGCTCGGCGTAACCCACCAACTTCGTTCGACGACCGCGGAAGCATGGTGGGTTACGCCCTGCAGATGCGCTTCACGCATCTGCAGGGCTAACCCACCCTACGGCACCGTCGTCCCCCTCACCCCGCATACGCCTTGTCCAACTCCGCAATCACGATCTTCCGCATCCCCATCATCGCCTGCATGACGCGGTTGGCCTTGGTGCGGTCGGGATCACCGAGATAGCGGCCGAGCGCTTTCGGCACCACCTGCCAGGACAAGCCAAACTTGTCCTTGAGCCAGCCGCAGCGAGATTCCGCGCCGCCTTCTGTGAGCTTGTCCCAGAAATAATCCACCTCCGCCTGCGTCTCGACGCTGATGAAGAACGACACCGCCTCGTTGAAGCGGTGTTGCGGCCCGCCGTTGAGTGCGTGGAAGCGCTGGCCTTCGAGCTCGAACACCGCCATGAAGTCGCTGACGGTCTCGACCTTCGCGTTGGGGAACACCGATTTGTAGAACGCGACGGCTTCGGGCACGTTGTTGTCGAACCAGAGAAACGGCGTGATCGTGGTCATGAACAAAAATCCTCCTCGAACCGGGCGCGCGACCGCACGCTACCCCAAGGACGCCGCGGGGCACGACGTTCCGACAGGGAGTCCCACTTTTTCCACCCCGTAGGTGTCGTCCCGGCGAAGGCCGGGACCCATAACCACAGGGCGACATTTGACGAAGACCCGTTGTTCGGTACTCCTACCGATCACACCCGAGAAATTCCGCGGTATGGGTCCCGGCCTTCGCCGGGACGACACCGTTGACCAGGCAACACCGTGCAAGCAAATCGAAAGAGAGAAAGCTGTCGGAGCCCGCCCCTTCCATTCGTCCTCTGATCCGAACCGCGATCACCCCGGAGACCCCACATGCCCACCATCACCGCCTTCGCAAGCTCGCCCGACCGCGGCCGGGGACAGGCGCGCGACATGCGGGTGCGCTGGGCCCTGGAGGAAGTGGGCCAGCCCTACGACGTTCGCCTGGTGTCGTTCGAGGCGATGAAAGAACCAGCGCATCTTGCTCTGCATCCGTTCGGGCAGATTCCGACCTATCAGGACGGCGATCTCGCGCTGTTCGAGACCGGCGCCATCGTGCTCCATATTGCCGAGCATCATGACGGGCTGCTGCCGGTCGAGCCGAATGCCAGGGCGCGCGCCATCGCCTGGATGTTTGCCGCGCTCAACACCATGGAACCGCCGATCGTCGAGCTCGGCATGGCGATGCTGCTTGAACGTGACGAGAGCTGGTATGAAGAGCGCCTGCCGATGCTGGAGGATCGCGTCCGCGTTCGCCTCGGCGAATTGTCCGATCGCCTCGGCGATGCCGACTGGCTGGATGGCGCGTTCAGCGCGGGCGATCTCCTGATGGTGACGGTACTGCGCCGGTTGAACAGATCGCGGATCCTGCACGAATATTCCAGCCTCTCCGCCTATGTCGCGCGCGGCGAAGCGCGGCCCGCCTTCCGTCGCGCTTTCGACGCTCAACTGGCGGTTTTTACCGCCGCATCAACGTCGTAAGGCCGCGTTCTCCCACCTTCCTGACGCGAACCGGCACATCCTCCAATACGACGAACGGGTGACGCCAGGCCTCCTCCGATCGAAGGACATCGCGCACACTGCGCGAGCCTGTTGCAAGGGCGTCGCGGCGGCGATACGACTTGGGGTGGAAGAACCGGGAAACATCCGGCGCACGTCAGATTGAGGGGGCCGCCACCATGAGCGAAGATCTCTCCGGTGTATGGGACGGCACCTACATCCAACCCGGCGCGGGAATGGTCACGTTCACCGCGACCCTCGTCGAATCCAATGGCGCGCTCGCAGGCCACGTCACCGAGCCCTGCTCCAATCCGCGCTGTCCACTCAAGACCCACAATTCCTCGATCACGGGCCATCGCTCCGGCAACATTGTGTCGTTCGTCAAGCGCTATGAGCCGCCCGGCTACGGTTTTGACACGGTCCACTACGAGGGCACGACCAACGCCGAGGCAACCGAGATCGACGGCCGCTGGCGGCTGCCCGGCACATCAGGATCGTTCCTGATGATCCGCGCCAGCAAGGTAGCGCAAGCGGCAAAGACTGACGATCAGGCCAAGGCGCCGACCCGCTGAAGGGAGCGAGCATGCTGACCCTCTATTCCTACCCAAAGCTGTTCGGCGTCGCCGACAACAACGGCTATGGCCTCAAGGTCTACGCCTTCCTCAAGCTCGCGCATGTGCCGTTCGTGCACGAGCACGTCTTCGATGCCTCCACGGCACCGCGCGGGCAGCTGCCCTATGTCGTCGATGACGGCGAGACCATCGGCGACAGCGAGACCATCATCGCACACGCGATCAGGAAATATCAGCTGACCATCGATGCCGGTCTCTCCGCAGAGCAGCGCCGCACCAATCATCTCGTCACCCGCATGCTGGATGATCTCTACTGGGTGATGTCGTATTCGCGCTGGAAGGACGAGCGCTTTTATCCGGCGTTCCGCGACGGCTTCATCGCACAGCACCCGCAGATCGACGCGGCCGGATTCGAGAAGGCAAAAGCCTACAATGCGCAGCGCTATCATTTCCAGGGCATCGGCCGCTACACGCCCGAGCAGGCCTATGCGCGGGGACTGGCCGATCTGCAGGTGCTGGCCGAGATCGTGCCCGCAGCAGGCTTCGTGCACCGCGCGACGCCGACCAGCCTCGATGCCGGCATCTATGGTTTTGTCGCCAACATCTATTACTTTCCGATCCCGACGCCGCTGAAGGCCTTCGTCGACGCGCACCAAAATCTCGTTGCGCATTGCGAACGGATTCATGGGATGGTCGATGGCCGCCATGGTGAACTCGCACTTGGCTGAGAGCCTTCGGGCCGACCGGCTGCCATCGGCGCATCATCTTCCGGTTGTATGCTTGGTTCTGCGTCCGGCTAATCTCGGCTGTCGCGGATTTCGCCAAAAGGACAAGGCAGGATGGACAGCAATCGCGAGGCCGTGATCGCCATCCAGGGCGGCGGCGTATACGCGCTGTCGCTGCTGGGCCAGGCCAAGGCCGTTCTCGACCATGGTTACATTCCGCTGGCCTTTGCCGGCACATCGGGCGGGGCCATTCTGGCGAGCCTGCTGTGGAGCGGCCTCAGCCCGCAGCAGATCCAGGACGAATTTACGGGCATGGTGACGCACGACCCGGCGGCCCTGCTGTCGCTGCTGTCGCCGTTCGAAGCGCCGTCAGATCCCCATTTCGACTACGCCGCCTTCCTCCGGCTCCAGGAGAGGGTGAAGCAGGCGCTTGCAAGCATTCCGGCGACGGAGGCGCAGGAAAAGCCTGGCTGGATTGGCAGGGCGACAGGTGCAATCCCGGGCCTGTGGCGGGCCGCGGAGGCGACGTTCGACGCCTGGGGGCTCTGGAAGCAGATCCAGCCGCACATCCGCAATCGCGGCCTGTTCAGGGGCGAGAAGCTCGAGCAAGTCATTGACGACCTCATCCGCAAGGGCCTCGGCGACCGGGTCGGGCTCCCGCCGAAAAACGACCCGATCACCTTTGGCCATGTCCATGCGATGATGAAGAGCAACCGGGGTTTTTACCGGCCGCCCTTGCTGCTGACCGCGACGAACCTGTCCCGGCGCCGGCTCGAGCTGATCAACTCGGTCGAAGAACGCTACCACGCGATGCCGATCGCCGCGGCGGTGCGCGCCTCCGCCGGATTTCCGCTGTTCTTTCGCCCGCGCGCCTTCGGCGACGCGCAGAAGCCGGAATGGTTCGTCGACGGCGGCATGATCTCGAACTTTCCGATCTGGACCTTCTCCGACGCCTTCCGCGAGCAGATCTCGAAATCCGAATTCTACAGCGCCTATGCCTGGCGACCGTGGCTCCGGATTGGGCTGCGCGTGGTGGGTGACGTCGAAGCCCCGGAAAATCTGGCTAATCCGGATCGCTATTTCGTGGCGCTGATGAGCATGCTTGCTGGTGGTGCACGCAACGAACTCGAGGAAATTCTCGTCACGCAGGATCCGCGCTCGATCGTCATCAAGCAGTTCACTTCAAACACCGAGTGCCCCGGCGTTCTCGCGGTCGGCGAGGTCGATGCCGCGAGGATCGGCAAGATGGTCGATCTCGGAGAATGCGCTGCAGCGCTGGAATTGAAGAAATGCGGCGCGCCGGGCATCTACACCGTCAATCCAGATCTTACCGAGGTGATGTCGGAACGGTTGCGCTTCATCGTGCAGGAATGCGAACGCGTCATGGGGGACGGGGTCGAGCCCAGGTTTCGCGCCAACATCTTCATTCCGGTCAAGAACTCACTCGCCATGCTGTTCAGCCATAACATGGAGAATGACGACGACGACAAGATCCAATTCCCGGACCTGTCGACCGGCGTCACCGGGGCCTGCTATCAGCTCAGCACGACGCTGGTGTGCAACCTGGAAAAAGTCGCACAACTGCGCGCAACCAACCTCGCGGCCTACAATCGTCTCTTCAATATGACCGACGCAATGCAGAACCGGATCAAGAAGGACAGGACCTGGCTCATGAGCGTCCCGATCTTCGATCCCCATGAAGTCAAGGTTCTGCCGCAGGCAGCCCGGATGCGACGACCGGCGGCGATTGCGACCTGCGATCTCGGAATCGGCCTGCGGGGTCCCTTGCTCGGTGTGCTCAATATCGACGCCGCGTGGAACTACGGGCGCATTGATCTCAATCCCGATCCGGACCTGCAGTCCGCCGACTCGCGCATCAGGGCAATTTCGGCTATTATGCAGGCAGGCGCCTTGACGATCGGTTCGGCACTCACGACATGACGCTCCCTAACGAATCGTTAACCAGCGAGCAAGACATGCCAGACGATGCAAAGACGACTCCCACCTTCGAGATCGACGACGGCAGCGTAACGCATCTGCACGGCACCCTGCTGCCGAGCGGCCTGATCACGGTCGGGTCCAGCCTCGCCGACGCGAAAGCATCCACACCGGAGCAGAGCGATTGGGCCGTCAACGGCGCCTACGACTTTGCCGAACAGTTGCGAAAAAAGTGACGTCGGAAAACCAAGGCACGAAAGTCGCGGCCGATACCCTGGACCAGCTGCTCAAGAAGGCCCGATCGGCTGCCGAGACGGCTTACGCGCCCTACTCCCGATTCCGCGTCGGCGCCGCCGTGCTGGCCGATGGCGAGATCTTCACCGGCTTCAATGTCGAGAACGCCTCCTACGGGCTGACGGTTTGCGCCGAGCGAACCGCGATCTTCAATGCGGTGACCAAGGGACATCGCAGGATCGACGCAGTCGCGGTTGCCTGCATCGACGCGGCGCCGGATGCCGAGCCCTCCTCGCGCATGCCATGCGGCGCCTGCCGTCAGGTCATCGCGGAATTCGCTTCTCCCGACACCACCGTCATCGTCGATGGCGTCGGTCAAACGTCTCTCGGCAGACTGCTGCCAGAGCCCTTTACGTTGAAGACCCCTTGATGCGCCAAGCCTCTACCGCATCGTGATCGCCAACCCGCTCAGATCCGCATTCGCCATCAGGCCGGTCTGGTAGCCCGACAATTCCAGCACCGCGCCCTTCTGGTTGGTCAGCACGATGGCGCGGGCGCCGCGGCCGACGGCAAGGCCGGCACCGGCGGCGCCGTAGACGCCGGCAACGTCCGACGGACGGTTGATGTTGGAGACGCGGCCGCGCAGCACGGTCTTGGAGCCGCCGAACACCAGGCCGTAGTCGAGCCCGCCGGTCGAGAGCGAATAGGCGCGGCCGCGGAAGTTCAGCACGCCCGAGCCACCCGAGCCGCCGATGATCCAGCCCGCCTTGTAGATCGTCAGCACCACCGTGCCGCCATCGGCCCGCGCCGCGGTCGAAAGGCCGGCCAGGGCGGCAATGGCAACCAGCGCGGCGCGCAGGGTGGATGCGATCTTCATGGGGCGTCTCCGGGGGCTATTTTTCAAGGAGGGATGCGAATCAGATGCAGCGAATCTAACCCATGGATCGCGGCGGCAAAATGATGAGGCTCAGTCTGCTCCCTCGCCCCGCTCTTACGGGGAGAGGGTTGGGGTGAGGGGCTGCCTCAGCGAAGCGGCGACAGCGGGACTCGCGGAACGTTCTCACTCTCCGTCATTGCGAGCGTAGCGAAGCAATCCAGCGTCTTTCCGCGGAGACAGCCTGGATTGCCTCGCTGCGCTCGCAATGACGGGGTGGACGGGCTCCGGCAACTCCTTCGCCGGCCTTCGCGGGCGCTCATCCCCACCCTGCCATTATGCTCCTGTTTTGCCCGACGAATCAAACATTATTTCTGCCTTCCCGAATTTCATCTTCGCCTATCATTTCTACTGTGCATGGGGTTGTTTTCGCGTTTTTTGTTGGAGTGAGCCTGTCTCGCCGCTACGCTCATGCGCCCGACACGATCCCGAGGTGACCCATGCCGATCCAGCACTTCGCGCCCCCGCCGCACGTCAAGGCACCGCCGCTGTCCTTTGCCGCGCGCGTCGGCGACCTCCTGTTCGTCTCCGGCATTCCCGGCTTCGACGCGGCCGGCGCGCTGCCTGATGGTTTCGAGGCGCAGTTCGGAAACGTCGTCGTCAACATCAAGCGCGTGCTGGACGAGGCCGGTGCCACGACCCGCGATCTCGTCAAGGTCAACGTGCTCTTGACCCGCGCCTCCGACGTCGCCGCCATGAACGCGCTCTATGCCGGCGCGTTCGGGCCTCCGCCCTATCCGGCCCGCACCACCTGCGTGGTGCAGGCGCTGCCAGATCCGAAAATGCTGATCGAGATCGAGGCGGTGGCCTCGCTGGCGAAGTGACCGTTGCAAACGGCGATCATGGCCAGGTTGAGCCGGCTCATGCCCGCGTCAGCACGACCTTGACAATGTAAACGTACAAGCAGAACCCCAATGTGATGACCGGTCCCCGCCAGCCCGCACGCCACCACAACAGCGCGAGCATCGCGGCGCCGATGCCGAGCACGCCGACCACGAGAAGGCCCCAGATCAGCCGTGACCATTCCCCGCGCGCGAGGTTGGCCGGATTCGGAGAGACGCCGTGCACGCGATGCTCAGGATCCTTGCCGTTCAGGATGAACTGGGCCATTTCCTCCCACTTGTCCGGCGCCAGCGCCGCGCTGTGCTCACCCGAAGCGAAACGAATATTGGCGCTGTCCGGGTCGAGGAAGCCGAGATGGCCGGCTCCGCCGACGTCCTGCAAACGCATGCGTTCGAGACCGTAGGGAAAGATCGCGACGACCCAGTCATTGGTGGCGACGTAGTTCAGCATGCGGCCGATCTGGCGCGGAATATATTTCGACCATTCGAAATCGCGACGAACCATGCTGCCGCAGAAGATCGCGCCGTCCTCGAAACGGATCGCCGGACAGATCTCGAGAGCCTTCGCGAGAAGGTATGTGCCGTTGCTGTGCCCGATGTAGGAAAAGCTCGCGTCCGGATAGAGCGATCTCGCCGTGACATATTGATCCAGCAGCCACTCCACCTTGCTTCGACGGACCCAGGGCAGGAGAAAAGGCCCCATCGGGAAAAAGCCATAGGTCGACGTCACCGAACGACACACCCCGCGACCCGCAACGGACTTCACCTTACGGGCGATGCGCCGGGTCCAGAACCCGCGGTCACGGATGCCGTGAATGACGAACACGACGCGCTTCACCTCGTCACGGATCGTCGGAAGCAGCGTCTCGTCGAAATCGTCGATCGCATCGTACCCGTCGAAGACGTCGTCGGCGGACGCGGAGCTCTCTTTCAATTTGGTCTCATTCGCCGTCAGCGCCAGGCGAAAGCGCGATCGCGCACTGTGATCGTCCCCGTCGGTCGGCAAATCGGCTATGGCGGCGTGGCTCGCGCCGGTAACCTCCATGTAGTAGAAGTTCTCACCGGTCGCGAGATCGAGATTGTCGGTCGGGGCGATGAAGTCATCGTCCGTGCCGATGAGTTGGACGGTGATTGGCAGCCTGACACCGGCCTCCTTGATCGCCAGGCACTGCAGCCGGGTCGTCGTCAGGAACGGCGCACCGCGGCGAAAGCCGAAGATCAGCGGCTCCTTGCCGAGCACGTGCCGGCAAAAATTCCCCCACGCCGTTCCGATCGTCCACAACAGCCGGTCCAGCGGCTTGAGTGCCGAGGACACCGTCCAGCCACGACTCACGGCGGCGAGCAGGAGAATTCGTTCGACCTTGCCCGCCCAGGGAAGCGGCCGCCGCTCCGGATCGACCGTCGCTTCAGGCGTCGCGCCGTGCGCCAGCGCCCACACCTTCCGTGCCAGCACTGCGCCGAGACTGTGCCCGATAAAAATGATCCCAGAATAGGCGCCAATCGACGGAAGTGAACTGATGTCCCCGGCGATGGATCTCGCCAGCTCATCGGGAGACGAGAACGAGCTGACGGTGACCGGCAGGCACGGCGCAAAGATGTCGCTCTGCGGATATTCGTCGCGGACAACCTCCGCAATCTGCTGCATCGTGACCGGTGTCGCGTTATACCGATGCAGGAGAACGACGAGTAGCTCCGGCGCCGCGACCCGGTAAAAGCCGCCGTCGGAAGAAAGCACGATCTTGTCTGTCATATGCCCGCCCCCTGAAATCCCCCTTCAATCCTAGATTGCCGGTCCAAAAGGTCAAACGGCTGATCGGTCTCATCTGACATATCCGTGATCGACCCCGGGGCGGCTTGCCAGCCGCAACGTTTTGCCGCACCAGTTCCGCCTCACGTCCTCATCAGGAGATTTTTCTCATGCGTCGCGTTTTCGCCCTTTGTGCCGTTGCCGGCATCGCCTCTTCCGTGTTCGCCGTGCCCGCGTCCGCGAAGGTCGGCTATTACGTGATCCGGTGGGACAACACTGGCATCTGCCAGGTCTGGAATGAGGACCTGAGGTACAAGCCGTTCCAGTGGGGCGTGTCGACCTACAAGGTGGTCAGCAAGCCGCTGCCGACCTTCACGCAGGCCTCCGAGCTCCAGATCAAGATGCGCGCGGAGCGCCGCTGCACGCTCTGAGCGGGCCTTAAGCCAATCCAATTCGAGGGCGGGTTGCGCGAGCAGCCCGCCTTTGCTTTTTGCGCCGGCGCCGGCGGCTGGCTGGCTGGGCGAATTCCCATGCGCGCGGTTTGAACCTCATCAGCGCGCGGAACTACTCACATCGTGTCCGGGGCGCAGGTTCCAGGGGCCCCGCACCACCCCTCCCGTCATTGTCGGGAGGCGCATCACGTCTTTTCATTTAAGGAGCTGATCCATGCGTCGTATTTCCGTGCTGTGCGCGGCCGCCGGTCTCGCCATTGCCGCCCTCGTCGCCGCAAGCCCGGCCGAGGCCGGCTATCATCTGATCCGCTGGCAGAATGGCGGCTTCTGCCAGATCTGGGACGAGAGCATCCCGACCACGCCGTGGCCCTCCGACTATCATCGCGTCAGCGCGACCGTTCCGACCTTCCTCGACGCACTCATGCTGAAGGACGCGGCGCTGAAGGACGGCCACTGCGCCTGGTAAAATTCGATCGGCGGACGACAAGGGCCGGGCAAGGATGCGATGCTAGCATCCTTGCCCGGTCGCGTTTCAACTCACTCGCGGGACAAACTCCATGCGCGCGCTCACCATGAAAGCAGCGGTCCTGGGCGCAGCGCTCGCGCTGACCTCCATCGCACAGGCACAGGCCCCGCAATCGTTTCGCGTGATCTCGCCGATCTTCGGCCAGCTCGTCAGCTTCACGATGCCGTCGCATTTCACCGCGGTGTTCGAGAACACCAAGGGCGGCCATTACATCCGCGAGGCCGTGCTCAAGGGCGAGACACCGGAGCTCTGGACGCAGATGATCACGGTGACCGGCGAGAAGGGCATGACGCTGACGCCGGGTAGCTCACCGGACAAGTTCGCGGGCTCGATCGCCGGTGGCTTCAGATCGTCCTGCCCCGACAGCTTTGCGGCAAAACCGTTCGGCGAGATGAACTTCGGCCGCCACGAAGGCTTCGTCGCCGTGATCGGCTGCGGCCGCATCGACAGCGGCCCGACCCGGCACAGCGAGACCGCGCTCTTGATCACGCTGAAGGGCGCGACCGACTATTACACCATCCAATGGGCCGAGCGCGGCGACGAGAGCGACGAGCCGCCGGTGAACGACGAACGCTGGCAGGCGCGCCTGCGCGATCTGAGCCCGATCGATCTCTGCCCGATCATCGCAGGCGAGGCCGCGCCCTATCCGAGCTGCGTCAACAAGAGCTGAGGCGCTCTCACGCGTCCTTGTGGGCGCCGGGATGGATCAGGATGTCGCGCGCGGCGGCGAGGTTGATGAAAGCCTCGGAACTGCCGCCCTGGTCGGGATGCATGCCCTTGGCGGCGCGGCGATAGGCCTGCTGGATCTCGTCGCAAGTGAGCTGTACGGCGAGCGGCAGACCGAGGACTTTGCGGGCGCGATCCTCGCTGGAGAGTTTTTTCGGCATCGCGTTGCGGCGGCCGAAGCGCGGCGCGGTCAGATCATGGACGACGTCGAGCATCACGCCGATCCGGCGCCGCGCAGCCACGGCGACATTGTGATCGTCATTGTCGGCGGCCTGGCGCAGCACGGGAAGCGCCTGTTCTGCGGCCTGCCGTAACGTCGCATCCGTGCTCATCCGCGCGATCTCGGCCACAAGCCGGGCCGCATCTAGCCAGTCAGCGCCATCCGCCGAGCGAAGGCGATCGAGAGCGAGTTTCCAGGAGTCCAGCCGTTCCATCATGCGCGCAACGTTTAGCAATGAAGAACAGTATGCCAAGGCCGCCGTTTCCGACCCCTTAATTTCGAGTTAGCCTTTCATGAAACTTAGAAACGAATCCGGGAGGAAAATGTCATGGCATTGCTTGCAAACCACATCGCCGTCGTCACCGGCGCCGGTTCCGGTATCGGCCGCGCGATCGCGGCCGGCTACGCCCGCGAGGGCGCGCAAGCGGTGCTGCTCGACGTCAACGCGGAGACGGTTGCTGAAGCAGCCCAGGAGATTCGCAAGGCCGGCGGCAAGGCCGAGAGCTTTGCGCTCGACGTGACCAGGCGTGACGACTGTTTCGCGATGGCAAAGCAGATCGCCGACAAGGTCGGGCAGGTCTCGATCCTCGTCAACAATGCCGGCATCACCCGCCGCAACGCCTTCACCGCGGAGATGGAGACGGTCGCGAAGGACTGGAACGACATCATCTCGCTCAACCTCAACGGCGTCTTCAACGTGACGCAGGCGTTTCTCGCTCCGTTGCGCGCGAGCAAAGGCCGCATCGTCAATATCGGCTCGATCCAGTCTTTCGTGCATTTGCGCACGCCGAGCTCGGCGGCGTATACGACCTCGAAACACGGCGTGCTCGGCTTCACCAAGGCGCTCGCTGTCGAGCTCGGCAAGGAAGGCGTGCGCGTCAACGCGATCGGCCCGGGCTTCATCGAGACCAACATCAACCTCCATGTGCGCGCCACCAATCCGGCGCTGGTGCAGGCCTTCGTCGACCACACCCCGCTCGCGCGCACCGGCAAGCCGGAGGATATCGTGGGACCCGCGATCTTCCTCGCGTCGGATCTGTCGTCCTACGTCACGGGAACGATCGTGATGGTGGATGGCGGATATCGCACGGTGTGAGCGCGACCCGAGATCGGTCCGCATCGCTATGCATCCTGTGCCAATCGCGGCGGCGCGGCGGCATTCCCAAGGTCAATTGGTGCGACCATGGCGCAATTAACCTTTCATTAACCAAACCCACCCACCGTACAAATACGGCCTGGGGGTCGTTTGTTCTCGATCCGCTTCCAACGCTGGAAGCGGGCGTTGATCGGGGAGTTTGTTGATGACCACTGTTCATGTCGCGGCGCCCGAGCAGGGCGCGCAATTCCTTGCCCCCAATGAAATCGTTCCGCTGCTGATCGGTGCGACCGTCGGAGAGGTCGAGCGCGAGCTCGTGCTCCAGACGCTCGCGCGCTGCGACGGTAACCGCACGCGCGCGTCGCGCGTGCTCGGCCTGTCGGTGCGCACGCTGCGCAACAAGATCAGGCTCTACGCCGCCTCCGGCATCGACGTGCCCGCCTATCACGACTAGCGCGTGAGGCTGCGATCATTCCGCGCGCGATGCCGCGTGCCGAAACGTCTGCCACAGTTTGGCGCCGGCGAGCAGCGCCAAAGCGATGATCGCGACCCACGCCGCGGTCAGCTCGATTGCGCGCAGCAAGAAGGCCGTCAGCACGGCCCATGAGGCCTGCGGTTCCTCGGCATAGCCGACGGGGACGACATCGGGCACGAGCAGATGAGCGAGGCCGAGCGCAGTCGCGAAGATGACCGCCGACAGGCAAAAGATCTCCCACGCTGCGCGCATCGTCGCTCCTCGCGAAATTGTGGCCGTGCCCATCCAATGACACGGCGACCCGTGCCGCCGATTGATGTTGATCAAGCCCGCCGCGATGCACGGACGGAATTGCCGCTGTCGTCAAACGCCGCTAAGTAGCCTGCTTGAGCAGAGGAGTAGCGGCGTGGCAGACGATCAGGGACGGCAAGGGCCGCGCGGGCGGCAGGGCGAACCGGGGCGGCCCGGACCGCAGGGTCATCCGGGCAAGCGCGGACCGGACGGCGCGCGCGGCAAGCCGGGTCCGCAGGGCAAGCCCGGGCCGGCCGGAAAGGCGGGCGCGCTGGGCAAGGCCGGTCTGCCGGGCAAGGCGGGCGATGCCGGTCCGCGGGGAGCCGCCGGGCCGCAGGGTCCCGCAGGCCCACAAGGTCCTCGCGGCGAGGCCGGTCCGCCCGGCCAAATGCCGTCGATCGAGCAGGTGCTGCCATGGCTGGAGCAGCTCTTCGACGCCTGGGACGAGCGTCGCCGCCAGCGCGAGCTGGAAGCCGCTGAGCGCGCCGCGCTCGAAGCCGCCGTGCATGAAGCCGAGGAGGCGTCGCTCGATAATGAGGACGACGGCGAAGGCGACGAGCACAAGAAAAAGAAGAAGAAGAAGAAGCACGGCCAAAAGGATTAGCAGCACGTCTACTTCGCTTGATCCTCGGGGCGCGGCAGCATGCCCATGCGCTCGAACTGCCAGCGCATGGCGCGGTACCAGAGATAGCCGACTGCCGCGCCGCACGAGGCGAGGATCACCACGCTGACGCCCGAGAACGAGCCGCTCCACCACATGATCCACGCCGTCCACAATAGCGTGAGAACAATGGCACCTGCTTTCAGGGGAAGAAGGGGACGGCTCATAATCATGCTCCGGGCGGGTCAATTACCCGGCGAGCATCATCGCGCGCTGAGATCAGTTTTTCCGTGAGCCACGTCACGGAGCAGCTGGTCAGCCGAAACGCTGACGCGAGCGTTCCCGCGCCTTTTCCGCCTCGACCTCGCGATCCCGCGCCGGCGCGTGAGTGTGCAGCGAGATCAGCAGCTTTCGCGCGGTTTCGGAGACCTCGGCGACCGCACGATCGAAAGCCGCCTCATTGGCCTGCGACGGCTTGTTGAAGCCGGAAAGCTTTCGCACGAACTGGAGCGCGCTGGCGTGAATCTCGTTCTCTGTCGCGGGCGGCTCGAAATTGAACAGCGTCTTGATATTGCGGCACATGCAGTCTCTCCGGTAATTTCCTTGAAGACGGACGGCGGAACCGAAATCCTACATCGTTCCGGACACTTCGACATCGGCCCATGGTGACGGAAACGCACGGCGGTTGCCAACGACTTATCTACCAGCGGGAAGCCTCGCACGACGGCAACGCACGATGTAGGAGACGACGAACTGCGTCCTCATATCGCAGCGCATTATATGCGGCGCGTCGGCGCCGCATATAATTTGAGCATGCAATGAGCTGACAGCTCGGGCTTAATCACATCAACGATACGAATCGACGCGCGGGGCAATCGCGCGCGACTGGTACTACGCGATGAGGAGGATCGCATGCACAGGCTTGCGCTGTGCGTTTGGCTGGCCACGATGACGGCGCTGACCAGCGTGGCATTCGCTTTCGACAATGGCCAATACGACAACGTCGCGCCCGACATCCGCGCCTGGTTCAAGAGCGTGATGGCGCCGAACGGCGTCCCCTGCTGCGACATCTCCGACGGTCACCGCACCGAATATGACGTGCGCGCCGGCAGCTACTGGGTGCCAATCGAGGGACAGTGGATGGCGGTGCCTGACCGCGCCATCATCCGCGATCGTGGCAATCCGGTTGGACAGGCCGTGGTGTGGTACGTCCACCACCGCGGCGCCATCATCATCAGCTGCTTCGTGCCGGCAGACGCGGTGTAGCCCAACGCCACGGGGCCGATTCCATTAGCTGCGCCCCTCCGGATCGGATAGTCTGGCGCAAAGCCGTTTCGGAGGCACACCATTGACCGACCTTCGCACCGAAGACCTCGCAACCATCTATCCGAAACCCACCCCGCGCGTGATCGCGAAAGCACGTCCCGCGATCGACGTGCATGCGAGGAAATTCATCGAGATGTCGCCGTTCTGCGTGCTCGCGACATCGGGCGCCGACGGCAGCGTCGACGCCTCGCCGCGCGGAGGGAGCATTGGCTTCGTCCATGTCGCCGGACCAGACCAATTGCTGATGCCCGACCGTTCCGGCAACAACCGGATCGACAGCTTTCGGAACGTCGTCGAAGGCTCAGGCTTCGTGCATCTGTTGTTCTTTGTGCCCGGGATCGACGAGACGCTGCGTGTCGGCGGGCGCGGCACGTTGTCGGCCGATCCGGATCTGCTCGCCTCGATGGTGGAATTCGGCAAGCCGCCGCGCGCGGTGCTGAGCGTCGCCGTCAGCGAGGTCTATTTCCACTGCGGCAAGGCGCTGATGCGCTCAAAGCTGTGGGCAGCCGAAAAGGTGCAGCGCTCGGTGATGCCGAGCATCAGCGAGGTCATCCACGACCAGACCAGCCTGGGCGAGCCGGAGAGCCAGGACGTCGTGGAAGCGCGGTACAAGACGCAGCTCTGAGGCGTGCCGTTCCAACAATGCTGTCGTCCCGGACAAGCGCAGCGAGGCGGAGCGCCAATCCGGGACGATACGGGGATTGTGCGACGTTAGCGCCCGAAACTAATGGCCCTCGCCTTCGAGCCCGCCGACATGCTTCTGAGTGTAGAGCTCGAGGCCGATGCGGCCGATCAGATCGAGCTGGGTTTCGAGAAAGTCGATGTGGTGCTCCTCGTCGCTCATCAGCTTCTCGAAGAGGTCGCGCGTGACGTAGTCCTTGACACCGTGGCAATAGGTCGCTGCTTCCTGGTAGAGCGCGCGCGCGCTCATCTCGGCGGCGAGATCGCACTCGATGATCTCCTTGACGTTCTGGCCGATGCGCAGGGGATCGAGCACCTGCATGTTCGGGAAACCGTCGAAGAACAGGATGCGCGCGGTGAGCTTGTCGGCGTGCTCCATCTCCTCGATGGACTCCTTGCGCCAGACCTTGGCCATGTCGAGGAGGCCCCAATTGTCGAGGAAGCGATAGTGCAGCCAGTACTGGTTGATCGCAGTCAGCTCGTGACGCAGTGCCTTGTTGAGATAGTCGATAACTTTTGCGTCGCCCTGCATGATTCACTCCAGATATTGCCGCCCAATTCGGTCCTAAACCGAATTTAGAACGCTTCTAAAACAGTTTGGGAACGAGGGCAATCGGCTACCCCGACGCAGCCGGGGATAAGCTCAGCCGATGGTGGGGAAGGGTTGTCAGCAGGCCGCGAGGGCGAACTGGGCGGGCTCGGCCGTCTCGTCGTTGGCGGCCACGGTGTGGCTGTGCGGGCAGCCCGAGCAGCAGGACTTGGCGCAGGGGCCAAGCGCTTCATCAATGATGGTCTTGATGGTGCGCGCGCAGCGGCCGCATTCGGCGCTACAGCCGAGGCATCCATAGATCTGCTTCGCATGGCGCACAGCGTCGTCGGACTCGGCGACGGCGGCGCGGATGTCGTCATCGCTCAGCACATTACAGGAACAGACGATCATGGGAAGCGGCAGGCCCTTCGGTGATGCGCCATCATCGATATTTAAGCGGCCGGCCGGATGCAAAAGGAAAAACCGGTATTTGGAGCTAATCCAAACTGGCCCGGAAATAGCCTAGAACGGCTCTAAAAAACGGCCTTGCGCGGGATCAAGATCGAGCCGGATCCGGGCCTAGTCGCCGCCACCGCCTCCCCCACCATCGCCGCCGCCTCCGCAATCCCCGCCCCCGCCGCTATCGCTCGTGGAGCAACTACCGCTGTCGGTCGAGCTGCCCGAACTGTCGCTGGAAAACCAGCTGCCCAGCGAGAATCCGTCACTGCTCGTATCAGAATAGCTATCGACACCGCCACCATCGCCGCCGGCTCTCGCACGCGAGCGCGGGCTGCGGCTTTGCAAATAGCTGATCAGGGCATAACCAATAATGCCGGTGGCCCCGGCGGCGATCAGGGCACTGGTCAGGACGCCGTTCATCATCGTCTCCCAAGGCAAATTTCAGGGCCAAAAGCCACGACTTCTACCAATTGGTCGCACCCGGCAGAGATGCCGTTCATTGATCGTTCAAGCGAAGTATGGAACTTTGGCGGTAAGAGTTCCGTGTATTTGGGCGTGAAAGGTTGAGCCAATGAAGAAGTCGCTCCTGGCAGTCGCTGCCGCTGCCACCCTGGTCCTGACGGCCGGGTCTCCGGCGCATGCACAGCGCGGTGTCGCTGCAGGCGTGGCCGCCGGGATCATCGGCGGCGCCATTGTCGGCGGCGCGCTGGCCTCCCCGTATTATTACGGACCCGGTCCGGGTTACGCCTATGGTCCGGGTTACGGCCCCGGCTACTATCCGCCCCGCTACTACGCGCCGGGCCCGGGCTATGTCGCCGACGACTATTACGGCGGCGGCTGCGTCTGGCAGAAGCAGCGCTTCTGGGACGGCTACGCCTGGCGCGTTCGTCGCGTCAGAGTCTGCGGCTAAGGTGCGCGAAGCCGGTTGACTACGGATGCGCCGTTCATCTCGGAGCCCGAAAAAGACCGCTTTTTCTCGTCACGGCTCCGTGTGCGTTTACCGTGGATTGACCATTTGCGCGCTTCCTAGCTGCAAGGCCAATTCCATTCGCGTGTGCGTGAACCTTTGAACCCCGGACGCTTCTAACAAGGTGCGTCCATAGGAGAGCCAAGAGCATGAAGAAGACTATTGTTGCCGCCCTCACGGTTGCGACGGTCGCCGGTTCGCTGGTGACCGCCACGCCGCCCGCCCAGGCCCATGACGGCGTCGGCGCCGGCATCGCAGCCGGCCTGATCGGCGGAGCCATTGTCGGCGGCGCCATCGCGGCGAGCCGTCCGGCCTATGGTGGTCCGGTTTACGTTGCCGAGCCCGCTCCGCCCCCGCCGCCCTGCTACTGGCAGCGTCAACGCTATTGGGACGGTTATGGCTGGGTCATCCGCCCGGTTCGCGTCTGCTACTGATCTGATCGCAGGGCGCGCGAGCGCCGCGATCGAAGCCCGGCCGAGTGCATCGGCCGGGCTTTTTTCTTTTGCAGGGCTTGGCTAGCTAGCGCACCGCCTGGATCGAGCGCAGCACCTCTTCACTCGGCCAGCAATCGACCTTGAGCCCTGCCGATTTCTGATAGGCACCGAGCGCGGCACGCGTCTGCATGCCGGCCTTGCCGTCGATCTTGTCCTTGTAGAGCCCGACGCGCGTGAGCCCGCGCTGCATCGCCTCGACATCCTTTGTTCGCAATTGCTTCGAAGCCGACCATGGCGTCGCAAACGGCTGCGGGCTCGTCATGCGATCGCTGAGATGGCCGACGTACAGCACGTAGAGGTCGGAGAAATTATACTCCTTGATGACGAAGTAATTCGTCGTGGTCAGGAACGACGGACCATAGATGCCTTCAGGCTGGAGCAGCGAGGCCGACTGCGCCTGCTCGGCGGCACTGAGCTTTTGTCCACGCACCGGCACAAAGCCCTCGCGCAACCATTGGCCGATCGGCTTCGTCACCTCGGGCACACCCGACGTGCAATCGACCTTGGCCGGCGCCTGCACCTCATAAGCCCAGCGCAGGCCGCTCTGCCAACCCTTGTTGACGAGTTGCTGCGCAGCCGAGGCCAACGCATCCGGCACCGAGTGCCAGATGTCGATGCGTCCGTCATGGTCGAAATCGACGCCGTGCTTGTAATACTCCGACGGCAGGAATTGCGTGAGCCCGGTGGCGCCCGCCCAGGACGAGCGCATGTCCTTGCGCGTCACCACGCCCTCGCCAAGGATCTTCAACGCGAGGATGAACTCGTTGCGATAGGTGTCCTTGCGCCGGCCCACATAGGCCTGCGTCGCCAGCACACGCACGAGATCGTAGGGGAGCGTGTAGCGGCCATAGTCGGTCTCACGGCCCCAGATCGCGAGCATCACGGTGGCCGGCACGCCGGAGCTTTTCTCGATCTCGTTCAGCTGAGCGCGGTATTTTTGCAGCAGCCGCTGCCCCTCGCCGGCAAGGTTCGCGATCGCGGCTTCCTTGATGTAATCGGCCGGCACCTGCACGAACTCGGCCTGCGACGGCGCGCCGGTCGCCGGCCGTCCGGGCAGGATCAGATCAGGCAGCTTGTAGTCCGGCTCGAGCCCGCGCGTCTGTTGATCGAACGTCGCGCGCGATACACCGGCGGCCTCCGCTTCAGACCACAGCGAAGCGATGAACTGCGTGAAGGCGGCATCGGCCGCGCGAGCAGGCTGAATAGCAAGTGCTGCCAAGAACAGCGACACGATGCCAAGGACGACGGACCGGAGCGTCAACCGGGACATCCGTTCAAGCGCCAACCAAATCAAGACGCCTCTCAATTTGCTCAACGCGGACAGTCCTCTCTCAAACAGTTTTCAGCGCGGATAACCAGGCCATTTTGGTTCGAGACCGCAGGGAGCCTTGTCGCACCCCCGATAGACGAACAGCAATTTGAGATTACCCGCAGGCATGAACTGCGACGCCTTGGCAACGAAGGTCTGTCCTTGCCGCTGCAATTTCAATCCGGGAATTGGGCAGAGGGAGACAAGGTCGGCACCAGCTTTGTCGATTTCGAGCCTGAAGCTGCGGATCGGCCCAGCCCAATTCGCACCAGTCTTCAGGACATATTCGAGCGTCGTCGTCAGAAGCAAGCCATCGTTGTCGGCAGGTAGCCCTTTCACCGAATTCAGGAATCCCCTGTCCAGGCACCACTCAGCGAGATTGCCGCCTACATCGTCTGCGATCATTTCGCGCGCGAGATGAGAACCACCGATGACCGGCCGGTATCGATGGACAACGACAGTCGAGCGACGAGCCGGGAAGACTTGATTCCAATGGAAGGCCGTCCTGACGGACCAACGCGGATGGTGATCGCCGTCGTCCTCCAGGACGCCGGCGGCGACAAGAGTCTTGATCGCCTCGGGGCTGAGTGCCCCAATGCCGGCCTCGGGATCCAACACAGGCAATCGATACTCGTTCAACAAATCGGTTACGTCCTTCTCGCGCCCCTCACGATCCTTGACCACAGCATGAATGTCGGCCAGCGGCGTGACCGGACGTCCTCCCGCTTCGACGTGAAAATCAAAGACGTCCCCGCGAAGGTAGGATTTGTGGAATTCATGGGGCGCTTCGCTCATGTCAGCCACCGAAATCTCGGGAAGCGGAAAGGCGACCGTCCCCGAGACCTCGTGACTGGTCAGATTGTTGAACACGTAGCGAACGCGAACTTGCTTCGGGCTAAGGTATAGTTCCTCAGACGTCATCTCCAGCTCGGCGGTTTTCTGGAAGCTCAGGCCGCCGGCACCAACCGTAGCCATCGTGTCATTGGCCCGCGTCTCGGTTGGCGTGCCGAGCAATAGCCCAAGCACAAGCGCACCAACCAGATCGCCCCTCCGCGGGCTCATGAAACGAACGTCATCGCGTCAACTTCTTGTACTTTACACGGTGCGGTATGATGCTGTCCTGGCCGAGACGGCGCATCTTGTCCTTCTCGTAGTCCTGGAAGTTGCCTTCGAACCATTCGACGTGGCTGTCGCCTTCGAAGGCGAGGATGTGGGTCGCGATGCGGTCGAGGAACCAGCGATCGTGGCTGATGATGACGGCGCAGCCGGCAAAATCCTCCAGCGCCTCTTCGAGCGCGCGCAGCGTGTCGACGTCGAGGTCGTTGGTCGGCTCGTCGAGCAGCAGCACGTTGGCGCCGGACTTCAGCATTTTTGCCAGATGCACGCGGTTGCGTTCACCGCCGGAGAGCGCGCCGACCTTCTTCTGCTGATCGGCGCCCTTGAAGTTGAACGACGAGCAATAGCCGCGCGAGTTCACTTCCTTCTTGCCGAGCAGGATCAACTCGTTGCCGCCGGAGATCTCCTCCCACACGTTCTTGCTGCCGTCGAGCGCATCGCGCGACTGGTCGACATAGCCGAGATGCACGGTCTCGCCGACCGTGATCGTGCCCTTGTCCGGCGTTTCCTGCTTGGTGATCATCTTGAACAGGGTGGTCTTGCCGGCGCCGTTGGCTCCGATCACGCCGACGATGCCGCCGGGCGGCAGCTTGAAGGTGAGATCGTCGATCAGCAGGCGATCGCCATAGCCTTTGCTCAGGGTTTCGAAATCGACCACATTGGCCCCGAGCCGCTCGGCCACCGGGATGATGATCTGCGCGGTCTGGGTCTGCTTCTCGCTCGCCTGCTTGAGCAATTCCTCGTAGCGCTGGTAACGCGCCTTCGACTTGGCCTGGCGTGCCTTCGGCGAGGACGCGACCCACTCCTGCTCGCGCGCAATCGTCTTCTGGTGCGCGGCGTCCTCGCGGCCTTCCTGCTCGAGGCGCTTCTGCTTCTGCACCAGCCAGGACGAATAGTTGCCTTCGTAGGGAATGCCCTTGCCGCGATCGAGCTCAAGGATCCAGCTGGTGACGTTGTCGAGGAAATAACGATCGTGAGTGACGATCAGGATCGCACCGGGATAGCTGCGCAGATGGCCTTCCAGCCACGACACGGATTCTGCGTCGAGATGGTTGGTCGGTTCGTCCAGCAGCAACAGCTCGGGCTGGTCGAGCAGCAGCTTGCACAGCGCGACGCGGCGGCGTTCACCGCCCGAGAGCTTCGTCACATCGGCATCGTCTGGCGGACAGCGTAGCGCGTCCATGGCCTGGTCGACCTTGCTGTCGAGATCCCAGAGGCCCTGGGCCTCGATCTCGTCCTGCAGCTTGGTCATCTCGTCGGCGGTCTCCTCGGAATAATTCATCGCCAGCTCATTGTAGCGATCGAGGATGGCCTTCTGCTTGGCGACGCCCAGCATGACGTTCTCGCGCACGGACAGCTTCGAATCGAGCTGCGGTTCCTGCTCGAGATAGCCGACGCGCGCTCCTTGGGCGACCCAGGCCTCGCCGGTGTATTCCTTGTCGAGGCCCGCCATGATCTTGAGCAGGGTCGACTTACCGGAGCCGTTGACACCGAGAACGCCGATCTTGGCGTCCGGGTAAAAGCTGAGGCGAATGTTGTCGAGCACCTTGCGGGTCGGGTAGCTCTTGGTCAGGCCGTCCATGAAGTAGACAAATTGGCGCGCCATCGGTCCCGTGAAACCTTCGATTTGAGGAAATTTGCTTGCTGCCGATGTAGCGATCCCGTCCCCAAAGGGCAATGTTTTCCCTCCGTTCACCACGGATGAATACGGGACGGACACCATCCGGAGCCCAATCCGGACAATTGAAACTATCTTTTAATAAATCAGGCCAAAGCTCGGTCATGCGCGGACACAAGCGCCCCCTGCTCAGAATGAACGGGGAGAACAGCGAGGCCCATCATGGCTCTGATCGAGACCCACTCCATCGCCGTTCCGGTCGAAGCCGGGAACGCCGCCGGACTCGTGTCCGGGGTCAAGGGCTTCTGGAAGCGCTTCTTCGCCACCGCCTTCAACCCCTACCGGCCCGAGCTGCACTACATGCGCGGCCCCGGCCCGGCCTGGCGCGCCAAGCACGGCATGGATGCGCCGATCCGGCTGAAACCCCGCGACCTCTAAGGCCTCCGCCCTATCGGATTTTTGAAGACGAGAGCGTCTTGCGCGCAGGCGTGATTGCGCGCAACCATGGCCCGGTTACGACGATGGCGCCCCGCTCGCGCCGTCACCTCTGGCCATGGATGGACGCTGATGTCGCGGCTGCGCTGTGCAATTCTCGACGACTATTTTGATCTCGCCCTCGATGTCGCCGACTGGCCGAAACTTTCCGATCGCGTCGACGTCACCGTGTTCAGCCATTCCTTTGCCTCCGAACAGGCCGCAGCGAGCGCGCTGGCCGATTTCGAGATCGTCTGCGCGATGCGCGAACGCACCGCGTTCCCCAAGAGCCTGTTCGACAAGCTGCCGAAGCTGAAGCTGCTGCTCACCTCAGGCATGCGCAACGCGTCGATCGACATGGAGGCCGCGAAGGCACGCGGCGTCTCCATCGGCGGCACGCAATATTCCCGCGACCCGACCGCGCCCCTCACCATGGGCCTGATCCTGGAACTGACCCGCGGCATCGGCCGCGAGAACGCGCGGATGCATGCCGGCGAGCCCTGGCAGACCTTTGCCGGCGTCGAGATCGAGGGAATGACGCTCGGCATCGTCGGGCTCGGCAAGCTCGGCAGCAAGATGGCGGGCATTGCCAAAGCGTTCGGTATGAACGTGATCGCCTGGAGCCCGAACCTGACGCCGGAGAAGTGCGCCGCGGCGGGCGTCGGCTACGCCAGCAAGGAGGAGCTGTTCGCCAGGGCCGACATCGTCACCATCCATGTGGTGCTGAGCGAACGGTCCCGCGGGCTGGTCGGCCGCGAAGACCTCGCGCGGATGGAGCCGACCGCCTTCCTGGTCAACACCGCGCGGGGGCCGATCGTCGATGAGCAGGCGCTGCTCGAAGCGTTGCAGCAGAAGAAGATCGCCGGCGCCGGCATCGATGTGTTCTCGGTCGAGCCGCTGCCGGTCGACCATCCCTTCCGCAAGCTCGACAATCTCGTGCTGACGCCGCATCTCGGCTACGCGACCGAGGACGGATTGCGGATCCATTACACCCAGATGGTCGATGCGATCGACGTTTGGACCAAGGGCAATGAGCTGCCGCGGAAGCTCGCATAAACGACGAAGGGCGTGCCGATGGCACGCCCTCTCGCATTCTGAATGATCTGGAAGCGCTTAACGCACGGTGACCGGCGCGGGCAGCGGCGGCACCACCGTCGGCTGGGTCCCCGGGACCGGGCCGGCCTGGGCCGCCATCGGAGCCGGCGCCGGCGCGGCCGATGCTGTCGCCGTACCCGGCGGCGGATTGCCCGGCATCACCACCACGCGGGTGCCGACCTTGGTGCGTTCGAACAGATCCGAGACGTCATCGTTCAGCATGCCGATGCAGCCGGACGAGACGAACTTGCCGATCGTCGAGGGCTGATTGGTGCCGTGGATGCGGTACACGGTCGAGCCGAGATACATCGCGCGCGCGCCAAGCGGATTGCCGGGACCGCCGGCCATGAAGCGCGGCAGATAGGGCTGGCGCTCGATCATTTCCGCCGGCGGATGCCAATCCGGCCACTCGGCTTTGCGGGTGATCTTCTGCACGCCGGTCCAGGTGAAACCGTCGCGGCCGACGCGGACGCCGTAGCGGATCGCGCGGCCATTGCCGAGCACGTAATAGAGATAGGTGTTCGGGGTATCGACGATGATGGTGCCGGCCGGCTCCTTGGTCGCGAGCGACACTTCCTGGCGGCGCAGGTTCGGTGCCAGCTGCGCCGGGGCGGCGTCAGGCTGCTCCTCGGGCGGCAGCGCGGCGATCGATATCGGCCGGCCATCGGCGCCGACGGCGGGCGGCTGCGAGACTGCTCCGGTCGCGGCCGGACCGCCGACCGCTTCGGGCGGACGCATGCCGTCGCTGCCCGGCGCCTGGGCCGGACGGTCGGCATAGACGACCGGCGGCGCGCCGGCCGGGCGGCCGTAGCGGGGATCGTCGGGCGACATCACCGGACCCTGCGGCGGTGCCGCAGAATAGACCGGCGGAGCGCCAGCGGGGCGACCATAACGCGGATCATCCGGCGACATTACCGGACCTTGCGGCGGGGCAGCGGAATAAACCGGCGCGCCGGGCGGGCGGCCATAGCGCGGGTCTTGATAGCGGGGGTCTTGGCCGGGCGGCGGCAGCGATGCCTGCGGCATCGCGTCGTCGTCATCTTCCAGCGCGTCGAAATTCGGGGCGCGGTCGCCGGGGCGATATTCGGCCGGAGCACCATAGCTCGGCGCCTGTTGCACCGGATAGGACTGGGCCTGTGCGAGCGAGGTTCCCGCCGCAGCGACTGTTGCGGCAGCGCATATCGTCAGAAAGTGTTTGATCATCATCGCTCTATTATAGTCCCCAAGCCCTATCGGACCGCTAACGGCCAGATGACCGAAGATAGCGGCACATTCAAGACATATCAGGCTTATTTGGGTCGATTGGCCGATTTGTGATGTACTGACGCACCGTTGCTCCGTTGCATCACGGAACGGAAATCGCATCACGCCGTAGATGGCCGGAGTCTCGGGCCCTGATTTTTACGGAACGGTGCTTGAGCCTTGCGATATGGTCGAATCAGCCTGATTCGCCGCCGCTTTGAGCTCAAATTCCCCGCACGGCGAACGCGGCGATCAGTACCGTCACCGCGTTCAGATGGCTCATGGGCCCTGGTCTCCACGCCGCCGGGGCGGAAATTCGTAACCCGTCCGATGCTTCCCGGCTTTCGCTTCCTGCTTGCCGCGATCCTGCTGTCAACCTCCATCCTGGTGTTCGGCCTAGGGGCTGCCTCGCTGCTGCGGGCGAGCCACGAGCAATATGTCAGCAACCCGTCCTGGCGGAACGGTCCGCAGGAGCAGGTGTTCGCGCAAGCCTCCGAGCCGGCCCAGCCGGTGCTCGCGGCGCTGCGCGTGGAGCCGGTCGCGCCGGCCGCCAATGAGGCGCCGCCTGCGATGCAGGACCAGGTCCCGAGCATTGGGCTTCCCGCGATCGAAACCACGCCCGAGCAGATGGCCGCAGTGACACTCGAGAGCAACGCACAGCCTGAGCCTCAGGTCGCCTCCGTCACGCCGCCTGCGGAGACGGCTCCGCCCGCCACTGAAGCGCCAGCGCCCGAGCCGGCCAAGAGCCAAATTGCGCGCGACGCTGCGCCTGCCGACACACTCACCCCGGCCGACACGACGGCTTCCGCCGCCACGACGACGCCCGCCACGGCAGTGAGCGCCACCGACGTGCCGCGAACCGCGACGCCGGCGCTGGCATCGCGCGTGGCGGACATCGCTGCGGCCAGGATCGCTGCGCTGAACGACCTCGCACCGCCGAAGACCAAGGCCGACAGCGCGGCGCCCGACAGCAAGCCGCGTGCGCACAAGCCGAAGAAACGTCACCGCATCGTGCGGCGCCCGCCGCCTCAGCAACTCCAACAGTCGGCTGATCCGTTCGGACAGCAGCAACAGCCGACGCTCGCCGCGACGGCCACGCGCACGCGCTGACGTCACGCCGGCCCGGTCGCGATCGGCGGACCTTTTTCCTGACCCCATTCCGACCACGAGCCGTCATAGAGCGCGGTGTCGGTGACGCCCAAGCGATACAGCGCGAGCGTCAGCACGCCGGCGGAGACGCCGGAGCCACAGCTGGTGACGATCGGCGCATCGAGCTTGACGCCGGCGTTCGCGAAGGCGGCGCGCAAATCCTCGAGCGGCTTCATCGTGCCGGTCGCGGCATCGAACAGGAGATTGTAAGGCACGTTGCGCGCGCCGGGAATGTGGCCCGCGCGGATGCCCGCACGCGGCTCCGGGGCACGGCCTTCGAAACGCTCGGCGGCGCGCGCGTCGATCACCTGCTCGGCCTTCGTACCGACATTGGCGATCATCTGCTCGATGCTGCGTACCCGCTTCGCATCATAGCTCGCCCTGAAGGTCTGCGGCTTCGGCTTCACCTCCCCACTCTCGACGGCGCGCCCTTCGACGCGCCATTTCTTCAACCCGCCATTGAGGATGCGCACGTTGCCGTGGCCGAAAGCCAGGAACATCCACCACGCGCGGGGAGCGGCGACCCAGCCACCGGCATCGTAGAGCACGACAGTGTCGGCATTGGAGATGCCGAGATTGCCGACGTCGCGGCCGAACTGCTCGGCGCTCGGATACATGTGCGGCAGCGGGTTGGAATGATCCGACACCGCATCGACGTCGAAGAACACGGCACCCGGCAGATGCGCGGCGAGATAGTCGTCCTTCGGCAGCGGCAGCACGCCCGGCAGCTTGAAGCTGGCGTCGAGCACCTTGACGTTGGAATCGTTGATGTGGGCGGCGAGCCATTCGGTGGAGACGAGGGGATCGGTGGTCATGCAAGGTCTTTCTTGTCATTCCGGGGCGCGCGAAGCGCGAACCCGGAATCCATCGGGCCGCGGAGTTGTAGATGAATGGATTCCGGGCTCGCGACTTCGTCGCGCCCCGGAATGACGAGAGCGATTACCCCTTCTTCTTCGGCTCCCACTGCTCCACAGGGCCGCCGGCATCGCGCCAGGCGGCGTAGCCGCCGGCGATGTGGGCGACGGGTTTTAAGCCCATGTCCTGCGCGGTCTTGGCCGCGAGCGCGGAGCGCAATCCGCCGGCGCAGTGGAACACGAATTTCTTGTCTTCCTGGAACACCGGCTTGGCGTAGGGGCTCTGCGGATCGATCCAGAATTCGAGCATGCCGCGGGTGCAGGCGAACGCGCCTGGGATGCGGCCGTCGCGCTCGATCTCGCGGGGGTCGCGGATGTCGACAATGACGACGTCGCCGTTCTTGGAGATCTCGATGGCGTCCTTGGCGGTGAGCGTCTCGATCTCGGCATTGGCCTCGTCGATCAGCGCCTTGATGCCGCGGGTGATGTTTTGGGGCATGTGCTTCTCCCTCTTCTCGGCCGCGCGTGCAGCTAGTGCGTCAATTCCTTCATCGCATTTTCCAACCCCTCGATCGTGATCGGGTACATGCGGTTCGCGAAGATCCGTTTGATGATGGTGGTCGATTCCGAATAGTCCCAATGCTTCTGCTGCACGGGGTTCAGCCACACCGTATGCGGATAGGTGCGGATGATGCGGTCGAGCCAGATCGAGCCGGGCTCCTCGTTGACATGCTCGACCGAGCCGCCGGGCACCATGATCTCGTAGGGCGACATCGAGGCGTCGCCGACGAACACGACCTTGTAGTCGTGCGGGTATTTGTGCAGCACGTCCCAGGTCGGCGTGCGGTCGGTGAAGCGGCGCTTGTTCTGCTTCCACACGCCCTCATAGAGGCAGTTGTGGAAGTAGAAATACTCCATGTGCTTGAACTCGCTCTTCGCCGCCGAGAACAGCTCCTCGACCTGCTCGATATGCGAATCCATGGAGCCGCCGATGTCGAAGAACACCAGGAGCTTCACCGCATTGCGGCGCTCGGGCCGCATCACCACATCGAGATAGCCGTGATTGGCGGTCTCGCGGATCGTGTTGTCGAGATCGAGCTCGTCCGGCGCGCCGGTGCGCGCGAACTTGCGCAGGCGGCGCAGCGCCACCTTGATGTTGCGGATGCCGAGCTCGACATTGCCGTCGAGATCCTTGAACTCGCGCTTGTCCCACACCTTCACGGCGCGGTTGTTGCGGTTCTTCTCCTGGCCGATGCGGACGCCTTCGGGATTGTAGCCGTGTGCGCCGAACGGCGAGGTGCCGGCGGTGCCGATCCATTTCGAGCCACCCTGGTGCCGGCCCTTCTGCTCCTCGAGGCGCTTCTTCAGGGTCTCCATGAGCTTGTCCCAGCCCATGGCCTCGATCTGCTTCTTCTCTTCTTCCGTCAGGTATTTCTCGGCGAGCTTCTTCAGCCACTCCTCGGGGATCTCCGCCTTGTCCATGGCATCGAGCAGGCTTTCCAGCCCCTTGAACACGGTGCCGAAGACGCGGTCGAACTTGTCGAGGTTGCGCTCGTCCTTCACCAGCGAGGTGCGCGACAAATAATAGAAGTTCTCGACCGTGTAGTCCGCGAGGTCAGCGTCGAGCGCCTCCATCAGCGTGAGGTATTCGCGCAGCGTCACGGGGACCTGCGCATCGCGCAGAGAAGTAAAGAATTGCAGGAACATGGGTGACAGATTGCCTTTCGGATGGCTGGCGTCAAGGGGCGGAGACCGCCGCCGGGCGCTGGACCGGAAGGCTTTTTGCACTAGAATTGACCGCCTCACGAGGTTGTTTTGGGGACGTTTGCAATGGGAATTCTCGCAGCACTGATTATCGGCGCGATCGCCGGCTGGCTTGCCGGCAAGATTGTCCACGGGGCGGGATTTGGGCTGATCGGCAACATGGTCGTCGGCATCATCGGTGCACTGGTCGCGAGCTGGGTGCTGCCGCAGCTCGGCATTGCGCTCGCCACGGGCACGCTGGGCTCCATCGTGGATGCCACGGTTGGCGCGGTGATTGTGCTTGTCATCCTTTCGCTGATAAAACGGGTCTGAAAGCCTGACCGAACCAGGAACGGCCGCCACGTGCGGCCGTTCCCATGTCGCAGCCGGGGCCAACAAACTGGCAATGCTTCGGCCAACGACCAACAAGGACGCGCGATGAAATTTACCGGCACCAAGGACTATGTTGCGACCGACGATCTCAAGGTCGCCGTCAATGCCTCGATCGTGCTGGAGCGCCCGCTCCTCATCAAGGGTGAGCCCGGCACCGGCAAGACCGTGCTTGCCGAGGAAGTGGCGAAGGCGCTGAACGCGCCCCTTTTGACCTGGCACATCAAGTCGACCACCAAGGCGCAACAGGGCCTCTACGAATACGACGCGGTGTCGCGACTGCGCGACAGCCAGCTCGGCGATGCTCGCGTGTCCGACATCAAGAACTACATCAAGCGCGGCAAGCTGTGGGACGCCTTCACCGCCGAGCAGCGCCCGGTGCTGCTGATCGACGAGATCGACAAGGCTGACATCGAATTCCCGAATGACCTGCTGCTCGAGCTCGACCGCATGGAATTCCATGTCTACGAGACCGGCGAGACGATCAAGGCCAAGCAGCGCCCGATCATGATGATCACCTCCAACAACGAGAAGGAGCTGCCCGACGCTTTTCTCCGCCGCTGCTTCTTCCACTACATCAAGTTCCCCGATGCCGACACGATGGGCCGGATCGTCGACGTCCACTTCCCCGGCATCAAGAAGCGCCTGGTCGAGGAAGCGCTGCGGATCTTCTTCGAGGTGCGCGAAGTGCCTGGCCTGAAGAAGAAGCCCTCGACCTCGGAGCTGCTCGACTGGCTCAAGCTGCTGCTCAACGAGGACATGAGCGTCGAACAGCTGCGCGAGCGCGACCCGCGCAAACTGATCCCGCCGCTGCACGGCGCGCTGCTCAAGAACGAGCAGGACGTGCATCTGTTCGAGCGGCTGGCGTTCTTGAGTCGGCGGGAAGTGTAGAAGGACTTGTAGGATGGGTAGAGCGGAAGCGAAACCCATCAAACTTTTCCTCGGCGGCGGATTGATGGGTTTCGCAAGTGCTCTACCCATCCTACGGCCTCGCAGACACACCTTCGCAGCCTCGCGGCGCATCTCGCCCGAGCTTTGCTCTCTCCATCGCCCTCGAAAGAAAGAGGGCGCAGGGAAGGCCGGGTGCCGGCTTGGCACCCGCGGTCCGCTGTGCGCTTGTAGCGCAAAAGGAATTGCACAGCGGCATACAGGTGCGGCCGAACACACGGCCTTCCCTGCGCAGTGGTCGGACGGCTTATGCCGTGCTCTCCCGGGAGCCGAGTTCCTTCTGGCCTCCCTCGCCCCGCGAAATTCACCGACACCACGCCGGTTGACGCGACTGCCGCGTTCGCAAGAGCTTGACCGTAGCGACGACGGTCGGGACCACACGGTTTTGCCGTACGCATTCAGCATCGCTCGTCCGCACGAGGACTCGGGCTCACGGAGAGCAATCCGCCCTGCCCGCATACTCGCACACGACGCTGCCGCGTCCACCGCAACCCGGCCCGCGTTTCGAACGACTCGCGAACCGCCCCTCTTCGTCGGGCCGGGCTGTTTCGACTTATGCCGCAATTCCGAATTTCGGTAAAGTGGAATATTTTTGTGGAGAGGGGTTGACGGGGCGGCGGGGTGTTTTGCCCGACGGGGCTACGGAACTTTGGTGATTCCGTTCGCCGGTCCATAGAACCCGCGCTCGATATCGACCATTGGCTCTTCCCCGCCCCGCAATGTCACAAAGATCCGAGCATCCCCGACGCGAAGCCACCAGACCTTATCGTCCATCTGCTCGACGTGCAGCCAATCACCGACGATGAGTTCATCGAAGCTTCCCTGGTTCTCGAACTCGATCTTTTCATTCGACTCGTGAGCCAAGAGCCGCCACTTCCTGCTCATATCACTACTCTTCCTGCTCTCCGAGGATTGTCGAGAATTGATCATGAAATTTGTCGTCTCGCTGCCGCACATCAGCCCATGTTGGACTGCAATGCACCAGACGTTTTGCCTCACCTAGATTGACGTTCAAGACTTCGCGCAGAACCGCGATGCTCTCAATCTTGTGGCATCCTTCGGCTCGAAGATAGGCTATCAGCTCGTCTCCCGCGCCATTCCCGGCAACGATCATTGCCCGGCATCGATCGATCAGTTCGGACCTCGTCGGCATCGCGTCACAGCTCCGGAAAAGACCCGTAAGGTGGTTAGCTCGTAGGGTGGGTTAGCGTCAGCGTAACCCACCTCTTCTTTCTCCGCGTCGAGAGACGTGGTGGGTTACGCTGACGCTAACCCACCCTACAAATCCTCACGCCACCGCCGCATCCGGAACGCGCGCGGCTTCCATCGGCTGCTTGCCGCGGATGAGGTCCGAGGCGCGGTCGGCGATCATCATGGTGGAGGCGTTCAGATTTGCCGAGATCATGCGCGGCATCACCGAGGCGTCGATGACACGGAGGCCCTCCAGCCCGTGGACGCGGAGCTGGTCGTCGACCACGGCCCAGGTCGAATCTGCCGGGCCCATGCGGCAGGTGCAACCGGGGTGGAAGGTGGTGGTGCCGCGCTCGGTGGCGGCGGCGAGGAATTCGTCGTCGGTGTTGATGTTGGGACCGGGGAAATCCTCGTAGGCATAATAGGGCGACAGCGGCGCGCTCTTCAAAAGCCTGCGCGCGAGCTTCATGCCGCCGACGATGACGCGGCGGTCGAGCTCGGCGTCGAGATAATTGGTCTGGATGATCGGCGGCGCGAACGGATCGGAGGAGCGGATGCGGACATAGCCGCGGCTCTCGGGGCGCTGCTGCCAGGAGGCGACCGTCATGCCGGGCTCGTCCTCGAGCTGGCCCTGCACGCCCTCCTTGTAGCTCGCCGGCGTGAAGGTGAGCTGGAGGTCGGAGCTGTCGGCGCTCTCGCCGGAGTGCCAGAAGCAATAGACCATGGTCGGCGACAGCGAGAGCAGGCCGCGGCGCGCGGTCGCCCATTTCAGCGCCTCGACCCAGAGATGCCAACCGCGGCGGAGCTGGTTGATGGTCTGGATGTCTTTCACGCGCGCCACCGTGCGTGGGGCGTAGTGGTCCTGGAGGCCTTCGCCGACGGGGAGCGCATGACGCACGGCGATGCCGTGGGCGCCGAGCAGATCGGGCGAGCCGATGCCGGAGAGCTGGAGCAGCTGCGGCGAATTATAGGTGCCGCCGGACAGGATCACTTCCTTGTTGGCGCGGACTTCCAACGGCGTGCCGCCGCGGCCACCCTTCATGTAGCGCACGCCGACGGCGCGCTTGCCCTCGAAGATGATCTCGGTCGCGTGCGCATGGGTGTGCACATGCACGTTCGGGCGCTTCATCGCGGGCTTCAGGAACGCGGTCGAGCCGGAGACGCGCAGGCCATTGTTGATGGTGCGCTGGCAGTAGGAGACGCCCTCCTGGGTCTTGCCGTTGTAGTCGGGGTTGCGGGGAATGCCGAGGCTCACGGCGCCTTCCATGAAAGCTTCGCAGAGCGGATCGCGCCATTCCATGGTGGTGACGGTGAGGTTGCCGTCGCGCCCACGAAAAGTGTTGTCGCCCTCGCCGACCCGCTTCTCCAATCGCTTGAAGTAGGGCAGCACATCGGCATAGCCCCAGCCGCGATTGCCCATCTGCGCCCAGGTGTCGAAATCCATCCGCTGGCCGCGGTTGTAGATGTGGCCGTTGATCGAGGACGACCCGCCGAGCGTCTTGCCGCGCGGCGCATAGATGCTGCGCCCGCCGGTATAGGGCCCGACCTCCTGCTGGTAGGCCCAGTTGATGCTCTTCATGTGGAAGGTCTTGATGAACCCCGCCGGCAGATGGATGTAGGGATGCCAGTCGCTCGGACCCGCTTCGAGCACGCAGACGCTGGTACCGGGATCTTCGCTGAGCCGGCTGGTGAGGATACAACCGGCGGAGCCCGCGCCGATAATCACATAGTCAAATCTATCCATGGTGCTCCGGCCGCCCTTAGCGCGGCTTGTCGTTGAGTTGAAATTCGAGATGCGCCTTCACTGTCGGCCATTCCGCCGCGGTGATGCTGTACACGACGGTGTCGCGCAGCGTGCCGTTCGGCGCGATCTGATGGCTGCGCAGAATGCCGTCCTGCTTGGCGCCGAGACGTTCAATGGCGCGGCGGCTCTGGTGATTGAAGAAATGCGTGCGGAATTCGACCGCGATGCAGTTCAAGGTTTCGAAGGCGTGCCTGAGCAAAAGCAGCTTGCACTGCGTGTTGAGCGGGCCGCGCTGCGCGCTCTTGCCGTACCAGGTCGAGCCGATCTCGACGCGGCGGTTGGTGGCATCGATGTTCATGTAGGTCGTCATCCCGACGATCGCGCCATCGGCGTCGAACACGGTGAAGGGCAGCATCGAGCCCGCGGTCTGAAGCGCGAGGCGGCGGTCGATCTCCTTGCCCATGTTCTCCGGCAGCGGGATCGCGGTGTACCAGAGCTTTGAGAGCTCGCCGTCCTTGACGGCCTCCACCAGGGCCTCGCGGTGCTGATGCGACAGCGGCTCGAGACGGGCGTGCTGTCCGCGCAGGGTGATGGGATCAGGCCAGGGCATCGAAGTCTCTCTCCGTTGTCATTGCGAGCGAAGCGAAGCAATCCAGACTGCCAACTCCTCATCCTGAGGAGCGCGGAACGCGCGTCTCGAAGGATGAAGGCCCGGCTGGTGGCCTCGCCCTTCGAGACGCGCGCGAAGGGCGCGCTCCTCAGGGTGAGGGTCTGAGAGTTGCCTCGCCTCCCGTACGATGACGGCTTGGCTCACTTATTCAGAAAATTCAACGGCAAACCGCTGCGCGGCCAGTCCATGGCGACGAGCTCGCCCTTGCCGGACAGCGTGATGTAGGCGGTCTTGAGCTCGGGGCCGCCGAAGGCGATGTTGGTGGTGGCGCGGTCGCCGGTCGGGACCTGCTCGACCAGCGTGCCGTCGGGCGCGATCACCGAGATGCAGCCGGAGACGAGCGTGGCGACGCAGACATTGCCGTTCGCTTCCACCGCGAGCGAGTCGAACATCTGGTAGCCGCCGAGGCCGCAGATCGGCTTGCCCCGCTCGCCGCGATAGATCACGTCGCGCGGCTTCAGCGTGCCGGGCGCGGAGAGCTCGTAGGCCCAGAGCCGGCCCGTCGGCGTCTCCGCGATGTAGACGGTGTTTTCGTCCGGGGAGAGACCGATGCCGTTGGCCGGCAGCACGCCGTGCACGACTTCGACGATCTCGCTCATGCCGGGCTTGAGATAGTACATGCCGCCGACGTCCATCTCGCGGGCGCGGCGTTTTCCCAGGTCGGAGAACCAGAGGCCGCCCTGCTTGTCGAATACCAGATCGTTCGGCCCGCGCAGATCGTGCTCGCCGCATTTGGTGACGACGGTCTCGACCTTGCCGGATTGCAGATCGACGCACTGGATCGAGCCGCCGAGATAATCGTCGGGCTGCGGTCCCGGCATGATCGTGTTGCGGGTCGGAATCCAGGAGAAACCGCCATTGTTGCAGATGTAGATCTTGCCGTCGGGGCCCAGCGCCGCGCCGTTCGGGCCGCCCGGCACCTTGGCGACGGTCTCCTTGCGGCCGTCGGGATAAACGCGGGTCAGCCGCTGGCCGCGGATTTCCACCAGCACGACCGAACCATCCGGCATCACCACGGGTCCTTCGGGGAATTCGAGGTCGGTGGCGAGAACGCGCATGTTGGGCGTGGCACTGGACATTGGGGGACCCTCCCGGCTGCTTGTTATGGCTTGCTCGGGATGTCCGGCACGGGCCCCGCAGGCAAGTTTTGCCAGCGGTTATGACAAAGTCGTTGGGGCTTGCCAAGCAAGCCGGCGCAATGCTGCGTTGCAGTCTAAAGCGCGATGAGATATCGCGCTTTAGACTCTCCGGATCATGCTTACTCCCTGACGGGCACCCAGATCTCGAAGCCGCCATTGCCGGTCATGGGGTCGAATTTTTCATCGTAGCGCTCGAAGTTCGGCGCGTCGGCAGCTTTGAGGCCCGAGGTCGGCAGCCATTGATTCCAGATCGTGTTGACGGTGCGGCGGATCGAGGCGACGTGGTCTGAATGGGTGAACACAGCATAGCGCTGCTCGGGGATACGGATGCGGCCGAGCCCGCGCGGCAGGTCAGAGAAGTCCGCGACCTCGACGCCGGCGATGTAATCGAAATTGCCGGAATCATCGCCGTTGCAGCAGACGCCGTAAGCCACGTTGCCGACGCGCGCTGGGGTATCGGCGACTTCCTGATGGAAGCGGTACCACAGGCCCGGGATGATCGCGCCATTCTCGCAGGTGATGCGCTCGGCGAGGCCTGCGACGAGGAAGGCCTTTGCGGTTTCGAAACGTGGGGCTTTGAGGTTGTCGAGCATGGTGGAGTCCATGAGGATCGGCTCCTGAAGCTGGAGATCGCTGATGCACGTTGCCGCCCGCACCGCTTCGGGCGTGGTGCCAAACTGGTCGCGGAACGCGCGGGTGAATGCTTCGTGCGAGCCGTAATCCGCCTCCAGCGCGATGCTGAGAATGTGCGGCGCGCCCTTGGCAAGACTGCGCGCCGCTTCACTCAGCCGGCGTGCGCGCACGTAGCGCATCACCGGCAGACCGGTGGCTGCGGCAAACGCACGCACCATGTGGAACCGCGACACGCCACCGACGCCAGCGATCTCGTCGAGCGTCATCGGCTCGGCGAGGTGGCTCTCGATGTACCAGAGCGCGCGGTGGGCTGGGTTCATGGGTTACGCCTCTCGTTCGAAGCAAGGCGAATGATGCGCCCCGCCGCCGCAGCGCGCTTGATCCGGATTGCTCTCGTGCCGCGAACGCCGGACTCGTAGGGTGGGCAAAGGCGCACTTGCGCCGTGCCCACCATCTGTCCGCACCCGCCGCTGGCATGGTGGGCACGCTACGGTTTGCCCACCCTGCGTAGTCTACTTGTCCTTCGCAGGCGGCGCGTCCTGCTTCTTTTTTACGTCCTCCACCAGCTTCGCCTGCGCGGCCTGGAGATCGCCGAGCGTCTTCTGGAGGCCTACGACCGTCACCTTCAGCGCATCGATCTGACGGTTGGCGGCGTCGATCTTTTGCTGATGATCGACATTGAGCTTGGTGATCGTCTTCTGGAGGAAATCAACGTTGCTCTGGAGACAGCTGGTGCGCCGCTCCATGGTCTTCTCGACCGTGCAGATCTCGATGCCGGGCACGTCCTGCGCGCGCACCGGCGCGACGAGCGGCAACATCGCGAAACAAACGGCAGCGGTCGTGCGCAACATTCCGGTTCCTCGTCAAATCGATCACGGCCAAAGTCGATCACAGCAATGTGCGCCGATTGCGCGCAGCCAATGCAGGGAGGCTACCACACTCGTACCGCATTCTCGCGTTGAGCTTGGCGTGTTCCCTTGGACGGGGAGCACTGAACCGCGCGCGGGAGAAGTGGGCGCTCTTTCCGCGGCTTTGATTAGGGGAGATTTTTGCAATGGCTACGCGCGATAGACGTCTGGCGGAATTCGATGGCGCCGGAGAACCGCCACCTGGCCTGCCGGTCGAAGTTTTGTGCGAGGATCACAGCGGAACGTATCAACTGCCGTTCGCCTGCCGCTATGTCGAGGGACGCTGGCAAAATGACGCAGCCGGCGTCGCGGTGGAAGCAACCGTGATCGGCTGGCGCCTGCCGCGCGTCAAGCACACCGGAGCGGCCTAGCGCCTGTGTCAAAATGCAACGGCGCCGCGCGCCGTCTTAACCTTCGGAACGCGGTTCGAACGAATCGCGTCCGAATCGGCCGTAGAGCTCCGTCCACGCCTGTTCACGGCTAGATGTCGCAGGCACCCCGCTCGCCCGTACAACATCTGCGAGGCATGCGACCGGGTACGGACAAGCGATCGGCAGCAAAAGTTAATTGCGGCGGTCGCATGGCTCCCGGCAGCGCGTGGGCCGCCTCCGCCGCCGAAACGGGCAGGACGACGCCCGACCTGCCTAATATTCGACCTCGAGCTCCTCGATCTCGGCCGGCTCTTCCTTGGCCGCCGCGATCCATTCCTGCATCTCGGGCATCGCCATGATGGTGTCGGCATAGGCCTTCAGACGCGGCTCGAGCTGGACGTCATAGGTCACGAAGCGCGTCACCACGGGGGCATACATCGCGTCCGCCATGGTGCGCTGCTGGCCGAACAGGAACGGACCGCCGGACTTCTCCAGGCAGTCGCGCCAGATGAACCAGACCCGGTCGATGTCGGCCTGCGCGCGCGACCAGATCTTGAAGCCGGGGAAGTGCCCCTTCAGATTGACCGGCAGGGAGGCGCGCAGGGTGGTGAAGCCGGAATGGATTTCACCGCAAATCGAGCGGCAATGGGCGCGCTGGACGCGGTCGGCCGGCAATAGCCCGGCCTCGGGCATCGCCTCGTTGAGGTATTCGGCGATCGCCAGCGTATCCCAGACGGTGGCGCCCTCGTGCCGCAGGCACGGCACCAGGATCGAGGACGACAGCAGCAGGATTTCGGCACGCGCGGACGCATCGTCCGGCGCGGTGATCACCTCCTCGAAATCGAGCCCCGAAAATCTCGTCAGCAGCCAGCCACGCAGCGACCAGGACGAGTAGTTCTTGCTGCTGATGGTCAGTGTCGCCTTCGCCATATGGCTCTTCCCTCACGCCTGTGACTGCACCCCGCCCGGCCCGCGGCGGTGCCCATTACCTGTGCTTCCCACAAATGAGCAGCAAGCGACGTGCCAATTTTGGGGGCGATTTGACTCCGGTTTGGCTTCGATATTGCATAGCAGCACGGGACAGGTGGGCGTTTCAGAATGATGTCGATGTACTATCAGGCCTTTCAGAACCACATGGATTTGACGGCGCCGTTTCGGGCGGGAGCCTCGTCCGCACTCAAATTCCTCAATCTGGTGCCCCAGGGCATGTCCGACCAGGTGGTCGGCCGGCTCTCGGCGGCGCTGGAGCTGATCTCGCGCTCCACCCTGACCTATGACCGTCCAGCCTATGGCATCGACAGCGTCATGGTCGGAAACCGCGAGGTCGCCATTCGCGAGGAGGTCGCCTACGCGACGCCGTTCGGCTCGCTGCTGCATTTCAGGAAGGAGGGCGTGGCCGAGCAGCCGCGCATGCTACTGGTGGCGCCGATGTCCGGCCATTTCGCCACGCTGCTGCGCGGCACCGTGAAGACGCTGCTGCAGGACCACGACGTCTACATCACCGACTGGCACAATCCGCGCGACATTCCGCGCAGCGAGGGCCGCTTCGGCCTCGACGACTATACCGATCACCTCATCGACTTCCTGGGCCAGCTCGGCCCACGGCCGCATATGGTGGCAATCTGCCAGCCGTCGGTCTCGGCGCTCGCGGCCGCCGCCGTCATGTGCGAGGGCAACCATCCGTCCCGGCCGGCGACGCTGACGCTGATGGCGGGGCCGATCGACACGCGGATCCAGCCGACCAGGGTCAACGAGTTCGCCAAGAGCCGGCCGATCGACTGGTTCGAGCAGAACCTGATCAACTACGTGCCGGTGCAGTGCCGTGGCGCGCTGCGCAAAGTCTATCCGGGCTTCGTGCAGCTCACCGCCTTCGTCTCGATGAATCTCGAGCGCCACATCAAGCAGCATATGGATCTCGCCAACCACATCGCCAAGGGCGAGAAGGACAAGGCGGCGACCATCAAGACCTTCTACGACGAATATTTTGCCGTGATGGATCTGCCGGCGGAATTCTACATCGAGACCGTGCGCGACGTGTTCCAGGAGCATCTGCTGCCGCAGGGCAAGCTGATGCACCGGGGCCGGCCGGTGGACACCAAGGCCGTCGGCCGAATGGGGCTGATGACGGTCGAGGGCGAGAAGGACGACATCTGCTCGATCGGCCAGACGCTTGCCGCCCAGGACCTCTGCACCGGCGTGCGCGCCTATCGCCGCGTCCACCACATGCAGGCCGGCGTCGGCCATTACGGCGTGTTTTCCGGCAAGCGCTGGAATAACGAGATCTATCCGCTGCTGCGGGATTTCGTGCACGTCAATTCGTGAGGCCAGCCGCCGCGGCCCGGTCGCGAGAAGGACGGTCCCCGGCGATCCGGTGCCACGGAGCAGCGCTTCCGCGAGAGTAGGGCCGCATACAACCTTGTGAGGCGCCTCGACTTCTGAAAATATGCGCCGCATGCACGATAGATTGCCCACACGGCGACACAAGACCTCGGAAGCCTCCGGAAAAGAGGGCGAAATTTCCCGCAAAGCTTCGGTGAAATCGCAGCGCCAGCCGCGGGCGGGCCGCGCCGGCGACGATGCCATCGTGATCGAGGTTGGCAGCCGGGTGAAGCGGCTGCGGACGCAAGCCGGATTGACGCTCGAGGAATTCGCCGCGCAGTCCGGCGTCAGCCGCGCAATGCTGTCGAAGGTCGAACGCGGCGAGAAGAGCCCGACACTTGCGATCATCGTGCGGATCGCCAAGGGACTCAACGTCTCGATGTCGGCGCTGATGGGCGCGGAGCCGGATGCTGCGCAGGTCACGGTGATCCGGAAAGCCAATCGACTGGCCTTCACGGATCCGGAAACCGGCTTCGAGCGCCACAACCTGTCCCCGACGCATCTGGACAACGACCTCGAGTTCCTGCTGCACAGGATTCCGCCGGGAGAATCCTCCGGCGAGCTGCCGCCCTACAAGGTGCCGACGGAAAAATATCTGGTCGTGCATCAGGGCCAGCTCACCGTGCAGACGGGTGAAGCCAGCTACGTTCTCGACACCGGCGATTCCTTCTATTTCGATGTGCGCGAGTCCTATCGTTTCATCAATGCCGGCAAGACTCCGTGCGCCTACTATCTCGTCATTCGACGACGCCGCCTCTGAGCCTGCCGCTGCGCCCTATTGCAGCGTGAACGGATTGGAGATCGACGGCGTCGGATTGATGAAGACGCTCTTGGCTTCCAGATATTCGTAGATCGCCTCGATTCCGTTCTCCCGCCCGAGCCCGGATTCCTTGAACCCGCCGAACGGCGAGAGATAGCTCACCACGCGATAGGCGTTGACCCACACCGTTCCTGCCCGCAGCCGCTTCGGCATCGCGATGGCGCGGGCCAGATCGGTGGTCCACAGACCCGCGGCGAGACCAAACGGCGTGTCGTTGGCGAGCGCGATCGCCTCGTCGTCGGTATCGAACTTGATCACGCTCAGAACGGGGCCGAACACCTCCTCGCGCGCGATCCGCATGTCGTTGGTGACGTCGGCGAAGATGGTCGGCTCGACGAACCAGCCATCGCCGCATTCGGGCCGGGTCGCCCGCCGTCCCCCGAGGATGCAGCGGGCGCCTTCCTGTTTGGCGAGCTCGATATATTGAAGCACCTTGCCGAGCTGCTGCTCGGTTGCGACCGGTCCGACGTCGGTGTCGGGGCTGTTGGGATCGCCGAGCCGCGCCGCGCTCATCACCTCGACGAGACGCGCGAGAAACGCGTCGTGGATCGAGGAGTGCAGCAACAACCGCGATCCTGCCATGCAGGTCTGGCCGCTCGCGGCGAAGATGCCGGAGATGACGCCCTTGACCGCATCCTCGATGCTGGCATCAGCGAAGACGATGTTCGGGGATTTTCCGCCGAGCTCGAGCGAGACGCGCTTGAACTGCCGCGCTGCGGCTTCATAGATCTTGCGGCCGGCGAGGTTGCCCCCGGTGAAGGCAATCCGGTCGACGAGGGGATGCTCGACCAGCGGCTCGCCGGTCTCGGCGCCGAGGCCGGTGACCACGTTGATGACGCCCCTCGGAAAGCCGGCCTGCGCAAACAGCTCGACCAGGGCGAGCAGGGACGTCGATGCAAATTCGGAGGGCTTGATCACCACGGTGTTGCCGGCCGCGAGTGCCGGCGCAAGCTTCCAGACGGTCAGCAGCAGCGGCGAATTCCACGGCGTGATCGCGCCGACGACGCCGACCGGCTCGTAGCTGACGTAGTGCAGCATGCCCTTCTTGTCGGTCGGCGGCATGCGGCCTTCGATCTTGTCGGCAAGCCCGCCAAAATACTGAAACCAGCGCGGCAAATATCTCATCTGGCCGAGCATCTCGACCTTGAGCTTGCCGTTGTCGCGCACTTCCAGCTCGGCGAGCCGCTCCGCATTTGCCGCGATCAGCTCAGCAACCCGGCTCAACAGGAGGCCTCGGTCGCTCGGATGCATGCTGGCCCAGGGACCGCTGACGAAGGCGCGGTTTGCCGCCCGCACCGCGCGGTCGATGTCGTCGGCGCCGCCTCTCGGGATCACCGCCCAGGCCTTGCCGGTGTACGGATTCCTGGTCTCCAGCCAGCGCCCGGAGGCCGACTCGCACCACTCACCGTCGATATACATCTTGAACGCCTCGAGCTGATGCGGGGCATTGCCCCGCACCGCCTCCTCCGGCGACATCGTGCGCGTCGAACCGTCCGCAGTCATGGCAGCACCTCAATTCCCAATCCGGCTTACCTCACGGCGAGGTAAGGACATCCGCTCTTCCCGGCCGCAACGAACAGGCCATCGCCCGGCAACGTCGCGACAAGCTTGTAGAGGTCGGCCGGGCTCTTCGACTCCTGCGGGCTCTTCACCTCGAAGATGTGCATGTCGGAGACGACGCGGCCGTTGGCCTGTATATGCGCGTGCTGGATCAGATTGCCTTCGATCGGCTGCTCCAGCATTTTTGCCTGCACCTGCGCGGCATCGTCGGAGCCGACGGCCGCCACCGCCTTCAGGTAGTGGGTGGTGGCGAGATAGGCCAGCACATGGCCCATGGTCGGGACCGCGTTGCCGTTGCGGGCCATGAAGCGCTTCGACCAGGCGCGGGTCTCGTCATTCAGATCCCAGTAGAACGAAGCTGCGAGCCGCAGGCCCTGCGCGGTCGAAAGGCCGAGCGCCGTGACATTGTTCTCGAACACCAGCATGGTCGCGAGCTTGGCACTGACGCCGAACTCCCTGGCCTGCTTGATCGCGAGCACGAGATCCGGACCGGCATCGGCGAGCCCGATCACGTCGGCGCCCGAGCCTTGCGCCGCCAGAAGCTGGGAGGCGAGGTCGGTGACGTTGAGGGGATGCAGCACCTGACCGATCACCTGGCCGCCGGAGGCCTTCACGGTCTCGCCGGCGTCTGCGGCGAGATTCTTGCCGAACACATAGTCGGCGACGATGAAGAACCATTTCTTGCCGCCGGCATCGACGATGCCCTTGGCGATGGTCTTGGAGAGCTCGCTGGTCGAGGGCGCCCATTGCGTGCCATAGGGCGAGCAGCCGTCGCCGCTGAAATTCGCGGCATAACCGCCGCTAACCAGCGTGGTCTTCTTCAACGTGCGCGCGATCGCCTGCACGGCAAGCCCGACCGAGCTCGCGCCGCCTGGAATGATGGCGCTGACGCCTTGCTGCTCGATGAACTGACGCGCCAGCGCCGCACCGATGTCGGGCTTGCTCTGATGGTCCGCCGAAACCACCTCGATCGGCCGCCCCAATACCTTGCCGCCGAAATCTTCCACGGCCATCTTGGCGGCCAGCACCGTGCCGGGCCCACCATTGCCGGAATAGACGCCGGACATGTCGTCGATCACGCCGATGCGGAACGGCGCATCCTCGGCAGAGGCGGCAACGGGAACAGCGCCGAGCAGGACTGCGAGAGACGTCGCGCGAAGCAGTGATACGATCATATTTCCCTCCCTGGTGGATCGCGGATTTTTCATTTTCATCGCTCTCAGAACGCCACCTTCACCGCACCCTGCACGGCGAACTGCGGATTGCTGTTTCCGAACGTGCCGGCCGCCGTCAGCATGCCGCTGACATTGCCGGCGAACGCCGTCGTCAGGCCGCCCGATATCTTGCCGTAGGTGCGGTCGGGATTGCCGGGCACCAACGTGTAGATCGGGAGCGCAAGGGCCACCGTCTCGGCCGCAAGCAGCGTGCGCGCGCCACCAAGGAAATCGTGCTCGGCCGTCAGGTTGACGAAGGAGTTGAAGGCATGCGCCCCGACCGCAAATGGCGCACGGAACTGCACGCCGGCACTGCCCGTCAGGCCCTCGAGCTTCTGCCGCGCGACGAACTGGGTGATGATGGGGTCGCCGGTCTCGGTGTAGGGATCGACATTGGTGTAGTCGTAGAGGAGCCCGACCAGGGGCCCGAGGCGGACGCGGCCGACGTCGAACAGATAGACGGACTTGAACCCGGCGGTGAAAGTATCGCCCCGCGTGTTGCCAAAGATCGTGTCGACGACGCCGGGACGATCGATGCGGTAGTTGTTGTAGCCGTAAGTCGCGACGACGTCAGTCAGGAGATGCGGATAGGTGAAGGAGGCAAAGCCGCCGACCTGGTAGCTGTCGAGGTTCAAATGACCCGCGCCACCATGCAGATTGGCTATCGGATTGGTGTAGTTGAGCGCGGCACCGACACGGATGTTGGGATCGACCTTGTACTCTGCACCGATGGTGCCGCCCGCCATCGTATAGTCGAAGCCAATCGCGTTGCCGTCGGCACTGAACCGATCGCCGCGGCTGCCGCTGCCATAGGCTGCGGCAAGATAGACCGAGAATGGCAGCTCGGATGCCTGACGCGGTGGCTGCGCTTTGGTTGCCATCCGCGGCCTGTCCATCGAGGCATAGGCCTGGTCCGCTGTCCCGCCGCTGGTGACGCGCGGATCGTCGGCGCGATAGGCATCCAGCCGCGAGAAGATCGTATTGGAAAAATTCTGCGCGGTGAGCTGCGCGATATCGGCCTGGGCGGCGAGCCCGTCCTGCGCGGCCAGCAGATTGGCCTCGTAGCGTGCGATCACCGCATAGCCCGCATCGGTCGGGTGCAGGTCGAACATGAAATGCTGGTTCTGCACGTCCTTCGACGCCGTGAGACAATTGCCGTCGAAGATGCAGGCCGTCCCGGTCTTGAAGCCGAGGCTCGCCGGATCGGTGTACGCCTTGGTGTAGATCGCTGCGAGATCGACGACGTGAATCCGCACGCCCGGCCGCGCCAGCGGCGCCAGCGTTGCCGCGAGGTTTGCATTGACCTGGCCGAAGAATTCGCTGGCGCCCGGAATGTTCGGAAACACATAGGGTGGCCCGAACGGATAGAAGCCGCCGATCTGATAGAAGTTGTAGCTCGCAGAGGAGAAGCTGTTCTCCGCGATGAAATTGTGTCCTCCCGCTTTGATGAGCTGGGAGATGTTGGTGTATTGCTGCGCGAGCGTTGCGTTGGCGAGCGTTTGCGGCGTGTAGGGCTGGCCATTGGCGTCGAGGATACCCAGGAAGGTCGCCGCCTGGTTGTTTGGCATGCCGCCAACGACGATCAGGTCGCTGGGCTGGAAGCTTCTGCCGGCGCTCGTGAACTCGACGATCTGCTGCGCGACGGTCGGACCGCCGTTGAACGCCGGAAACACGCCATTGCCCACGCCGTTGTAGGCGTAGTCGTTGGCCTTGTCGAAACTGTAACTGGTCAGCATCGACAGCCATTGCAGCGTACCGCGGCCGTTGCCGCAGGCGCCATACGGCGCCGATTGCGGAAAGGCAATCGGGCAATTGCGCGACACGTCGAGCAGGCTGTCGCCGAACCCGTAGATCGTTCTGAACTGCTGCGCCTGCGCAGTGGCAACAGGCATTCCCGCGGCCAGCAGCCAAGCTGCGGCCGATACCGCTGACCTCAGTCTCACGGCTGCCTCCCCGTTTGCGTGGTCGTCCCTGGATGGCGTCTTGATCCGCGCCTTCACGAAACGAAGCCTAGCAGAAATTATCTATTATAAAAGAGAAATCTTCTATCGAAGATTCTGTGCGCGCGTTGATGCGATGCACCGACCTGGCTTGCGACACAAGACAACTTCAGGAGCTCGTCACATGCGGGCTTCGATCGCGCCCGAATGTGAGCCGCGGCTCGGCCAAGCGCCGCCTGTCGCGATCTGACAAAAACACCGCGGCTTCAGAAAAGACACAGGAGCCGGCCGAAGCCTGAACGCAGGTCTGCAGTTAAGCCAGAGGCCCGCCGCCTTGCGCATCGCGGCGCCACGCGCCCGGGCTGACGCCGACGATCGACGAGAACACCCGCGTAAAATGACTCTGGTTGGCAAATCCGGCCGAGATCGCGATCTCCGACAACGGCAGCTCGCGGACGGCCATCAGCTGTTGAGCCGCATGCACGCGCCGGCGCAGCAGCCATTGATGCGGCGGCAGGCCGGTGGAGATCCGGAATGCACGTGAGAAATGACTGACCGAAAGCCCGAGCTCGGCCGCGATCTGCTGCAACGCGACCTTGCCGGCGAGGTCGGAGTCGAGCCGATCGCATGCGCGCTTCACCTGCCACGGCGCAAGGCCGCCACGGTTCGCCTCGGCGGCGGGCCTTAACCCACCATAGGTCTGGGCGACGTGCGCGGTGAGCGCGAGCATCATGTGATCCACGAACAGCGGGTTGGTCTCGTCCGGCCGCCGCAACCCTTCCAGCAACGAGGCACCGATGTGACGGATCACCCCGTCGTCGTGGCCGTCGCCTGGCTCATAGCTAAGCTCGCGGATCCGCGGCGCACCGGGCTGCCTCGCAATGTCATCGAGCGCCGAGCGCGGCAGATAGAAGAAGAGCGAGTGAAACGGCTTGTCGATCACGTAGCGCGGGTCGCGCTTGAGGTCGTAGAGATAGGTCGCGCCAGCGCGGACATCCGCCTTGGCGACGCAGCGGCCGCGTTCCCAGCATTCGCAATCCGGATAATCGCGAAGCTTCAGGCTGACGAGATACGCATCGTTCGCAGGCAGGGAGCCGGACAGATTGGGCGCCGGATCGTCATGGCGGACTTCGGTGACCGCGAGCTCGGCGCTGCGCAGCGAGCGCGCGATCAGCACCGGAGCCTGCTTCAGGTGAAAGCCCTGCCCGAGCCTTTGTCCGTAGACGCCTGCTTGTGTCATGTCGATAAACCCGTCCGGTGAAGGCACGTTTCTGCCTTCCAAGGCCGATGCATTATCGGAGATCGACGGCCAGGGTCCAGCTTCACCACATCACAATGAAGTTGTTTTGGCGCGCTGTCGCACCGTGTCGCGACAAGATGATTTTCAGTGTAATTTCAGCGGGATTTCACAGGCACGGCTTCGCGAGCGACGTCAGCCTTGACCTGTCGGACGGACCACAGCGCAATGTCATCGTGCGTTATTGAAATCAATCGCAGCTGAAGGCCACTCGCGGCCTTCGCTCGCTACGCCGACCACTCTTCGCCCCAGACCTGGACGACGTGGCCGGGCGAGACTTCGCGATACTGCCGGACCGGCGGCTGATAGTCGGGCGCGCGCACCGGACTTCTGACCTCGTCGTTGGCGACCCCGCGCTTCGTCCCGCGACGCTCAGGGTCCGGGACCGGCACGGCGGCCATCAGCTTCCTGGTGTAGGGATGCTGCGGATTGGCGAACAATGCGGCGCGCGGACCGATCTCGACGATCTCGCCGAGATACATCACCGCGACGCGGTGGCTCATGCGCTCGACCACCGCGATGTCGTGGGAAATGAAGAGATAGGCAAGGCCCATGCTGGCCTGAAGGTCGAGCATCAGATTGACGACCTGCGCCTTGACCGAGACGTCGAGCGCGGAGACCGCTTCATCGGCGACGATCAGCTTCGGCCCGAGCGCGAGCGCGCGCGCGATGCAGATGCGCTGGCGCTGGCCGCCGGAGAATTCGTGCGGGAAGCGCGCGGCCATGTCGGCGGCGAGACCGACGCGCGCCAGCAGGTCGGCGACCTTGTCGCGCGCCTGCGACGCGGTGGCAAGGCCGTTGGCGAGCAGCGGCGCCGCGATCGCCGCTCCCACCGACATGCGCGGATTGAGGCTTGCGAACGGATCCTGAAACACGATCTGCATGTGCTTGCGGAAGTCGCGCAAGGCGCGGCCACCCATCGTCAGCACATCCTGACCGTCGATCAGGACGGTGCCGGCGTCCGGCTCGACCAGCTTCAGAATCGAGCGGCCCGTCGTCGACTTGCCGCAACCGGATTCGCCGACCAGTGCCAGCGTCTCACCGGCGCGCAGCGTGAAGGAGATGTTCTCGACGGCGTGGACGCGGCCCGAGACCTTGCCGAACAGACCCGAGCGGATCGGAAAGCGCGTGGTGAGGTTCGCGACTTCGAGCAGCGGCCGCTCGGTGGTCGAGACGGTGTCCGGCGTCTCGGTCGGCGCGTCCGAAGTGCCCGTGACCTTGTCGACGACGGGAAAGCGCATCGGCCGGGGGCGTCCGTCCATCGAGCCTAGGCGCGGCACGGCGGCGAGCAACGCGCGCGTATAGGGATGCGCGGGGGCGGCGAAGATGCGCGACGTCGCGTCAGTCTCCACCGCCTGGCCGCCATACATCACCACGGTGCGGTCCGCGACCTCGGCGACCACGCCCATGTCGTGGGTGATGAAGAGGATCGACATCCCCTCTTCCTGCTGGAGCTCCTTCAGAAGCTCCAGGATCTGGGCCTGGATGGTGACGTCGAGCGCCGTGGTCGGCTCGTCCGCAATCAACAGCTTCGGCTTGCAGGCGAGCGCCATCGCGATCATCACGCGCTGGCGCATGCCGCCGGAGAAGCGATGCGGATGCTCGTGGAAGCGCGATTTCGCGGCAGGAATCCGGACGCGATCGAGCAGGCGGATGGTCTCTGCTTCCGCCCCCGCGCGCGACAGGCCGCGATGCTGGATCAGCGCCTCCGCAATCTGGAAGCCGATGGTGAGCACCGGATTAAGGCTCGTCATGGGCTCCTGGAAGATCATGGCAACCTCGTTGCCACGAATGTCCTTCATGCTCGCTTCCGGCAGCGTCAGCAGATCGCGGCCGGCGAGCATGATGCAGCCCTCGCTGCGGCCGCTCTCCTTCGGGACGAGCCGCATGATCGAGAGCGCGGTGACGCTCTTGCCCGAGCCGGACTCGCCGACGATCGCCACGGTCTCGCGCGGAGCGATGTCGAACGAGACGTTGCGGACGACGGGGATCCACTCCCGCTCGCGCATGAAGGACGTGGTCAGGCCTGACACCGACAGCACCGGCGCCTGCGCCTCGGCAACGATCTGGTCAGGTCTGCTTGCGCCGATGCTCATGCGATGACCTTAATAGCCGCGCTCACGGTCGACACGCCCCGGCAACGCCTCGCCACGGCGATGACGCGCGATGGTGTCAAGCACGTACTCGACGGCCGTCTCCGGCTTCGTCGTGCTGGCGATGTGCGGCGTCAGAAGAATGCGTGGATGGCTCCAGAACGGATGGCCCGCAGGCAACGGCTCAGGCTCGGCGACATCGAGCACGGCGGCCGACAGCACGCCGCCATCGAGCGCCGCGATCAGGTCGGCCTCGACCAGATGCCCGCCCCGCCCGACATTGAGCAGCCGGGCGCCGCGCGGCAAACGCGCGAACAGCTTTGCGTCGAGGATGCCGCGCGTCTCCGGCGTCAGCGGCAGCAGGCAGACCAGAATGTCGGTCTGCGCGAGGAAATCCGGCAATGCGTCGGCGCCCGCATAGCAGGTGACGCCTTCGATGCGGCGCGGCGAACGGTTCCAGCCTAGAAGCTGAAAGCCGAACGATTTGAGCCGCTCGAGCACGGCCTGACCGAGCAGGCCGAGCCCCATCACGCCGATACGCCGCTCGCTCGTGTACGTCGCGGGAAGCTCGCGCCAGACCTGGTCGCGCTGCTGGGCGATGAACTGCACCAGATCCCGGTGCAACGCCAGCACGGACATGCTGGCATATTCGACCATGCGCTCGGTGATGCCGGGCTCCATCATGCGGACCAGCGGAACATGCGGAGGCAGCTTGGTGATGTCGAACTGATCGACGCCGGCGCCGACCGAGAACACCAGCTCGAGATTGGGGAATGTTTTCGCGATGTCGTCCGGCGGCTGCCAGGCCACCAGATAGCGTACCTCCGTGGGATCACCGATATCGGGCCAGAGCCGGAACGGTAGATCGGGCGCGCGCTCCGCGAAGAGACGCGCCCATTCGGCACCGCGAACCAGATTGGCCTTATAAAGGAATGCCATCTCGCCGACCGCCGCTTTCAGAACGGGCTGACCGGCGCGAGCCGGCGGCCGTCGATCATGCGCTTGTGGCTGTAGGCGGCGGGATCGACCAACGGCGTCGAGCCGGTCACGATGTCGGCGGCAAGCTTGCCGGCTGCGGGGCCGATGCCAAAACCGTGGCCGGAGAAGCCGGTCGCAAGGAAGAAGCCCGGCAGCGCGTCGACCGGCGAGATCACGGGAATCGTGTCGGGCGTGCAGTCGATGGTGCCGCCCCAGGCTTCCGCGATCTCGATGTCCTTCAATTCGGGATTCGACTTGATCAGCGCGGCGAGCGCCGCATTGACCAGCGACATGTCCGGCGCGGGATCGCGCACGCGCTCGGCCTCGAACGGCGACGGCTTGTCAAAGCCCCAGCTGGTGCCGCGCACGATCTGGTCGAAGAACGATTTGCCGAGCGACATCTTCAATCCGTTGCGGCGATGCAGATAGGTCGGCCAGAAGGTGCGGGCGTAGCGGAACAGGTCGGGCGACAGCTCGACCGTGCCGCGGTTGCGCAGCGCCAGCGTAAAGCCGCCATCGAGGCGGCGGCGGATGCAGTAGAAATCGGTGCCAAGCGCGCCGGACGTGATCTCCGGCCCCGGCGTGGTCCGGCACGCGGTGGCATTGACGAGGCCGACCGGCAGCTCGATGCCGTGGCGGCGGCAAAATAGCGACGACCAGGCGCCGCCCGACAACAGCACGGACTGCGTGCGGATGGTCCCCTTCTCGGTGACGACAGCGCTGACGCGCCCGCCCTGCGTCTCCAGCCCGCGCGCGGCGCAGCCCTGATGGATGGTGACGCCGTGTTTTCGCGCGGCCGTCGCGAGCGCGGGCACGGCCATCGACGGCTCGGCGCGTCCGTCGCTCGGCGTGTGCAGGCCGCCAACCCATTTGTCGGTATTCCCTGGCATGCGTTCGGCGACCTCTGCCGGCGTCAGCACGGTCGAATGGACCTGCATCTCGCGCGCCGTCGCGGCCCAGCGCTCCCAACCGGCGAGCTCGTCCTTGCTCTTGGTCAGGAACAACACGCCGGTGCGACGGAAGCCGGCATCGACGCCAGCATCGTTCTGCATGTCCTCCCACAGGAGCAGCGCTTCGCGGGCGAGCGGAATTTCCTCGCGCGCGCGACCCTGCTGGCGGCACCAGCCCCAATTGCGGCTCGACTGCTCGCCGCCGACATGACCTTTCTCGACGAGGGCGACGGACAGCCCCTTCTTCGCCAGATGATAGGCCGCGGACACGCCGATGACACCGCCGCCGATGACGACGACATCGGCCTGCACCGGCAGGCGTTCGTCGCTGTTGATACGGTTGAGCGGCGGGGACATGGGACACTCCTGGACTTCAGTTCGAGCAAGCCTGGCTCGTCATGGGATGTTCATTCGGGGATCAAGCGCATCGCGCAGGCCGTCACCGAGGAAGTTGAAGCTCGTGACCGCGAGCGTGATGGCGAGGCCGGGCACGATCGCGAGCCAGGGCGCACTGGTCAGATAGATCTGCGCGTTGTTGAGCATGTTGCCCCAGCTCGCCGCCGGCGGCTGGATGCCGTAGCCCAGAAAGCTGACATAGGATTCGAGCAGGATCGCATTGGCGACGTTCAGCGTCGCCGCCACCACGATCGGGGCGATCGCATTGGGCACGAGCTCGCGGAACATGATGCGCAGGTTCGACGAGCCGAAGGCCAGAGCCGCAACTGCGAATTCACGCTCGCGCAATGAGCGCACCTGGGCCTCGACGACGCGGGCGACGGCCATCCAGGCCGTGGCCGCGATCAGCACTGTGGTGGTGACGAGACCGGGCTCGGTGAGCGCGGCGAGTGCCAAGAGCAGGAAGATCGTTGGAAAGCACAGCACGGCATCGACGAGCCGCATCAATACCGCGCCGACGACGCCGCCATAGAAGCCGGCGAAGGCGCCAACGACGATGCCGACCGCCATCGCGATCACCATCGCGACGATGCCGATCGAGAGCGACACCCGCCCGCCCATCATCAGGCGCGCCAGCACGTCGCGGCCGAGCTCGTCGGTGCCGAGGATATGCGCGCCCGAGAATGGCGGCGCGAACCGCTTGAGGATGTCGATATAGGTGTCGTCGAACGGCAGCAGACAGGGACCAAGCGCCGAGCCGAGGACGAGCACCAGGATGATCACGGCGCCCGCAAGCGCGAGCCGGTGCCGGCAAAATCGCCGCCACGCGGCCTGGCCCGGCGCGAGCTGAACATGGGACCAGGTCACAGTCGCCATCGCCTAGCCCACCCGGATGCGCGGATCGACGACGGCATAGAGGATGTCGGCGAGCAGCGAGCCGATCAGCACCATCGTCGCCGAGAACATCAGGATGCCCATCACCACGGGATAGTCGCGATAGCCGATGGAATCGAGGAACAGGCGGCCCATGCCGGGCCAGGTGAACACGGTCTCGGCAACCAGCGCGCCGCCGAGCAGGGTGGGAAACTGGAGGCCAGCCACCGTGATCATGGGCAGCAGCGCGTTGCGCAAGCCGTGCACCGTGAGGATGCGCCACTCCGGCATGCCCTTGGCGCGCGCGGTGCGGATATAGTCCTGGTTGATGACCTCGAGCATCGAGGAGCGCATGAAGCGGCCCCACATCGCGGTCTCGACCAGCGCCAGCACCAGCGCCGGCGCGATCAGGTGATGCAGGAGGTCGAGCAGCGAGCCGTCGCCGACGGTCTCGCGATTACCGGCCGGCAGCCAGCCGAGCCTCACCGAGAAGACGTAGATGGTGACGAGGCCGAACCAGAAGGTCGGGATCGACAGCGCGATCATGGCGCCGACGGTTGCGAGCATGTCGAACAACGAATAGCGGCGCAGTGCACCCAGCACGCCGATCCAGCAGCCGAACAGGACCGCGATGATGGTTGCCGTCGCCATCAGCTCCAGGGTGGCGCCGAGATGCGAGGAGATCACCGACAGCACCGCTTCGCCGTCGCGATAGGACTTGCCCCAATCGCCTTTCAGCATGCGACCGAACCATTCGAGATACTGGATCGGCAGAGGGCGATCGAGCCCGAGCTGCCTGGTGACGCGATCGAGATCCTCCTGCGTCATCTGCGCGGAGGCCGCAAATTGCGAGAGCGGACCGCCCGGTGCCAGATGCAGGATGGTGAAGCCGATCGCCGAAACGATCACCAGCAGCATGACCGCCTGAGCCAGTCGATTGGCGACGTAACGGGCCATCTCAGGCGATCCAGCGCGCCCGGGGCATCACGCCCAATACCATTCGCGGATGTTCCAGCAATTGATCGACATGTTGATATTGGGGCGGAAACCTTGCAGCCCTTCCTTCACGCCCTCGGCGATAAAACCCTGGAACAGCGGCAGGATCGCGAGGTCGTTGCGGATCAGCTTTTGCAACTCGCCATAGGTTGCCTTGCGCTGCGCCAGGTCGAACTGCCTGGCCCCCTCGGCAAGCAGCCGATCGGCCTCGGGGCTCTTGTACTGATAGGTGTTGTAGCCGCGGCCGCCCTGGGCAGGAATGGCGCCCGAGCCGAAGCGCGGCGTCACGTCGGGATCGCTGCCCAGCATGAAGTTCACGCCAACGATCACCGAATTGAACTTCGACTGCTGCCAGAAGTCGCCCCAGATCACCGCGGCCGGCATGTTGTTGACGCGCATCGCAGCACCGATCGCGCGCCAGTCCTGGATCAGGAGCTGCTGAGTCTGCTCGCGCACCGCATTGCCTGACGTGGTCGAGTTGGTGAATTCAAGCTTGACGCCGCCCTTCTCGCGCACGCCGCTGGCGCCGCGCACCCAGCCGGCCGCATCGAGCAGCGCATTGGCCTTGGCCGGATCGTATTTGTGCTCAGGCAATCCCTGCTGGAACGACCACGCCTGCTGCGGCACGAAACTCTCGGTCTGGGTCGGCAGGCCGTAATTAAGCGCGTCGATGATCGCCTGCTTGTTGATGGCGAAATAGAGCGCCTCGCGCACCGTGCGATCGGCGAAGGGGCCGAATTCCAGATTGGGCGCGATATGCTCCACCGAGGAGGTCGAGGAGACGAAGATCTTGCGACCCTTCAGCGTCTTCGCCTCCTGCACGAAGTTCGGCAGGATGCCCTGCAGGCCTGCGTAATCGATCTGACCGGTGCGGAACTGGGTGTAGAGCACGGTGAGATCCGGGATGTATTTGAAGACCACGCGTTCGACGTAAGGTCCCTTGCCGTGATAGCCGGTGTGGGCATTGAGCAGGATGTGGTCGCCAGGCACGCGCTCGCCCCAGCGGAATGGTCCGGTGCCGACAGGGGCATTGTGGAACGGCGAGGCGTTCGGATCGGACACCTTATCGAGGACGTGCTTGGGCACGATGAAGGTCAGCGACCCCAGGATCGACATGTAGGGCGAATAGGCAGCTTCCATTCGCCAATGGATCTCGTCGGGCGCAATGACCTTGATATCCTTCACCAGACTGTGGCCGACGCGGCTGCGAGCGCGGAAATCGGGATTGTTGATCAGGTCGAGCGAGAACTTGACGTCGTCGGCCGTGAACGGCGTGCCGTCGTGCCACTTCACGTCGCTGCGCAGCTTGATCTTCCAGGTCAGGCCGTCGGCCGACAGGCCGCCATTCTCGACGGTCGGAACTTCACGGGCGAGATCGGGAACGAACTTGCCGTCGGGATCGATGAACCAGAGAGTCGAGAACACCTGCCACCAAACACCCTGATCGACCTCGATGCCAGGCATCAGTGGATGGAAGACGGTCGGCTCCTGCGACAGCGCCGCGATCACCTGGCCGCGCGGCTTGTCCGGCGGACTAGAGGGGCGCTCAGTCTGCGCAAACGCGCTACCTGCAAGGCTCCATCCTGCCGCGGCGCCTGCGCCGAGCTGGAAGAACTGACGGCGATTCGGAATGCCCGGATGAACTGACCCAACGCCGAACTTGCCGGTGTCGTCTGCCATGACCACTCTCCGTTGTCGCATGCGGCACCGTCTCTCGCGCCCCGAGACCCCGGCAAGGGGACAGGAGTGGGCTTTAGTGCTTCTAAATTTTTCAGCCAAAATTTCATCATGACTAAATACAGCTGTCAATCGCCTTGCTAGGATGCGCGACCTTTTCACACCGCCAGCCAGTCCGGCGGCGCGACGATGCATAGGAGAGCGACATGGACGGTCGCGGCGACACCAACGGTCCGAAGGACGCCGCGGCGATCGAGGCCGACAACGCGGTCGACCAGCGCCTCGGCGAAACCGTGCGGCTGTTGCGCCAGCGCGCCGGTCTCTCGATCCAGGACGTCGCCAACAAGACCGGCCTCTCCAACGGCATGATCAGCCAGCTCGAACGCGCGCGCGCGATGCCGTCGATCCGTACGCTGCGCCTGCTCTCTATCGCGCTCGACGTGCCCATCTCCTACTTCTTCGAGACAACCGATGCCGCCGACGTGCAGCGCTACATCGTGCGCAAGGGCTCCAGGCGGCTGCTGCGGCTCACCGCCAGCGGCGTCGTCAAGGAAGCCCTCACCCCCGAAGGAAAAGGCCAGCTCGAGCTCTACGAGCTCACGCTCAATCCCGGCGCCTCGTCCGGCACGGATTTTTTGCAGCACGTCGGCGAGAAGGCCGGCTACATCCTGTCCGGCAGCCTGCGGCTGTGGCTCGACAACCAGGCCCATGTGCTGGAAGCCGGCGACAGCTTCCGCTTTCCGAGCATCGTGCCCCACATGTTCGACAACCCCACTCAGCAGGCCGCGCGCGTGATCTGGGTGACGACGCTGCGCCAGGCCGATTCGCCGGCAGGTTGAGGCACGCCCGGCCCTGCCGGAAATTGTCCCTCGACGCAGAAGCGCGGAATCTGTAGCTCACATGATGGCGGACTCCTCGGCAGAGCGGCCGAGGGCGGTCCGCGGCTGACGTCTTTGGTGTGAGCGCATGAAACTCAGGAGGCTTCTGACACTCGCGCTGGCCGCGCAGGCCGTCGTGACCGCTGTCGCCCTGCTTGCCTCCCACGCCCTCACCGGAACCGCCGGCGCGTTCGGCATTCCCCAGATCATCGCGCTCCTGGCGAGCGCTGCCGTCGCGATGCTGCTCGCGCGTCTCTGCCTGCGTGCGATCGAGACGTCGCAGGATGAGCGCGCCGCTGCGCAGCTGGCTGATCATGCCAAGGCGATCGCGCAGAGCGCGCAGCTGACGCAAGCCGTCATCAAGACCGCGCTCGACGCCTTCGTTCAGACCGACGAACGCGGCATCGTGCTGGAGTGGAGCTTTCAGGCCGAGGCCCTGACCGGATGGTCGCGGCAGGAGGCCGTCGGCACCGACGTCGTCGACCTGCTCGTCGCCGAGCCGCTCCGCGCAGGCTTCAGGCAGCGCATGATGCGACTCCTGCCGGAACTGTCGGATACGCCGATCGGCATCCGTTTCGAGGCGAGCCTGGTGCACCGGAACGGCGACGAGATCCTGATTGAGGCGTCGAGCACGGCGCTTCGCATCGGCGAGCGCACCATCATCAACAATTTCGTCAAGGACGTGACGCAAAAGCGCGCCGCCGAGGAGCAGCTGATCCAGTCGCAGAAGATGGAGGCGGTCGGCCACCTCACCGGTGGCATCGCGCACGAGTTCAACAACATGCTCACGGTGATCACCGGCACGATCGAGATCCTTGCCGATGCGGTGAAGGACAACCCGCCGCTTGCGACCATCACCAAGCTGATCAGCGAGGCGGCCGACCGCGGTGCCGCGCTGACGTCGAGCCTGCTCTCCTTCGCGCGCAAGCAGGCGCTGCAACCGGCCGAGATCGACGTCAACGAGCTGCTCGAAGAGCTGGCAAAGCTGCTGCTCGCAACCTTCGACAAGAAGATCGAGATCGTGACGCGGCTCGACGGCAAGATCTGGCTCGCCTTCGCCGATCGCGGACAGCTTTCCTCGGCGCTGCTCAACCTCGCGATCAACGCCCGCGACGCGATGTCCGACGGCGGCAGGCTCACGCTCGCGACGCGCAACGTCGTGTTCGGCGTGCGCGAAGCCGTCGCGGTCGGGGCGGGCTATGCCGGCGACTATGTCGAGATCGAGATCGCCGACACCGGCACCGGCATTCCGCAAGCCATTCTCGAGCGCATCTTCGATCCGTTCTTCTCGACCAAGGACGTCGGCAAGGGCACCGGTCTCGGGCTCAGCATGGTGTTCGGCTTCGTCAAGCAATCCGGCGGCGGCATCAAGGTCTCCTCGGCGGAGGGCCGGGGCACCACATTCACGATCTATTTGCCGAAAGCCGAGACCTCTACGCTGCGCCCCGCAGGCTATGACGAGCGCAAGGTCGTGGGCGGCACGGAGACCATCCTGTGCGTCGAGGACGACCGTGACGTCCGCCAATACGTCACGGTCCAGCTCGAGAGCCTCGGCTACAAGGTCATCCCGGCCGCCAATGCGACCGAGGCCCTCGCCATCGCCGCGGAAGGCAAGCCGTTCGACCTGCTGTTCACCGACATCGTGATGCCCGGCGGCGTCAACGGCCGCGAGCTCGCCGACCAGATGGTCGCATCGCGTCCCGCCCTGCGCGTGCTGTTCACATCGGGATATGCTGACGATTCACAGCATGCGCAGGGCCGCGCGACAGCGGGCGCGCCGCTTCTGACAAAGCCCTACCGCAAGGCCGAGCTCGCGCGCATGCTGCGTCGCTCCCTCGACACCGCCGTCGATGGCGCGGGCGATGCGATCCCGACGCCCTATTCGGTGCAGGCCGAGCTCGAGGGATTCTTGCGCAAATCCGAGCGAGACGGGCGCTGACGTGTCTCGTCGATGGACTCCGCCGGCTGCCTGCGCAAAACTCCGACAGAGCCAAAATCCCATTGGAGGCGAGACATGACTGCACTCGAAAAAGGCATCACCGCGAACGGCACCGGTTACGGCGGCAAGACCTGGAACATCCTCGGCCAAGTCTATTTCCCCAAGGCCGTCACCGAATCGACCTTCGCATTCGAGACCAACAGCGATCCCGGCCAGTTCGTGCCGGTGCACATCCATCCGACCCAGGACGAGTTCATCCTGGTGCAGGAAGGCACCCTCGACCTCAAGCTCGACGGACAATGGGTCAAGGCCCATGCCGGCGACCTCGTCCGTATGCCGCGCGGCATCCCGCACGGCTATTTCAACAAATCCGACAAGCCGTGCCGCGCGTTGTTCTGGGTCTCGCCGATGCAGAAGCTGGAGGCGCTGTTCAACCAGCTCCACAATCTGACCGACCCCGCCGAGGTCGTGCGCATCTCGGCCCTGCATGAGGTCGAGTTCCTGCCACCGGAGGCCAACGACTAGACCCTTTCCCGTTCCGATGGAATCGGAACGGGGTTCTAGGTTCTTGTTTTGACACGTTTCCTTGACGCGAACCGGTATCCACTTCGCTCGAAAACGCTCCAGGCATCGCCCAGCCGCGTTACCTCGCCGGCCGGACCATCAGTTGGTGATGCGCGCTTCCGCCACGGCGTGATTGAACATCGTGTTCAACGCCGCCGAGATATCGGCCGGCGTGTTTGCCGTGTAGAAAAATCCCGGCGAGGCGCAGTTTTTCAGGCTCGTCGGAATGTTCGGGATGTTCCAGTTGGCGTAATCGTCCTCGTCACCGGCGAAGGACGTGTTGACCGGGTTGATCGTCTGGTAGGGAATATACAGCACCGAGATGATGATGCCGCGGTTCTTCAGCGGCGTACACGAGGTGGCCGGGTCAATCGTGGTGGCGTGGTTGCTGCCCGACCAGGAGCCGTTCGGAACGCCCTTCACCTGCGGATCCTGCGCGCCGTCGGTCACGAGGAACACGTAGGGCAATGTGTTGTTGGTCGCACTGCCGTCGCCGACGCTCGTGATCAGGGTGTTCACGCTCGACAGCGCGGTGTCGATATGGGTGCCGCCGGAGCCGAGATCGGTATTTATGTTGGTATCGAGCAGGGTCGCCAGATTGGCGGCAGCATAGTTGATGGTCGACGGATTGGTCGTCGAACCGTTGATGCTGCTGGTCAGGGGAAAATACGAATAGAGATAGCGAATGAAGGGATACAGACCAATGCGGAACTGGTTTGTCACCTTCTCGGTTTTGTTCGCGGTGGTGAACAGTTGGTTCACCGCGTAGCCGACGGCGTCAAGTCGCAGCTGAATGCACGCGTCGGTTCCGTCGGTCGGACAGTTCGCCACCGTCGCGAGGTTCGAGTAGAGCGAGTTCGGCAGGCCCGAGACGATCGAAGACGGCAATTGAACGCCCATGGGATTGCTGGCCTTCGTGGTGAGAAGGCCCTTGTAACCACTCTGGCTGACGCGCGAGATCGCATAGCCCAGGCAATAATTGTTGGTGGGATAACCCTGCGTTCCGGAATCCGTGCAGGCGCTGTTCTGCGGCGAGAAATGGCACGCCAGCGTGCAGCCCGTCGGATATTGCCGGTAGTTGTCGGGACTGATCGACTGCATGCGCTGCGCTTCCGCGGTAGTCGACGGCAGGCCCATCGATCCCGAGACGTCCAGCGTGAGGTAGAAATCGAGATACAGCGGCAAGGTCGTGGTCGAGGACGAGACCCCGGTCACGTTCAGGTTCTGGTAGCCGAAAAGCTGCATGAAGGTGACCGGCACATTGGCACTGAATTGCACGCTCGACGACAGCTTGCTTCCGGTCTTGGTGACGGTGCTCGTCACACCCAGACTGGTATAGCTGTTGGCGAATGACGAGACATTTCCATTGAAGATGTTGGTCGCCTCGGTGACGCCGGCGGAAACCGATCCATTTGTCGTCATGGCCATCGCAGCGGTGTAGCCGGCCGAGTTGACCGAGATCGAGGCGACGCTCGCCGAGTCCGATGCGCTTTGCAGCTTGGCCTTGATGCGCGTCGCCATGCTGTAGTCGATGGAACATCCGATCGAGCCAATGATCGGCACCAGCGCGATCGCGAACATGACCGCGACATTGGCGCCCGTGTCGCGCTTCCACCGCGACATCAGCCGTCCAAGACGGTCGATCGTTCCGAGAATTGCCATGGCCAAGCCCCCGCTCGACTGTTTGATGAGAAACGACTGAGATGAATTGCAGGACAGTGCGACGAAACGGATGCCCGGACCAACGCATAGCGGCGGAGATAATGAGCTCCCCACCAGACGACTCACGCCATTCCGGATAAGACAGTGCATAGTGCAGACACGGCGCTACTGAATCGTAAAGGCCTTGGGAATTCGGAGGGCGCTCCTGTGAGCTTGCTGTCAACCCGAAACGGCTTCTCCGTTGTTCTACGGAGGTCCGAAGCCGGGCTCCTTGTCCGGCACCCGCAAGCCGCTCAGGATTTGTGCCTGGCCGGGCTGCTGCTTACGATCCCCAAAGCTGCCGAATCGACAGGCCCCGGGAGCCCGCGATGCGACCAAGACATCACGCCGCCGCTGCCATAGCGGGGTTTGCACTGTTCCTCACGACTCTCGCCGCGAGCCAGGCGCAAACGCTCACGACAAAGCAGTCGGATGCGCTTGCGGCCTATGACCGCGCGCTCGGCGATTTCAAATCGATCCTGGCCGAGCGACGCAGCCAGATCGAGGCGAAGCAACCGCTACCGAACCTGCCGGGCCAGACGCTCTATCTCGCGCGCGTCGCTGTCATCAGCACCTACAAGGATCTCACGGACGCGATGCCGTCCCGGATCGGCAAGCCCAACAAGTTCGAAATTCCCCCGGCCTATTTCGATGCCGCGATCGAGCCGCTGGTCGACGAATACGCCGACCTCTTCGAGATCATGGAGGCGCCGCCGGCGAGCGCGCAGAACTCGGCGACGCCGTTCAAGGACGTCTTCGATCTCGCTGCAGCAATTGCGCGCGCCAAGGGGCTCACACCTGATCACGCCGACGCAGCCGGCCGGATCAGCCTCGGGCTGTTCTTTGCCGAGACCAACGGCAAGCAGAACGTCCGCAACGCGCGCTCGAACACCTATATGGGCAGCCTCCAGACCGGCCCTTCGGAGGACCGCAATGGCCGCAGGAAATGGGACGCCATCAAGGGCGCGATTGCAGCGAACGATCCCGGGCTAAGCGCGCGCGATGACAAGGAGGAGGCGCGGTCGCGCGGCACCGATCAGCGCTTCAACCATTGGACCAATGTGCGCAACGGCCTGATGAACGCGCACGCGGAGCTGTTTGCGGAAATCCCCGCGATCGTGAAGACGCTGCCCGACCCGATCGACCAGATGAAGCTGTTCGAACTGATCCAGATCATTCCGACGCCGACGCGGTCCGCGCTCAAGTCGGGCGATCTTCTGAACTACAGAGTGTCCAATCCCACCATCATGAAGCACCTGCGCAACAACAGCATCTTCGCCTTCGGGCAGGCCGACCGGGCGCGAAGCTCGGCAAGCTTCCGCGAGATCCTCGGTGCGATGTGGCTGTTCAAGCGGAAGTTCGGGAAGGCGATGGCGAAATATGCGGAGATCAAGCCGCGCTGAGGGAAACCCTACTTTTCCGGCTTGTAGCCGTCCGTCAGCGTCTTCAGGAAGGCGATGATGTCCACCATGTCCTGATCCGTCATCGCCGGTTTGTCGCCGAGGTGACGATCGAAGGGCGGATCGGTCACATCGACATTGGCGTGATATTTTTGTGGAATGTCGTCGTATTTCTGCACCGTGCCGTCGGCGGCGCGCCGGAACACCTTGTCCGGATCGGTGTCGCGGAAATTGTAGAAATCCATCACCTGTTCGAGCGTGCTGAAGACCCCGTTGTGGAAGAAGGCGTGGCGGGTCGCGGTGTTGCGCAGTGTCGGCGTCAGGAACATGCCGCAATACTGCGTCTGCTCGGCAACGTCGGTGCGCTGCGGGCCGCAGACGCCGAGGTCGAAATAATTCGGGTCGCGATTGTTCGCGAGCGCGGCATTGCGCGGCGCGCCGAGCGCCTCGTATTGATGGTCGGTGAAGAGCGGCGGCAAGCCGTCGCGCGTTGGCGCCGAGGTATGGCAGCCGGCACAATTGGCCTTGTCGGGATCGTTGAACAATTGCAGCCCGCGCAGCTCGCTCTCGGACAGCCGCGCCCTGCCCTCGAGCCAGTAGTCGAATTTGCTGTCGTAGGGATGGAAGCTCGGCTCCTCGAGTTGATAACGCGCCACAGCGAACATCGCCTCCGCGATCAGGAGCCGCTGGTTTTTGAGCACGCCGGCGCCAAACAACTCGACGAAGCGGTTGACGTAAGGCGCGCGGCGCAGCTTGTCCACGACGATCTCGGCGCTGCCGCCGTCCATCTCGTTGGGATCGAGCAGCGGAAACAGCGCCTGATCCTGGAGCGTCTCGGCGCGGCCATCCCAGAACAGGCCGCCCTGCGGCACGATGTTTTGCGCCGACGCAGTGTTCCCGCCCGCGGTTTTCGTCGTGCGCGCGGTCTTCTGGCCGAGCGCCGCCATCTGCGCAAGGTCGATGACGTTGTCGTCGTCGCCCTTGTCGGGGCCGATGCTGAAATTCGGATGGCGCTCGAGATAAGTCAGCGACGGAACGGCGCGCGCGCCTTGGCGCGACAGGTCGGCGCCGCCGAGCATCACCGGTCCGTCATTGGGCGGCCCATAGGCGTGTTCCGGGCTGTGACAAGAGCCACATGACAGCGCACCGGAGGACGACAGCGACACGTCGTAGAAAATTTCCTTGCCGAGCTGCGCCATGGCCGAGAGCGGCTCGACCGGCGGGCGATAGAGATGAACGGGGTTCGGATTGAGGCCAATCGAGTTCGCCTCGGCCAGTCCCTGCGTCTCGACCGCAAAGACAGCGCCGGCCAGCGAGAGCAGGCCGGCGCCGAGGAGCCACAAAGCGCGGCTGTGCATATGACGTCCTGTAGGACTAGTGATGATGATGGTCGTCCGGCGGGCTGACCATGACCACACCGGTGCTCGGATCGAGGAACAGCGCGTCGGTACGGAAGTCGTGGCTGTGGTCCTGATCGAAGTCGAACATGTCCATGATCGATCCGGCCGTAGCATCGAACGAGCCACCGCCCAGACGCTGGCCATGCAGCCAGTTGTCCTCGATGAACCGCACCACCGACGCCTGCGAGATGTAGGTGTGGCTGACGAAGTTCGTCTTGGCGTAGGGCGAGATGACGATGAAGGGAACGCGGGTGCCCGGACCGCAGCGGCCGTTCACCGGCTGACCGTTCAGACCCTTCGGCGCCGGCTGCTGGGTCGCACCAAGGCCGCACTTGCCGGGACCGTTGACCTGATCGGCGGTCGGATCGTACGAGGCGCTCTTCGGAGCGATGTACTGGTGGTCGTACCAACCGTCGGAGTCGTCATAGGTGATGATGACGGCGGTCTCGCGCCACTCGGGCAGCTTCTGGAGAGCGTTGATCAGATCGACATTGCCGAACTGCTCGTCGAGCGGGTCGGAGTAGCCGGCATGACCGTCCTGGTAGGCCGGCATCTTGATGTAGGAGACCGCCGGGAGATGACCGGCCTTCATCACAGCGTAGAAATCCTCGAGGTCGTAATTGTGGTTGGCCGGATCGACCTTGCCATTGAGGTCATGGGTGTGGCCGATCGCTTGCACCGAGCTCGGCCGCGCATGGGTCCAGTTGGCGGTCGACTTGTAGTATTGGAACCAGGCGTGGTGCGGGATGTAGTCCGCAGTGGCCGCACCGACGACGGTCGAGAAGGTGGTGCGCCCGCAGCCCGTGGTGCCGTTGGTATTCGTGAGCGTCAGGTCGAAGCCGCCCATGAAGCCACCCCAGCTGATGTGCTCGGCATTGAGCAGGTCGCCGATATTCTTGCCCTGCATCAGGAGCGTCGCAAACACCGGATTCGTGGTCGAGCAGGCGTCGTTGCCCGGATCGGTGTCGCCGATCAGGGTCAGGCCGCCCTGGGTGTCGGGAACGGTCTGGGTCGAGGTGCCGAGGACGTTCTGCGCGCCGTTGGTCTGGCCGGAGACCACCTCGAGCATGCCGGGCGTCGACGGACCGAACGTGTCGGTCCAGTTGTTGTCGCTCATGGCGAAGTGCTGGGCGTAGTTCCAGAACGCCGTGACGGTGTTGCCGTCGAAATAGCCCATGACCTGGCCGGTGGTGCCGAAGGCGCCGGTGCTGCCGGTGGTGCCGCGGCCGGTATATTTCGGGAACAGGTCATCCTTGCCGTTGTCGACGGCCTGCTGCTCGGGCGTGTAGGCGTGGTTCTGCGACTTCGTGTTGGCCTGGGTACGGTCGAGGCGGAACGGATCGGTCGCGCCGGCGCCGTTGGCCGCATTGTTGTTCGGGTTGTTCGTCAGCACATTGGCGGTGACGAGGTTGTTGACCTTCGGCGTATGCGGTTTCGGCACGAAGGGGATCGAGCCCGACGGGTTGCCTGCGTTCGGATAGGTTCCGAAATAATGGTCGAACGAGCGGTTCTCGTTGAAAATGACAACAAGATGCTTGATCGGCGTTTCCGTATGAATGTCGTGCGGATGGCGATGATCGCGATCATGATCGCGGTCAAAATCGCTGGCGAGCACCGGAATGGCGCACGCAAGTGTCGTCGCGGCCGCGAAAATCGCAGCCGTCGTCAGAAATTTGGTTTTCATTTGACGCCCCGGAAGGAAGTAAGAATGTTTTTGAGCAGAAACATTCTAAACACGGCCGGTGACAGGTCTGTGTCAGTTTGGCGCAAGCGACACTTTGCGCGGTTGCCCGGAAGGAACTCTTTGCGAGCAGATCCCCCGCGACAGGGCAGGTCTCCTGTCAGGATGCGCGCATGCCACGCTGCATCAAATTCCGTCGCAACCTCAATGGTTGGCTTGGCAACTTCGTCGCCGATCAATGTTGTCGGTCGAGCGAGGCCAGGAATTGATCGGCGATCGCTCGCCACCGGTCGGGATAAAGTCGCAGCCGATGACCGTCACCGGGAACGCCGCGCAACGCACGCTGCCGCCGACGGCCTCTAACGCGTCATGATATTCGCGGATGACCAAACCTTCGAAACCCCATCGAGGACACTCGAACCTACTCCGTCCGGATCGGCGAACCCTTCAACCCATTATTGTCATAGGCCTTGCGCAAGGTGCCGTTGGTCATCGCATCCTTCATGAATTTGGTGACGAAGGCCTGCGCCTGGGCGTGGCCGAGCGGCACGGCGACGGCGGTGACGGTCTTCTTGAACGTCTCATCCAGCACGCGCGTGCCCGGAATCTTCAGCGCGATCCTGTCGAGCTTGTCGCGCGAGAGCGCAAAGGCATCGATCTCGCCGCTCTGCAATAGACCAACTATCTCGTCATAGCTCTCGTAACCGGCGACCTTTGCGTTCTTCAGATGCGCGATCGCGCCGCGCATCGTCGTGGTGTTGTTGACGGCCGCAACCTTGATGCCTGGCCGGTCGAGTGTGACAAAATTGGTCACGCTCGAGCCGGGCTTCACGATATAGGTGGCGTCGTTCACCTCATAGATCGGGCCGAACAGCATTTTGCTCTCGCGCTCGGGATCCTTGGGCACGAAGGTGACGTCCCAGGCGTTCTTGCCGGCCGCCTCGGTGATCTGGCCCGAATTCTGGTACACGACATATTCGACGGCAACACCAAGTCTCGCGGCCATCTCCTTGCCGAGATCGACCGGGACTCCGGCATAGCCGGCCTCCGTCTTGGTGGACCAGAACGCACCGCCCGCCGGGCTGATTGCAATCGCAACGCGGAGCTTGCCGGTCGGCGCGATCTCGTCTTTCAGGCCATCTGCGAGCGCAGGCATGGCAATTGTCGCGGCAAGAATAAGCCCGGCAAGGATCGACCAAAGACGCGCTGGCATGTCGCCCAACCTCTTCTTCCGACCGCTCATTTCCGTCACACGGCCTTTGACACAATTGTGGTCGATCATGCGCTCGGTGAAAGCGCTTTGTCATGGCAAAACTGTCAAAGGCCATGGCGGCGGTTTGCGGTGCAGGGGCCATGTCTGCCATGGCTATGGTGTTTCACGGCCAGAGATTTGTTGCTAGCCTGCCGCACCGACACATTGCCACCGGGGACCGTCGAATGACCTGCGTGAATCTCGCATCTCCCGCACGGCGCAACGGAGAGCGGAGACCTATCGGGCGGGCGCTGGCCGCAGCAGTGGCCATGACCGTGCTCGCCGGCTGCGAGGACAAGAACACCTTCGTGGCGCCGCCCCCGCCCAGGGTGGACGTTGCCACGCCGGTGCAGCGTCCGGTCACGCGCTATGTCGAGGCGACAGGCAACACCGCGCCGATCAAGAGCGTCGATCTCGTCGCGCGCGTGCAGGGCTTCCTGCAATCGATCGACTACACCGACGGCACTTTCGTCAAGCAGGGCACCCAGCTGTTCACGATCGAGCCGGAGACCTACAAGCTCAAGCTCGACCAGGCGCAGGCGGCCGAGGCCGGCGCACAGGCCTCGCTCAAGCAGGCGGAGCTCGACTACAAGCGGCAGGTCGATCTGGTGCAGCGCCAGGCCGTGTCGCAGGCCACCCTCGACACATCGACATCCAACCGCGACAACGCCCAGGCCAATCTCCAGCAGGCCCAGGCCAACACCAGGATCGCCGAGGTCAATTACGGCTACACCAAAGTGAGCGCGCCGTTCGACGGTATCGTCAGCGCGCATATGGTCTCGATCGGCGAGCTCGTCGGCGTCTCCTCCCCGACCCAGCTCGCCACCATCGTCGCGATGGACCCGATCTGGGTGAACTTCACCGTCAACGAGCAGGACGTGCTGCGCATTCGCGCCGAGGCACAACGCCGCGGCCTGACGTCGGCCGACCTCAAGCAATTCCCAATTCAAGTCGGCCTTCAGACCGAGACCGGCTATCCGCATGAAGGCCACCTCGACTACGTCGCACCGACTCTCAATTCATCGACGGGCACGCTCGCGGTGCGTGGTCTCGTGCCCAACGACAAGCGGGTGCTGCTGCCCGGCTATTTCGCCCGCGTCCGCGTCCCCTTCGACCAGGACAAGAATGCCCTCCTCGTCCCCGACGCCGCGCTCGGCAGCGACCAGAGCGGTCGCTATCTCCTGGTGGTCAACGCCGACAATGTCGTCGAGCAGCGCAAGGTGCAGATCGGTTCATCCGACAACGGCCTGCGCGTGATCCAAAGCGGGCTGAAGCCGGACGACCGCGTGGTCATCGCTGGTCTGCTCCGGGTGATCCCCGGCCAGAAGGTCGATCCGCAGGTGACGAAGATCGAGCTGCCGCAGGCCGCGAGCAAGTAAGAGGCCGCCCGCCATGATCTCAAAGTTCTTCATCGAGCGGCCGGTCCTCTCGAACGTCATCGCACTGCTGATGATCCTGATCGGCGGCGTGGCGCTGTTCAACCTCGCGATCGCGCAATATCCGGACGTGGTGCCGCCGACCGTGCAGGTCACCACGCGCTATCCCGGCGCCAGCGCCAAGACCGTGATCGACACCGTGGCCTTGCCGATCGAACAACAGGTCAACGGCGTCGAGGACATGCTCTACATGCAGTCCTACAGCGGCTCCGACGGCACCTATACGCTGACCGTGACCTTCAAGATCGGCACCGACCTCAATTTCGCGCAGGTGCTGGTGCAGAACCGTGTCTCCAGCGCGCTGTCGCAATTGCCCTCGTCGGTGCAGAACCAGGGCGTCACTGTCCAGAAGAGATCGACCTCGATCCTGCTGTTCGTGACGCTGACCTCGCCGGACTCGCGGTTCGACAGCCTGTTTTTGAGCAACTACGCCACGATCAATCTGCGCGACGAGCTGTCGCGCCTGCCCGGCGTCGGCAACGTCACGGTGTTCGGCGCCGGCCAATATTCGATGCGGGTGTGGCTCGATCCGAACAAGCTGCAAGCGCGCGGATTGGTGCCGCAGGACGTCATCCAGGCGATCCAGCAGCAGAGCCAGCAGGTCTCGGCCGGCCAGGTCGGCGCGCCGCCGACGCCACCGGGACAGGCGTTCCAGTACACGCTCAACGTCAACGGCCGGCTCGACGACACCGGCCAGTTCGAGAACATCATCGTCAAGACCGGCACCAGCGGCGACGTCACGCGCGTGCGCGACGTCGGCTGGGTCGAGCTCGGCGCGCAGACCTACAGCCAGATCTTCTCGCTCAACAAACAGCCCGCCACCGGCATCGGCGTGTTCCAGTCGCCGGGCGCCAACGCGCTCGAAGTCGAGCGGGCCGTCGAGAAGAAGATGACGGAGCTCGCCAAGCGATTTCCGGAAGGCATCAAATACGACACGCCGTTCGACACCACCAAGTTCGTGGAAGCCTCGGTGCACGAGGTCTACATGACCCTGATCGAGGCCGGCCTGCTGGTGCTGGTCGTGATCCTGGTGTTCTTGCAGGACTGGCGCGCGATGCTGGTGCCGGCAACGACGGTGCCGGTGACCATCATCGGCGCCTTCGCCGCGATGGCGGCGCTCGGCTTCACCATCAACATGTCGACGCTGTTTGCGATCGTGCTCGCGATCGGCATCGTCGTCGATGACGCCATCGTCGTGGTCGAAGGCGCCGCCCACAATATCGAGCAGGGCATGAACGGCCATGACGCCGCGATCAGGGCGATGGACCAGCTGTTCGCGCCGATCGTCGGCATCACGCTGGTGCTGATCTCGGTGTTCCTGCCGGCCTCGTTCCTCGCCGGCCTCACCGGCCGCATCTACTCGCAATTCGCGCTGGTGATCGCGGCGACCGCGCTGCTGTCGGCCATCAACGCGGCGACCTTGAAGCCGACCCAGTGCGCGCTGTGGCTGCGGCCCACGGTGCCGCCGGAGCAGCGCAACTTCTTCTATCGCGGCTTCAACAACGTCTATGACCGGGTCGAGCGCGGCTACACGCGGCTGATCACCTTCCTGGTCAAGCACGCGACCGTCTCCGTCGCATTTGCACTGGTGGTGATCGGACTCAGCGGCTACGGCCTGTCGCGGGTGCCGACCGGCTTCCTGCCGATCGAGGACCAGGGTTATCTGATCGCCGCCATCCAGCTGCCCGACGGCGCCTCGCTCGAACGGACCCAGAAGGTGCTCGACAGAGCGAGCGAGATCATCAAGGAGACGCCGGGTGTCCAGCAGGTCATCACGATTGCCGGCATCTCCGCGCTTGACAGCAGCGCGAGCCTTGCCAACGCCGGCGTCGCCTACATCATCCTGAAGGACTGGAGCGCGCGCAAAGGCCCCGGCGAGGACCTGCGTTCGCTGGTGTACGGGTTGAACGACAAGCTTGCGGTGATCATGGAGGCACGCACGCTGGTGCTGCCGCCGCCGCCGATCCAGGGCATCGGCAACGCCGCCGGCTTCTCGATGCAGGTCGAATTGCGCGACGGCAACAGCGATTTCGGCAAGCTGCAAGCCATCACCGGGGCGATGGTCAGCAACGCCCAGAGCCAGAGCGCGCTGCAGCGCGTCTCGTCCTCGTTCCGCTCGGCGGTGCCGCAATTCAACGTCGAGATCGACCGCGTCAAGACCCAGACCCTGCACGTGACGACGGATGCGGTGTTCTCGGCGCTGTCGACCTATCTCGGCTCGTCCTATGTCAACCAGTTCAACAAGTTCGGCCGCGTGTTCCAGGTCTACACCCAGGCCGATCCGGCGTTCCGCGTCACCGAGCGCGACATCGCCAACATGCAGGTGCGCAACCAGGACGGCAACATGGTCCCGATCGGCACCGTCGCCACGATCACCCCGGTCACCGGCCCATCGCTGATCAGCCTCTACAATCTCTATCCCTCCTCGACCATCGTCGGCCTGCCGGCGCAGGGCTATTCCTCCGGCCAGTCGCTGAAGCTGATGGAGGAGATCGGCGACAAGACGCTGCCGCCCGGCACCGGCTTCGAATGGACCGCGATGTCCTATCAGGAGAAGGCGGTCAGTAACCAGATCTACTGGGTGTTCGGGCTCGCGATGCTGCTGGTCTATCTCGTGCTCGCCGGCCAGTATGAGAGCTGGTATGCGCCGATCTCGGTGATCCTCGCGGTGCCGTTGTCGCTGCTCGGGCCGATGCTGATCCTCAACGGCTTGAAGATCGACAACAACCTCTACTGCCAGATCGGCCTGATCCTCCTGATCGCGCTGTCGGCCAAGAACGCGATCCTGATCGTCGAGGTCGGGCTCGAGCTGCACGGCCGCGACGGCAAGCCGGTGCTGGAAAGTGCGATCGAGGCGGCGCGCGCCCGCTTCCGCCCGATCCTGATGACGTCGTTCGCCTTCATCCTCGGCGTGGTGCCGCTGGTGATCGCGACCGGCGCCGGCGCCAGCGCGCGCAAGTCGATCGGCATCACGGTGTTCTCCGGCATGCTGGCCTCGACCTGCCTCGCGGTGCTGTTCGTGCCGGCCTTCTTCGTGGTGGTGCAGCGGTTCGAGAACTGGCTCGGCTCGCGCAAGAAGCCGGCGGCGGCCGTGAAGCCAGCGGTGCAGACGAAGGCCTGATCGTCACACGTCGACGCGGAAGCCGACCTCGATCACCGCGTCGTGGGGGATCTTGAAGAAATCAGGCGCGCGGCTGGCGATCCGGTTCAGGAACGAGAAGATGGCGAACGAGACCGGATCGATCGCCGATCCGGCGTCGCGGCGGACGATGGTCTCGTGTGCCAGATAATAGTTCTTGTGCTCGAGATCGGCGTCGAAGCCGAGCTTGTTGCAATTGTCGAGCGTCAGCGGAATGTCCGGCGTCTGCATGAAGCCGAGCCGGACCTGGATGGCGTAGAAGCCATGGCCGAGGCGATGCACGGAGTGCCGCTCGCTGAACGGCACGCGCGGTCGTCGATCCGACACGTAAGTGAGCAGCACCACCGTCTCGTGCAGCACGCGGTTGTGCTCGATGTGGCGCAACAGCATCGGCGAAGCGCCATGCTCGACCTTGGTGAGCCAGACGCCCATGCCGGGCGCGCGGCCGACAACGGCGGCGTCGGCATAGCCGAGAAACTGCTTCAGCGGCATCGACATCTCGTTGAGACGATGGCGCACGACGAACGATCCTCTGCGCCAGGACAGCATGAAGGCCGCGATGATGGTGCCGACCACCAGCGGGAACCAGCCGCCCTCGACGATCTTGAGCGAGTTCGACACCAGGAAGGTGGCGTCGATCGCGCCGAAGACGAGGATGACCGGCAGCGCCAGCTGACGCGACCATTTCCAGCGCGAGCGCGCGACGTTGTAGAGCAGGATGGTGGTGATCAGCATGGTGCCGGACACCGCGATGCCATAGGCGGCGGCGAGGTTCTCCGACGAGCGGAACATGATCACCGTGAGCAGCGTGCCGGTCATCAAGAGCCAGTTGGCGGCGGGCACGTAGATCTGGCCGGCCTCGTCCCAGGAGGTCGGCGTGATCCGCGCCCGCGGCGCGAGCCCCATCTGCATCGCCTGCCGCGTCAGCGAGAACACGCCGGAGATCAGCGCCTGCGAGGCGATGACGGTGGCAAATGTCGCCAGCACCACCATCGGGATCAGCGCCCAGCTGGGTGCAAGCTTGTAGAAGGGATTGTCGGCGGCACTGGGATCGGCCAGCACCAGCGCGCCCTGCCCGAAATAATTCAGCACCAGCGCCGGCAGCACCAGGGCGAACCAGGCCTGCCGGATCGCGGTCGCCCCGACATGGCCCATGTCGGCATAAAGCGCCTCGCCGCCGGTCAGCGCGAGGAAGACGGCGCCGATCACCACGAACGAGATTTTTGGATCGGCAAGCAGAAAGCGCACGGCCTCCAGCGGATTGACCGCGTGCAGGATCGCCGGCGCCTGCCAGATATTGATCGCGCCGAGCACGGCGATCACGACGAACCAGACCACCATGATCGGACCGAACAGTTTGCCGATGCTGCCGGTGCCGTGGCGCTGGATCATGAACAGGCCGATCAGCACGGCGAGCGTCGCCGCCAGGATGAAATGCTCGAAGGCGGGCGCGACCAGCTTGAGGCCTTCCATCGCCGAGAGCACCGAGATCGCCGGCGTGATAACGCCGTCGCCATAGAGCAGCGAGGCGCCGATCACGCCGAGCAGGACCAGGATCGGAAGCTTCGCGCCGTTGGCCACCTTGTCGGCGGCAACCAGCGACAACAGCGCGAGGATGCCGCCCTCCCCGTCATTGTCGGCCCGCAGGATGAACACGACGTATTTCAGCGCCACCATCGCGATCAGCGCCCAAAGAATGAGCGAGACGATGCCGATCACCTCGGCGGCCACCGGTGCGGGATGGCCGAGGCCGGAGAGTGCCACCTGGAAGGCGTAAAGCGGACTGGTGCCGATATCGCCAAAGACGACGCCGAGCGCGGTGAGCGCCAAAAACCAGGGGCTGCCGAGATGATGGACGAATTTCGGGTGCTCGGTCGCAGCTTCAAGCGGATCGTACACGACGCCACTCGCGGCGCGATCGATCAGGCTCCGGACCGGAAGATCGGACGGCATATCCATGCGGGCCTCGGAAACAGGGCAGATACCCGCTAGCGACAAATGCAAGGGGCATGCCGGGGCCCCGCCTAGGACGTCTGCGGCGGCCCCCTATGCGGCTCGCCGCTCGACACCAGCAGCACCGAGACCTTCGCCTGCCGGAGAACGGCGTCGGCAACGCCGCCAAACGAAAGATGGTCGCCCTGGATGCGGTCGACGCCCATGACCACGAGGTCGACGTCCGTGGTGTCGATCTCGCGCAGGATCGCCGCCTCGGGCGCCCGGTTCACGCGCAGCGTCGTGGTGATGTCGACGTCATAGCGGGCGGCGAGATCGCCGGTGTCTCTCAGGATGCCCTCCTCCTGATTGAGCCTGCGGGACGCACCACGCTGTGCGCCCTTGTCGCGCGTGGTCGTCACGTAGATCACGCGGAGCGAGCCCGATCCCGCCTGCGCCAGCGCGACCGCGACCTCGGCGCCGCGCTTGGAGACGCCGCTGCCGGAGACCGGAACGAGGATGTTCAGCGTGTCCGGCATCGGCTGCTTCAGGTGCTTGCCCTTGGCCGCCACGATCGCGAGCGGTCCATCGAATTTTGCGGCGATGTCCTCGATCTTCCGATCGAAGCGTTCCTTGCTCGCGGTGACCTTGTCGACGCCGATGACGAGGAGGTCAAAACCCTTGCGCGCTTCGTCGGCGATGGTCTCGCCGAGCTCCGCGCGCCGGGTGCGGGTGATGACATCGACACCGCCGGCCTCGCCGTCGCCATTGACGGAGACGGTTTCGGCCGCCTTCTTCACGACGGCTTCGTGGCTCTCATCCTCGTCGCGGCCCTTCTCCTGCTCCTTGGCGCGCTGGCCGATATGCAGCACGGTGATCGGCAGGCCGCGCATGCCGGCGATCAGGCCTGCGATGTGGGCGGTAAAGGTAGCGTTGACGCTTTCATCGACCGCCAGCAAGGGACGTTCGAGATTGGCGACGAAGCCGCGCCTCTCGAACTCCTCCCGCTCCAGCCGCTCCTCTTCCTCCTTGTTCATCGGCAGCTTCGCGAGCGCCGCGCGCAGCATCGGCGGCATCGCCATCGTGGTCACGATCGCCATGGTCACGATCATGGTGAACAGGTTCTGGCTGAGCACGCCGATGGACAGGCCGATGGTGGCAATGATCACCTCGGTGGACCCGCGCGCATTCATGCCGCTCGCGAGCGCGAGCGACTCGCGCCTGTTCAAGCCGCCCAACGTTCCGCCGACAAAGGCGCCGCCGAACTTGCCGACGCTGGCGATCACGACCAGCAGGCCGGCGAGCATCAGCAGGTTGGGATCTCGCAGCACCGACAGATCGGCGCTCAAGCCCGCAAGGCCGAAGAACACCGGCATGAAGAAGCTCGAGATCAGGCCGCGCAGGCGCTCGTCGATCTGCCGCGTCAGGATCGGCGATTCCCCGACCAGGATGCCGGCGACGAAGGCGCCGAGCACGGTGTGGACGCCGATCAGATGCGTGATCAGCGCCATGACGCACATGAACAGCAGGATCACGGTAATGACAGGCGCGGTGCTGACGAGATTGTCGTTGGCCCAGCGGATGAGCTGGAACACCATCCTGCGGCCGATGGTGAAGCTGACGACAAGGAAGGTCAGCGTCCCCAGCACGGCCCTCCCGACCGAGGCGATATCCGGCGCGCCTTGCGAGGCGAGGCTGAAGATGACGGCGATGATGATCCAGCCGATGGTGTCGTCGATGACGGCGGTCGCGACGATGATCTGGCCGACATTGCGGCGCATGAAATTCATCTCGCGCACGACCACAGCGACGATCTTCACCGAGGAGATCGACAGCGCCGTGCCCATGAACAGCGACGCCACCAGGCGCTGCTGCGGATTGGGCAGGAGCGCGTCCGGCAGGAACTCACCGAGCACAAAGCCGCAGGCGAAGGGCACGAGGATGCCGGCAATCGAGATCGCGATCGCGGCCTTGCCGACCTTCTTCACCAGCTTGAGGTCGGTCTCCATGCCGGTGAGCAACAACAGCAGCAGGATGCCGAACTGGGCGATGCCGTCGATCATCGCCTTCTGCTCGGGTGTCTTCGGGAAGATCGCGTGCTGTGCTTCAGGCCAGACCCAGCCGAACAGCGACGGCCCCAACATGATGCCGGCGAGCAGTTCGCCGATCACCGAAGGCTGGCCGATCCGTTGCATGATCTCGCCGAGCCCGCGGCCCACCGCGATCAGCAGCACGATTTGCGCCACCAGCAGGAATTCGGACGGGCCAGCCGATTTGCCGCCTTCGGCACTCGCCGCAATGGTCGTGAGGACAAGCGCCGCGGGGACAAGGCCGACCGGTCGGAGCGGGCTCCACTGCATGCAGGTGTCATTCCCCCTTCAACTGCCCCGGTGCTGGGGCCACGGGAATAGAACCCACGGGAGGTGGAGCGGGTTCCCGCGGCGGGTGTCTCGACAAAATCGGAAAACAACCCCATGCACAGTAGAGCCGGGTTGAAAAAGCTCGAAAATTTCGGTCTTGCCGAAACGGCTTGCTCCGTCGGGCAAAACACCGGCATAATGGCATCATCGGCAGGCGTCAGGCGAAGCGCCGCGCCCTCTCCCGTCATTGCGAGGAGCCCTTGCGACGAAGCAAGCCAGAGTTCCTCCGTGGAGAGATTCTGGATTGCTTCGCTGCGCTCGCAATGACGATGTGGAGGCAGCGACGCGCCTCACTCCTTCACGCCGCCTGTGGCGTCCGGATTTCGCGCGGCAGGATCAGCGCGGCGGCGATCGCGAGCAGGCAGAGCGCGGCGAAGGCGTGCAGCATGGTGACGAAGCCGCCTTGCTCATACAACCAGGCGACCAGGCCGACCGACGCGCCGGCCGCAGTGAAGCCGACGAAATAGCGCACGGCATAGGCGCGCGAGCGCCACTCCTCGGTGGTGTATTTGCCGACCATGGCGTCGTTGACCGTGACCTGGCCGAACGCGCCCATGACGATGCCGATCGAGACCAAGATCAGCGGCAGATTGGACAGGGTCGCGGCGAGATACAAGAACGGCGCCAGCATGAAGGACAGCGGCAGCGCCACCGTCTTCAGCGAATAGCGATCGAGCAGCCGGCCGATCGTGTACTGCGTCATCGCGCCGAACACGTAGACACAGGCCGCGATGACGCCGAGCAGCGCCGGGCTTTTGGTGAGATCGGCGAGCCGCTCTGCAAACAGCTTTGGCAGCGCGACGGTGACGGCGTTGAAGGTGGTGGAGATCGCGATCACGACGATCAGCAGCGCGAGGATCACGCGCCACATGTCCTGCTTGGCCACGCGCGCCTGTGCGGCCGCCTGCCTCGCACCCTTGCGGTCCTCATGCACGACCATCATCGCAAAGGCGATGCCGATCAGGATCGTGACCACGCCGGGGACGATGAAGGCAAGGCGCCAGCCGAGATATTGCCCGATCACGCCGGTGACCAGCGCCGACGAGGCGACGCCGAGATTGCCCCAGACGCCGTTCAGGCCCATCTCGCGGCCGAGCTTGTCGGCATAGGACACGATCATGGCGGTGCCGACGGGATGATAGATCGAGGCAAAAATGCCGATCGCGAACAGCGCCACGCCGAGCTGCATCGGGGTCTGCACGAAGCCGACCGAAATCATCGAAAGCCCGATGCCGATGAAGAAGATCAGCATCATGTGGCGGCGGCTCCAGCGATCGCCGAGCCAGCCGGTCAGCAGCGAGCCGGCACCGAAGGCGATGAAGCCGGGCGTCGCATAGGGCAAGAGTTCCGAATAGGCCATGCCGAGCGCCGGTCCCATGATGATGACGGCGGCGGCAAAGATCAGCATCGCATAATGGTCGATGAAATGGCCCGCGTTGACGAAACTGATGACCCGGCTGGGGCTGTTCATTCGAATCCTCACTTGCTCCGAAATGGGTTATATGTCGGACCCATGACGGGATGCTGCCAATGACTGTCGTGGAAACGCCAATCCTGAGGGAGGTCCGGGGCAACCACCGCTCCACCGCGGGCGTGCATCTGGTCGCGCGCGACTATCCCAAGGGCATGCGGATCGACCCGCACATGCACCGCGAGTCACAGCTGATCTACGCGGCCAAGGGCACGATGCAGGTGACGACTCCCGGGGGCCGCTGGCTGGTGCCGCCGGACCGCGCGGTCTGGGTCCCGGCCGGGCTCGAGCATGCCCTTGATCTGCTCGCCGACATCCAGATGCGCACGCTGTATTTCGACCTGGGCTGGCTCAAGCGCGAGCAGCGCCATGAGAGCCTGACCAAGGAATTCGTGGTGCGGGTGTCGCCGCTGCTCAATCAGGCCATCCTCGCACTGTTCGATGCCCGCAACACCGAGGAGCGGACCGAGCTTCTCGTGCGCCTGGTGATGCTGGAGCTGCACCAGGCCGAGGATTCCGCGACCTTCGTGCCGCTGCCGCATGAGCCGCGCTGCCGGCGCGCCGCGATGATCGTGCTCGACGATCCGACCGGCCTGCACGACATCGATACCTTGGCGCGCGAGGTCGGAACCTCCGCGCGCACGCTGTCGCGGCTGTTCTCGACGGAGACGCAGCTGAGCTTCAAGAGCTGGTGCCAGCGCGCGAGAATTGCGGCGGCGATCCAGCGACTGTCGATGGATGCGAGCGTGTCGGTGAAACAGCTCGCGACGCAACTCGGCTACGCCAGCGTGCCGGCGTTCTCGGCCGCGTTCCGCCAGGTGACGGGACGGACGCCGACGGAGTTTGCGGGGAAGGGCTGAGCTGCCTCCTCGTCATGGCGAGCGCAGAACTCGTGGGGTGGGCAAAGCGAAACGTGCCCACCATCTCTTTCGCAGCTGTCGAGACATGGTGGGCACGGCGCAAGTGCGCCTTTGCCCACCCTACGGCAGCGTTCATCTGGCATGACAGCCTTCTCGAAACGCACGGCCCAGCTAAAGTTGCCAAAATCGCCTGCTTGATTGTGATCGGCTTCTGCCTAAATTCCGTGTAAGCTTCCCGCGCCGCACAAACCCGGAATCGAAAAAGCCCAGATGGCCAATGCCTTCTTCTCCGACCTGCTCGCCACCATCTCCGAGCGCGGCCGTACGCTGCTTCGCCGTGGCGATTCCGCCGAAACCAAGCAGGATGCCGACGGACTGATCGAGCTCTGCGGTGCGCTGCTGTCGGGCCGTGGCGAAGCGTCCGGCACCGCCATGGCGCGGGAAGTGCTCGACATCTACGGGGATCTGGATGCGGCAGGACGCCGCGCCTTCTTCGAGGGGCTGGTGCGCGATTTCGGCCCGGACCGGGAGCGCCTCGCCAAGGCGATCGAGAAGTGGCGCGCCAAACCGACCGATGAGGACGCGAGCTCGCTGCATTTCGCTTCGGAACCGCGGCGGCAGGAGCTGATCCGCCGCCTCAACCGCGCGCCGGGCGGCACCGGCGATCTCGTCGCCATGCGCGCCGACCTGCTCGGCATGATGAACGGACACACCGATCTCGCCGCGCTCGATCGCGACGTCTCGCATCTTCTCTCGTCGTGGTTCAACAGGGGGTTTCTCGTGCTGCGCCGGATTGACTGGTCGACCCCGGCCAACATCCTCGAAAAGATCATTCGCTACGAAGCCGTCCACGAGATCTCCGACTGGGACGATCTGCGCCGCCGCATCGATCCGGTCGACCGCCGCTGCTACGCCTTCTTCCATCCCGCGATGGTCGACGAGCCGCTGATCTTCGTCGAGGTGGCGCTGACCGAGACGATTCCGGGCGCGATCGCGCCGCTGCTTGCCGTCGATCGCCCGTACCTTCCGATCGAGAAGGCCCGCACCGCCGTGTTCTACTCGATCTCCAACACCCAGCGCGGGCTTGGCGGCATTTCCTTCGGCAGCTTCCTGATCAAGCAGGTGGTCGAGGAGCTGCGCCGCGAGACGCCCAAGCTCGACACCTTCGTGACGCTGTCGCCGGTACCGGGCTTCATGCAATGGGTGAAGCAGGACAAGGATTTGCCGCTCACGGACGAGGACCGCGAGGTCGTGAAGCGCCTCGGCGATCCGAAATGGTTCGAGAATCCCGAGACGACGACGCTGCTGCGCGCCGTGATCGAGCCGCTTGCAGCGCACTATTTCCTGAGGGCGCGCACGCCGAAGGGCAAGCTGATCGATTCCGTCGCCCGCTTCCATCTCGGCAACGGCGCAAGGCTGGAGCGCATCAACTGGCTCGGCGACCTCTCGCCGAAGGGCGTGCGGGAGTCGGCCGGCGTCATGGTCAACTACCTCTATCGCCTCGACGACATCGAGAAGAACCACGAAGCCTACGCCAATGACGGCGAGGTCGTGGCATCGAGTGCGGTGAAGAAGCTGCTCAAGGGCGAAGGACGGCGGCTGCTGGACATGCGGCTGTCGTAACGGGAAGATGCTCTCTCCGCCGTCATTGCGAGCGCAGCGAAGCAATCCAGACTGCCTCTGCGGAAAGACGCTGGATTGCTTCGCTGCGCTCGCAATGACGGAGGGTGTGGCAAGACCTCGGGCGCCCGGCCTCACCGTCGGCCGCGGTCACTAGACATGCTGCTCCCATAAGCGCTATTCGTTTCACCGAATTCCTGCACCAAAGACGGGGAGACACCATGAAACGGCGCGAATTTCTTGGCCTGACCGCCGCGGCGGCCACCAGCCTCTCGCTCTCCCCCACACGCAGTTTCGCAGAAGGCCCAGGCTCCGGGCCGGAGATGACGGCGCTGTGCGATTACATGAGCGCCGCCAAGACCCGCGCGCTGCCGCCCGATGTCGTCGAGCAAGCCAAGCACCACATCCTCGACACGCTGGCCTCGATGATCTCGGGATCGGAGCTGCCGCCGGGCCAGGCCGCGCAGCGCTACATCCGCGCCAATGCCGCGCAGGGAACATCGACCGTCGCCGGCACCGCGCTCACGGCTTCACCAGTCGAGGCTGCGCTCGCCAACGGCGTGATGGCGCATGCCGACGAGACCGACGATTCGCACAGCCCGTCGCGCTCACATCCGGGCTGCTCGACCGTTCCCGCGGCGCTTGCGCTCGGCGAGCATCTCGGCATCGACGGCGCGCATTTCCTCCGCGCGGTGACGCTCGGCTACGACGTCGGCACCCGCGTGGTGATGGCGATGGGCGGCGCGGATTTCAGCTACGAAAGCACGCTGAGCACGCACAGCATTTCCGGCACCTTCTGTTCGTCCGCGGCAGCCGCCTGCGTCGCCGGATTCGACGCGCGAAGGATGCGCTGGGTGCTCGACTATGCCGCGCAGCAATCCTCCGGCTTCATCGTGTGGCGGCGCGATATCGACCATATCGAGAAGGGTTTTGTGTTCGCCGGCATGCCGGCGCGCAATGGCGTCACTTCGGCCTTGCTGGTGCGTTCAGACTGGAATGGCGTCGACGACGTGTTCTCGGGGCCGGACAATTATTTCCTCGCCTATGCGCCGAAAGCGGAGCCCGGCAAGCTCGTCGACAAGCTCGGCGAGCGTTACGAGATCGCAGGCACCGACATCAAGAAATGGACGGTGGGCTCGCCGATCCAGGGACCGCTCGATGCGATCTATGCGATCCGCAGCAAGCAGGCGTTCGAGACCGATCAGGTGAAGCGCGTGACGGTGCGGCTGGCGCCGTCGGTCGCCGAGGTCGTGGACAACCGCGACATCCCCGACATCTGCCTGCAGCACATGGTCGCCGTGATGCTGCTCGACAAGACCGCCTCCTTCCACGCCGCCCACGACAAGCCGCGCATGCAGGATGCGGCGGTGCTGAAGGAGCGCGCCAAGATCAATCTGGTGCGTGACGAGGAGCTGGCAAAGCTGCTGCCGGTGCGCGTCGCCATCGTCGAGATCGAGCTCGCCGACGGCAGCCGCCTCTCCGAACGCGTCACCGCGGTGCGCGGCACCCCGCGCAACCCGATGACGCGCGACGAGGTCATCGACAAGGCCCGCGATCTCATTGCGCCGGTGGTCGGAGCCGAGAAGGCGGAGCAGCTGATCAAGTCGGTCTATGGGATCGAGGGAGTCACGGACATCCGCACGCTAAGGCCGTTGCTTCAGCGGGGCTGAGCGGGCGAGCTTTCGCTGCACATTTAACCGTCGTCCCGGCGAAGGCCGGGACCCATAACCACAAGATTGAGTTGTCGCGAAGATTCGGAGTGGCCAGCGTAACTCCTCCCTGGGATTATGGGTCCCGGCCCCCGTGCGCAATTGCGCACTAGGCCGGGACGACACTGAGTGTTTGGCACGGCCGTCGCGCAATGACGGCAGCGACCGCCTACTTCTTGTCCCTGAAATACGGCTCCACGGGCCCATGCACCTTGATGGTCAGCTGGTTGCCGTAGCGATCCTTGGCGTTGCCTGCGGCGACGCGGACCCAGCCTTCGCTGATGCAGTACTCCTCGACATTGGTCTTCTCGATGCCCTTGAAGCGGATGCCGACGTCGCGCGACAGGATGTCGGCGTTGTAATAGGGGCTGTTCGGGTCGACCGACAGGCGGTCGGGAAATTCGTCGCTCATGATTGTCTCGCTCATAGCAGGGTCTCGATTTGGTGCCGCAATCCTTCCGGCCTTGCGGTCGGCGCGTAGCGCGCGATCACCTTGCCGGCACGGTCCACCAGGAATTTGGTGAAATTCCATTTGATGGAGGAGCCGAGCAGTCCGGATTGCTGGCGTTTCAGGTACTCATACAGCGGATGCGCGTGGGCGCCGTTGACGTCGATCTTCTCGAACAGCGGAAAGGTGACGTCGTAATTGGTGGAACAGAACGCCTGAATCTCGGCGGCCTGCCCCGGCTCCTGCGCGCCGAACTGGTTGCAGGGAAAGCCGAGCACCGAGAAGCCGCGCGGCGAGAGATCGCGATGCAGATCCTCCAGCCCGCGATATTGCGGCGTGAAGCCGCATTTGCTCGCGGTGTTGACGATCAAGAGCACCTGGCCCTCGAAGTGGCGCATCGGCACCTCGTCGCCGGCAAGCGAATTGGCCTTGAAGTCGTAGATCGCGGACATCGCTAACCCACGGGGTCGATCGGCGACGGCGGCACGCCGCCCGCCTCGATCGCTTCGCCTGCAAGGAGACAAAGATCCTCGCGATAGCGGCCGGCGACGATGTGAACGCCGACCGGAATCTTGCCGACAAGTCCGGTCGACACCACGAGGCCCGGCAATCCCATGAAAGGCGTGGCGATCTGCGGCATCTGCGCTTCCCAGACGCGCTCGAAGGATTCGGAGTCCTTGCGATCGAGATGATCGGGGAACGGCAATTCGCCGGAGACCGGCGTCAGCACCACGGCATATGTTTCGAAGAACAGCATCCAGTCGCGGGTCAGCGTGGCGCGGCGGGTCAGCGCCATCGCGTAGTTCGCCTGGTCCATCGGCGTGACCTTGGCGCGATTGCCGCGCAGGCACGCCAGCGCGCCGGGATCGCCTTCGCGCTCGGCCATCTCGAGCTGCGCCTCGTAGCCGTCGCCGAGCCAGAGCTTGCGCTGCCACTCGACCGCCTCGCGCATCGGCGGCGTGTTGTCGATCATTTCGACGGTCCAGCCGGCACGCTCCAGCCGCTTGCCGGCATCGGTCACGGCCGCCTTCACTTCAGGCTTGGTGGCAAGGCCGTCCGGGTTGAGGCAGATCGCGGCGCGCTTCGGCCGCGCGGGGCCTTGCAGCGGCACCGGCACATACCAGGGATCGCGCACATCGGGCGCCGCCATCGCAGCGAGCGAGATGCGCAGATCGTTGACGGTGCGCGCCAAGGGGCCCGACACCGCCATGATCTGCGGGCCAATGGGGCGCTCCGGCAGCGCCGCGTTGAAGGCGGGGATGCGGCCCAAGGTCGGGCGCAGGCCGTGGACGCCGCAGGCATAGGCGGGATAGCGGATCGAGCCGGCGATGTCGGTACCGTGGGCGATATGGCCGATGCCGGCCGCGACCGCCGAGCCGGCGCCGCCGGACGAGCCGCCCGGCGTCAGCGACGGATCGCGCGGGTTCCTGGTGTCGCCATGGACCAGGTTGGTGGTGAACCAGCGATAGGAGAAGGCGGGGCAATTGGTGCGCCCAAGGAGAACCGCGCCCGATTTGCGGAAGTTGGCGACCACCGGATTGTCCTCGCGCGCGATCAGGTCGCGCTGGAGTTTCAGGCCGTTGGTGGTGGCAAAGCCTGCCTGGTCGACATTGGCCTTGATGGTGACGGGCACGCCGGCCAGCACGCCGGGGTCTTCGCCCCGGGCGATCGCGGCATCGACGGCCTCGGCCTGCTTGAGCACGTCCTCGGGCCGGTGGTCGATCACGGCATTGAGCTGGGGATTGACCGCATCGAGCCGGTCGAGGCCGGCCTTGGCGGCCTCCCGGGCAGAGACCTTCTTGGCTTTGACGAGGGTGGCGAGGTCGGCGGCCGACAGGCGCCAGAGATCTTGCATGACTTGCTCCGTATGACCGGCGTCTTTTAGCGCCGGGAACGGGCCAAAGTCATGCGGATTTCGCAGGGATACCTCCGTCATTGCGAGCGAAGTGTTCAGCCCGGGGACATAGCTTACACCTGTTCGGGGACATGGTTGACACATCAAAATCGGCTGGATTCGTCGAACAAGGGGGCGAGCCATGCCGTGGCGAGAGGTGTCTGTCATGGACCAGCGGCGCGAGTTTGTGATGCTTGCTAAGCAGGAAGGAGTGAACCGGCGGAAGCTGTGCCGGCAGTTCGGGATTAGTGCCCAGACTGGTTACAAGTGGATCGAGCGCTATGATGCAGGGGATACGACGCTGGCCGATCGCTCGCGCCGGCCGCATCACAGCCCGGATCGTACTGAGGCTGCGATCGAGCAGCAGATTGTGGCCTTGCGCGATGTCCACCCGGCCTGGGGGGCGCGCAAGATTTTGCATCGTCTAAAGCGCGACCGGCAAGCCGTGCCGGCGATATCGACGACGCACGAGATCCTGCGTCGCTACGATCGCGTGAGCGAACCTGCGGGGAGACCTGGACAGCCCTACATCCGCTTCGAGAAGGAGGCACCCAATCAGCTCTGGCAGATGGACTTCAAGGGACACAGCCCACTCGAGGACGGCGTATCCTGCCACCCGCTGACGATGCTGGACGATCACTCGCGGTTCTCGTTGTGCCTGGCTGCTTGTGACAACGAGCGAGGTTCGACCGTGCAAGGGCATCTGAGGGAGACATTCCGCCGGTACGGCCTCCCCGATGCGATGTTCGTCGACAATGGCGGCCCCTGGGGCTTCACCCTTGAAGACCCTTGGACCGGGCTGACGGTCTGGCTTTTGAAGCTTGGCGTCCGGGTGATCCACAGCCGGCCGTATCATCCGCAGAGCCGAGGAAAGAACGAACGCTTCCATCGCACGCTGAAGGCCGAGGTATTTGCCTTCAGGCGCTACCGCGACCTTGCCGAGGTGCAGCGCGCATTCGACCAATGGCGAGCCGTCTACAATCTCGATCGGCCGCATGAGGCTTTGAACTACAACGTTCCGGCAAGCCGGTACCAACCCAGTTCGCGGGAAATGCCGGACAGATTGCCCGCGGTGGAATACGACGAGCACGAGGTCGTCCGTTCCGTCTCCACCACCAAGGCCTATGTCAGCTTCAAAGGCAAATTGTGGAAGGTTCCGCAGGCCTTCCGCGGCGAACGGCTTGCGATCCGTCCACTCAATACCGACGGCAGGTTCGGCATCTTCTTCGCCGCGCACCAGATCGCGGCGATCGATCTAGGATGATCCAAAAGTGTCAACCATGTCCCCGAACAGGTGTAAGCTATGTCCCCGGGCTGAACAGAAGTGAGGCAATCCAGAATCCCTCCGCAGAGGCAGTCTGGATTGCTTCGTCGCAAGGGCTCCTCGCCATGACGTGGAGAGAGTGGGTTTCTCGCGCCTCTAATGCCCGCCTCAGTGCCGCGTCGCGGACTGGTCCGGCATGTCCAGCAGGGCCTCGGTGAAGGGAAACTCCAGCACGATCTCCCCGTCATCGTCGGTGACCTCGATCACCGCCTCCATCAGGGCCGGCTGGGTCCCCTCGGATTTCAGCACCTCCAGGATCATCTGGCGGGCGACCTCCCAGGCGCGATCGGGGTTGCGCAGATCCTCGCCGTCGGGGTCCACGATCAACTCATCGCCGATACGGGTGTTGAAGAAATATTTGGGCATCACGAGATCCAGCTAAAGGCGCCTGTACCGGAATGAAAGCTGCACTGCACTCACAACTGCTTTATCAGGACAGGGTTCGCGACCGAATGCGCCGGGCGCAAGGCTGCATCACGGCAGGCGATGTTCCGACAGCAACTTTCGCGACGCAACATGGCCCTGCTCGCCAAGATTTAACTGGCGAACTTTTCCGCCCGCAGTAATTTAGTCCTTGGGCGGATACGTCCGAATTCGCGAAAATGGAGAGCCAAAATGGCCTGGAAGACCCCGAAGATCGTCGAAGTGCCCTGCGGCATGGAAATCAACATGTATGTGAGCGCCACCCGCAAGTAAGGGTTGGTGAGTTCGCGTTCCGCGCAGGTGGTTCTTTCGGTCACGATAGGTTTCCGGAAGACAGAAAGTTTGTCGACAGAAACCGTGTCGGCCTGAGACCCACCTCGCGACGTTGCCTCCAGGAGACGGATCATGCTTCGCGTCGTCGTCCTGGGCGCCGCAGCCGGCGGCGGAGTCCCGCAATGGAATTGCGGCTGCGAGGGCTGCCGGGCGGCCCGCGAGAATGGCCAGGAGCTTGTTCGAACCCAGGCCTCGGTCGCCTTCAGCGGCGATGGCGCGCATTGGTTTCTGATCAACGCCTCCCCTGATCTGCGCCAGCAATTGAACGCCACGCCGCAGCTGCACCCCAAAGCCGGCGCGCTGCGCCACACCCCGATTGCGGGCGTGATTTTGACCAATGGCGAGGTGGATGCGGTCGCCGGCCTGCTCTCGATGCGCGAGGGCTCGCCCTTCACGGTCTATGCGCATGAGAAGGTGCTGGCGATCCTGAGGGACAACAGCATCTTCAACGTGCTGAACGAGGAGAATGTGCGGCGCCAGCCGATCGACATCCACGAGCCCTTCGAGCCGCGACTGCCGGACGGCGCGCGCGCGGGGCTCGAGATGCTGCCCTTTGCGGTGCCCGGAAAATCGGCCTGGTATCTGGAAGGCAAGGCCCATCCCGGCGGCGCGACCGGCGACGGCGATACGCTGGGCCTCAAGATCACCGACAAGTCGACGGGAAAATGCTTCTACTTCATCGCCGCCTGCGCCGAAATCACCGACGCGCTCAAGGCCGAGCTCGACGGCGCGGCGCTGGTGTTCTTCGACGGCACGGTCTGGCGCGACGACGAGATGATCAGGTGCGGGCTCGGCCACAAGACCGGCAAGAGCATGGGCCATGTCGCAATGTCCGGCGACGACGGCGCGATCGCGCGGCTCGCCGACGTCGGGATCGACAGGAAGATGTTTCTGCACATCAATAACTCGAACCCGGCGTTGCTGCCCGCCTCGCCCGAACGCAAAGCCGTCGAGGCGGCAGGCTGGCAGATCCCCGCCGACGGAACGGAGATCGTGCTGTGAATGCCGCGTCCAAGACTGGAATGAGCATGACAGGAATGACCGCGCTCTCGGTCGGCAAGGACATCCGCCTCAACTCGGCCGAGGAGCTGGAGGCGACGCTGCGCCATATCGGAGCGACGCGCTATCACAGCCTGCATCCGTTTCATAAGCTCTTGCACGGCGGCGAGCTGAGCAAGGGCCAGGTGCAGGCCTGGGCGCTGAACCGCTACTATTACCAGAGCACGATCCCGATCAAGGACGCGGTGGTGATCTCGCGCTTCCGCGACCGCGCCACGCGGCTGGAATGGCGGCACCGCATCGAGGACCATGACGGCGACGTCGGCAGCGAAGGCGGCATCGAGCGCTGGCTGAAGCTGACCGAAGGCCTCGGCCTCGACACGGCCTACGTCGAATCGACCGAAGGCATCTTGCCGGCGACGCGCTTTGCGGTGGAAGCCTATGTGCATTATTGCCGCGAAAAGAGCCAGCTGGAGGCGATCGCCTCCTCGCTCACCGAGCTGTTCGCGCCGAACCTGCACGAAGAGCGCATCTCCGGCATGCTGGAGCATTACGACTTCGTCAATCCTGATATCATGAGCTACTTCAAGCGCCGCCTGGCGCAGGCGCCACGCGATGCCGGCTTCGCGCTCGACTATGTCAAGGCGCACGCCACGACGCCGGAGCAGCGCGCGCAGGTCTGCAACGCACTGATCTTCAAGACCAATGTGCTGTGGGTGCAGCTCGATGCGCTCCAGCACGCCTATGTCGAGGGCCACATTCCGCCGGGTGCGTTCGTGCCCCAAGAAACTAAAAAAGCGAACTAGGGATCAGAGCGATGGCCGGGCCGCGTCACATCAGCGTCAGCGAGGCAAGCCGCCCGGTGCTGCCGCGGCATGCCAGGCTGAAATACGACGAGACGCGCAAGGTCTGGGTGATCCTGGCGCCGGAACGCGTGCTGGCGCCGGACGAGATCGCGGTCGAGGTCTTGCAGCTCTGCGATGGCGAGCGCAGTGTTGGTGACGTGTCCGATCAGCTCGCGGCGAAATACGCAGCCCCGCGCGAGGCGATCCTGGCCGACGTCATTGCCATGCTCCAGGATCTCGCCGACAAGGGTTTTCTCACCGAAGCCCGGGAGAAGACGTCATGACCGACGTGCTCGGTAGCTCCATCCCGCCCGACGCCAGCGACAGTCTCGCGGTGCTGGAGAAGAGCCGCTCGACCGCGGAGACCTTCGGTATTCCGCTCGCGGTGCTGCTCGAGATCACCCATCGCTGCCCGCTGCAATGTCCCTATTGCTCCAACCCGGTCGAGCTCGACCGTTCCGGCAAGGAGCTGACCACGGAGGAATGGAAGAAGGTGCTGAGCGAGCTCGCCGAGATCGGGGTGCTCCAGGTGCATTTCTCCGGCGGCGAGCCGACCGCGCGCAAAGACCTCGTCGAGCTGGTCAAGCATGCCAGCGACGTCGGCCTCTACACCAACCTCATCACCTCGGCCGTGCTGCTGACGCGCGAGCGGCTCGGCGAGCTGGCCGATGCCGGCCTCTGCCATGTGCAAATCTCATTTCAGGGCGTTGAAGAAGGTCTCGCCGATCGCGTTGCCGGCTACAGGAACGGGCATCGCAAGAAGCTCGAAGTGGCGAAATGGACGCGCGAGCTCGATCTGCCGCTCACCGTGAACGCGGTGATGCACCGGCAGAATTTGCACCAGCTTCCCGAGATCATCCAGATGTCGATCGATCTCGACGCCGACCGGCTCGAGGTCGCCAATGTCCAGTATTACGGCTGGGCGCTGAAAAATCGCGCCGCGCTGATGCCGACGGTGGCGCAGCTCGACGAATGCACCCGCATCGTCGAGGAGGCGCGCGAGCGGCTCAAAGGCACGCTCGCAATCGACTACGTCGTGCCGGACTACTACGCGCTGCGTCCGAAGAAATGCATGGGCGGCTGGGGCCGGCAGTTCTTCAACATCTCGCCGGCCGGCAAGGTGCTGCCCTGCCACGCCGCCGAGAGCATCACCGGGCTCGATTTCCTGTCCGTGCGCTCCAACCATTCGATCGCCTGGATCTGGCAGAACTCCGACGCCTTCAACCGCTATCGCGGCACCGGCTGGATGAAGGAGCCGTGCAAATCCTGCGAATTCCGCGAGATCGATTTCGGCGGCTGCCGCTGCCAGGCCTTTGCGCTGACGGGCGATGCCGCCAACACCGACCCGGCATGCGCGCTGTCGCCGCTGCACGAGAACATCTTCAAGCAAGCCGAGCGCGAGGCCGAGGGCGAGACCAACCGTTTCCTCTACCGCAATTTCGCCGGCGGCACCCTGGAATCCGAGAATGACGCCTGACGCCGACGCGGCCGCTTCCGTCAAGCGCGCCGATTCCTTTGCGCCGCTGACCTCCGACATGTTGGATGTCGGCGACGGCCACGAGCTCTATGTCGAGAGCATCGGCCGCGCTGATGGAATCCCAGCGATCTATCTGCATGGTGGGCCCGGCTCTGGCTGCCAGCCCGACCATCGCCGGCTGTTCGATCCGGATCGCTTCTGCGCCGTGCTGTTCGACCAGCGCGGCTGTGGCCGCAGCCGGCCGAAGGGCTGGCGCGAGCACAACACCACGCCGGATCTGATCGCGGACATGGAAAAGATCCGCGAAAAATTCGGCTTCGAGCGCTGGATCGTGGTCGGCGGCTCCTGGGGCGCGACACTGGCGCTGGCTTATGCGCAAGCCCATCCCGAGCGTGTCTCCGGCATCGCGCTGCGCGCGACTTTCCTGGGCACGCGGGCCGAAGTCGTGACCGGCTTCACCTCGCGCCTGTCGCAATTCTATCCGGCGCTGTACGAGGATTTTCTCGGCGTGCTGCCGCCGGAGGAACGGGACCGGCCGGTCGAGGCCTATTGGCGCCGCATCCTCGATGCCGATCCGGCCGTGCATGGACCTGCGGCGCAGGCCTGGCACGACACCGAGCGCACGCTGTCGGAGCACAAGCCGGCGAAGACGCGGATCGACCTGGCGTCACTGAACGTCTGGCGCACGCTGCCGGCGACGCCGTTCATGGAAGCGCATTATTTCGTCAACAATTCCTTCATGAGCGAAGACCAGTTGCTGCGGAACGCTGGCCGGCTCGCCGGCATTCCCGGCATCATCGTGCAGGGCCGCTACGATCTGTTGTGCCCGCCTGAGACATCGCGCGCGCTCGCGAGAGATTGGCCGGGTTCCGAGATTCGCATCGTGGAAGAAGCCGGACATTCGCTCTATGATGCCGGCGTGAGGGATGCGGTGATGAAGTCGATCGCCGACCTCGCGTCCAAGATCCCGCAATAAGGGGACGCCACAATGCCGCTCGCCGGGACAGGCATGTTGCTGACGTCGATGAACATCGACGTTTCGGATGAAGCCGAGTTCAACCGCTGGTACGATCGCGAGCATCTGCAAGAGCGCGTTGCGATCGAGGGTTTTCTGGAGGCGCGGCGCTATGTCGCGCACGCGGCCAATCCCAAATATCTCTGCCTGTATTCGACCGCGACGCTCGACGTGCTCGACAGCCCCGCCTATCGGGCGCGGCTCGCAAGCCCGACCGACTGGTCGCGCCAGACCATGGCGCGCTTCAAGAACATGTTGCGCGTGGTCGCGCGCATCACGATCAGCAGCGGCACCGGCCGCGGCGCCGCGCTCGGCGTGGTGCGGCTCCGGCCGACGCCCGACAACGCAGGCGCCTGGCGTGATGCACTGCAAGAGAAGCTGGCCCCGGAGAAGCTTCCTGGCATCATCTCAATGCATCTGCTCGAAAGCGAGCCAGAATTGTCGGGCGCAACGCCCGAGATTCCAGCTATCCGCAACGAAGGGGCGCGCGACTGGTTCGTGCTGATCGACGGCACGCAGGTCAGCGCGGTCTCGACCGCCATCGCCGAGCGCTTCACCGGGCCAGCCGCATCGCCCTTGCCGGTGCCGGTCTCGGTCGGTACCTATGCGCTGATGTGGGACCTCGCCAAGGGCGACATCAAGAGCGACATCGCGCGCGGCTGACGCTCACACGCATCGCAACATGCTGCACCGCCGCATTGGTTGCGCATTGCCATTAATGCTGTTCGCGCGCAGCTCCCATGAAAGGCCGTGATCGCGAAAATTTGCCGTTGTACTTCGGAGCGGTTCTAATAAGCTAACCCAATGACGTCATTCAGAAACCAGATCAACCAGATCGACGCGCGTTAAGCGTCCGACAAGCTCAAGAAGAGGCCGCCGGGTCTTTGAGCCTGCGCGGACGAGGGTAGGAATGAAACCGACCGACATCGCGGCCCCCGACTACTTTCACAAAGTGGTCGATTGCCAGTGGGCCTGTCCTGCGCACACCCCGGTTCCCGAATACATCCGACTGATCGCACAAGGCCGCTACAGCGACGCCTACATGATCAATTGGCAGTCGAACGTGTTTCCCGGAATTCTGGGACGCACCTGCGACCGTCCCTGCGAGCCCGCGTGCCGCCGCGGACGCGTCGAGGAAACGCCGGTCGCGATCTGCCGCCTCAAGCGCGTCGCCGCTGACTTCAAGGACGACATCAGACAGCGCCTGCCGAAACCGTCAGCGAAGAACGGCAAGCGCATCGCGCTGGTCGGCGGCGGCCCGGCCTCGCTGACGGTGGCGCGCGATCTCGCGCCGCTCGGCTATCACTGCACCGTGTTCGACGGCGATCCCCAGGCCGGCGGCATGATGCGGACGCAGATCCCGAAATTCCGCCTGCCCAATTCGGTCATCGACGAGGAGACCGGCTACATCCTGGGTCTCGGTGTCGACTTCAAGGGCGGCTATCGCATCGACAGCATGAAGACGCTGCTCGCCGAAAAATACGACGCGATCTTCGTCGGCTCCGGCGCGCCACGTGGCCGCGAGCTCGACGTTCCCGGCCGCAAGGAAGCGGCCGGCAATATCCATATCGGCATCGACTGGCTGTCCTCGGTGTCGTTCGGCCACACCGACAAGATCGGCAAGCGCGTGATCGTGCTCGGTGGCGGCAACACCGCGATGGATTGCTGCCGCACCGCGCGCCGCCTCGGCGGCGAAGACGTCAAGGTGATCGTGCGCTCCGGCTTCGAGGAGATGAAGGCCTCGCCCTGGGAGAAAGAGGACGCGATCCACGAGGACATTCCGATCCTCAACTTCCTCGTGCCCACAGCCTTCATCCACGACAATGGCAAGCTCACCGGCGTCACCTTCCAGAAGGTGAAGGCCGAATACGATGCCAGGGGCCGCCGTAATCTCGTGCCATCGGGCGAGCCGGACCAGACTTTTGAGTGCGACGACGTGCTGGTCGCCGTCGGCCAGGAGAACGCCTTCCCCTGGATCGAGCAGGACTGCGGCATCGAATTCGACAAATGGCACATGCCCAAGGTCGACCCAAAGACCTTCGTCTCGACCAATCCAAAGGTGTTCTTCGGCGGCGACGCCGCCTTCGGCCCCAAGAACATCATCTGGGCGGTGGCGCAGGGCCACGACGCCGCGCTGTCGATCCACAAGCTGCTCTCGGGCGAGGACATCACCGAACGGCCGCTGCCGGAGGTGCACGTCTCCTCGCAGAAGATGGGCATCCACGAATGGAGCTATGACAACGACATCTCCAACGACAAGCGCTTCAAGGTACCGCACCGCGACAAGGTGATCGCGCTGAAGGACATCCGCACCGAGGTCGAGCTCGGCTACGACGTCAAGCTGGCGCTGGGCGAAGCCGAGCGCTGCCTGAACTGCGACGTCCAGACCGTGTTCTCGACCTCGCTCTGCATCGAGTGCGATGCCTGCGTCGACATCTGCCCGATGGATTGCATCACCTTCACCAATAACGGTGAGGAAGACGATTTGCGCAATCGCCTGAAGGCGCCCTCGCCGCATCCGGACCAGGATCTCTACGTGTCCTCCGATCTCAAGACCGGACGTGTGATGGTCAAGGACGAGGACGTCTGCCTGCATTGCGGGCTGTGCGCCGAGCGCTGTCCCACCGGAGCCTGGGACATGCAGAAATATTTCATCGAGATGACCTACGCAGGTTCGACATGTCCGACAAAAAGCCGATCAGCAGCGTAAACGACTTCGTCGTCCGTTTCGCCAACGTCAACGGCTCGGGCTCGGCCAGCGCCAATGAGATGTTCGCGCGCGCGATCCTGCGCCATGGCGTGCCGGTGTCCCCGCGCAACATCTTCCCCTCCAACATCCAGGGCCTGCCGACCTGGTACGAGGTCCGCGTCACCGAGGCCGGCCATCTCGGCGCGCGCGGCGGCGTCGACATGATGGTGGCGATGAATCCGCAGACCTGGGACAAGGACGTCGCCGGCATCGAGCCCGGCGGCTATCTGTTCTACGATTCCACCAAGCCGATGCCGTCGACGAAGTTTCGCGACGACATCACCGTGATCGGCGTTCCCCTCACTGCGATCACCAACTCGACCTACACCGATCCGCGTCAGCGCCAGCTGTTCAAGAACATCATCTATCTCGGCAGCCTCTCGGCGCTGCTCGACATGGACCCGAAGCTGATCGAGCAACTGATCGGCGAGCAGTACAAGGGCAAGGAGAAGCTGCTCTCCTCCAATGTCCATGCGCTGCATCTCGGCCGCGACTGGGCACTGCAAAACCTGAAATGCCCGATCGGGCTGCGGGTGAAGAAGTCCGACAAGGTCGGCGACCGCATCTTCATCGAGGGCAACAGCGCGGCGGCGCTCGGCGCCGTCTATGGCGGCGCGACCGTGTGCGCCTGGTATCCGATCACACCGTCCTCGTCGGTGGCGGAGGCCTTCACCGCTCATTGCAGGAAGTACCGGCACGATCCCGAGACCGGCAAGGCGAAATACGCCATCGTGCAGGGCGAAGACGAGCTGGCCTCGATCGGCATCGTGATCGGCGCGTCCTGGAACGGCGCCCGGGCCTTCACCGCCACGTCCGGCCCCGGCATCTCCTTGATGACCGAGTTCATCGGCCTCTCCTACTTCGCCGAGATCCCGGCCGTGATCATGAACATCCAGCGCGCCGGCCCCTCCACGGGCATGCCGACCCGCACCCAGCAATGCGACATCATCGCCTGCGCCTATGCCTCGCACGGCGACACCAAGCATGTGCTGCTGTTCCCGGAAGATCCGGCCGAGGGGTTCGAGTTCGCGGCGGCGGCCTTCGATCTCGCCGAGCGGCTCCAGACCACGATCTTCCTGATGCTCGACCTCGACATCGGCATGAACCACCGGCTCTGCCGTCCGCTGAAATGGGACGATGCGCGACAGTACGACCGCGGCAAGATCATGACCGCGGAGATGCTGGACGAGGGCCGCGACTTCGGCCGCTATCTCGACGTCGACGGCGACGGCATTCCCTACCGCACCTATCCCGGCACGCATCCGACCAAGGGCTCCTATTTCACCCGCGGCACCTCGCGCGACCGCTATGCGCGCTATTCCGAGGAAGGCTCGGTCTACGCCGACAACATGCAGCGGCTGGTGCGCAAGTTCGAGACTGCGCAGGACCTCGTGCCGCGACCGCTCCAGGCCAATGCGGCAAAGCCGAGCAAATACGGCGTGATCTATTTCGGTTCGACCTCGCCGGCGATGGACGAGGCGATCGGCCTCTTGGAGGCACGCGGGCACCAGCTCGACCGCCTGCGCATCCGCGCCTTCCCGTTCCATTCCAGCGTCGCGAGCTTCCTCGCCGAGCACGACTTCGTCTATGTGGTCGAACAGAACCGCGACAGTCAGCTCCGTCAGCTCATCGTCAACGAGAACGGCATCGATCCGGTGCGCCTGGTGCCGATCGTGCACTATGACGGCTCGCCGATTACCGCGCGCTACATCGCAAAAGCCATTGGCGACCACCAGGATCACCTCAAGGTGACTCCGCTCCGCAAGGCCGTGTCATGACCTATATTGCCAAGCCGAAATTCCATCATCCCGGGCTGAAGAAGAACGAGCTCGGCTACACCCACCGCGACTACGAAGGAAAAATCTCGACGCTGTGCGCCGGCTGCGGCCATGACTCGATCACGGCCTCGATCATCGAGGCCTGCTATGAGCTCTCGATCGAGCCGCATCGCGTGGCCAAGATTTCCGGCATCGGCTGCTCCTCGAAGACTCCGGACTATTTCCTCGGCAATTCGCACGGCTTCAATTCGGTGCACGGCCGCATGCCGAGCGTGCTGACCGGCGCCAACCTTGCCAACCGCGACCTGATCTATCTCGGCGTCTCCGGCGACGGCGATTCCGCGTCCATCGGCTTCGGGCAGTTCGCGCATTCGATCCGGCGCGGCGTCAACATGACCTATATCGTCGAGAACAACGGCGTCTACGGCCTGACCAAGGGCCAGTTCTCGGCGACCGCCGACCGCGGCTCGAAATCCAAGAAGGGCGTCACCAACACCGACAACGCCATCGACCTCGTCGCGATCGCGTTGCAGCTGGGCGCGACCTTCGTCGCCCGCAGCTTCTCCGGCGACAAGAGCCAGCTGGTGCCGCTGATCGCGGCCGCGATCGGCCACAAGGGCGCGTCCTTCATCGACGTCATCAGCCCCTGCATCGCCTTCAACAACCACGCCGGCTCGACCAAGAGCTTCGACTATGTCCGCGAGCACAATGACGCGGTGAACCGTCTCGACGTGCTGGTCGGCCGCGACCCGATCGCCGTCGACTACGCGCCGGGCACGGTGCAGGTGGTCGAGCAGCACGACGGCAGCAAGATCGCGCTGCGCAAGATCGACGCGGATTACGATCCGCATGACCGGCTGGGTGCGATGACCTTCCTCCAGAAGCACGCCGCCAAGGGGCAGATCGTCACCGGGCTGCTGTACGTCGATCCCGACGCGGAAGATCTGCACGCCCATCTCAACACGGTCGAAACGCCGCTCAACACGCTGGAAGCCGACACGCTCTGCCCGGGCTCGGCGGCACTGGACAAGCTCAACGCCAGCCTGCGGTGAGGCGTTGTTCGGTTACCTCTCCCTACGGGAGAGGTGTTCTGAGCTCTGGGCTTGCAGTGGTTCGGATAAAACAGCTTTAGCTGACAGGCTCCGGCTTCGCCTCAGGCTCGGGCACGGCGTGGTCCAATGGGGCCGGTCGTCCGGCACCCCAATATCGCTTGCAGGTCTCGAGCAATTTTTCGGCGTCCATGGTCAGGCCGCCCGCGTTGACGATGGCGCTGTCAGGGCCGAGCGCCTTGTTCATCATCGACAAGGCCTGCATCAGAAATCCCCCGGAGAACCGCTCAGCGACAAGGGGATCGAGTTTGAGCACCACGAACTTCTGCGCGCGCTGCTCCCATAGAAAAATCTTCCGCACGGCACTCCAGGCAATGGTCTCGCCGGCGAGCCTGGTGTCGCGAATGCCGACACGGCTGATGAAGACCACCGGCTGCCTGGCTGAGATCAGCCTCCAGAGCATCCTGCAGGTGGCAAGGCCGAAAAACACCGCGCCGATATTGCAGGCGGCGACTTCGAACGTGGTGATGCTCTTGCCCTGCTGCCAGCTGAATGCAAGCGCAGCGCAGAGCAGCGTCAGCAGCAGGCCGACGCCGAAAAACGTCAGCAGCCGCACCCGGGAATAGCCGATCGCAAGATTGGGCAAGTTCTGACTTTCGGACATTTCGACCGCCTCCAGCCATTTGCAGCAACCCGGGGCTTATCCGCGCCCCTCCCTCCTAGGGGTTAAGCCTGGAACCTTGCGCGAGGCTCCCCGCGAGGGAGTGCAGTTGAACGCGCCACGTGCGGCTTGCGACTAACCGCCAGTTGGCCCCACCGTCCCGATGTGGGCCGTCAACGGCTCACGCGTCCGGTGCGATCATGAAGCTTGCCCTCATCGTCCCGCTTGCCCTTGCGGCGTTCATCGGCGCTGCCCGCGCCGACGAGGCCGACGACATCCGCGAGGCCAGCAAGGCCGAGACTGAGGCCTTCAACGCGCGCATGTATGCCGGCGCGCCGGGCAACACGGCCTATGCCTGCTTCGTCCGCCGCTACGATGCCGACCATCTGGCCCGGCATCCGAAGCAAAAGGTCGCCTCGATGAAGCTTCTGGTCTCCGCTGAGACCGACGAGGAGGACAAGCAGCTCCACAACTCATTCCGGCTCGGCTTCCGGTATCGCAATCGCAACGGCGATTTCGACTCCAGCGGCTCCTGCCATCACGTGGTGTTCACCAAGGACGGCAACGAGACCCGTCTCGGCTGCGGCGTCGATTGCGAGGGCGGCGGCATCGGCATCGCACTCTCGAAGGACGACAAGTCGGCCATCGTGCGGCTCGCAAGCGTCAGGGTCTGGCTGCACAACAAGCCGGACGACGAGGCCGAGCGATCGCTGGTCGCGGGCAGCGACGACGGGGTTTTCCGGCTCGACCGAACCGACAACAACGAGTGCGCCGCGCTCGTGACCGACCGCAAGGAACTCGCCGCCCTTCGCCACAAGTGATATGGTTTCCGACAATGGCGGGGGCAGTCGCAAGGAGATCGCCATGAACCGCCGGAACATCTTGTGGAGCACAATCTCGGCTTTGGGCGCAGCGTTCTCCGCCTCGCGCGCGAAGGCCGCCACTGAGGCCGCACCGTCGAGCAAGCTGAAGGTCGTCTATCACCTCAGCGACGCCGACAAGGTCAACTTCGTGCTCGGCAACATCCAGAACCATATCGACGGCGTCGGCGGGCCCGACCATGTCACGATCGCGCTGGTGATCCACGGGCCGGCGCTGAAGGCGTTCCACTTGGCGCAAGCCAACCCTGATGTCAGCGGGCGGATCAGCAATTTCACGAAGGACGGCGTCGAGCTTGCCGCTTGCGGCAACACGATGAAGACGCAGAACGTCACGCTCAAGGATCTGCTCCCCGGCTTCGTCAGCGCGGAGAAAGGCGGCGTGGTCCGCATCGCCGAGCTTCAGTCGCAGGGGTATCTGTATTTGCGGCCGTAAAGCGCCACCACATCCCCCAAGCCGCGCTTGACTTATCCATAACTCTGCGATTATGAATTAATCCATAACTTGTGAGTTATGGATTGCCTATGTCCGCCACCCACGATCTCCTGTTCCGGACCCTCGCCGACCCGACCCGGCGGGCGATCTTCGAGCGGCTGTGCCACGAGGGCGAACAGACGGTCGGAGCACTGACGGCGCGATCCGGCGTTTCCCAGCCGGCGGTCTCGAAGCATCTCAGTGCGCTGAAGCAGGCCGGCCTGGTGCGCGACCGCCACGAGGGACGGCAGACGCACTACAGCGCACAGCCCGGCGCGCTCAATCCGCTGATCGACTGGAGCAGCCAGATGACGGGCTTCTGGCAGAACCGGCTCGATGCGCTCGATGATTTGCTGAAGAGGATGGACCAATGATGGAAGCCGCAACTGAAACACGATCCGTGGTCATCGAGCGCGAATTTGCGTTTCCGCCGGAGCGGCTGTGGCGCGCGCTGACGCAGCCGCATCTGATCGAGGAATGGCTGATGAAGAACGACTTCAAGCCGGAGGTCGGTCATCGCTTCAATCTGCGCGGCGAGTGGGGCGGCGTGCTGGACTGCGAGGTGCTTGCCATCGAGCCGCAGCGATCGCTCGCCTATACCTGGAATTTCACGCATGAGGACGCGGCCTACGATCTCAAAAGCGTGGTGACGTTCACGCTTACCCCGCAAGGGGCCGGCACGCGTCTGCGCGTCGAGCAAGCGGGCTTCCGCCCCAGCCAGAAGCAGGCCTATGGCGGCGCCCATGCCGGCTGGAAGCAGTTTTTTGCCAAGCTGGATGAGCTGCTGGCGCGAGCCGACTAGCCTGGCCATCAATCATTTCTCAAAGGAGGTCCCATTGAGTTCGAACATGTGGATTCGGCAGATCCATCGCTGGCTGTCCATCGCCTTCACACTCGCCGTCAGCGCCAACATCGTTGCGCTGATCATGCAGGTTCAGGCCACATGGATCGGGCTCATGGCGTTCGTGCCGCTGATCCCGTTGCTTGCGACCGGGCTCTATCTGTTCGCGCAGCCTTACGTCGGCCGACGCAGCGCTGCATCGAGCGAGGCGAGATCATGAAGAAGGTGGTGACCGCAAAGAAGGATGGGGACGGAGCGTCGCCCTCAAAACTGATCGACGGCCGGATCAGGGAGCTCGGTGATTGGCGCGGCGAGATGCTCGGGCGCATTCGCGGCCTGATCAAGCAGGCCGACCCCGACGTGGTCGAGGAATGGAAATGGCGCGGCGTTCCCGTGTGGGAGCACGACGGCATCATCTGCACCGGCGAGACCTACAAGGCCGTCGTGAAGATGACCTTTGCCAAGGGCGCGGCGCTGGAAGACCCGGCCGGCCTGTTCAATTCCGGCCTCGACGGCAATGTGCGGCGCGCGATCGACATTCGCGAAGGCGAGAAGATCAATGAGAAGGCGTTGAAGGCGCTGATCCGCGCGGCGGTGGAGCTGAACGCGTCGAAGAAGAAGCCGGCCAAGCGCTCCACATAGCTGCGCAGCCACGGACGCGGCCCTCTCCCACAAGGGCCGAGGGCACATCAATGCGCACCCCGCCGCCTGGCCAGTCCCCTCAGGCCACCGCCGCAGGGATCGGGCGCGGGCTGACGACATATTCGCGCAAGACCTTGTCGTTGGCGTCGACCTCGATCAGCGCGACGTCGTAGGTCCAGAGATCGGCGAGATGCTGGAGCACGCGCTTGGCGTCGGTCTCGTTGAGCTGCGAGCCCTTGATGACGCGGTGATGCAGGATCAGCCGGCGGTCGCCGGCGAGATCGACATCGACCACCTCGATATTGGCGTCGATGTAGCCGACGTCGTGCTGCCGTGCCAGCTCGCGCCGGACGCGGCGGAAGCCGCGCTCGTCGTGGATCGCGTCGACACGGATGCCGGCGCGTTCCTCGGGATCGTCGTGCAGGTGGAACATGCGGAAGTGCCGCATCAGCTTCGGGCTCAGAAACTGGGCGATGAAGCTTTCGTCGCGATAATTGGCCCAGACGTCGCGCAGCACACCCATTACGTCGTTCTTGCCGGCGATGTCGGGGAACCATTCGCGGTCCTCGTCAGCCGGATTGGTGACGATGCGCTCGATGTCCTGCATCACGGCAAAGCCGAGCGCATAGGGATTGAAGCCCGAGAAGCGCTGATCGTCGAATTCGGGCTGGAACACCACGTTGGTGTGCGATCCCAGGAATTCGAGGAAATTGCCATCGGTGATGCGGCCCTGCTGGTGCAGCTTCGTCATGATGCGATAGTGGACGTAGGTCGCCGTCCCCTCGTTCATCACCTTGGTCTGGCTCTGCGGATAGAAATATTGGGCGATGTGGCGGACGATGCGCAACAGCTCGCGCTGCCAGGGCGCCAGCCGCGGCGCGCTCTTCTCCAGGAAATAGAGCAAATTTTCCTGCGGCAGGCCGAGCAGCTTGCGGCGTCGTTCGAGGGAGATCGCAGACCGGGTCTTCGAGGCGCCCTTCGGCACGGTGCGCCAGAGGTCGTTGAAGACCTCTTCCTCGTGCTGGCGCCGGCGCCCTGCCCGCTTCTCCTCCTCGCGCAGGTCGAGCTTCTTCTTGCCGGGATAGCGGTCGATGCCGTGCGACATCAGCGCGTGCGCGGCGTCGAGCGTGCGCTCGACCTCGACACGGCCGTAGCGCTCCTCGCACTGCATGACGTAGTTCTTGGCGAAATCCAGATAGTCCAGAATGCCTTCGGCATCGGTCCACTGCTTGAACAGATAGTTGTTCTTGAAGAAGTGGTTGTGGCCGAAGGCGGCGTGCGCGATCACCAGCGTCTGCATCGTCGCCGTGTTCTCCTCCATCAGGTAGGAGATGCAGGGCGAGGAGTTGATCACGATCTCGTAGGCAAGTCCCATCAGGCCCTTGCGGTAGGACGCCTCGTGATAGGCGAAGTGCTTGCCGAACGACCAGTGCTTGTAGAACAGCGGCATGCCGACCGACGAATAGGCATCCAGCATCTGCTCGGCGGTGATGACCTCGATCTGGTTCGGATAGACGTCGAGCCCGAGATCCTTCAACGCCACCTCCTCGCAGGCATCGGTGATGCGCTGCAAGGTCCGGAAATCCCAATCGGCGCCTTCGAACAAGCGTTCCGTCATGGAGCAGCTTTCTCCTGCGTGGCTTCGCGGCGCTGGAACAGATCGTGGAACACCGGAAAAATCTCGCTGCGCTCGCTGACCTTGCGCATCGAGAGCGGTGCGCCGCTGTTGCGCAGACGCTCATAGAGGGTCCAGAGTGAGGAATCGGAGAGATCGAAGGCGCTGCCGCCGGACTCCCCGACCTCGAGATAGGCGAAGAACTGGCAAACCGGGAGGATCTTCTCGGTCAGCAGCATGCCGGTGAGCTCGCCGTCGGAATAGGAATTGTCGCCGTCGGAGGCTTGCGCGGCATAGATGTTCCAGTCCGACGGGTTGAAGCGCTCGCGCACGATTTCGTGCATCGCCTGAAGCGCGCTCGAGACCAGCGTGCCACCGGAGGCCGGACCGTAGAAGAAGGTCTGCTCGTCGACCTCCTCGGCGCGGTCGGTGTGGCGGATGAAGACGATCTCGACATGCTTGTAACGCCGCTTCAGGAATACGTAGAGCAGCATGTAGAAGCGTTTGGCCAGGTCCTTCATGTGCTCGGACATCGAGCCGGAGACGTCCATCAGGCAGAACATCACCGCCTGCGCCACCGGCTTCGGCACCATCTCGAAACGGCGATAGCGGATGTCGAGCGGATCGATGAAGGGAATCCGTTTCGACTTCGCCTTCAGCGTTGCGAGCTGGGCGAGAAGCTCGGCGCGCTCGTCCTCGTCGGTGGACGCGGCGATCGCGGCTTCCAGCTCTTCGAGCTCCTCCTTGCGGGGACGCTTGAGCGCAATGCGGCGCGCAAGCGCGAGCCGGACCGTGCGGCTGACCGAGATGTTGGCGGGCGAGCCCGACGTGGTGTAGCCGGCGCGCTGGATGCCTTCGCTTTCGGTCTGCGCGATCTTGCGCTTGGCGAGATCGGGCAGCTCGAGATCGTCGAGGAAGAGATCGACGAATTCGTCGCGGCTCAGCACGAAGCGGAAGGCATCCTCGCTGTCGCCTTCACCGGGACCGGAATCCTTGGCGCTGCCCTGGCCGGAGCGCTGGAGATAGTCGCCCTCGATGAACTTCTTGTTGCCGGGCAATACCATGTCGCGCGTCCCGCCTTCACGGCGGAACCGCGGCTCGTGCATGCCGTCGAGCGGGATCGTAACCTCACCACCCTCCAGGACGTCCTTGATGTCGCGTTCCTGCGAGGTCTTCTTGACGGCGCCCTGCACCAGGGATTTGGCCCGACGCAAGAACCGCTGCCGGTTCTCAAGACTCTTGCCGCCCGGATTCAGGCGCCTGTCAATAATATGAATGGCCACTTTCTCATCCGCCTCAACCGGCTTGCTTCACGCGCATGTACCATTCGACCAGTCGGCGAACCTGACGCTCGGTGTAGCCGCGCTCCACCATGCGTGCGACGAACTCGCCGTGCTTCTTCTCCGTCTCGCCGTCCTTCTTGGACCCGAACGAGATGACCGGAAGCAGGTCCTCGACCTGAGAGAATATCCGCTTTTCGATCACATCGCGAATCTTCTCGTAGGAGGTCCAGGTCGGATTCTTGCCGCCGTTCTGGGCCCTGGACCGTAACGAGAATTTGACCACCTCGTTGCGGAAGTCCTTCGGGTTGGCGATGCCGGCCGGCTTCTCGATTTTCGTCAGCTCCTGGTTCAAAAGCTCGCGATCGAGCAGCTGGCCGGTGTCGGGATCCTTGAAGTCCTGATCTTCGATCCAGGCGTCGGCATAATCGACGTAGCGGTCGAACAGGTTCTGGCCGTAATCCGAGTAGGATTCGAGATAGGCCTTCTGGATCTCGTTGCCGATGAACTCGGCGTAGCGCGGCGCCAGATCCGCCTTGATGAATTCGAGATAGCGTTTCTCGACTTCCTCGGGCAGCTGCTCGCGGCGGATCGACTGCTCCAGCGCGTACATCAGGTGCACGGCGTCGGCGGCGATCTCCTGCGGATCGTGGTTGAAGGTCGCAGCCATGATCTTGAAGGCGAAGCGGGTGGAGACGCCGTCCATGCCCTCGTCGACGCCGGCGGCATCGCGATATTCCTGGACGCTGCGCGCCTTCGGATCGGATTCCTTCAGGCTCTCACCGTCGTAAACCCGCATCTTGGCGAACACCGTGGAGTTCTCGTGCTTGCGCAGGCGCGACATCACCGAGAACCGCGCCAGCGTCTCCAGCGTCGAGGGCGCGCACGGCGCGGCCGCGAGCTCGGAGCCCTGGATCAGCTTCTCGTAGATCTTCTGCTCTTCGGTGATCCGCAGGCAGTAAGGCACCTTGATCACGCAGATGCGGTCGATGAAGGCCTCGTTGTTCTTGTTGGCCTTGAAGCTCGCCCACTCCGCCTCGTTGGAGTGCGCGAGGATGACGCCGGTGAACGGGATGGCGCCGATATTCTCGGTGCCGATGTAATTGCCCTCCTGCGTTGCGGTCAGCAGCGGGTGCAGCATCTTGATCGGCGCCTTGAACATCTCGACAAATTCAAGGATGCCCTGGTTGGCGCGGTTGAGGCCGCCGGAATAGCTGTAGGCGTCGGGATCGTTCTGCGCGTAGGTCTCGAGCTTGCGGATATCGACCTTGCCGACCAGCGAGGAGATATCCTGGTTGTTCTCGTCACCCGGCTCGGTCTTGGAGACTGCGATCTGGCGCAGCCGCGACGGCTGGATCTTGGCGACGCGGAATTGGGAGATGTCGCCGCCGAAGGCCTCAAGCCGCTTGTAGCACCACGGGCTCATCAGGCCGGTGAGGCGCCGGCGCGGAATGCCATATTTCTCTTCCAGCATCGGCCCGAGATGATCGGGATCAAACAGGCTGAGCGGGCTTTCGAACACGGGCGAGAGTTCATCGCCGGCTTTGAGCACGTAGATCGGCTGCACTTCCATCAGCGACTTCAGCCGCTCGGCGAGCGAGGATTTGCCGCCGCCGACCGGTCCGAGCAGATAGAGGATCTGCTTGCGCTCTTCGAGGCCTTGCGCGGCGTGTCTGAAGAAACCGACGATGCGCTCGATGGTTTCTTCCATGCCGTAGAAGCCGGCGAAGGCTGGATAAGTCCTGATCGTGCGATTCAAAAAAATACGGCCAAGGCGTGGGTCCTTGGCCGTGTCAATCGTCTGGGGCTCGCCGATCGCCGCTAGCAACCGCTCGGCCGCATTCGCGTATTTCATGGGATCGCTTCGACACGATTCCAGATATTCCGCCATCGACATGTCGTGCTGGCTTCTCGCCTCGAACGACCGAGCGAAAGCGTTGAATAAAGAATCGTTGTACATGATCCCTCTCCGCGTGAGTTCCGCTACAAGCTGAAACGAAAGCAGTTACTGGACCGTTCCTCAGCGCCAGTCTCGAATCAGCGTGAGCACATGACGATCATTGGACACCCGGGTGCAGACTCGACGCAACGCACAACGTAGGCACTCTTTGAGTTACGAACAGGCACATGCCTGTTATTTGTGCGAATCTATATCTATATTGGCTCATTTCCAGAAAATGTCACTCGGTCGCAACATCCGGGCATTACCGGGGATCGCTCCATCCGGCACCGCACCATACTGACCCGCGAGCGGCGAACTTATGACGCTTGTACGGCGAAGCCTTGAGCACCGTCTTGCGCGCCGCGTTCATCTTCCTGCTGCAATGCGGTGCGTTGATTGCTCGCAGCATGACAATCGCGGCAAGCACGCAGCAGTGTGTCAAAATCGGTCGCCAACCCCTCCGAACGGATAACGATTCGACCGCTCTGCCGATCGTCCTGCGCGCAGCGCATCTGGGCACCACTCGTGCACAGCTGCCGCTGCATGGCCGGCGTCGGCGTCAGCACGATCATCCTGTGCCCGCGGCATTCGTCAGCCGAGACCTCCGCAATCGAGTCCCACAGCAGAAAGTCGTTGCCGATGCGGAGATCGCGGACGCCGTAGGCGGTGACGACCACCACCGGACCCCGCTCGGCCGGCAGCATCCAGATCAGCCAGCAGGTGATGGGACCGAACACCGCGACGCCGGCATAGCCCAACGCCGTGTCGTAGGCGACGCTATCCCACCAATCGAAGGCAAGGCCAGCGCTCAGCAGCGTCATCGCGAAGCCCGCGGCGACCAGCAGCCGCTGGCGCGTCACGCATTGCCCGATTTCGAGATCGTGGGATGCGTCGACGCAGACCGCCGGCGCGACCGCTTGGGGGCTGTCGGCGACGGCGAGCGCGACGCCATGACGCTGTATGTGCATGCTTTCCCCCAGCATGGCCATTCGCGACCGAGCCAACGATCCGTCAGCCGGATCGAAATCCGCCGACGACCACTCCGTCACGCGACAGTTAGGCTTTACGCAGGAGACCTCGACCGAACGATCCCGGCCGACGGCACTTTATTACGCAAAACCAACGCTGCCGCCTGGATCGTCATGATCGCGACGGAGTTACACTGAGAGTATGACGCGAATACCCTTGATTGGTTCCCTCCCGGGAGCATGTAAGCTAGACGATAGCGCGTCAGGACCGGCGCGGAAACCCCTCGCCCGCAGGCTTGGAGATAAATAATCATCATGAATCCCGTCAAAGAACTGGAAAAGCACGGACAAGCCGTCTGGCTGGACTTCCTGGCCCGCGGCTTCATCGCCAAGGGCGACCTGAAGCGGCTGATCGACACCGATGGCGTCAAAGGCGTCACGTCCAATCCGTCTATCTTCGAGAAGGCGATCGGCAGCTCCGACGAATACGACGCCCCGATCGGCAAGGCGCTGAAGCGCGGCGACCGGACCGTCGCCGATCTGTTCGAGACGGTCGCAGTCGAGGACATCCAGAGCGCCGCCGACGTGCTGCGCCCGGTCTACGATCGCCTCAAGGGCCATGACGGCTATGTCAGCCTCGAGGTTTCGCCTTACCTCGCGATGGACACCGCCGGCACGATCGCCGAAGCGCGGCGGCTGTGGAAGGACGTCAATCGCAAGAACCTGATGGTGAAGGTGCCGGCGACGCCGGAAGGCCTGCCGGCGATCGAGACACTGATCGGCGACGGCATCAGCATCAACATCACGCTGCTGTTCTCGAAGGCAGTCTATCTCAGGGTTGCCGAGGCCTATCTCGCGGGCCTCGAGAAATATGTCGCCGGCGGCGGCGATCCGTCGCATGTCGCAAGCGTCGCGAGCTTCTTCGTCAGCCGTATCGACAGCGTGGTCGACAAGCAGCTCGACGAGAAGATCGCGCGGGCCAACGACCCATCCGAGAAGGAGCGGCTTGCTGCACTGAAGGGCAAGGTCGCGATCGCCAACGCCAAGGTCGCCTACCAGGATTACAAGCGCCTGTTCTCGGGGCCGCGCTGGGAGAAGCTCGCCGCCAGGGGCGCCAAGCCGCAGCGCATGCTGTGGGCCTCGACCGGCACCAAGAACAAGGACTACAGCGACGTCCTCTATGTCGAGGAGCTGATCGGCCCCGACACCGTCAACACCGTGCCGCCGGCAACGCTCGATGCGTTCCGCGACCACGGCAAGCCGCGCGACAGCCTGGAGGAGAATGTCGAGGACGCCTATCGTGTGCTCGAAGAGCTGGAGCGCTCCGGCATCTCGCTGGATGCGATCACGGAAGAGCTCGTCAAGGACGGCGTCAAGCAGTTTGCCGACGCCGCCGACAAGCTCTACGGCGCGGTCGCGCACAAGCGCGCAACCGTGCTCGGCCCTGCGATCGACCGCCAGCAGCTCTCGCTCAGTGACGGACTCGGCAAGGCAGTCGCCAAGAGCACCGAGGAATGGCGCGCCTCGGCAAAAATTCGCAGGCTGTGGCAGCGCGACAAATCGGTCTGGACCGGGACGGATGAAAACAAATGGCTTGGCTGGCTCGACAGCGCAGCGAAAGCCGACGTCGCCGATTATGAGGACTATGCCAGCCGCGTGAAGGGCCAGAAATTCTCCGATGCCGTCGTGCTCGGCATGGGCGGATCGAGCTTAGGGCCCGAGGTGCTGGCTGAGACCTTTGCGAGGAAGGCGGGCTTCCCCAAGCTGCATGTGCTGGATTCCACCGATCCGGCGCAGGTGCGGGCGATGGAGGCGAAGATCGACATCGCCAACACCGTGTTCATCGTGTCGAGCAAGTCCGGCGGCACCACCGAGCCGAACGCGATGAAGGACTATTTCCACGAGCGCGTCGCGCAGGCGATCGGGCCGAAGGCCAAGACCGGCTTCCGCTTCATTGCGGTGACCGATCCCGGCTCGTCGCTGGAGAAGGCAGCAACGAAGCTCGACTATGCCCGCATCTTCCACGGCGAGCCGTCGATCGGCGGGCGCTATTCGGTGCTCTCGCCATTCGGCCTGGTGCCGGCGGCGACCGCCGGCATCGACGTCAAGACGCTGATCAAGCATGCGCTGTCGATGGCCCGCTCGTGCGGACCGGACGTGCCGCCAGCTGAGAACCCCGGCGTGCAGCTCGGCCTCGCCATGGGCCTCGCCGGGCTTGAAGGCCGCGACAAGGTGACGATCCTGTCGTCGAAGAAGATCGCCGATTTCGGCGCCTGGGCCGAGCAGCTCATCGCGGAATCGACCGGCAAGGAGGGCAAGGGTCTGATCCCGATCGCCGGCGAGCCGCTGGCCGATCCGTCAGTCTACGGCAACGACCGCTTCTTCATCGACATCCGCACCGAAGGCGAAACGGATGCCGACCATGACGCCAAGCTCAGCGCGCTCGAAGCGGCCGGTCATCCCGCCGTGCGCATCGTGATGAAGTCGATCGATCATCTCGGGCAGGAATTCTTCCGCTTCGAGATGGCGACCGCGGTGGCGGGCTCAATTCTCGGCATCAACCCGTTCGACCAGCCGGACGTGGAAGCGGCCAAGATCAAGACCCGCGAGCTGACGGCAGCGTACGAGAAGACCGGCGAGTTGCCGCCGGAGCAGCCCGTGGTCAGCACCGCTGAGGCCGACCTCTACACCAACGACGCCAACGCCGCCGCATTGCGCGCGATGGGGGCCAATGGCGACCTCACCTCCTGGCTGAAGGCGCATATCACGCGCTCCCGCCATGGCGACTACTTCGCCCTGCTCGGCTACATCGCGCGCGACAAGGCCACGATCGAGGCGCTTCAGGAGATGCGGACGGCCGTGCTCGAGAAGCGGCATCTGGCGACTGCCGCCGAGTTCGGCCCGCGCTTCCTGCACTCCACCGGGCAGGCCTACAAGGGCGGGCCCGACAGCGGCGTGTTCCTCCAGATCACCGCTGACGATGCCAAGGACCTGGCCGTGCCGGGTCAGAAGGCGAGCTTCGGCGTGATCAAGGCGGCGCAGGCCCGCGGCGATTTCGACGTGCTCACCGAGCGCGGCCGGCGCGCGCTTCGGGTGCACCTGAAGGGTCCGCTCAAGAAGGGTCTCGCGGCGCTCAATGCGGCGCTTAACGACGCACTGAACTAGGGGATTATCTCAATGCAACTCGGCATGATCGGCCTCGGCCGGATGGGCGGCAACATCGTTCGCCGGCTGATGCGCCACGGACATTCGACCGTGGTCTACGACAAGGACGCCAAGGCCGTCGCCGGCCTGGCCGCAGACGGCGCGGTGGGCTCGGCGACGCTGGAGGAGTTCATCGCGAGACTCGAGCGGCCGCGCAACGCCTGGGTGATGCTGCCTGCGGGGCGCATCACCGAGCAAACGATCGACACGATCGCGGGCGTGATGCAGGACGGCGACGTCATCATCGACGGCGGCAACACCTTCTGGCAGGACGACGTCCGCCGCGGCAAGGCGTTGAAGACGCGCGGCATCCATTATGTCGACGTCGGCACGTCAGGCGGCGTCTGGGGGCTCGACCGCGGCTATTGCATGATGATCGGCGGCGAGAAGGCCGTGGTCGACCGGCTCGATCCGATCTTCGCCGCACTCGCACCCGGCGCCGGCGACATTCCGCGCACCGAGGGACGTGAGGGGCGCGATCACCGCATCGAGCAGGGCTACATCCACGCCGGCCCGGTCGGTGCCGGCCATTTCGTCAAGATGATCCACAACGGCATCGAATACGGCCTCATGCAGGCCTATGCCGAAGGGTTCGACATCCTCAAGAACGCCAACCTCGATGCGCTGCCCGCCGATCATCGTTACGATTTCGATCTCGCCGACATCGCCGAAGTCTGGCGGCGCGGCAGCGTGATCCCGTCCTGGCTGCTCGATCTCACCTCGACCGCGCTCGCCGACAGCCCGCAGCTCGCGGAATATTCCGGCTTCGTCGAGGATTCCGGCGAGGGACGCTGGACCGTGAACGCAGCGATCGACGAGGCCGTGCCGGCGGAAGTCCTGACCGCGGCACTCTACACACGTTTCCGTTCCCGCAAGGAACACACCTTCGCCGAAAAAATTCTCTCGGCGATGCGCGCGGGTTTCGGCGGCCACAAGGAGCCGAAGCAGCCGGACGCTTCGAAGCCGAAGTAAGAGCAACAAGCAAGCGAAGGCGTACAGTTCGTGACAAAAGACCTTCAAGCCAAGCGCAAGCCGGAAAATTGCGCCTTCGTCATTTTTGGCGTGACCGGAGACCTCACCCATCGGCTGGTGATGCCATCGCTCTACAATCTGGCGGCCGAGCACTTGTTGCCGGAAAAGTTCTGCGTCGTCGGCGTGGCCCGCAAGGGCCAGTCCGATGACGAGCTGCGCGACAGCCTGTTAAAGGGCCTGAAGCAATTCGCGACGCGGCCCATCGATGACGACATCGCCCGGAAGCTGCTGGAATGCGTGACCTTCGTCGAGGCCGATCCAAAAGACCCGCCGTCGTTCGACCGCCTGCGCGAGCATCTGGATTCGCTGGAATGTGCGCAGGACACCGGTGGCAACCGGCTGTTCTATCTGGCAACGCCGCCAGCCGCGTTCGCGCCGACCGCGCGCGAGCTCGGCCGCACCGGCATGATGAAAGAGAACGGCGCCTGGCGCCGGCTCGTGATCGAAAAGCCGTTCGGCACCGATCTCGTGACCGCGCGCGCGCTCAATGCCGAGCTATTGAAGATCATGGAGGAGCACCAGATCTACCGGATCGATCACTATCTCGGCAAGGAGACGGTGCAGAACATCCTGGTGCTGCGCTTCGCGAACGGCATGTTCGAGCCGATCTGGAATCGCAACCATATCGACCACGTCCAGATCACGGTGGAGGAGAAGCTCGGCGTCGGCCATCGCGGTGGGTTCTACGATGCCACGGGTGCGCTGCGCGACATGGTGCCGAACCATCTGTTCCAGCTGATGTCGCTGGTCGCGATGGAGCCGCCGGCGCGTTTCGACGCCCATTCCGTGCGCTCGGAGAAGGCCGAGGTTCTGACCGCGATCCAGCGGCCGAGCGAAGAAGAAGCGCTGAAGAGCTCGGTCCGCGCCCAATATCTCGCCGGCCGCATCGGCGATGATGAGCTGCCGGACTACCGCAAGACCGAGGAGGTCAAGCCCGGCAGCACCACCGAGACTTTCGTCGCGCTCAAATTGATGATCGACAATTGGCGCTGGGCCGGCGTTCCCTTTTATCTGCGCACCGGCAAAGCGCTGGGGCACAAGCGCACCGAAGTCGCGATCAAGTTCAAGCAGGCGCCGCTGTCGATGTTCAACGGCACCACCGTCGACCGCCTTTCGCAGAACTTCCTGACCATCGGCATTGCGCCGACCGAGACCATCGAGCTCCAGTTCAACGCCAAGATTCCGGGACCGAGCATCACCATCGACGGCGTCGAGATGAAATTCAAATACGGCGACTATTTCCGCGCCGATCCCTCGACCGGGTACGAGACGCTGATCTACGACTGCATGATCGGCGACAACATCCTGTTCCAGCGCGCCGACGGCGTCGAAGCCGGATGGGAAGCGGTACAGCCGTTCCTCGATGCCTGGCAGAACGCCGGCACCAATGGCATCGAAACCTATGAAGCCGGCAGCGACGGCCCGGCCTGCGCCGACGAGCTGCTCCGGCGCGACGGCCGCAGCTGGCGGAAATATTCGTGATGGCGGCGGCCGACCAGCCGAAGCTGATCGTCGTCGCCGACGCGGAAGCCCTTGCACAGGCTGCGGCCGAACGGGTGATGGCGCGCATTGCCGCCAATCCCGGGCGCATCGCGATTGGGCTGACCGGCGGCTCTGGTCCGAAGAAGCTCTATCAGTTGCTTGGCAGCGACGCGTATCGCGGCAAGATTCCGTGGGATCGCGTGCACTGGTTCATCGGCGACGAGCGCTTCGTGCCGGAAAACGATCCCCTCAACAACATGGCGGTCGCGCGCGCGGCCTTTCTCGATCGCAGCGCGCCGTCAGGGCATATCCACCCGATTCCGACAACGGCTGAAAATCCCGACGCCAGCGCCGCGGCCTATGCGCGCGAGCTGCAAGCCTTCTACGGAGCTGAAAGCCTCGATCCGGCCCGGCCGCTATTCGATCTCGTGCTGATGGGGGCGGGCCCGGACGGCCACACCGCATCGTTGTTTCCGGGCTATCCCGAGATCGAGGAGACCGGGCGCTGGGTCGTCGGCGTGCCCAAAGCCAATGTCGCGCCTTTCGTGCCGCGGGTCTCGCTCACTTTGCCGGCGCTGGCCTCGTGCCGCGAAATGCTGTTCGAGATTGCAGGGCACGACAAGCAGCCGATCTTGACGCGCCTCCTCAATGGCGAGACTCTGCCGGCCGTACGCGCGCGCTCGAATGGTGAGACCGTCTGGCTGGTCGACCAGGCCGCGCTTCCGGAGGGGATTCGTGGCGGGCGTTGAAGCACCTTGTGCGTTGATCGTGATGGGCGTGTCGGGCTCGGGCAAGAGCACGATTGCCGAGTTGCTTGGCCAGCGCCTCGGATGGCGTTTCGAAGACGGCGACAGCTTTCATCCCGCACGCAATGTCGAGAAGATGCGGGCCGGCCATCCGCTCACCGACGAGGACCGCTGGCCCTGGCTCAACGCCATCGCCGACGAGATCGCGCGGGTCTGCGACAAGGGCGGGCACGTCATCATTGCCTGCTCGGCGCTGAAGCACACCTATCGCGACGTGCTGCTGCGTGGACGCAGCGACGTCCGCTTCGTCTTCCTGAAGGGCAGCCAGGAGCTGATCGCCGACCGGCTCTCGCACCGCAAGGGCCATTTCATGCCGCCCGGACTCCTCACCAGCCAGTTCAACACGCTGGAGCCGCCCGAGGCGAGCGAGCATGTCATCACCGTCTCGATCGACGAATCCGTCGAGACGATCGTGGACGGCATCGTGCGGCAGTTAAGATTCGACGGTGTGAAACGCTGAGGCCATGAAATCCGAGGCCATGAAATCTGAGGTGCTGCCATGACGCAAATCTCCCTCGTGGTCTCCGATGTCGACGGCACCTTGCTGACCAAGGACAAGACGCTGACCGACCGCGCCCGCGGCGCGGTGCAACGGCTGCACCAGGCCGGCATCGGCTTCACCATCACCTCCAGCCGCCCCGCCATCGGCATGCGCTTCCTGATCGAGCCGCTCGCGCTCTGGTTGCCGGTCGGCCCGTTCAACGGCTCCTCGATCATCGACCCCGACATGAGGCCGGTCGAGCAGCACCTGATCTCCGCAAGCGCGGCCGAACGTTGCCTACAGATCCTCCGCGAGTTCGGCGCCGACATCTGGCTGTTCACCTACGACAAATGGCTGATCGATAACCCGAACGGAAAATACGTCGCGCATGAAGAGCACACGATCCGCTCCACCCCGACCATCGTGACGGATTTTTCGCCGTATCTCGCCAGCGCCTGCAAGATCGTCGGCGCCAGCGCCGATGCGGCAGGGCTGGAGCGTTGCGAGAAGGCGATGCAGGAGGCGCTCGGCAGCGAGGCGACCGCGGTGCGCTCGCAGACCTACTACCTCGACATCACTCCGCCCGGCTTCAACAAGGGCACATTCGTGCAGGCGATGGCCAAGCGGCTCGGCATCTCGACCGACGCGGTCGCCACCATCGGCGACATGCAGAACGACCTCGCGATGTTCCGCGTCAGCGGCACCTCGATCGCGATGGGCAACGCCACCGACAGCGTCAAGGACCAGGCGACCCACGTCACCGCGAGCAACGAGCAGGATGGTTTTGCGGAGGCGATGGAGATGATCTTGAAGCGGAACGGGGTCGGTTAAGTCACTGCTTCGACCGCTGCATCGCCGGCTTGTCGCTCGCGTGCCGTGCCGCCGAGAGGTTATGCGCGGTGTTGATCAGCGCGATGTGCGTCAGCGCCTGCGGGAAATTGCCGGTCTGGCGGAGCGCGATAGGGTCGTATTCCTCGGCCAGCAGCCCGACGTCGTTGGCCAGGCGCGCGACACGGTCGAACAGCTCTTGCGCCTTGTCGAGATTGCCCGAGAGCACGTAGGCATCGGCGAGCCACAGCGTGCAGGCCAGGAACGCGCCTTCGATCGGCTGCGTCTCCTCGGAGACCTCGCGCGGATCGTGCCGCAGCACAAAGCCGTCGCGCATCATGTGCTGCTCGATGGCCGCGATGGTGCCACGGATGCGCGGGTCCTCCACCGGCAGGAATCCGACCGCCGGCAACAGCAGCACGCTGGCATCGAGCAACTTTGAACCATAGGACTCGACGAAGGCGCCCTCGTCCGCGTCGAAGCCCCTGTGGCAGACGTCGCGGTGGATGGCCTCGCGCAAGGCGCGCCAGTGCAACAGCGGCGCCTTGAAGCCGAAGGTCTCGGCGCTCTTGATGCCGCGGTCGAAGGCGACCCAGGTCATCACCTTGGAGAAGACGTAGTGCCTGGGCTGCCCGCGGCGCTCCCAGATGCCGTGATCGGGCTGGTCCCAGACCTCGGCAAGATGGTTGAGCACGTTGCACTCGACGGCCCAAGTCTCCTCGTCGAGCTTCAGCTTGGCCATCCGCGACTGGTGGAAGGCGTCGATCAGCTCGCCATAGACGTCGAGCTGGAGCTGCGCGTGCGCCGCATTGCCGACGCGCACCGGCTGGGCCCCCTCATAGCCAGCGAGCCAGCCCGCCTCCCATTCCAGGAGCCGCCGCTGGCCCCAGATGCCGTACATGATCTGCATGTTCGACGGTGAACCGGCCGCCGCGCGCAGCAACCAATTGTGCCAGGCGGAGGCTTCCTCGGTATAGCCGGAGTTCATCAGCGCCAGCAGGGTAAACGTCGCATCGCGCAGCCAGCAGAAGCGGTAGTCCCAATTCCGCATCCCGCCGAGCTTCTCCGGCAATGACGTGGTTGGGGCGGCGACAATGCCGCCGGTCGGCGCGAATGTCAGCGCCTTCAGCGTGATCAGCGAGCGCAGGATGAGATCGTGGTAGTCGCCGTCCTGGGTGCAGCGGCTCGACCATTCCTGCCAGAATTCCTCGGTTTCCTTGAGCGCGATCTCGGGATCGATCGGCTCGGGAGGATCGAGATGCGAGGGGCCGTAGGTCAGCACGAACGGCACGGTCTCACGGGCCGCCACCTCGAATTCCGCAACCGTCGTCAGATCCTCGCCGCGGGTCTCGACCGGCGTGCGCAGCACCGTCATGTCCTGCCCGGAGATCGCGAGCAGCGATCCATCCTCGCAGCGGCGCACCCAGGGAACGTCAACACCGAAGCCGAAGCGGATGACGAGCTCCATTCGCATCTTCACTGTGCCGTCGACGCCGCGCACCAGTCGCACGATATCTGACGCCTTGCCGCGCGGCGGCATGAAATCGATCAGCGTGACGGTGCCGTCTTTCGTCTCGAAGCGCGTTTCCAGGACGAGGGTGTTGCCGAGATAGCGGCGCGAGATACTGGTCGCCTCCTCGCTCGGCGCGATCAGCCAGCGGCCGTTGCTGGGCGTACCAAGGATTGCGGCAAAGCAGGCGTCGGAATCGAAGGCCGGCCAGCATAGCCAGTCGATCGAGCCGTTGCGCCCGACCAGCGCTGCGGTCTCGCAGTCGCCGATCAACGCATAGTCCTCGATCTTCTCTGACAATGGTTTGCGCGCCTGAGAAATTCTTAAGACTTCTCAACGCACGCCGGTCAAGGAACGTTCCCGCGTCGCGGCCTTCAAAGCCGCGAGATCGACCTTGGCGGCGATCTTGTCGAGCATAACAGGCAGCCGCTGACGCCAGTTCGGATGCTCGTCGATCGTGCCGGGAATATTGGGCTGGTCGATCACGCCGAGCAGATCTTCCAGCGACACGGCGAGCAGGCGCGATGGCGTGCGCGACAGGAAGGCGAGCACCGAATAGAGGTCGTTGGCGTCGATGCCGTTCTGGCGCAGGATCTCGTCGAGCGCGCCGAGCGCATCCCAGCGCGCCTGTTCGTCCTCGCCGGGATCTAGCCCGAGCGACAGCTTCATCCGGAGATCACTGAAGGAGCGCCAGCCGGCATAGGTGCAGAGATCGTGCGTGTTCAGCGTCACCAGCGCGTTCGGCCGGTAATGGTCGATATTGCGGAAATGGCCGGCATCATCGCGCTCGAACATCATGACGAGATAGGACCAGATGCCAAAGTCCTGCATGGTCTCGCGAAAACCTTCCGGCACGGTGCCGAGGTCCTCGCCGATCACGATGCATTTGTGGGCCGCGCTCTCTCGCACGACGGCGCCAAGCAATGCCTCGAACGGCATCTGCACGTAGGCGCCGTTGTCCGGCCTGAAGCCGCGCGGCACCAGATAAAGCCGCTTCAATCCCAGCACGTGATCGAGCCGGATCGCGCCGGCATGGCGCATCGAAGCGGCCAGCATGTCGGCGAACGGCACGAAGGATTGCGCTTCAAGACCGCCGGCGTTGAAGCCGGCGAGGCCCCAATCCTGGCCGACGGTGTTGAGCACGTCGGGCGGCGCGCCGACGGCGAGATGGCGCGAAATGGCGGTCTGCTCGTTCCAGGCATCGAAGCCGTTGGACTGCACGCCGACGGCGACGTCGAGATAGAGCCCGACCCGCATGCCGAGCTCGCCGGCCAACTCCTTGGCGGCATGCAACTGGCTGTCGGCCGTCCATTGCGCGAACTCGACGAATTCGACCTCGTGCTTGTCGGGACCGCTGCGCAATTCGGCGCATTTTGCATCAATCGGTTGCTGCCATTCGACCGGCCATTCCCACCACGGCCCGGTGAAGCGATGGCGCAGCACCTCGAAACAGGCAAAGCGGGACAACAGCGGCGCTCGCTCGGCGCGAAAGGCGTCGAACTGATTGCGACGGACGCCGCTCGCGCTTTTCACAAAGCTGTCAAAGGCGGCGCGCAGGCCCAGCCATTTCAGCGCTGCCATATCCGCATAAGGGACACGATCGCCTTCACGCAGCCGCTCGGCGGTTGCCGCCGCATCGGGGACGAGGTCCGCCGAAAATTCCGGGATCGCCTCGACGTCGATGTAGAGCGGGTTGAGAAACAACCGGCTGTTCGGCGAATAGGGGCTGCAATCGGTTGGATAATTATCGAACAGCACGTGCAGCGGGTTGAGCCCGACCCCGTCGGCGCCGAGCTGTTTTGCCAGCCGGACGAGACCGGCCAGATCGGTGAAATCGCCGATGCCCCAATTGCGGTCTGAGCGGACACCGTAGAGCTGCACGGCGAGCAGCCAGCCGCGATCGAAATCGCCGCCAAAGGCCCGCTCGGGTGCCACAATCATCGGCACCTCTTCCGTAGTACCTTTGGCATCGGTCAGTGTCAGCCGATGATAGCCGAGCGGCAGGCCCGCGGGCCATGCGATCACCGGCTCGCGCGTCTCGCCTTGCGCGATCACGTTAGGTTCGCTGATTTGGCCGCTGACGGTGACTTTCCATTGCAGTGGCGCGGCGCCGATGGCCGCCAGTTCGGTGCGCGGATGGCCGAGAGCACGAACCACGACCGGCCCGCTGACGAAGCGATAGACCCGCTTCTCCGGCAGCGCGTCGAGGATCGATTTGAGCGCCTCGGGCGCGGTGACCCGCAGCTTGCCAAGGGCGTCGGTAAATTCGGACTGAACGCCCTTGATCTGGGCTTGAGCTAAAAGATCCATTCGGCACGCAGCTTGCAGGCCATTGTTTGGCCGGGGACATCGATTTTAGCGAGGTGGCGGAAGACGTTAGTCAGGGTTAACGCGCAAACCGCAGCTGCCGTTCCCAGGGGGAACTAATGACACACAAGCGGCTTTCTATATAGGTACCAAGCGTAGGTTCCCGACAAGGGAAACGGGCTCCTGCTTTCTTGTCAATGGCATCACCGTGAACAAGACAATTCAAACTGTCGAAAGTGCCGCAGCCGGCAGCGCTTTCATCATCGAAGACGTCTATCCGCTGATCGACGGCGGCCGCTTTGCCGTGAAGCGGATCGCGAGCGAGCGGATCGAGGTCTGGGCCGATATCTATCGCGACGGCGACGCCGTGGTCAGTGCCGCGCTGATCTGGCGCGGCGAGCAGGAGCGCGAGTGGCGGCGCGAGCCGATGACCCATCACGGCGATGACCGCTGGTCCGGCGCGTTCGTGCCCGGCGAGCCCGGCGAATATGTCTATGCGATCGAGGCCTGGACCGACGAGTTCGCCACCTGGCGTCATGGGCTCGAACGCAGGCAGCTCTCCGGCGCCGACGTCACGCTCGATGCCATCGAGGGCGCCGGCCTCCTGACCAAGGCGCATGGCGCGCAGCAGGACGCCGCGGCCGTCATCGTCAGACAATGCGAGGACTACCTTCAAAGCGGTGACGTCGCGCCGCTGCTCGCAACCGAGCTCAGCGCGGCCATGTCGGAGAGCCAGTCGCGGCCCGACCTCACCCGCTCGCCGAACTTCCCGCTGATCATCGACCGCGACAGAGCGCGCTTTGGCGCCTGGTATCAGATGATGCCGCGCAGCCAGAGCCGGACGCCCGGCCAGCACGGCACGCTGCGCGACTGCATCGCGCGCGTGCCCGAGATCGCTGCAATGGGTTTTGACGTGCTCTACTTCACGCCGATCCACCCGATCGGCCACACAAGCCGCAAGGGCCGCAACAATGCTCCGGTCGCCGCTGAGGGCGATCCCGGCTCGCCCTATGCGATCGGCTCGGCCGAGGGCGGACACGATGCGCTGCATCCCGAGCTCGGCACCATCGAGGATTTTCGCGCGCTGGTCGCGACCTGCCTCGAATACGGTCTCGAGCTGGCGCTCGACTTCGCCGCGCAATGCTCGCCGGATCATCCCTGGCTGACGCAGCATCCGGAATGGTTCAAGTGGCGGCCGGACCGTTCGGTGCGGGCCGCGGATGGCCCCTACTCGGACATCGTCATCCCCGATTTCGCCTCCGTCGACAGGATCGGACTTTGGAACGCATTCCGCGACGCCATGTTGTTCTGGATCGACCACGGCGTCACCATCTTCGCCATCGACAATCACGACACCGCGCCGTTGCCGTTCTGGGAGTGGCTGATCCAGGACATCCGTCGCCGGCATCCCGAGGTGATCCTGTTCTCCAAGACCTACGCGAAGCCGAAGCTGATGAAGGGGCTTGCCAAGCTCGGCTTCACGCAATCCTTCACCTATTTCCCGTGGCGCACCGCGAAATGGGAGCTGGAGCAATATCTTGGTGAGCTGACGCGCTATCCCGAGCGCGACTTCTATCGACCGAACCTGTTCGTCAACACGCCCGATTTGCTGCCCTATCATCTCCAGAGCGGCGAAGCCTGGGCGTTCAAGTCGCGCGCTGCGCTCGCGGCGACGCTGTCGGGCAGTTACGGCGTCTATAGCGGCTTCGAGCTGCTGGAGCACGAGGCCGTCCCCGGCCGCGAAGAATATCAGGATTCCGAGAAGTACCAGATCCGCCAGCGCAACTGGGACAAGCCCGGCAACATCAAGCCCTACATCACCGCGCTCAATCGCATCCGCAACGAGAATGCGGCGCTTCAGCAGACGGCGGATCTGCGCTTCTTCAATATCGAGGACGACGAGACGATCGCCTTCGCCAAGGAGGCGGCTGAACCCGCCAACACGGTCGTCGTCGTCATCGCCCTCTCGCGCCATGTGCGCGAATTCTGGTTGCCGCTCGGCGACCTCGCCATCGACGTCGACGGCGAGCGCCGCCACGTCACAACACTCGAAAATCTCCTCACCGGCGAACAGTCCCGTATCGAATGGGGCGGGATCAGATTGCGGATCGATCCCGACCGCGATCCCGCACTGTTGTTCCGCTGCCTGGCGTAAGGATTCACGCCATGAACGTTCTGTCTTCCGTCGATACAAAAAAGGCCGAGGCTGCCGAGGTCGTGGATGAGCTCTGGTACAAGGACGCCATCATCTACCAGCTCCACGTCAAGGCCTTTGCCGACAGCAACAATGACGGCATCGGCGATTTTGCGGGGTTAACCGAGAAGCTGCCCTATCTCCAGGATCTCGGTGTCACCGCGCTGTGGCTGCTGCCGTTCTATCCCTCGCCCGGCCGCGACGACGGCTACGACATCGGCGATTATGGTTCGATCAATCCCGATTTCGGGACGATGAAGGATTTCAAGCGCTTCATCCAAGAAGCGCAGAAGCGCGGCCTGCGCGTCATCACCGAGCTCGTCGTCAACCATACCTCCGATCAACACGATTGGTTCAAGCGCGCGCGCCGCAGCCCGGCGGGCTCGAGCGCCCGCGACTGGTATGTCTGGAGCGACACCGACCAGAAATACCAGGGCACGCGGATCATCTTCACCGATACCGAGAAATCCAACTGGACCTGGGACCCCGAAGCCGGCGCGTTCTACTGGCACCGCTTCTTCTCGCACCAGCCGGATCTCAACTTCGACAATCCGCGCGTCGTCAGCGCCATCATCCAGGTGATGAAGCGCTGGCTCGACGCCGGTGTCGACGGCTTCAGGCTCGACGCCATCCCCTATCTCTGCGAGCGCGAGGGCACCTCGAACGAGAACCTCCCCGAGACGCATGCGATCATCAAGCGCCTGCGCCAGGAGCTCGATGCCTATTCCAAGGGAAAGCTGCTGCTGGCCGAGGCCAATCAATGGCCGGAGGACGTGCAGGAATATTTCGGCCGTGGCGACGAATGCCACATGGCCTACCACTTCCCGCTGATGCCGCGCATTTACATGGCGATCGCGCAGGAGGACCGTTTCCCGATCACCGACATTCTGCGCCAGACGCCGGACATTCCGGCGATCTGCCAATGGGCGCTGTTCCTGCGCAACCATGACGAGCTGACGCTGGAGATGGTCACCGACGTCGAGCGCGACTATCTCTGGACCACCTACGCCAACGATCCGCGCGCCCGCATCAATGTCGGCATCCGCCGGCGGCTTGCGCCGCTGATGGACAACGACCGGCGCAAGATCGAGCTGATGAACTCGCTGCTGCTGTCGTTCCCCGGCACGCCGATCATCTATTACGGCGACGAGATCGGGATGGGCGACAACATCTATCTCGGCGATCGCAACGGCGTGCGCACGCCGATGCAATGGAGCCCGGACCGCAATGGCGGCTTCTCCCGCGCCGATCCCGCCCGCCTCTACGCCCCGCCGATCATGGACCCTGTCTACGGCTACGATTCGGTCAACGTGGAGGCGCAGTCGCGCAGCCTGTCATCGCTGCTCAGCGCCACCAAGCGGCTGATCTCGGTGCGCAAATCGACGCTCGCCTTCGGCCGCGGCACCATGACGTTCATCCGTCCGGCCAACCGCGCCGTGCTCGCCTATGTCCGGCAATATCGCGACGAGGTGATCCTCTGCGTCGCCAATCTGTCACGTGCCGCGCAGGCGACCGAGCTTGATCTCACGCCATGGAAGGACCGCATCCCGCAGGAGATGCTCGGCCGCACGCGTTTCCCCGCGATCGGCGAATTGCCCTACATGATCACGCTGGGGCCTTACGGCTTCTACTGGTTCCAGCTTCAGGAACGCGACAAGTCCGAGCCAGTGACGCCACGCGCGGTTCCCGAGTTCGAAACGCTAGTGGTGCCGCTTAATTCGAATTGGGTGTCGCTCGCGCGCGAACGCGGCGTGTTCGAGCGCGACGTGCTCCCGGGATTCCTGTCGCGGACACGCTGGTATCCCGAGCACAATCCCAAGCACATCAAAGCCACGTTGACCTCGGCGGTGCCGTTCAGCGACATTGGTGATAACCGCCCCTGGATCGCGTTCTTTGAAACACCGCAGGACGACGTCACGACGCGCTACGTGCTGCCGATGCAAATCGAGTGGGTGCGGTTCGACCGTGAGCGCTTCAACCCGAAGGCGCTCGCCGCCGTGCGCCAGGGCGCGCGCGAAGGTACGCTGCTCGACGTCGCGACCGACCAGATCTTCATCGGGCTTTTCCTGCGAGGCTTGTCGCAGAACCTCGTTGTGGATGAAAACAATCTGCGACTGGAGTTCAAGGCCACCAGCCGATTCGCCGAATACGCCATCAAGGAACCCGCGCGCATCCGGGCGGTCGAGCAGTCGAACAGCACGGCCCTCGTCGACAACCAGTATGTCGCCAAGATCCATCGCCAGCTCGAAAGCGGCGTCAATCCCGAGATCGAGATCGGCCATTATCTCACCGAGGTCGCCCGCTTTACGCATGCGCCGGCGCTGCTCGGCAGCGTCGAGCTTGTCGAGGGCGACAGTCGCAGCGCCGTCGGCGTCCTGCACGCCTATGTCGAGAATCAGGGCGACGGCTGGGCGGTGACCGCTTCCTATCTCGACCGTCAGGTCGACGAGCAGCGGCTGCTGGCGGCGAGCGACACCCCCCGCGAGCATCATGACCAGGTTCCCTATCTGCACCATCTGGCGCAGACCGGCCGGCGGCTTGCCGAGCTGCATATGGCACTCGCCGCGGCCAAGCCTGCCGATCTCGCCCCCGAGGCGATCGGGCCGGCTCACCTCAAGCGCTGGGCCTCGGACCTCAAGGGGCGCGCCGAGCGGGTGTTCGAACGGCTCGCCGACAGCCGCAACAGCCTGCGCGAGGCCGACCGGCCGCTGGTCGACCGCCTCGTCGCCGCGCGCGCGGACCTGGCCGATCGGCTAACGGCGCTATTGCCATCCGGCATCGGCGGGTTGAACATCCGTCATCATGGCGACTTCCGCCTCGGGCAAACTCTGATCGTGAAGGACGACATCTTCATCATCGATTTCGACGGCGATCCGCGCCTGCCGCTGGCCGACAAGCGGCGAAAGGCTCCTGCCGCGCGCGACGTCGCAGGCCTCGTCCGCTCGATCGAGCTCGCGGCCACCGCGGCGCTCAATCGCGCGCTCGCGGGCGGCCCCGACGAGCAGGGCCGCATTGGAGCTGCCCTCGGCGAATGGCGCGAACGCGCCACCACGACATTCCTCACCGCCTATCGCGAGACCATGACCGACCGCCGGCTATGGCCGGACAATCGGAAGTCCGCGGAAAGCCTGTTAAGGTTTTTCATGCTTGATCACGCGTTCGACGAAGTAGAGTACGAGCTGTCGCACCGGCCGGACGGGCTCAATGCGCCGCTGACCGGGCTGCTTCGCATTTTGTCCAATGCCGAGAGCGAAGCACATGCCTAAACTGCCTGCCGAGGCCTACGCGATCATCGAGGGCCGCCACTCCGATCCCTTCCACTATCTCGGACTGCATCCCGAGGGCGGCAAGAGCGTGGTTCGCGCGTTTCTTCCCGAGGCTTCGAATGTCGAGGCAATCGGCGAACACGGCGAGGTGGCGAAGCTTGATCGCGTCCACGATTCCGGTTTGTTCATCGGCGCCCTGCCAAACGGTTCCAAACGCTATCAGTTGCGCGCGCAATTCGGCAACGACGTCGTCGAGCTGGAGGACGCCTATCGCTTTCCGCCAATCCTGACCGATTTCGATCTCTATCTGCTGGGTGAAGGCACCCATCAGCGCCTCTATGACAAGCTCGGCGCGCATCCAATGACGCTCGACGGCGTCGACGGCATCGGCTTCGTCGTGCTGGCGCCGAACGCGCGACGCGTCGCCGTGGTTGGCGATTTCAATTTCTGGGATTCGCGGCGCCATCCGATGCGGGTGCGCGGCGCCGGCTATTGGGAATTGTTCATCCCGCACGCCAACGCCGGTGACCACTACAAGTTCGACATAGTCGGACCGCACGGTCATCGACTGCCGCTGAAATCCGATCCGCTGGCCTTTGCGGCCGAGGTACGGCCGAAGACGGCCTCCATCGTCTTCGACGAGGCGCATCTCCCGCGTCCCCGCCCGGCGCCCGACGGCATCAACGCGCTGTCGGCGCCGATGTCGATCTACGAGGTCCATCTCGGCTCCTGGCGCCGCAAGGGTGACAATGAATGGCTGACCTATCGCGAGCTGGCCGAGCAATTGCCGGCTTACGCTCGCGACATGGGTTTTACCCATCTCGAATTCCTGCCTGTGAGCGAGCATCCGTTCGACGGCTCATGGGGCTATCAGCCGACCGGCCTCTATGCGCCGACCAGCCGCTTCGGCACGCCTGAAGATTTCGCCGCGCTGGTCGATGCCTGCCACCGTGAGGGCATCGGCGTGCTGCTCGACTGGGTGCCCGGCCACTTCCCCGACGATCCGCACGGGCTCGGCAGCTTCGATGGCACCTCGCTTTACGAGCATGCCAATCCGCTCCAGGGCCGCCACCTCGATTGGGGCACGCTGATCTACAATTACGGCCGCACCGAAGTGACGAATTTTCTGGTGTCGAACGCGGTGTTCTGGCTCGAGCGCTACGCCATCGACGGCCTGCGCGTCGATGCGGTCGCCTCCATGCTTTATCTGGACTACAGCCGCCCGCCCGGCGCCTGGATTCCGAACCAGTATGGCGGCCGCGAGAACATCGAGGCGATTGCGTTCCTGCGCCGCTTCAACACCGAACTGTTCGCCCGCTTCCCGCAGGCGACCACGGCGGCGGAGGAATCCACAGCCTGGCCGCAGGTCTCGCGCCCCGTGGAATTCGGCGGGCTCGGCTTCGGCTACAAGTGGAACATGGGCTGGATGCACGATACGCTGAACTACATCAGCAAGGATCCGATCCACCGCAAGCATCATCACGGCGAGATCCTGTTCGGCCTGCACTACGCCTTCTCGGAAAACTTCATCCTGCCGCTGTCACATGACGAGGTCGTGCACGGCAAGCGCTCGATCCTCGGCCGCATGCCCGGCGACGAGTGGCAGCGCTTTGCGAATTTGCGGGCCTATTACAGCTTCATGTTCGGCCATCCCGGCAAGAAGCTCTTGTTCATGGGCGCAGAAATCGCGCAGAGCCGCGAATGGAATCACGACCAGTCGCTCGACTGGCACCTGCTGGAATACAAGAACCATTCGGGCATCCAGGCGCTGATCCGCGACCTCAACCGGCTCTATCGCGCGGTGCCGGCGCTGCATCAGATGGATTGCGACCAGGCCGGCTTCGAATGGCTGATCACCAACGACGCCAACCGCAACGTGTTCGCCTGGCTGCGCAAGGGATTTGACGATCACGCGCGCTGCCTCGTGATCGTCAATTTCTCACCCAACGTCTATCGCAACTATCGCGTTCGTGTGCCGTTTGCCGGCAAGTGGAAAGAGGTATTCAATTCGGACTCCGCCCATTATGGCGGCAGCAATGTCGGGAACATCGGCGAGGTTCAGGCCGTTGACGGCAAGACGCCCGAGCTCCGCCTCACTATCCCGCCTTTGGCCGCGATCTTCCTCGTTCCGGAAAGCTGACATATGCGCCTGACTGCTGGATCGCCCGCTCGCCTCGGTGCAAGCTGGGACGGACGCGGCACCAATTTCGCGCTGTTTTCCGCCAACGCGCAGAAGGTCGAGCTGTGCCTATTCGACAGCCAGGGCCGGCGCGAGCTTGAACGCATCGAGCTGCCGGAACGCACCGAAGACGTCTGGCACGGCTATCTCAACGACGTCTCGCCCGGCCAACTCTACGGCTATCGCGTGCACGGCCCCTACGAACCCGAGCACGGCCACCGCTTCAACGCCAACAAGTTGCTGCTCGACCCCTACGCCAAGCGGCTCGCCGGCCGGCTGGTCTGGAGCGATGCGCATTTCGCCTACCGCACCGGCTCGCCCCGCGAGGACCTGTCCTTCGACCGCCGCGACAATGCGCGCGGCATGCCCAAGGCCGTCGTGGTCGACGAGACCTTCAATTGGGGCCGCCGCGAGATCCGCCCCAACATCGCCTGGGAAGACACGATCATCTACGAGGCTCACGTCAAGGGCCTGACCCAGAAGCGCGACGACGTGCCGCCGAATTTGCGCGGCACCTATGGCGGCCTGTCATCGCCCGCGATGATCGAGCATCTGAAGAAGCTCGGCGTCACCACGGTGGAGCTGCTGCCGATTCACAGCTTCGTCGACGACCGCGTGCTGGTGGAGAAGAAGCTCGCCAATTACTGGGGCTACAACACGCTGTCCTTCTTCGCGCCGGAGCCGCGCTACGCCCAGGACAACGCGTTGGATTCCTTCCGCACCACGGTGGCGCGGCTGCACGATGCCGGCATCGAGGTGATGCTCGACGTCGTCTACAACCACACCGCCGAGGGCAACCATCTCGGTCCGACACTGTGCTATCGCGGCATCGACAACGCCTCCTATTACTGGCTGAACCGCGAGAACCCGCGCTACTATGATGACTTCACCGGCTGCGGCTCCTCGGTGAACCTCGCCCATCCGCGCGTGCTGCAGATGGTGATGGATTCGCTGCGCTACTGGGTGGAGGTCTGCCATGTCGACGGCTTCCGCTTCGACCTCGCCACCACGCTCGCGCGCGGGCCGAACGGCTATGATCGCGGCATCTCGTTCCTCACCGCGATCCGGCAGGATCCGGTGCTCGCCACCGTCAAGCTCGTCGCCGAGCCATGGGATCTCGGGCTCGGCGGCTACCAGGTCGGCGCGTTTCCCTCGCAATGGTCGGAGTGGAACGACCGCTATCGCAGCGCCATGCGCCGCTACTGGAGCGGAGAAGGCAGCCTGATCGGCGACATCTCCAGCCGCATGACGGCATCCTCCGACCTGTTCAACCATGACGGACGCAGGCCGCGCGCCAGCATCAACCACATCACCGTCCACGACGGTTTCACGCTCGCCGATCTCTTCAGCTACAACGAGAAGCACAACGAGGCCAATGGCGAGGACAATCGCGACGGCTCCAACGACAACCATAGCAACAATTGCGGTGTCGAGGGACCGACCGACGATCCAACGATCCTCGGGCTGCGCCGGCAGCTGCGCAAGAACGTGCTGGCCTGCCTGATGCTGGCGCAGGGCATTCCGCTGCTTCTCGCCGGCGACGAGGTCGGCAATTCGCAATCCGGCAACAACAACGCCTATTGCCAGGACAACGAGGTCGGCTGGGTCGGCTGGGACAATCTCGGCAAGGACGGCGAGGACATGGTCGACTTCGTCACCCATCTCGCCGACATCCGCAGCCGCTTCTCGCAACTCCGCAGCCATCGCTGGCTCGACGGCCGTCCCAAGGACGGCATCTCCTATGGCGCATTGTGGCTGACGCCGGCAGGCGCGGAGATGACCGAGAGCGACTGGAAATTCCCTGAGGGGCGGTTTCTCTCCTATGTGATGGGACCGATGGAACCGGGCAGCGCTGCGATCTTTATTGTCCTGAACGCCGCCCCCGAAGAGATCGCATTCAAATTGCCCAAGATGCCCGAATACAAGAGCTGGCAGCAGATCCTGAACACGACCGACGCCAAGCTGAACACGGTCGATTTCCTCCCCGGAAGCGACAGCAAGGCGCCGCCGCGTTCCGTGCTCGCTTTCGCGGGGGCGCTATGAGGCCATCCTTCGGCGCCAGGCCGACGAAGGACGGCGTATCGTTCCGCCTCTGGGCACCCGGCGCGAGGCGCGTCGATCTGCTGCTCGAACGGCGTCACGCCATGCGGCGTCGCGAAGATGGCTGGTATGTAGCCGAGATTGCCGGCCTCGATGCCGGCAGCCGCTACAAATTCCGAATTGACGACGAGATCGACGTGCCCGATCCGGCCTCGGCGTTCCAGCCCGAGGATGTGTTCGGCCCGAGCGAGGTGATCGATCACGCCGCGTTCGACTGGCGCGCCAGGGACTGGCGCGGACGCCCATGGGAAGAGACGGTGCTGATCGAGACGCATGTCGGCACCTTCACGGCGGAAGGCACTTACCGCGCGATGATCGACAGGCTCGATCATCTCGTCGCGACCGGGATCACCGCGCTGGAATTGATGCCGCTGGCCGATTTCGCCGGCCGCCGCGGCTGGGGCTATGACGGCGTGCTGTGGTACGCGCCCGACAGCGCCTACGGCCGACCCGAAGACCTGAAGAGGCTGATCGACGAGGCGCATCGGCGCGGGCTGATGATGTTTCTCGACGTCGTCTACAATCATTTCGGCCCCGAAGGGAATTATCTCGGTCGCTACGCGCCGACTTTCTTCACCGATGCACATACGCCCTGGGGCAGCGCGATCGACTATCGCGTGCCGCAGGTGCGTGCTTTCGCCGTCGAGAATGCGCTGTGCTGGCTGACAGACTATCGCTTCGACGGCCTGCGGCTGGATGCCGCCAACCACATCATGACGATCCCCGGCGAGCAGTCGATGTTGCAGGAGCTCAGCGTCGCCGCCGGCGAGCTGGCCAAGGCCACCGGGCGGCACATCCACCTCGTGCTGGAGAATGGCGACAATCGCGCCAGCCTGCTCGATGCCGCGCAGGAGCCACCGAACGGCAAATATCGCGCGCAGTGGAACGACGATTACCACCACGCCTGGCATGTGATGCTGACCGGCGAGCTCGCCGGCTACTACGCCGATTACCAGACGCCGCGCATGGACCTCGCGCGTGCGCTCGCCTCGGGCTTCGTCTATCAGGGCGAGATCTCGGAATTCTGGGGCAAGAAGCCGCGCGGCGAACCAAGCGGCGAGCTGCCGCCAACGACCTTCGTCAACTTTCTGCAAAACCACGACCAGATCGGCAACCGGCCGCTCGGCGACCGGCTCGAGAGCCTGGCAACGCCGGGAGAGATCGAGGCCGCGCTTGCGGTGACGCTGCTCGCGCCGATGGTGCCGATGCTGTTTCAGGGCGAGGAATGGGGTTCAAAGATGCCCTTCCCGTTCTTTTGCGATTTCCAAGGCGGGCTGGCGGACGCCGTGCGCAAGGGCCGCAAGCAGGAATATGCCTGGGCTTACGAAAAATACGGCGACGATGTGCCGGATCCGCTCGATCCGGCCACGATGGAATCGGCCGTGCTCGACTGGACCGGCCGCACGGCGCAGCAGCACGCGCGGCTTGCGCTCGTGCGCGATCTGCTCACGCTCCGCCGCAAGGAGATCGCACCACGCCTAAAGGGCGCGAGATTCGGCGCTGCCGAGGCCGCCGACAACGGCTTGCTGACCGCACATTGGCGCATGGAGGATGGTGCGACATTGCGCCTGACCGCCAATCTGTCGGACAAGGACATCACACACACGGACAATGATGCGGCCACGCCGATCTGGGGCGGCGCGGCCGGCAACCGGCTTCCGCCCTGGTCGGTGGTCTGGCGTCTCGGAGGTTAGCATGCCTCCCGCCATTCCCCTTGCCACCTACCGCCTGCAACTCACCGCGGATGTCGACTTCGACAAGGCGGCCGCGGTAGTGCCCTATCTGAAGGCGCTCGGCATCACGCATCTCTACGCCTCGCCGGTGATGAAGGCGCGCAAGGGCTCGACCCACGGCTACGACACCGTTGATCACAGCCAGTTCAATCCCGAGCTTGGCGGCGAGGCCGGCTTTGCACGACTGAGTGAGGCGCTCAGAACGCACGACCTCGGCCTCATCATCGATTTCGTGCCGAACCATGTCGGCGTGCACTTTGCCGACAATCCCTGGTGGCTGGACGTGCTGGAATGGGGACCGACTTCGCCGCACGCAGCCGCTTTCGATATCGACTGGGATCTCTTGCCCCACCGCGCCCGTGGCGGTGTGCTGCTGCCGATCCTTGGTTCTTCCTATGGCGAGGCACTGGAGCGCGGCGACATCGAGCTGCGCTACGATGCCGACGAAGGCAGCTTTTCCGCCTGGTACTTTGAGCATCGGCTGCCGATCGCGCCCGAGCGATATGGCGAGCTGCTGCGGCTGATCGTGAAGGAAGCAGATGCGGCGGAGACGGAAGCCGGCAAGCGTCTGCTGTCGCTTGCGGCGCGTTATACGGGTCTGCGCCGGCCGAACCGCAAGGAGGCGCCCGCCTTCAAGGCAGAGCTCAAGGACATCTCGGGCGGCGCCGATATCATCGCACACGGCCTTGCCGCCTATCGCGCCGCCAAGGACCGCCCGGCGCAGACGCTGGCGCTGCATCACCTGCTCGAGCGCCAGCATTACAAGCTCGGCCATTGGCGGCTTGCATCGAGCGATATCAATTATCGGCGCTTCTTCGACGTCAACGGGCTCGCCGGCCTGCGCGTCGAGGACGCGAGCACCTTCGCCGCCACGCACCGGCTGGTCAAGCAGCTCGTCGCCGACGGCAGGCTGCAGGGTATCCGTCTCGATCACATCGACGGCCTGCGCGATCCCGCGCAATATTGCCAGCGGCTGCACCGATTGGTCCGCGACGCCCAAGGCAACGCCAAGCCCTTTTATACGGTGATCGAAAAGATCCTGTGCGAGCACGAGCGCCTGCCGCATTTCGCCGGCGTGCAGGGCACCACCGGCTATGAGTGGATGAACGCCATCACGCAAGTCCTGGTCGATCCCAAGGGACTGGAGGCGCTGGACGAGACCTGGCGGCAGATCAGCAACCGGCCGCCGCGGCTTGCGCCTTACGTCAAGGACGCCAAGCGGCGCGTGCTGGAAACTTTGCTGACCAGCGAATTCACCGTTCTGACGCGCCTGCTCGCGCGCATCGCCAACGGACATTATTCAACACGCGACTTCTCCGCCGACAGCCTGCGGCAAGCGCTCGAGCTCTATGTGCTGCATTTCCCGGTCTACCGCACCTATCTCACGACGGCCGCGCCGATCGCGCATGACCGCAAGCTGATCGACGACACAATCGCACGGGCGCGCGCGGAATGGTTCGCCACCGACGAAGGCATTTTCGACTTCCTGCGCGATGCCTTGACCATGGATCTGCTCAAGCCGGGCCGCCCGCCACACAGTGCCCCGCGCGTGCGCCGCTTCGCGCTCAAGGTGCAGCAATTCACCGGGCCGATGATGGCGAAATCGCTGGAGGACACCGCCTTCTATCAATTCCACCGCCTGCTCGCCCTGAACGAAGTCGGCGGCGATCCCGCAAGCCACGGCCTCGCAATCCCTGCCTTCCACGAAGCGATGAAGGCACGCGCGAAAGAGTGGCCGCACGGCATGACGGCGACCGCGACCCACGACACCAAGCGCGGCGAGGATGCCCGCGCGCGGATCACGGCACTCGGCGAGATTCCCGGCGAGTGGGGAAGCGCCGTGGCACGCTGGAAAGTCTTGAACGCAGAGCATCTCGCGCTCCGCGGCAACCTGCGCGCGCCGTCGGCGACGTTCGAATACATGCTCTACCAGACGCTGCTCGGCGCCTGGCCGCTTCAGGGGCTGACCGATGCCAGCTTCGTCGAACGCATCCAGGCCTACGCGCTCAAGGCCGCGCGAGAGGGCAAGGAGGAGACGAGCTGGCTCAATCCGCATGAGGCGTATGAGAGCGGCGTGAAGAGCTACATCGAGAAGATTCTCGATCCTGCGGTATCAGCCGAATTCCTGGAATCGCTAGAAACCCTGGCGCGCCGCATCGCGCTGCTCGGCACGTTGAATTCGCTGAGCCAGCTCACGCTCAAGGCGATGTTGCCCGGCGTGCCCGATTTCTACCAGGGCACCGAATTCTGGGACCTGTCGCTGGTCGATCCCGACAATCGCCGGCCCGTGGATTTTTCCGCTCGATATGTGGCGCTGGCGTTATTGGACAACCCGGACTGGAGCGGCCTGATCAAGACCTGGCCAGACGGACAGCTCAAGCTCGCCTGGATCCGATATCTCCTCAAGTTACGCAACGCGCTCCCAGATGTGTTTGCTCATGGCGACTACCAGCCGCTGGAGGTCCGCGGCGCGCATGCCGACCATGTCATCGCCTTCGCCCGTCGTCGCGACCGCGACGCCGTGATCGTCGTCGTCGGACGTCTGTTCGCGCCATTCACACAGGCGGGCCGGGAATGGCCCGTGTCCGAGAGTCTCGACGCGACCGTCGATATCACCGGCTATGCCGCGCCGGGACTGGCCGGCAACGAACTACCGGTAGCACGGGTGTTCCGCGATTTTCCTGCGGCGGTTCTCGAGGCGCGAACAACAAGTGTCATCAGGCCTCCACGGCAGCGTGTGGGCGCCTGAACTCACTTTCCCTCATCCTTGGTCAGCAGCAGCTGCCCGCGTTTGCGGATCGCAGCCTGCGCCATCTCGGCGAAACGCTGCAACAGCCACGGCAAGACCACTTGCACCTTGACGTGGTCATCGGCGACATCGACCTGACCGGTCGCGATTTGTCCCATCGCGCGAATGCGGAAATTCATGCTGTCGCCGCTCCAGCGCTCCTCCTCGACCAGCATCACGGGAATGCTCGCGGCGGCGCGGCCGAGCCCGGTCTTGAGCCGGCGCACGGCCTCTTCGCGGCCAAGGCGATGCGGAATGGAAACGATGAGCGGCGCTGACATAACCCTGTCCCGTGCTGACTGACTCTCACTTAGTCATGCCGAGTGGAAAGGCAAAGGTTCCATGCAACTCGGCCCGCGCGGCCGCGTCTCAAAACCGGAACCATCAAGCGTGCGGCAAGTTGCCCTCGCACAACGGGACAAGTGCAAGCAACCCTTTCAACAGAGGGCTGGAGGAGATTCGTATGTCTATCGGCACCATCATTCTCATCATCCTGGTCATCGCCCTGCTCGGCGGCTTCAGCGGCATTGGCGGCGGACCGTTCTACGGCACCGGCTATTACGGCGGCGGCGGCCTCGGGCTCGTCATTGTCATTCTGTTGATATTGCTACTGCTGGGACGGATCTAGTACGGACCTTGTAGGGTGGGCAAAGGCGCAAAGCGCCGTGCCCACCTTCTTCGCCGAGAGGAAGAAAGTTGGTGGGCACGCTTCGCTTTGCCCACCCTACTTCTTCGCCGCGAGCGTCTTCATTGCAGCTTTGATCGACGCAGCCGCATCATCGTATCCATCCCACGCCTTCGATCGCGCCAGCAGCCCCGGCACCGTCCGCACCGTATACCGCATCGGATCGAGATCACCCTTCACCTGCGCCCAGGTCACCGGCATCGACACCGTGGCACCGTCGCGGGCGCGGGGCGACAGCGGGGCCACCGCCGTCGACAGGCGATCGTTGCGCAGATAATCCAGAAAGATCTTCCCGTTGCGCAGCTTCTTGGACATGTTGAGCAGATAGCGCTCGGGACCGTCATTCGCCATCCACTGGCAGACTCCTTGCGCAAAGGCCTTGGCCTCCTTCCAGCTGACCTTGTCGCGCGTCCCAAAGAGCAGCGGCACCACCACATGCAGGCCCTTGCCGCCGGTGGTCTTGCAAAAGCTCTCCATGCCGACGTCGGCCAGCCGCTGCCGCATCTCCTTCGCGGCCTCGACAACATCGGCGAAAGCGACGTCCGGCGCAGGATCGAGATCGAACACCAGCCGGCCCGGCGTGTCATAGGCACCAGGCGCGCAATTCCATGGATGCAGCTCGAGGCCGCCGATCTGCGCGACGGCGGCGAGCCCCTCGACCCGGTTGATCTCGAGATACGGCTTGCGCTCGCCCGAGACCTTTGCGAGCTCGAGCAGCTTCGAGCCACCCTGCATGGCGTGACGCTGGAAGAATGTCTCCCCGCCGATGCCATCGGGCGCGCGCAGGATGGAGCAGGGACGCCCCTTCAGATGCGTGATCATCCAGTCACCGATCGCCTCGAAATAGCGCGCGAGGTCGAGCTTCGTGACGCCCTCGCCGTCGCCGCCGTCGGGCCACAGCTCCTTGTCCGGTTTTGAGATCGCGACGCCCATCACCTCGGCGGTGCCGGCGTCCTTTGCTTTTCCGGATTTTGCCGGGGCGCGCTTTCTGGCGGTCGGCTGCGCAAGCCTGGTATCTGCGGGCATTTCAGCCTCGACCTCCTCAGCCGGCTTGTCCTGCCGCAGGCCCTTGAACGCGGCCTGGCGGATATTTCCGTCGGCGGTGAAGCCGGCGAATTCGATCTCGGCGACCAGCTCCGGCTTCAGCCAGTGCACGTCGCGCGTCTTCTTCGGCGCGTTCTTGCCGCCGAAGGGATTTTCGCTCGATGCCGCCTCTTTCAGGAACGGCATGATACGCTTGACCTTGTCGGCTCCAAAACCGGTGCCGACGATGCCGACATAGGCGAGATGATCGCCGCGATAGACCCCGGCCATCAGCGAGCGGAACTTTCCGGCCGTCGTCTTCCAGCCACCGATCACGACCTCCTGGCCGGCGCGGCATTTTGTCTTGGTCCAGCTTTCCGTCCGCCCCGAACGATAAGGCGCGTCGAGCTTTTTCGAGACCACGCCCTCGAGCTCGAGCTTCAGCGCCGATTGCAGCACCGTGTCGGCATCACTCTCGAAATGCTCGACGTAGCGGATCTGGTTCGACTTTCGCTTGCGCGCCGCGAGCAACTCCTTGAGCCGCGCCTTGCGCGCGCCGAGCGGCAGTCGCCGATAATCGAGGCCATCGGCGAACAAGAGGTCGAAGCCGAAGAAGATCAGGTCTTCGGTCTTGCCGTCCGACAGCGCGGCCTGGAGCGACGAAAAATTCGGCGTACCGTTATGATCCAGCGCAACGATCTCGCCATCGATCATGACGTCGGGCAGCGCATTTGCCTCCTTCGCGATCGCGGCGAACTTGTCAGTCCAGTCGAGCCCCGTCCGCGTCTTCAGCGTCGCGTTGCCTCCCTCGACCCGGAGCTGCACACGGTAACCGTCGAACTTGATTTCGTGGCACCAGCGATCGCCGGACGGTGGCCGCTCGACCGGCGTGCAAAGCTGCGGCGCCACGAAATCCGGCATCTCCGAGACGCTCTTGGCGGTCGTGGACGTCGTCGCCTTTTTACCAGTCCTGCTCTTGGGCGCCGCACCTCCCTTCAACGCCGTGCGCGGCGCGGGTTTGACGGTCCGCCCTTTCGTCTCCTCTGCGCGGTTCGATTGCCAGACCGCATCCGCCTTGCCCTTGGCGCCCTTCGCCAGCATGAACGGCGTTGGTGCACGGCCCTTGCCGTCCGCGATCTGCGCCATCGCGCGGCCGGAGGCGACCGACTTGTCCTCGGCCAGAATATCTTCGTCTTCGCTGGCGTATTCGTCGCGATGCTTGATCAGCAGCCAGTTGGTACGCTTTTCGCCGCCGCGATTACGCATGCGCACCAGCACCCAGCTGCCATGCAGTTTCTCGCCGTGCAGGGTGAATTTGAGGTCGCCCTTCTTGAAGCCGGCTTCGGGATCGTCGGATTCCCAGGTGCCGCGGTCCCACAGCATCACGGTGCCGCCGCCATACTGGCCTTCCGGAATCGTGCCTTCGAAATCGCCATAGTCGAGCGGATGGTCCTCGACCTCGACTGCCAGCCGCTTGTCGTGTGGATTGAGCGAGGGCCCCTTCGTCACCGCCCAGGACTTGAACACACCGTCGAATTCAAGCCGGAAATCGTAGTGCAGCCGGGTCGCGTCGTGCTTCTGGATCACGAAACGCCGCAGCTTCGACGGCGCCACTGCGGCCTCGCCGGAGGGCTCCGGCGTCCTCTCGAAATCACGCTTCTGTCGATAGGTGGAGAGTTTTCGCAGCACGACCGGTCCCGCATTCTCTAATTGCGTCGAAGCCTAACACGGCAAAACTCCCACCCGGAACCAAAACCCAGTCGAGAGGTTGGGGTTCCTAAAACGCATTGAAAACATTGGAGAATGGAATGGCCCCGCGCGCCTATTGGAAGGGAATACTCAAACTGTCGCTTGTGAGTTGCCCGGTCGTGCTCTACCCGGCGACGACGGCCGCCGAGAAGACGCGGTTTCACATGATCAACCGCGAGACCGGCAACAGGCTGAAACAGCAGATGGTCGATTCCGAGACCGGCGACGTCGTCGAGAGCGAGGACAAGGTGCGCGGCTATGAGCTGCGCAAGGGCAAATATGTCGAGATCGAGCCAGAGGAGCTGGAAGCCGTTCAAATCGAGAGCAATCACACCATCGACATCGAGAGCTTCGTGCCGCGTGATGAGATCGATCAGCGCTATCTCGACCACCCCTACTATATCGCCCCCGAAGGCAAGGCCGCGGTCGATGCTTTTGCCGTGATCCGCGATGCCATGAAGGATCAGGAGCGCGTGGCACTCGCCAAAATCGTGCTCACCAATCGCGAGCACATCATCGCAATCAAGCCGCTCGGCAAGGGCCTGCTCGGCACCACGCTGCGCTTCCCTTACGAGCTGCGCGACGAGGACCAGTTCTTCGACGACATCAAGAGCCCGAAGATCACCAAGGACATGGTCGAGCTTGCCGGCCACATCCTGCACACCAAGGCCGCGCATTTCGACCCGTCGAAGTTCAAGGACGAGTATGAGACCGCGCTGAAGGCACTCGTCAAGCGCAAGGCGAGCGGCAAGACGATCGAGCTGCCCGAACCCGAGGAGCGCCCGAGCAACGTCGTCAGCCTGATGGACGCGCTGAAGCAGAGCCTGAAGGGACGCGGTGCGAAGAAGACGGCGGCGAAGCCGCATGCGCGCCGGGCGACCGGGCGGCAGAGCAGTGCGAAGAAGGCGCACCGGTCGCCGGCCCGGCATCGGAAGGCGGGATAGCTCGTCATTCCGGGGCGATGCGGAGCATCGAGCCCGGAATCCATCGCGACAAGCATGCCTAGCCGAAAAATGGATTCCGGGCCCGCGCCAAGAGGCGCGTCCCGGAATGACGACGGAGTCAATCCCCTGCCTTCAGCCGGTAGCCGATCCCCGTCTCGGTCAGCACATATTGCGGGCGCTCCGGGTCGGCTTCGATCTTCTGGCGGAGCTGCCGGACATAGACGCGGAGATATTGCGCGTCGGTCAGCTCGTCCCAGAGCTCCTTGAGCAGGAAGCGATGGGTCAGCACTTTTCCGGCGTGCTGCACCAGTACGCGCAGGAGGTCGTATTCCTTCGGCGACAGCTTAACGTCGCGCTCGCCGAGCTTGACGATGCGACGGACGAGATCGACGGAGAGCTCGCCGGTACGGAAGATCGGGCGCTCGCCCTGCACCTGGAGCTGATGCCGCAGCGCCGCGCGCAGGCGCGCCAAGAGTTCGTCCATGCCGAACGGCTTTGTCAGATAATCATCGGCGCCGAGATCGAGCGCCTGCACTTTGCCAGCCTCATCGCCGCGGCTCGACAGCACCACGATTGGCACGGCCTCGTTGCGGGCGCGAATGGTGCGCAAGAGCTCGTGGCCCTGGATGTCCGGCAGGCCGAGATCGAGGATGATGAGCGCCGGCTCTTCGGCGAGCTTCTCCAATGCGGTCTTGCCGTTCGACGCCTCCAGTATCTCATAGCCCTGTGTGGAAAGCCCCATCCGCAGCAATTTGCGGATCGGCGGCTCGTCGTCGATCACCAAAACCTTGATCGGGGCAGCACTCATGCGGCGGTATCCAATGCGTGGGTCTGTGCCGGGACGGGCAGACGGATGGTGAGCACAGCGCCGCTGCGGTCGGTACGGTTCGCAGCCGAGATCGTGCCCCGCATCGCCTCGACGAAGCCGCGGGAGATGGCGAGCCCGAGTCCGGTGCCGGGACGGACATGATCGCCCTTCTGCGCGCGATAGAACTTGTCGAACACGCTCTCGAGCTCGTCGGGCGGAATGCCGGCGCCTTCATCGGCGACCTGGAGCACCACCTGATCCCGCTCGCGCTGGCTCCGGATCGAAACCATGGTATCGGGCGGCGAATATTTCGCGGCGTTGTCGAGCAGGTTGAACAGCACCTGCTCGAACAGCACGGCATCGAGCTGGAGCATCGGCAGATCGGCGGCGAGCACCAGCTCGACCTTGTGCGCAGTCAGGATCTTGGATGCCCGTCGCAGCGCGCTGCCGACGATCTCGCCGAGATCGTGCAGCGCCGTGTTGGGCACGATGGCGCCGGATTCGAGCTTGGTCATGTCGAGCAGATTGGCGATGAAGCGGTTGAGCCGCTCGGATTCGTCGATCACGGTCGCGAGCAGATCGCGCTTCTCAGTGTCGGACAGCGCGCCGGCGAGATCGCGCATGGTCGAGGCGGCGCCGAGCACGGAGGCGAGCGGCGTCTTCAAATCATGCGAGATCGAGGTGAGCAGTGCCGAGCGCAGCCGCTCGGATTCGACGGTGCGCTTGACACGGTCCATGTCCTCGACCAGCAGCACGCGCTCGATCGCGAGCGCGCCCTGGTCGACCAGCGCGTCGAGCAGCCGGCGCTGGTCCGGCGTCAACAGCGGGCCGGTGCGGTCGTTGTCGATGCCGATGACGCCAATCGGGCCGCGCCCGGTGCGCATCGGCAGAAACAGCCGCTTGGCGCCCGGCAGCGTATCCGCGCCGCGACCGGCGGAACGATCATTGCTCCAGGCCCAGTTGGCAGCGGCGAGATCGGCCTGGTCGAGCTGGTCCTCCGGCGGATAGCCGGATTTCACAGTCAAGAGCCCATCCTCCGGCAACAGCAGCACGACGCGGACCTTCAGCATCAGCGCGATCTGATAAGCGGTGGCCCACAGCACGTCGTCGAGCGTGGCGGTGCCGGCGAGCTTGCGGCTGAAGGCGTAGAGCTGTTCGGTGGTCCTGATGCGGCCGATCGCGGTGTCGGCCTGCGTGCGCACGCGCGCGGCGACATTCGAGACCAGGATCGCGATCAGCATGAAGAAGAAGAACGCCGCGACGTTGGTCGGATCGGTGATGGTGAAGGTGTAGACCGGCGGCAGGAAGAAGAAATTATAAGCGAGCGACGCTGCGATGCTCGCAAGCAGCGACGGCCACAAGCCATACCGGACCGCAACCGCCACCACCGCGGTGAGCAGCACGAGGTCAACGTTCTCGATGCCGAACCGCGGCTGAAGCAGCTCCGCGGCGCCAAGGCCGAGCAAGACGATGCCGATCGCCTTCAGATAGGGCAGCGGATTGAACGGCTCCGAGCGCGCGGCGGTCTGCACTGCCGTCTTGGGCGCTGCCTCGTCCGGCAGCTCGTCGCCGGGAACGACGTGGACGCTGATATTGCCGGCGCGGCGCACCAGATCATGCACGACGGAACCGCGCGTCATCTCGAACCAGCGCGAGCGTGTCGACTTGCCGATCACGATCTGGGTGACGTTGTTGCCCTGCGCGAAATTGATGACGTCGTCGGCAATGCGGCGGCCGACCGCGGGAATGGTCAGCGCCTCGCCCCCGAGCGATTCCGCCAGCCGCAGCGTATCGGCGAGCCGGTCGCGCTCGTCGTCTGACAATTGCAGAGACCGCCGCGTCTCGATCGAGATCGCGGTGAACGGGGCATGCAGCCGGTCGGCCAGCCGCTTGGTGTAGCGCACGAGCCCGGCCGCGCGCGGATCCTCGCTGACGCAGACCAGGATGCGCTCGCTGGCGGCCCAGGGGCCGGCGATGGCGTTGGCCTGCATGTGGGTGAGAAGCTGCTCGTCGACCCGTTCGGCGGTACGTCGTAGCGCGAGCTCGCGCAGCGCCGTCAAATTGCCCGGCGAGAAATAGTGCTCCAGCGCCCGCTCGGCCTGCTTGGGCACATAGACCTTGCCCTCGCGCAGCCGCTGGATGAGATCGTCGGGCGTAAGGTCGATCAGCTCGATCGCATCGGCGCGGTCGAAGATCGAATCCGGCACCGTCTCGCGCACCCGCACATGCGTGATCTGGGCGACGACGTCGTTCAGGCTTTCGATGTGCTGGATGTTGACGGCGGTGTAGACATCGATGCCGTGGGAGAGCAGTTCCTCCACGTCGAGATAGCGCTTGGGATGGCGGCTGCCGGCTGCGTTGGTGTGGGCGAGCTCGTCGACCAGGGCGATTCTCGGCCGCCGCGCGATCACGGCGTCGAGGTCCATCTCCTCGACGATCTGGCCGCGATAGTCGAGCTTCTTGCGCGGGATCACTTCCAACCCCCGCACCAGCGCCTCGGTCTCGGCGCGGCCATGCGTCTCGACGAAGCCGACCACGACATCGATGCCGGCCTTGCGCCTGGCGTGGGCGCTTTGCAGCATCTGGTAGGTCTTGCCGACGCCGGGGGCGGCGCCGACAAAGATCTTCAGCTTGCCGCTGGCGCTCTCCTCCCGGCGCGCGGCTTCCAGCAGCGCTTCGGGAGACGGACGTTGTTCGGGATCGCGGCGCTCTCGGACCATGTTTCGAATATAATCATCCGTGTGCCGCGAGCCTAGACTGCTACTTCGCGGACGCACGATCCAATGCGAGGTTCAAGGCAAGAACGTTAACCCTGGGTTCGCCGAGCAGACCGAGCAGACGTCCCTGGATATTGGAGGCAACGATCTGCCTAAGCTGGTCCTCCGAGATGTTCCGCGCTTTGGCCACACGGGGCACCTGAAATTGCGCAGCCTCCGGCGAGATGTCGGGGTCGAGACCGCTGGCCGAGGTCGTGACCAGGTCGACTGGAACGGCGGCGTTCGGATTTTCGGCCTTCAGCTTGTCCACGTCGTCCTTCAGCCGGTCGGCCAGCGCCTTGCTGGTCGGGCCGAGGTTGGAGCCGCCCGAATTGGCGGCGTTGTAGGGTGCCGATACCGTCTTGGTCGAATCATTCGGGTCGGGCGCCAGCGTCGCCGAGGGACGACCATGGAAATATTTGTCGTCCTTGAACTCCTGCCCGATCAGGGCGGAGCCGACCATCTTGCCGTCTTTCTCGATCAGGCTTCCTTTCGCCTGCGCCGGAAAGATAGCGCCAGCAATGCCGGTCACGGCGAGCGGATAGGCCAGGCCCGTGATGGCGGTGAGCACCAGCAAGAGGACGATGGCGGGGCGGATTTCTCTGAGCATGTTGGGTCTCCAGTTATTTCGTCATTGCGAGCGAAGCGAAGCAATCCTGGAACCTCTCCTGTGGAGGCAGTCTGGATTGCTTCGTCGCTTCGCTCCTCGCAATGACGGGCTAGGCCAGGTGAAGTGCGACGACGACGAGGTCGATCGCCTTGATGCCGATGAAGGGAATGACGATGCCGCCAAGTCCGTAGATCAAGAGGTTACGGCGGAGCAGCGCGCCGGCACCGACCGCGCGATAGGCGACGCCTTTCAGCGCCAGCGGGATCAGCGCGATAATGATCAGCGCGTTGAAGATGATCGCCGACAGGATAGCGCTCTGCGGGCTCGACAGGTTCATGACGTTGAGCACGTTGAGCTGCGGGTAGAACGCCAAAAACATCGCCGGAATGATCGCAAAGTACTTTGCGACGTCGTTGGCGATCGAGAACGTCGTCAGCGCACCGCGCGTCATCAGGAGCTGCTTGCCGATCTCGACCACCTCGATCAGCTTGGTCGGGTTGGAGTCGAGATCGACCATGTTGCCGGCTTCGCGCGCGGCCTGCGTGCCGGTGTTCATGGCGACGCCGACATCGGCTTGCGCAAGCGCCGGCGCGTCGTTGGTGCCGTCGCCACACATGGCCACCAGCTTGCCCTTGGCCTGCTCGTCGCGGATCAGCTTGAGTTTGTCCTCGGGGGTCGCCTGCGCAAGGAAGTCGTCGACGCCGGCTTCCGCCGCGATCGCGGCGGCGGTCATCGGGTTGTCGCCGGTGATCATGATGGTGCGGATGCCCATGCGGCGCAGCTCCGCAAAGCGCTCGCGGATACCGCCCTTGACGATGTCCTTGAGCTGGATGACGCCGAGCAGCCTGCCGTCCCTGGCGACCGCGAGCGGCGTGCCGCCGGCCTTGGCGATCTCGTCCGCGATGGTCTGAATCTCGCGGCCGATGTCCGACAACGCCGCCGGCTGGATGGCGCGCGCCGTGTTGCCGGAGGCGACCGCCAACGGCGCACCGCCGCCGACATAGTTGAGCATGGCCTCGACAGCGCCCTTGCGCACCGACGAACCGCCGGCGTCAACGCCGCTCATGCGGGTCTGCGCCGTGAACGGAATGAAGGTCGCGCCAAGCTCACCCATATCGCGACCGCGGATGCCGTATTTCTCCTTCGCCAGCACGACGATGGAGCGGCCTTCCGGCGTCTCGTCGGCCAGCGAGGCAAGCTGGGCTGCGTCCGCCAGCTCCTGCTCGGTGACGCCGCGCACGGGACGGAACGCAGTCGCCTGGCGGTTGCCGAGCGTGATCGTTCCGGTCTTGTCGAGCAACAGCGTGTCGACGTCGCCGGCGGCTTCGACCGCGCGGCCCGACATCGCCAGCACGTTGAAGCGGACCAGGCGATCCATGCCGGCGATGCCGATCGCCGACAGCAGCGCGCCGATCGTGGTCGGGATCAGCGTCACGAACAGCGCGACCAGCACGATCACCGAGATCGAACCACCGGCATAGGCCGCGTAGCTCGGAATGGTGACGGTCGCGAACACGAAGATGATGGTGAGGCCGGCCAAGAGGATGTTGAGCGCGATCTCGTTCGGCGTCTTCTGCCGCTCGGCGCCTTCGACCAGCTTGATCATGCGGTCGATGAAGGTCGAGCCCTGCGCCGCGGTGATACGGACGCGGGCCCAGTCGGACAAGACCTGCGTGCCGCCGGTCACCGCCGAACGGTCGCCGCCGGACTCGCGGATCACGGGCGCGGATTCACCGGTGATAGCGGCCTCGTTGACGGAGGCCACGCCCTCAATCACCTCGCCGTCGGACGGAATGGTGTCGCCCGCCTCGACCAGCACGATATCGCCGACCTTCAGGCTCGTGCCCGGCACGAGCTTGAAGTCCTGGCCGGCGCCGTTGAGCAGCTTGGCCTGGCTCTCGGTGCGGGTCTTGCGCAACGAATCAGCCTGCGCCTTGCCGCGGCCTTCGGCAACGGCTTCGGCGAAGTTGGCGAACAGTACCGTGAACCAGAGCCAGAGGATGATCTGGAAGGTAAAGCCGAGATTGGCTCCGCCCGTGACGATATCGCGCAGGAAGATCACGGTGGTGAGCGCGGCCACGATCTCGACCACGAACATCACGGGATTCTTGATCATCAGCCGCGGGTCGAGCTTGACAATGGACGCGCGGATCGCGGGCACGACAATCTTCGGGTCGAGCATCGCCGAGACGGAGGCGCGTTTTTGCAGTTTCATGGTTTCCATGGAGGTCACTCCGAACAATCAGAAGGCTGTCAGAACACTTGGCCGGCGTTCATCGCGAGATGCTCGACGATCGGGCCGAGCGCGAGGGCCGGGAAGAAGGTGAGGCCGCCGATGATCAGGATCACGCCGACGACGAGACCGACGAACAGCCCGCCGGTGGTCGGGAACGTGCCCGCCGACGGCGGGATCGACTTCTTGGCGGCGAGCGAGCCCGCGATCGCCATCGCCGGGATGATCATGAAGAAGCGGCCGACGAACATCGCGCTTGCGAGCGTGAGGTTGTAGAACAAGGTATTGCCGGTAAGGCCTGCGAAGGCCGAGCCGTTATTCCCGGTCGCCGAGGTGAAGGCGTAGAGCACCTCGGTGAAGCCGTGCGGGCCGGCATTGGCCATCGAGGCGACCGCTGCGGGATAGACCACGCCGACCGCAGTCCAGCCGAGATACATCAGCGGCAGCACCAGGATCGCGAGCATCGCCATCTTGACCTCGCGCGCCTCGATCTTCTTGCCGACATATTCCGGCGTGCGGCCGACCATCAGGCCGGCGACGAAGATCGCGAGCACGACGAACAGCAGCATGCCGTAGAGGCCCGCGCCGACGCCGCCGACGATGATCTCGCCGAGTTGCATGTTGATCAGCGGGATCATGCCGCCGAGCGCGGTGAAGCTGTCATGCATGGCGTTGACCGCGCCGCAGGAGGCCGCCGTCGTGATCACGGCGAACAGCGAGGACGCGACGATGCCGAAGCGGACCTCCTTGCCCTCCATGTTGCCGCCCGTCAGGCCGAGCGCCTGGAGCGTCGAAGTGCCGTTGGCTTCCGCCCAATAGGTAACGGAGACGCCCGCAACGAACAGCACGCCCATCACGGCGAGGATCGCCCAGCCCTGGCGCTGGTTGCCGACCATGCGGCCGAACACGTTGGTCAAGGCGGCGCCCAGCGAGAAGATCGAGATCATCTGGATGAAATTCGACAGCGCGGTCGGGTTCTCGAAGGGATGCGCGGCATTGGCGTTGAAGAAGCCGCCGCCATTGGTGCCGAGCATCTTGATCGCGACTTGCGAGGCAACCGGGCCGACCGCGATGCTCTGCTTGGCGCCTTCGAGCGTTGTGGCTTCGACATAGTCACCCAGCGTCTGCGGCATGCCCTGCGAAACCAGGAACAGCGCGTAGACGACGCAGATCGGCAGCAGCACATAGAGCGTGCAGCGGGTGACATCGACCCAGAAATTGCCGACCGTGCGCATCGACGCGCGCGAGAAGCCACGGATCAGCGCCACCGCAAGCGCGATACCGGTTGCCGCGGACAGGAAGTTCTGGTGCGTCAGGCCCAGCATCTGCACGAGATACGAGATCGTGCTCTCGCCGCCGTAGTTCTGCCAGTTGGTGTTGGTGATGAAGGAGATCGCGGTGTTGAAGGAGAGATCCTCGGCAACCGCGCCCTGGCCTGCCGGGTTGAAGGGCAGCACGGCCTGCAGGCGCATCACGCCGTAGATGATCAGGAAGCCTCCGATATGGAACAGCAGCATGGCGATCGTATAGGTCACCCAATGCTGCTCGCGCTTCTCGTCGACGCCGGAGAACCAGTAGATGCCGGCCTCGATCGGACGCAGCACCGGCGAGAGGAACGTGCGTTCTCCGTTGAACACGCGCGTCATGTACCAGCCGAGCGGCTTGGTCAGCGCGACGATGATGGCGCAATATAAAATGATCTGGAGCCAACCGATCACAGTCATGGCATTAACCCTTCAGGCTTTGTGTCCGCCGCAACAGCGGCAGAAGCACCGCCAGCAGGCCGGCGACGAGCACGGCATCCGCCAGCAGCAATTCGAGCAGCGGCAGCACGGTTCAGAACCGTTCGGGCCGCAGCAGCGCATAGGTGAGGTAGAACAGGAGGCCGAACGAGACGGCACCGGCGAGCGCATAATCGAAAATCATGATCCGCTCCATCACAGCCGTTCGCAGGCGTAGGTGTAGCCGATCGCAAGGGCAAAGAAGCCGAAGCCCAGCGCCAGCATCAGAATGTCCATCATGGGAATGCTCCTCGTTGCGCTCTGTCTCCAACGCAACTGTGTCTCCGTTTCCCGGCCCGTGGCTTGCAGTAGATCAATGACGATGCATATCGCCCAGCTTGGCTGCCGGAATTTTCACCGTGCTGAGGTGCCACCACCGGCATAGGTTTTCGAGACGAGGGCTATGGCGAAGTTATAGGAATCTCATAAAGGCGAACGGTTGGCGCGACGCTCGCGCGGCAATCCCCACTGTCGTCCCGAACAAGCAAGCGCAGATTTGTCCGGGACCACAGCAGAGAATGGGCGCGGACGTCGCCCCCCAAATACTTATGAAATTCCTACATCTCGCGTCCCTTCCTCATCTCGTTTTCAAATGCCCTCCCCGCCATCCTGAAGAGGCCGGCCGACTGACCGACGCCCAATCCAGGAGGCCTGACTTGACCGCCCATCTCCGCCCCCACGATCTACCCTCACTTAGCGACCGTTTGCGCAATGCGCAGGCGATGACACCGCCGTTGATGTGCGAGATCATCGAGAAGGCCTGCCGGCGCTTCCCGTCGCTCGGTCAGAGCGAGCGCACGGCACGTGTCATGCACCTGGTCGAAGCCGAAGCCTGGACCGACGCTGCGCTGGCGCTGATGGAGTTCGAGCTGCCGCTGTGGCAGGTCCGCCGCATCGCCTATGACGAGGGTGAATGGCATTGTGCGCTTTCGCGCGAGCGTGAGCTGCCGGATTGGCTCGACGCCGCGGTCGAAGGATGCCACGGCGACCTTGCGATCGCCCTGCTGTCGGCATGCGTCGAGGTTCTGGCAATCGCCGTGGAAGCGTCGCGACCGAGCGTTTCCTCTGTTCGCGCGGCGCACGATTCGCTCTACGAGCCTGTCGCCTGCGACCATTTCGGCTAGGGGAGCCGAGCCCCGGCTTTATGACGTTCCTATGAGATCGTCGTGCTGCCGCCCTCGAAATCATACGCGCGAGACGGGATATTGAGCGCGCAGGTGCCGGACACGCTCCCGCCGGCGCGAATCGCAAGGAATGCATCCGTGAAACTCGTCGAACCTCCCTCGTGCCACTCTCCCTCAAGCATCGTCTTCATCGGCCGCAACCATAGCGGACAGTGGATTGCGCAAGAACAGAACGGCCTCTATGGCGGCCTGTTCGTCAGCCGCGCCCAGGCCATCAAATATGCGCTGTTCGAAAACGGACAGCATCCCGAGACCATCGTCGAGTTGCCGCGCGAGATCGAGCTCGACATGGGAAAAAGCCCCAGCCTCTCGCAGCGCCCCGCCTGAGCAGGCCGCCATCCGGCGAGACGATCATGTTCATCCCTCCCTCTGCCTGGTTCGCCGGCTTCATTCCGGATCTGCCGACGCCGTTCGATGCGTCGGATGGAATCGACCCGAAGGCGTTCGCCGCGCTCTGCGAGCGCCAGGTCGCGGCCGGCGTTCCCGCCATTGTGGTGTGCGAGACCGCCGGTGAGGCGCCGACGCTCTCGCCGGCCGAGCAGGAGCTCGTGATCCGCACCGCGGTCGATGTCGCCCGCGGTCGGGTCCGGGTTATCGCCGGCGCAGTGACGAATTCGACCAGCCATGCCATCGAACTCGCGCGGCGCGCGGAAGCGGCCGGTGCCGATGCCATCATGTCGGTGGTGCCCGCCTACAACAAGCCGATGCAGGAGGGCATGCTCGCGCATTTCCGCAGCATTGCCGGATCGATCGGATTGCCGGTGATCCTGCACGACGTTCCCTCCCGCACGCTGCGTCCGCTCGCCGACGAGACGCTACTGCGCCTCGTCGAGTCCCGGCAGTTCGCCGGCCTGCGCGACGGGAGCGGCGACATCACCCGCCCGATGCGGCTGAGCCGGCTGCTGCCGGCCGGATTTCGCCTGCTCTCTGGCGACGACACGACTGCCTTTGGCTTCATCGCGGGTGGCGGCGACGGCGCGATCTCGGAGATCGCCAACATCGCGCCGGATCTGTGCCGCACCATCTTCTCGCAGGTCAGGCAGGGCCGCCTGCAATCGGCACGCTATCTGCACAAGCGCCTGATCCCGCTCGCCGCTTGCCTTGCGAAAGAAAGCCCGGCCGCACTCAAGAGCGCCTTGAACGTGCTTGGCCTGATCTCACCCACCACAAGGCTGCCGCTCGGGCCGCTGGACGCGGCCGCACAGAGGGACCTGGTACGCGCATTTGCCGCGATCGCCGACGAGGAGCTGATCGACGGCGTCGGAGCATAGGCGGGCACGCTTATGCCGCTCCTATACGATCGCAATCGCGCTCGTCTCGAATTCCTACGCTGCAAAGCGCATCATGAAAGACAGATTGGGGCGACGGTCTCGCCGCCCGCCGAGAAGGACTCCTGAAATGTCGATGCTGACACATGGCCTTGAGCGGCTCTCCGACTGGGCCGAACAACGGCCACGGACTTCAAAAGAGCGCAAGGCCCAGCTCAAGCGGGTCGCGCTGCGCGCACTGGCCGTGCTCTCGATGGGTAGCGTGCTCACGGCACTGATCGCGTTGAAGACCGCGATCCATGTCTGGCATCTCCACGCCTGATCGGCAGACCATCATGACCTTGCAGATGTGTGAGGAGGCCGCCATGGCCGCGATTGCGCTCCAGGCTACGCACCGCCAGACGCGGCAGGCGCCGGCGGCGGAGTTCAAGCCGCTCGATCCCGATGTGGTCAGCGCTTCCATTCCCGCCTTCTTCATCGGTCGCAACAAGGCCGGCCTCTGGGTCGCACGCGAGGCACGTGGGCGCATCGGTGGCCTGTTCCTGTTCAAAAAGTCGGCCGTCGACTTTGCCAACCGGCAGAGCAAGCCGTCCCGGTGTGCGCTGGTGTTTCCGACCGAGACCTTCGAGCTCGACATCGAGAACCGCGGCAATCCGCTGATCGTGCTGGCGGAGGGAGCGAGGCGGCTCTTTGCACGCCTGGCCGCGAGATAGCGCGATATGGTTGAACTCAAGATCGTCATCCTGCTCGTGCTGATGGGCGCATTGCTGCTCGGCATGCGCCTCAGTGCTGCGCCCGCATCGGACGGCTAGTGTGCATCGCCTCAAGGGACATCTCGAGCACGCGGTCGCCACGACAATCGTGACCATGGCGCTGAGCCTGGTCTGGGGCGGGATCCTGACACTCGTGATCACGCTTCTGGCGCGCGGGCTCGGCGTCTAGGCTCTCGTTGCCTACGTGGCGAGCAATAGGCCTCCTATCCCGCGGAAAAAGCCCGGCCGATCTGGCGCCGCCTGGCGGAACCGTGTAGAGCGGTTTCATGAGCAACAGCAGCGTCAACGTCGTCGCCCATCCCCTGGTCCAGCACAAGCTTTCGCTGATGCGAGAGAAGGACCGCTCGACCAAGAGCTTTCGCGAGATCCTGAACGAGATCGGGATGCTGCTCGGCTACGAGGTGACGCGCGACCTGCCGCTTGAGCTGGTCGAGATCGAGACGCCGATCGCGCCGATGCAGGCGCCGAAGATCGCCGGCAAGAAGCTCACGCTGGCGCCGATCCTGCGCGCCGGCGTCGGCTTCCTCGACGGCATGCTGGCGCTGATCCCCTCGGCGCGCATCGCCCATATCGGGCTCTACCGCGACCCCGAGACATTGCAGGCCGTGGAATATTACTTCAAGGCGCCGCAGGACCTCTCCGACCGCACCGTGATCCTGATGGACCCGATGCTGGCGACCGGCAATTCAGCCTGCGCCGGCGCCTCCCTGCTCAAGAACCGAGGCGCCCGCGACATCCGTTTCGTGTGCCTCCTGGCCGCGCCCGAGGGTATCGCGCAGTTCCAGAGCGAACATCCCGACGTGCCGATCTGGACCGCCGCGATCGATGAGAGGCTCAACGACCACGGCTACATCGTGCCGGGCCTTGGCGATGCCGGCGACCGGATGTTCGGCACCAAGTAGACAGGTTTGTGCGATCGGGTTACTCCGGTCGCCATGCCCGCCAACCGCTTTTCATTGCAATCGCTGATCGGGTCGGAAGCTGGCCCCGCCTTCGTGTTCGAGGGCATAGCCGTGTCGCGCGCGCAGTTCGCGCAGAAGGTCGAGCAGACCGCGGCTTGGATTGCCGCGCAGGGGATCGGCAAGGGCGACGTTGTGGCGGTCTGGCTCGTCAATCGGGTCGAATGGATCGCACTGCTGTTTGCAGCGGCACGGTGCGGAGCCGTCGTTGCCGCCGTCAATACGCGCTACCGCAGCGCGGAAGTCGCGCATCTGCTGAAATTGTCCGGCGCCAGGCTGATGATCGTCGAGACTGCGTTTCGCTCGATCGACTTTGCTGCGATCCTCGCCGATGTCGCCAGGGACGAGGTGCCCGCGCTGCAAAAGCTTGCCGTGGTCGGCGCGGATACCATCCCCGCGCATTGGCCCTGCGTCCGGTTCGACGCATTCGAAAACTCCTATCCGGCGGCGGCGCCGGCCGAGAGCGATGTCGATCTGCCGGTGCTGCTCTACACGACCTCGGGCACGACCAAGGGGCCGAAGCTGGTCGCGCATTCACAGCGGACACTGGCCGCGCACGCCGCCGTCGTCGCCAAGGCGCTGAAGCTTGATCCGCAAAGACACTCGCTACTGGCGATGCTGCCGTTCTGCGGCACCTTCGGCATGACGAGCCTACTCGGCTTCATCGCGGCCGGTGCGACCGTCCATGTGCTCGACGCCTTCGAGGCGGCGCCAGCGCAAAAAATCCTCAGCGAACAGAGGATCACGCACAGCTTCGGCTCCGACGAGATGTTCCGCCGCATCCTCGCACTGACCGACGCGCCACGGCCGTTCCCCCATCTCGAAGTGTGCGGCTTCGCCGCGTTCCAGCCGGGCTGGCGCGAGCTTGCCGCCGAGGCCGAGGGGCGGGGCCTGCCGCTGTTCGGCCTCTACGGGTCGAGCGAGGTGCAGGCGCTGTTCTCGATCGCCCGCCCCAGCGACGCGCTCGCCGATCGGATCGAAGGCGGCGGCTGGCCGATGTCGCCGGAGGCCAAGGTCCGCATACGCGATACCGAGACCGGTGAGCTTGCGGTGCAGGGCATCTCCGGCGAGATCGAGATCAGCGCTCCCTCGCGCTTTCTCGGCTATTACAACAACCCCGATGCGACGCGCGACGCGATCACCGCGGACGGCTTCTTCCGCAGCGGCGACATCGGCCGGCTCCGCGGCGACGGCGCCTTCGTCTACGAGACCCGTGCGGGCGACGCGATGCGGCTCGGCGGCTTCCTGGTCGCGCCCGGCGAGATCGAGGACGAGCTCAAATCCTGTCCCGGCGTGGCCGATGCCCAGGTCGTCGCGGTCGATCTGAAAGGACAGGCGCGCTGCGTTGCTTTCGTCATTCCTGCCGACATACCGCCGCAACAGGAGGCGCTGACCGCGCGACTGCGCGAGCGGCTCGCCGGCTACAAGATCCCGGCGCGGATCTATGTGGTTGACGCCTTCCCTGTCACCGACAGCGCCAATGGCGTGAAAATCCAGCGCGCCAGGCTCCGCGCCATGGCGATGGAACGGATCGTCGCCGAATAAAGCTTGCCTATTTCAGATAGCTCGCGAGATTCAGGCTCAGTATCTTGGCAAGCGCCGAATAGGACGCACTGAGTTGGGCCTGGTAGGTCGAGAGCTGGGCCGTGATGGCGGCAACGTCGACGCCGGTGAGGTCGTTCGAGAGGCTCTCGGCATAGCTCTTGTAGTCGGTTTGACGGGCGCTTGCCGTCTCGATCGAGGACGCCGAGCTCGAGAGCTTTGCCTGCACGGCCGCAGTGTCGTCGAGTGCAGTGCTGGCGAGATCGAGCGCGCTGGTAATGTCCGATGACGACAGCGTGGTGCTGTTCGCCACGAACTTCAAGACCCGCATCACCTCTTCGAACGCCGAATTGTCGGCGGTAACGCCATAGGACACGGTCTCGTCGGAGGCGACCCGCACCGAGGCGATCTCATCGTCGCCATTGTAGTAGCTGGTGTCCGCTGTCGTGGTGGATCCGGTGCCGCTGGCAAAGCTCGTGAGATCGACCGGCGCAGTATCCGTCTTTCCGCCGGCGAACACATACTGGCCGTCATACTGCGTGTTCATGAGCGAGCCCATCTGCTCGAGCATCTGCTGGGCGGACGAGATCACCGAGCTGGTCTCGGTCGAGCTGCTGGTCGATGCGGCACTGAGCTGGGAACGGAGCTGCGTGATGATATCGCTCACCGAGCCGACCGCCGAATACATCACCTGGACTTTGCTGTCGGCGAGCGTGGCGGCATCGACATAGGACTGCGCGCGCGTCACCGAGACCTGGAGGTTGACGACATGCTGCGCGTTCGAGCCATAGCCGCCATAATCGGTCGAGAGCACGCCGGACGATTCCTGGACCTGCTTGTCAGCCATGACAGTCTCGATGCGCATCGCATCGGAGACCATCTGGTTCGACTGGGCGAAGGTGGCGATGCGCATCGCGACCATGACAGGGCTCCGATCTTACGTCGACTGTACGGCGGTGATCAGCGCCGAGTACATCGAGTTGATGGCCTGGATCAGCGCCGAGGCCGCCGTATATTTGTTCTGGAGCGTGCTCAGCTTGGCCGATTCCTCGTCGAGGTTGACACCCGATTGCGACGACAGCGAGCTCGCATAGGTCGACTGCGTGGTCTCCTTGGCGGTGTAGTTGGTGGAAGCCTGCGAGGATTTGCTCGCGACATCGGACACGATGGCCGACGCGTAGTCGGCGAAGGAGCCGGTGGTGGCGGCAAGCCCGCCGGTCGAGGAGAACGTGCGGGAATCGGTCAACGCGCTGGAGAACGCATTGACCACTGTGGCCGACCCCGACGACAGCACGGTGTCGCCGACCGTCAGGCTCGACGAGGAATCCAGCGTCGCGAGCTGCAACTCGTTGGTACCGGACAGGATGCCGCTCTTGACCGCGATGTCGGATGCGCTCGTCCCGGTCAGGAGGTCGTTGAGGCCGAAATACTGCGAGAACCCTTCGCCCGAGCTTCCCACCGAACTCGTCATCTCGTTGATGGCGACGCCATCTGACGAGTCCGTTGAGGTGATCGAGAGATGACCGTCCGAATCGACCGAGGCGGACAACCCGGAGATGCCGTTGATTGCGGTGACGAGATCATCAACCGTCGAATAGGACGAGAGGTCGATATCGCCATAAGAGACCAAATCGCCGCTCTGGTCGGTGACGGCAATGCGCACCGCGCCCGAGGCGGACAGCGCCGTGCTGCCGGTGACGCTGGCGGTGCCGGTCAGGCTCGTCGGAGCGGGCACCGAAGAAGCGCTGTTCGACACACTGTTCACCGCGGAGGTGAGCTGCTGCGCGAGCTGATCGAGTTGGGACTGCGCCGCAGGCAAGGTGTTGTCGCGGAGCGTAATGAGCGCGCCGATGTCACCGCCCGTGATCTGCGAGGTGATGTCGACGCCGTTCACCGTGATGGCGCTAAAACCGCTCGACGACGAGCCGGCGGTATAGGTCGTCGACGACGTCACATTGGCCGCGGCGGTGTAGCTGATCGCATGTGCGGTGCTGTCGACCAGAGCCTGGCCCGACTTGGTGTAGATCTGGAGATCGCCGTTCGACGCCGTGAAGTAGCTCACGTTCATCTTGGACGCAACGTCCTGTAGCGCGGTGTTGCGCTGATCTTCCAGATCGGCCGTCGACTGGCCGGCTGCCGCCGTCTGCTTGATCTGGGCGTTCAGGTCCGCGATCTGCTGGAGGTCGGAATTGACATCGTCGATCGAGGACGAAATGTCCTGATCGGCGTTGGAGCGGAGCTTCTGGATACCGCTCGACGTCTCCCGCAACTGGCTCGCGACATCGTCGAGCGCGCTGACGACGTTGGATTGCAGCGAGGCGCTGCTCGGCGTACTCGCCAGCGACGACAACGCCGATTCCAGCGAGGCGATGGTGTTGGCGAGCGAAGTCCCGGTTGACGAACTGTCGGTACTGCTGGTCGAGCCGTAGAGCTTTTCGAGCGACGTCAGATAGGTGTTGGTCGTATCGGCCGAGCCGAGATCTGACGTCGCGCCGACCAGCGACTTCAGCAGCAGCTTGTCGACCGTCGAGGTGACGCCCGTCACCGTGACACCGGTGCCGACGCCGTTGGTGATGCTGCTCGACTGATTGGCGGTCTTCTCGGTATAGCCCGTCGTGTCGGCGTTGGAGATGTTCGACGACGTCACGCTGATCTGCACCGACGAGGCCGAAAGGCCGCTGAAGGCGATCGAGCGGGCGATATCGAGCGACACGGCGGGCTCCTCGAACCGTCAGGCGCTGCGGCTGGTGCCGCTGGAGGCCGGCCTCGCCGCGACGCGGCCGGAGGCGCCATACGGCGACACCGCCGCGATCTGCTCGCGAATCGCCTGCATGACGGCCTCGATCCGGCGGTTGCTGGCCTCGATCGCCGCGCGCAGACGCACCAGGTTCTCGTCCATCGCAACACGCAGCTTCAGGATCCGCTCCAGGAGCTGTTCGCGCAGGAGCCGGTCCCGCACGTTCAGGCTGGTCGTGCCCGCCGCGCATTCGGCAACGGTCTTCTCGAAGATCTCCGCCAGGTGGTTCTTCTCGTCGACCTGCTTGAGGCGCGAGGCCGGCAGGCCCTTGGCGAGCTCTGCATTTTCCTCCGCGACCAGCGCGGTCAGGACGTCGATGAGCTGGATCAACGACTTGATTCGCGCATCGCCGCTTGTGGCGTTCGTCCTCGTGGCTTGAGCTACAGTCATGGTCATCGCCTTCTTCTAGTTGTGCCGTTTGCCGCGGCGGACTTGCGAGTTGCGCAGATATGCGCCGATCGCGGTCGCTCTGACGGTCGCCTGCCTCATCTCACCTTCGACCTCGGCGCATTCCTTCAACAAGCCGCGACGGGTCGTCTCAACATCGTCGAGCAGCGCAAGCAGCTGCTTGCGATCGCCGCCCTCGACGCTCGCGGTCCGGGCCATCAGTCGTCGCAATCGACGCAGCAGCGCCTCACCGGCCGCCTTGGCTTCTCCACTGCGCATCACTCACCTCATCGCCGAGATCAGGGTGTCGTACATCTTGTTGACGGTGGAGATGACCTGGGAGGCGGCCGAATAGGCCTGCTGCGCCGAGATCATGCTCGAAAACTGGCTGGAGGTATCGGTGGTCGAGGACTCCAGCTCGCTGCCGTAGATCGTGCCTGCGCCGTTCTCGCCCGACGCCTGGAGCGTCGCATCTCCCGACGTCACCGTCGCCGAATACATCTGATCGCTGTTGGCCGAGAGACCGTTGGGATCGGCGAAGGTTGCCACCGCGATCTTGTAGATCGCGATCGTCTTGCCGTTGGAATAGGTGGCATCGACCACACCGTTCTTGCCAATCGCAATGCTCGAGAGCGTGCCATAGGACAGGCCGTCCGAGGTGATGCTGGTGACGTTGACCGACGGCGTGGTTTCGCCTGACGCATATTGCGTGAGGCCGTCGGTCCCGCCGGCGGTGCCGAGATCCATGGTGATCGTGCTATCGGCGGCGCCGTCCGTCCAGCCCGTGACCGAGACGGTTGCCGGGCTTGGACTGGTGCTGGCAAGCGAGCCGTCGCTGTTGAAGGTGATATCGATCGTGCCGGAGGCCGTGCCCGTCGCGGTCGTGGTATCCGATGTCGAGGTCGGATCGGCGAAGCTCGCGCTCCAGGTGTTGGTGCCGGTCTTGGTCCAGGTGACCTGCATCGAGTTTGCCGCGCCCAACGAGTCGTAGACCGTCATCGAGCTGGTATAGGTGTCGCCCGTGGTGGCATCCGACGGCAGGTTGGCCGCGATCGTGGTCTTGGTGGTGGCGCTGCCGCTGGTCGATGCCACCTCGGTGTTGATCGCTTCGAGATTACTCGCCGATTCATTGCCGACGACGTTGCCGTCCGAATCCGTGCGCCAGCCTTCCAGATAGTAGCCGTTGTTCTCGAGGTAGCCGGCATTGTCGATGGTGAAAGCGCCGTTGCGGGTATAGGAGACGGTGCCGCCCGACGTCGCGTTGCTCGCGACGAAGAAACCCGACCCCTGGATCGCCACGTCGGTGGCGTTGGAGGTCGCCGCCAGCAGGCCCTGCTGGGTGATGTTGGCGCGGCCCGACACGGTGACGCCGCCCGAGGCATAGGATGCCGTGTTGCTCGACGCGGTGACGAGGTCGTCGAACATCGCCGACGTCGTCTTGTAACCCGTCGTGCTGGTATTGGCGATGTTATCGCTGATCATCGACAAGGACTGGCTCTGGGCGCTGAGCGCGGAGATCGCCGAGGACAATGCTCCGGTGAGACTCATGATGAAACTCCGAGAAAATCAGGGCGTGGCATCAGGACGTCACGCCAATGATGTTGGCGGCGCTGACGGGGACGCCGTTCACGGTCAACGACGGCGTGGAGGTCGAGGTGTCGATTCCCGTCACGGTGCCGGTGACGGTCGTGTAGTTGAGAACCGAGTTGCCGGCAGAGTCGGTCGCGGTCACCGAAATCGTGTACTCGCCGCCGTCGGTAAGCTGAGTGCCGCTGGAATTCTTACCGTCCCATGTGAAGGTATTTGAACCCGCGGTGCCGGTGGTGGTGGTGGTGTAGACCGTGTTGCCAGAGGAGTCCTTGATCGTGATGTTAACGTCCGAGGAAGCGGCAGATAGCGAATAGCCGTACGTTGCCGAACCGCTGGTCAACGTTGCCGTGTCACCCTTCGCCTCCACGGTGTGGCCGATATAGTTGACCGAGTTCAGCGTCACGAGGCTCGAGAACGAGCTGGAGAGCGAGGTCAGATTGGAGTTGATCGACTCCTGCTGGGTGAAATTGGCGTAGGAGGTGAGCTGATTGATGAAGTCGGTGGTCGAGGTCGCGTTCAGCGGATCCTGGTTCTGCAGCTCGCTGGTGAGCAGGCTCAGGAATTCGCTGGAAGTGAGCGTCGAACTGGACGACGTGCTAGACGACGACGTCGTCGTGGTGGCCGTCGAAGTTGAGCTCGTTGCGGAAACGGTCATCAGAAACTCCGGCTTTCCCGCGCGGCCCGGTCACAACGATGTCGACCGGCGGCGCTTGAAATCTGTGTGCTGATGAAACGCGTGGGTGCGCGAATTCAGGCGGCGATTCACCCGCGCCAGATGTGCAGTTGAGGCGGCAAAATCTGCCGTGCGCGAGAGCTCAGAGTGATGCGATGAATTGCGCCGGAGCGGCGCTGCGCTCCGTCGCTCCGCTTGCGAGGAGAGGTGAAGACAGCAACGAGGTCTATGCGAGAGAGCCGCTCAGCCTTCCGCCGTCTCGCCCTCGGTGCGCGGCTCGGCGGTATCGCTCTTCGTCTTTGCAGCCGCGGCAACAATGCGGTCGGCAAGCCCTGCGGGCGCGCGTACCGGAGGTGCCGCGAGTGCGCTGCGCAGGATGCGCGCCTCCTCCAGCAGGGCTCGTGCGGCGGACGATTGCGCAAGCAGCACTTCGGCGGCCAAACGCTGTTCGTCGGGCCAGAGCGAGAGATCCTCGCCCAGCCGGTCGATCAGTTCCTCAAACGCGGTGACGTCCATCGCCCGCCGATCCCACCTCGGTCGGGCCCGTCATAAAGCATTGCAGGCGCGTCGAAAACCGGATTTGCGCGGGCATCCCACGCCAAAAGTACCCGAAGCACGACGGAAAGCCGCCAAAATGGTCGGCTCCGGCGATCGTCGGTTCCCCGGGGATGCGAAGGCGGGCTGCTCAGCCCTTCCGGGCCGAATCGGCCTGGGCAGGTTTGCCGCCCCGGACCGTCGCATCGACGTGCTCCCAGGCCTCGCGCAGTTCGGTCAGCCCCGCGATGATCCGTCGAAAACTGTCCCGCGCATGCGGACGACCATAGGCCTTCAGGCTCGCCAGGATGAGGGCGTTGTAGGTCTGGAACAGCCGCTCGGCGACCGCCCCGCCCTTGGTGAAGTCGAGATTGTGGCTCAGTCCGCGCAGGATGGCGGTTGCCTTCATCAGGTACTCGTGCCCTTCCTCGAAACGCCGCGCCTCCTGTGCGGCGAGCGCCTTCTGAAGGAAGGTGATCGCGCCGCCAAGCAGCATCGAGATCGCCTTCAGCGGCGGGACGCTGGTCGCGGCTCCCCGATAGGCCTGGTTGGCCATGTACGCCATCGAATTATGCATCATCAACTACTCGAGCTGGAGTTAAGCAGGGCCTTGAGATAGGTGAGCGTATTGTTGGCGCTCTCGATCGCCGACTGGTACTTGGCGTATTGCGCCTCCAGCTGCGTCTGATAGGCCGACGCCGCGCTCTGGATGTCGTCGACCTTCTGTTGAAGGTCGTTGTCACGATCAGTCAGATTCGTGATCAGCGTCTGTAGCGAGCCGGTGCTGGACGACGCGTTCTTGGCGATCTGATAGAGCTGGGTCGCCAGACCCGAGGTCGAGGTGACAGTGATCGATTGCGAGGTCGTTCCAGAATAGGTGAAGGCCATGCCGGCATAGGCCGTTCCGGCATTGCCGATGATCGTGCTGCCGCTCACGGTGAACAGCGAGGAGTCGCCGCCGACCGACGCCGAGGTCAGATTACCGGAGGAGTCGACCGCCACATCAAGGGTGAACGACTGCGGCGAGGTTCCCGTGTTGACGACGCTGAGCTGGCTCGACGACGTCGTGGTCTGTGCCGACAGGAGCGTGGTCACGCCGCTGAGATTGGTGCTCAGGATCGTCGAGAGTGTCGAGGTGTCGAGCTCGAGCTCGTTCTTGTCGTTGAAGGACAGTCCGAGGTCGGCCATGGTCAGCCCGCCCACCGTATTGTTGAGCGCATTTTCGAGCTGGCTCGTGATGTCGCGCATGGTACCGTCGCCGAACAGCACTGCGCTGGAAGAGGCCGTGCCGTCCGAATCGGTCGCCTGCTGTGCGATCACCGCATCGCGATAGGCGTTGTAGTTGGTGACGAAAGTCGTGAGGGCCGACGTGATCTGGCTGGTATCGGTCCCGATGCTGATGTTCAGCGTCGAGCCGCTCGTCGTTGCCTGCAAGAGGTCGAAGGTGACGCCGGTCAACACATCGGTGATGTCGTTGGTATCCCGAGTCATCGAGATACCGTCGAGCGTGAACTCCGCGGCCTGAGAGGTCTGGAGCACGTCGCTGAAAGATCCGGAGCTGTCGGTCACACCGAGCTCGTTCAGAATGTCGTCACCGGACGTGCTCGAATAGGCGATATCGGCGGCGTCCTCGGTTCCCGACAGCACCATCTCGTACGATCCGCTCGAAACCTGAACGATCGAGGCCTGGACATTGGTCGTCGAGGTCTGGGCGTTGATGGCATCGACGATGTCTTGTAGCGACATCGTGCTCGTCACGCTGACGCTGGCGGTGCTGCCGCTGCCGAGCCCGAGCGAGAAGGTTCCGGTATAGCCGAGGGCCGTGCTCTCACTCGATTGCGCCGTACCAACCACCTTCTGCGCAGTCGCAATCTGGCTGATCGTCATCGTGTGGTCGCCGGTCGCAGCACCATTACTGACCGACATCGAGAGCGCGGAGGATGCGCTCACGTCGCCGGTCGAGCTGATGCTTGCCGAACGCGTGGCAAAGACGTTGGTGGCGAGCGAATTGACGACGGAGGTCGCGAGCGAGGACAGGCCGCTGGAGAGCGTCGACAGGTCTGTCTGGAGCGTCTGGTAGGCGGTGACTTTGGCTTCGTTGTTGGTGATCGTGGTCGAGATCGTGGTCGCCTGGGTCAGCTTGGCGTCCACCGCCGCCGTGATCAACGCGCTCCAATCGATGCTGGTCGACGTGCTGGTGCCGGTCGTCGTCACTGACGAGGCGCTCGACGTGCTCGAGCTCGTGGTCGACGTGCTGCTGGTGCTCGAACTGACGCTGGTCACTTTGCTGCCCGATCCATCCCAGGGAGGACCGGGCCGGCATCATGCCGGCCCGGTATGACGGTCGCTAGGCGGACGCCTAGATGTCGCGCCTTAGCCAAGCAGCTTGAGCAGGTACTGCGGCATCTGGTTGGCCGCCGATTCGGCCGACACCGCGGCCTGGGTCTTCACCTCTGCCGAGGACAGCGTGGCCTGCTCGGAGGCGATGTCGACGTCCTTGATCGCCGAGTTCGCGGACTGGAGGTTCTGCGTCTGGGTCGAGATCGAGTCGGCCGAGAAGTTGAACCGCGATTCCTGCGCGCCGATGCTGGCGCGGGCGGCGGAGACCGTGTCGATCGCGGTATCCAGCACGTCGAGCGCCGAGGTCGCATCCGATAGCGAGCTGACGTCGAGCGAGGACACGCCGAGCGTCGACGACGTCAGGCTCGTCAGCGTGATGGTGATGGTGTCGGAGCCGGATGAACCGACTAGCACCGAGACGCCCGAGGAGAACACGCTGGAACCGTCCAGAAGGCTCTGGCTGGAATAGCGCGTGCCGGTCGCGATCGAATCGATTTCGCTCGTGAGCTGCGAGAATTCCGAGTTGATGTAGGCGCGGCTGGAATCGGTGGTGGTGCCCGAGGCCGACTCGGAGGCCAGCGACTTCATGCGCGCCAGGATGTCGGAGATGTTCGAGGCGCCGCCGTCGGCGGTCTGGAGGATCGCGGTCGCCTGCGAGGCGTTGGTCGCGGCCTGCTGGAGGGTGGTGACGTCCGACGAGATGCGGGTCGAGATCGCAAGGCCGGCGGCGTCGTCGGAGGCCGACGTGATGCGCGAACCGCTCGACAGTTTTGCGAGCGCGCTGCTCTCCTGCGCGGAATTGATGTTGAGGTAACGGACCGCGGAGTTCGCCGCGGTGTTGGTGGAAATTGCGGGCATTGAAGGCTCCTGTGCTGATGGGCATGACGTGCCGCATCGTTGACGATTGACGACGCGGACCGCAGCCCCGTCCGTTCGCTCAAACGGCGCAGCGCAAGGAGATCAGGCGCGAAAATTTTCGCGAGCCGAATTTTATGGTTAGCAATCGGTAAACGCGGTGCGGATGTCGCGTTCATGCTTGCGCAGCAGCTGGCGAAGCTGCTGACGGCCACGCTTGAGCAGCGACTCCGCTGCGGCCACCGTGGTGTCCATCACCTGGGCGATCTCACCGTTGCTCATGTTCTCGTGGTACGACAGGATCACCGCGATACGCTGCTGCTCGGGCAGGCGCTGCATCGCGAGCTCCAGCATGCCGTTCAGCTCGTTGCGCTCGATGATCTCGACGGCGCCGGGCTGTGCGTCGGCAACTTCGGGTACCGTCTCGACATTCTCGTTGCGCGGCTTGCGGCGCAAATCGATGCAGCGGTTGGAGATGACGCGGTAGAGCCAGGTCGAGAATTTGGCGCGGCCATGCTGCCAGCGACCGCGATGGCTCCAGATCTTGAGCATGGTGTCCTGCACCACGTCTTCGGCGTCGGCGGCATTGCCGACGATGCGCAGCGCGATCGCGTAGGCGCGATCGATGTGACGCTCGACCAGCATGCGGAACGCCGCCTCATCGCCGGTCGCGAGCTTGTCGAGCAGCTCGCTGTCCTCGTCGTACGCGACATTTGCGGTGACCGGCGCACAGTCCGGCGCAAGCGGTACCGACGGTGTGACCTGAACGATCTCGTCCGTCGGCTCCGTCGTCGTGATCTCGGTCCCGGCGGGAGCCCAGACATCAGCAGCGTAACTCATCCCGCAACCTCCAACCCGCAATGCCGACGGCGCACATGCCACACGGCTTCCAGGCGTTGAACGCGGGGCCAAAACAATCCAGGCGGAGAATTTTTGTTATTTTTCAAGATGTTAGCCGGAATGTTTTGCCGGGTGGAGGGCAATAATTGCCGACTGCGCGAGGTTTCGCGCATTCGTCCTGCAATCATCGACATCGTCTCGCGCCATGGCGGATCATCCATCCTGAACAGATGCGCTCGGGAGAAAACGCTGACATTACGCGGCACTAGGTGATCAAACGCGACACGCTTGTCGCGCGTCGAGAAGCGATTGTTTCCGAGTGTGAATGAACGCGAGACCGCTTCCGCACTCGGCAATTTTTTCCGAATCACCTTTTTCGAACCTAGCGATTTTTTTGAATCTGTCAGTCGCGACGAATGCGATTTTGAATCGCGCGTTAAATTTTTTCGCTCGTGTGACGCCTGACTGCATCGATGCGCACGTTAATCGTACTGATTGATGGGGAATCTCGGCATGACGATCGCAACGGCCGGCCTCGAGCGCCGCGCGCAAATTGTTTCTGCTTGGTCGTTCGATGTTTTCGATACATTTCTGCTTCGCGCCTGTTCGACGCCAGATGGCGTATTTGAAAGGACTTACGAGCTTTCCGGCATTTCAAGTATTTGTCCGAATGTTTCTGCGAATTTCGTTCAGCATCGCATCCAGGCCGAAGCGCGCGCGCGGAGAACCGAGAAGGACAAGCGCGGCGCGAGCGAGGTTCACATCGCCGAGATCTATTCCTATTTTCCTTTCAGGCTGTTCGGCCTTACGCGCCGCAGTCTCGACGATCTCGTCGAATCGGAGTTCGCAGCCGAGCTCGAGCTCTGCCGCGCCAATCCGGACATGCTTCAGCAATATATGGACATGAATGGCGCCGGCCATCGCGTCGGATTCATTTCCGACACCTATTGGGATTCCGATCGGCTGGCGCGGCTGCTGCGAGCCTGCCGCCCCGGGCTCACCTGGGACTTCCTCTACGCGTCCTGCGACCATGGCAGCAGCAAGAGCGAGGCGCTGTTCGCAAAATACCTGGCCAACGAAGCCATCGATGCGAGCGCCTCCTTTCACGTCGGCGACAACGACAAGGCCGATATCAGGGGTGCGAAGCGCCACGGCATTCGGCCGCGGTACTATCCGCAGGCCACGCCGCAACTGGCCTCGACGTTCCAGCGCGAGAGCGCCCTGTTCGAGCTCTTGTGCCAGGGCGTGCCATCCCGGCTCGATCACGGCGCGCGCACCCTGCGGCGCATGGTGGCGGCGCGCAGCGCCGAGAGATCTCCGGCGTTCCATCTCGGTATGACCGTGCTCGGCCCGGTGACGACGGCCTTTGACGCCTTCGTCGCTGGGCGTTGCGAGGAGGTCGCCGGCCCTGGCCGGAAGGTCGCCCTCGCATTCCTCGGCCGCGACGGCTTCCTGCCGCACCGGGTGTGGCAGGAATTGCACGGCACCACGGCGGCCTATCTCGAGATCAATCGCCGCGTCAGCCTGATCGCCTCCGCCGACACGATGCAGCCATTGGTCGATCTCCTCGACAAGGTCTTCAGGATCGACGCGCTGACCTTGCGCGACATGATCAAGATACTGCCGCCGAGAGTCGCAGCGTTCTTCGCAAACTATCCCGATGGGATCGCCCCGGGCGAAGATCTGGCCCAGGCACTGCCCGAATTGATGGACGCCGGAGAGATCGCCGAACTGGCCGCAGCGCTACGCGCACGACTGCTTGCATATCTTCGCCAGACCATCCCCGGATTCGACAACTTCACCGATCTCGTCCTTGCCGATCTCGGCTACTCCGGCAGCGTCCAGAAGGCGCTGCGCAGAGTCTTCGAGATCGAGGGCATCAAGATCCGCCTTCACGGCGCCTATCTGCTGTCGCTCGACGATGCCTTCGACGATATTGACGAGAAAGACAGCGCCGCGGGCTTCATTTCCGATCTCGTGGTCACGCCGCACGTCAAGCGCATGCTGATCCGCAACATTGCGCTCGTGGAACAGATCTGCTGCTCGGCCGACGGCTCGGTGCGCGACTATGACGGCGATCAGGTGTTACGCGAGATCAATCCGCGCCCGGCAAGCCAGATCGCGCTGGCTGCGGAGATCCAGGCCGGCGCCCTGGCCTTTGCAGAGAAAGCCGAGGACATAGCGCTCGACCTCTGTCTCGCCCCCTATGCCACGCAGGATGTTGCCGCACGCTGGTGCGCGGCGACATTGGCCCGGCTGATGCTGTTGCCGGACGAGGGCGAGCTGGCGCTGCTCGGCGGATTGAAGCATGACGTCAATCTCGGCACCCATGCGCTGGCGCCAATGATCGACGCCGACTTCATCCGCCGGCAGATCACAGCGCGCGGCCTTTCCGCCGCCTGCACGGCGGCCGCTCCGCCAATGTGGCTGGCGGGCACCTTTGCGCATCTGTCGCCGTCCAACGCCTATCTCTACGCGCTGTTCGGCGCCAATCGCCTGCCGGCCAACGTCTTCGAGGAGACCCCTTGCGGCCCAGTTCAGATCGGGCTGTTCCGCACCAACGGCGAGGCGACGCTGGAAAGCGTGACGGTGCACCGTACGGGTCTCGGGGAACTTCGCCTGCGCATTCCCCTCTCGCGCGCCATGGGCATCGCCGTGATCGCACTGCCGCTGCCGAAATTCGCCGCGGAAGGTCTCCTTCATGGCGTCACCATGCAATCCGACGATGACATTCGCGACGCCGCCGAGAGCCAGGCGGTGACCGGAATCGCCATCGAGAGCCTGGTCTTTGCCGGCGTGCAGCGGAACGGGGCCCATTATCGCACAGAGAATGAGGACGCCTGCCTGCTGATCCCGGTCACCCCGATGACGCATGATATCGCGATCTATTCGGTCGCGATCACCCCTCTCGTCTCCACCCCCAAATAGTGCGCCTGATCGCGCTGCCCTCGCCGTTGAAGTCCAAGGACCGGAATCCAAAGGCTGGAATCCAGGTGCCGGCGACGCGAGGGGGCACGAAATTGACGGACGGGACGCACGACAGCCTTGATCTCCTGTTGCGAGCCGGCGGCATACGGCTCGGCCGGGCTCAGCACGATCGCCTGAGCTGGCTGGTCGGCCAGTACGGTGCTCCGACGTTCGACGGCGCTCCCGCAGGCCGGCGGAATGGCGTCGTCATCCTCAAGGAGCCGCAGAGTGGTGCGGCGGCCGAGCTGTTCTACCGCGCGCTCAATCCGGGCTGCGCCGTCGTCATTCCCTTCAGCGAAAATCCCGGCTTCGATTTCCTCAAGTCCAAGCTGACCGAGTTCGGCACCGTCGGCCCCTGCGGCGCCGACGGCCCGCACGAAATGTGGTGGGGCGGCATCGGCTGGTCGAAATTTCTCGCAGCCTCCGACGCCTCCACCGCTCGCCCACGGATCGTGTCCTGCTATCCGCGTGGCGGCGATGCGACCGCGGCCTTTGCGCTGCGGCACTCACTCGAGCGGTTCGATCTCGCCTGCCATATCGAGCCGATCGAGACGGAGTTCGGCGATCGCGTGCTCTGCTTCGAGAAAGCCGAGTTCATGATGCGGATGTGGAACAAATATCGCGAGCCGCTGCTGTTCGTCGAAACCGGCGCGGTGCTGCGCGAATCTCCGCTGCTGCCGTCCTTTCTCGGCTGCGACGTCGCCCTGCATAAATGGAACCGCTGGGAGATGTCGGCACGCACGCTCTATCTCGGCCGCACCAGGGCCGCGGAAATGCTGCTGCGCACCTGGCAGCACCTCGCCGCATCCTATCCCGCGATCTGGGAGGGCTATCTGCTCGACCAGGCCTGGAGCCTGACCTCGTCGCAGATGCCCCTCGACACTGTGTGGCTGCCGCGCTCCTATCACGCGCTGAAGGGCGACCTCGGGGCTGCGCGCGCAACGGTCCTGCACGATCAGCAGACGACGACGCTGGAGCTCGGGCCCGATCCGGCCTTCGCGGGCCTCGCGCGCTCGGCCCGTCGCGCCGGCCGCACCGGCCCGCGCGACGCGTTCATGGTGATGACCTCTAGGGCCGAGGCAGGAGGCGGCATCTCCGTGATCCTGCGCGATATCTCCACCAGCGACGCCGGCGCTGTTGCCGCGACCGTCGAGGCCGTAACCGGCGCATACGCCGCCGATTGCGGCGGCTACGGCCGGCTCGAATTGGCGCTCTGCGCCTGGCAGGAAGACGTCGGTGCCGCCCGCGAAGCGGCAGCGCAGGCCCGCTATCGTATCCTCGAAATCGCCCCGGGACAGCGCATCGCCAACGATTTCTTCGCTGTTCACGCCGCCGACGACGCAGTCATGACCGCTCGCCATCTCTTTCCCTGACGGACATCACACGATGCTCAAGACCATCATCCTGCTCACCGACACCGTGCAACAGCAGCAGCCGCTGGCCAATCTGCTCCGCGAGCACAATCGCGAGCTCGCCTTCTGCTCGGCGCTGCGCGCCCAGGATCTCAGCGCCATCGAGCCGGATGTCCTGAGCGAGGCGCGGCTGGTGTCGTTTGCCGCCGACGTCGCGGTGCCGGAAAAATTCCTGCTTCAGCTCGGCTACGGCGCCTACAAGTTCTACGCCGCGCCGACGCAATTTCCGGGTTTGCCACCGGCGCCCGACGAGAGCGACGAGGATCCGCCCTGCTACTCCGTAATCGCGCAGTCAATGATGATCTGGCCCGATTTCAAGAAAGTGGTCGGCCTGGAGACCGTGACGATCCCCGGCGGCACCGCTCCTGCCGAACGTGAACGGCTGGTGTTCTCCCGCCTTGCGCATCTGTTCTGGCGGATGTCGGGCATGATCGCGGGCGAGGTGATCGATCTCCCCGGGATCATCGGCTCCAACGAGGGCCAGCGTCCGACGCTCGCGATGATGAACTAAAGCGCGACGCCGCGCAGTTGCGCCGACAATGCGTCGCGATGCTCGGGCGCTGCAATCGCGATCATGCGGCGCGCGCGCTCGGCAAGCCCGCAGCCGCGCAGCTCCGAAATGCCCCATTCGGTGACAATGGCATCGACATCGGCGCGCGGCGTCGTTACCGTCTCGACCTGCACAACGATGCGGCTGGTCCCGTCGGAAGCCGTCGCCGGCAGCGCGATGATCGCCCTGCCCCCGGGTGACGCATTGGCACCACGCACGAAATCGAGCTGCCCGCCGATGGCGCCGATCGCGACTCCGTTCAGCGTCTCGGAATTCACACTGCCGTCGAGCCCGACCTGAAGCGCCGAATTGATCGCGACCAGCCGGTTGATCCGCGCCAGCACGCCCTGGCCATGTGTGTACGACGTCGGCCGGACCGCGACGGCCTTGTTCTGATGCACGAAGCGATAGAGCCGGTGCGTCCCGATCACCTGATTGGTGACGGTGATGCCGGCATCGATCCCCTTCTCAGCATTCGTCACCGCGCCGCGCTCGATCAGCTCGACGACGGCGTCGTTGATCAGGCCGGAATGGATGCCGAGATTGCGCGCATGCGACGACGACGACAGGATCGCATCCGGAATGCGGCCGACGCCGAACTGGAGCGTGCTGCCGTCGGCCATCAGGCTTGCCGCATGCGCGGCGATCTTGCGCGAGACCTCATCGGGCGGCGGCGACGGCAGTTCGACGGGCGGGCGGCGTGCTGCCACACGCACATGAATTGGCACGTCCTCCGGCCATTCCGCGCCAAACGTCCACGGCGCATCCGGATTGATCTCGGCGATCGCCACGCGCGCGCTGCGGGCCGCGTCGATGACATAGTCGTTGGAGAGGCTGGCGCTCAGCCGCCCGTCGGCAGTCTCAGCGAGTTGCACCAGAACGACATCGGCCTTGTGACGGCGCGACGCGAAGTCTGCGCAGAAGGCGCTGTAATTGCTCGGGATCACATCGAGCCGCCCGGCCCTCGCAAGCCGCCGTGCATGGCCGATCACGCCGTAGCTCTGGAACGAGACGCTCGCGCAGGTCCCAGAAAACGTGTCCGAAAAGATCGGTCCCACCATCATGCGGAACGCAGGCAGATGCGCCGCCTGCGCCATCAGCGCTTCGGTCAGGGTGACCGGCTCCGCCGTCGCCTGTCCGCACACCACGAGATCGTTTTCCCGGATCAGGCCGGAAAAGTCGATCGACGAAGTGTCCCCGAACATCGTTGCCTCAATACGACTTCGCCAGCCCCAGCACCTTTTCCGCGATGAAGCTGAGCGCGAGCTGTGGGCTGACCGGCGCGATGCGCGGGATCAGAACCTCACGCAAATAGCGCTCGACGTGAAACTCCTTGGCATAGCCGAAGCCGCCATGGGTCATCACCGCCTGCTCGCAGGCCGAAAAGCCGGCTTCGCCCGCGAGATATTTTGCGGCATTGGCCGCGGCGCCGCAGGGCATGCCCTTGTCGTATTGCCAGGCCGCCGACATCACCATCAGCCAGGCCGCCTCGAGCTCGACCCAGTTCACCGCGAGCGGATGCTGAATGCCTTGATTCTTGCCGATCGGACGATTGAACACCACGCGTGTCTTGGCGTATTCGGTCGCGCGCGACAGCGCGAGCTTGCCGAGACCGACCGCTTCCGCCGCGATCAGGATACGTTCCGGGTTCATGCCCTCGAGGATGTACTGAAAACCCTTTCCTTCTTCGCCGATACGGTCTTCCATCGGAATTTCAAAGTCCTCGAAGAACAGCTCGTTGGAATCGACGATCTTGCGGCCCATCTTCTCGATCTCGTGGACCTTGATCTTCTTGCGGTCGAAGTCCGTGTAGAACAGGCTGAGGCCGTGGGTCGGCGAGCGCACTTCTTCCAGCGGCGTGGTGCGCGCCAGCAGCAAAATCTTGTGCGCGACCTGGGCGGTCGAGATCCACACCTTCTGGCCGTTGACGATGTAACGGTCGTTCTTGGCGACCGCGCGGGTCTTGAGCTGGGTGGTGTTGAGGCCGGTGTTGGGCTCGGTGACGGCGAAGCAGGCCTTCTCGCGGCCCTCGACCATCGGCGGCAGCATGCGCTTGCGCTGCTCCTCGGTGCCGAACACGACAACGGGATTGAGACCGAACACGTTGATGTGCACTGCGGAGGCGCCGGACATGCCGGCGCCGGATTCCGCGATGGTGCGCATCATGATCGCGGCCTCGGTGATGCCGAGGCCCGAGCCGCCATATGCCTCCGGCACGCAGATGCCGAGCCAGCCGGCATCGGCGAGTGCCTTATGGAAGTCGTGCGGAAAGCCGCCGTCGTGGTCCTTCTTCAGCCAATAGGCATCGGGAAAGCCCTCGCAGATCTTTGCGATGGCGTCGCGAATGGCTTCCTGCTGGTCGGTGAGCGCGAAATCCATGATGATCTCCTTGTGGAGGCTCGTTGGGCCTAGCGCCCCATCTGCGAGGGCAGCCAGAGAATGATCGACGGAAACGCCACCAGGATCGCGATCGCGATCAGATGAGCGATGAAATGCGGGAAGGTGCCGTGGAACACTTCCGCCACCGGCCGCTTGGCATAGCGGGCGACGATGAAGCAGTTCAGCCCGACCGGCGGCGTGATCATGCCGACCTCCGCAGTGACGATCTTGATGACGCCGAACCAGATCGGGTCGAAATCCAGTGTCTTGATCAGCGGCAGCACGATCGGCACGGTCAACACCAGGATCGCGATCTGGTCCATGAAGGAGCCGAGCACGATATAGCCGCACAGGATCAGCGTGATGATGATCCAGCGCGAGGTCGGCAAGGACCCGATCCAGGCGACGAGATCCTGCGTGACGTGCGTCAGCGTGAAAAAGTAGCCGAAGATCGAAGCCCCGACCAGGATCATGATGATCATGCAGGTGCCGTGGCAGGCGCGCAGCAGCGTCTTGTAGAGCGAGGTGGGCGTGATCTTGCCCTTGACGATCGCAAGCAGGAAGGCACCGAACGCGCCGAAGGCGGACGCCTCCGTCGGTGTCGCAACGCCGAGATAGATCGTGCCTGTGACGATCGAGAACAACACCACCATCGGCGAGACCTGCCACAGCAGCGCGAACTTTTCGCGCCACGGCACTGACTTGGCGGCTGGCGCACGCGAGGGATCCTGCCAGACCAGGAAATAGATCGTCGCCATGATGGTGAAGGTGACGAGGATCGCCGGGATGATGCCGCTGATCAAAAGCTTGCCGATGTTCACTTCGGCGAGGAGGCCGAAGATAACGAGCGCGACGCTGGTCGGCAGCAGCATCGACAGCGTGCCGGAGATCGCAACGACACCCGCGGCCATCTTTGGCTCATAGCCCTGGCGGATCATCGCCGGCAGGCTGGTCGAGGACAGCGTCGCGGCCGAGGCCGTCGAGGTGCCGCAGATCGCACCGAACCCGGCGCCGGCGAGCGCGGTCGCCATGCCGAGGCCGCCGGGAACGCGGCCGACCCAGGCCGAGGCGGTCTTGAACAGATCATCCGCAACGCCCGACAGCAGCACGAGGTCCGCCATCAGCAGGAACATCGGGATGGTGATGAGCTCGTACGACGAGACAGTCGAAAGCGGCGCGGTCTCCAGGATGCCGAACAGGGTCGGAAAGCCGCCGACCATGACGAGGCCGACCGAGCCGGAAAATGCCATGGCAAAACCGACGGGCGTGCCGAGCGCGAGCAAGCCGAACAGCAGGGCGAGGACGATGAGAGGTGTCATGGATGCCTGCCGTTACTCAAAGCCGCGCGCTTCGCCGACGCCGGTGACCGGCGGCAGCGGATAGAGGTCGCGTCCGCTGACGAGGCTCAGCACATTGCCGACGAGCTGGAGCGCCAGCCGCAGCACCAGCACGCCGCAGCCGAACGGTACCAGCGCCGCGGAGATCCAGGTCGGCCACGGGATGGCGCCGGAGAGCACGTCATGCTGCTCGTAATTCTCCAGCGCGCGCTCGAACCCAACTTTGCAGATCAGCACGAACACGAACAGGCCGGCGAGCGCGGTGACGATCTCGGACAGCCGCCGCCCAGTGGGCGAGAAGCGCGAAGCAGGATGTCGACGCCGACATGGACGTGTTCGCGCAAGGCGTCCGACAATGTGAAGAAGAACACGCCGGCGAGGAGATAGAGCCCGATCAGATCATAGGTGAAGGAGAACGGGCTGTTCAGCGCATAGCGCATGAACACGTCGGTCACGACCAGCATCATGATCACGAACATGAACGCCACTGCGATCACCGTCAGCGCGCGCTCCAGCGCGCCGAGCACATTTCCCGCTCGCTCGATCACGTCTTTTGCCTCCCGTTCCGATTCGGATTACTTGCCGCCGGCGGCGAGCAAGCCTTCGAACTCCTTCAACGCGGCAGAGGCCTGCTTGCCGCGGCTGTCGAGGCCGCTGGCCCATTCCTGGCCGACGCCCTTCAACTTGTCCTTCATCTCGGCGCGCGTGGCTTCCGGCAGCGGGTCGAAGCTGACGCCTTCGTCCTGCATGTGCTTCTTGGTGGTCTCGCCTTCCTTGTCGACATCGGCGCAGGCTTTGGGCGTGATCGATTCAGAAGCTTCGTCCATCGCTTTCTTCACGTCGTCAGGCAACTTGTCCCAGACCGACTGGTTGATGGAATAGGCGACGATGAAGCTGCCGAAGCTGACGCCTTCGGTGGCGTGCTTGACCAGCTTGTCGAGACCGTAGGCCACGACGCTGTCCAGCGGGAACAGCAGGCCGTCCATCGTGCCGCGCGACAGCGATTCATAGGCATCGGGCGCGGCCATGCGCACCGGCACGGCGTTCAGCGCGCGCAGCGTCAGATCCTGCGCGCCGCCGGTGGTGCGCAGCTTCAGGCCCTGCATGTCCTTGGTGGTTTCGACCTTCGACTTGACGGTCCACACCTGATAGGGCGGCAGCACCACGGCCATCAGCAGCTTGATCTTGTTCGGCGCATATTCCTGCTTGGCCAGGATGCCGTCGCGCGCGCTCTTCCAATAAGCGAGCGTGCCCTGGCAGCTGGTCGCGAACGCGCCCGGCAATTGCGCGACTTCCGACAGCGGCATCTTGTCGGAGACGTAGGACGGTCCGATGTAGCCGATGTCGACCACACCCGACTGCGTCAGCCGCAACATGTCGGCGGCCTTGCCGATCTGCTGGTTGGGATAATAGGTGAAGGTCACCGCGCCATTGGTGCGCCTGGTGACATCGTCCATCCAGGGCTTGAGCATCAGGCGGACGAGATAGTGGCCCGCGGGAAAGCTATCGGCGACCTTCAACTCCAGCGCCTGCGCCGATAGCGGCAGCGAAAGCGCGAGCGCGGCTACAGCGCGGACCAGATTCGTCTTCATTTCATTCTCCCTGACGCGTCCCCACGCCGAAGGCGGCAGCCGCTGGCTGCCCAACCGTTCGGCCCCTCGCTCCAATTTCTTGCTTGAGGAAAATGTACAAATACGTGAATTAATTTGTCAAGTATATGAACTTTGCATAGGCCTATGCACGGCAGCTCGAACTCACTGAATTGACAACGGCGTTTTCTGAATTCTAACTCCACGGATATGAATTTATCTCACGAGGCCCCATGGGACCGCTCGCCGGCTTCACCATTCTCGACCTGACCTCGGTGCTGATGGGCCCTTACGGCACGCAGGTGCTGGCGGACATGGGCGCTGACGTCATCAAGGTCGAAAGCCCCGAGGGCGACATCGTTCGCCAGATCGGTCCCGGCCGCACGCCCGGCATGGGCGGGATGTTTCACAACGCCAATCGCGGCAAGCGCAGCATCGTGCTCGACCTCAAGAAGCCCGAAGGGCGCGACACGCTGTTGCGGCTGGCGAAGAGCGCCAACGCGCTGGTCTATAATGTGCGCCCGCAGGCGATGGCGCGGCTCGGCCTCGACTACGAGACGCTGGCCGCGATCAATCCCGCCCTCGTCTATGTCGGCGCCTTCGGCTACGGCCAGTCCGGCCCTTATGCGGCAAAACCCGCTTATGACGATCTGATCCAGGGCGCGGCCACCATTCCGACGCTGCTCGCGGCCGCCGGCGACGGCACGCCGCGCTACGTGCCCGTCACCATCGCCGACCGCATCGTCGGCCTGATGATGGTCAACGCCATCATGGGCGGGCTGATGCACCAGCAACGCACGGCCATCGGCCAGCGTATCGACGTGCCGATGTTCGAATCGATGACGGAGTTCGTGCTGGTCGATCATCTCGGCGGTCTCACCTACGAGCCGCCGCTCGACCATGGCGGCTACGCTCGCCTGCTGTCGCGCTATCGCCGGCCCTACAAGACCAGCGACGGCCATCTCTGCGTGCTCATCTACAACGACAAGCACTGGCGCAGCTTCTTCGAGGCGATCGGGCAGCCGCATTTCCTCGATCAGCCGCGCTTTGCCAACCACGCCGCCCGCACAAAACATATCGACGAGATCTACGAGGAGATCGGCCACATCTTCCAGACGCGCACCACCGCGGAGTGGCGCGAACTCCTGGAACGCGCCGACATTCCGGTGATGCCGATGCACACCCTGGAGACGATTTTGGACGATCCCCATCTCAAGGCGATCGACTTCTTCAGGACGGTGGATCACCCCGTGGAGGGCCGTATCCGCCAGATGCGCGTGCCCTCCACCTGGAGCGTGACCCAGCCGGAAGCCGCCGGCCCCGCGCCGACGCTCGGCCAGCATGGCCGCGACATTTTGAACGAGGCCGGCTTCTCGGCTGGGGAGATCGAGCAGCTCGCAGAACAAAAGGCAGTTCATCTGGCGGCGCCGCCCTAAGCGCAACGCCAGCCAAATCGTACAAAACACAGGGAGGAAACGCGATGGCCGGGCTCTACTTCGAGGACTTTTCCGTGGGCCAGGAGTTCAGGCATCCGCTGACCCGAACCGTCACGGAGATGGACAACACCATGTTCAGCCTGCTGACGCTCAACCCGCAGCCGCTGCACATCGACGCGCATTTCTCCGAAAAGACCGAGTTCGGCCAACGCATTTTCAACAGCCTTTACACGCTCGGCATCATGATCGGCATGACGGTCTATGATACGACCATGGGCACCACCGTCGCCAATCTCGGCATGACCGACGTCATCTTTCCGAAGCCGGTCTTCCATGGCGACACCTTGCGGGCGACGACGAAGGTGCTTTCGTTGAGGGAATCCAAATCGCGCCCGAAGGCGGGCATCGTCGAGTTCGAGCACCATGCCTTGAACCAGAACGACGAGATCGTCGGTAAATGCCGCCGCATGGCGATGATGCACAAGAGGCCGGTCTGATGCGTTCGATGCTCTTCGTGCCGGGCGATTCCCCGCGCAAATTCGAGAAGGCGAGCGAAGGCGGCGCCGACGCGCTGATCATCGACCTCGAGGACTCCGTCGTGACCGACAAGAAGCCCGAGGCGCGCGGGCTGACATTGTCCATGCTGAAAGGCCGCCCAGGCCCGCACCAGCTCTATGTCCGCGTCAACGCGCTCGACACCGGCATGACGCTTGCCGATCTCGCCGCGGTGATGCCGGGGAAGCCTGACGGCATCGTGCTGCCGAAATCGCAAGGCGGCGACGATGTCCGGCAGGTCGCGACCTGGCTCGAGGCTTTGGAAGCCGCCTCCGGCATCACGGTTGGCACGACCCGGATCGTCTGCGTCGCGACGGAAACGGCCAGCTCGATCTTCGGCCTCGGCAGCTACAAGGGCTGCTCCCCTCGCCTCGCCGGCCTGATGTGGGGCGCGGAAGATCTTTCGGCTTCGCTCGGCGCCACCGAGAAGGCGTCGGGCGGCGTGTTCCACAGCCCCTATCGCCTCGCGCGCGATCTCTGCCTGATGGCAGCGGCCGCAGCAGAAGTGGCACCGATCGATACTGTCTACACCGACATCGACAATCTCGCAGGCCTCGAGCAGGAAACGCGCGCGGCACGGCGCGACGGCTTTTCGGCCAAGGCGCTGATCCACCCCAAGCATGTCGACGTCGTCAACGCGGCGTTCGAGCCAACCGAAGCCGAGCGCGCCTGGGCGGAGAAGGTGATCGCGGCATTCGCGAGCAATCCAAATTCCGGCACGCTGCGCCTCGACGGCCAGATGATCGACAAGCCGCATCTTCGCGCCGCGAAGAAGATCCTCGGCCAGCCCTAGATCAGGACGCAAAGCCCCGCCATGATCGTTCGCCAAGCCGCAAACGTCCTGGAGATCATGGAATTCTTCGCGCAGGCGAGGAAGCCGGCGACGCTTGCCGAGATCGCCGATCATTTCGGCTGGCCGCGCTCGTCAACCTTCAACCTGCTCGCGACACTGTCGGAGAAGGGCTATCTTTACGAACCGCGGCCCCGCGCCGGCTTCTATCCGACGCCGCGGTGGCTGGCGATGGCGCGGATGATCTCCGAGGTCGAGCCGCTGCCGCCCTGGACGCACACGCTGATCGCCGACCTCTCCGCCGAGACCGGCGAGACCGCATCGATCGTGGCGCCGGCCGGCGTGATGGCCGTGTTCATCGACGTTGTCGAGTCCCAGACCGCCATCCGCTATTTCGCGACCATCGGCCACCGCGTGCCGATCCACGCCACCGCGAGCGGACGCGCGCTGCTGCTGCAATATTCGCAGGAAGAGCGCGACTCCGTCTATCGCAAGATCGAGTTCAAGCAATACGGCCCGTCGACGCCGATCAGCATCGAGGCCGTCGAGACCGAGCTGCGTAACTCGATCGCGCGCGGCTATTGCCAGAGTTTTGCCGACTACAGCCGCGACCTCGCGGGAGCAGCGATTCCGTTGCCGATCGGCGACCGCCGCCTCTCCGTCGTGGTCGCCGGGCCGGAGTTCCGGATTGGGCCGAAGGTCGCAGAGGTCGCCGCGCTGATCGCACGCACCGTGGATCGGTTGCGTCCGAAGGCAGCTGCTTAGCGGCGAGAGGCGCTACGGCGCGACCTTGTCGCCGGTAAATCCGTTGGCGTCGAGCGCGCGACGAACCGTGCCGTCCGCCTTGGCCTCAGTCAGGAATTGTGAGGCCCAGACCTTCGCGACAACCTTGCCCTTGGGAACCACCACAACGACACCGGTCGACTGGATAACCTCGTCCAGCACCTTGGCCCCGGGAAGCTTTCGCGACAGATCCTCCAGCGCCCCCATGCCCATCGCCAGCGCATCGAGCTCGCCCTTGCCGATCAATGCGGCCGCCTCTTCCGGCTTCACGAACTTCGTCAGCCTGGCCTGCCTCAGCGACTTCTCGACCGTACGCGACGTCGACGTCCCCTCGATGCAGCCAACCCGCATGCCGGCACGATCGACATCGGCGACGGAGCGGATGTCCGAACCGGCACGAATGAGATAGCCGCTCATATAGGCGACGTAAGCGGGCCCCTGCTCGACGAACTGCTCGCGCTTGACGTCCGCCGGCATGAAGGAGAGATCCCAGACGTCCTTGCCGCTGGCGGCAGCGATCTCATCCGAGCTCTGGTACTCGACGAGCTGGAGCGGAACGTTGAGCATGCCGGCGGCAGCCTTGGCGAGCTCGACGGTCACGCCGCGCGGCTTTCCAGTCGAAGGATCGCGCGTGGCCCAGAACGCCGACGCGGCAGGGCCGACGGCGACCGCCACGCGCAACGTCCCCGTCGGCGCGACATAGAGCGTCTCCTCCGCTACGGCGGCGGCGACGCCGGCAGTGAGTGCCAGACCAAGAGCCAGCATGATGCTGCCAGTCAAAAAAGAGCGCATGATACGCACAGATCATCCTTCCGTCTGAGCATCCGCCCGACGCCACGGGCTCCGGACTATTCGGCCACCCCGTAGAACTTCATCTGATAGTCGTGGAACAGGGCGTTTCGGCGTTCGGCCGTCGTGCCAAAATACGGCGAGCCGTTGGTGGCGCCCGTCGATGTTTCGCCGAACGACAGATACGTGCCGTTGTTGGAGCGGGTGCTCCGCGGCCAGGCCGGCAAGGCCTCGCCGTTGGGATCGCCGGTCTTGACGAAATTGGCCCACATCGACGACGCCTGTTCCGCCAGCTCGAAGTCATAAGGACTCCACTGGCGCTGACCGGGCTCGTTGCGAAGCGAATTAAAGGTGTACCAGAGATCCGACGAATGCCATGCGCCGTAGAACTCGCGGTCACGGCCGGGCGGAGGATGATCGAAGTAGAACACGTAGACCTTGCTGCCCGGATTTTTGGCGCTAAGGAGCGAGCCCGCGACGCGGTTTTGCTCCAGCAACAGGTCGGCCTGGGCCTTGAGATGCTGACGGTAGGCATCAAGCGGCGTGGATGCAGGATAAAGCTTTTCGAACGAATATCTGGCGTACAGCTCCTCGCCAAGAAGCTGTTTCCAGTAGGCATGGAAGGCAGGGACCTCCATGACCTTGTCCGGCGTGCCATCCAGCGCCGTCCGTTCGTCGGCGACGGTGCCAACGATGACGTCGACGCCGTTCAACGCCCCTTCCTTCAACAGATCGACCGAGTCCGTGGTCAGGACATTGCCGTCGATCGCCGCATAGATGTTGCTTGTCACGGCATACATGTCGTCGATCTTGGCCTGGTCCTTGTAGAACTCCGCCGCCGGAAGCTGCCTCAGATCGTCCAGGGTCTTGCCGGGGAAATATTTCTGGAAGACCGCGCCGGCCGCGGCCATCTTGTTCTCCAGCGTCACGTAGTTCGGTTTTCCCGGTTGCGCCATCACGGTGGGGCTGCTGTGCATGATCGCGCGGCGGAACAGGCCCTTGGCGAGCGGCGTGGACAAGAGGGTTCTGACATTGCGCGATCCGGCCGACTGGCCGGCAATGGTCACGCTGCCCGGGTCGCCGCCGAATGCGCCGATGTTCTTCTTCACCCATTTGAGCGCTTCGACAGTGTCGAGCACGGCGAAATTTCCCGCGCCTTCGTCCTTCATGCCAGGTAACGCAAGAAAGCCCATGATGTTCAGCCGATAGGCGGCCGAGACAACAATGATACCCTTGTCGGCCAGCTTGGCCGCATTGAACTCGACCTCGGAAATGTTGCCGTGCCGGTTGCCACCGCCATGGTAGTAGACCATCACGGGCAGCGACCCACTGGCAGGCTTCACGGGTGCCCAGATGTTCAGATAGAGGCAGTCCTCGCTGTCCTTGGGATCCTTGGACGGGTCCCAATAATATTCGTTGAAGTAGAATGTCCCCGGCGGATTTGCACTCGCGAGCTGGTAGCACCGGTTCGGCCACGCGGTGCTTTCCCTTACTCCCGGCCATGACAGCACCGGCTGAGGCGCCTTCCAGCGGTTGGCGCCAACTGGCGGCGCCGCAAACGGCACCGCCTTGTAGACGGTCACTCCGGCAACATCGGTGGGGACGCCACGAATGTTGCCGCCTTCCACCGATATGGTGGAATCGGAATTTTGGGCGGCGGCAGACGAAACAATCAGCCCGGCCAGGGCCACAACGAGACTCATGGTGTAGAGCTTCATCACCAGACTCCTCCCCTCGGCGCTGCGAGAGTCGTTTCGGTGCACCCGGATCGTGGGCGGACTAGACGATCTTGATCGACATATCCGGCAAGCCCTCGAGCTTGCACAGCAGCACATCGCCCTTCACCACCGGGCCGACATTCTCCGGCGTGCCGGAGTAGATGATGTCGCCGGCCTTCAGCTCGAAGGCTTCCGATAGCTTCGCAATCTGCTCGGCGACGCTCCAGATCATCTTGCTGAGATCCGAGCTCTGCTTCACCGCGCCGTTGATCGCCAGCGAAATGGCGCCCTTCTCGAAATGGCCGGTCTTGCTCGCGGGATGGATCGGGCCGATCACCGCGGCATGGTCGAAGCTCTTGCCGATCTCCCAGGGCTTCTTCTCCGCGGCCATGCCGTTCTGGAGATCGCGCCGGGTCATGTCGAGGCCGAGCGCGTAGCCATAGACATGGTCGAGCGCCTTTTCGGCGGGAATGTTGCTGCCGCCGGATTTCAGCGCGGCGACCAGCTCGACCTCGTGATGATAGTTCTTGGTCAGCGACGGATAGGGATGATCGGCGACTGCGCCGATCGCGACATTCTGGATCGCGTCGGTCGGCTTCTGGAAGAAAAACGGCGGCTCACGGTTCGGATCCGAGCCGCGTTCGATCGCGTGCGCGGCATAATTGCGGCCGATGCAGTAGATGCGGCGGACCTGGAACACCTGGGTCTCGCCGACGATCGGAATCGAGATCATCGGCACCGGGAACATCGGCCTGGGTGTGGCCTGCGCTGCGGCCGGCGTTGCTTCGGCGATACCTGCGGCCGTCATCGCGGCTGCGGCGGTGAGCACGCTGCGTCGCGTGGTCTTTGTCATTGGCTTCACTCCCTGATTTTGCCTTTTCTTCTGCAACGCCCGTCTTAGAGACAAACGATGGGCGGGCCAATGGCCAGCCACTACGTCTTAAGTCGCGACGCGATCGAAGAACTCCCGGACCTTCCGCGCACAGACATCCGGATCGGTGGCCGCGACGTGATAGGAATCGCCGGGCAGCACTTCGAGCCTCGCACCTGGGATGGTCTCCTGCCATGCTTTCACGGACGCGACGTCGCCGAGACCCGAACCGGTCGTGGTGATGACCAGCGTCGGACGCTTGATGGACGGCAGCTCACCGGTGACGTCGACCGACGGCACCATCTTCAAAAACGCTTCCAGCGTCGAGGCCTTGGTCTTCGACATCAGACCGATCCACCAATCGAGCGCGGCCGGCGGCAGCGACGAGCCGAGCCGGCCGGCGGTGGTCTCGCGCACCCAGGCTTCAACGCCCTGCTCGCGGATCTGCTTGCGCCAGGTCGGCGCGCGCTCGTTGAACGAGGTGAGCGAGGCCGGCGCGCCGACCGCGGCAACCGCGATCACGCGATTGGGATACTTTGCGGTGAGATGCAACGCCAGCGTGCCACCGATCTTGCCGCCGATGAGGAAGACGCGATCGAGCTTGAGTGCGTCAAGCATCCGGATGATGTCGTCGCCGAGGCCGGCGAAACGGTAGACATAATCGCCCTGCATCGGCGTCGAATCGCCGTAGCCGCGCAGGTCGGGACGCACGACCAGATGATGCGTCGCGAAATACGGCACCCAGCGCCGGAACGCCTCGCCGCTTTCGGCGAGCCCGTGCAGCATCACGACCGGCGGCCTGATGTCCCATGGCAGCAGATAATCGTCGATGCGAACCGCGAGCTCGCAATCGTCGCTGACACCGATCTTCCGCAGGTCGCTAGCCATCAGATGCACCTCGTTCCACCGCCATCGACATTGATGCAGGTCCCCGTAATGAAGGATGCGCGGTCCGAGCATAGGAACGCGACAAGGCCGGACACTTCGTGCGGCTGACCGACGCGGCCGAGCGGCACCGATGCGATGGCAGCCGCATTCGTCGCGCCGCGATCCTGTCCCGCGATCGCCGCACCCTGCGAGATCAGGCTGTCCCAGCGATCGGTCTGCACCGGACCGGGATTGACGCCGGTGACCAGCACATTGTCCGGTGCGCATTCCTCGGCAAGCGCCAGCGTGAAGTTCAACAGCGCGGCGTTGACCGCGCCGCCCGCCATATAGGCCGCACGCGGCTGATGGCCGCTACGGCCGATGATGTTGATGACGCGCCCCCAGCGCCGGTCGCGCATTTCGGGCAGCACGTTTCGCGCGCAACGCATGTAGCCGAGCAGTTTCAGCTCGATCGACTTGGCCCAGACCGCATCCGGTGTCTCCGCGATCCGGCCCATTGGCGAGGCGCCGGCATTGTTGACGAGGATGTCGATGCGGCCGAAAGCTTCGCGGGCGGCATCCATCGCCCGCGCGATGTCGTCCGGCTTGGTCATGTCGCCGGCACAGGCGACCACACGCCGGCCGGTCTCGCGCGACATCTCTGTGGCTGCCGCCGCAAGGCGCTCGGCGTCGCGCGCAATAACCACGACATGCGCCTGCTCGCGGGCGAGCTCGGCCGCGATCGCGCGCCCGATGCCGATGCTGCCGCCGGTGACGACGGCAACCTTGCCGCCCAGGTTCAAATCCATGGCGCTAATCCACTGTCGCGCCGGAGGCTTGAACGAGCTTGCCCCACTTCGCGGTCTCGTCCGTCATGAACTGTCCGAAAGCGGCGCCGAACTCGGCGCCAGGCTCGGCGCCAAGCTCGGCCAGCCGCTTCTTGACGTCGGGCAGCTTCAGGATGATTTCGAGCTCGCTGCTCAGCTTGGCAAGCACCGGCGCGGGCGTCTTGGCCGGCGCCACCAGCCAGAACCAGGACGACGCCTCGAAGCCGGGAACGGTCTCCGCGACGGTCGGCACCTCGGGCAGCGCGTCCGCGCGTTTGGCGCCCGCAACCGCGATCGCGTTGATCGCCTTGCCCTGCACCTGCGGCAGCACGGCCGGCATGTTGTCGAACATGAAGGGGATCTGCCCCGCAAGCAAATCGTTCATCGCCGGCGCGGCGCCGCGATAGGGCACGTGCACGATGTCGATGCCGGCCATGCTCTTGAGCAGCTCGCCGGCGAGATGGTTGGTCGAGCCGATACCGGACGAGCCGAAATTCAACGTTCCGGGCTTGGCCTTGGCGAGCGCGATCAGCTCACCGACGTTCTTGGCCTGCACCGATGGATTGACGACCAGCACGATCGGCACCGAGGCGATCAGCGCCACCGGCGCAAACGCTTTCGCAGGGTCAAACGGCAGCTTCTTGTAAAGGGAGCCATTGATCGTCAGCGGCGGCGGCGCGGTCAGCAGCAAGGTGTAGCCGTCGGCCTCCGCGCTCGCGACCGCCTCGGCGCCGATATTGCCGCCGGCGCCGCCGCGGTTCTCCACCAGGAAGGTCTGGCCGATCCGCTCGGTCAGCTTCTGCGCGACGATACGGGCGATGATGTCGTTGGAGCCACCCGCCGGGAACGGGACGATGATCTTGACCGGACGGGTGGGATAGTCCTGAGCTACCGCGGCGCCGCAAGCCAAAATGACCGTGCAGGCGGCAAGAAGGGAACGGCGCAATATCCCGCGCATGGGCATTTCCTCGATGTTTGTCTTGTTATTGATTGTGCATCACGCGGTCAGCAACGGCCTCAATTGTCCGACGTCGTCAAGCCGCTCCAGATTGCCGATCTGCGCGATCAGCTTCTCCGCCCTGTCGGCACCCAGCACCGGTGCGATCAGGTCCCGCGTCTTCGCAGCGACCGCTTCCGTGCTCAGCGGATTTTCCTTGGTGCCCGGCGGGTATTTTGTGAAGTGCTCGACCGTCTTGCCATCGCTCAATGTCACCTGGACGACAGCGCCGCGGGGCGCGGCCGGATCCATCAGCGCCTTGTCGCCGGCCAACGTCACCTTGGCGCGCTGCTCGACGATCTTTGGGTCGTGCATCAGCGCGACGTCGTGGCTGTCGTTGAAGGAGACGGCGCCCTTCACCAAGGCGACTGCGATGAGATGCTGGCAATTCACATCAGGCATAGCGCTCTCGCCCACAATTCCCATCGCATCGGTCGGCAGCTTCACCAGGATATTCCGCACGTTATCTGGCGTGAGGCCGTGCTGCTTGCGCAGCGTGAGCATGGCATCCAGAGGCGACTGGATGGGATAGCCGACCGAGAAGGTCTTGATCGCGGTTTCCGTGACATAGAACAGCTTGCCGAGATCCTTCACCATTTCCTCCGGCTTCGGATCGGTTGAGAGCGCAATGAAGAGATTATGGGTTCCGTCGAGCACGTCATCGACACCGGTGAGGCCGTTCTTCACCATGTCGACGGCCATGACGCCGTTGCGCGCGCCCATACCGGCGAAATCAAACGCCTTCTCGATGTGGTCGTGATCCTTCACCCAGCTCCACAGGCCGGAGACCTGCTGCGACGAATAGGAGATCGCGTAGCGCATTCCGGTCTCGTCGAGCTGCGCCAGCGACGCAGCGGCGCCGAGCGCGCCGAAGGTCGACGACGTGCCCTCGGCGCTCCGATGCGTGCCGCGCACGAGATCGGGGCCCAATGCCATCAGCAGGCGGCAGGTCAGGTCGTATCCGAGCGCGACGGCGCGAATGACATCCTGTCCGCTGCGATGCTCCCGCTCGCCGATGGCGAGCGCAGCCGGCACCACCGAGCAACCCGGATGCGCCTTGGTCACCGGCTCGAAATCGTCGGTCTCGTCCGCATGCGCACACATCGCATTGGCCAAAGCCGCGTTGACTGCCGTGGTGCGGACGTCGGAGCCAACCACGGAGGCCTGCGCATCGCCGCCGAGCGTGCGAACGTATTTCAGCGCCATCTCGCCGGGCTTCATGCGTGAGCCCGAGATCATCGCGCCGAGCGTGTCGAGGATGCGGTGCTTGCATTCGCGCAGCACCTGCTCGGGCAACTCCTGGTCGCGCGCGGCGACCATGTAGCGGGCGAGCCGCTCCGTCACACCCGGACCTGCGGCGAAGGTGGCGCGGCCGCCGGTCGCGGCCAGAGCGGCAATCGAGCCGGCGGATTGCAGGAAACGACGGCGTGACGGCATGGCTCTCCTCCGCGATCAGACCGCGACCGACATTTTTGCGATCTCCGCCGCGCTCGGCAGGTTCTCGACATTCCAGCAGGCATCCATCACACGCCGGGCCGTTGCGGCCGGGATGATGCCCTCGGCAAGGTCGGAGAACTTGGTCTCGAGCTGCTTGTCGGTCATCGGCACCTCGACGCTACCGATCGCATGCTCGATGTAGCGGTTGAGCTTGCGGCCGTCCTTGAGCACGATGGTGAGATCGACCTGCTCCGGCTTGATGCCCGACGTGATCACCGGATTGACCTTGCCGCGCAGCGCGACGATGGTCGGATCGGTCACCGCGCGGTCGCTGAACTGCTTCTCGCCGCCGGCACCTTCGACGATGGCGACTGCGACCGCGTGGTATATGCTGAACTTGCCTTCCAAACCCTGGCTCGGCGTCTTCTTGCCGGTCAGCTCCAGCACCAGCGGATGCACCTTGAGATCGACCCGCTCGATCTGGTCGGCCGTGACCTTGTTCTCATTGCGCAGCTGGATCGCCGCATCGATCGCGGGATGCATGACGATACCGCAGGCGAACGGCTTGTAGGTGTTGAGCGCGGACTCGTAGCGCTTGCCGAGATCGCCCAGGATCTCGTTATAATCCTGCTTGGTGCTGATGGTGTTGGCCCAGCCGCGCTTGGCCTCGATCATCGCATCCGACGACGTAAAGTTCTTCGAAGCCAAAATGGCGGCAAAGATGCCGCTGGATGCGGCACGGCCCGGATTAAAGCTCTTGTTCATCGAGCCGAAGGATTCGCGCAAGCCGACTGGCTGCGATGCGGCGAGGCCCAGCGCCCAGGTCATCTGCTGCTCGTTCAGCTTCAACAGCTTGCCGACGGCGGCAGCCGAGCCGAACACGCCGGCGGTGCCGGTGATGTGCCAACCGACATCATAGTGGTTCGGGTAGACGGAGTTGCCGATCCGGCACTCGGTCTCGACGCCGAGCACCAGCGCGTTCAGGAATTCCTTGCCCGAGACCGGCTGCATTTCCGACAGCGCGAGGATGGCCGAAGCCACGGGACCGGCGGGATGGATGATCGTCTTCAGGTGTGTGTCGTCATAGTCGAAGATGTGGCTCGACACGCCATTGATGAAGGCGGCGTTCATGATGTCGAACCGCTCGCGCCGGCCGAACAACGAGGCCTGCTGCGGCCCCGAGAACGGCCCGAGCGCGGAAACCGCGATGTCGACCGTCTCGTGATGCGATCCGCCGATGGCGACGCCAACCCAGTTCAAGAGCGTACGGACGCCCTCTTTCCGGACATTGGCCGGGAGATCGTCATGGCTTGCGGTCACGAGATAATGCGCCAGCGCACGCGTGACCTCTTTTGGCGGCGCAGCAGCGGGAGCTGCGGCCGGAGCTTGCGCAAACGCAGCGTTGGCGCCGACGGTCGCGAGCGGAAGCGCGGCCGCCGCCTGCAGTAGGGTCCTGCGATCAGTGTGCATAAGCGGCCTCCTTGACCTTGATCGACACGAGCTTGGCGGCGAGACGAACCGCGCTCTCCAGCGCGCCGGTGTTGGCCACACCTTGGCCTACGATATCGAATGCCGTGCCATGCGACGGCGTCGTGAAAACGGTCTCCAACCCGGCGGTCACGGTGACGCCGCGGTTGAAGCCGCGCAGCTTGGTCGCGATCTGGCCCTGGTCGTGATACATCGCGACGACGCTGTCGAACTCGCCGGCGAAGGCGCGGATATAGACGGTGTCGGCAGGATACGGCCCGGTGCAGGCGATGCCGGTCTTCGCGGCAGCTTCGACCGTCGGCCGGATCATCTCGATCTCGTCGCGGCCAAACAGCCCGCCCTCGCCGGCATGCGGGTTGAGGGCTGCGACCGCAATGCGCGGCTTGACGACGCCGGATCTCTTCATCATGCGGTCGACCAGCTCGATCGCATCGGTGATGCTTTCCGGATGAATGCCATTCAGCGCCTCGCGCAGCGACTGGTGCCCGGTGACGCGCGACATCCACTGGCCGTCGAGCACGTTCATCTCGGAGAAATAGGTCTTATGCCCGAGCAGGCTTGCGAACATCTTGTGCTCGTCGGGATACTTCCAGCCGCCGTCAAACATCGCGCGCTTGTTGAGCGGCGCGAAGGTGATGGCGTCGACCTCACCAGCCTTGGAGAAGTCGATCGCGCGCGACAGCGTCTCGCCGGTGAGACGGCCCGACTCGGCGCTGGCCTTGCCGAGCGGAAATTTCGACGGATCGGTGTTGCCGAGATCGACCAGCTGCACCGTCCCGCGGCCCCAATTCGCCGCCTTGGGCGAGGAGATCCGCTCGACTTTGAGCTTCACGCCGGCATGCTCCATGCCCATCTCGAGCACGCGGGCGTCACCGACCACGACGAGGCGCGCCGCATCGGCGAGACGGTCGTCGGAGAGGATGCGCGCAATCTGCTCGGGGCCGATGCCGGTGCAGTCACCGGGGGTCAACGCGATGACGGGGAGTTCGCTGGTGCTGGTCGACATATTGGAAACCTTGGATCCTTACTTCACTGCCTGGGTTTGCGCGGCGGACTGAATCCAGTCCTCGCGGTTGAATTCGCCGTCCCATTTGGCAACCACGATCGAGGCGACCGCATTGCCGATGGTGTTGGTGATGGCGCGCGCCAGCGACATGAAGCGATCGATGCCGAGCAACAGCGCCAGGCCCTCCGCCGGCAGGCCAGCGGCAACCACGGTCGCGGCGAGCGCGGCGAACGCGCCGCCGGTGACGCCGGCCGCACCCTTGCTGGTGAACAGCATCACCACGAACAGGCTCAACTGCTGGCCCGGACTCAGCTCGATGCCGTAGACCTGGGCGACGAAGATCGTGGAGAGCGGCAGCGTCAGCGCAACGCCGTCGAGATTGAAGGAATAGCCGGAGGGAATGACGAGGCCTGCGACCGCGCGGCCGACGCCCGCTTTCGGCAGCTTCTCCATCATGCCGGGGATGGCGGTCTCCGACGACGAGGTGCCGAGCACGACGAGCAGCTCGGTACGCAGCAGGCGTAGCAGGTCCATCAGGCGGATGCCGACCAGACGGCAGATCGTGCCGAGGATGACGAAGATGAAGAATGCCATCATCGCCCAGGCCGTGCCGACCAGGAGCGCGAGCGCATAAAGCGTCGCCGCGCCGAACTTCGCCACCGTAAACGCCATAGCGCCGAACGCACCGATCGGCGCCAGCGCCACCACGACGTGGACGACGCTGAACACCAGCTCGGTCACGCGCTCCAGGCCGGTCCGCAACGGCGCGGCCTTGTCGCCAAGCAGCAGCAGGCCGATGCCGCAGAGCAACGCCAGCACGAGCACCTGGAGCACGTCACCGGCCGCGAAAGCGCCGACAAAGCTTTCGGGGATCATGTGCTGAATATAGGCGGAGAGTGATCCGACATGGGCCTGCTGATAGCGCGCCACCGTCTCGGCCTGCTGAGCCGTGGCATGGGCGACGCCGGCGCCGGGCTGCACCCAGCGCACCACGACGAAGCTGATCAGCAGGCAGATCGTCGTCACCACCTCGAAATAGGCGAAAGCCTTGAGCCCGATGCGGCCCACCGCCTTCATGTCGCCGACCTGCGCGATGCCGGTGACCACGACCAGGAAGATCAGCGGCGCAATCGTCATCTTGATCAAGGATATGAAGACATCGCCGAGCGGCTTGAGCTCCACCGCAAAGTTCGGAAGCAGGGCGCCCAGCAGCGCACCGAGCGCCGCGCCGGCGACCACCAGCACATACTGCTCGCGCCAGAGCGGCTTGCGGCGGCGTTCGGAAACCGGGCTCGGTATGGGCTCAGACAGCGGCGTCGCGGCGACCTGCAATTTGCTTTCCTCCAACGGCATCGTTGCGCCATGCGGCGATGGCGCTTTGTTCTTGTCTTTCGATGCCCTTTACATTGGACCAGCGGCACCAGAGGCGCTAATGCCGTATCGGAATGAATTGAGGACAGAACGTTATTATGAACCTGATCTGGCTGGAGGATTTCCTGGCCATCGCCGAGGAGCGCGGGTTCTCCCGCGCCGCCGAGCGCCGGCACGTGACCCAGCCGGCGCTGAGCCGCCGCATCAAGTCGCTCGAGGAATGGCTGGGAACGCCGCTGTTCGAACGTTCCACCCACACGGTGACACTCACGGCCGCGGGCGAGAGCTTCCGGCCAGTGGTCGAGGACGTGCTGCGCCGGGTCCAGGTCGGACGCGAGGAGGCGCTGGAAGTGGCGCGACTGAAGGCCGAAACCATCGCCTTCGCCGCCACGCATGCATTGTCGCAAACCTTCTTCCCGGAATGGATCCGCAGCACGGAAAGTGCACGGGCCGGCGCGGCGGTTCAGCTGTTCGCCTCGAACTTCGCCGGCTGCGAGAAGCTGCTGCTGGATGCGCAGGCGCATTTCATGCTGGCGCACTATCATCCGTCGCTGGTGAGCCGGCTCGACATGGACCGCTTCCAGCGCATCGATCTTGCGACCGACGTGCTGATCCCGATCAGTGCACCGATCGCAAGGCCGGGCCGCGGCGCACGTCGCAAGAAGGCGCAGCCCCGCTACGCCCTGCCCGGCGCGTCCGGCGCGCCGCTGCCCTATCTCGCCTATCACCCGGGCTCTGGCGTAGGACGACTTGTCACATCGTTCCTGGCGACGAAGGATCCGGCGGCCTGGCTCGCCCCCGGCTTCGCCGCACCGGTCATGCTGCTGATCGACATGGCGCGCGAGGGGCGCGGCGTGACATGGGCACCGATGAGTCTCGTCCGCGCCGATCTCGACAGCGGCCGCCTGCTACGCGCAGGCGGCGCGGATTGGGACATTCCGATCAGCGTCTCGCTGTTCCGCACCCGCGCCCGGATGACCCGGGCGGCGGAGAATTTCTGGAATGCGGTCAGGAAGGGCCGACCCGGCGCAAAATCCGTCTCTTCAGCATCACGGGCGAAATGAGCCCTAGCATGGAACTTGCATAAATTCTGGGCGATATGGACGCCGCATGAACCTCATCAGTCTCGATATTCGCATGCTCCGGTCGCTGATCTCGGTGGTCGAGACCGGCAGCATCACCGAGACCGCGCGCCGGCTGGGCCGCACCCAGCCGGCGATCACGCTGCAATTGCAGCGGCTGGAGGAATTGACCGGCAAGCAATTGTTCGAGCATAGCGGCCGCAGGCTGACGCTGACCGACGATGGCACCACGGTTCTCACCTACGCGAAATCCATCCTGCGGTTGCATGACGAATTGATTTCGCAGCTGGCGTCGCAGGAAATCGAGGGCCAGGTCGTGCTCGGCACGCCCGATCTCTACGCGGCGTTCATGCTGCCGTCGATCCTCAGCGTGTTCCGAAAATCCTTTCCGCGCGTCCAGGTCGAGCTCAACTGCGCGCTGTCGACGCCGCTGGTCGGCCTCGTCAAGCGCGGCGATGTCGACATCGCGCTCGTCACCCGCATGAACGATTTCACCGGCGGCCAGGTGGTGCGGCGCGAGCAACTGGTCTGGATGACCGGCGAACAATCTGCCGCGCACCAGGAACGCCCGATCCCGCTGGCGCTCTTGCCACCAGGCAACATCTATCGCGACTACGCGATCGACACGCTGGAGCGCGCAAATTTGCGCTGGCGCATCGCCTGCGTCAGCGAGAGCGTCGGCGGCCTCCAGGCTGCGGCATTCGCCGGCATGGCCGTCACCGTGCTTGGCCGCAGCGCACTGGTGCCGGCAATGCGCGAGATCGGCCCGAACGAGGGCCTGCCGCCGCTGCCGAAAATCGAGCTGCTGCTCTACAAGTCCAGCGGCGCCACCTCGAAAGCGGCGACCGCGCTGCACGACTATCTCGCGCACTATCTGCGCCTCGACGAAGAGCTCAGCGGCCGCGGCGCGCCGATCGAGTTGTCCTGAACCCTAGGCCTTGGCGCGCGCGGCACTCTCGCGCAACGCCAGCTGCGGCCAGAATTTTGCCCAGGGTTGCGCCTGCTCGAATGCGGCTGCGATGCGGAAGATCGTGGGCTCATCCAGCCAGGGTGCAACGATCTGAAGACCGATCGGCATTCCATCGCGGTCAAAACCGCAGGGCAGCGTCGCGGCCGGAAGGCCAGCGAGATTGATTGGCCAGGTGAAGGGCGACCAGCCGAGATGCGGATCGACCTTGCTGCCATCGATCTTGTCGACGCCGATCTGGCCGGCCTCGAACGCGGTCACCGCCACCGTCGGCGTCACCAGCGCATCGACGCGCTCGAACAGCTTCAGGAACGCGTTGCGGGCCTGGCCGCGGCGGTATCCGGCCTCGACATAGTCTGTGCCGCTGTAATGCCGGCCGGCGCTGACGACGTCGCGATAGTCCGCTTCGGAGCTTGCAAGATCGGCCGTGCTCTTGCTCGCAACGGCGGCTGCCTGCTCGGTGAAGGCGATCGGCTTCAGCGTGTGTTCCAGAATGCCGGGATCCAGCCCCGGGCCGTCCATGGTGACCTGTGCGCCGCAGGCATCGAGAACCGTCAGCGCCTTGGCGAAGGCCGCGCGCACGTCGGGGCTGATCGCAGCGTAGCCGAGATCGACGCTGGCGCCGATGCGAATGCCATTCAGCGAAACGGCATTGATGTCGAAGCGGCGAGACGGCACGGGGAGGCTCGCGGCATCGCGCATGTCGTAGCCCGCGATGATCTCGAGCGTCAGCGCGGCATCCGCGACCGTGCGCGTGATCGGTCCGGTATGCGCGAGCGAGGCCCAGGACGGCGGCGAGAAGCCGGGCGAACGCGGGACCAGGCCAAAGGTCGGCTTCAGCCCGAACACGCCGCAGAACGACGACGGCACGCGGATCGATCCGACGCCGTCGGTGCCGATCGCAATCGGGCCGCAGCCCGCGGCCACAGCCGCCGCAGCACCTCCGCTCGATCCACCGCTGGTGCGATCAGGATTCCAGGGGTTGCGTGTCGTGCCGGTGACGGGGCTGTCGGCCGTCAGCTTGTAGCCGGACTCACAGGTCGTGGTCTTGCAAGTGACGATCGCGCCGGAGGCCTTCAGCGCCGACACCACCGCGGCATCCACCTCAGGCACGAAGGCCTTGTTCATCGGCGAGCCGGCATAGGCCGGCACGCCCGCCACGAAAACGAGATCCTTGATCGTAACCGGTACCCCGGCGAGCGGCCCTTTGGCTTCGCCGGCGCGCATCTCCTTTGTGAGACGGTCGGCCTCCGCCCGTGCCTGCTCGAACATCGGCGTCACCACCGCGTTGCAGGCCTCGTTCGTCGCCTGAAGCGCGGCAATGGTGTCGTCGACGACATCGCGCGGCGTGAACGCCCTGCGCCGGTAGCCGGCCATGATCTCGGTTGCAGAAAGCGCGCCAAGGCCAGTCGGCGCCGGCGGGAAGGCCGTTCGGCCGGTACCATCAGTCATCATCAACCCTAAAGAGCTAGCTGAGCGCCGCGTCGACGGCGCGCTTGGTCATCACCGTGACGAGATGCGCCCGGTAATCGGCTTCGGCGTGGATATCGGAGGTGAGGCCGTCGGTATCGATCCTGATCGCCGCGATCGCGGACGGATCGAAGCTCTCCGATAGCGCCACCTCCATCGGCGGCACGCGGAACACGCCGGGACCCGCACCGGTTACGGCGACGCGGACGCGATCGGCGAATTTCGCGACGAACACGCCGACCAGCGCATAACGCGACGCCGGCGCCTTGAACTTTGCGTAACCCGCCTTGAGGGGCACGGGAAATCGGATCGCGGTGATGATCTCGCCGGGTTCAAGCGCAGTCTCGAACAGGCCCAGGAAGAACTTGTCGGCCGCGATCTCGCGCGTGCTGGTGATGATGGTGGCGCCGAGACCGAGCACGCCGGCCGGATAATCGGCCGCCGGATCATTGTTGGCAACCGAGCCGCCGATGGTGCCGCGGCTGCGCACGGCGGGATCGCCGATCATCGAGGCGAGCGCGGCGAGCCCGGGGATTTTTGTTTGCACGAGCTTCGAGGCAGCCACCACCGCATGCGGCGTCATCGCGCCGATGGTGATGGTCGCGCCATCCTCGGTGATGCCCTTGAGCGAGCCGAGCTTCGAGAGATCGACCAGCGCGACGGGGCTGGCCAGCCGCTGCTTCAGCGTCGGGATCAGCGTCATGCCGCCGGCGACGAGCTTGCTGTCCTCGATCGAGGTCAACAGCTTGGCCGCGTCGGGGATCTCGCCGGGTTGATGATAGGCAAACGGTTTCATTGTTGTCCTCCCTATTCCGCAGCGACCGGCAGCGACGCGTTTTGCAGCAGGCGCCAGATCCGGTTCGGCGTCGCCGGCATGTCGACATGGGTGACGCCGAGATGCGCGAGCGCATCGACCACGGCGTTGATGACGGCAGCCGGCGATCCGATGGTGCCGACCTCGCCACAGCCCTTCACACCCATTGGCGTATGCGTGCAGAGCGTGGAGTGGGTCGCGACCTTCATCATCGGCAGATGGTCGGCCCGCGGCATGCAGTAATCCATCAACGAACCCGACAGCAGCTGGCCCGAGCCTTCGTCATAGACGGCGTTCTCGTACAACGCCTGGCCGACACCCTGAACGATACCGCCGTGCAGCTGGCCCTCCACGATCATCGGGTTGATGACCGTGCCGACGTCGTCGACCGCGGTGTAGTTGACCAGCGTCACCGTGCCCGTTTCGGGATCGACCTCGACCTCGGCGATGTGGCAGCCACCGGGATAGGTAAAATTGACGGGATCGTAATAGGCCTGCTCTTCGAGCCCCGGCTCCAGCACTTCGAGCGGATAATTGTGCGGCACGTAGGCCGCGCCCGCGATCTCCTCGAACGTCTTGCTGCGATCCGTGCCGGCTACGGAAAATTTTCCGCTCTCGAACTGGATATCGACCTCGGCGGCTTCGAGCAGATGAGACGCGATCTTCTTGCCTTTGGCGATCACCTTGTCGGTGGCCTTCGACAGCGCAGCGCCACCGACCACCAGCGAGCGCGAGCCATAGGTGCCCATGCCGAACTGCACGCGATCGGTGTCGCCGAACACGATGTCGACATTCTCGAAGGCGACGCCAAGCTTGTCCGAGACGATCTGCGCGAACGTGGTCTCATGGCCCTGGCCGTGATTGTGCGTACCGATCATGACCGTCACCTGCCCGGTCGGATGCACGCGCACCGTGGCGCTTTCATAGAGGCCGCCACGCGCACCCAGCCGCCCTGCGAAGCGCGACGGCGCAAGGCCGCACGCCTCGACATAGGTCGAGTAGCCGAGCCCGCGGAATTTGCCCTTGCTGGCCGAGGCCGCCTTGCGCACGCCAAAATTCTTGACGTCGGCTGCGACCAGCGCGCCGTCGAGGCAGCCCATTGGGTCGCCGGAATCGTACTGCACCAGCACGGGCGTCTGGTAGGGATAGGCTTCCTTCGGGATCATGTTGCGGCGGCGAATCTCGACGCGGTCGATGCCCATCTCGCTGGCTGCGACATCGACGATGCGCTCCAGCACGAAGGTCGCCTCGGGCCGACCCGCGCCGCGATAGGCGTCGACCGGAACGGTGTTGGTAAAGACCACCTTCACATTGCAGTAGATCGCGGGGGTCATGTAGACGCCGCCGAGGAGCGGGCCGTAGAGATTGGTCGGGATGTTCGGCCCGAAGGTCGAGAGATATCCGCCCATATTGGCGAGCGTCTTGACGCGAAACGCCAGAAACTTTCCGTTTTCGTCGAGCGCGAGCTCGGCTTCGGTGACGTGATCGCGGCCGTGGCGATCGGAGACGTAGCCCTCCGAGCGGCTCGCGACCCATTTCACCGGCCGCATCACGCGCTTGGCAGCCCAGGTGATCACGGCCTCTTCGCCGTAGTGGAACTGCTTGACGCCAAAGCCGCCGCCGACATCGGGCGCGACCACGCGCAGCTTGTGCTGCGGGATGTTCAAGACCAGAGCGCCCATCAGGAAGCGCACGACATGCGGGAACTGGCTGGTGGTCCACAGCGTGAAGCGGTCGGTGCCGGGCTCGTATTCCGCGATCGCCGCGCGCGGCTCCATCGGGTTGCCGATCAGGCGGTTGTTGACGAGGCTGAGCTTTGCGACATGCGCGGCCTTGCGGAACGCTGTTTCGACCGCCGCCTTGTCGCCGAGCTCCCAGTCGCAGCAGATGTTGTTCGGCACATCGTCGAACAATTGCGGCGCATCCGGCCGCACGGCTTCGAGCACGCCGACCACGGACGGCAGCACCTCATAGTCGATCTTCAACAGCTCGGCTGCGGCGTTCGCCTGCTCCGGCGTCTCGGCGATCACGAAGGCCACCATGTCGCCGACGAAGCGCACCTTGCCCTGCGCCAGCATCGGGAACGGCGGCTCCTTCATCGGCACGCCCTTGGCGTCCGTGATGCCCCAGCCGCAGGGCAGCGAACCCAGGCCATCGGCCTTGACGTCGTCGCCGGTCAGCACCGCGATCACGCCGGGCGATGCCAACGCCGCACTCTTGTCGATACTGCGCAGCACCGCATGCCCATGCGGCGAGCGCACGAACACGCCGGCGGTCACGCCGGGGCGCTTAATGTCGGAGACGTAATTGCCGCGGCCGGTGAGGAAGCGCTGATCCTCCTTGCGTTTCGGTGAGGCGCCGATCCCGATCACATTGCCCATGGTCACTCTCCCTTGGCGGCGTTCATGGCGGCGGCGCCGGCCATCACGGAAACCACGATGTTCTGGTAGCCGGTGCAGCGGCAGATGTTGCCTTCGAGGCCGTGGCGGACATCCGCCTCCGTCAGGTCCGGTTTCTCGGTGGCGAGCGCGACCGCGGTCATCAGCATGCCCGGCGTGCAGAAGCCGCATTGCAGGCCGTGATGCTCGCGAAACGCCTCCTGCATCGGATGCATCTGGTTGGAGCCCGGCGCGCCTTGCAGGCCTTCGATGGTGAGCAGCGTCGCGCCGTCCAGCGCCGGCGCCAGCAGCGTGCAGCTCTTCACCGGCAGACCATTGAAATGCACGACACAGGCCCCGCACTGGCTGGTGTCACAGCCGATATGAGTTCCCGTGAGATTGAGCTGCTCGCGCAAGAGCTCGGCGACGAGCGTCGCCGGTTCGACGTCCACGGTGGTTGGCCGGCCGTTGAGAGTGAAGGATATCTGCACGGTCATACTCCTGTGCGCGACGGGTCTTTAGGCGAGTGGAAGCGCGCTGCCGGTGGCCCATGTGGCCATGACGACATCGCCGACAGTGAAGGGATCTGCGAAGAAAGTCTTTTCCGGCACATAGGCGACGAACTCGTCGTCAGGCACAGTATCGAGCATGACCTTGACGAAATAGCCCTGGTATTCGATCGCGAGCACGCGGCTTGGGAGCGACGTGGTATAGCCGGGCGGCAGGTCCTTGCCGGGCCGGACCAGCGCGATATCGTCGCGGCGCACGGCAATGTCGACCTTGTCGCCGACGCTGACAGTCGGCCGTGCCTGGAGCGGCACCTCGATGCCCGAGGGGGCCGCCTGCGCCAGCGTGAAGCTCGCGCCGTTGACCTTCTCGACCCGGCCCGACAGCACGTTCTGCCCTCCCATGAACTCGGCGACATAGCGGTCGTGCGGATGGGCGTAGACCTCTCGCGCGGCGCCCGCCTGCTTAATCTTGCCCTGCTCCATCACCACGACGAGGTCCGCAAGCGCGATCGCCTCGAGCTGGGTGTGGGTGACGTGGATGAAGGTGATGCCGAGCTCCCGCTGCATCCGCCTGAGCTCCTGGCGCATCTGCACGCGCAACTGCTCGTCGAGCGCCGACAGCGGCTCGTCGAGCAGCAGCACCCGCGGCTCGGTGATCGCGGCGCGCGCCAGCGCCACGCGCTGTTGCTGGCCGCCGGAGAGCTGCGCCGGCAGGCGATCGGCGAACTGCGTCAGCCGCACTTTTTCGATCATGGCGTCCGCGGCGCGCAGACGATCCGTCTTGGACATCCCGCGCACCCGCAGCGCGAAGGCGATGTTGTCGCGCACGGTCAGATGCGGGAACAGCGCGTAGGACTGGAACATCATCGCGGTGCGCCGCTGCACGGGCGCCAGCCCGACGACATTCTGGCCGCCGATCACGATCTCACCGGCGGTCGGATCCTCGTGGCCGGCGATCATGCGCAGGATGGTGGTCTTGCCGCAGCCGGAGGGGCCGATGAAGCAACAATAGGCGCCGTCCGCGATCTTGAGGTTGACGCCGTCGACCACATTGGTCACGCCGTCAAAGCTCTTGCAGACGCCTGCCAGCTCGATATCGCCGCGATCGTTCTTCATTCCAAGCTCAACCCTTTACCCGGCTGCCGCGCTTCTTCTGGATCAGCACGATGGTGCCGAGGCTTGCACCGATGACGACGAAGGAGACGATGGTGGTCACCGTGCCAAGCGCGTAGAGCGAGGGCGAAGTGACATTCAGCGTCATGCTCCAGATTTCCAGCGGCAGCGTATTCAGCGAGCCCGCGGTCTGAAGGCTGCGCGCGAACTCGTCGTAGGAGAGCGTGAAGCCGAACAGCGCGACTGCGACCAGGCCGGGCGCGAGCACCGGGATCATCACCAACCAGATCGACTGCCAGCGGCTGGCGCCGAGGTCATAGGCCGCCTCCTCCCAGACATGGTTGAAGCGCGACATCACCGCGAACATCACGAGCACGCCGAACGGCAGGGTCCAGGACAGCTGGGCGCCGAGCGCCGACGTGTACCAGCTTGCATTCAGCCCGAGCGCCTGGAACAGGAGACCCGTGCCGAGACCGAGCACGAGGCCGGGCGCAACGAGGCTGCCTATCATCATGTAGAACACGACCGTGTCACCGCGAAAGCGCTTGCGGAAGCCGAGGCCGGCCAGAAACGACACCACCACCGTGATGATGGTGACGATGACCGCGAGCTTGATCGAGCGGTCGAACGAGCCCTTGACGTCGCCGGTCCGCACCTGGGTGAAGAGATCGACGAACCAGTGCAGCGAGTGCCCCTTCATCGGAAACACGAGGCCGCCGCGGATATCCTGGAACGACAGGATGTAGATACAGAACATCGGCCCGTAGAGCGCGATCACATAGAGCGAAAACAAGGTCGCCAGCACGTAGAACGTCCAGGGCCGGCCGCCCTTGCTCGGCGCAATTGCCTTGGTCGTCGCGGGCGACACCGTCTCCGGCATGTCGGCGAGAACCGCGCTCATTGCGTGATCTCCTGCCGGATGTCGACGGTGCGCAGGATCAGCGAGACGATCGCGACCAGAACCAGCGTCAGCAACACTGCGCTCGCCGCCGCGCTCGGATATTGCAGCACGCCGACGTCCTCGTAGAACGCGCTGACCACCGAGGCCGAGCCGCCGCCGGACATCACCTTGACCACGAAGAAGTCCCCCATCACGATCGAGACCACGAAGATGGTGCCGAGCGCGATGCCGCTCTTGGACATCGGCACCACGATCAGGCGCATGATGTCGAAACGGCTGGCGCCGGCATCGATCGCGGCCTCGATCAGCTTCTTGTCGATCCGCGCCATGGAATTGAAGATCGGCACGATCATGAAGATCGTGAGCTGGTGAACATAGGCGATGACGACCGCGAGGTCGGAGAACAGCAGCACTTCCAGCGGTTGATGGATCACGCCGATCGCCAGCAGCGCCTGGTTGATCAGGCCTTCCTTGCCGAGCAGCGGAATCCAGGAAATCATCCGGATGATGTTGGAGGTCCAGAACGGCACGGTGCACAACAGAAACAGGCCGATCGCCAGCAACTGGTTGCGGACGTGGAACACCAGGAAATAGGCAACGAAGAAGCCGATGATCAGGGTGAAGATCCAGGTCAGCAGCGTGAACTTGATCGTCGCGAGATACAGCTTCAGCGTCAGCGCCGAATGCAGTACCTCGACATAGCTTGCGAGCGTGAAGCCCGGCGTCAATCCACCAAAGCCGTCGGTGGCGAAGAAGCTCGCGGCCAGCACCACCAGGATCGGCGCCACGAAGAACGGCACGAGCACCAGGACCAGCGGCGAGACGTAGAGCCAGCCGGCGAGATTGGCGCGTGGTTGAGCTTGAGCTGGACTCGAACTTGACTGCATGTCAGCGAACGCCTCGAAGTCGGTCTTTCGCACCGGCGCGTGACGGCGCCGGTGCATCTTTAAGTCAGGGAAAGCAGGTTTCAGGCCACCTTGAAGTCGTTCCAGCGCTTGTTCATGTAGGCCGCCTCGTCCATCAGCGTGTTCCAGCACGAGATGTTCTTGACGCGGTCGAGGAACGAGCCGCCGTCACGCTTGGTGCCGGCCTTCTCCATCGCAACGCCATAGGGATCGTTGACCACCTCCGGCGCGGGCTGGCCCTCGTACCAGAACGCCCATTCGGCCGGCGTCAGGAACTTCTTCGCGGTCGACGGCACCGGGCTGTAATAGCCGTAGCGCGCGACGAAACCGCCCTGCCAGCCCGAGAGATACCAGTTGAGATATTCGTAGGCCGCATCGAGCTTCTTGCCGGAAAGATGCTTCATCAGGCCCATGCCGTTGCACCAGCCGCGATAGCCTTCCTTGCCGTTCTTGACGTTGACCGGCGCATAGACGCAGGGGATTTCCTTGACGCGGACGGCCGCGACCGCCGGCGACCACATCGACTGGATGATCACCTCGCCCGCCGCCATCAGCTGCACCGACTGGTCGAAGGTGGTCCAGGTCGCGCGGAACTGGCCCTGCTTCTTCAGCTCGATCAGCTTGTTGCAGGTGAAGTCGATCTCCTCCTTGGTCATGTTGCCCTTGTTGCCGTACTTGATCAGTCCGGCACTTTCGAAGCACAACGCGGCGTCCATGATGCCGATCGCGGGCACGTCGAGGATTGCGGCCTTGCCCTTGAACTTGGGATCGATCAGATCCTTCCACTCGGTGACTTCGTGGCCGACGAGGTCGGGCCGATAGCCGATCGAGTCGGCGTTGTAGACCTGGGGCAGGAAGGTCGCCCATTCGGTAACGCCGTCGTTCAAATCGGTTGAATCGGGCTTCGCGATGTACATCGCTTCGTAGGGCGAGATGCCCTGGCGCGGGATCTTGTGGCCGTCGATCTCGCCCTTGGTGAAGATCGGCAGGATGTTGTCGAACTCCTTGATCTTCTTGACCTCGATGCCCTGGATCACGCTGCGCTTGGCGGCGAGCTTGGCCTGCCAGCCCTCGAGATCGGCGATGTCGACCGTATTAGGCTGGCTTATGAAGCGGTTGATGGCCGCGGAGGTGTCGAGATTCTGCATCGTCACCTTGAAGCCGAGATCCTTGGCGGCCTGGTCGCCGATCGCCTTCACCACCGAATAGGAGACGCCGACATGGCGCAGCTCGATGTCCTTGATCTCCTGCGCCCAGATGGTCGGGAATCCGCGGATCGCGTCCGACCCGGCGGCTGCGCCCGCAACCGCGGCAGCACCCTTCAACAGCGTGCGCCGGCTCAGCTTTTTCGAAGACTTCACGTCCGTTCCCGCCGGATCGGAGGTGGATGTCCGCTTATCCCTGTCAAGCATGGCAACCCTCATTGGTTACGATGAACGCCCGCACCGATCGCCATTGACCGGCTGCGATGTGATCAATTGCCCGCGAGGCTATGGGCGGGATTTTGCGAAGTAAAATTGGAAGTAAAAATTCGTCGTATAAACGCGGCTAATGGATTTGGCCGCTGCTTTCGCTTTCGGCAGCGCGCATAAGAAGGCGTCAGGACGTGCATACAAGGCCGGCGATCGCGCGACGCCGCCGCATGCGCATCGCGCGCATGATCGGCGCCGCATTGCTTGTCGCGGCGATCGGTCGCGCGACACATGCAAGTGAACTCGTGATCGCGCCTTCGCGCATGACGATGATCGGCACGGTCGACGCTCGCTTCCAATCCTACAATATCGAGATGGTCGAAGTGACCGGCGGCCGCTTCTGGAAACCTTACGCGCAAGGCCACATGCAGCACGATCGCTACAGCGACAGGCCGCCGATCGATCTTGCCAACGCACGCCTTCGCAAGCTCGCCGCAGCATTGTCGCCCGCTTACATGCGCGTCAGCGGCACCTGGGCGAATGCAACCTATTTTGCGGACGGCGACAGCGCGCCGACGACACCGCCTGCCGGCTTCAAAACCGTGCTCAGCCGCGCGCAATGGCATGGCGTCATCGGCTTCGCGCGCGCGGCCAATGCGGAGATCGTGACGTCGTTTGCGGTCAGTCCGGGCAGCCGCGACGCCGGTGGCGCGTGGTCGCCGGACCAGGCGCAGCGTCTCATCGATGTCACGCGCGCGCTCGGCGGCCGCATTGCCGCCGTCGAATTCATGAACGAGCCGAATTTGGCGGCGACCAATGGCGCGCCGCCGGGATATGATGCGAACGCCTATGGCCGCGACACCGGGGTCTTCCGCGCATGGATCCGGCGCGCCTCGCCGGAGACGTTGATCCTGGGCCCAGGCTCCATCGGCGACTCCGCCACTGGCATCCGCACACGCGATCTGCTTGCTGCGTCAGGACCAGGCCTCGATCGCGTCTCCTATCATCACTACAACACGCTCTCGCCCCGCTGTGGCGTGCATGACGATCCCGCGCAGGCTCTGTCGGAAGACTGGCTGGCGCGCACCGACGCCACATTCGCGACACACCGCGCGCTGCGCGACGCGTACGAACCGGGCAAGCCGATCTGGCTGACGGAGACGGCTGACGCCGCCTGCGGCGGCAATCCATGGGATGCGAGTTTTCTCGACACGTTCCGCTATCTCGATCAGCTCGGACGCCTCGCGCGGGCCGGTGTGCAGGTGGTCATGCACAACACGCTCGCGGCCAGCGACTACGGTTTGCTCGACGAGGGGACGTTTCGCCCGCGGCCGAATTATTGGGCCGCGCTGCTGTGGCATCGACTAATGGGAACGACCGTGCTCGATGCGGGAGCAACCTCGACGCCCGGCCTTCACATCTACGCCCATTGTCATCCCACGACCAAGGGCGCCGTGTCCGTGCTCCTCATCAACACGTCGCCGAACGCGTCACGCGCCGTAACGCTGGCAAGCGTCGCTGAGCGCTATACGCTTCGGGCGCACAGCTTCCAAAGCGCGACCGTCCGGTTGAACGGCGAGACACTGAGACTGGCCGCCAACGATGAGCTGCCACGCCTTGCGGCGCGCAAGACTGCGGCGGGCCGGCTCCGCCTGCCGCCGGCCAGCATCACCTTCCTGGCGATGCCGGATGCTGCCGCCTGTCGCTAAGGCAAGCGCCTATTTCAGGCTGTCGCGCGCCGTCTCCGGCGCCATCAAGGTCGCGATGATCGTGATGATCGACAGCGCGATGATGTAGACCGACACCGCCCAGTACGATCCCGCCCAGGCCAGCAGCGCGGTCGCGATCAGTGGCGAGAAGCCGCCGCTGATGGCGGCTGCGACATTTGCGCCCAGCGATGCACCGCTATAGCGTACCTGGGTGCGAAACAGCTCCGGCATGAAGGCGGCCTTCGGTCCGAACAGCAGCGCGTGCGTCAAGGTCATCGTGACGACGAGCGCGAGCGTGATCAGCACCGGCTCTTTCGTATCAAGGAACCAGAACAGCGGAAACGCCAACGCCACCGAAAACACGCCGCCGGCGAGATACAGCGCCTTGCGGCCGAAAATGTCGGAGAGCCAGCCGGCGAGCGGCAGCGTCGCGAACTCGACGATCGCGGCATAGACCACCGCATCGAGGATCACCTGGCGCGGCAGGCCGAGCTTTGTCGTGGCGTAAACCACGGTGAAGACGGTGAGCAGATAGGCAAGGCCCACCTCCGACACCGTGATGCCGATCGCCAGCAGAAAACTGCGCCAGTCGCTGCGAAGTACTTCCATCACCGGCTGCGCCAGCACCTCCTTGCGCTCGACAACCTCCTTGAAATACGGCGTCTCCGCGAGCTTGAGCCGCACGATGAAGCCGACGCCAACGAGCAGAATGCTGATCAGGAATGGCACGCGCCAACCCCAACTCAAGAAGTCCGCTTCGGGTAGTTTCGTCATCAGGCCAAAGATGCCGGTGGAGGCGGCAACGCCGACGGGAAAGCCGATCTGCACCAGGCTGCCATAGAAGCCGCGGCGGTTGCCGGCATGCTCGGCCACCATCACCACTGCACCGCTCCATTCGCCGCCGAGCCCGATGCCCTGGATGAAGCGCAGTATGACGAGCAGGATCGGCGCCCAGACGCCGATCTGGCTGTAGGTCGGCAGGCAGCCGATCAGGAAGGTGCCGAGCCCCATCGCGATCATGGTCGCGACCAGCATCTTCTTGCGCCCGAGCCGGTCGCCGTAATGCCCGATGATCGCGCCGCCAATTGGCCGGGCCACGAAGCCGACCGCATAGGTCGAGAACGCCGCCAGCGTGCCGACGAAGGGGTCGAAGCTCGGAAAGAACAGCTTGTTGAGCACCAGCGCCGCGGCGGTGCCGTAGATCAGGAAGTCGTACCACTCGATCGCGGTGCCGAGCGCGCTCGCCCACACCACATGCGCCGTCGCCGATTTCTCCGTCGCCGGGGCGACCCCCGTTGCAGCCGTCATGCCATGCCCCACAATTTCCGAGCCGCATCATGGCCAATCGCGACGAGGGTTGCAACCTGCGGCGGTGTTGCTGCCGGCGATGACCCCAATGAGAGATATTCGTGCATTGCTGCTCACAGCCTTACCTCTCCTTCACCGGCACCGTGTAGTTCAAAATCAGCCGTCCGCCATCCGGATAGATGGTCTGTCCGGTGATATAGGACGCATCGTCGCTGGCGAGGAAGGCCACGACCGACGCAACCTCGCTCGGCTCGCCGCCGCGGCCGGCCGGCGTGCGCGACATTACGGTCCTGCGGGCATCCTCGGACGTGTAGATCGAGGACGTCACCATATCGGTCAAAATCGTGCCCGGCCCGACCGCGACGACGCGGATGTTGTGCGGGGCGAGCGCGACGGCGGCGACCGATGTGAGCTGCTTCATGCCGCCCTTGGACATGGCATAGGTCGCAAGCGCCGGGATCGCCAGCAGCGCGTTCACCGAGGACATGTTGATGATGACGCCGCCGCCACCCTGCGCGATCATCTGTTTGGCCGCGGCCTGCACGCCGAAGAACGCGCCCTTCAGATTGATGCCGATGATTTCGTCGAATTCCTCTTCCGAGATCTCGAGGATGTCCCGGTTGCGCGCGACGCCGGCATTGTTGACCATGATGTCGAGCCGGCCGAACTCTTTCACGGCGGTTGCAACGAGCTGATCGATGTCGGTGCGCTTCGCGACATTGCCGACGACGGTGCGCAAATTGTCCGGCCGCCCCAGCTCGGCGGCCGTCGCGGCAAGGCCCTCGGCATCGACGTCCGAGATGACGACCTTGACGCCGTCATCGAGGAATCGCTTTGCACAGGCCTTGCCGATGCCGCGTGCCGCGCCGGTGATGGCGGCGACCTTGCCGGATGGTTTCATGGGTCTTACTCCAGGATAGCTGCTCAGGCAGCGAGCTATCCCGGATAAGACTCCGGTTCAGGCCGCCGCAAAGCCGAGATGAGCACGGAACCGGTTCTTGATAAAGACGGCATCGCGCGAGGGCAGCGAGCGCGGCGGATTTTCGGCCAGAACCTTGATGACAAAGAGTCGCGGGCCATCGGCCGGCGCGGCGATCTGCGCTGCGAGGCGTTGTACTTCTTCAAGCGTCCGCATAGTTCCGGTCGCGGCGAAACCGCAGGCCGCAGCAATCGCCGTGAGATCAACGCCGCGCCCGGTGTGGCTCGCCTGCATCCCGGTCTCGCCAAAATGCTGGTTGTCGATCACGACGATGTCGAGATTGCGCGGACGGGCAACGCCGATGGTGGCGATGCCGCCGAAGCCCATCAGCTGCTCGCCGTCGCCGGTGAGAGCGAGGACGCGCTTGCCGGGCTGAGCCTGAGCGAGCCCAAGCCCGATCAGGGCGGCGCCGCCCATGGCGCCCCAGAGATAGAAATTGTCGTCGCGGTCGCCGGTCGCATGCAGATCGTAGGTGGGCGAGCCCAGACCGGAAACGACCAGCGTGTCCTTGCGATCAGTCAGGAGAGCAGCGACAGCGGCACGGCGATCGAGCTTTGAGGAAACGGACATCGATATCACCACTTTTTCTTGCCGATCAGGCGTTGCCCGATCAGGACGGCGATCTGCTGATCGGAGTCATAAGCGAGCGTGGCCGCGGATTCGACGGTCTCGACCAGATCCTCCGCCGTCTCCGCCCGCATCACTTTCAGACCGATCGCCTCCAGCGATGGCTGCGTCGCCCGGCTCATCGGCACCTGCCAGGGATTGAACTCGGCCCATTCGCCGCGCATCGTCACCAGCATCAAGAGCGGAAAGCGTCCGATCGCCGACAGCGACAGCATGTTAATGCAATTGCCGACCCCGCTCGACTGCATCAGCAACACGCTGCGCTGGCCGCCGAGCCAGGCGCCCGCGGCGATCGCGATGCCCTCCTCTTCCGTGGTCAGCACATTGGTGGTGACGTCGCGGTCGGCCGAGAACAGGCGGATCAGCTGGCTGTGGCCGGCGTCCGGCACATAGGACATCTGCCGGACGTCGGCGGCTTTCAGAATGCGATAGAGCTCGCTCGGCCAGTCGTCTGCGCGCGCGTCGGGATTTGGTTGGGGGCTGTGCACCGCGTGTCTCCGTGATTTCGAGCGCCACGCTAGCGATGTTCGTGCGCGGAGGCACTGACCGTCTGGCACGAACAGATATCGAGGGATTGTATAGCTGCGCATGGCTGCGCCCTGTCCCCTTGTGGGAGAGGGCATCGCCGCAGCTCAATGCAAACTCACGAGGGTGAGGGGTTGCCTCCGCACAGTCGAGCGCCTCTGTACGCGCCGAGAGATACCCCTCATCCGGCGCTTCGCGCCACCTTCTCCCACAAGGGGAGAAGGAAGGACACCGTCACTGCGGCTTGCAAGCTAGTTCGCCGCGGACCTCACCGCGGCCGGCATGTAGATCTGCGCGTAGCCTTCCTTGATCGCCGACGTAATGCGATCGAGGCGGCGGTCGATGTGCTTCTCCAGCACCGAGACGCAAGTCTCCTCGTTCCGCGCCTTCAGGCCTTCGATCACGGCGCGGTGCTCGGCCTGCGTGTTGTTGCGGTTGATGCTGTCCATGTCGATCCAGCGCACGAAGCGGATGCGGGCGTTGACGTTGCGCAGCACCCGCAGCATCTCGGCATTGTTGGACATCGCCATCAGCCGCTCGTGAAAGGTCTCGTCCAGCTCGACCAGCTCGACCGAGGTGCGCTCGCCGGGATCGGGGCCGGTCGCTTCGAGGAATTTCAACAGCGCGTCGATGTCCTCGTCTTTCGCCCGCTTGATGGCGAGACGGACGGACGCGACCTCGATCGACTTGCGCAGCTCGTAGAGATCGAAGATCTCGTGCGCATCGAGCTCGCGGCAGAAGAAACCCTTGCCTGGCGTGAAGCGCAGGAAGCCTTCGGTGTTGAGACGGTTGAGCGCCTCGCGCAACGGCGTGCGGCTGACGCCGAGGCGCTTGGCCAGCTCACCCTCGTTGAGCCGCTCGCCCGGCTTGAACTCGTAGCTCACGGCCATCGCCTTGAGCTGCTCATAGACGCGATCGACGATACTATCGGAAGCCAGTTCCACGTTGCTCATCTTCAGCTGCATTCATGCCCGAACACAGCCCAATATACTGGGGCTGTGGGAGTGATTGCAATGCAAAGGAAAGAGCTTGTTCAGGGCCCTGCGACAGACGGAATCAGCCAAAAGCGCGCGGACGCAGTCCAGCATGAAACCAGGTGATCATGGAATAGATGTCGTAGACGGGCAAGCCGACTTCGGCCTGCAACGCCGCCGCATAAGGCGGCATGTTGGTGCATTCGAGCACGATCGCGCCGACATCGGGGTTCTTGGCGACCAGCTCCTTGCCGGCCTCGACCACATCACGCTCGGCTTGCGCCACGTCCATGTCGTCCTTCTCAGCCTTGATCAGGACGCGGAAAAACTCCTTGCCGTGCTCGGTGCCGACCAGCGGCGTGTCGAGCGGCACGCCGGCGCCTTCGAGATGGGCCGGGGTCAGGGTCGAGCCCGACACCGTGACGAGGCCGACGCGCTTGCCGGGCGGCAGGGTGGCCTGCACCCACGGCACCTGCATCAGCGACGAGGTCGCGACGGGAACGCCGACGGCGGCCGCGATCTCCTTCTGGAACAGCGAGAGGAAGCCGCAATTGGTGGTGATGGCTTCGGCCCCCAGCCGCACCAGATCTTTCGCCGCGTCGATGAAGTCAGGCAGCAGGCCGGCCGCGCCCTTCAGCACCACCTTCTCCGGCGAAGCTCCGCTCACGACGCGATAGAGCACGGGGAACGGCCAGGTCGTGCCGTTGCCCATGTCGCCGGGAATGCGGGGGAAGCGCGCTTCCAGCATCAGGATGCCGAGCGGGGCGCCATAGATGGCCTTGCCGCCACGGGCGATACGGGAGGACGAGTTGGCCGGGTACGTCATGGTGCGATCTCAGAGGAAGCGAGTGGGCGAAAACGGCGCGAGCGGAATTTCGGGCTGCTTGCCGCTCAGGAGCTGCGCGACAAGACGGCCGGTGCGGGCCGAGCCGACCAGGCCGACATGGCCGTGGCCGAAGGCGTAGACGATGTCGCGCGAGGCGCGCGCATAGCCGATGCAGGGCCGACCGTCCGGCATGCTCGGGCGATGGCCGAACCAGGTCTTGATGCGCGAGGCCGGAATATCCTTCGGCAGTTTTGGGAACATGCCGAAGAGATTGTTGCGCAAAATCTCGGCGCGCTTCCAGTTCGGCGCGGCCTCGAGGCCCGCGATCTCGACGGTGCCGGCAGCGCGCAGGCCCTTGTCGGTCCAGTTGACCACCATCTTCGCATCCGACGCCATGATCGAGCTGCGCGGCCCTGACTCCGGATTCTCGATCATGACGTGATAGCCGCGCTCGGTCTCGAGCGGCAGGGGATCGCCGACCGATGCGGTCAGCGCCTTTGAACGCGCGCCTGCGGCGACCACCGCGGCATCGCAAGGAATCTCGCCGGTCTCCGTGATGACAGCCACGAGCTTGTTGCCGGACAGCTTCAGACCCGTTGCCTTGGCACGCACGAGCTTCGCGCCATTCGCCAACGCATGATTGGCAAGCGCTGCGACATAGGCGCCGGGATCGCGGCAGCGGCCGGCCTCCTCCACCACCACGGCAAAAGAGTAGCGCGGATGCAGCTCCGGCTCGCGCTGACGGATCTCGTCGGCATTGAGCTCCAGCCATTCGACGCCGACCTTCTTGCGCAGGCGCCAGCCGAGATCATTGTCGAAATTGCCGCGCGACGGGAAGGCGTGCATCACGCCGTTGCGCTCGATCAATTCAGGGACGCCGGCCTCTTCCGCGAGCTTCCGGTGCAACAGCGGCGCGTCCTTGAGGAGATCGCGCAACGCAAACGCCGTTGTCTCGACCCGCGCCTCGGTCCAGCCTGAGAGCAGGTACTTGATCAGCCAGGGCAGCGCCTTCGGCAGATACGACCAGCGGATCGCGAGCGGCCCGAGCGGATCCATGAGATAACCCGGCACCTTCTTCCAGACGCCGGGCTCGGCCGGCGGGATCACCGAATGCGAGGAGAGCCAGCCGGCATTGCCGTAGCTCGCTGCCTGTTCGCCACCGGGCTCGCCCGGATCGATCAGCGTGACGCGATGGCCCTCGCGCAGCGCCTCGATGGCGCTGATCACGCCGACCGCGCCGGCTCCGATGATGGCGACGTGGCGGCCTTCCGGCATCACTTACGCCTTCACCGCCGGCACAAAATCCTTGCCGACCGAGATCGCGCGCGGATCGATGATGCAGTGGAGGATCGATGGCTTGCCCGAAGCCAGCGCGCGCTCGAACGCCGGCGCAAATTCTTCGGTGCGCTCGACGCGCTCGCCATGGCCGCCGAACGCCTTTGCGTACATCGCAAAGTCGGGGTTCTTGAGCTGGGTGCCGACGACGCGGCCGGGATAGTCGCGCTCCTGATGCATGCGGATGGTGCCGTATTGCGAATTGTCGACGACGATCACGACCAGCGGCGCGTCGTACTGCACGGCGGTCGCGAATTCCTGTCCGTTCATCAGGAAACAGCCGTCGCCGGCAAAGGCGACGACGATTCGATCCGGATATTGCCGTTTCGCCAGCACCGCCGCCGGCACGCCATAACCCATCGAGCCCGAGGTCGGCGCGAGCTGCGAGGCAAAACTGTGGAAGCGGTGATGGCGATGGATCCAGCCGGCATAATTGCCGGCGCCGTTGCAGACGATCGCGTCCTTCGGCAGCCGGTCGCGCAGCCAGGTCATGACCTGGCCGTACTGGAAATGGCCCGGCAGCTCGCGCGCCTTCTCGGTCCAGGCCAGATAATCGGAATGGGCCTTGGCCGCTTCGCCCTTCCAGGCAACCGAGCCTGCGGGCTTCAGCGTCTCGACGGCGGCGGCGAACGCGGCGGGCGTCGCCTGGATCGCCAGCGCCGGCTGATAGATGCGGCCGAGCTCTTCCGAGCCCGGATGCACATGGATCAGCTTCTGCTGCGGGGTCGGAATATCGAACAGCGTGTAGGACGAGGACGGCATTTCCGACATGCGGCCGCCGATCAGCAGAATGACATCGGCATTGTCGATGCGCGCCTTCAGGCCCGGGCTCGGCCCGATGCCGAGATCGCCGGCATAGTGCGAATGATCGGCGTCGATCAGCGACGCGCGGCGGAACGAGGTCGCGACCGGCAGGTCGAACCGCTCCGCGAAGCGCGCGATGCTCTTGGTGGCGTCATCGGTCCAGCGCGAGCCGCCGAGGATCACCAGCGGCGCCTTGGCGCTCGCGAGCATCGCGCTGACGCGCGCGACGTCCGCAGGCGCCGGCCAGCTCACCGCCGGCTCGATGCGCATGGCATCGGCAACGGCCGCGGTTTCCGTCAGCATGTTCTCCGGCAGCGAGACCACGACCGGACCCGGGCGGCCCTGCATCGCGACGCGGAAGGCGCGCGCGACCAGCTCCGGAATGCGGTCGGGGCGATCGATCTCGACCGCCCATTTCGCCATGGTGCCGAACACCGCCTTGTAGTCGAGCTCCTGGAACGCCTCGCGCTCGCGCATGCCGGTGTCGACCTGGCCGACGAACAGGATCATCGGGGTGGAATCCTGCATCGCGATGTGGACGCCGTGGCTGGCATTGGTGGCGCCGGGGCCGCGGGTGACGAAGCAGACGCCCGGCCGTCCGGTGAGCTTGCCATAGGCTTCCGCCATCATCGCGGCGCCACCTTCGGCGCGGCAGATCATGACGTCGATCGGGCTGTCATGCAGTGCGTCGAGCGCAGCGAGATAGCTCTCGCCCGGCACGCAGGTGACGCGCTCGACGCCTTGGGCGACGAGCTGATCGATCAGGATCTGGCCCCCGGTGCGGGTGTTGCGAATACTCATGACGGCTCCCTAAAAGGCTTTGGCGATGCGCGTTTGTTCCGAGGTGGCGTAGGATAGACGGACAGGCCGCGCAAGACCAATGCAGCCAGCGCAAGGGGCATCGACACGCATGTCAGCGTCGCGCGGCAATCGCGATCACCTCGATGCGAAAGGCGGGATCGGCGAGCTCGACCTTGCCGCAGGCGCGCGTCGGCGCGTCGCCCGGCACGACCCAGGCATCATAGACCGCATTCATGGCGTCGAAATCGTCCATGGACTTGAGCCAGACCTGGACGCTGAGCAGGCGCGACTTGTCGGTGCCGGCGCGCGCCAGCATGTCGTCGACTTTCGCCAATGCCTCTTTTGTTTGCTGGGTGATGTCGGCGGTCTTGGTGTCCGCGACTTGGCCGGCGAGGAAGACGAGGTCGCCGAACACGGAGGCGCGGCTGCGGCGGGCGTTCTGGTCGATGCGGGTGATATCCGACATGGTCTTTCCTTACTTGCCGGCCGCGATGATGCGGCGGCAGTGATCGAGCGCGGCGCCGATCAGATTGTCGCTCGCCTCCGGCGTGCGGAACGCCGAATGCGCCGACAGCGTCACGTTCGGCAATTTGGTCAGGGCATGGCCGGCCGGCAGCGGCTCGACCGTGAAGACGTCGAGACCGGCATGGGCAATGTGGCCGGAGCGCAGCGCATCGAGCATCGCGTCCTCGTCGACGACGGCACCGCGCGCGGTGTTGATCAGGATGCTGCCCTTGCGCATCTGCGCGATGCGTTCGCGCGACAGAAATCCCTTGGTCCCGTCGTTGAGCAGCAGATGCAGCGAGACGACGTGGCTCTCCGCCAGCAGCTTCTCCAGCGCAACGAATTCGACGCCCGGATGCGTCTTCGGCGTCCTGTTCCAGGCGATCACCTTCATGCCGCAGCCCGCCGCCATGCGCGCGGCTTCGGCCGCAATGCCGCCGAAGCCAATCAGCCCGAGCGTCTTGCCGGTAAGCTGGACCGCGTCGCGGCGCAGCCAATTGCCCTCGCGCATGCCGCGGTCCATCTCGCCAAAGCTCTTGGCAGAGGCCCACATCAGCGCAATCGCGCATTCGGCGACCGCGGTGTCGCCATAGCCCTTGATGATGTGAACGGCGATGCCGTGCTCGGCCAGCTCCTCCGGGTTCATGTAGCTGCGCGCGCCGGTGCCGAGGAAGACGACATGCTTCAGCTTCGCGCACTTCGCGGCAATCGCCGTCGGCACCGCCGTATGGTCCACGATCATGATCTCGGCGGGGCCGAGCAGGCCGGGCAGATCGCCGGGCTTGATGGAGGGATTGCGGTTGATGCTGACCGGCAGATTGGCGGCGCCGAGCAACTTCTCGGTGACCGCGGCCAGGGTGTCGTTGGCATCGACGAAAACAGCACGCACAGACTCTCTCCTCTTGATCCCTGGACCCGCGGGGCGGTCCAACATCCGGCCCGGCGTCACGAGGATTTTCTCCCGCTTTGCCAACGGACTAGGCGCCGACCTGCCTCAGCGCTCAAATCGCCGGCAAGGCTGCAATACCATATTGCATTATGATCTGAATACAGAAATAGTCCAACCAGCCGGAGCTGATGATCCCCATTCCCCAGGAGCACTGTCCATGAACCGCAGGGACGCACTCACCACCGTCGCATTGGCGGGCGCCGCCATGGCCGCGACCGCCTCGGCCAAGGCCGACGCCGCGCCGACGTCCACGCTCGATCGCATCAAGAAGAGCGGTGTGCTGCGGATCGCGGTCATCGCCGGCCAGGATCCCTATTTCCACAAGGATCTCGCCACCAATCAATGGTCGGGCGCCTGCATCGACATGGCGAACGACATCGCGGCCAAGCTCGGCGCCAAGGTCGAGACGCTGGAATCGACCTGGGGCAACCAGATCCTCGATCTCCAGGCTGACAAGATCGACCTCGCCTTCGCCGTCAATCCGACGCCGGAGCGTTCGCTCGTCATCGACTTCTCGTCCCCGATCCTGGTGCACTCCTTCACCGTCATCACCAAGAAGGGCTTTGCCAAGCCGCAGACCTGGTCCGAGCTCAACAAGCCCGAGGTCAAGATCGCCGTCGACATCGGCTCGACCCACGAGACCATCGCGCGGCGTTACTGCCCGAAGGCGAACATCCTCGGCTTCAAGACCCGCGACGAGGCGATCCTTGCGGTGTCGACCGGCCGTGCCGACTGCAACGTCTCGCTGGCGGTGCTGTCGATCTTCACCCTGAAGAAGAATCCGACACTCGGCGAGCTCGCGATCCCGCGGCCGATCCTGACGCTGCCGACCAATCTCGGCATCCGCGCCGAAGCCGATCGCCGCTACAAGGATTTCCTCAGCGCCTGGGCCGACTACAACCGTTCGCTGGGCCAGACCCGCGAATGGCTGCTGAAAGCCTATGAAACCGTCGGCCTCAGCGCCGACGACATTCCGGGCGAAGTGCAGTTCTGAGACCCGAGCCCAGAGCTCGAAACACCTCTCCCCGCCGGGGAGAGGTGGCCCACGGGCAGCCGACCGAACCCAATTTCGTCATGCTCGCTAATCCCGCGACACCCGCGGCGTTGACGGCGTAACGTTCGCCGGCGTGTGGAATTCGAGGCGCGCGCGGTTCTCCTCGCGCACGCCGCTGTCGTCGCGCTCACGTCCCACTCAGGCCAAGCTCCGCCCAGATGCGGGAGCGCGCGCCTTCGTTGAGAGGGACAATGTGAAACGGCTGACCGAAGATGGCCAGCGGCTCCCTGGCCGGCGCGAAGCGCGGCCAGGCTTGCGCAACGTCCGGCGTGCCTGAGGTGACGAAGCGCAGCAGGCTGGTCTGGAACCGCGCGGCGACATCGATGTCGGCCGGTGTCATCGGCCCGCCCTTGCGCTTCAGGATCGGGCGATCGATGAAGTTGGGCAAATGCGCCCAGAGGCAGGCGTTGTCGGCGCCATGGGTCGGCCCTTGCGATAGAAACGGTTCCAGCGCCGGGCGATGGTCGAACCGGCTCAGCCACACCGCGCCGCCGGCGGCTGCATGAAGCCGCGCGAGTTCGGCCATCGGGCGATGCCAGAACGCATCCGACAGCAACGCTTCATAGGGATCCTCGTCGACGCGCGCCGAGCCCCGATAATAGGCCAGCAGACGCTCCCAGCCGGCATCGCCGAAGGCAGCGCGCACATTGCGCTCGGTGGTGCGGATCATTGCGGCCGGCGGCGCGCTCTTCAGGAACATCATCATCTCGTCGCGGCAGGAGCCAAGCCAGAGCGGAATGTCGCGCAAGGTGCCGTCGGCAAAGACATCGCGCGGCTCGCGCGGAATCACGGCGCCGTCGAGCACCGGACCGAACACGGTGCCTGAAGCGGTTTCGTCCGCCAGCCTGCGGCCGACTTTTTCCACGCCCGCGAAGAGCTTCAGCAGTGGCACGGTGGTGATCGCGGCCGGATCGCGCGCAAGCTCGAGCTCATCGAGCACGCGGCGCGCGACATCGTCGGCATGGTCAGCGCTCATGATATTGCGGCCCGGGGCACTCAGCGCGAGCGCGCGGATGAACTTGCCTTTCGCCTGCGGCAATGTTGCGAGCGTAATCACCATGGAGGCGCCGGCCGATTGGCCGGAGAGCGTCACCGCATCCGGATCGCCGCCGAAATTCGCGATGTTCGCGTGCACCCAGTCGAGCGCGGCGAGCGCATCCGAGATGGCGAGATTGTTGGCTTCGCCCAATCCGTGGCGATGCAGTTGCAGGAAGCCGAGCGGACCGAGCCGGTAGTTGATGGTGACGATGACGGCCGGGCCGTGCGCGGCGAGGAATGCGCCGTCATAATCGGCGCCGCCGCCGGTGACGAAGGCGCCGCCATGGATGAAGAACAACACCGGCAGCGGGCGGTTGGCTTCCGCCGGTGTCCAGATGTTGAGGCTGAGACAGGACTGCTCCGCCTGATCGAGATCCCCGGGCTGCGGCGCATGGCCGCCGTAGTCCGTGCACCGGCGCGGCTCCGTCCACGCCGGCGGCAGCGTTGCCCTGGCAAAGCGCCGCGCGGTCGCGAACGGCACGCCCTTGAAGGCGCGGACGGCCCCTTGCGCGGCCCCAATGACGGGGCCGAGCGTGGTCGGAACTGCGTTGGTCAGCATGCGATCGTTGCCCTGTGCTTCACTCAAGCGCGCCGCTTGCCGAGATCGGCGATGTCGACCTTGTGGGTTTCGCGCGCGGTCGATGCAGCAGCCGCCGAGGCGACGCAGCAGCCGGCGACGAAGATCGCAACCGGGATCCAGCCGTTCGGTCCCTCGCCGACCAGGCTCGCGCTCACCAGCGGCGTGAAGCCCGCGGCAAGGAAGCCGAGCTGAGTGCCGATCGCGGTGCCGGAATAGCGCACGCGCGCCTCGAACATCTCCGCGTAGAACGACGGCCAGATCGCGTTCGGCGCGGAGTAGATGATGTAGAGGCCAATCGCGGCGGCGAAGATCGCCGGTGTGCTGCCCGACGTCACCAGCATGAAATATGGGAACAGCAGCACGGCGCAGCCGAGCACGCCGCCGATGAACACCGGCTTGCGGCCGATCCGGTCGGCGAACAAGGCCCAGAGCGGTTGCGCGAACAGCGCCACGACATTGCCGAGCACACCGGCCCACAGCATGGTCGGACGCGCGACGCCGAACTTGCTGGTGGCGTAGCCGAGCGCGAACACCGCGGTCATGGTGCTGACGGTCGCGATCAGCGCGCAGACGATCACGCGCAGCACGTCCGGCCAGTAGTCGCGCAGCAGAGCGATGACGGGGAAGCGCGCGACCTGCGCCTTGTCCTTGATGTCAGCGAATACCGGCGTTTCCGGCATGGTCCGCCGCACCAGATAGGCGACCAGCAGCACCAGCGCGGAGAGCAGGAACGGAATCCGCCAGCCCCAGCTCAGCAATTGATCTTCCGGCATGCTGGCGACGGGAATGAACACCAGCGTCGCCAGGATCGCGCCGGCCTGGGTGCCGCTCAAGGTCCAGCTCGTGAAGAAGGCGCGGTTGGAATTGGCGGAGTGCTCCAGCGTCAGCGAGTTCGCCCCGCTCTGCTCGCCGGCCGCCGAGAGGCCCTGCAACAGGCGCAAGAGCGTCAGGATGATCGGCGCGGCATTGCCGATCGATTTGGCGTCCGGCAGCAGCCCGATCGCGAGCGTCGAGGCGCCCATGATCACAAGTGTGAACAACAGCACCGTCTTGCGGCCGATGCGGTCGCCGAAATGGCCGAGGATGACGGCGCCGACCGGACGCGCGATGTAGCCGATGCCAAACGACAGCAGCGCAAGCAGCGTCCCGGTCGACGGGTCGACATTGGCGAAGAACACTTTTGGAAAGATCAGCGCGGCCGCGGTGCCGTAAATGAAGAAGTCGTAGTATTCGAGCATGCTGCCGACGAAGCTGACGAGCGCAGCGCGCTTCGGCAGCTTGTTTTGCCCGGCGTCCGCAGTGGACGGCGCGTGCAGCGATGCGATTGAGGTCGAGCTCATCAAAATTCCTCCCCGTGGGCGATGGCGTCGCGGCTCGCTTCCGGCCCGTCCGGCCTTGCGCGCGTTTTTTGGTTTTGGTTGCCGCAACCTAGGTTCCGGCATAATGTACGAACTAGTACGTTTATGCAAGATAGCTCGAAAAGTTGTCGGATTGGGCGAAATTTGCCTTCACCTTCAAGGTGATCCATAGAAACCGGCGGGAGAAATTGTGATGCTCAAGCGCATGCCGCCCCCATCGAAGCGCACCAACGACCCCGAGCGCACCAAGCGCGACATCCTCGAAGTGGCGATGGCCGAATTCGCCTCGGAAGGCTATTCCGGCGCGCGCGTCGACGCGATCGCGGCGCGGACGCGCACGTCCAAGCGGATGATCTATTATTATTTCGGCGGCAAGGAGCAGCTCTACCTCGCCGTGCTGGAGGAGGCCTATCGCAGCATCCGCGCGCTGGAGGACCAGCTCGACATCGCAAGCTGCGATACACGCGAGGGCCTGCGCCGGCTGATCGAGGCGACCTTCGACCATGACGAGCGCAACCCGAACTTCATCCGCCTCGTCTCGATCGAGAACATTCACCACGGCAAGCACCTCAAGCAGAATTTGCAGCTGCGCCAGCTCAACGCCAGCGTGATCGCGACCCTCGACGGCATTTTGAAGCGTGGCCGCGCCGAGGGCGCCTTCCGCGACGACGTCGACGCCATTGATCTGCATCTCGCCATCTCCTCCTACTGCTTCTTCCGCGTCGCCAACCGCCACACCTTCGGCGCGCTGTTCGACCGCGACCTCAGCGAGCCCAGGGTGCTGGCGAAGAGCAGAACGCAGATCGTGGAGATGATCCTGGCGTGGCTGGCGAAGAAGGGGTGAGGCGGCGACTGCGCGCCAAACATTCGCCGTCGTCCCGGCGAAGGCCGGGACCCATACCGCGAGATCTATCGGTGGAGATCGATCGCAGTACCGAACGACCAGTCTTCGCCAAACCCCGCCCTGTGGTTATGGGTCCCGGCCTTCGCCGGGACGACGTTGGGGCGGCATCTGCACAACTGTTTCAAGATTGCGACGGAGGACATACCCAGTCCGCGCGACGATACCTTTATCTGCCTGTTTTGCCCGACGAGTCAACGGATCGCGGTCCCCGCGACGCATCCTGCCAGCTACCGCCATTCTACTGTGCATGGGGTTGTTTTCGACATTTTTGTTTGGACCGCCCTCACCCAGGCTTCTTCTGCCGCGCGCTCGCCGCGAGCACCAGCAGGAACGACGCCGCCGTCATCAGCGTCGAGATCGCCGCTATTGTCGGGTCGATCTCGTCGCGCAGCGCGGTGAACATGCGCTTGGTCAGCGGCTGATACTGACCGCCGGAGATGAACAGCGCGACGATGGTCTCGTCCATCGCCGAGATGAAGGCGAAGATGCCGCCCGCGACCACGCTCGACTTGATCTGCGGCAAGGTCACCGCGAAGAAGCTGCGCAGGCGGTTCATGCCGAGGCTGCGCGCCACCATCTCCTGAGCGGGGTCGAAGCTCTGCATGCCTGCGAGAACGGAGATGACGACGTAGGGCAATCCCAGCATCACATTCGCCAGCACGAGGCCCGGCAGGGTCGCAACCAGACCGACTTTTGCGTAGACGAAGAAGATGCCGACCGCGGTGATGATGATCGGCACCACCAGCGGCAACAGCAGCGCCATGTGAATGACGCGCATGATGCGCAGCTTCGACTGGCTGATGGCGTAGGCGGCGGCAACGCCGAGCGGCGTCGCGATCACGACGGTCAGCAGCGCCACCGTCAGCGTCACCCGCGTCGCCTGCATCCAGGCCGGATTTGAGAAATATTGCTGGTACCAGCGCAGCGAGAAGGACGGCGGCGGGAAGGTCAGGAAGCGTGCGCTGGAGAACGAGATCGGCGCGATGATCAGCACGGGAAGGATCAGATAGATCAGCACCAGCGCGCTGATCACATAGAGAGCGATCCGGGCGGGCGAGATGCGCGTCATTTCTGCCCCAACACGCGTTCGAGCGAAATGAAGCGGCTGACGGCGAAGAAGATCAGGAGCACGCCGAGGAGAAGCACGACCGCGACCGCGCTCGCCGCGCCAAACTGGTTGTAGAGCTCGACGTTGCGGCTCACCAGCATCGACACCATCACCGTGCGCCCGCCGCCGAGCAGCTCTGGCGTGATGTAGAAGCCGAGGCAGAGCACGAACACCATGGTGCAGCCCGCGAGCACGCCCGGCAGCGACAGCGGCAGGAACACACGGCAGAACGTCAGCGAGGGGCTCGCCCCCAAGCTCGCGCCGGCCTGCATCAGGTCGCCGGGGATCTTCTGCATGGTGGCGTAGAGCGGCAGCACCATGAACGGCAGCAGGATGTGCACGGTCGCCACCACCGTACCGAACGTGTTGTGGACCAGCGCCAGCGGCTCGGAGATCAATTCGAGATACCGCAGCAGCTGGTTGATCACGCCGGTGCGCTGGAGCAGCGCCAGCCAGGCATAGGCACGAACGAGAACGCTGGTCCAGAACGGCAGCACGACCAGCGCCAGGATCAGGATGCTCCACCCCTTCGGCAACGCGTTGGCGAGATAGGCCACGGGATAGCCGAGCAGCAGCGCGATCAAGGTGACCGCGAGGCTGATCTCGAAGGTCAGCGCAAAGCTGCGCCAGTAGATGTCCTCGGTGAAGACGCGGCGGTAGTTCTCCAGCGTGAAACCGTCATGATAGATCGACTGCCAGGCCAGCCAGCCGACCGGCAGCACGATCAGAGCCAGGATCACCAGCAGCGCCGGCGACACCAATGCCAGCATCAGCCCGTGCTCACGGCGCTGATGCTTTTGGGACGGATCTGGCACGGATGTTGCCAAGGCTCGCCTCGCTTACTTCTGCATGAATGAGGCCCAGCGCTTCTCGGCGGCCTCTCCCGCAGGCGAGGACCACCAGGCGTAGGACATCAGCGCCTGCTTCGATGCGTTCGCGGGCTCGCTCGGCAATTGCGCGGCGCGCTCGGGCTTGATCACGTTGGTCTGGAACGCATTCGGGTTGCCCGGGCCGTAGTCGATGTTGAGCGGCAGATTGGCCTGGTGCACGGGATCGACGGCCTCGTTGAGGAACTTCACGGCGGTGTCGAGATTCGGCGCGCCCTTGAGGATGCAGAGCGAGGTGCTCTGCAAGATGCCCTGGTTGTAGGTGAAGGCGACCTTGGCGCCTTCCTTCGCGACCGCGCTGACGCGGCCGTTCCAGGCCATCTCCATGTCGACCTCGCCGTCGTTGAGCAGCTGCGCCGACTGTGCGCCCGAGGTCCACCACACCGTGATGCTCGGCTTGATCTCTTCGAGCTTCTTGAAGGCGCGGTCGACATCGAGCGGATAGAGTTTGTCGGGCGCGACGCCGTCGGCCATCAGCGCGGCCTCGAGCGTGGCGATGGGGTGATTGCGCAGCGCGCGGCGGCCGGGGAATTTCTTGACGTCCCAGAAATCGACCCAGCTGTTCGGTGCGTCCTTCGGAAACGTCTTCTGGCTGTAAGCGAGCACGCTGGAATAGAACTCGTACGACACCGAGTAAGGACTGCGATAGGACTCCGGCATCGCCGCCGCGTTCGGGATCTTCGAGAAGTCGAGTTTTTCGATCAGCCCCTGCTCGCCGCCGCGCAGGCAATAGCCGGTCGGAGTGTCGACGACATCCCAGATCGGCTTGCCGCTGCCGACTTGCGTCTTGATCGCCGGCCAGGCGTCGGGAATGGAATCCTGGTTGATGGTGATGCCGAGCTTCTTGGCGGAGGGATCGAGGATCGCCACCGTCTGCGCCTGCTGATAGGCGCCGCCCTGCGAGACGAAAGTGATCTGCTCGGCGGCGCTGGCCGCGGTGCCAGCCAACCCGATCGCGCCGAGCGAAGCGCCCAACAGGGCGTAGCCAAAGTGCTGTCTCATCGTCATCCTCGCCTCCTCTGTCACAAACAAAATCTCACTGTCCGATCGCATCCAGAAACTGGTACCAGCCGGCGACCATGCGCACGGCGGGCTCGCGCAACGGATAGAACGGAATCGATTTCATGCGCCGCGCGTCGAGCAGGCCGACATCGGGCGTCTCGCCGCGAACGAAGGCGGCGAGATAGCGGCCCATCAGGCTCGACATCGCGACGCCCGCGCCGTTGTAGCCCATCGAGAACAGCGTACGGTCGTCGAGCCGGCCGATATGCGGCACCGAATCCAGCGTCATGCCGACCAGGCCCGACCACCTGTAGGCGAGCGGCAGATCGGCGAGATCGGAAAAGATGCCGACCATCGCCTTGCGCAACGCATCAAACGCCAACTCTGAATCTTGCTTGCCGAAGGCACCCCGACCGCCAAAGATCACGCGGTTGTCGACCATGCGGAACCAGCGCATCATGCGCTTGGTCTCGGTGTAGGTGCGCCCCGTCGGCATCAGCTTGCCGGCGAGATTACGCGGCAGCTTCTCGGTCGCGATGATGGCGCTGCGGAACGGGATCAGCGTGCGTTGCAGCTGCGCGGTCGCGCCGGTCAGATCGGAGTAGCTGTTGGTGGCGATAATCGCCTGCTTCGCCCGTACCGCGCCTTGCGGCGTCTCGGCAACGATGCCGTCCTGCTCGCGCCGAAGTTTGACGACCGGCGACTCCTGGAAAATCGGGACACCGCGGCGGGCCACCCCGTCGGCGAGGCCGCGCAAATAGTTCAAGGGATGAATGCCGCCGGAGCCGGGATTGAGCACGCCGCCCACAAAAATGTCGGAGCCGGTCTCGTCGCGCACGCCGTGCTTGTCGAGGACGCGGACCTCTGCATCGCCCATCTCGCGCGTCATCCAGTTGGCTTCGTCGATCGCGGCCTTCAGCGTCGTCTCGTTATGCGCCGCCTTGACCTGACCGGTGCGCGTCAGGTTCGCGCTGGTGATGCCGAATTCAGAGACCAGCTCTTCGACCATGTCGGTCGATTCATGCGCGATCTCGTACATGCGCTTTGCCATGGCGCGGCCATGCACGGCATCGACCTCGCGGAACGAGAGGCGGAACTTTGCGGTGATCACGCCGCCATTGCGGCCGCTCGCGCCCCAGCCGGGACGATTGGCCTCCAACACGACCGACGACAGACCGCTCTTGGCGATGTGGTGCGCCGCCGATAGCCCGGTAAAGCCGGCGCCGATGATCACCACATCCGCCTGATGCTCACCCGACAGGACCGGAAACGCGCGCGCGGGCTCCGCCGTGGCTTCCCACAGCGAATTGGCCGATGGCCGCGCGCTCCAGTCCCGTGTCATCTCCGCGCTCACGGATTTATGCCGCCGGGCCGATGGCGGCGTCGGCGAGCGCCTTCAGCGTCGGGAAATGGAAGTCCGGCTTGGTCAGCGTCTCCACCGCCGGCGTGCCGCCGAAACCGGCGATACCCTGGCGGCGCTCGATCCAGCACACCTTGTAGCCGAGCTTCCGCGCAATCCCGATGTCGTGGTACTGGCTCTGCGCAACGTGGAGGATGTCGGACTGCTTGTAGCCGAACGCCGACTGGCGACCCCTGTTGTAGGCAAAGAATTCAGGGTTCGGCTTTGCCACGCCGGTGTCGTCGGCGCAGACGGTGTCGTCAAAGGGATTGCCGAGCGCGTGCGCATAGCAGGACAGCGCGACGCGGTCGGCATTGGTCATCGCCACCAGCCGGAACTTCGTGCGCAGGCGCTTGAGCGCTTCGACCGAGTCCGAGAACGGCCCCCAGCGCAGCACGGCGAGCTGGAACACGTCGCAGGAGTCGTCATCAGCCGGCAACCCAAGCTCGGTGGCGAGATAGCGATAAACGTCAAACATCACTTCGCTCGAACGCTCATGATGCTTGTCACGGCCGCGCTTGTAGGACTCAAAAATCTTGTCGTCGCTAAGCTGGGCCGGCGTCTTGCCGGAGATCCTGCGCACCGCGGAGAGCACGCCGGTCTCGAAATCGATCAAGGTGCCGACGACGTCGAAGGTGAGGACCTTGAAATTGCTGAACGCGGCTTGGGTCGACATATCAGTTTCTTCTCTCGGGTTGGACTGGGCTTGAGTTCAGTCCCCCACCCTGGGGACGACGATGGTGTCCTCGGGGTGAAGGGTCACGGTGAGACTGCCGCCGAGCGGCGGAATGCGGCTATAGGCCTGGTGGTAGCTCGGCTGGCGCAGGCTGAGCGCAAGGCCGTCGGCGAGCGCGAGGAAGATGCGCAGGCTCTCGCCCTGGTAGACGATGTCGGTGACGGTCCCGGTCAGCCGGTTGCAGGCGGTATCCTGCGCGCCGTCGTCGATCAGGAGCTTTTCGCTGTGAACCGCGAGCATCAGGGCATCGCCGTCGGGAATGGCGCGGGCGCTGCGCAGCAGCGCGTTGCCGAGCGTCACACTGGACGTATCGACGCGGCGCACTGGCAGCAGCGTCGCCTCGCCGATAAAGCTCGCGACGAAGGAATCGGCGGGATGGTTGTGCAGGCGCGCGGGTTCGTCGATCTGGATCAGGCGACCGTCCCTCATCACGGCGACGCGGTCGCTCATGGTCAGCGCCTCGCGCTGGTCATGGGTGACGTAGATGATGGTGGCGCGGATCCGCCGGTGCAGCGCGCGCAGCTCGATCTGCATGGATTCGCGGAGCTGCTTGTCGAGCGCGGAGAGCGGCTCGTCCATCAGGATCAGGCGCGGCTCAAAGATCATGGCGCGCGCCAGCGCCACGCGCTGACGTTGGCCGCCGGAGAGCTGGGCGATGCCGCGCGCCTCGTAGCCGGCAAGACCGACCATCGCGAGCGCCGCGCGTACCTTGTCGGGCCAGGTCGCTTTCGGCAGTTGGCGCGCGCGCAAGGGAAAGGCGACGTTCTCGCCGACGCTCATATGCGGGAACAGCGCGTAGTTCTGGAACACGACGCCGATGTCGCGCTTGTGCGGCGGCATATAGGTGACGTCGCGACCGCCGAAGAGGATTGTGCCCGACGTCGGCAGGATGAAGCCGCCGAGGATGCCGAGCAGCGTGGTCTTGCCGGAACCGGAGGGGCCGAGCAGCGAGACGAACTCACCGGCGCTAACATTGAGGGACACGTCGTCGAGGGCGCGAACCGCGCCATAGGCTTTGCTCGCAGACCTGATCTCGACGCTTTCCGCTCGTTTGTCCAACGATCGTCCTCGCCATACCCTGTTATGGCGTGCCTCACTGCGCGCCATAAGCCTGCTTTATAGACAGGGTCTTGGAGCACTCACGCTTGAAGCGTGCGCCGCACCAAAATCTTCGCTCAGAGGCCCTGTCTTTAAGCTGTCATGTCAATGACAACAGAACCGGCAAAACTCGGCAATTGCCAAATTCTCACCGGCCTCATAACATGGCGTTATGCCCGAGCTGCGCCGGATGCTGCCCTCCAGTAATGCCCTGTTCGTCTTCGACGCAGCGGCGCGCAATGGCAGCTTCACCGCCGCGGCCGCCGAACTGAACGTCACGCAGCCGGCGGTGAGCCGCATGCTCGGCCAGTTCGAGGAGCATCTCGGCGTACGCCTGTTTGACCGCAAGGCGGGCCGCGCCGTGCTGACTGAGGAAGGCGAGCTACTCTATCGCCGCGTGCTCGAAGGCTTTCGCAGCATCGAGACCGGGCTGGTCGAAATCGAGCGACGCCGCAAGGGCACCGAGACGGTGACGCTGTCGGTCTCTTCCGCCTTCACCACACATTGGCTGATGCCGCGCATCGACAAGCTGCAGCGGGAATTTCCGCAGGTCGATCTGCGCTTTCAGCTGATCTCCGGCGCGCTGCGCGGGCCGGTCGAGAACGTCGATCTCGGCATGCGCTTTCGCGACCGTGACGAGCCTTCCACGGGCGGCACGCTGATCATGAAAGAGGTCATGCTGCCGATGTGCAGTCCCGGCTATCTCGGCGAGACCGATCCCGCCGAGGGCAACACCATCATCCGCCTCGCCGAGACGCCGGGCGATTGGGCCGCGGATTACGCGTCGCTGCTCACCTGCCGCCGCGGCGCGGCCAAGGCGCTGAGCTTCACCGATTATGCGGTCGTGGTGCAGGCCGCACTGCTCGGCCAGGGCATCGCGCTCGGCTGGCTGACGGTCGCCTCGCACTGGCTTCTGACCGGCGCGTTGGTGCCGGCCTCCGACAGACTCACCACCACGCAGCGCATCTGCGAGTTCCTGCCGCCACGCAACCGGCCGATGCGTCCCATCGCCGCCGAAATCCGCGACTGGATCATCGCGCAGATGCAGAGCGAGATCGCCGCGATCGACCGGCTGTATCCAAAACTCGGCGCGATGGCCGCCTGTTATTGATGCAGGATCGCGCCGCGCCGGGCAGCGGCAGTGCCGATGCTGCACTGCGGCTAAAATCGAACGGAAGTCGCGCTTGATTTTTCCGCGTCCTTGCCGCACCCGAGAGGCATGACGAAGGACAGCAAGGTCATTGCCGCCAACGCGGCCTTTTATGCCGCCTTTGCAACTGGCGACTTTGCCGGCATGGAACGGATGTGGGCGGATGACGACGCCATCTCCTGCATCCATCCGGGCTGGCCGGCGATCGTCGGGCGCGCCACCGTGATCGGCAGCTGGCGTGACATCCTGCAAAATCCGGAGCGGCCACAGATCGTCTGCGCCGAGCCGCAGGCGATCGTCGACGGCGACAGCGCGCGCGTGCTGTGCATCGAAATCGTTGACGGCACCGCGCTTGCCGCCGCCAATCATTTCAGGCGCGTGGGCGACGGCTGGCGCCTCGTTCACCATCAATCCAGCCCGATCGCGCAGATCGTCGAGCAGACCCACGAGGACCCGCCCGGCCCGAGCCGGCGTTTTCATTGAAACTCAGCACGGGCGTCCGAGCTCCGACAGATCATTCAGCACGAAGCGGGCATCGGTGAACTCATCGTCCCCGAAGAACATGCTGCGGATGACGAGGACGGGAATGTTCGCGCGCGAGGCCGCGATCAGGCCATTGGCGGAATCCTCGATCGCGACACAGTCCGATGGCGCGAGCTTCAACTGCGCCAGGACCTCGAGATAGACGTCCGGTGCAGGCTTCTTGTGCCGCACATCGTCGCCGGCGACGATCGCATCGAAGTCCGCAGCCCAGCGCCTCCCGAGCGCACGCGACAAGAGCGCATCGATGTTGCCGTGCGAGGTGGTGGTCGCGATCGCGAGCCGCTGGCCTCGCGCCATCGCAGCTGTGAGGAGATCCGCCACGCCCGGCCGCAACGGGCACTGGCCTGTTTCGACCAGCCCGGCATAATGCGCGCTCTTGATGCGATGAAGCTCTGCGATATCCTGGTCCGCCAATGGCGGCGCGATCTGCTGCCTTGCATGATAGGCGCGTATGCGTTCGTTGCCGCCCGTCACCCGCAGCAGGTCCTTGTAGACGGCACGGTCCCAATGCCAGTCGAGACCGCCGCGGACGAAGGCCTCGTTGAAGGCCTGCCGATGCAGTTCCTCCGTTTCAGCGAGCGTCCCGTCGACATCGAAGATTAGCGCGCGAGCGCACAGGATCAGCTCTGCCGCGTCAGATGGCGCTATGGCGGCCGCTTCTGACTGCACGATCGACGCCTCCTGGCCTGTAGCGAGCGACCATCGCCCGGGGTCGCGAGCGAGTAAAATCGCAATATCTTTTGTTAGACCCAAAAATCTCTTATGAGTGCGCAGGGCAGCGCGACAAAAACCCCGATCAGCACGAAGGACGCATGCGGCTCTTCATCCTTGGCCTCGGCTACAGTGCCCGGCACTTCGTCGCCAGATTTGGCGGCACTTTCTCGCATATTGCCGGCACGATGCGGGATCCCACGACGCAGGAGGCGATCCCCGGCATCGAGATGCATCCATTTTCCGGAAGCGGCCCGACTGACGCGACGATCGAACGTATCAGCGCCGCCGATATCCTTCTCATATCGATCCCGCCCGGCAGCGCAGGCGACCCCGCAATTGCGGCGTTTGGCGACGTGCTGGCGACGGGCCGTCATCGCAGGATCATCTATCTCTCGACCATCGGCGTGTATGGCGATCACGGCGGCGCTTGGGTCGACGAGAGCACCCAGCCGCAGACAACGCTCGATCGCGCGCGCATGCGGCTCGCGGCCGAACGGGCATGGACGGAAGTAGCGCGCGGCAATGCCGCAATCCTCAGGCTTGCAGGAATCTACGGCCCCGGCCGCAACGCGCTGGCGACGCTGCGCACCGGAACCGCCCGGCGCATCATCAAGCCGGGACAGGTCTTCAACCGCATTCACGTCGACGACATCGCAAGCGCGATCATGGCCGCGGTTCGCCGCGAAGGCGGCGGCAGCTGGAACGTCTGCGACGACGAGCCCACCCCGCCGCAGGACGTGATCGCCTATGCCGCGAAGCTGATGGGCGTTGCCCCGCCGGCCGAGGAAGCGTTCGCGGCGGCGGAGATGTCGGCGATGGCGCGCAGCTTCTATTCCAGCAGCGCCCGAGTCTCCAACGCGAGATTAAAGCGCGAGCTTGGCGTCACGCTTGCCTATCCGACCTATCGGCACGGCCTCGACGCATTATGGCACGCCGGCGACGGACGATAGGGTTTTGGCGCCTGCCGTGCATCCCAATAGTAGAGAGGGCGGCCAATCAGGCCGCCCCTGAAAACCAGGCGTCAGCTCAGGACGCCATATTTCTTGAACCAGGCTTGCGCCTGCTTCCAGGCATCTTCCGCCGCTTCCTTGCGGAAGCTGCCGCGATAGTCGGCATGGAAGCCGTGCGGCGCATCGGGGTAGAGCTTGAATTCGGCGGTCTTCTTGTTCTGCGCGAGTGCGGCCTTGAGCTGCTCGACCTGCGCGACGGGAATACCGGTGTCCGCTTCGCCATAGAGACCGAGCACGGGTGCCTTCATCTCGGGCGCGAGCTGAAGCGGGCTCTTCGGCCACAGCGGATTGGCCGGATCGACCGGGGGGCCGTAGAAGGCAACGCCGGCCTTGAGGGTGCCGCTGTGGGCAGCATATTCCCACACCGTGCGCCCGCCACGGCAGAAGCCGATGATGCCGAGCTTGGTCGTATCGCCGCCCTGCGATCCCGCCCACGCCACCGTCGCATCGAGGTCGGACAGCAGCTCGGCATCCGGCTTGGAATTGACGACCGGCAGCAGGTCCTCGATCTCGGTGATCTTGGTCAGGTTGACGCCCTTGCGGAAATAATAGTCGGGGGCAACGGCGAACGCGCCGAGCTTGGCCAGGCGCCGCGTCACGTCCTTGATGTATTCGTGCAGGCCGAAGATCTCCATCGCCACGATGATAACTGGCGCCTTGGTGTTACCGGCAGGGCGGGCAAAATAGGCAGGCATTTCCTCGGAGCCGACCTTGATCTTGGCGTCTCCGGCCTGGAGGCCGCTGGTGTCGGTCGTGATGACCTCGGCACGGACGGGACCCGCCGCAAGCGTGTAACCGGCGGCGACGGCCGCGGTGGCGCTCATGAAGCCGCGACGCGACACCGGGGGCGGCTTGACCAGCCCTACGACGTCGGATGTCATTGTGGTTTCGATACTCATCGTTGATCCTTCCTGATGCCTTGCCCTAGTGTCCTGCCCTGAACCTTCAGGCGACGCATTCGCCAATAATTGCCGGCGAAACGCAAATCACCAGCCTGCGAGCTTTCGCCGCGGTCAGGACTTGCCCGGGTGCTTTTTCATCGGCGCGGTCTCAGGCATCAGGCTCATGGCGACAAGTCCGACAATGGCCGCAAGCAGCAAGTACCAGGCCGGCGCCAGCGGATCGCCGGTGACATGGAGCAGCCAGGTGACCACGAGCTGCGCGGTTCCGCCGAAGCTTGCAATCGCAACCGCGTAGACGGTCGCGAACACGCCGCCACGGATGTTCTGGGGCAGCGCCTCGGTGAAGGTCGCATAGAACGCCGTGAACGGCAGCGAGCCGATCGCCGAGAGGACGCCGAAGCCGACCAGCAGCGACAGCGCGCCGGGCGCGTGGACGATCCACAGGAAAGCCGGATAGGTCAATAGCAGCGTGATCAGCTGCGGCCAGATCATCACCGGCTTGCGGCCGAGGCGATCGGCGAGCCAGCCGCCGAACAGCGCGCCGACGAATTGAATCCCGTTGCTGACCAGCGACACGGCAAAGGCCAGTGTCGAGGACACATGCAGCGTATTCTGGGCATAGGTCGTCATATATTGCGTGACATAGGTCGAAATCGTACCGCTGGCCAAAATCATCAGCGCCAGCGCGATGAGCCCGATATGGCGACGTGCCTGCGAAAGGTGATTTGTTCGGTACTCGGCAGGAGCAGCTGCCTCCCCCTGCGGGATCGTCTCCGGCAGCGTCCGGCGCATCCACAATCCGAACGGCATGCAGACCGCCCCGAGCAGGAATGCCACCCGCCAGCCATAAGAATCCAGCATCTCCGGGGCCATCGTCTTGCTCAGGATGACGCCGACGAGCGCGCCCGCTGTCGCGGCAATCTCCTGGCTCGCGGGCTGCCATGCGACCACCAGCGCCCGGTGCTCAGGTGGAGCGATCTCGATCAGATAGGCGGTGGTCGGACCGACCTCGCCGCCGAGCGCAAAACCCTGTGCCATGCGCGCCGCGATCACAATGATCGGGGCGGCAATGCCAATCGCATTGTAGGACGGCGTGAGCGAGATAGTCAGGATCGCGGCGCCCATTAGCGCAAAGCTCAAAAGCATGGCGGGCCGCCGGCCGATCCGGTCGGAATAGATGCCGAGCACGACGCCGCCGATCGGCCGCGTGACGAAGCCGGCGCCGAAGGTCGCCAGCGACAGCATCAGGCTGCCGTATTCGCTTCCGGTCGGGAAGAAGGTATGGCCGATCTGGATGGCGAAGAAGCTGTAGGTGATGAAGTCGTAGAATTCGAGCATGTTGCCGACGGTGGCGGCCAATGCTGCGCGTTTGACGTTGAACGGCTCTACATGCTCTGCTCCCGACAACACCCTGGCCTTCCCCGGTTCGATTGTGTGCCAGATTTAACCGCGCGGCCGCCTTGCGTCGCAACATCCATTAACCGAAAAAGCCGGTTATCCGACCACTTATTGCGCTGTCGCGCGTTGCCGGCAATCCGCGCTTTCGCGCAATTCGAAACGTTTTGCAGCAACATCCGGCTCGATCGTGGCCGCAACGACACATGATGTTGCCCAGGCATCGCACAGCGCCCGCGATTTGCGCGTGGGCCAACGCCATTTGACTGAAATTTTCGGAAGAGTTGAGCCGTGCAATTTACTCGAACTTTCTTCGTGGCGCTCTAGTTCCACTGCCGAAAGTTCCATCTCCAGAACGGAGAGGCGTCTTCCAAGACGCGGCACGTGTTTCCGCTTCGAGCGCAAGAACGCTCGAGTGCTCCATTCTGACCCGCATCGATTGCGCTACCAAGGACTCAATTGAATAAAGCTTTATCCGATCTGGCATCGAAATGAATTTGGCTCGCGAAGCGATTGAATTGTTGGGACAGGTGGCGCGGATCCTTTGGTTCGAAGGCACCAAGCATGGCATGCGCGATCGCGAGTGGATGGCGCTCCGCTTCCTCTCCCGCGCCAACCGGTTTTCCCGAACGCCCTCGGCGCTGGCAAGCTATGTCGGCACCACGCGTGGCACCGCCTCGTTCATCATCGGTGAGCTCGAGCGGCTCGGTTATCTGGAGCGGAAGCGCTCGGCCAAAGACAAGCGCTCGGTGATGCTGAGCGTGACGCAGCAGGGCAAGAAGTTTCTGGCACGCGATCCCGTCAACGCGCTGGTCGACGCCATCGCCGTTCTCGATGACGACGGCAAGATCCGCTTTCGCGATACGCTGCGGCACGTGCTCGACCAGGCGGACGCCGCCGAGCAGCGCCACCATACCGACGTCTGCAAGCGATGCATCTTCCTCCGGGAGGACCGCACCTCGTCCGAGAGCAAGACGACGGTCGAGTTCACCTGCCGCCTGTTTCGCGCGCCGATCGCGGAAGCCGAGATCGAGCTGCTATGCACCAGCTTCGAACATCACCGCCAATAGAACTGTCCATCGATCACGGCGCCCCCTTGCGCGGCGAATAGACGACGCCGCCGCTGGTTTCCACCACGAGACGACCATTCTCGTTTCTGATCTCCTCGATGCGGCCGAGGCTCGGCACCTGCTGCCCCAGCACAGCCTCGACGACGCCGTTCGGGCCTTGCAGGATCGCAATGCCCTCATAGGCTTGGCGGACCGACCAGCCCTTGACCGCCTTTCGCGGCGCCGACGAGCGTTCGGCCGGAGGCAACGAGCCGGTGACCTCGGGCGCGGCGAGCGAGGCCATCATCGGCATCGCTGGCGACGGCGATTGCGCGGCGACGGTTGCCGGCGCCGGGGTCTGCGCTTGCGCAAGCTTGTCGAGCTTCGCCGTCGAGGATGAGCTGACCCGCTCGATGCGATCGAGATTCTCGGCGAACCGACCGAAACGATCGCTGGTCGCCTTGCTCGACTGATCGACCGCGGTCCGCAATCCGTCGAGGTTTTCGGACACGCCGGACAGTTGCTTGCGCAGCTGCGCGACCGTCTCGCGCAGATTCCTGATCTCGGCATTGGCCGCGACATTGGTCTGGCTCGGCTGCGTGGTGAGATAGGCGATCACGCCGGTGCAGGCGCAGACCACCAGAACTGCGGCGACCGCCAGCGTGGCAAGCGGCGCGACCCAGGTCGGACGGGGCGGCGGCGGCTTGGCGACAATCACGGCGGGCTTGATCACGACCGGCGCAGGCTTTGGTATCGCCATCTTGTCGGCGCGCGCCTTGGCACGAATGCGTTTCAAACCCTCGAGCGCTTCCTTTGCGAGGGCTTCGTCGCTCGCCGCGCCCGATGCAGGCTTCGGCTTCGTAGCTGGCTTGGCCGCGCGCGCCGCATTGTCCTTTGTATCATGCACCTGCGGAGCCGGTTTCGCCGCAGAGATGTCCGCAGTCTCGTTGGGACGAGCTTTTGCATCGGACAACATGTGAAATGCTCCGTTCGTTTCGATCTGTCGAACGAAGCTAGTTGCCGAAGCTTGTCCGAAACGTGCGCGTCAAAACTTTTTCACGCACGATGCGGCGTTGAATGAGTCCGATGCGTCGTACACGCGGCGAGAGTGCGACTCGAAAGACACACACTCGCCAAGATTTCGCCAAGCTGGAGTCGTCTCGCCATACATGAGTCGAATTGTCGCATGTGGGTGCGCGGCCAGGAGAGTCAATCCGGGGTTGAAAACCCCTCCATGCGCCTGACCCGCGACACTACCCAAAATGGCTGTGTTTCTACGGGCCTGCGGAACTTTATAACCGCCACGGTGCAAAACTAGTTTGAATAAAATCAACTGGTGCGCTTGCTCACATCAAGAAACAACCGGGAACAAACCAATAGCATCAAGCAGACGTAGCAAACGCTTTGTTCCGCACGCTTGATCGGAAATCGGCAATTGTTACGGTCATCTCAAGTGATTCTCGCCAGTTGGCGAGGAGATCGACAAAGTTCAGGTGTGTTCGGAGCGATGAGCAACGTAGCGCAACTGTTCTAGGCCGCTTTCTCAATCCGCTCCGCGAGGTGATCCGTAAGAACACCCGCCGGGCTTCACGCAGTAAGCGTTCAGTGTCGAGTCGAAGTAACAGGCCTGCACACCGCAGGCACTGAATGCGTAGGGCTGCCCGCGAATATCGAAACCATAACAACGGTTCGCGGGAAGGAATGTCGTCAAACAGCACGTTGCCGAGCCGGGGCATCACAACAATCAGCCGGCCGCAACAAGTGCGAAACAGGGGCGAAGAACTGATGTATATTATCGTTGATGATCGCGAGAGCGTCACGAACAGCTACGTAGGAGCGCTCGTTCGCGAAGGTGTATCGTCGATCGGATTCACCTCCGGGGAATTCTGGGACTGGCTGCAATCCGCGAGCGAAGCGGACCTGGCAGCGGTCGACGCCTTCCTTCTGGGGGACTGCGATGCCCGCGGAAGCCTGCCGCGAGCAATGCGCAAGCGCTCGGCGGCTCCCATCATCGCCATGAGCGGCCAGAAGATGCTCAAGAACACTCTGGAGCTCTTCGAATCGGGCGTGGACGACGTGGTTCACGTGCCGATCCATCTTCGCGAGATCCTGGCGCGGACGGCGGCGATCGCACGCCGCAGGGTCGGCGACCTGCCGAGGCCCTGCGAGACCCGGATCCAGGTCTTCTTCAACGGGCGCGACCCCGAGATCGCGGGCCACGCCCTCACGCTGCCCCGCCGCGAACTGCGCATCCTCGAATATATGGTCGCCAACCACGGCAAGTGGATCACCAAGACGCAGATCTTCAACGCGGTCTACGGCATCTTCGAATCGACGTTCGACGAGAGCGTGATCGAGAGCCACGTCAGCAAGCTGCGCAAGAAGCTGCGCGACCGCCTCGGCTTCGACGCGATCGTGGCCCGGCGCTATGTCGGATACCGGCTCAACATCCCGGCCGGCGAGACCATCGACGTGCCGATGCAGGAGCTCGACGAGGTCGGCATCCTCCTGAACCGGACGCATACCGCCCCGGCGGCCTACCCGGCAGGCAACTGAGGCGCGAAAGCCGCAACGACTACCGGCCTCTGCGAGAAATATCCTGCAGAGGCCGGATTGTTCTCGGAGGCCGGAAAGTCACAATGCCAGCGTCGCGCCGTCCTGTCACTGCTTCTGCTGGAATTCGTCCTTCGAGACGTAATTGAAATCCTCGACCAGGACGTCCTGGACGATGTCGGCCTGCATGCGCTCGTTGACGTGCTGCTTGATGGAAGCTGTGAGGACGGTGAGGTCGTAGCGGGCAAGCTTCCTGAAGTCGAGACGATCATCCGCATAGATCCTGCGGAAGGCTTCGTCCACGACGAACGGCTCCGGCGGAACGGTGAGCTGGTGCATGGTCCGCGCCTCGACGGTGTAGACGAAGCGCGCGACGATGTAGCCCTGCACGCTGCCGTTCTCGACCATCGGCACGCTCAGCGGCCGCGTCTTCTGGTATTGCAGCCCGTCGAGATATTCGTCCTTCGCCGGCAGCAGGCTGCCGTTTTCCTTCCAATAGGCCACGGCATAGCTCGTGCCCGCGGTGAGGATGCATACCCAAAGCCCGGCCAGCACCAATCTGATCATTTTCCGTCCTTCGCTGCGCGGCCGGTATAGGTGCCGTCCGACTCGGCGTCCTTCATCGCCTTGACGATGATGGCGGCAACTTCGCGAACCGCGTCGTAGTGCATTTCGAGAATGGAGCGGTTTCGCTCGAGCTTCTCGCGCAGCCGCTGGATCTCCGCGGTGATCTCGGCCTCACCGCCGAGATGCATCCGTGCCCGCATCAGGCGAACGAATTCCAGCATGCTCCGGCTCTTGCGCATGCTGAAATCGTCGAAATCGATCTTCTTTCCGGTCGCGAGCGCGACGGTTTCTTCCTCGACGATATCCTCGAGCCGGCGTACGGCCGACAGCAAGCCGCGCACCTCGTCCGACAGCGCTGCTTCCGGCCTTGCCGCCTCAGCGCCATCGGTGATCATGTCGCTGCCGACATTCGGCAGGAGCACGGGCAACAGCGCATCGCCCGGCGCGGCCTCCGCCGTCGCCTCGGTAGTCACGACCGGCTGCTCCATCGCCAAAGCTGTTGCGCGTTCTTCTAGCTGCATAGGAAATTCACCCCTCGACCTTCGTCACCCATCTCCAAAACCATCAGTCGGCCTTCCCCGTCACGTCCGGACCCGCCGGATGCGCCGCAGCGAGCTGCTTGGCGATACCGATCCCCTTGCCCTTCGCCAGCTGGTTGCCGAGCTGCTCGGCCAGCATCGATTTCCAGATGCCGCCGGCGGTGCCCTTGCCGAAGACGTCCTCTGATTCCTTCGGCAGCATGGTCTCGACGAAGGTCTGGAGAATGAACGCCTCGAACTTGCGGTACACCTCGTCCGCGCCGGGCTTCTTGATCACCTGCACCGGCGCCCCGTACACCGCCCCCGATTGAGCCTCAGCCACCGTCGTCCCGGATTGATCGGCGGCCGCCGCAGTGGCGGCCTTGCTCGCCTCGGCGTCCATCGTGGCGGCAAAATCGGCGTCCGACGATTTCAGCGCGTCGAGCTTTGCGGTCGCCGCGCGCTGTGTCACGGGATCGGCTGCGTCCAGAACGTCGAGAACGAGGTCGGGCGTCGCTGTCACGATCATGTCTTGTTCCGGTTGGCTGCCCGAGGCGTGAAGTCGCGCACGGCGGGAAGTATCCCGGTCATCTCCTCGAGCGCGCGCTTCTCCGCGTCGCGAAGCTTGTCGGCGAGCGCCGCCTTCGCGACCTCCTCAAGCTGCTTCAGGCGCCGGCTCTCGGAGCGGACCTGGTCGAGCTGCTGCGAAGCCTGCTCCCGCACGGCCCGCGCGCCGATGCTCGCTCTGTTGAGACGCCGTGCGATCGAATCGCTCGACGATCCCGCCGGCGGCGTCCCTTCGTTCAAGGTTCCGACCAGCCACGATTGCTCATCCTGCAAGGTCTGCTCCTGCTGCCGCAAATACGCGAGCTGCCATTCGGACAGCCGGAGCTGGAGCTTCACAAGCGACACGATCCGGCCGAGCTTGTCCGCGCGCGAGGTCATGATCGATCATTCCGCCAGCCACGACGACAGGCCGATCATGAACTGCGTCAGCAGCTCGTCGCTGGTGAGGTAGAGCAGCATGAAGCCGCCGAACAGGACGAAGGGCACCGAGATGAAATAGACCGGTATTGCCGGCGTCAGCTTGTTGATCAGGCCGACCGCAAAATTGACGATGACGGAATAGACGATGAAGGGGCTTGTGATCCGCAGCGTCAGCACGAACGCCTCCGCAAGGCGGCTCGAAAGCTGGTTCAGCGCCATCTCGCCGCTCAACTTTTCGCCGGGATGCCAGACCTCGTAGGAGTTCATCAGGCCGCGCAGCACCTGCCAGTGCTGGTCTGTCATGAAGAACAGCGTGGTGACGGCCACCATGATCAACGGCACCAGGGCCGGCGCCGAGTCAGTGTCGCCGACCGGCGTCCCCGGGATGTTGCTGAGCCCGATCGCGCTCGCCATCACGGTTGCCATGGTCTGGAGCGCGAGAAAGAACACGCGCCCGCCGAGGCCGATGACGCTGCCGACCAGGATCTCGGTGCCGATCAAGAGCGCAAGCGTCAGCGGCGGCGCGGTATCCACGAGCGGCTTGAGCATCGCGAGCAGGATCGGCGTGAGCGCGAAGGTCGTGACAAGCGCGATGAACAGGCGGATCTGGGGCGGAATGTTGACGCTGGAATAGCCGGGCACCAGCATCATGCAGGCGCCGATGCGGCAGAACACGATGAAGGTCGCAAGGACGCTGTCGGCGAGGCCGCTGATCACGATATGGCTCCGAGCGCGCGGATCTCGGCACAGCGCGCGACCTCGACATGCGACAGGATCGGCAAGGTCGGGAACACCCGCTCCAGGATCATGCGGACATAGGGGCGCGACTCCGGCGTCACCGCCAGCACCACGCTGGTGCCGTCGTCGGTGAATTTGCGGATCGCGGCGCTGGCTTCGGTCGCGAACTGCTCGATCAGCCTCGGGTCGGCATCGAACTCGACGACATCGCCCTTGGCGTCGCGCTTCAGGCTCTGGTGGAAGGCGAGATCCCAGCGATTGCCGAGACGGACGACATTGAGCACGCCGTTGTCGGACAGGTCGCCGCAGATCTGCTGGGCGAGACGCATCCGCACGTGCTCGGCGACCTGCTCGGAGCGCCGGACATGGGGCGCGACCTCGGCGATCGCCTCGAGAATCAGATGAAGGTTGCGGATCGACACGCGCTCGGCCAGCAGGATCTTCAGGATCGCCAGCAGGCCCGAATAGGAGATCTGCGACGGACAGAGATCGTCGACCAGGCGCTTGTATTCGGGCTCGAGCCGGTCGAGCAGGCCACGCATGTCCTTGTAGGACAGCAGCTGGGCGAGGTTCGCCCTGACTACTTCGCTCAAATGCGTGAGCAGCACCGACAGATTGTCGACGGGCTTACAGCCCTGCCGCTTGACCTCGTCAGTGAAGGCTTCGGTCACCCAGAGTGCCTTCATGCCGAAGGCGGGCTCGATCACCTCGTCGCCGGGCACGTCAGGCTTGCCGTCCTTGTCCACCAGCACCATCACCTCGCCGAGCCTGAGCTCGCCATGGGCGACGCGCGTATCGTGGATCCGGATCTGGTAGCCCTTGGGGTCGATCGACAGATTGTCCGACAGCTTGATCTCGGGAATCACGAAACCGTATTGCTTGGCGAACTTCTTGCGGATCTTGCCGACGCGGTGCGCCAGCTCGGTGCGCGAGCCCAGCAGATGGACCGACAAATGGCCGCCGAGCGAAAGCTCGATCTCAGCGGTCTTGAGCGATTCCTTGACCGATTCCTTGGCTTCGGCCTGCGCCCGCTCCTCCGCCCTGCGTGCATCTTCCTTCTGCTTCGCGGCCGCTTGCCGCCTCGGCAGCGAGTAGCCGACGAAAGCCATGACGCCACCCAGCAGCACGAACGGCGCCATCGGCAGTCCCGGCATCAAAGCGAGCACGAACATCATGAGAGCGGCAGCCGACACCGCGCGCGGATAGCCGCCGAGCTGCCGCAGCACCGCCTGCTCGGCCGAGCCCCGGGTGCCGCCTTTGGACACTAGCAGACCCGCCGACAGCGACACGATCAGCGCCGGCATCTGCGTCACCAGGCCGTCACCGACCGAGAGCTTGGTGTAGACGTCAGCGGCGCGCGACAGCGTCAGCCCGTGATGGGTGACGCCGATGACAATGCCGCCGAAAATGTTGATCGCGGTGATGATCAGGCCGGCGATGGCATCGCCGCGAACGAATTTCGAGGCACCGTCCATCGCGCCGAAGAAGGCACTCTCCTCCTCGAGCTCGCGACGCCGGCGCTGGGCTTCCTTGTCGTCGATCAGGCCCGCGGAGAGATCCGCGTCGATCGCCATCTGCTTGCCGGGAATGGCGTCGAGCGTAAAGCGCGCGCCGACCTCCGCGATGCGGGTCGCGCCCTTGGTGATCACGACGAAATTCACCGTGACCAGGATCGCGAAGATGATCAGGCCGATGACGAAGTCGCCACCCATCACGAATTTGGAGAACCCGGCGACGACATGGCCGGCGGCGGTCTCTCCCTCGCCGCCGCGCGACAGGATCAAACGGGTGGTCGCGACGTTCAGCGCCAGCCGCAGGATCGTCGCGATCAGCAGCACGGTCGGGAAGGCGGAGAAATCGAGCGGCCGCTGGATCCACAGCGCGACCATGAGAATGAGCGCCGACAGCGCGATCGAGAAGGCGAGGCCGAGATCGATCAGGATCGGCGGAATCGGCAGGAACAGGATCGTGAGCATGGTCACGATGCCGCCCGCGAAGAAGGCGTCCGCCCCGAGGCGTCGCGGGTTTGGCAGGCTAGCAGCTAACGTATCGGCCATGGGTCACCGGCAGCAGATTCCGGACCGCAATCTGCCGTGCAAAGCTTACGCGGGGGTGGTGGCCGCAAGCTTGGCCGATCAGAAGCCGTGCTCGATCCGCGAATAGACCATCTCGGTGAAGGTGGAGATATGCGCGCCGATGAAGGAGCCGGAGACGGCGACGACCAGGAGAATGACGATGATCTTCGGAACGAAGGTCAGCGTCACCTCTTGGATCTGGGTCAGGGCCTGGATCAGCGCGATGATGGTACCGACCAGCATCGCTGCGCCAACCGCCGGTCCGCAGGCGACGATGATGGTCCAGATCGCCGCCTGGACGATGTCGAGGGCGTCCCGCTCGTTCATGACCTAGCTGAGCGTGAGGCCGGGGCCGACGGCAACCTTGGTGCCGTCCTCGAGGGTCGCCACCGAGCCGTCGCTGTTGATGGAGACCGAGGCGATCTTGCCGGTGAAGGTCGCGCCGGTCGAGTCGGTGAAGCTGACGTTGTGCCCGATCAGCCCATCTGCCTGCGTCAACGCCTGCGACGAGAGCAGCGAATCGAGCTTCGAATTGGTCAATGTCGCCTGCTCGACGGTAGAGAGCTGCGCGAACTGGCTCATATATTGCGATGTGTCCATCGGATTGGTCGGGTCCTGGTTCTTCATCTCGGCGATGAGGAGCTGGAGGAACGTGTTGTAGTCAACGCTGTTGCTCGACGTGGTCGAGGTGGATGAGGTCGACGAGGTCGAACTAGTGGTGTCGGTCGCGCTGGTGACGTTCATGTGCCTCTCCGCTGTCAGGCAGCCTCGAATGGGGAATTGGTGATGGTGGTGCCAGCCAGGATCGCCTGCTCCACCGGGAACAGCGCCCGGATCCGCTTGAGCGCCTCGAAGTAGCGGGTCGCGCCGACCATTTCGTCGATCGCGGCGAGCCCGTCCAGCATCTCTCGATTCTCGCACACCGCGAGCAGGGCCGCGTGGTGCTGCTCGTAGAGCGCGGCGGCAGCATCGACGTCCGTCGGGTTCATCAGCATGAGCTGGACGATGAAGTAGAGCTGCCGCATCGCCGTGTTGGCGTCGGAGGCCTGCATCACCTGACCTTCGAGCAGGAACATCACGTCGTTGACGAGCTCGACGGAGACCTTGCGGTCGACGCGGAGCACCGCACCGTTGATGTAGATCCGTTCTCCAGCTCGTAACGATACCTTCATCAGAGAGCGTCTCGGATCAGGCGGTTGATTTCGATGAGCTGCATCACGTCGTTCGACCTCTCGTCACGAAGGCGATCCGCTTCCTTGACGACCCACAGGCCGATCGAGATGATGTCGGCGCGCAGCTTGTCGGGCAATCCGTTGTCCGGATGTGCCAGGTCCTCGATGAAGATCGTCCACAGCCGCCGGACGTAAAGCAGGCTCTGGATCAGGTCCTCGAGGCTGAAAGGCCCTCTCTGGAGCCGCTCCAGCCGGTCGATGCCGAGGCTCAACGCCTGCCGCTCGCGCCCCCGCGCCTCCTGGCCGCTTTCTTCAACGACCGCTTCGTAGGCTTCAAAAGTCATCCGGACCACTCTGCGCAGGAAACTGAAATGAGAAGGCGACCGCCACCGAGGCTCAGAGATAATTGATGAGGCTGATCTTCTGGAGCTGCGAGGTGAGCGCCAGCGCCGTCTGGATCTGGGTCTGCAAGGTGTTGACGCGCACCGAGGCCTCAGCCGGATCAACCTGCTCCATGCCGACGATCTGCTTGTTCAGAATGTCCTTCTGGGTGTTGAGCTTGTCCGTCGCGCTGGTGATCCGCTGCTGCACCGCGCCGACGCTGCCGCCGAGCACCGCGAGATCGTTGATCCCACCGCTGACCAGGCTGATGGCCTTGTCTACCACTGTCTGGAAAGTCGCCTGGCTCATGTTCGTATTACCGAGATCGGTAAGCATCGTGTAGGCCTCGGCCAGCTTGCGGAAGCCGGGCTCGTTGGCGCTTACCGAGCTATCGACGACCTCGGTCGTCGATATACGGCTCGTCAGCGTCTGGTCGGTCGCCGACGACCAGTTGGTGTTCCAGGCCGGGCTCGCGAATTCGGCATCGAAGGTGGTGTTGAGGAAGCTCTGCATCTGCGCAGGCGCAATGCTGCTGACGCTGGCCGAGGACTGCGAGAAACCGAAGGTCGAGAGGAAATCGGAATCGACCTGGTTCTTGTTGGCGGAGCCGGCGGCGTAGTTCGTGATCGGCGCATTTTGCGTATTGATGCCGGCGAACAAATACGACCCGTTGTAGGAAACGTTGAGTGCGCCAATCAGGTCCTGGAGGTTGGCAGATGCGCTCGGCAGGATGATCCGCGCTCCACTGTCGGCGTCGCGGGCCGCGATCAGGTTCTTCAGGAAGTCCTGCGCAGTCGTACCGAGCTGGGTGATCCGGTTCTGGGTCACGTCCAGACGTCCCGAGACGAGCCCGTTGGTGTCGATGAGCTGATCGGCGAAGCTCAGGTCGGCCCGCAGGCTGACGTCGCTGCCCGTCGAGGCGCCAAGTTCGAGGCCGACATCGGCGAAGCGGCCGGTGGTCGCCTCCGTCGAGGCCTTGCTCAGCGCGCTCTGGTTGCTCGTGATCGAGTACCTCAATGACGAAGACAGCATCAGGGTGGAAATGTAGTTCGCGCTCATCATGACGTCGTTCCCACGGCAGCCAGCAAGGTGTTCAACATGTTGTCGACGGTCGAGATCAGCTTCGACGACGCCGAATAGGTGCGCTCGACCTGGAGCATGAGGGACATCTCGTCGTCCATGTTGACGCCGTTGACGTTGGACAGCGCCGAGGTGCTGCGATCGAGCAGCGTGCTCTGATAGGTGGAGTTGTCGTTGGCGGTCTTGCGCTGGTTCTCGATCCAGCTCGCCGATGACGATGCGAAGTCGATCACGCTGCCGCTGGGCTTGCCCTGCGCTGCCGGATCGAAGGTCTGCGACGCATCGATGTTGGTGATGAGCTGCTGAAGCCTCGTCGAGTAGCCGGCGTCGCCTGCGCCGTTGTACTGGTAGGCGACGTTGCCGCTGATCGCGCCGTCGCGCAGCAGATTGGGGTTACCGCCCGAGGCCGGATCGACGGAAGCCGCAACCGAGATGGTACCGGCGAGACCGACCGACACGGTGGCGCCCGCGGGTATCGCCGGCGCGCCCGGATAGGTGAAGAGACCGGGAACGTCGGGCAGCGCCGCGCCGGACTGATCGCTTTCCTTGAAGGCGTCGATCAGGCCGCGCGCGATCTCGTCCAGCTGGCTCTGATAGGTAACCGTGTCGGTGTCGCGCAATTCGGCGAGGCCGGCGAGCTTGCCGGACTTGATCGGCATCACGGAGTTGGCGCCGGTCACCGGGACGCCGTCAATGATGACCGCATTTCCCGTGGTGCCCGCCGTATAGGCGTTGGTCGTCGTGAAGCTCACCGTCCGCGCCGTCTTGTCGAACAGCACGACACCGCTGTCGGTGTAGAGCGCGGCATCGCCATTGGTGCGGATCGACATCGTGACGCCGACCTCCTGCGATAGCTTCGAGACGATGCTGTCGCGCTGGTCGAGGTAGTCGGTCACGTCGTCGCCGGTGATCGTTCCCTTCACGATCGCCGTATTGACGGTCTGGAACTGGGTGAGAAGCTGGTTGATGTTGGCGACCGAGGTCGCCATGTCGGCATCCGCACCTTCTCGGACCGACTGCACGGTCTGGGTCGCCTGATTGAGCGACGTCGCCATGTCCTTTGCCGACGACACCGCGGCCTGCGCCAAGGTCGCGTTGTCGGGGGCGTTGGCGAACTGCTGAAGTGCTTCTTTCAGTGCGTTGAGCTGCGCGGTCGGCGACTGATCGAGCTCCGGATCGTCCACCGTGGAAGCGGCGATCTTCTGGAGACCGTCATAGATCGCGCTCTGCTTGGCCGAACCGGAGGTCGCGGTCAGGACGTTGTTGTAGAGGCCCGAGCTCGCCGCCCGCTGGATCGCCGCGACATAGACGCCTGCGCCGGGGAGATTGTCCAGCACGGTGATCTTGCGCGAATAGCCGGCCGTGCTGGCTCCAGCGATATTGCGCGAGACGACCGACGACTGGACGCCCGACGCCATGAGCGAGGCGCGGGCGGAGTCGAGAGCGGAGGTAAGGGACATGGCGTGCTCTTGAACGTTCTCTTGCCCGGGATCGGCGCTTGCGGATTCAGCGCTTCAGGTTAACGACGACGTCGAGCAGGTCGGCGCCGGTCTGGAACGCCTTCGAGTTCGCGGTGAAGCTGCGCTGCGACTCGATCATCGAGGTCAGCTCGTCCGCGAGATCGACGTTGGAATCCTCCAGCGCGCCCGACTGGATGGTCCCGAGACCGTTCTTGCCAGCGACGTCGACCTGCACGGTTCCCGAATCCAGGTTCGTCGAATAGACGTTGCCGACTTCGGGCGTCAGATGATCCGGGCTCGGCACGGTGGCGAGCGCGATCTGGTAGCTCGGCAGCTGCGTTCCGTTCTCCAGGACGGCGGTGACCACGCCGTTCTTGTCGATGTTCACCTTCTCGACGGCTGACGGCGCATTGCCGTCGACCGTCGCCTTGAAGTCGAAGGCCGAGGCGACCTGCGTCATCGCAGACATGTCCATCGTGAAGGCCGAGCCGCCGGGAATGTTGAAGGCAAGCGACGTCGGGCTGGTCGTGGCCAGCGCACCCTTACCGACGGCCGTGACGTCGAAGGTGAACGTGGTCGCGGCCGAAGGACCGGTCGTCAGCGCAGTTGCACCATTGTAGACTTCGATGTCCCAGGTGTTGGCGGCGGTCTTTGCGGCGTAGACGTCGAGGGTCACGGCGTTGCCGATATTGTCGTAGGTCACCATCGACGTCTTCGAGGTGTAGTTGCCTGGACCAGCCGCAGCCGCCGGCGTGGCGACAATCGCGGCACTCGGATCCAGATTGGCCGCCACGGTCGCCTTGGTCGAAGGCGAGGCCTGGAGCCCCATCTGATTGACGTTGATGACCTGCAGATTGCCGAAGCCGTTGGCGGCAACGACGGGCGCGGCACCGTTCTGGATGTTGTAGCCCATCAACTGAAAGCCCGCCGCATTCACCAGGTTGCCCGTGCTGTCAGGCACGAACGAACCGGCGCGGGTCAGGAAGTTGTTGCCCTGCGGGTCCTGCACGACGAAGAAGCCGTTGCCCTGAACCGCGAGGTCCGTGGTCGAGGTCGTGAACTGGAGATTGCCGGCATCGGAGATGGCGTAGCGAACGGTCGTCTCGACGGCACCGGAATCGTAGTTGCCCGAACCGCTCTTCAGGATCAGCGAGGAGAACTCGGTCGAAGCCCGCTTGTACCCGGTCGTGTTGACGTTCGCGATGTTGTCCGAAACCGTCGACAGCTTGTTGGACTGTGCAGACATTCCGGAAACGCCGGTGCGCATAACTCCGAACAGGCTCATGGATTGGGCTCCTTAGGTAGGTTGCATTGACAATGAGGGGTCTTGCTTGCGCGGGGCTGATGATCGTCGACGATTCACAACTTCATGTCGCCTCTTCGGTTCGTCATGTCGGGTCATCTCTCTCAGCTCATCTTGGGCTGACAGAAGGAGCGCGCCTTGTCGGTCCACGCGCCGAAGCCGCTGGACACCAGGTGAGCGACGATGTGACAGACGTAGCGCTTCTGCGCCGGCTGATTGTTGGGGCCGGCGTTGTAGCGCGCCACCGCCATGGTCCAGCTGCCTTCGCGCTGCTTCAGCTCCTTGAGAAAGCGCGCGGCATAGTCGACGTTCTTGGCCGGGTCGAACATCGCCCGCACCGAGGCGAATTTGTCGCCGTGATAGTAATGGTTGATCTGCATGCAGCCGAGATCGATCAGCTTGATGCCTCTGGCTCGCATCGCCTCGAAATTCGCCATGGCGTCGTCCGTATCCCTGGCGAACACGGTCTGCCCCTCCGCGCCGAGAGCATAGGGATAGAGCGCGCCGCGGCGCCCGGTCTCGGTCAGGCCGACGGCATAGAGAATGCCGAGCGGAATCCCGTGTTGCTGGGAGGCGCGCGCCATCTCGCGCTCGCAGGCGCGCGACGAGTCGGCGGCCGCCTCTGCGGCCCCGGCATTACAGATAAACAGGGCCGCGACGAGTCTGCGGCGCCACGTCCTGGTCATGGCGTGCCTCCTGGTTTGGCTGCTGGTCCTGCCGGGCCTGCCTCGCTCCGCTGTCCGATTGACCGGACGACGAGCCCGCGCCGCCGAACGCGCCTTGCGATTGCGGTGATTGCTGTTGCTGGCCCGAGAGCTGCGGCTGCGACTGGCCGGAGCCGGCCTGGAATCCATCCAGCGCGCCGTGCTGCACCGGCGCGACGTCGGCGACATAGCCCGCCGACTGCATGAGGTCGCGGATCTGGTCGCGCTGCTGGTCCAGCATCTGGCTGGTGTCCTTGCGTTCGGCGGCAAGCTGGACCGACACCTCGGTGCCGACGAGGCGAAGGCGCACCGTGACATTGCCGAGCGCCGGCGGCTCGAGATTGATGGTCAGAATCTTGAGCGGCTGGTCCGGCGCACTGCTCTGCGACGCCGCGAGATCGGCCGCAGCCGATGACGCTGTCGCTGGCGAACCGTTCAGCTCTGTCACTACCGCGTTTGCGACCTGCTGGGTCGCGCTGAACTGCGGCACGGGCGGCAGATGCGTCTCCTGCTGGACCACGGTAACCTTGGTCGCTTCAGGCAAGGCGTCGCGCGACGACGATTTTGCGGCCCGCTCCACGTTCGCCGTAACGGCTTCGTAGCCGGACGTGGCAGGCATTGCTTTCGACGGAGCCTCGCTTCCCGGCTGCGAAGTCGCTGCGGCCTGCGGATCCGCCATTGCCTGCAAGGCCGTGGCCGGCGAACGTGCTCCGGAAGGCGCCGCAGGGGACGGGGCGGCAGCGAACGAGGCGACCGCGGTTGGAGCTGCGGCGGATCGAACGACATCCGCAGCGGCTGCCTGCTCCGCCGATGTGCTCCGGACCTCGCGCCTCGGCGCAGACGATCGCCCGTCGCGTCCAGGCTCCTCGTTGTTGCTGCCTGACGGCGATTGCGGTTGCGGCCTCAACGCCGGCAGCGCGGCGAGCTCCTGCCCGACGATCGTTGTTACGTTCAAGCGGCTCGGCACGTCTGCCGTTGCCGCCTTGTCAATCGGACTGTCCGGCGACTTGTCCGATGATTTGGCGTCATCGGCCGCCTCGGTGCGCTCATGCACGGTTTCATCCTTCGACGTGTCGCGATCGGTCAATTGCGCCACGCGCGGGCGCATTGTACCGGCCTTTGCCGTCGCATCGGTGCCCTGATCGTTCAACGCCCGCTTCGCCATGTTCGAGACGGTGTTGAGCAGATCGTGAAACGAGGAATCGTCCGCCGTCGTGGCGCTGGCAGCTCCGGTACCCTTCGCCGGACGGGAGACTCCGCGCGTGAGGGTTTCGGCGAGGCCTGCGAAGGACTGTCCGGAGGAGGTTCCGCTAAGTTTGGTCATGGGCGGCGATCCTTGGTGAGGAGCTCCAGCTCGCCAAGCTGCGTCTGCGCGCGTGCGAGCGCCGCGGTCGACGACGCGAGATCGAGACGCGCCGGCGTGGGCGGAGGCTTGTCGGCTGCGACGATCGTCGGCGGCCCCGCGATCGGTTTTCGGACATCGAGCGCGAGCTGGAGAGTCGCATTCAGGAGCAGGACATCGCGCTCCGGCAGCTTCGACCTGTCGAGCGCCTTCAGCTCGGCGAGCCCACCGTCATACTCGTCGGTGAGCGCGCGTGAGGCGCCGCGCAAGAAACGCGCGCGCTCGCGCTCCGCCGTGATGTCCGCGCTGAGCGTCAAAGCCCGCTCGGCTGCGAGTCGCGTCACGGCGAGCCGGCCGCGTATCAGCGCGGCGCGCGCGATCACCAGATAGAGCTTGAGGCGGCTGCCGCGATCGATCTGCTCCAGCAGAACCGTGATCCTTGCGAAGCGACGATCGTCCAACGCGAGGCTCGATTGCGTCAGCCCAGTGGAGAAGCGCTGCCAGAAATCGCCGGCATAGATGGAGTTGCGATAGTGGCGGATATAGGCCAGCGTCAGGAACTCGAACTTGTCGAAATCCTCCGCCTGCCCCACCAGCAGGATCTCACGCCGCAACGCCGCTTCCTCCACCAGAGTGCCGGGCAGAAGCAGGCGCGCGTCGTCGAGACGCTCGATCGCGAGCGAGGCTTCCGAACGTGCAAACAGTGCGCCCTGCACAAGCGCGACCTGTCCGCCCATGCCGGACGAGATCGCGCGCGGCTTGATGTCCTTGAGCAGCTCGCGCGCATCATCCTGGCGGCCCTCGACATAGGCGAGCGCGCCGTCGAACAGCTTTGCGTCGACATTCATCTTGTCGCGCGGCAGCCTGCGGACGATCTGCGGCGCACCGCCGCTGAGCAGATAGATGACGACGGCCTGGCCGTTCTGCGGATTGCTCCACACGGAGGGATCGGCGGCGAGAAATTTCTCGCCGATCTGCCGGATCAGCGCGATGTGACTGCCATGCGCCGCGGTATCGCCCTTGGCGATGCCGTCCTGCACGGCCTGTAACGAGCGCACCAGCTCATACGGATCGGCGGACGATTGCGCCGGTTCGGCAGAAGCGCCTGCCACCGCGAACGGCAATATCAGCAGCGCGGCCCGGAGCAGCGGCCGGATCAAGGGCGCTTCTCCCGGATCAGGATCTCGATGCGGCGGTTCTGCGCAGCCGCGGGATCGCTCGGCAGTTTTGGCCGCCGGTCGGCATAGCCCTCGACATGCTCGATCCGCTGCGCATCGACGCCGGAGCGGACAAGCATGTAATAGGCCATCTGTGCACGCGCCGTGGACAACCGCCAATTGTCGTAGGTGTCCGACTTGTAGGGCCGGTTATCGGTATGGCCACGAACGATGATCGTGCCCGGACGCTTCGTCAGCAGCGGGCCGATCTTGTCGATGACGCGAATGAGCTCGGGGCGCGGCTCGGCCGAGCCGACCGCGAACATGCCAAAGCTTGCATCGTCCGTCAGGCTGACGAGAAGGCCTTCGTCGACCTGGCGGACCTCGGCCACCGGACCGGCACCGGCCTTGATATCCGACAGCGCATCGGCAATCGCCGATTGAAGCTGCTTGACGGTCGGTTGTTGCGTCTGGGCTGCGTCGCGCGGCTGGGATTCCTTCGGAGCGTCAGCGGGACGCGTCGGTGACGCGGCGTTGGCCTGAAAGTTGGCTTGCGTGTTCGGCTGAACGCTGCCGTCGCGCGCAGGCGACGACGGCGGCGGTCCCGGCGGCAACAGCGGCGACTGGCTTGCGGACGATGCGTCCGCGTTGGAAGCCACGCTGCCTCCGGCATCATCCGTCTTGCCGCGACGCGGCTCGCCCTGATTTGTTCCGGCTGCGCTATCGCGCGCGGACGCATTCGGCTTCGGTTCGCCCTCCATGATCCGGTCCGCTTCCTTGGAAGCTTCCGGGGCGAGCTTCCAGTAGCCGGGATCGAACGGATCGCGATAAGCGTCGCCGCCCTTGAGGCCGTCTTCCTCCGCCGACGTCAAGGCGCCGGCGCGCCGCTGGCCCGAGGCCTGGTTTGCGCTGGCCGCGATCTCGGCGAGCGTGGCATAGGGATCGCGGAACAGAACCTTCTCTTCGAAGAATGGCGGCTTCTCGGCGGTTGGCGAATCGCCGCGGCGTTCCTCGTTCGGCCCGGCCGGCTGACGCTTGCCGTCCTGGCCTTCGAACGTCGTCGGCTCCTTCTTGGTGAGATCCTTGAGCCCCTTGGGCGCGGGTGCGTTCTCGGCAAGCTTGATCGGATTGAAGTAGCTCGCGACGACCTGCTTCTGGTCCTGGTTGAGTGCATTTAACAGCCACATAACCAGGAAGAACGCCATCATCGCCGTCATGAAGTCCGCATAGGCGATCTTCCAGACGCCGCCGTGCGCCTTCTCGTCCTCGAATGCGCTCCGCCGACGGATGATGACGAGCTCGTGCTTGACTTCCTCCATGGCGCAGCTACCGGCGCGCCTCTTTCAGGCGATCGATCCAGGTCGATATCTGCGTCTCGATCGTGGTCTGATCGGCGAGGACGCGAACCTCGACGGTGTCGGAGGCCTGGTATTCGATCCCGGTGCGGTTGGTCGCATCGAGCTGCGCCTTGACCAGGTCGATGAGATCGCTCGGTCCGGTGACGCGAAACACCGGCACCGGTGAATTGGAAGTCAACGCGCCGATTTGCTCGACCAATGCTCCGATCGCCTTGTCGCGGACTGCGTCTGCGAGGAACGGCAGCAGGATCCGTGCAACCGAGCTTGCGATGTTGCTCTCGATCTCGCGGCAGGCTGTCGCGAAACCGTTGACGATCGCGACCGCCTGCTGGTCCGACCATTTGGCCCGCTCCTCGCCGAGCCGGATCGCGCTGCGGACACGCTCTTCCGCGAGCTTGGCATCGCCTTCCGCCAGCCCTGCGGTATAGCCGCGCCGATAGGCGTCATCGAGGAGATTGACCGGCGCGGCTTCCGCCTTCGGGGCCTGAAGCTGCGGCTCGGGCTGACGCTGAGGCTGCGCCTGAGGCTCGCGCCGGACCTCCTTCGGCCGCCCCAGCTGCTCCTGAGCCTTGGGCGGCGGAGGCGGAGGCGACTTGGCCCGGCCATTCGCGTCGAACTGGGTGAGAAGCTTTCCGATTGCCGCGTTCATGCCGCCTCCTCACGCCGCATCCAATCCTTGAGGATTGCGGCCGCCTGCATCTGGTCGAGTCGAACGATCTGCTCAAGCCGCTTCTGCGGCGTACGCTGCATCTTGCCTTCGAGGTCTTCGACCAGGTTGAGTTCGGGGTCCTGGCTCTCGGCCAATGCAAGGGCGGTGGCAGCTTCGAGCTCGGCGGCCTCGGCCGCCTCGGTCTGCTCCTGCTGCGCGCGATGGGTGAGGATGCCGTTGACCGCGGGTCGCAAGCCGAACCAGACCAGCATCGAGGCGACAGCCAGGATCGTCACCGCGTTGATAACGCTGCCCAGCTGCTTGTTGATCATTTCGACGAAGCTGATCGGCGGCACCGGCGCGAGCTCGCGCGAGCCCTCGACGAAATCGACGGCCGTCACCTGGATCTGGTCGCCGCGCGTCTTGTCCAGCCCGCCGGCGGTCGCCGCGAGCTGGCTGATCTCGGCGAGCTTGCTGTCGATGATGGCCTGGTTACTCTTGTCGCCGAGATCGGCAACCAGCCGCGCGCGATTGACCAGCACGGCAATGAAAAGCTTCTTGACCGAATAGCCGTCGCTCACCGTGGTCGTCGTCTTGGAGGAGACCTCGAAATTGGTGACGTCCTCGCGGCGGGTCTTGTCCTCGCTTGAATTCTTGCCGCCGCCGGCGTTCACCTGCTGGTCCGGAAGGTTCTGCTGCACCGTGGTCGGCGTCGAGCGGTCCGCGTTCTGCGACTTCTCGTTTTCGCGGACGTTGCGGACCGAGCGCTCGGCGCGGGTCTCCGGATCGTAGACCGTCTCGTTGATCTGCCGCTTGTCGGTTGACAGCTGCGGCGCGACACTGACCTCGAAATTGTCGAGCCCCAGATAAGGCGTCAGCGCCTTGCGAATGTTCTCCTGCACCATCCCGCCGACCGTCTTCTGGAGGCTTGCCATCTTGGTCGGCGCGGCACTGGCCTCGTCTTCTTCGGCCAGCAGCATCGAGCCATCGGCGTCCAGCACCGTCACCTTGTCTCGCGTCATGCCGGGAATGGCGGCGGCGACGAGATGGCGGATCGATTGCGCCGTGCGCGCCTCGAGCGCGCCATCGGTACGCAGCACCACGGAGGCCGACGGCGGCTGCTGCGTGGCGCGGAACGAGCCGCGCACCGGCATCACGATGTGCACCCGCGCGGCCTTGACGCCCTTCATCAATTGAACGGTGCGCGCGATCTCGCCCTCGAGCGCGCGAAGCTTCGTGACCTCCTGCATGAACGAGGTCAGTCCGAGCGATCCGATCTTATCGAACAGCTCGTAGCCGGAATTGGCGCTGGTCGGCAGTCCCTTCTCGGCCAGCAGCATCCGCGCCTGCATGGTCTGGCTCGGCCGCACCGAAACGGCATCGCCTGCCGCGTTGACGTCGAAGGTGATGTTCTGCTCACGCAGCGCCGCACCGATGCGCGTCACGTCTTCACGGGTGAGGCCGGTATAGAGGGTTTCGAATTCGGGCCGGCTCAGATAATAGGCACCACCGACGACGGTGACGAGGACGGCGAAGCCAATCAGACCCAAGGCCATCAGACGTCGCGGCCCAAGTTCCAGCAGATTGTTGAGCAGCTGCTGTAGCTGCGCGCGACTGAGCATGTGACCTCGTACCAATGCGAACGATGAGGACACTCCGCTGCGAACCTTGTCTGAAGGTTGCGGCGGAACACGGTCGCGTCAGTTCGCGCACGGGGCGTTGCTATTTTGCATGAGATGGGAAGCGGACGAGCGAGCAGCGCCGAACGTGATCGCGGACTGGGATCTGCAATCGACGACATGTCGCGCGAAGCCCGCCGTCATGGCAGGCCGGCACATCCGGTTACTGGAGCAACAATGGCGACACGTAACGTGTCACGCGGGCCCGCCGTTCACGGCGGGGACCGTGCTCCCTGAGGGAGCACGGTCGTTTTCGAAGCCGCCGATTAGCGGAACAGCGACAGGATGCTCTGGCTGTTCTGGTTGGCGATCGAGAGCGCCTGAACGCCGAGCTGCTGCTGGGTCTGGAGGGCGGACAGACGAGTGGACTCCGCGTTCATGTCGGCGTCGACAAGCTGGCCGATACCGCGGGTCACCGAGTCCATCAGCGACTTCACGAAGTCAGAGTTGTTCGAGATGCGGTTCTTGATGGCGCCGAGGTTGGCAGCCGACTGGCTGACCGTGTTGATCGCGGTCGTCACCTGCGTGATGTAGCCGTCGATCGTGGTCTGGTCGGCCGACGAATCAGTCAGCGTGCCGATGTTCATGTTGTCGATCGACACACCGGAGGTCGGCGTGTCCAGGATGCCCGTCGTGGTGCTGGTGTAGAGCGAGTAGTTGGCAACGGTGACCTGGATCGTGTTGATCGTGGGCGTGCCGCCGACGCGCGAGAACGACGACACGAGATTGACCGTGGTCGGCGTGGCGGTGGTGGTGCTCAACCAGTTCACACCGTTGAAGGTCGCCGAGTTGGCGGTGTTCTTCATGTCCTGCTGGATCTGGGTGATTTCAGCCTGGATCTTGGTGCGGTCGATACCGGCAGTCTTGGATTCGACCAGCAGCGCCTGGAGCTTGGTCAGGCCCGAATTGCCGTCGCTGCCGAGGGTCGCCGTCAGCGCGGTATATTCGGTGTCGACGGTCGCGGCCGACAGACCGAGCGAGTCGGAGACGGCGGAGAGCGCGGCGTTGTCGGCGCGCATCGAGGTGGCAATCGACCAATAGGCCGAATTGTCCGAAGCGGTCGCGACGCGCTCGCCGGTCGAGATGCGGTTTTGCGTGGTGGAGAGTTGCATGCTGATAGACCGCAGGGTCTGGAGCGCGGTCATGGCAGACGAGTTGGTAAGCAGGCTGGAAGCCATCTTTGATGTCCCTTTGGAGATTGATTGAGTTTGGGGACATACCGGGCTTGCACCGGTACGGCAGGGCGGCGTCATGCCTTTGGGCCGCGGGATAGCGGGTGAAGGGCCCAATCTGTCGTAGCGGCGAGGTTAACGACCGAAGCTTGTGCGAGGCTTGTGGCTCTGTGACCCCGCCGCTACACAGCCGGTCTCATTGAGGTCATGGCGCGACCAGAGCCGCGTCAAAATGAAGGGGCCGCGCTTCGCGAGAAGCGCGGCCCTCCTTGCTTGTGGTCCGAGGCTTAGCGGAACAGCGACAGGATGCTCTGGCTGCTGTTGTTAGCGATCGAGAGCGCCTGAACGCCGAGCTGCTGCTGGGTCTGGAGAGCCGCCAGGCGGGTCGATTCCGCGTTCATGTCGGCGTCGACGAGCTGGCCGATACCGCGGGTCACCGAATCCATCAGCGACTTCACGAAGTCCGAGTTGTTCGAGATGCGGTTCTTGATGGCACCGAGATCGGCGGCGCCGGAAGAGACCGAATTGATCGCCGCGGTGACCTGCGCGATGTAACCATCGAGCGTGGTCTGGTCGGCCGACGAATCGGTCAACGTGCCGATGTTCATGTTGTCGATCGACACACCGGAGGTCGGCGTGTCCAGGATACCGCTCGTGGAGCTGGTGTAGAGCGAGTAGTTGGCGACGGTCACCGCGATCGAGTTGGTGGTGGGGGTGGCGCCGACACGCGAGTAGGACGACACCAGGTTCACCGTGGTCGGCGTGGCCGTGGTCGTGCTCAGCCAGTTCACGCCGTTGAAGGTCGCCGAGTTGGCGGTGTTCTTCATGTCCTGCTGGATCTGGGTGACTTCCGACTGGATCTTGGTGCGGTCGATACCGGCGGTCTTGGCTTCGACCAGCAGCGACTGGAGCTTGGTCAGGCCGGAGTTGCCGTCGCTGCCGAGAACCGAGTTGAGCGCGGTATATTCGGTGTCGACGGTCGCAGCCGACAGACCGAGCGAGTCGGAGACGGCGGAGAGCGCGGCGTTGTCGGCGCGCATCGAGGTCGCGATCGACCAGTAGGCGGCGTTGTCCGACGCGGTAGCGACGCGCTGACCGGTGGAGATGCGGTTCTGCGTGGTGGCGAGCTGCGAGCTGACAGACCGCAGGGTCTGGAGCGCGGTCATGGCAGTCGAGTTCGTGAGCAGGCTTGACATTGCGAATGTCCCTTTATGTACGCGTTACATTTTCATGAGGGGACATACCGGACTTTCACCGGTACGGAGGGGCGGCATCATGCCTTTGGACTGATGTGGGTGGGGTCCAACCCGCCGTGACGCATTGCTAGCACGCCGAATCTTGCCTCCGGATTAAGATCGGCTTGAATTTCGTCGCTGTAGCGAGGGTGTCGCGGTTACGATCCGCTAACCATATCGCGTGGTCAGAGCCGGGCTCTTTCAGGAGAACGAGCGGACCAGCCCGGAGGCGAGCAAGTTCCAGCCGTCGATCAGCACGAAGAACAGCATCTTGAACGGCAGCGCGAGGATCGTCGGCGGCATCATCATCATGCCCATCGACATGGTCAGCGTCGCCACGATCATGTCGATGACGAGGAACGGCAGAATGATGAGGAATCCGATCTCGAACGAGCGACGGAGCTCGGAGATCATGAAGGCCGGGATGATGACGCGCATATCGATGCGCTTGTCCTCGAACTTCTTGCGAAAGCTTTCCGCGGCGAGCGATTCGAACGTCTGGAGGTCTTTCTCCCGGACGTGAGCCAGCATGAACTCGCGGAACGGATCGCTGATCCTCAGATAGGCCTCCTCTTCCGAGATCTCGTTCTTCATCAACGGCTGGACGCCGGTCTCCCAGGCGCGGTCGAAGGTGGGCGCCATGACGTAGAAGGTCATGAACAGCGCGAGGCTGATCAGGACGAGGTTCGGGGGCGTCGTCTGGAGGCCGAGGCCGGCGCGAAGGAACGACAGCGCGACTGCAAATCGCGTGAAGCTCGTCATCATGATGAGCAGCCCCGGCGCGACCGAGAGCACCGTCAACAGCGCGACCAGCTGGATGATGCGGCCACTGGTCGAGCCGTTGCCCGGCGGCAGCAGCGAATTCAGGTCGGGGATCTGGGCGAATGCCACCTCGGGCAGCACGACCAGCAACAACGCGAGCAGCAGGACTCTCAATTTCACTGGATCACCAACGTCTCAATGATCAATTCGCGGACCTTGCCGGACGAGCGGATGTTGGCGCGTTCCGACAGGTCGTCACGCAGATGCTGGAGCCCGCGCGATCCCTCGAATTGGGTCACCGACGCGGACCGCAGATAGGTGACGATGTCTTCGCTGATATGAGCAGCCAGGATGCCGGCGTCTTCATCGCTCATGCTGTCGGTCACCATGGAGGCCTCGACACGGGCCCAGTTGTTGGTCGGCGCCGCGAGATTGGTCACGATCGGCGACAGCTTTCGAAGCCGCGCACTGCCGGCGTAGCTCGACGCGATCGGCGGCGGCGTCGCATTCTTCTTGGCGTCGGCGACTCGTTGGGCGGCCGCGAACAGTTGCAGGCCCGCAAGCGCGCCCGCCCCGATCGCGATCAGGGTCAGCGCGACGATGGCAGCGATCAGGCGCATGATGTCCCCTGCTCAGAACGGCGCCACGGCGTCATAGATCCGGTGTCCCCACCCAGGCTGCTGCACGTCAGACAGGTTTCCGCGACCACCATAGGACACGCGCGCCTCCGCGATCTTCTCGTAGGAGATCGTGTTGGTTCGCGAGATATCGCGTGGACGCACGATGCCGCCGACGTTGAGCACGCGCATCTCCGTGTTGATGCCGAACTCCTGCGAACCGCTGATCATCATATTCCCGTTCGGCAACACGTCGGTGACGACGGCGGCAATGGAAAGCTTGATGTCCTCCGAGCGGTCGATCTGGCCGTTGCCCTTGATCTGGGTGTTGGTGTTGAGGTTGGCGTTGGTCTGGCCCTTGTCCTGCCATCCTGCAACGTCCATCAGCCAGTTCAGCCCGAACTGGATCTGCGAATCGCGAGAGCGGTCGGTCTTGTTGTCGAGCTTGGCCTTGTCCTGCATCGAGATGATCACCGTCACGACGTCGCCGACGCGCCGGGCGCGCGGATCGCGGTAGAGATCGGTGCCGTCGTCCCAGGTCGAGCGATAACTGACGGGCGTGCGCATGCGGGGCGTCACCGGGATCGGATCGGCCGGCGCCCTGAGACCACTGCCCACGGGCGACAGTTTCGGCCCGGTCAGGATTTCTGCCGGATCATGGGAGCATCCGGCAAGAAACAGCGGTGACAGCACGAGCGACAGGATGAGGATCGGCTTTTTCATCTACTTGGTCTTTCCGTCATCCACGCGACGCATTCCGCCGAGCAGGTCGGCGAGATGCGCCGCGCGTGCCGTATCCATCTCGTTGAAGATTGCGCTCGAGTTCCTCGGGCTGAGCTTGGCGAGCACGGCGGCGGCGGTCTCGTCCGCCATGCCGGCGATCTGTGTTGCCGCAGCGTCCGGCTTCATGCGCGAATAGATCTCGACGACCTGCGCTTCGGCCTTCTTCAGGAAGTCGTCGCGCAGCGCCATCCACTTCTCGTATTCGGCCCGCTTGGCCTCGACTTCGGCGATCCGCTCTCGCAGCTGGCTCTCGGCCTTCTCCAGTTCCTTGATCTGCCAGGCCAGCCTCGCGTCGACGGCGGGGTCGGCCACGTTGCCGCAGAACAGCGCGACCTCGTTGTCCGCAGGTGCTGCGGCCTGGGGTAGTGCCGGCTTCGGCGGCGCCGTGACGTTGCCCGGCTTCGCCGGGCGCGCGGGCGCCGGCGCTGGTGCGGGCGTCTCGGGAGCCGGCACGGCACCGGTGATCGCGGGGCCCGAATCTTCAGCGGCCCAGGCCGTTGCTCGTGCGTTGTCGCCCGGAGCAGGCGTGACCGGCGCGTGCGGCTTCTGCGGCCCGGCCGCACGCGCGCGCGCGAAAGCTAGCAGGTTGAGCGGCCTCGACGGCTTCGCCTCGTCGAGCGCCAACGCCGGCGGGGCGCCCGCCAGCGCGGACGCCGCGACCAGGAGGAGGACTTGCGCTTTGTGATCCAGCTTCAACATCGGGCCGCGTGCGATTCTCGGTCGAGACCAGAGCATTGAGCGACCAAGCTTGCACGACGCTTATGCATCATTGGACGATGACTTCAGCCTGGAGCGCACCGGCCGTCTTGATTGCCTGGAGGATCGCGATGATACCCGACGGCTTCAACCCGATCTGGTTCAGCCCGCGCACGAGGCGCTGGAGATCGACACCACTCAGGATCGCTACCTGCGATCCGGCCTCGTTGGCCTCGACCACGGTCTGCGGAACGACCACCGTCTGGCCTTGCGAGAACGGTGCCGGCTGCGACACCACGGGCAGCTCCGTGACACGAACGGTCAGATTGCCGTGCGTCACGGCGACGGTCGAGATTCGCACGTCGCGTCCGATCACCACTGTGCCGGTGCGTTCGTTGATCACCACCCGCGCCGGCGTGTCGGGTTCGACGGTCAGCTCGCCGATCTCGGCGAGAAAGCGGACCGGGCCGACGTAGCGCGGCTTGGACAGCACGATCGTCCGGTAGTCGCGCTCGAAGGCGATCTGGGCGCGATAGCGGCCGCCGGCATAGCGATTGACGGCGTCGAGGATTCGCGTTGCGGTGACGAAGTCGGGGTTTTTCAGCTCCAGCACCAGGAACTCCATCTCGTGGAGGCTTCCCTGCACCTCGCGCTCGACCAGCGCGCCATTCGGAATGCGGCCCGCGGTCGGAGTGCCCTGGCTGACGTTCTGGGCCTGGCCTCCGACGCTGTAGCCGGCGACCGTGACCGCGCCCTGGGCCACCGCGTAGACCGCACCGTCAGCGGCGCGCAGCGACGTCATCACCAGCGTGCCGCCCAGCAGCGACGTCGCATCTCCCAGCGACGACACCGTCACGTCCATCCGCTCGCCCGGTCCGATCGAGGGCGACAGGTCCGCCGTCACCATCACGGCGGCGACGTTGCGCGTGCGCAGCGTCGTCGGCCGCGCCGCATTGTTCGTGCTAGTGGTCTCGTTCCTGACATTGATGCCCATGTTCTCGAGCATCGACTGAAGCGACTGTTCCGTGAAGGGCGCATTGCGTAGGGTATCGCCAGTGCCGTTCAGACCAATGACGAGGCCGTAACCCACGATCTGGTTTTCGCGCAGCCCCTTGATGTCCGCGATGTCCTTGATGCGGACGGCGGCCTGGGCGGTGGCGGCGGACAGGATGAGGACGAGCGCGAGCAGGACTCTGATCATGACCCGTCCGCGACCTTGACGGTGCCGTCCGGCTGGACGATGGCCCTGATGATCACGCCAGTGTCGGTGTTTCGCACGGTGATGAGGGCACCCGGCGCACCCGATTGCATGGCCGCGCCGTAGGCCACGATCGACAGACCGGAGTCTTCGACCACGACCTTGACCATGGCGCCGCGAGCGATGGTGAAGGGATCTTCGACCGCGCTGGTCGGGATCGGCTGGCCGGGCAGCAGCGCGCGCCGCGCCATGCGCCCAACCAGGACCTGACGCCCTTCGATGAACATGGCGACGCCGAGCGCGTTCGGCGAGAAGGCGCGCTCGGTGATCATGTCGTCCCTGATCAGATCGCCGGCACGGATCGATACCGCCGGCACGGGGAGGCGCTTCTCCTCGGCCGCGACCATCCGCACGGACGCGAAAACCAGCAGCGCAGCGGCCACCCCGCGCACGATCAGGCCTACCCTGTTCAACATGGACACACCGGAACTAGCGACTGAGATTCTTCGATACCGTCTGCGCCATCTCATCCGACGCCTGGATGACCTTGGCATTCATCTCATAGGCGCGCTGCGCCGAGATCAACTCGGTGATTTCCTTGACGGGATCGACGTTCGAGGCCTCGAGATATTGCTGGTTGATCTTGCCATAGCCGGCATCGCCGGGAAGACCGACGACCGGCGCGCCCGACGCCGTGGTCTCGCGATAGAGATTGCTGCCCAGCGGCTCGAGGCCCGCTTCGTTGGCGAAATTGGCGAGGTTGAGCTGGCCGATCTGCCGCGGGTTCACTTCGGTGTCCAGCTTGGCAAACACCTGACCGGTCTGGTTGACCGTGACCTGCACCGTTCCCTGCGGCACCGTGATGGTGGGATCCAGCAGATAGCCGTCCATCGTCACCAGCTGGCCGTTGGCGTTGGTGTTGAACGAGCCCGCGCGGGTGTATTCCACCTCGTTGTTCGGGCCGAGCACCTGGAACCAGCCGCGGCCGTTGATCGCGAGGTCGTAAGGGTTCCCGGTCTGGGTCAAGGCACCCTGGATGTGCAGCTTGCGGATCGCAGCCGACTTGACGCCGAGGCCGAGATTGGCGCCTTCCGGGATCGGGGAGGAGCCGTTGACGTTGGCGACGCCCTGCATGCGGTCCATCTGGTAGAACAGATCGGTGAATTCCGCACGCGCCCGCTTGTACGACGTCGTGTTGATGTTGGCGATGTTGTTCGCGATGACCTCGATATTGGTCTGCTGGGCATTCATGCCCGTGGCCGCGATGGCGAGCGATTTCACAGCATCATTCCTTTAGATCAAATCGACATACGAACGACTTCTTGGTAGGCCTGCACGACCTTGTCGCGAACCGCGACCGCCGTCTGCAACGCCTGCTCTGCCGACATCAACGCCTCGACGACATGCCGCGTCGATTCCTTGCCCTGCATCGCCGAGATCGATGCCGCCTCGCCCGTCTTCAGCGTTCCGATCGCGTCGGTGGTCACCTGCTTCATCACCGCCTCGAAGCCGACATCGTCGCTCGCCTGGACCGCAGTCGGCGCGGCCGGCGCGATGGCCTGCGTTTCGGTCGCACGGAACGCCGCCTGCCCTGCCGAGATCGCGGTGGATGCAATCGCCTCTAACATTGTCAGCTCCTCAGAAGGTCGACGGTCATGCCCAGCATCGACCGCACCTGTTTCACCACCTGGAGATTGGCTTCATAGGACCGGTTGACCTCCCGCATGTCGGCCATCTCGATCATCATGTTGACGTTGGGCATCTTGACGTAGCCGGCCTTGTCGGCGGCGGGGTGGCCCGGATCGTACTCGACGCGGTAGGGCGTGGTGTCGACCCCAATCTCCTTGACCTTCGCAAGCTGCGTGCCCGAGGCACGATCCATCGCGGCGTCGAAGGTGATCGTCTTGCGCTGATACGGATCGGCACCGGCAGTGCGCCCGGTCGAGCTCGCATTCGCGAGGTTTTCCGAGACGACGCGCATGCGCGTCGATTGCGCCTCGAGCCCGGAGCTCGCGACCGTCAACGACGCCTGTAGGGCATCCAGCATGTCAGTTCACCTCAGGTCTTCGCGCCGGCGAGCAGCATGCGATGAAATGACCGCACGATCGCCGAGTTCATGGAGTAGTCGCGGTTGACGTCGCTGCCCTTGATCATCTCTTGCTCGAGGCTGACCGAGTTGCCGGAATGAACGACATCCCAGCTGTCCTTCTTCGCGGTCGCCCGCGTATCGGTTTCGGCAGGCGAAAGCTGCATGTGCGTCGGCGATGTCGTCGCGAGCCGCACCGGCGTTCCGTCGAGCACCTTGTTGAACGGTTCGACATCGCGCGCCTTGAAGCCCGGCGTATTGGCGTTGGCGACGTTGGCGGCGATGGTCGACTGACGTAGCTCGAGCCAGCGCGCCTGCGACGATGCGAGTTCGAAGAGATATAACGGTCCCACGGCAGTCCCATTCTGGTCTGTTCGGGATGAACTTAGGGCTGCAAGCTTTCCCCAGGCTGATGCAGCGGACACGGTCCCCGGAAATCTACTGAACCTTCTCGGGACGCGGCGATTGCTTCGACTGGAGGAAGTAGATGATCTCGGCGACCGGACGGAAGAACTCGGACGGAATCACCTGGTCGACCTGCACCGCTTCGTAGAGCGCGCGCGCGAGAGCCTTGTTCTCGATCACCGGAATCCTGTTCTGCTCGGCGACCTCGCGGATCTTCAGCGCGATCACGTCCATGCCCTTGGCCACCACGAGCGGGGCCGCGTTCTCCTCACGCTGATAGCGCAGCGCGACGGCGAAATGGGTCGGGTTCGCGATCACCAAGGTCGCGCGCGGCACGGAGGCAATCATTCGCTGGCGCGATCGGTCGCGCGCCAGCGAGCGCAGGCGTGCCTTGATCAACGGATCGCCTTCGGCCTGCTTGTGCTCGTCCTTGATCTCCTGCCTCGTCATGCGCAGCTCGCGCCGCCAGTGGAAGCGCGCCCAGGCGAGGTCGATCGCAACCAGCACGATCGTCGCGATGCAGATTGCCGAAACGATCCGCATCGCGATGGTGAGGATCATCTCCGGCAGAGCGACGGGATCGGTGTACATCGCTTCGAACGCCCGCGCTTCCGACGAGCGCAGCACGAAGGCGACGACGACGGTCACCGACACGAGCTTGAACAGCGATTTCGCGAATTCCACGAGGCCCTGACTACCGTAGATCCGGCTCCAACCGCTGGCCGGGGAGATTCGCGAGAGGTCTGGCATGATACGCTGGAGCACCAGGCTGGGTGCGTTTTGCAGGAGCGACGCCGCCAACCCGAATACCGCCAGGATGACAACGAGAGGCACCAGGAATCGCAGCGCCTGAAGTCCCACCACGGTGAGAAGGTTCTGCGCGTCCGCCGCGGTGCTGAGCGGGAAGCCGTCGGGGTCGTCGATAAAGCTCTTCAAGGTCGGCGTCAGTTGCTGCACGCCCTGGCCGATCAGGAAGGCCTGAATCACCATCAGCGCCGCCATGGACGCAAAGATGGACGCCTCCCGAGAGACCGGAATATTGCCCTGTTCGAGCGCATCGCGGACTTTCTTCTCGGTCGGCTCTTCTGTTTTGCTCTCCTGGTCGGATGTCTCTGCCATGCCCGTTCAGCGGTCAGCGGAAGACCAGCTCATCCTCCTGCTCGGGGTTGAGTTCGATCTCGCCCTTCTCTGCCAGGTCGAGCGCGAGATCGGTGATCACGCGGCGCGCTTCCAGCACATCGCGCTGGTTCGAGGGCTCGCCGATCGCGAGCTCGTGCTCGACGACGCGGCGGACGCGCGAGGCGACCGAGGAGAGGATCAGCTCGCGGAAGTGCTTGTCGGTGCCCTTCAAGGCGACGACGATGCGGTCGGTCGGCACCTGATCGAAGATCATGGTGCGCGCCTTCGGCGTCAGATTGACCACGTCGTCGAAGGTGAACAACAGCTCCTTCAGCACTTCTGCCGACTTCGGCCGCTTCTCCGACAGGCTCTTCAGCATGTCCTCGATGTGACCGCGCTCCATCTTGTTGATGATGTCGGCGACACGGGCATAGGTGTCGGCGCCGAGGTTGCGGGCGAAATTGAGCGTCAGGTCCTCATGCAGGGTCTTCTCGAGGACCCTCATGGCGTCGTCGACGATCGGCTTGAGGCTCAGCACGCGCCGCATCAGCTCATTGCGCAGGCTCGATGGCAGCTGGCTCATCACCTTGGCGGCGCAGGACGGCTTGACCTTGGACAAGATCAGCGCCGCGGTCTGCGGATGCTCCTTGGAGAGGTAGCTCGCCAGCGAATTTTCCGATACTGACGAGACGCGGTCCCACACCGACCGGCTTGAATTGCCGAGCAGGTCCGACATGATCGCCGTGACCTGATCTGCCGGCAGCACGTCACCGAGCACGGCCTCGAGCCCGCCAAGCGTCCCGAGGATGTTTGCACCCATCGAGAACTGCTGCGCGAACTCTTCGACGATCGCTTCCAGCTCCTGCGCCGTGATCGGCCGCAGTTCGGCTGCGGCTTTGGTGACGATGCGAATGTCCTGCGGCTCGAATTGCGCGAGCACGCTCGCGGCCGCCTGCCGGCCCATGGCCAGCAGGAGTGCGGCGACCTTTTCCGTCCCGCCCAGCGTGGCAACGCCTCGCTGCTTGATGGGGGCGATGCCGACCTGTGCCGCCATGGTCAGGAATCACCCTGTCCCAGCGGTCCGACGATCTCGGTCAGCGAGACACCGAAGCGGGAATTGTCCTCCTCGACGACGACCACCTCGCCGCGCGCGACGACGCGGCCGTTGACCACGACGTCGACCGGCTCGCCGACGCGGTGGTCCAGCGGAACCACGGCGCCACGGCCGAGCTTCATCAGATTCGCGACGGGGATGGTCGCGGATCCCAGCACCACCTGCATGGTGACGGGGATGCGTAGGATGGCATCGACATTGGCGAACTTGCCGGTCTCCTCCGCGGTGCGCGCGGCGATCTCGGCCAGCCGCTCCAGCGGAGACGTCTCGGCGTCTCCGGGTGCCGATGCAGATTCGTAGTCGAAGGATTGCGCCATTTGGTATCGCCTCTTGGTATTTCCACTCCCGGAGCGCCGCGACGTTCCGCTCGCAATGGTTCTGCCGGGTTCGATCTCAATGCTTGTTTGCGTCGGCACCGTGCGCGGTCGCCGGCGAAACGAGTCCGTTCCGCGCGTCGAGCGCTGCGATCGCCTCGTGGGCCTGATCGATCTTCGTGCTCAGCACGTTGGCGAGCCGCCCGAGATTTGCGGTCGAGTCGTGAGCCGCGGTGATGACCGTATCGAAGGCGCCCGCAGTCTCCTGGACGATGGTCGAGAATTCACCCTGGTAGCTGCGCAACCGTGCCAGCTCGCGGTGCATCCTGGTCACCCGCATGCTGGTGAAGCCGAGCGCGATCAGCAGCACGGCATCAACGAGATAGGATATCATCGACGAACTCCCGCTTCTGATCGACGGGATCTGCCACCTGCATGGCGTAATAGCCATCAAGCTGACCGATCTGACACCAGAACAGCACCTGGTTGTTGCTCTCCAGCCGCGCCAGCGTGCGCGGCGTGGCCTCAAGCTCGAGCACCTGCCCGACCTTGAACTTCACGACGTCTTCGAGGGAAATCATCTTCTCGTCGAGCACCGCGCTCAACGTCACTTCGGTCCGGTGGACCTCGCTCTCCATCTGCTCTCGCCAGCGCGGATCAGCCGCACGGCCGTCGCTGACGACGACGGTGGCAAGCTTTTGCCGCAGCGGATTGAGTGCGGAATGCGGGATGATCAGGAACATCTGGCCGCCGCGGTAGAGCGCCTGCAGCATGATGTTGGCGCAGATCGACATGTTGCCGCTGCGTCCGATCGCGAGCGATGCCATCGCGGTCTCGACCCGCTCGACACGGAAGGTGACGTTGGACGTGCCGGCGAAGGCGGATTGCAGCGCCTTTGCGAACCGCTCGAACAGCGCCTGGACCAGGCGAATTTCGATGTTGGAGAAGGAGCGCTCGACGTCGAGCGGCGGCTCGGCGCCGTCGGAGCCGAACATCGCCTCGACCATCGTGAACACGAAGTCACGGTCGAGCACGATCATGACGCGGGAGTCCCACTGTTCGGCATAGAGCACGGCGGCGACCGCGTTGCCCTCGTAGTCCTTGATGATGTCGCCGACACGATCGTTGGTGATGCCGTTGACCGAGAAATAGCAGGGCGTTCCCGCCATCGGCTGCAGGCTGTCGGTGCACGTTGCCGCCATGCGATCGAAGATAACATTGAGCATCGGCATGCGTTCGATCGAGATGCCGGCAGCGTCCAGCAGGTAGTTCGGCAGCTGCTTGCGCTGATCGACGTCGACGTCTTCCATCATCATGCGCGTGCAGCCTTGGGTTCGGCATCAGTGACGACGGCCTTGGGACCCGCGATCGTCTCATTCTCGACGACGTCGATCGAGGGACGCTCTGAGCTCGCAATCATCTTGCGACCGTGCTCGACGGCGATCTGCGGCATCGCCCCGTTCATGAAGGCAAGCAGCGTCTGCTTGACGATGATGTAGGGCCGGCACTTCTTTTCGCGCGTCATCTTGATCTTGAGCGCGAAGGGCGAAATGATGCCGTAGGACAGGAAGATGCCGGCGAAGGTGCCGACCAGCGCCGCACCGATGAAGCCGCCGAGGAGTTTCGGCGACTGATCGAGCGCACCCATGGCCTTGATGACGCCGAGCACCGCGGCGACGATGCCGAGCGCCGGCAGCGCCTCGGACACCACGACCAGCGCATGATAGGGTGTCAGCTTGCCCTTCACGATAGTATGGATTTCCTCATCCATCAGCGCTTCGATCTCGTGGGTGCGCGCATTGCCCATGATGATCAGACGAACATAGTCGCAGATGAACTGGAGCAGCGCGGCATCGCCGAGCACGCTCGGGAACGCCTTGAAGATCTCGGAGGACGAGGGGTCGTCGATATGGGCCTCGACCTCGTTGCGGCCCTTGCCGCGCAACTCCCGCATCAGCGCATGAAGTGCGCCGAGCAAATCGAGATAGTAGCGCTCACCGGGCACCGCGCCGGTGACGGCCTGGACGCAGGCAAGCCCGGTGTCCACTACCGTCTTCCACGGGTTGGCCACGATGAAGGTTCCGACCGCGGTGCCCATGATGATCACGAACTCCCACGGCTGCATCAGCACGGCCAGATGCCCGCCCATGGCGGCAAATCCGCCGAGCAGTGCCGCTACCGTGATGAAAATCCCCACGAAACTGAGCAACGCGCCACTCCATCGCCGATCCCATCGGAAATATCTAGTCGGCGAGCCTTGCGCGAAGCTGGCTTCCGGGTCGCCAGCCCCGCGCAAGCAACTCGCGGCAGCTTGCAACGATGTCGCAACAGCGGCCACAGGGGCGTGTGTCATGCTATCCACCATCGCGGACTACACCAGACTGACCAAGGACATGGGCAAGTCGCTGACGCAGGTCGCGCAGCAGCCGGACGTCAGCCGCGATACCGCCTACTATCTTGCCAATATCGGCAAGGTGAAGAGCATCGACGATTTCCTGAAGGACTATCGCCTCTACTCCTATGCGATGAAGGCCTACGGCCTCAGCGACATGACCTACGCCAAGGCGTTCATGCGCAAGGTGCTGACCGAGGGTATCGCGACCAAGGACACGTTCGCCAACAAGCTGACCGATACCCGCTACCGCGATTTTGCAGCCGCCTTCAATTTCGCAGCCCTTGGCGCCAACGCCACCCAGGCCACCCAGGCCACGACCGGCACGGCCACCCAATATGCCACCCAGACGCTGGAGCAGAGCGCCGGCGACCAGAACGAGGGCCTGCGGCTGGCGCTCTACTTCACGCGCAAAGCCTCCTCGATCACCAGCGCCTACCAGATCCTTGCCGACAAGGCGCTGACGCAAGTGGTCCAGACCACGTTCGGCTGGTCTCCGACCGTCAGCTCGGGCGACATCGACGCCCAGGCCAAGATGATCACGAACAAGCTCAATCTCGCCGATTTGCAGGACCCGACCAAGGTCACCAAATTCGTGCAGCGCTTCGCTGCGATGTGGGATGCGACCCAGGCCCAGGACAACGCCGCCAACGGCACCTCGACCAACCCTGCTCTGATCCTGATCGGCGGCGCGTCGACCTCGGTCAGCCTGGACACCGACATGCTCTCGAAGCTTCAGTCGATCCGGATCGGAAGGTAAGTCATGCAATCGGCCCTTTATGTGGGATTGTCGGCGCAGGTCGCGCTGGAGAAGCGCCTCCAGACGATCGCCAACAACGTCGCCAACGTCAACACGTCCGGCTTTCGCACCGACGTGGTGAAGTTCGAGACCATCCTGTCCAAGGCCGGCACCAATCCGGTCGCGTTCTCCTCGCCCGGCGACAACATCATCTCGCGCGAGCAGGGCAACATCACTGAGACCGGCAATCCGCTCGACGTCGCCGTGGTCGGAGAGGGCTTCATCGCCTTCGCCGGCCCGAACGGCACGGTCTATACCCGTGACGGCCGGCTCCAGATCGCCCCCAATGGCGACCTTCAGACCGTGTCGGGCTTCCCCGTCATCGATTCCGGCGGCGCGCAGCTCACGCTCGACCCGAACGGGGGACCGGTCTCGATCTCGCGCAGCGGCGCCATCACCCAGGACAACAACGAGATCGGCACGATCGGCCTGTTCAACATTCCCGCTGACGCCAGTCTCGACCGCTACGGCAATTCCGGCGTCACGCCCGACCGGCCCGCGACTGCCATCGCCGATTTCAGCCGGGACGGCTTCAAGCAAGGCTATGTCGAGGGCTCGGGCGCCAATCCGATGATGGAATTGACGAAGCTGATGTCGGCCTCGCGCGCCTTTGACGGCACCAATTCGATGATCGAGGGTACCGAGAGCGAGCTCAACAATGCAATCCGGACGCTGGGCGATCCGGGCAAGTAGGCTGCGCGTGGCGCGTAATTTGGGTGGACAGTTTCCTTGAACGCTCTCCGGCAACTTGAGTGGGCGCTGCTGGAGCTCCAGCAGAGCACGCCGCTTGCAAGCATCAGCGGCGCGATCTCCGAGATCGCGCCGACGCATTTTCGCGTCTCCGGGCTGTCGCGCTTCGTCAGGCTCGGCGAGCTGATCGGCGTCAATACGGGCGGCCGCCCCCAGATCGGCGAGGTGGTCCGCATCGACAGCGATGGTATCGTCGCAAAACCGTTCGACCGGCAATTCGCCGGCGGGCTCGGCTCGGTCGCCTACCGCATGCCGCCTCTGTCCTTCGCACCGGATCCGAGCTGGAAGGGCCGCGTCATCAACGCGCTCGGCGCGCCGCTGGACGGACAGGGCCCGCTCACCCCGGGATCGCGCGCCGTCTCGGCGGAGACGGAGGCGCCGCCGGCGATGAAGCGGGCGCGCGTCCACAAGCCGCTGCGCACCGGCGTCCGCGTCATCGACCTGTTCGCGCCAATCTGCGCCGGCCAGCGCGTCGGCATCTTCGCCGGCTCCGGCGTCGGCAAATCGACGCTGCTCGCGATGCTCGCCCGCAGCCAGGGCTTCGACACCGTCGTGTTGGCGCTGGTCGGCGAGCGCGGCCGCGAGGTGCGGGAATTCATCGAAGACGTGCTGGGCGCCGACCGCAACCGCGCCGTCACCATCGTATCGACGGGCGATGAAAGCCCGATGATGCGGCGGCTGGCCCCGAAGACGGCGATGGCAGTCGCCGAGTATTTCCGCGACCGCGGCGAATCGGTCCTGCTGGTGGTCGATTCGATCACCCGCTTCGCCCACGCCGCCCGCGAGGTCGCGCTCGCCGCCGGCGAGCCCGCGGTCGCGCGCGGCTACGCACCGACGGTCTTTACCGACCTGCCGCGCCTTCTGGAACGCGCCGGGCCCGGCGAGGAGGGCTCCGGGACGATCACCGGCATCTTCTCCGTGCTGGTCGACGGCGACGATCACAACGAGCCGATCGCCGACACGATTCGCAGCACGCTCGATGGGCACATCGTGCTTTCGAGGCATATTGCCGACCAGGCACGCTATCCGGCCGTGGACGTCCTGGCCTCGGTCTCCCGCCTCGCCCATAACGTCTGGGACCCCGAGGAGCGCGAATTGGTGAGCAAGTTGCGCTCCCTGATCGCCAAATACGAGGATACGCGCGACCTTCGCCTGATGGGCGGTTATCAGTCGGGGCGTGATTCGAGCCTGGATCAGGCCGTCGACATGGTCCCGCGAATCTACAACGCGATGCGACAGGACGCCTCGGCTGCGCCGAGCGCCGATCCGTTCCGCGAGCTGAGAGACGCGCTCAAGGGCGGTTAGCACAGCGCGCACGTCTGTGCCCGCATCCGGAGATTCGCGCAGCGAATGTCGTCGCGTTGCGCAGCCGGCCTTTGCGTTTGATTGCCAACCATGTTCGCCGCGTCGGTCTCAGCCGTTCGGATGAGCAACGAGACACAGTCGTGGACAACGATCCGGGGATCATACTCCGGATGCGATGCCACGACAACCGCCGCGTGCAATTGTTCCGAGTTCCCCTGTCGTTCCCTTGGCGATTCTCCGAGCAGATCACGCAAGTTGTGGATGACTCGGCGACAGTTTTCGCCTGTCATGCACAAGCATCGATCAACTTGCATCAACTGCGAACAGCAATACGCGTGCAATGAAGCCGTCGTAGAACTAGCTGCGTCTAGCCTGCTAGATCGCGTGTTGTGTTCACCATCATGTGTCCCGAACAGCAAGATTGTCTTGAACGTTACATTCGTGTGCAACGACATCCAGTCTCGAAAGAGTGTCTCTACTTGATTTTGTTGAGAAGCTCATTCATCGTTTCGGTGGGCCATAAGAAACGTCTGCTTGTGACTTGAACTCAGGGGCTACGGTTGAACATTTCCGATCCATCGTCCGGCAGTGACGGCAGCTCGGGCTTTCGTTCGACGACGCCACTGCTGGCAAGTGATCAGCGACACCGCATCTCGCGCCGTATCCTCCAGCGCTCGTCAATCCAAGTCGGTTGCCCGGCAGTTCGTGCCTTTGCGCAAGAGACGGGCACAGCGTTGTCATCGGACATCGACGGGCGTTCGGCATGTCACGGTCAAATCGTGCGCGATGACGGCAAGCGGCTTCGGGGCGCCGCAGACGTGATTCCCGGGGCAAGGTAGGAATTCATGCCGTTGGCACGCGAAGCAGTCGAGCTGCTGGTTCAGGCGGCCAGAGCCTGGTATTTCGAAGGCAATCAACACGGATTGCGCGATCGGGAATGGATGGCGCTGCGCTTTCTCGGCCGCGCCAACCGCTTCTCGCGCACGCCGTCCGCGCTCGCCGGCTTCATCGGCGCGACCAGGGCAACCGCATCGCAGATCGTGAAGACGCTGGAGAGCAAGTCGTTCCTGGTCCGCAAGCCGTCGCTTGAGGACAAGCGCTCCGTCGTGCTGCACGTCACCCCACAGGGTGAGAAATGCCTGAGCCAGCATGATCCGATCAATCACGTGGTGAATGCTGTCACGGCGCTCGGGACCGACGAATGCGTCAGGCTGCGCGACTCGCTGCGCGAGATCCTCAATCACCTCGATGCGGCCCATCAGCGGCTCGATGCCAGCATCTGCCGGGACTGCATGTTCCTGGCCGAGCGCAGCCCGGGCACCGGCAAGGGGCGCACCACCGCCGAGTTCATGTGCCGGTTGTATCGCGCCCCCATCTCGCTCGATGAGACCGAGCTCCTGTGCACCAGTTTCGAGCGAACCCGCGACCGCCCCAAGATCGAGGAGCACATCGACCGCACGCGGATGGCAAGCCAGGGCTGAGAGACTCTGCTTCGCTGCGCTCGCAATGACGGAGCAAGGGGCAGCATCGCCTTCTCCAATTCGCACTTCAACTCGCAGACGCGCCTTCGCATCCTCGCGGCGCAATTCGCCCGAGCTTTGCTTTGTCTCTTCACCCTCTGATCCAAGAGGGCGCAGGGAAGACCGGGTGCTGACCTCGCACCCGCGGTCTGCTGCGCGAAATGGTAGCGCAAAAGAACCGCACAGCAGCATACAGGTGGTGCCAATCACTCGGCCTTCCCTGCGCGATGGTCGGACGGCTTATGCCGTGCTCTCCCGGGAGCCGAACTTTCCTTCTGGCCTCCCTCGCGCCTGCAGAAGTCGCCGACACCGCGCCGGTTGGCGCGCATGCCGCATCCGCAAAGCACTTGACCGTAGCAACGACGGCCAGGACCACACGGTTTTGCCGTACGCACGGTTCGCGTGTTCGCCGCAGTTTTTCCAGCCCTGTCGACAGAGCCGGAAACTTGCTGGCGAGACGAACCTGACAGCGCCGCTCGTCGGCACGCGGTTTCGGGCTCACAGGGACTACCCGCCCTGCCCGCACCTCTCGCGCCCGACGCTGCCCGCGTCCACCGCAAGCCCGGCTCGCAATCAAGACGACACGAGATCGCCCCTCAAGGATGAGCCGGGATACCGCGACACATACGACATTTCCGAATTTCTGTAAAGTCGAATATTTTTGCGAGCGCGGCTTGACGGCGTTCGCAAGTGTTTTGCCCGTCGGGCACCGTAACAATCAGTCCCGTAGTCCGGATGGAGCGCAGCGCAATCCGGGCTACGAATCGTCCCGCCAATAAAAAACACCCGGCGGTTTCCCGCCGGGTGTTCGTTCGATTGGTTCGACAGATCTTACCAGTTGCGCTGAGCGCGAAGGATCATGGCGATCGAGTCCTGATCCTTCAGCTCGTAGGTCGCGGTCGGCTTGGCGGTCGTACCGGACGGCGTGAACGCAACCGTGCCGGCATACTTCTGGTCGAGGTGCGTCCAGGAGAGGTCGGCCGAGAACGTCAGGTTCTTGACCGGGGTCCAGCGGGTGACGAGACCCATCTGGCCGATCGCGAAGTCCGGGTTACAGGAGGTCACGCCGGCGAGCCCGCCGAACACGCCGCCAGCGCCACCAGCACCGCAGAGCGTGGTCTTGGCCAGCGTGCCGAACTGGGCCTGAGCGTAGGCACCGTAGATCGCGGAGTTCCAGGCCGGATTCCAGTTGTGGGTGTAGGCGCCACGGAAGCCCCAGGTCTTGACCGTCTCCTGCGAGCTGCCGGTGATGTACACCGTGTCCGGAGCGTTGGCGAAGCCGATGCTGCCGTAGGCACCGGCAAGGCCCGAGCCACCGAACAGCGAGTAGCTGCTGCCCGACAGGTTCTGGAAGTTGTAGCGGGTCGCACCGTCGGTGTAGACGCCCTGGATGTTGATCGTGTCACCCGCGCCGGTCGGGATGTTCTTGATCGACAGAGCGAGCTGAACCGCCCAACCCCACTTGTCGTCGGGGTGGCCAGTCGATTCGGTCGCGCCGTAATAGGCAACGTGGTTGTCATGCGCAGCCACCGACGCCTGGAACAGGCCCCAGGCCTGGTCGACACGCAACTGAGCGACGAGGTTCGGCGAACGTGAACCGCCGATCGCGTTGGTGCCGTACGAGCCGCCGATCATGCCACCCGCAGTCGCGCCGGTCATATTCAGGTTACCGGCCTGATAGTACGCCGTCGCATCTTCCGCCGAGAACGACGCCGTGATGCCCTGGCCGAAGTCGGCCGTGTAGGTAAACTGGGTGACGCCGGTAACGGTGCCGCTGCCGCCGACGAGATTGTCGGTGATGTTGCCGGGATAGTTGGTCCAGGGCGCGTCGAACTGCGACACGGCCTTACCCATCGTGAAGCCGGCGAACTGGATGAAGGCGTAGTACACGCCGAGCGCACCGGCCGAGGTGTTGCCGTCGGTGCCGTTGACGTTGCCGCTGCCCGAACCGACGAGGCCGGTGCCCGCAGCGTTGAGACCGAGCGTACCGCTGTACTGGGTCGCGCCCGTTGCCGAACCGGTGGGGGTATAGTTGCCGGTCGTCCAGGTGAAGACACCATCGAAGAACGTGCGGACCACGCCGTACTCGGTCGCGGTGCGGGTGTCGATGTTGAGGTCTTCACGAGCGCGGAAGGTGTAGTAGTTCATCAGGCGGTTGCGAGCACCGGCAGTACCGCTCTGGTTCGGATTGAAGTCCGAGTTGGAGCCCAACACCGCGTCGGCGCGCAGGTAGCCACCCAGCTTGATGCAGGTGTCGCTGCCCGGGATGTAGTAGAAGCCGGCGCCGTACAGCGAGCAGATCTTCACGTATTCGACCGCCTTGGCCTTCACGGGAAGATCGGCTGCGAACGCGCCGGAGACGGCCATCAGGCCGGCGGCCGTGCCGAGAAAGAGCGTCTTCGTCAACTTCATTAGATAAACCTCCAGGTCGGTTCAGGGGGCTCGGCCCCTTCGGGGGACGCCGCTTTACCCTCTTCAATTTCCGTTCAATTCAGGTCCGCACTGAAGGTCCGGACTGAAACGACAGCGAGGTGCCCCCCCTCCGTCGTGGCTTCACATATAGTTTATAAAAACAATCGCCTCAATTTATTGATTTAGTGAATCGAAACTTCGATACGGGATGTTGCCTGAGGGCAACAGGGGCGACCAGACCCAGCGTTAGATCCATGAAATAAAAAGAAAAAGCCCTCAGGGGGCATCCCGAGGGCTTTCTTGGAGGTCTCACATTGCCGCCTGTCGACAGGGTCAAGAGCAGCAAAGATCGAGTGCCAAAAGGGATAATTTGATTAATTGTTTTTTGCAAGCAATAAACTGCACGACGATTTCCAGCGCGCGATGTCCAAGCCATCATCGTTGCGCGATAGTCGAGACGCCCCCCAAATATCCCGTTAAAAGAATGATCAAAGCGAAACGGGGGGAACCATATGATCGAGAAGAAACTCGACAGGGCGATTACGGACTTCATCTGGAATGTCGTCGAGATCCACTCTCAGCTGGAGGACATCCACACCAGCTGGGCCGGACTGCTCGGCATTACCGAGCCGCAATGGCTGATCCTGATGGCCATCACTGAACTGGACGAGGGACGCGGCGTCGCTGGAATCGACATTGCGAACAAGTTGCGCGTCCACCCGGCCTTCGTGACCAACCAGACCAAGACGCTCGAAAAGGACGGCTTCCTGTCGCGGCGACCGGGAGCAGACGACGCGCGCTTCGTCCTGATGTCGCTGACGGCAAAGGCGACGACGGAAATCGAAAAACTGTCCAAACGAAAGCTCGCCTTGAACTCGACCATGTTCAACGAGCTCGACGAGAAGACCCTGGCCGACCTGAATGCCACGCTCGCAACGATTGCCAAGAACGCGCGGCTCGCCGCGCGATTGCTGGCTATCGACGTATCCTGATCCGCTGGGCCTGCATGGCTCGAGACGCCCGCCGCGGCGGGCTCCTCACCACGAGGCTCTGATATCTTGCGGCAGAACGCGACCTCATCCTGAGGGCCCGCCGGAGGCGGGCGCCTCGAAGGATGGCCGCAGGCGAGCTAGAGGTAGGTCACGGGATCAAGCTGACGCCCGGCTCCGAGCTTGCTGTCGAGCCACGCGAACGTGAAATCGTCCACCGCGACGAAATTCTCGACCTCGCCGAGGGGGTGCGGGATGCAGTTCGGCACGACGGCCGAGCAATCGGCTCCGGCCTGCCGGTAGCCGGCTTGCAGCTCGAGCGCGTCCTGCTCCCATACCATCGAGCGACTGCCGACGACCACGAGAAGCGGACAAGCTATCCGACGCGACGGCGCCAACGCCGTCGAGGCCCCGCTATCGACGGCCTGCCCGGCGCCGGCGATCCGGCTAAGCGACGCGCGGCGCATGACCGGCGTCATGATGCCACCGTCGCACACGGCGGCAGCGATCCTGCGATCCAAGACGGCAAGGCGGGACGCATGGCTGGCGCCCGCGCCTTCGCCATAGACCGCGATCCGCCGCGGATCGATATCCCCGCGAGCCTCCAGATAGTCCAGCCAGCATTGAAGGATATGCGCCGGCTTGAGGGGGAGACGCGCGGATGAATTGCCGACATCGATCAGCAGGAGCGACATGTTGCGGCGGAGCGAGGCTGGCAACAGCCTGCTCATCATCGAGCCCTGCATGATGTCCTCGTCACCGATGCAGAGGACCACAGGTGCGAGAGACCCATGGCACGCCGGCAGAAAGAAGCCGGTGAGCTCGCCTTGATCGAAGCCATCGATCTTCACGCGCTCGATTGCCGGACCTGCGTCGTCCTTGAATCCCTTCAGGCTGACACCGACCTTCTCCACGAGGTCGTCCGTCGCGAAATCTCCCGGACAGGACAAGCTCCTCGCGACTTCGACCGCCGTCAGCGAGCACAGCCACGCTTCCAGCGCAATCAGGGTGGAGCGATCTTCGCGCGCGGTTTCGGCGAATGTGCGGTAGTCGTCTGCGATCCTCATCCAGTCCGAGATCCACAGATGCCGGTGCGCCTGACGCACGAGCTCTGCCACAGACAGGCTTTCGAAAAATTCCGACGCTCGTGTCCGCAAGCGTGCCAGGTTTCGCCCGGCCCCGTCGCACGAGCCGTGAGGCCAATGATCACCTTCCATGTCAGCGGGCGCCCGGACTTGCCAGCTTCGCTTTCGGCGCAGCGAGACCCAATCCGACGATCGTTCCGCCGTCGTTTCGCGCGGCGAAGCTGCGGGATGAAACAGTGGTTAGTCCAAACGAGCCACTCTCGATACAAAGTCCACGCCGGCTCAACTCAATCGTCACACCCCAGCTCCGTTGCTGATCCACAGTTTTGCCCCGCCCCATTCTGCCATTTTGTGGGCCTTGGCATCGTATTTTTTATTGCTGCCGGCGCTCAAAAAATAGATCGCAATTGATGACAGAGAAGGCACGGCCGCGGCGGCCCTCATCTTACATTCGTGTGGCTGCATCTGGCGCGCCGCGATAGCGCGACGAATGCGTCGGATCGTCGCTGGCAGACGAAATTTCCGCGCAGTTCGTTCTTACGTCGTCACGCGCGCACAAGACAACCAACCGCCTCTCTCGCCGCCCCGCAGATAAGACAAATCCGAATTTCGGCAAAACGATAATGGCTCCATCCGGACCGCTGGCGATCGCCCGGCCCTGCGAACAAAGCGGGAATACCGGCGTTTGCTTGTATGCATTATCCCAGTTGCCATCGCTGGGGACTTCCCATTACATGCCGCCCAAATCCACCCCCGGGCGACGCGCGGGGCCAAGACGGCCAGATTTCTCGGAGGGACGAACATGGCGCGCAACATTCTGATCCTCGGGGCTTCCTACGGCTCCCTGCTGGGCACCAAGCTGCTGATGGCCGGGCACAACGTGACCCTGGTTTGCCGCGCCAAGACCGCGGAGCTGATCAACCGCGACGGTACCGAGGTCCGCATCAAGCTGCGCGACGAGGCGGTGCACCGGGCGATCTTCTCGCGCGACCTGCCCGGCAAGCTCGACGCAGTGACGCCGGGCGATGTCGACGTCTCCCGTTACGATCTGGTCGGCCTTGCGATGCAGGAGCCGCAATATACCAACCACACCGTTCGCGTTCTCATGATCAGGATTGCTGCGGCGAAGCTGCCGTGCCTCTCGATCATGAACATGCCGCCGCTGCCCTATCTGAAGCGCATCCCCGCACTCGCCGGCATGGATCTCGAAGAGGCCTACACCAATGCGCAGGTGTGGGAGCGGTTCGAGCCGGGCCTGGTGACACTGTGCTCGCCCGATCCGCAGGCGTTCCGTCCGCCGGAAGAAGCGGCGAACGTGCTTCATGTCGGCCTTCCCACCAACTTCAAGGCATCGGCCTTCGCCGACGAGAGGCACAACAAGGTGCTGCGCGAGCTCGAAGCCGACATCGACGCGGTGACGCTCGATGGCCATGACGTGCCGGTGAAGCTGAAAGTGTTCGCCTCTCTGTTCGTGCCGCTGGCGAAATGGTCGATGCTGCTCACCGGCAATTATCGCTGCATCACCGCACACGAGCCGCAGTCGATCCGCGATGCCGTGCATGGCGATCTCAAGCGCTCGCAGACGATCTACGATCATGTCGACGGGATCGCGCGTCGCCTCGGCGCCGATCCGCAGGACCAGGTGCCGTTTGCGAAATATGCCAAGGCGGCTGAAAGCCTACTGAAGCCGTCCTCGGCGGCGCGCGCGGTTGCCGGCGGCGCGCCCTTCATCGAGCGGGTCGACTTGCTGGTGAAGCTGATCTCGCACCAGCTCGGCGTGCCCAATGCCGAGATCGACCGCACGGTCGAGACTGTCGACCAGAAGCTGAACGAGAAGATCGTGCAGGGCGGATCCGGCGCGCAGTAAAGCGCCGCGTCTGCCCGCGCTGACTCACCGGGAGTGACCGCGATCACGCGATCGTGTCGCCGAGCGCACGGTCCTGCTTTCGCTCGCGAATAACACCTGGGCGCGAGACAACGGCATGTTGCCCGTCATGCCTCGACGGGACTCTGCGTGAAAACGCATCATTTCGGTTCGAACTCGAGCCAAAGCGACGAGATTCTTCTCACCGCCCGCCTCGCGTTCCACATGCTTGATCCCGCATTTGCGCAAGCGCTGCATGCGTGCGTCGCGGGCTCGTCTTCTTGTCTCGCGAATGGACATGAGCAACATAGCTTTGTAAATAAGCTGTCTCTTGCAACCTATTCGGGCACTGGGTTGCAGCGTCTGTGGTTGGATCCAGGCAAGAACAAGAGAATAAGGTCATGGACCAGGCGATGCTGAGCGTCGTCCGCGCGCTAGGGGCAGGTGCGACGACGATCAAGGGCGTGATCGACGCCACCGGACTGTCGCGTCTCAAGATCGAACGTGCGTTGCATGCGCTGGAAAAGCAGAAGCTCCTGGTTCGCGATGGCCAGGGGTTTCGGCCGACCGGCCTGCCGAAGACCGCGCCGCTGACCCGGCAATGCGGATCGTGCAATGCCTGCTGCGACATTCTCGACGTGGCCGCGGTCGACAAGCCGGTGAACCAGCTCTGCAAGCACTGGCAGACGGGCACGGGGTGCACCATCTACGACCGCCGTCCGCAGATGTGCCGCTCATTCGTCTGCGCCTGGCTGCAAGGCCATCTCGACGACGCGTGGTTTCCGGCGAAGTCGGGCATCATCGTGCATTTCAGCCAGGATGCCGTGAACGTCACCGTCGATGATCACTGCCCCGATCGTTGGCGCGAGGAGCCCTATTTCAGCAAGCTCGCAGAATGGTCGCTGAACGGGATCAGGCGAATCGGCAACCGCGGCTACGCGACCCTCGTGGTCTCCGGCGAGAACCGATTCCTGCTGCTCGGGCGCACCGTCGTTCCCGATCCGACATTGTTCGGCACCGCGTTCCTCCCGCTCACGGCCGACACCTTCCGGTTCTGGCGGGCGAAGTCGCCGGAGCACCTGCAACGGCTGCACGAACGTATCGCGGAGATCGAACGGATCAGGCAGGAGTACGGCTCCTGCGCGATCCCCGCCGACGAGGACGACGATCCCCAGGCACCGTACCGGCCCGCGCTTCTACGGTTGTCCGATCTCGGCTGAAATCCACCGTGGGCAACGGGGCGTGATTCGCCCTGTTTCGCTCGACGCATCCCGCTTCGATTGATAAGCCCCTTGCCGCGAATGGCGGGGACTTGAGTCGGGGACATGACGGTTGCGATCGAGATGGGGCAGACCACGGCAGGCGCCGGGGCAGCCATGGACCTCGAGGAACTGCTGGCGACCCGCCTCCTGGTGCAGGGCAATTCCGGCTCCGGCAAATCGCATCTGCTGCGGCGCCTCTTGGAGCAGAGCGCGCCCTGGGTGCAGCAGGCCATCATCGATCCCGAAGGCGATTTCGTCACGCTGGCCGAGCGTTTCGGCCATCTGGTGATCGAGGCCGAGGATCACACCGAGCGCGGCCTTCAGGTCGCGGGCGAGCGGGCGCGGCTGCATCGCGTCTCCACCGTGCTCAATCTCGAAGGGCTCGACGCCGAGAACCAGATGCGGCGCGCCGCCGCGTTCCTCGGCGGCCTGTTCGACGTCGAGCGCGACCGTTGGTACCCGATGCTGGTGGTGGTGGACGAGGCGCAGCTGTTTGCGCCGGCGGTCGCCGGCGAAGTGTCGGACGAGGCGCGAAAACTCTCGCTCGGCGCCATGACCAATCTGATGTGCCGCGGCCGCAAGCGCGGGCTTGCCGGCATCATCGCGACGCAGCGCCTGGCAAAGCTCGCCAAGAACGTTGCGGCGGAAGCCTCGAACTTCCTGATGGGCCGGACCTTTCTCGACATCGACATGGCGCGCGCCGCCGATCTGCTCGGCATGGAGCGGCGGCAGGCGGAAGCCTTTCGCGATCTCGAGCGCGGACAGTTCATGGCGCTGGGGCCCGCGCTGTCGCGCCGTCCGCTGCGGCTGAATATCGGCCCGACCGACACCTCCCCGCGTAATTCGACGCCGCGGCTGATGCCGATGCCGGAGGCCACACTTGAAGACGCACGCGCGGTCATTTTGGCCGCGCCGCCGCCGGATGCGAGCCGGCCGCAGCGCCGGCCGGCACCAGATCTGCTCGAGCAGTTGCGCGCCGCGAAGGCCGCGGCGCCGGAAACGAGCCCCGAGCCGATCGAGGAGCCCATCAGCGCCGAGGAGCTCGCAGAACGGCGCGAGCGCGTGGATCGCACCTTGCGCGCCGTGCTCGCCGCGCCCGATGCGGGCTTCCGCGCCATCGGCGTGCTCTATCAGGAATTCGTGGTCCGCTGCCGCATCGAGGGCCTCGGCGCTTCAGTGCCCGATCTCGGTGAATTCCGCCGCATGCTGACGCATGCGCGCGCAGGCCTCGGCACTGACATCGCCGAGGATGATTCCTGGCAGGAGGTGACGCTGCGCGCCTCGATCCTGCCCGACGACATGCAGGGCGTATTCATGATGATTGCGCGGGCAGCCAAGGAAGGCTGGCCCTGCCCCGGCGATGCCGCGATCGCGCGCGCCTATGGCTCGCATTCGCTGCGCCGGGCGCAGCGCCTGCTCGGCTATATGGAGGAGCAGGGCCTGATCGTCATCCAGCTCGACGGTGGCGGCCGTCGGATCGCGACGCTGGTCGAGCTCGCCTGGGCGACCGCGCCCGGCGATCCAGATGCGGACGAGATGCCGGCGGAGCGGGCTTAGAGCGCGGCGTCGGCTTGATGAGCCGGCTCATCGGCAAACATACGATGGTATAGCACGACGGAAACGAGCCAAGCCATCGCGAACAGCGCGATCACGGCGAAGCCGACATTGGCGAGCGACTCGTTGAGGCTATCGACCAGCGCCCATAGGCCGCCGGAGAGGCCGAGGCGATCACCAATGAGGCCAAGCGCCTCGATGCCGCCGATGAACAGCGCGACCGCGACGGACGCGCCGGTGATGGTGAGGTTGTACCAGAGCTTTCGCATGGGATCGACGAAGGCCCAGCGATAGGCGCTGACCATCAGCGCGGAGTCGGCAGTGTCGATCAGCGCCATGCCGGCGGCGAACAAAGCGGGGAAGACCAGGACATCGGCGAGCGAAGCGCCGCGCACGGCTTCGGTGGCGGAGATGCTGAGCAGACCGATCTCGGTCGCGGTGTCGAAGCCGAGGCCGAACAGGAATCCGAGCGGATACATGTGCCAGGGCCTTGTCACCAGGCGAAACATCGGCCCGAGCAGGCGCGCGAGAAAGCCGCGGCCGGCGAGCAGCGCATCGAGCTGGGCTGCATCATGAACGCCCTGCTCCCGCGCCACGCGAAACGTTCGCCACAGGCCTGCGAAGATGACGAGATTGATGGCCGCTATCACGAGCAGGAACAGCGCCGACACCGAGGTGCCGACGAAGCTGCCGATGTGCTTGAGCAGGCTGTCCCCGCCCAGGCTGACCACGCCGAGCGCAAGCAGCATGGTCGCGATCACGACGACGGTAGAGTGGCCAAGCGCAAAATAGAGACCGGCGCAGCGCGGCGTATCGCCCGCCTGCATCAGCTTGCGCACGACATTGTCGATGGCGGCAATGTGGTCGGCATCGACGGCGTGGCGGAGACCAAACACCCAGGCGAGTAGCGCGGTCGCCATCACCGTGGGGCGGTCGGCGAACAGCGCGAACGCCCAGACCCATGCGGCGACGTTGGCGGCGACGAGCCCGCCGAACAGCAGCACAGTGGCGGGCTCGACCTGCCGCAAGGATAATCTGGTCACGTCATTCATTCCGTCCGCGCGGTCCATTGCGCCAGCAGTATGATATTTTCATAGAATAATCATACCAACCAGCGCAATCCCGCGCGGCCGGAGCGGTTTTCCTGCATAGCCGCCCTACGCGGCTTCAGAGCCGCCGAGATAGGCGTCGCGGACGCGGGGATCGTCCTTCAACGCGCGCGCCGAGCCCGACAGCACGATCCTGCCGGTCTGGAGCACATAGGCCTCGTGCGCGATCTCGAGCGCGAGGCTGGCGTTCTGCTCGACCATGAACACCGACACGCCCTCCTGGTTGATGGTGCGGATCAGTTCCAGCACGCGGTCGACATAGAGCGGCGACAGGCCCATGGTCGGCTCGTCCATCACGATCATGCGCGGCCGGCTCATCAGCGCGCGCGCCATCGCGACCATCTGCTGCTCGCCGCCGGACAGGGAGCCCGCGCGTTGCGACAGCCGCTGGCCGAGCTTCGGGAACAGCGTCAGCATCTTGTCGAGATCCTGCGCCACCGCATCGCGGTCGCTGCGCACGAAGGCGCCCATCAGGATGTTCTCGCGCACGCTCATGTCGGCGAACAGGCGTCGCGCCTCCGGCACCGAGGCGATGCCACGGCGGACGATCTGCGGCGTGGTCAGCCCGATCAGCGAGGCGCCGTCGAAGGTGACCTCGCCCGAGCGCGGTTTTACGAGGCCCAAAATGATCTTCATCGTCGTGGACTTGCCGCTGGCATTGCCGCCGAGCAGGCAGACGATGTGGCCGCGCGCGACATTGATCGAGAGATCGAAATGGACCTGGGCCTGGCCGTAGAAGGTGTTGACATCAGTCAGCGCCAGCAGCGGTTCGGGTGTCGTCATGCCGCGCTCTCCTGCTCGGCCGCGCCGGATAGGCCGTGGCCGAGATAGGCCTCGATCACCTTGGGATCGTTGCGGACCACTTCGCCGGCGCCTTCCGCGATCTTCTTGCCCTCGTCCATGACGATGACGCGGTCGGAGAGGCGCATCACCATCTCGAGCTTGTGCTCGATCAGGAGAATGGTCAGCCCCTCCGCCTTCAGTTCGGCGACGAGCGCCTGCATCTCCGCGGTCTCGCTCGGGTTCATGCCGGCGGTCGGCTCGTCGAGCAACAGCAGACGCGGTTTCAGCGCCAGCGCACGCGCAATCTCGACGCGGCGGCGGTTGGCGTAGGACAGGCTGTAGGCGGGCTGGTCGATCCGCGGCAGCAGCCGCTCGCCGAACCGGGCGAGAATGGCTTTGACCTCTTCGCGCAGCCGCTCTTCCTCGGCCCTGACGCTCGCAGGACGCAGCAACGCCAGCCCCAATTCCAGCAGCGGGCCGATCACCGGCACCGCCGGCTTGACCGCGCGCAGCCGCGTGTGCGCGCCGATCAGGACGTTGTCCATCACGCTGAGATTGCCGAAGACGCGGCCAAGCTGGAAGGTGCGCGCGATGCCTTGGGCCGCGAGCTTCTCCGGAGAAAGTCCGGTGATGTCCCGACCCTCGAAGTGGACCGCGCCAGCGTCGGGCCGGTCCAGCCCGGTGACGAGGTTGAACAGCGTGGTCTTGCCGGCGCCGTTCGGGCCGATGATGCTGATCAGCCCGCCCTTGGCAAGGTCGAGATCGATGCCATCAACGGCGGTGAGGCCGCCGAAGCGGCGCGTCAACCCGCGCAGGAGCAACAGCGGTGCGTCTGCGTCCGCCATCAGATCGTCCCCAACAGGCCCTGCGGCCTGAACCGCACCAGCAGCAGCAGCACGATGCCATAGATCAGGATACGGTACTCCGCCGCGATCCGGAACAGTTCCGGCAAGCCGACCAGCGCCACCGATCCGACGACGGCGCCGACGACATTGCCGAGACCCCCGAGGATCACCACCGTCAACGCCAAAATGGATTGCTGCGTGTTGAAGGTCTCGTGGTTGATGTAGGAATAGAGATGCGCGGCGATGCCGCCGCTGACGCCGGCTGCGAACCCGCCGAAGATGAAGGCGAGCGACTTGTAGCGGTTCAGGCTGAGGCCATAGGCGCGCGCTGCGATGTCGTCGTCGCGAATGGCGCGAAAGCTGCGGCCGAGATGCGATGAGAGCAGGCGCGCCTGGAGCAGTGCGAGCACCACCATCACGGCAAAGCTGAACCAGTAGACCGACGAGGCGCTGATCAAATCGTAGCCGAACAGCGACAGCGGCGGGATGCCGGAAATGCCGATCGGGCCACGGGTAACGCTTTCCCAGTTCAGGATCACCAGCGAGACGATCTCGCCGATGGCGAGCGTCGCAATCGACACGTAGTGCCCGCGCAGGCGGAACGACGGCGAGATCAGGGCCGTGCCGAGCGCCGCGCTCATCAGCCCGCCGGCGATGATGGCGAGGCCCACGGGGACGGAGAGCGTCAGCGACAGCAGCGCAGATGTATAGGCGCCGATCGCGAGCAGCGCGGCATGGCCGAGCGAGACCTGGCCGATCGTGCCGGCAACCAGTGTCAGGCTCAACGCGAGCATCCCGAGCAGCCAGGCATTGATCAGGGTCTGGAGCACGTAGAAGGACACCGGGAAGAACGGCAACACCGCGAAGGCAGCGACCGCGACCAGCAGCGCCCAGCGCGGAATCCGCACCGGCCGGCTCGGCGCAATAAAGGTCCCGGTGAGCGGCTCGGGCGGCGCCTGCCGCGCACTCGCAAACAGGCCGTTCGGCCGCAGCACGAGCACGACGACCAGCAGCAGGAACGCAAACAGGTTGCGATAGCTGGTGCCGAACACGGCGACGCCGTAGCTCTCGACAAGTCCCAGCAGCAGGCTGCCGACCACGGCGCCCGGCACATTGCCGGCGCCGCCGACGACCTCGGCCACGACGCCCTTGAGCGTCGCCTGAAGGCTCATCGCGGTGTCGATCTGGTTGTAGTACATGCCGACCAGCATGCCGGAGACGCCGCCGAGCGCAGCCGCAATGCCGAACACGGCCTGATTGACGCGATTGACGTCGACGCCCATCTGCATCGCGGCGTCACGGTCCTGCGCGGTGGCGCGCACCGCCCAGCCGAGCTTGCTGTAGCGCAGGAACACGAACAGCAGAATCGCGCTGGTGATGCCGACGCCGGCGATCAAGAGATCAAGCGGCCCGATCGTGCCGCCGCCGACCTGAAAGCGCACATCCGGCAACTGGCTCGGCAGCGCACGCGGATTCGGCGAGAAGGTCAGCATCACGAGTTGGTCGAGCACGAAGCTGATGCCGATGGTCGCGAGCAGCGGCGCAATGCGCACCGAGTTCTGCAGCGGCCGCAGGCCAAACCGCTCGATGATCAGTCCGACCAGCGCGGCCACCACAGCGACCACGATGATGGTGAGCGGCAACGGCGTATGCAGCTGCACCACCGCGACCCAGCCGATATAGGCGCCGACCAGATAGATCGAGCCTTGCGCGAAATTGATCAGGCGACTGACGCCGAAGATCAGCGCGAGCCCGACTGCAACGAGGGCGTACACATTACCGACGATCAGCCCGTTGATCGTGTAGTCGAGCCAGGAAGACACGCAGAGTTCCTAATGAAGAGAGAAAAGCCGGAGCGAGCGCTCCGGCCATCATGTCAAGTCGGCTTGCCGTCCCAGAGCGCGAACTGGCCCTTGCGTACGACGAGCTCGGCGTTCATCGCGCCCTTGACCCGGCGGGTCGCGACGTCAAACGTCGCGGTGCCGAAGATGATGCTCGGGACGTCCTTGACCTTGGCGAAGGCGTCACGAATGGCACGGCGATCGGTGCCGCCGATCTTCACCACGGCGGCCGCCATGTTCATCGCGTCATAAGCATAGGCATTGAACGCGTCGGGCTCGAGCCCGTTGTATTTCTTCTTAAAGCCCGCGATGAATTTTTGCACCTCGGGTCGCGGATCCTCCGGGAAGTAGCGCGTGCCGACGTGAACGTCCTCGACCGCTTCACCGCCGAGCTCCAAAAATTTCGGCGAGTAGACTGAGCTCGCGGCACAGATCACCTGCTTCAGCCCGACCTGACGCGCCTGGCGCGCGATCAACGCACCATCGGAATAATAGGAGATCAGGATCAGCCCGTCCGGATTGGCATCCCGCACGCGGACCAGGGTGGAGCGGAAGTCGCGCTCCTCGGCGATATAGCCCTCGGTGACCGCAATCTCCGCGCCATACCCTTTCGCCGCGTTGACGAAGTAGTCGCGGCTGGTGCGGCCCCAATCGGTGTTCAGGTGCAGCACCGCGAGCTTCTTCAGGCCCAGCTTCTTCACGGCATAGGCCGCCAGCAGAGGCTGCTCGTCGGCCTGGCTGACCGAGGTGCTCCACATGAAGTCGCCGCCCTTGGTGAAATCGGGATGCGAATTGGTGAAGCCGAACTGCACAAGCCCCGCCCGCTGGTAAATCGGCGAGGCCGCCATCGAGGCGGGGCTCGAGAAATCGCCGAGCTCCAGAACGATGCGGGGATCGGAGACGAATTTCTGCGCGATCGCGACCGATTGCCGCGGGTCGCTCTGGCTGTCCTCGAAACTGTAAGCGAGCTTGCGGCCGTTGATGCCACCGGCGGCCGTGATCTCGTCGAGCGCGAGATCAAAGCCCTGCTTCCATTGCGTACCATATTGCGCATTCGGTCCCGTGAGAGGGCCGCTGACGCCGAGCAGGATCGGGTCGGCGTCAGCGAAGGCGGCGCGGGACATGGCTGTTCCCGCCATCACGGTGGCAAGCGAGCCCTTGATCAGGGTACGACGGTCGATGTTGCTCATGCACGGCTCCATCCAGTCAGGTGTTTCAAAGCAAATGGCAATTTCTGTGCCAGTGAAATGGCCTATTTCGAGGGCTCACCGAGCGACAACATCAGCCGGTTCGCCCAGTTGAAGAACGATGCGCCGTTGATGACGTCGACGATCTCGGCGTCGTCGAGGCCGGCACGGCGCAGCTCCGCGATATTGTCAGGGCCGAACGCGATCGGCGTCGCGGCCAGCGCAACCGACGCCTTGACCACCGCGTTCCAGCGCTCGCCGAGATCCGCCTTGAGGCCTTCGTCGAGCAGACGCTGCACGTCGTCACGGCGCTTGGAATAGGTGCTGGCAAAGCGCGCATGCACGGAGGCGCAATAGATGCAGCCGTTGTAGCGCGAGGTCGCAGCCGCCGCGAGCTCGCGCTCGGCGCGCGGCAGGCCATCGGCGACGTTGTAGAAGATGTCCTTGTCGGTCTTGGTGCGGGCTTCCAGCACTTCGGGATCGCGCACCAGCAGACGGAAATATTCCGACTTGGCGCGGGCACGATCGACGAGGCCAGCAAAGTGCCGCTCGGTCAGCTCGGCCTCGGGCAGCGGCTCGATCCAGGAGACCCAACCGAGCTCATCCTGGGTGAAGACGACGGGCGGATTGACGGTGCTCATGATGCAGCCTCCTCTTACGCGTTGACTGCGGCGAGCGTGCGCAAGCCGCTGACGACGCGCAGCTGAAACGACAGGAACGCGACGAGCTGTGAGAACGTGACGATGCCGGTGTTCGACCACCCGGCGCCAAGCAGCGCCTTCATGTCGGCTGACGACGCATCGCGCGGCCGGAACACCAGCAGATGCGCGTGTTCGAGCGCGGCACCGAGCCGGGGACCCAGCGCCGATCTGCGCTCCGCACTGACGCGATAGATCAAGCCGGCGGTGTTCTCGACCGAGAGCGGTCCGGCTGGAAAGGAGCCGTAAGGACCCGAGGTCTTGCCGCGCGCGATCTCGGCCTCAATCGCCTCGACCAGGCGCGCGCCGTCCGTGCTCGCCGCGAGCTTCGATCGATAGAAGGCGGCCACCGGGGATTCGCCATGGAGGCCGGTGACGAAGGCGGCAACCGCCGCACGCTCGACAAGCGAGAAGTCGCTGGCGTCAATTGGCTCGAACAGAGAGAGATAGCTCTTCTGCGCGTTGTCGCGCGCCTGCACGCGATGCGCGCGAATGGCGTCCAGGGCCGATCCCGGCTTGATCCCGGCAAGCGTGTCGATGATGTCAGGCGTACTCATCATTAGGCCTCATGCAATTCCGTGAAACTAGCCTGCCAAGGCCACTGCGGGCGCCGTCCTAGTCCAGCCCAGCGCCGGCGCGACCTTGTCTGCCACGAGCTCGATCGAGCGCAGCACATAAGGATGCGGCGCATCGACCGAATGGACCTGGAAAACCAGATCGGTCACCCGATCCAGCGTCGCGTCAGTCCGCAGCGAGGCGATGACCTCATCGGCCGCGCCGACATGGGTGTCGAAGGCCTTGATCATCTCCTCCAGCGTCTCGCCGGGGGGAAGATGGCCGCCCTTCATGAATTGCGGGAGCGCCCGCCGCAAGCCAATGTCGGCGAGACGCATCGCCTCACGATGATCGTCGGCGACGAAGATGCTGCGCGAGGCCATGATGCGCGGCTCGCAGCCCGGCGGCAGCGCTGCGAGATAGGCATCGATCACCGGATTCTGGATCTCGGCGAGCGTGGCCGTCGGCGCGTCCTTGCTTCGCGGCTGGGTGCGTGACAGCAACAGGCCGTCGCCGGCCTTGCCGGCGCGGGCACCGCCGGCCACCGAGAACGTCGCCTGCCAGATCCGCTTGTCCAATTGCGGGCGCTGCGGATAGAGCGTGTCGCCACCAGCGAGCGGCTTGCCGACCAGCGCGGTGCGGACGACGTCCAGATTGCGCGCAAAGATCTCGTTGCGCTGGGTGCCGTCGAGGCCGAAGGCGGCAAAGGCCGACGGGTTGCCGCCAGTGCCGACACCGAGCTCGAAGCGACCGTTGCAGAGGAGATCGAGCACTGCGGCATCCTCCGCCACCCGCACCGCGCTCTCCAGCGGCAGCGTGACGATACCGGTGCCGAGGCGAATGCGCGAGGTTTGGGCTGCGACATAACCGAGGAAGGCGAAGGGCGATGGCAATCCGCCTTCGCGCTCGTGGAAATGATGCTGCGCGATCCACGCGGAATCGAGGCCCGCCTTTTCCGCGCGCACGATCTGCTCGGCGGCAAAGCGATATCGGTCCGCCGGCGGCGCCTCATCGAGAAGGCGCGTGAAGAAGCCCAGGCGTTTCAGGTTTGCAAAGCGTTTCATACGACCCCTGTCGGGCGAGGATTGCCACGGAACCGATGATGTCGGTTGCCGTGGCCCGAGACAAGCCGGCAATGCGCAAGGCTGCCTACGCAAGGCCGCCACGCCGCCGGGATACCCTGCCGCCTGATTGCAGGCAGTCTGCCTACCAGCTCGGCAGCACCGCGCCCTTGAACCTGGTCAGGACGAACTCCTTCACCTCAGGCGTGTGGTAGCTGTCGATGAGGATCTTGACCCATGGCTTGTCCTTGTCTGCGGTGCGAACCGCGATCAGATTCACGTAGGGCCCCTTCGGATCCTCGCGCAGGATCGGATCTTTGACGGGATCGAGGCCCGCCTGGGTTGCATAGTTGGTGTTGATCGCCGCGGCATCGACGTCGTCGAGCGCGCGCGGCGCCTGCGCGGCGTCCACCTCGATGAATTTCAGCTTCTTCGGATTTTCGGTGATGTCGAGCACCGTCGGCCTGAAGCCCGTGCCGTCCTTCAGCTTGATCACGCCCTTGTCGCGCAACAGCAGCAGCACGCGGCCGCCATTGGTCGGATCGTTGGGGATCGATACCTTGCCGCCGTCGGGGATGTCGGCGAAAGCCTTGTGCTTCTTCGAATAGACACCGATCGGAAAATTCACGGTCAGGCCGACGGATTCGATCTTATAGCCGCGGTCGGTCTTCTGGTTGTCCAGGTAAGGCTGGTTCTGGAACGAATTGGCCTGGATCTCGCCGGCATCGAGCGCCGCGTTCGGCACGACGTAATCGGAGAATTCGATGAGCTGGATGTCGAGGCCCTGCTTGGCAGCGACCGGCTTCACGGCCTCCAGGATCTGCGCATGCGGCCCCGGCGTCACGCCGATCTTGATGGTCTCGGCGCTTGTTGCGGCCGACCATGCGACGAGCACCGTTGCGAGGATCAAGGCGGGGCGAAACGACATTTTTGGTCTCCGTGGCACTACGAGTACTGGAACCGTCTTTCTCCTGCCCGGCAGACGAAATCAATGAAATGGAAATTCATATTTGCTGCCTGGGACGGATAACGCTTCTCCATCCGGCACCAAATCAGAAACGAATGCAAGTTGCAGGATTCCGGCAGCAAGACTCTACGCAATCGACTCGGCACGCCAGGTCGAGGGCGACAGCATGATCAGCACGCAGAGCACGGCATAGGCGGCGAGCGACACCGTGACCATGGCGGCGAGCCCCGCCATGCCCGCGCCGAAGCTTGCGACGGCAATCCAGCCGCCGCCGGCCGCGATCAGGATCCGCGCGATCGAGGAGATCAGCGGTCCCATGGCGCGGCCGGTGCCCTGGGCAGCGAAGGAGGTGACGAAGCCGAAGCCGAGCGCGGCATAGGCTGGTGCGACGATGCGCAGATAGGTCATGCCCTCGTTCACCACGTCTGCGTCGTGGCTGAAGAGATTGAGCCAGGCGGTCGGGAAGATCGCAACCAGCAGGCCGATCGTGCCGGTCATGATCATGCCGGCGGCGCCGCTGACCCAGCCGATCTTTCGCGCCCGTGCAGTCTGGCCCGCGCCCATGTTGACGCCGACCATGGTCAGCGTCGCCGTGCTGATGCCGAACAGCAGCGGGATCATGATGTAGTCGAGCCGCGACGCGATACCGTAGCCGGCAAGCGCCGATGTGCCGAACAGGCCGACCGCGCCGGTGACGAGAATGACGGTGAGGTTGGTGAGCAACGCATTGAAGGCGGTGGGGATGCCAACCTTCAGCATGTCGCCAAAAATCCTTGCGCGGAGCGGCACGATGCGCAGCGTCAGGCCGGCGCGGCCGGAAGCCATGTAGCGCAGCAAAAACAGCATCGCCGCACCGTAATAGAGGCCGAAGGCGATGCCGGCGCCGCCGATGCCGAGCCGCGGCACCGGACCGAAGCCGAAGATCAGGAGCGGCGAGACCGGGATGGTGACGATCGCGCCGATCAGCGTCACCAGCGCGGGCACCTTGACGTTGCCGGAGCCGCGCAGCGCCGCCGCCTGGAGGTTGACGATCCAGACCGGAATGGCGCCGGCAAAGAGATAGCTGGAATAGGTGACGGCGGCGGTGAGCGCGCCGTCACGGCCGCCGAGCGTGCGGAACAGCGCCGGGCCGCCGAGGGTCACCCCCAGCGTGAACAGCGCCCCCGCGATGACGGCCAGCACGATGGCGTGGAACAGCGCCGCATCGGCATCGTCACGACGGCCCGCACCGACCGCGCGCGCGACCGAGGAGGCGACGCCGGAGCCGAACCCGCCATTCGACATCATGGTCATCAGCATGAAGATCGGAAACACCAGCGCGGCGCCTGCCAGCGCATCGGTGCCGAGATAGCCGACATAATACGCCTCCGCGATATTGACCGCGGTCTGCGCCACAAGGACAGTCACCGTCGGCAGCGCAAGCCTGATCAGCGTCGACAGGATCGGCGCCGTCAGGAGCGCGTCACGCCGCTGCTCGCTCGCGCTGTGGGCGGCCGTGACCGCCGGCCGAAGCGAGGCCGCGGCGCGCGCCGGAGCCTCGATTGCAGGCAAAATCGGTGCGGCGACGTCCTCGACTGACATTCGTGCTGGTCCCGTCATTCCCGGAGGCCGCCCCATCGGAAGGCCATTGCATTACAGCCATAATCCATTATTATGACCGTAATGCAATAGTGAAATCGCTCACGGTTCCGTGGCCACCTCTTCGGGCAGGCGGCGGGAGGGAGTTGAGGGCCATGCGCTACGAGAAGGGACACAGGGAGGAGACGCGCCGGCGCATCCTCGATGTCGCCTCCGCGCAGTTCCGCGAGAGCGGGATCGCCGCGGTCGGCCTCGCCGGCATCATGTCGGAGGCGGGCCTGACCAACGGCGCCTTCTACACGCACTTCGCCTCCAAGGAGGATTTGGTGCGGGAGGTGCTGATCGATGCGCTCGCCCGGCGCGAGGAACGGCACAAGGCCAATCTCGAGAATGGCGTCCCGGTCGAGACCGTCATCCGCGACTATCTCTCGACGCGGCACCGCGACGGCGCCGGAACCGGCTGCCCGACCGCGGCGCTGGTCGCCGAGATTGCGCGGCACCCGAAAGCGACGCGCGCCGCCTTCACCGGCAAGGTCGCCGACATCACCACATTGATGGCGGAGCAGATCCGGCAGGGGTCCGCAGATCAGCGACGGCGCAAGGCGATCGCGATCTATTCGACCATGGTCGGCGCGCTGCAATTGTCGCGCGCGGTGAACGACAAACAATTGTCGGATGAGATCCTTGACAACGCGGTGGAAACGGCGATCGCCATTGCGAACGCGCCCTGATGCACTCGGCGCACCGATCGCCATCTGTGGCGGTTTTCTGGCGGCTGCAATGAATCTCCGGCCGGAGCAACACTACGAAACTTGATGTGCCAGCGTCGCCCGGGTTAGCGTTTGCGCGCGGCCTTACAACTTCCCCAAGTTCGTTTAGTTCGCACTGGACCGTTGCCTGACCCTGCTGTCAGGCACGGTCCAGTTCTCACTCAAGGCAAGACGCCTAGTCTATCCCCTCGACCGCCACCATGTGGCGCTCTGAAGCACCGATCGTGTATTTGAGCGCTTCGGCATATTCGGGCGAGTTGTAACACTTCACCGCGGCATCGAGGCTCGGGAAGCGAGCAACGACGCTGCGTTCGTAATTGCCGCCCTCGAGGATCACCTGCTTGCCGCCACGTGCGAGAAACACGCCGCCGTGCTTCTCGATGGCAGGCCCGGCGAGAGCGGCGTACTTCGCGTAGGTCTCGGGATCGGTCACGTGAACGCGTGAGCACCAATAGGCAGACATGGATATTCCTTCATGATTGGGAGGACGAACCGATAGGCGCATCTGCGCCGCTGGGACGGTCGAATCCGTTCATGCGCTCGAGCACGGCGCAGATCGCCGCAGTGTCGCGCGCCGCAAAGCCAAGCTCTTCGCCCGCGTGATAGAGCTGCTCTGCCGCAGCGTAGACCGGGAGCATGCATCCGAGCTCGGCGGCGAAGCCGGAGATGATGGAGAGATCCTTCAGATGCGTCCGGATGGTCGCAGTCGGATTGTCGTAGGTCTCGTCTCGCATCAGCGGTCCGCGCATCTGGAACATACGCGACGTCCCTGCGCTGTCGGCCAGCGTGTCGTAGATCAGCCCGGGATCGATCCCCGCCTTCATGCCGAGCAGCATCGCCTCGGCTGCCGCAGCATTGTGGATCGTCACCAGATGATTGGCGATGTATTTCATGATGCTGCCGGTGCCGAACCGGCCGAGATAGACCTGCCGCCGCGACATTCCAGCGAAGGCCGGCCCGCAGCGCTTGAACGCCTGCTCGTCGCCGCTGCCGAGGATCACAAGGTCGCCGGTTGCGGCCTGCGCGCCGGTGCCGCTGACGGGGCAGTCGAGCAGGATCTTTCCCGCGTTCTCGATCTCGGCCAGTGCGTTGCGCTTTGCAGAAAGCGGCAACGTCGAGCACTCGATCAGAATTTGCCCGGAACCACCCGCTCCGGCGACGACCGCAGCGGCCTCCGCGAGAGCGACTGCGCTGGGCAGCGACGCGAAGCTGATTGCGGCGGTCTCAACAACATCCTTCGGCGAAGACAGCGCTCTGCCGCCCATATCAATAAGACGATCCCGTGCCGCCGGCACGGGATCGTAACCGACCACGGCAAAGCCAGCCTTGATCAGATTCCGCGCCATGGCGGAGCCCATGATCCCGATGCCGAGCATGCCGATCGTTTCAGTCATGACGTCTCGTTTCTTCTTCCAGGTAACGCGTCCGCCTTCAGTTCTGCGCGGCCTTCTGCGCATTCACGAAGGGATAGACCAAATCGCCGGACTTGTACTTCGGCGGAAAGATGATCACTTCCTTGCCGGGCTGGGTGAACTGCTGGATGTCGTTGCCCTTGATGTTGCGGAATTGCACCGCGAACATCCGTGGCTCGACCCATTCACCGTCCGGACCGAAGGTGATGTCGCCCACCACGGTCTGGAACGTGTGGCCGTGGATATAGCTGATCAGCTGCTGCTGATCGACGCCGCCGGTCTTGGTCACGGCCTCGCCGAGGATCTGGAGCGCCGAGTAGACGAACGCCGGCACGTAATAGCCGAGCGCATCGACACCCACCTCCGCCGCCTTGGCCTGGTACTTCTTGAGCATCTCCTCGATGCCGGGGAATTTGACGGTCGGCTCGGGGATATATTGCTCGAAGCTGACGACGCCGTTGAGAGCTTCGCCGAGCTGCTGCTTGATCGCGGCATATTGTGTGCCGACCATGGCGCCACCGAACACCTTTGGCTCGAGATTGATCTCGTGCGCCGTCCGGATGATGCCGACCGTATCAGACGGATAGGACGCGACGAACACCAGGTCCGGCGACGTCGCCTGGAGGGCCTTCAGCACCGGCGTGAAATTCACCGTCGTCGGTGGATAGACCTTGTCATAGACGATGGTGAGGCCGAGCCGCTTGGCCTGTGCCCGGGCGCCTTCGAGCGCGTTCTTGGCGAACTCCGCATCCGCCCCGACCAGCGCGACCGTGGTCGGCTTCGGGCTCATCGCGATCGCGTTGTCGAAGAAGCCGCGGGTCAGCGAATCCTTGCCGTTCGGCCCATAGGGCTGGATCTGGAAATAGCCGGGATATTTGAACTGCTCGTTGATGGCGAGCGCGAACATGCCCATGATCAGCCGCTTGTGCTGGATGATCGTCGGCATCGCCGGCGCGGTCTGGTTGGTGTTGTTGGACAGCAGCAGGTCGACCTTGTCGACGTCGAGCAGCTTCGAATAGATGCCGGGCACGAGGCCGGGGTTGCTCTGGTCATCATAGGCGACGAGCTCGACTGGCCTCCCGAGCAGGCCGCCGGCCTTGTTGACCTCGTCGGCCCAGATTTGCGCGCCGAGCAGCGCCGCCTTGCCGTTGCCGGCGAGCGGCCCGGTCAATTGCATGCCGAAGCCGATCTTGATCGGATCCGCCGCGCGCGCTGCGTCGGTGGACACAAACGCGGCAATCATCATCGAGAGCGCCAGCGTGACGCCCCAGAAGCCCTTCAGCCGAAACATCCTCACGTCTTCCTCCCTGGTTTATTGTTTGGAACTCTACATGCCGAGGTAATGCTGCCGTATCAGATCGCTCTGCTGCATCTCTTCGGGGCTTTCGCCGCGGAAGGCGATTTCCCCGTGGACGATCACATAGCCCTTGTCGGCTATCCGCATCGCCTGGATAAAGTTCTGTTCCGCCATCAGCACGGTCAGATGATAGCGCTCCTTGAGCTGCGCGATCATGTCGATGGTGCGGCTGACGAACAGCGGCGCTAGCCCGACTGACGGCTCGTCGACGATCAAAATGCTCGGCGCCGACATCAGCGCCCGCCCCAGCGCCAGCATCTGCTGCTCGCCGCCGCTCATCGTGCCGGCGAGCTGGGCGCGGCGTTCCGCCAGCCGCGGGAACGCCTCGTAGCAATACGCCATGTTGTCCTTCAGCCGCGCCCGCGCGGTCGGACGATAGGCGCCGAGCAGGAGATTCTCCTCGACCGTGAGGCGCGGAAACAGCCGGCGGCCTTCGGGCACCAGCGCCACGCCGAGATCGATGATCTCCTCGGTCTCCTTGCCGATCAGATCATGGTCCTTGCCGTCGATGGTCGCGACGATACGGCCCGAGGTCGGCCGCACCACGCCCATGATGGTCTTGATCAGCGTGCTCTTGCCGTTGCCGTTGGTGCCGAGCAGCGTCACCGTCTCGCGCGGGGCGACGTTCAGCGACACGTTGTGGAGGACGCGGACCGATCCATAACCGGCCGAGACGTTGTCGATGCGAATGCTACTGGCCAAGATACGCCCCTATCACCCGCTGATCCGCAATCACGTCCTTTGGCGCTCCGTCCGCGATCTTCTCGCCGGCGACCAGCACGACGAGACGCTCCGAGAACGCCATCACCGCGCGCATGATGTGCTCGATGAAGATCACGGCGACACCGCGCTTGTTGAGCGCCAGCAGCAGCGACAGGATCTCGTCGACCTCCGAATGCGACAGGCCCGCGAGCGCCTCGTCCGAGACCAGCAGCGTCGGGTCCGTCGCCATGGCGCGCGCGAGCTCGAGCTTGCGCATCTCGACCTGGGTCAGGTCGCCGGGCAGGCGATGCAGCTTGCCGCCGAGACCGAACTCGCCGAGCAGGTCCGTGCCGCGCGCGCGGATCTGCTGCTCGGTCAGGTGCGCGCCGCCGCGCGCATTGACGGCATAGACCAGCGGGATGCGGAGATTGTCGAGCAGCGAGAGGCTGTGGAACGGCCGCGGCAGCTGGAAGCTGCGGCCAAGGCCGAGCCGCGCGCGCTGGTAGGAGGACAGCTTGTCGATGTTCCTGCCCGCGAACGCGATCGAGCCACCGTCGGTCTGGAGCGCACCGCACAGGCAGTTGGTGAACGTGCTTTTGCCCGAGCCGTTCGGGCCGATCAGACCGACCCGCTCGCCGGGCCGCACCGCGAGATCGATCTTGTTCAACGCCACGAAGCCGCCAAAGCGCTTGGTGATGCCGCGTGCATCGAGAATCAGATCGTTCGCCGCCGCGGCGCTCGCCTCGACCGTCATTGGCTGCTCCGCTTCTCGGGAACGAGTATCGCCGCAAGCGGATTGGTCTCAGGGTCCACCTTCTTGCCGCCGATGGACCGGATCAATCCAAGGATCCCGTTTGGCGCGGCGATCACGAAGATCACGAGCAGCACGCCGACCACGAGCAGATTGACCGATGACGATATCATCACTGTCATGGCCTGCTGCATGGTGCCGAGCAGCACCGCGCCGATCACCGGCCCGAGCCAGCTGGTGGTGCCTCCGACCAGCGGCATTGCGACGCTGTTCACGGTATAGGCCAGGCTGAACGAGGAGGTCGGCTCGACATAGGTCAAATAGAACGGCAGCGGCGCGCCGGCCATGCCCATCAGGGCGCCGCTGATGGCGGCCGCGACCAGCTTGAGCCGCAGCACGGGAACGCCGGACGCGGCCGCCGCGGTCTCGTCGTCGCGAATGGCGGCCAGGCCAAAGCCGAAGGTCGAGCGCTCGATCACGCGCGCGGTGACGACGGCTGCGACCGCGAGCACCGTCATCAGGAAGAAGAGATAGGCGACATAGCTGCCGAACACCGGCACCTCGCTCGGCCGCATGATGTAGATCCCGCGCGATCCGCCGACATAGTCCCAATTGGTGATGAAGGTCTGGACCACGACCGAGAGCGCGAGCGTCGCGATGGTGAAATAGACGCCGCGCAGGCGGATCGTCAGATATCCCATCGCAAGTCCAACGGCTCCGCACAACACGCCCGCAATGGGAATGAGCACGGGGATCGGCAGATCGAGCCATTTATTCAGCGCCGCCGCGCTATAGAGCCCGATGGCGAGGAATGCCGTGGTGCCGAAATTGACGTAGCCGACATAGCCGCCGAGGATGTTCCAGGCCGTGGCGAGCACGACATATTGCAGGACGAAGTAGGCCGCGAACACATAGTACTCGTTGGTCACGAACAGGCTCGCCGAGACCAGCGCAACGCCGACCAGGCAGGCAAGCAGGATGAAGCGCCCGTTCGACATCAAGCTCTCCCGAACAGGCCGGCGGGCCTGACCACCAGGGCGATCAGCAGGAAGCCGAAGGCGATCGCGGGCGACCATGACGGGCCGTAGAAGGTCGCCGTGATGCTCTCCGCAACGCCGACGATCACAGCCGCGATGAAGGTGCCCGGCAACGAGCCGATGCCGCCGAGGACGCAGATCGCAAAGATGCGGCCGATATAGTCGCGCCCCATCGACGGCTCGACCGGCTGGAGAATGATGAGGAAGGCACCCGCCATCGCCGCGGTGGCTGTGGAGAGACCAAACGCAATGCGCTTGACGCGTACGGGTGCGGCGCCCATCAACTGAAGCGCGAACTTGTCCTGCGCCACCGCCATGATGGCACGACCGGTAAAGGTGCGCGCGAAGAAGATTTGCAGGCCGATCAGGAGCAACACAGAGGCCAGGAACGGGATCAGCATCCGGACCGGCAACGAGACCGGCCCGATATTGTAGGACGGCCCGATATAGGGCGCCTCGACCAGGCGATAGTCGACACCGAAGATCAGCTGAAGGCCGACCTCGGTGATGAACAGCAGGCCGAAGAAGAACGCAAGGCCGCGGATCAACTGCGTTCCGCGCCGCTCGAAGGCGAATTCATAGGCGCTGTAGAGCAGCGTGCCGAGGAAGTAGAACGGCACGGTCGCGAGCACGCCGACCAGGATCGGATCGAGGCCGAACTGGGAGTTCAACACATAGACGATGAACGATCCGAGCAGGATCAGCGCCGGATGCGCGATGTTGCTGATGCCGAGCATGCCAAAGGCGATCGAGATGCCGACCGCCATGGCGGCGTAGAAGCCGCCGACGAGAATGCCGGACACGATGGAATCGAGCAATAATCCTGCGAACTGTCCCATCCGCTCCCGGTCTCCTCCTGTTTACGCACGCTACCGAAATTGTTGTTTTCGTTTTTCGCGGGTCACATGGAGGCGGGCGTTCCCGCCTCCATCAATAGGATCAGGGTATCAGCAGCGAGGACCCTTTTGTCGATCCAGCCTCGAGATCGCGATGGGCCGTCGCCGCCTCGGCCAGCGCATAGCGGTGCCCGATCATCGGCTTGATCACGCCGTTGCCGACCAGGTCGAACACGGCGGCGGCCGAGGCCACCAGATCCTCGCGCGCGGCGATGTAGGTCGCAAGCGTCGGCCTCGTATAGTAGAGGGAACCGTTCTTCTGGAGCAATGCCGCCTCGAGCGGCGGCGGCGCGCCGGTGGTGGCACCGAAGGTGACGAAGAACCCGCGCGGGGCGAGCGAGGCCAGCGTCGATTCAAAGCTGTCCTTGCCGACGGAATCATAGGCGACTGCGACGCCCTTGCCGCCGGTCAGTGCCTTCACCCTCTGCGGAATCCGTTCGGTCTTGCGGTCGATCACCGCATCATAGCCATGCGAGAGCGCCAGCGCCGCCTTCTCTCCGCCGCTGGTCACGCCGATCATGCGGGCGCCGAGATGCTTGCCCCATTGGCCGGCGATCAGGCCGACGCCGCCGGAGGCCGCATAGAACAGCACCTGCTGCCCCGGCTTGACCGCAACGCAGCGGTTCAGGAGATATTCCGCCGTCATGCCCTTCATCAGCACGGCTGCGGCGGCCTCGTCACTGACGGATTGCGGAATGGGAACGAGGCGCGCGGCCGGCATCAGCCGGTGCGTCGCATAGGCGCCGGGCGCCGAGCCGCCATAGGCAACGCGGTCACCGACCCTGAACCCGGTTACGTCTTCGCCGATTGCTTCGACCACGCCTGCGGCTTCTGCGCCGAGGCCGGCCGGCAGATCCAGTGCATAGGAGCCGTCGCGGAAATAGACGTCGATGAAGTTGAGGCCGATCGCGGTCTGCCGCAGCAACACCTCGCCCTTGCCCGGTGCGGCCAGCTCGACCGTCTCCAGTTTCAGGACATCCGGCCCGCCCTGCGCGGCCATGCGAACTGCCTTGGCTGTCGTACCCATACGAGAATTCCTCTCTGCCGATCCTGCCCGGTTACGATGCCATCTTGATGTCAGCGCCTTGCGGAATTGTCAGCCGCACGCTGTCGGGGACCGAAAGAGGCTTGTTTACGCTGTCGAGGAACTCGACCGTGGTGAACAGCAAATCCGTGGTCCCGATATTCTCAACCGCATGCACCATGTATTCGCCCGCACCGAAGGCGAGATGCTTGGTCTCGCCCTTGCAATGCTCGACATCGACGATGCGGCCGTCCTCGAAGTAACCGCGCGCCTTGCCCGAATTGTGCGCGGTCCAGAAATAGGTCAACACGTGGCGGTGGAAGCCGCAGCGCTTGCCGGGCGCAATCGACAGGTGCCAGACCCGCACGCGGTCGGTCTCCGACACCAGCACGCTACCGACGCAACCGCTGTTGCGCCCCTCCTCATATTCGCGCTGCACTTCGACGGGCCAGTGGGCGCGGGGATTTGAGTCTGACATGAGCCGTTTCCTTCCAGATGCTTGCCGCTTTCGCGGCCATTGGTCCGATGACGCCGGTCAGGCGGCGTCGCGCGCGTCGCCGATCTGACCCAGCCGCTCCATCTCCCGCCTGAGCGAAGCGGTCTGTTCCGCCGACAGGCCGCGCAAAGGCGGCAGCATGCGCAGCCAGCCGGAGTCGCCGGTGCGCCAGGCATGAACCTGCTTCACGGCGGGAATCAGCGGGAATTTCTGAATGGTCTGCCGGAAATCCGTCAGCCGTGCCTGGAGCGCCTCGCGCTCGGCGCCGCTCGCGCGCAGCACGTCGCGGGCAAGTGCGGCGGAAATGTTGGTCGATCCGGAGATCACGCCGGCACAGCCGGCGGCAAGGCCTGCGGTCAGCACCGCCTCAGTGCTTGGATAGACGTCGAAATCCTCCGGCCCGACATAGGATTTGGCTGAGTCGAAATTGCCCGAGGAATCCTTGATGCCGGCGATGATGCGGCCGAACTTGTCCCGCAGCCGCGCCACGAGCGCGTGCGAGATCGGCACCATCGTCACCTGCGGGATATGGTAGAGATAAAGGTGAAGCCGGCTATCGCCGAGCGCCTCGATGATCCGTGAGTAGTAGTCGTAGAGCCCCTCGTCCGACGGCTCCTTGGTGTAGTACGGCGGCAGCACGAGCAGGTTGGAATAGCCTGCGGCGAGCGACGCCTTGCCGATCGCAATGGCGTCACCAAGCGACGGCGAACCTGCGCCGAGGATGACTGCATCCGGAGCGATGCCCGCAGCCGCGAGCGCTTCGGGCACGCGCTGGCGGAACAGGAACGGCAGCGCCGCCGCTTCGCCGGTGGTGCCGAGCGGCGCGACGCCGTCGCAGCCTGCCGCGATCAATCCGCGGCAATAATTGACGAGGCGCTTGAGATCGGGCTCGCCATCCGCGCCGATCGACGTGATCGCCGCAGCGTAGACGCCTTTTTTCGCCTTGCTCATCACGCCACTTCCTTCCTGGTCTGGGTCACGACGCCGCGGGTCTTGACGACGACCTTGATCGCGTCGTCGACGCGGTTGCGCGCGTAATGCAGCGCCATCGGCAGGTCCGTGAGCGGGAATGTGTGGGTGTGGATCAGTGTGGCATCGAAGCGCTTCTCCGCCATCAGCGCCATGGCGCGGTGCGTCGCACTCTTGCCTTCGCCACGAATGCCGTAGACGTAGATGTTGTTCTTCACCAGCGCGCCGATGTCGGCGAGCACCGGTTCGTGCGGGAAGGCCGCGAGGCAGATCCTGCCGCCGCGATTGACCATTTTCGCGGCCTCGTTGATCGCCGTGTCGGTGCCGGCGCATTCGACGACGTAGTCGGCGCCGCGACCCGTCATCTCCTTGACGACCGCGACGATGTCCTCGTTGCGCACGTTGACGACGCGGTCCGCGCCAAGCTTGGTGCCGATTGCAAGCCGGGCATCGCGGGTGCCCGACAGGATCACCGGATCGGCGCCGAGCGCTTTCGCAACCGCCACCGCAAGGAGACCAATCGGACCCGGCCCGGTGACGACCACGCTCTCGCCGGCAACAAGCCCGCCGAGCTCGGTGAGGCCGTACATGGAGGTGCCTGCAGTCACGACCAGCGTCGCCTCCTCGTCGCTCATGTCATCGGGCACGCGCGACAGCGTATTGATGTGGTTGACGGCGTATTCGGCAAAGCCGCCGTCGGTCGTGAAGCCGTTGGCGCGATGGCCCTTGTCGACACTGCCGTAGTTCAGGCCGTAGTTGTGGCAGGAGGTGTACATGCCCTGCCGGCACCGCTTGCACTGGCCGCAGCCGGCGTGGATCTCGACCGTGACGCGCTCGCCGATCTTGTATTCGTCAACGCCGGGGCCGAGTGCCGCGACCGTGCCCATGTATTCGTGGCCAGGCGTGAAGTTCTTGTTGAAGGGCGGACCGCCCTGGATCAGCGCCGGCGTGCCGTGCTCGATGATCTCCAGGTCCGTTGCGCAGATCGCGACCGCATCGATCCGCACCAGCACCTCCGCCCGCTTCGGCATCGGCACGGGTTTTTCAGTCAGGCGAAGCTGGCCGGGGTCGCCCAGCACCCAAGCCTTCATCGTGTCGGGAATGGGCATGTCGGTTGACGCGTGAACGCCAGCGGCCTCGACCATCGCGACAATCCTCACCTAATGGTCAACCAATTTTTGTAATTGGCTCTTTGATTGGTTGAAGCCTCGCCTTCAATTCAGCCGCTGTCAACGCCTAACTTTCATCGCCGTCATTTTGGTCTTGCACTTGTGAACGCAGACGCCGTGAATTACAGATTGGTTGATATTGGTTGCGAAGAGGATTGATCCGGTGTTCGACTTGTTGGCCCGATTGACTGAGAGCGGTCCCGGCACCCGCCTTCCTCCGGAGCGACAACTCGCAGCGCAATTCGGCGTTTCGCGCAACGAGATCCGCAAGGCGCTGGCCCGGCTGGAATTGGACGGCCGTCTTTCGCGCGAAGTCGGCCGCGGCACCTTCATCCGTGCGCCCGCGGAAGCCGCGACCTCCAACCTCGATGCGCTGCGCGATAGCACGAGCCCGCGCAATGCAATGGAAGCGAGGCTCGTGCTCGAGCCGGAGCTTGCAAGCCTCGCCGCGGTCAACGCCACGTTCAAGCAGATCGAGGGCATGCGCGTGCTGGCACAGCAGATGCGCGAAGCCGAGACCTGGAAGGATTACGAGACGCTGGACGGGCGGCTGCACTGCCTGATCGCGGAGGCGACCGGAAATCCGCTGCTGTCGGAGATCCACCGCACTGTCGACGACGTGCGGCGCGCCGTGGTCTGGCGATGGCTCGATACCAGGCCGGCGCGTCCGCCTCAGGACTACTCCTCCTTTGCCGAGCACGACGTCCTAATCGATGCGATCGAGCAGCGCGATCGCATCGGGGCCATGGAAGCGATGCGCCGGCATTTGCGGACCACCGTGGACAGGCTGATGGGAACGCAGGCTTGAGCTCCACACAACTTACAAGGTACCGGCCATGAAACTGGGCTTCTTCACGATGCCGATCCATCCGCTGGACAAAGACTGGCGACAATCCTTGCAGGAGGATCGCGAAGCATTTTTGCTCGCCGACGAACTCGGATTCTCCGAGGCTTACGTGGGCGAGCACGTCACCGACAAGGCGGAGAACATCACCTCCTGCATCGCGTTCCTCGCCTGGATCGCCGCGGCGACGAAGCAGATCAAGCTCGGCACCGGCACCGTCAACATGCCGAATGTTCACCCCGCAACAGTCGCCGCGACGATCGCGATGCTCGACCACATGCTCGACGGCCGGCTGATCTTCGGCATCAGCCCGGGCGGCCTGCTGTCGGATGCGGAATTGTTCGGCACGCTCGATCGCGATCGCAACGCGATGTTCCTCGAGGCGATCAACCAGGTGCTCCAGATCTGGGCGAGCGAGCCGCCATACAATATCGAGGGTCAGTTCTGGAACATCACGACGCAGAAGACGCAGATGGCCGATATCGGCCAAGGCATCATTGCCCGCCCCTTGCAGCGGCCGCATCCGCCGATCGTCGTCACCGCCGTCGCGCCGTTCTCCAAGGGTGTCACCGAAGCCGCCGCGCGCGGCTGGGATCCGATCTCGGCGAACTTCCTGATGCCGATGTGGGTGAAGAGCCACTGGCCGAAATATGTCGAGGGCTGCGAGCGCGTCGGCAGGACGGTCGACTTCAACAACTGGCGTGTCGCCAAGAGCGTGTTCGTCGCGAACGACATGGCAACCGCAAAGGCCTATGCCACCGATCCGGACAGCCCCTATGTCTACTATTACCGTTCCCTCTTCACCAAGCTGAAGCGGAACGGCCGCATCGAGCTGTTCAAGACGCGGCGCGACCAGCCGGATGACGAGGTCACGCTCGAATCGGTCTGCGACAAGCTCATCATCTATGGCACGCCCGACAGCGTCGCCGACCAGATCCTCGCGCTTCAGGACGAAGTTGGCCCGTTCGGCGCGCTGCTCTATGCCGGCAAGGATTGGCGCGACCGCGAGCTTGGGCGACGCTCGATGATCCTGATGGCCGAGCAGGTGATGCCGCGCATCGCCGCCGGCCCACGATAGCCCTGATCTGGACAGGAGGCTCGCGATGGCCCTCAGTGACCGCATTCCCTATCAGGCCCTGATCGACCGGCCGAAGCTGAAGCTGCCCAACGGCAAGCGCCTTGCCGTGTGGGTGATCCTCAATGTCGAGGAGTGGCGGATCGAGAACGCCATGCCGCGCGTCGTGCTGAGCCCGCCGATGGGACAGCCGCTGCTGCCTGACGTGCCGAACTGGTCATGGCACGAATACGGCATGCGCGCGGGCTTCTGGCGGCAGTTCAAGGCGCTGACCGATCGCAACATGAAGGTGACGCTGGCCGCCAATGCCGATGTCTGTAACGCCTATCCGCGCGTCGCCTCGGCCGCGCGCGAGGCCGGATTCGAATTCATGGGCCACGGTTTCCTGCAAGGCCCGATGCACAAGCTCGCCGACCAGGGCGACGCGATCAAGCGCTCGGTCGAGACCATCGCAGAATTCACCGGACGCGCGCCGCGCTCGTGGGAGTCTCCGGGGCTGACCGAGACCGAGGAGACGCTAGACCTGCTGCGCCTCAACGGCATCGAGTATGTCGCCGACTGGGTGATCGACGATTTGCCGCAGGACATCGCGACGCCGCACGGCACCATCACGACGATCCCCTATACGGTCGAGACCAACGACATCGTCGTCCATGCGCTCCAACACCTGCCGTCCGACCAATTCCTGAAGCGCGGCATCGATCAATTCGACCGGCTGTATCTCGAGGGCGCCGACAATGCCCGGGTGATGGCGATTTCGATCCATCCCTACATCACCGGCGTGCCGCACCGGATCAAATATCTCGAACAGCTGCTCGATTACGTCATCGGCCACGATGGCGTCGCGTCGATGACAGCGAGCGAGATCGGCGACTGGTACCGCTCGGAGATGAAAAGAATAAGCCCCGGCGGTTAGGCCGGGGCTTCGGAATTTCGAGCGACACTCAAGACGGATCAGTATTTCGCGACCACCGGGCCAGCTGCGAATTCGTAGCTCAGCCTCGCGCGAACGGCGTCGGTCTTGAAGTCGCCTGCGTTGACGTTGAAGTTACAGATCAACGCTGTACAGCCGGCGCTGCCAGATCCAGTCGCGCCGAAAGAGTGCGATTGCAACTCCATGTGAAGATATTCGACGCCGACGATCCAGTTGTGATTGAACTTCCACTCGGCGCCTGCGCCCGCAACCCAGCCGACCTGGGTCGATCGGTTGAAGCCGGCAACCAACTGACCGGTTGCCGGGAAGTTGGCCGTCCAGGAGTTCGCGACCGAACCGTAAGCCACACCACCGGTGCCATATAGCAGAAGGTTCGGCGTCGCGAGGAAGCCAAGCCTGCCGCGGGTCGTTCCAAACCATTCGAGCTTCGAGCTCGCCGCGCCGTTGTAAGGGACAAAACCGGTTCCGGTATTCGGAAGAGCGACTGATGCGGTCGACTTCACATCGGTCCATTGAAAATCGGTCTCGACACCGAACACGATCGACTTCACCTGCCAGTTGTAACCGAGCTGGCCGCCGACTTCGCCGCTCGTACCGGTGTTGTGGCCATAATCGCGCGGACAGGCGCCGGCGGCGAAGCACGCCGCCCAGAAGGCTGTCGTGCCGGGGTCTGCCGGGGTGGACGTCAAATGATTGCGCCCCCAAATTCCTCCAGCATTGATGCCAAGGTAAAAGCCAGTCCAGCTATCGACCACGGGCGGTGGCGGCAGCGCTTTGACTGCCATGTCTGCGGCCGAAGCGGCCCCAAGGCCAGTCACGAGCATCAATGATGACAAAATAGAGGTCAGTCGCAACTTCATGGAAGCCTCCAACCAGTCAAACCAACTTGAATGTTTCCGGACATTACACCCCGTGGCCTGTACCGCTGCATGCAACCTCTGCTATCGGGACAGCAGACCAACGCTTTTTGCGGAACCGTTGCAGCAAAGCGACAATTTGCCCTCAAACCGGGCAGTCTTGTTCCCGCATTGGAACCGCCGCCTTTGAATATCGGCTTCGCGCGACACTAGTCCCTGTCCGCGGCGTCAACCTTAAACCGGATCGAACGCGCGGATCGGCGGCAGATTGCCGGTGAACTTCTCCACCTCCACGGTCGTGAGCTGGCCGGTGCAGCCTTGCGCAAAGGACGAGGTGCCGATGTCGCGGGTGAGCACGTTCGGATTGCCGTGAACGCAGAGCGGCGCGTCCTCCTCAGGGTCCATCGGGTCGTACCAGGCCCCGGTTGGCAGCTGCACGATGCCGGGCGCGATGCCGTCGGTGACGTTGACCGCGGCAAGGCAGGCGCCACGCGCGTTGAACAGGCGGATGATGTCGCCGTCCTTGATGCCGCGCGCCTCGGCATCGCGCGGATTCATGCGTGCAACCTCGCGGCCGCGATGTTTTGCACCCAGCGAATGTCCGCCGAAGTCGAGCTGGCTGTGCAGCCGCGTCACCGGTTGGTTGGCGACGAGGAAGCACGGCGCGCCGGGCTTTGGCATGTCGGTCTTGTCGAGCCAGACCGGATGGCCGGGGCAATCCGCATCGTTATGCGCCGCGATCTTTTGCGAAAAGATCTCGATGCGTCCGCTCGGCGTCGGCAGCGCATGCGCGACCGGGTCCTCGCGGAAAGAGCGCAGCCGGCCGCCGTCGTCGGGCTGCTGCGGCACGACCAGGCTGCCGCGCTGCCAGAATTCCTCGAAGCTTGGCGCCTCCAGGCCGCGCTTGGCGAGCGAAGCGCGGGTCGGCTCGTAGAGATGTTCGAGCCACTGCCGCGACGTGCGGCCTTCGGTGAAGGGCTCGCGGGCGCCGAGACGATCGGCGAGGTCGGCGAAGATGTCGTAGTCGTCGCGCGCGAGCCCAAACGGTTCGGCGATCCTGTGCATCGCGACCATCAGCGGATCGTTGGTGGAGTAGCCGATGTCCTCGCGCTCCAGCGTCATGGTCGAGGGCAGCACGATGTCGGCGTGCCGTGCGGTCGCAGTCCAGGCGAGCTCGTGCACGACCAGCGTATCGACTTGCGCGAACGCCTTGCGCAGGCGGTTGATGTCCTGGTGGTGATGGAACGGATTGCCGCCGGCCCAGTAGACCAGACGGATGTCCGGATAGGTGCGCGTCTCGCCATTGTAGCGATAGGTGCTGCCGGGGTTGAGTAGCATGTCGGCGATGCGCGCCACCGGGATGAAATCGCGGACGCCATTACGTCCCTGCCCCAGCGTCGGCCCCGGCACGTCGTTGACACGGCGGCCGTAATAGCCGATCGCCCCGAGCGAATAGGCATAGCCGCCACCGGGGAGACCGATCTGGCCGAGCGCGGCCGCCAGCACCATGCCCATCCACACCGGCTGCTCGCCATGCTCGGCACGCTGGAGCGAATGCGAGACGGTGATCAGCGCGCGCTTGCCGGCGAGGCGCCGCGCCAGCGTGCGGATCGTGCTTGCGTCGATGCCGCAGATCGCGGCAGCCCATCCGGCGTGCTTGGACTGGCCGTCGCTCTCGCCGGTGAGATAGCGCAAGAACACCGGCCAGCCCTCGGTGTAGCGATCGAGGAAGGCCTGGTCGTGCAGACCCTCGCTGACCAGCGTGTGGACGATGCCGAGCATCAGCGCGGTATCGGTGCCGGGGATGCAAGTCATCCATTCGGCGCCGGCTTCGACCGGCAGATCGTCGCGCAACGGGCTCATCAGGATGAACGCGCAGCCGCGCTTGCGCGCCGCTTGCATCGCACCGCGCTCGACATGCTTGCTGATCGAGCCGCCGGCCACCATGGAGTTCTTCAGCGCCATGCCGCCGAAGGCGAGCACGATCTCGGTCTCGGCCGCGATCTGCTCCCAGGTGACGTTGCGCTTGGTGATGTCCTCATAGCCCGCCATGATCTGCGGCAGCAGCACGGAGGACGCGCCCGACGAATAGGAATTGACTGATTTCACATAGCCGCCCATCGCAATATTGAGAAAGCGATGCACCTGGCTCTGCGCATGGTGGAGGCGGCCCGCGCTCGACCAGCCGTAGGAGCCACCAAACACCGCGCCGGGGCCGCGGGTGTCGCGGACGCGCGCCAGCTCGTCGCCGAGCAGGTCGAGCGCCCTCTCCCAGCTCACCGAGACGAATTCGTCGCGACCGCGGCGGTCGTCGGGGCCGGGCCCGCGCTCCAGCCAGCCACGGCGGATCGCCGGTTGCGCGATGCGCGCCTGATGACGGAGCGCTCCGGGAAAATTGTCGATGATGCCGTTCGGATCAGGATCGCCCGCATAGGCCCGAACCTCGAGCCCGGCCTTGCCGTGACGCGCCGAGAATACACCCCAATGCGAGGTGTGCGGCCTGAAGCCGTCGGAGAGGTCAAGGCCGGGGTCGGGGAAGCCAATCGTATCGTCCATCGCGTGGTCCTCGTCGCGGAGCGCCGTGCAGGCCGCCTCGGTCGCAATCATCGGGGCACTATAATGAGGCAGCCGCATGGAGGGCAATTGCTTACCGATGTTCGCACCGCGGAGCATAGCGACACCGCAAGGGTCGGAGCCTTCAACATCGCTGCCATTTCGCCGCAGGGCTTCCCTGCTGCTCTGACTCCACCAGGTCCCGAAATCCTGAGCTAAAGTGCATGTAAATTGCATGGCCGGTGACGACTTTTCTGATGGGAAAATGGGGGTCATCCGATGGACGAGAACCAAATCCGCAGCCTGATCGCGGAAGTGAAGCACGGCACGCTGTCGCGACGCTCGTTCATCCGGACCATGGCTGCGGTGGGGATCACGGCGCCGGTCGCAGGCCAGATCCTGGCCTGGAACGACGTGGCGATGGCGGACGCCACGCTCGCCTACAAGCCGGCCAAGGCCGGCGGCGGCGGCCCGCTCAAGATCCTGATCTGGCAGGCCCCCACCCTGCTCAATCCGCATTTCGCGCTCGGCACCAAGGACCAGGTCGCATCGCGCATCTTCTTCGAGCCGCTGGCCGGCTGGGACAAGGAGGGCAACCTGATCGCCTGCCTCGCCGCCGAGGTCCCGACCAAGGCGAATGGCGGGCTTTCGGCAGACGGCATGAGCGTGATCTGGAAGCTGAAGCAGGGCGTGACGTGGCATGACGGCAAGCCCTTCACCGCCGACGACGTCGTCTTCACCTGGAGCTATGCCGCCGATCTCGCGACCGCGGCGTATACAACGGGATCCTACAAGGACATCATTGTCGAAAAGATCGACGATCATGCTGTGAAGGTGATCTTCAAGAACCCGACGCCGTTCTGGGCCGACCCCTTCGTCGGCCCGGTCGGCCAGATCCTGCCAAAGCATCATTTCGGCGACTATGCCGGCGCCAAGTCGCGCGATGCGCCGGGCAATCTGAAGCCGGTCGGCACCGGTCCCTACAAATTCGTCGAGTTCAAGCCGGGCGACCTGCTCAAGGCCGAACGCAATCCCGACTATCACGTCAAGAACCAGCCGCATTTCGACACGATCGAACTCAAGGGTGGCGGTGACGCGGTCTCCGCGGCGCGCGCCGTACTGCAAACCGGCGAATACGACTATGCCTGGAATCTGCTGGTCGAGGACGAGGTCCTCAAGCGCATGGAGACCGGTGGCAAGGGCAGAGTGGAATTCACGCCCGCGGGCGGCATCGAGTTCATCATCCTCAACACGACCGACCCATGGACCGAGGTCGACGGCGAGCGGTCCAATGCCAAGACCAAACACCCGACGCTGTCCGATCCGGCCGTGCGCCGGGCGCTCAATCTCCTGATCGACCGCGAGGCGATCCAGAAATTCATCTACGGCCGCGGCGGCATCGCGACCGCGAGCTTCGTCAACCAGCCCTCGCAGTTCAAGTCGAGCAAGCTCAAATACGCGTTCAACGTCGACAAGGCGAACCAGATCCTCGAGGAAGCCGGCTGGAAGATGGGCGCGGACGGCATCCGCGAGAAGGACGGCAACAAGCTCAAATACGTGTTCCAGACCTCGACCAACGCGCCGCGGCAGAAGACGCAAGCGATCATCAAGCAGGCCTGCCAGAAGGCCGGCATCGAGATCGAGCTCAAATCGGTCGTCGCATCGGTGTTCTTCTCGTCGGATGCCGGCAACCCCGACACCTACACGAAATTCTATTGCGACATGGAGATGTACAATGCGACGCAGCCGCAGCCAGATCCGGAACGCTTCCTGAACCAGTGCGTCTCCTGGGAGATCGCCAACAAGGACAACAAATGGCTCGGCCGCAACGTCTCGCGCTGGTCCGATCCCGAGGCTGACAAGGCCTACAAGGACGCACAGAAGGAGCTCGATCCGGTCAAGCGCGCTGCGTTGCTGATCAAGGTCGACGAAACCTTCTGCGAGGCCAACATTTTCCTGCCGCTGCTCTCGCGCAACATCGTCGGCGGCGTCGTCAATGGCCTTATGGCGGATATCTCGGGCTGGGACGTGACGACGTGGAATCTCGGGGCCTGGTATCGGAGTTGAGAGGGGACACTTGCTCACCTCGTCATTGCGAGGAGCCCTTGCGACGAAGCAATCCAGAATCCCTCCGCGGAAAGACGCTGGATTGCTTCCGCCTTCGCTAAGGCTTCGGCGGACAAGTCGCTGCGCTCGCAATGACGGAGCAGGGGGCGGCATCGTCGTTCTCAAGTTCGCATCTCAACTTGCAGACAAGCATTGGCATTCTCGCGGCTGGTTTCGCCCGAGCTTTGCTTCATCTCTCCACCCTCTTAGCCAAGAGGGCGCAGGGAAGACCGGGTGCTGACCTCGCACCCGCGGTCTGCTGCGCGAATGTGTAGCGCAAAAAGACCGCACAGCAGCATACAGGTGGCGCCAATCACTCGGCCTTCCCTGCGCGATGGTCGGACGGCTTATGCCGTGCTCTCCCGGGAGCCGAACTTTCCTTCTGGCCTCCCTCGCGCCTGCAGAAGTCACCGACACCGCGCCGGTTGACGCGACTGCCGCATCCGCAAAGCACTTGACCGTAGCAACGACGGCCAGGACCACACGGTTTTGCCGTACGCACGGCCCGCCATTCCGCCGCAGTTTTTCCAGCCCTGTCGACAGAGCCGGAAACTTGCAGGCGAGACGAACCTGACAGCGCCGCTCGTCGGCACGCGGTTTCGGGCTCGCAGGGACTACCCGCCCTGCCCGCACCTCTCGCGCCCAACGCTGCCCGCGTCCACCGCAAGCCCGGCTCGCAATCAAGACGACACGAGATCGCCCCTCAAGGATGAGCCGGGATACCGCGACACATACGCCATTTCCGAATTTCTGTAAAGTCGAATATTTTTGCAAGGAGGGGTTGACGGGGTCCCGAAACAGGGTTGCGAAGAAGCCGACTGACGGCGTCTCACCGTTCCCTCTGATCAAGTCGGCCGCGTTGCCGCAAATGCGGAACAAGGCGTGCGGCCGAAATGTCCGCTAGCCCTCACGGCTTCTAACAAGACCTAACATGCAATCAGCGCGGCCTTGGATCAGTATCATGACCGAAGGTAGGAGCGGATGATCATGAGGCTATCGGCACTGATCAGGATCCTCGCTGTTGTTGCAGCGACGTGCTTATGGGAGGCGCAAGTCATGGCCGCAGACGGACTCATCAGCATCAAGAGCAGTTTTGGACCGGAAGAGACGATGAAGCGGCTCGAAGCCGAGGTGAAGGCCAAGGGACTCACGGTGTTTGCCCATGTCGATCATGCCGCGGGCGCTGCCGCCGTCGGCCTGCCGCTACGGCCGACCGATCTCCTGATTTTCGGCAACGCCAGGGGCGGCACGCCGTTGATGCAGCAGACGCAGACCGTTGGCATCGACCTGCCGCTGAAGGCGCTGGTCTGGCAGGACGAGCAAGGTGCGACCTGGCTGTCCTACAACGATCCAGCCTATCTCGCGGCACGTCACGGCGTCGGTGAGCCGGCCAAGGCCGCCGTCGGCGCCATCACGACTGCCTTACATGCGATTGCGACCAAGGCGACTGCGCCATAGATCGAGTTGGCGGTTTGACACTCGTGCCTGAGGAGAGGTCCATGACCAGCACCAACACGCCATCGACGATCGCGACATCCAGCCCGCGCGACGGCAGGCTCGCCCGATGGGCGGTCATTGCCGTGCTGATCGCGCTGCTCGTCGCGACCTGCGTGCTCGCCTATCTCGGCTGGACCAGTACGGATATCCCGGTGCCGGAGTCCGGCTACGTCGCCCTGGTGTTCGGCGTCGTGTTTTCGCTGGTCGTCGGTGCCGGCTTGATGGCGCTGGTGTTCTACAGCAGCCGCGGCGGCTATGACGAACCGGCGGTGCTGATCAAGGAGCCGGAGAGCGACGAAGACGATGTGCGGGGCAGGCCAGGCTGAGGCCGCCTACCAGCTCTCTCCGAAAGGCCGCAATTCAACATTGAACGACCATGCGGTGCGATCCTGGTGCACGACGTGCCAAATCTCGTCCGCGATGGCGCGCGGCTTGATGAAGAAATCGTCCGGCCGGTCCGGCCAGCGTTTCCGCGTCCACTCCAGATCGATCACAGCATCGATGACGACATAGGCGACGTGAACGCCCTGTGGCCCAAGATCGCGCGCCATCGCCTCGGCCAGAATTCGCTGCGCCGCCTTGGTTGGCGCAAAGCCCGCAAAGCCGGCTTTGCCTCGAAGTGCCGACGTGTTCCCGGTGGCGACGATGGCGCCCTTGCCGGCCTCCACCATCGCGGGGGCGAACCGCCTGGCCAGATACAGCAGCCCCATCGTGTTGACCTGGAAATTGCGATTCAGAATGGATGGGTCGATCTCGCGGAATGTGCCGAATGCGCCACCAACCGCGTTGTGGATCACCACGGCGGGATTGCCGAGATCGCGCTCCACGGCGGCGCCCACCGCGTCGACCTGCTCGGGATCGGAGACATCGCAGCGATATCCCTTCGCGCCCGGCAACTCCTTCTCCAGGGCGGCAAGACGCTCCTCGTTCCTGGCGAGCAGAGCGACGCGATAGCCACCCGCAGCAAATCGTCTGGCGAGAGCGGACCCCGTGCCGGGCCCAACGCCAGATATCAGACAGACAGGCGCGGTCATGCGATCAACCCTCCATGTTCAGCCAACAGCTTCAGGCGCCAGCCTTCGACAACAGCTTCTCGACATACGGCTTGAGATCGGATCGGAAATGCTCGTGCTCGACGAGGCGGGCGAAATGGGCAAAAGTCCGCGGATATTCATCCTGCACCGCCGGATGCAGGATCCTGTCCAGCCCCACCTTGGACAACTGGTCGGCCCGCGCATGCTCATTCATGAACAGCGCAAGCTCTGCGGCAAAGCAGATATCGGCGAGCGATATTGCCGTGCCCACCAGCGCATCCCGCCCCGAGGACAACGCCTGCTCGATCCCCGAAGCATAGATCCCAAACGCCTCCCTGGCTCGCGCGTGAACGGCAGCATCGACCGTGCCGCCCGACAGCGCGAGCAGGTAAATCTGCGAATCCCTGGCAAAGACCAGGCTGACATCGAGAAAGCTGTCGATCCTGGACGCCTCATAGGCGTCACGCCCATACAGCGCGAACCTCGTCTCGCCGAGCCGTGCCACCGCCCGCATGATGCTGTTCGATTCGAAAACCCCGACCTCGCCGTCTGGCCCGAAAGCGGCAGGCACATTACCAAAGGGCTGCGCCTCCATGAACGCGTCGGTCTTGAAGAGTTGCGACCCGGTCAGCCCGACCCGCCCGGTTCGCGCCAGCGCGGACAGCGACGTGCGTTCGTGCTCCGCCAGCGGGCGGGCATTGTAGTCCCACAGCCAGTCCCGAAGGTCCTTGGCCGGGGCTCCCCTGATCTCGACGTCCACACCGCAGAAGCGCGCTGCGATGGTGGCTTTCCAGACCCGCGGGTTCGGCAAATAAGAGAATATCCGCAAGTCAGCCATGGTGGATTCCTGCTATCAGACCCAAAGGCACTATTCAGAGCTTGCGTCGAGAATGTCACCGAACGGCTCCCAGCGGCTCCCTGTCCAGCGCTGAAGCTGGAGTTGCGTCCAGATCATGTTGTTGGCTTCGCTGGTGTTGATCCGGATGCCTGGCAGCGCTGTCGACAGCGTGACGTTCTTGAGCGACTTCGCCTGCTTGATGACGTTCTCGCGCGAGACGTCATCGCCGCATTGCTTGAGAATCTGCTCCAGCAACATACCCTGCTGGTAGCCGGTCAAATAGCTCGTATTGGTGATGTCGGAGCCCGCCAGATATTGATCGAAGAACGCGCGATAGGTCTTGATGCCCTCGTCGTCCGCCCATTTCTGGTCATTCGGATCCTTGTTCGGGGTCCCGACGATCACACCAATGGAATTCTCCAGGCCCGCGGGCTTGAGCGTGCCTGCAACCGAGGATGAAGGGAAGTTGATCAGCACCGTCGCTTTCCAACCGGTCTCGGCCGCGCGGCGGATGGCCTGCGCCGCAAATTTCGGCGTTCCCGCGACGAACAGCGCTTGCGCGCCAGAACTCTTGAGCGAGACGACCTGGGAGTCGACCGTCGGTTCCGTGACCTCGTAGCTGGCCGTGACCACGCGCTTGTCGAAATCTGCTCCCAGCGCCGCCTTGAAGGCGTTGACGTAGTCGCGGCCGAGATCGTCATTCTGGAACAGGATTGCATACTTCGCCGATGGCAACGCACGCATCAGATATTTTGCGTAGATCTTGCCTTCGGTGTCATAGCTGACGAGGCCCGTCGTCGTCAGCGGATAGTCCTTGACGCTGCTGAACTTGCTCGCACCGGTGACGATCGCGATCGTCGGCACGCGCTTCGCGGCGAGATATTTCGCCACGGCGGAGTTGCCCGCGGTGCCGAGCTGACTGAACATGAAGGCAATCTCGTCGCTCTCCACCAGCCTGCGCGCATGCTCGAACGCCTTTGGCGGGCTATACGCATCGTCGAGCATGACATAGTCGATCTTGCGTCCGTTGATGCCTCCGCGGTCGTTGATCGACTGCACGTAAGCCTGCACGCCGCGCCCGACCTGGCCGATCGAGGAAGCGGGTCCGCTGAGCGGGAAAATGCCGCCGATCTTGATTGTTGTCGCTGTGACGCCCGGCGTATCGCCCGCCCAACAGGGCGCGGATGCCGCCATCAAGAGTGCACAGGCCAGTCGGATGCCCCTGAACATCGCGCGTTCCTCCAATGCTGTTTTTGCCCACGGCCTTCCCTGCGGCAGGCCGTGACGAATGTATGAGGCCGCTTCAGGCGGCCAGTTTGAGTATCTTGACGACGTCGCCGGGCTCACGGATCGGCTGCGGATTTGCCCGCGTGAAGATCGACAGCATGGCGTTCTTGCCGATCAACTCGAAGCGGTCCTCGGCAACGCCGACATCCGCGAGCCTCCGCGGCAAGCCGAGGTCTGCGACGAACGTTGCAAAGGCATCGCTGGCATCCCGTTCGGGCGCACCGAGCGCGGCTGCGACCAATCGCTGAGCCGCTTCCGTGGCGGGGCGGTTGTACCGAAGCACGCTTGGCATCATCACCGCCGTGCAGAAATAATGTGGCACGTCGCAAGTGCCGCCGAGCACATGGCCAATCGCGTGGCTGGCGCCCATCGGGACCCTCGCCTGCAAGCCGAAGGCCGACATCCAGGAGCCGAGCTGGCAATTCAACCGCGCCGCTTCGTCGTTCGGATTGTCCTTCGTGCGCCGCAGCCCATCGGACAGATAGCGCAATCCCTGCTGACACACGGCGTCCACCAGCACATTCGGGCGGCTGGAGCAAATCGCCTCGATACCGTGATCCATGGCCCGCGTGCCGGACCCCAGCCAGAGCTTTTCAGGCGTGTATCTGGTCATCGCCGGGTCGAGGATGATGCTCCGCGGCATCATCATGGGATGGTTGAATATCTGCTTGAGCTTGCGTCGGGTGTCCGTGACCAGTGCACCGGAATTGTACTCGCCGCCCGACAACGTGCTGGGAATCGCGATCATCCGGACTTTCGGCGCGCGGAATTGCCCGAAGCGACGATCAGGCGTGGTCTCGAAGCCGTCGAGGCCGTCCTGTTCGAAGATTTCTTGCTCCATGCACATCAGCACGATCTTGGCGGCATCAACCACCGAGCCGCCGCCGATCGCAACCACCAGATCGGCCTTGGCGTCGTGGGCGTGCTTCGCGACCTTGACCACCACCTCGCGGGTGGTGTGCTGCGGGATGCCGTCAAACGTCGCGGCGTGACGGTCGCCCAGCGCTGCGCGGATCTTCTCGATCTCGTCCGTCGTCGTGTTGAGCGTACGGCTCGCGATCAGGTAGACGCGCTTGGCCCCGAGCCGCTCAGCTTCCTCGCGGAGCGCCTCCGCCGCCGGCTTGCCATAGATCACCGATTCCATGGTGGGATATTGATAGCTGCCGATGACGCTCATGTTCGCTCCTTCGATGCTGGTGTAATCCTTTCGCGATCAGGCGACCGCGCGGGCCGGTGTGGTTTCGAAAGCACCGTCGAGGAAGCCGGTCAGCCGCTGCCGGATGATCTGCTCGGCCTCGCGCATGATGCGGTCGATCAGCTCCTTGACCGTCGGGATGTCGTGGATCAGGCCGACCACCATGCCGCAGCTCCACGCGCCGGCATCCATCTGGCCGTCGATCATCACCTTGGGGTAGACGCCGGCGACCTGTTCGTGGATGTCATCGATCTTCAGCGCGGCGCCCTTCTCGCGCTCGATCTGGAGAAGCTCGTCGACGCCCTTGTTCTTCAGCACGCGTTCGGTGTTGCGCAGCGCGCGCATCACCAGCACCGTGTCGAGCTCGGTCGCCCTGACCAGCGCCTGCTTCACGTTGTCATGGACCGGGGCTTCCCTGGTCGCGATGAAGCGGGTGCCCATGTTCATGCCGGCGGCGCCCATCGACAGCGCCGCAACGAGGCTTCGGGCGTCCGCCATGCCGCCCGATGCCACGAACGGAATCTTCAGTTCGTCGGCCGCCCGCGGCAGCAGGATCATGTTCGGGATATCATCCTCGCCGGGATGACCGCCGCATTCGAAACCGTCGACGCTGACCGCGTCGCAGCCGATCTTCTCGGCCTTCAGCGAATGCCGCACCGAGGTGCATTTGTGGATCACCTTGATGCCGGCGGCCTTCAGGGCCGGCATGTACGCTTCCGGGCTGCGGCCGGCGGTCTCCACGGCCTTCACGCCACCCTCCCTGATCGCGGCGATGTATTCCGGATAAGGCGGCGCCGTGAAGCTCGGCAGGAACGTCAGGTTCACGCCGATCGGCTTGTCCGTCATGTCGCGGCAGCGCGCGATTTCCTTCGCCAGCAGTTCCGGCGTCCTCTGGGTCAGGCCCGTGATGATGCCGAGGCCGCCGGCATTCGACACGGCCGCCGCCATCTCGGCGAAGCCGACATAGTGCATGCCGCCCTGGATGATCGGATGCTGGATGCCGAAAAGTTCAGTGATTGCTGTCTTCACGCGAAAACTCCGTTTTCCGATCAGTGGACGATTTCAAACAGGCCGGCCGCGCCCATGCCGCCGCCGATGCACATGGTGACCACGCCGTATTTCGCCTTGCGCCGCCGGCCCTCGATCAGGAGATGGCCGGTCAGCCGTGAACCCGTCATGCCATAGGGATGGCCGATCGCGATCGAGCCACCATCGACGTTGAGCTTGTCGGGATCGATGCCGAGCTTGTCGCGGCAATAGATCACCTGCACCGCGTAGGCTTCGTTGAGCTCCCAGAGATCGATGTCGTCGATCTTCAGACCGTGCCGCTTCAGGAGCCGCGGGATCGCGACCACGGGACCGACGCCCATCTCGTCCGGCTCGACGCCGGCGGCGACGAAGCCGCGGAAGATGCCGAGCGGCTTCAAGCCCTTCTGCGCGGCGACCCTGTCGCTCATGATCACGCAGGCGGAAGCGCCATCGGAGAGCTGGCTGGCATTGCCGGCGCTGATGGTCTTGCCCTCGAACACCGGCTTGATCTTGGCAAGGCCTTCTGCGGTCGTGTCCGGACGCGGGCCCTCGTCCTTGGACAAGGTCACCTGCTGATACGTGACGTCCCTGGTGTCCTTGTCGACGACGGCCATCCTGGTCGTGATCGGCACGATCTCGTCTGCGAAGCGGCCGCCCTGCAATGCGGCACCGACGCGGCGCTGGCATTCGAGCGAGTATTCGTCCTGCCGGTCGCGTCCGATCTTGTAGCGATCGGCGACCACTTCGGCCGTCTCCAGCATCGACATGTACATTTCGGGCTTCATCGCCATTAGCTCGTCGTCGACGGCGTGGAAGCGGTTCATGTGGTCGTTCTGCACCAGGCTGATCGACTCGATGCCGCCGCCGATCGCGATCTCGACGCCGTCAAGCATCACCGAGCGCGCGGCAACCGCGATCGCCTGGAGGCCGGAGGCGCATTGCCGGTCGATCGTGGTGCCAGCGACCGTGACCGGCAGGCCGGCGCGGATCGCACCCTTGCGGGCGACGTTCATCACCATGGTGCCCTGCTGCATGGCGCAGCCCATCACCACGTCCTCGACCTCGCCGGGCGCGATGCCGGCGCGCTTCACAGCCTCGGCCATCACGTGGCCGGCGAGCGTCGGACCGTCGGTGTTGTTGAGCGCGCCGCGATAGGCCTTGCCGACGCCGGTGCGCGCGGTGGAAACGATCACTGCTTCAGTCGTCATGTCTGCCTCTCTGCTAGGCTGCCGCATCAAGCTGCGCGTAGCGCAACAGGTGAAAGGCGGGATCGCCGAATTGGATGTTGATGGAGGAAATCCGCTTGAAATAATGCCCGACGTTCAATTCGTCAGTCATGCCCATGCCGCCGTGCAGCTGCACCGCCTGGTCGGCGATGAATTTGCCGGCATAGCCGATCTTGGTCTTGGCTCCGGACGCTAGCCGCGAAACTCCAGCCTCGCCTGCATCCAGGGTCAGCGTGAGATGCTGCATCAGCGAAAGTGCCTCCTGATGGGCGATGAACATGTCGACCATCCGATGCTGCAACACCTGGAAGGATCCGATCGTCGTGCCGAACTGCTTGCGGGTCTTGGAATAGTCCAGCGTCGCGGAATTCAGCTCAGCCATCGCACCGACCGCCTCGGCGCAGAGCGCGCCGATGGCACGGTCGCGACAGGCTTCCAGCGCGGTCACGCCCTCGCCCTCCTCGCCCAGCAACTGGCCGGCGACGCCGCGCAGGCTGATCTCCGCCGCGCGACGGCCGTCGATCGTCTTGAAGCTCTGGAGATCGAGGTTGGCGGCGCGGCGGTCAACAATAAAGAGGCTGACGCCGTTACGATCGCGCTGCTGACCGGAGGTCCGCGCCGAAACGATCAGATAGTCCGCCCAGGGCGCGGCGATGATCGCGGTCTTCTCACCGGTCAGCACATGGCCCTTGCCCTCGCGCCGTGCCGTGGTGGCGACGCTGGCGAGATCGAAGCGCGAGCCCTTTTCGCTCCAGGCAAGCGCCCAGGTCCTGGTGCCGGCGATGATGTCCGGAATGAAGCCTTGCCTCTGCCCGGCCGACCCGGCGCGCTCGAGCAGGTGGCCTGCGAGCACCACCGTCTCGACGAACGGCTCGACCACGAGGTGACGGCCGAACTCCTGCATGATGATCATGGTCGACAGCGGACCGCCGCCGAGACCGCCGACCTCCTCGGCGAACGGCGCCGCCAGCAGGCCGAGCTCGGCGAAGGCCTGCCATTGGCTGCGGCCGGTCCCTTCCTCGCTCGCGAGGATCTTGCGGCGTGCATCGAAATCATACTGGTCGCGCAGCAGGCGCTGGACGCTGGATCGGAGCAGCTCCTGCTCTTCCGTGAACTGGATATCCATCCGCTTCCTCCCGTGCTGCTGTTTGCTAAAGACCGAGCACGGCCTTGGCGATGATGTTGCGCTGGATCTCGTTTGATCCGCCGTAGATGGAGAGCTTGCGCGAGTTCAGGTATTTTTCCGATGCGGTGTGCCCGTATTCCGGCCCCGGCATGAAGCGATTGGCGCTGACCGGATGCTCGCGGATGGCCAGCCCGTAATTGCCGGTCGCGCGATGGGTCAGCTCGGTGATGTCCTGGAAGATCTCGGTGCCGCGGATCTTGAACAACGAGGCCGCCGGCCCCGGGTCGATGCCGCGGGCCATTTGGGCAACGACGCGCAACTCGGTCGCTTCCAGCGCCAGCACGTCGAGCTCGACCTTGGCAATGTCTCTGATGAATTCGAGATGCACCGGATCGTCTTCCGGGATCTCCGCCTTCACGATCTGCTTCAGCCTGGCGATGTAGCGCGTCGAGCGGCCGATGCCGGCCATGCTGGTGCGCTCATTGCCGAGCAGGAATTTGGCGTAGGTCCAGCCCTTGTTTTCCTCGCCGATCAGGTTCGCGACGGGTACGCGCACGTCTTCGAGAAAGACGTCATTGACCTCGTGGGAGCCGTCGATGGTGATGATCGGGCGCACGGTGACGCCCGGCGACTTCATATCGATCAGGAGGAAGGAAATGCCGGATTGCGGCTTGGCGGCCGGATCGGTCCGCACCAGGCAGAAGATCCAGTCGGCGTGCTGCGCCAGTGTGGTCCAGGTCTTGTGACCGTTGACGATGTAGTGGTCGCCGTCGCGCACCGCCTTGGTGCGGACGGTGGCGAGGTCCGAGCCCGATCCGGGCTCCGAATAGCCCTGGCACCACCAATCCTCGCCAGAAAGAATGCGCGGCAGAAATTTCTGCTTCTGGGCCTCGTTGCCAAAGGTGTAGATCACCGGACCGACCATGGTGACGCTGAACGCCAGGGGCGGCATGGTGCCGGCGCGCGTCGTCTCCTGCTCGAAGATGAAACGACGGGTGATGGACCAGCCGGGCCCGCCATAGTCCTTGGGCCAGAGCGGCGCGATCCAGCCCTTCTTGTGGAGGATGCGATGCCACAGCAGCATCTGCTCCTTCGAAAGGTCGGTCTCCGGATTGGGGACGCGCATCGCGGCCGGATAATTGTCCTTGATGAACGCGCGGACCTCGTCGCGAAACGCCGCGTCTTCCGGAGACAGCGCGAGCTCCATGGGACGCCCTCCCTACCACTTCTCGCCGAAGGGACGGATCTCGAGCTCGAACGTCCAGGCGCTCTTGGGCTGCTGGTAGAGCTGCCAGTAGGACGCGGCCACAGACGCGGGCGGCATCAGCAGGTCCGGATCGTCGAGCGCATTGGGGCCGAGCGCTTCGAGCCGGCGCTGCCGCACCCATTCGGTATCGACGCCGGAGTCAATGATGAGGTGAGCGACATGGATGTTCTTCGGTCCGAGTTCGCGCGCCATCGCCTGCGCGACGGCCCGCAGGCCGAACTTGGCGCTGGCGAAGGCGGCATAGCCGGACCCACCGCGCAAGGACGCGGTCGCGCCGGTGAAGAAGATGTTGCCGCCTCCATGCGGCAGCATCAGCCGCGCTGCCTCGCGCCCGGCAAGGAAGCCGGAATAGCAGGCCATCTCCCAGACTTTCCGGAACACGCGCTCGGTGGTCTCCAGGATCGGGAAATTGACGTTGGCGCCGATGTTGAAGATGCAGACCTCGAGCGGCGCGTGCTTGTCGGCGTCATTGAGGAAGGAGACGATCTCCCTCTCATTGCGTGCGTCGAGCGAGCGGGCGTGGATCTCGCCGCCGGCGGCCTCGATGTCCTTGACCAGCGGCACGAGCTTGTCGCCGTTACGACGGCCGGCGAAAACCGTGAAGCCTTCCGAAGCGAATTTCTTGGCAATCTCGCCGCCGATAAAGTCACCGGCGCCGATCACCGCAACCGTCCTGTTTCTCTTCTGCACGGATTTCTCCTTATGAGACTTTGAAGCGATCTCGCTCGCTTCAGTTGCGCAGCGATTCCGCCAGCTTGTGTTTCAGGAGCTTGCCGGTCGAAGTGGCCGGCAGCGCGTCCATGAGGATGATCTCGGACGGCCGCTTGTACGAGGTGAGCTCCGGCGCGACATGCGCCATTACGTCCTGCGCGGTGGTCGAGGAGCCCTTGAGCAGCTGGACGAAGGCCACGATCTCTTCATTGCCCATGACCGGCCGCCCGACCACGGCGCATTGCACCACGTCGGGATGGGTGCTCAGCACCGCCTCGATCTCGGCGGGATAGACGTTGAAGCCCGAGCGGATGATCATCTCCTTGGTGCGGCCAACGATGAACAGCGCATCGCCCTCGAAGCGCGCGAGGTCGCCCGTGTTGAACCACCCGTCCGGGTCGATCGCTTTCGCGGTGAGGTCCGGCGCCCGATAATAGCCGCGCATCACGTTCGGTCCGCGGACATGCAGTTCGCCGATATCGCCGTTCGTCACGATGGTGCCGTCGCGCGCCACGATCCGGGCCTCGATACCCGGCACGAGGACGCCGACCGAATTGTCGCTGCGCGGCGCCTCGGGCCGCACGCCGGAAATACCGGGCGAGCATTCAGTAATGCCGAAGGCGTTGCCGAGCGGAAGACCGAGCTCCTTCTCGACCCTTGCCTTGAGCTCGAGGTCGAGCGGCGCGCCGGCGACGCTCATCAGGCGCAGCGCGCCGCGCGCCAGCCTCTGCAAGCCCGCCATCTGCTTGTATTCCAGCAGCCGCTGGTAGGTGGCGGGCACGCCGTTCAGGAGCGTGATGCCTTCCTCGGCCAGCGCCTTGGCCAGCGCAGCCGGATTATATTTGGTGACCAGCCGGGTGATGCCGCCGACCATCAGCGTCATCGTCAAGAGCGAGATGCCGACAATGTGCGAGATCGGCAGCACGCAATACTGCACGTCGTCCGCCGTCATGTTGCGCAAGGTCGCCGTGGTTCGCGCCGAAAACAGCAGGTTCCGATGCGTGAGCATGACGCCCTTCGGCGTTCCAGTGGTGCCTGACGTGTAGATGAGGACCGCCACTTGCCGTGTGCCATCCGCCTCGACCGGCTCGGCCTGAGTATCCCGGTTCAGCGCGGAGACGCCGATGCCGCGGAGCGGCCCGACATCCTGCAACGGAGCCTCGTAACGCGTCGCGTGCGCGGCCGCCTCTTCGGAGACCTCTGCCGTGAAGAACATGCGCCGGGCGCCGCTGTGATCCCTGATCTGATCGAGCTCGCGCCGCGACAGCCGCGGGTTGGCGACAATCGCCCAGGCATCGAGGCGGCTTGCAGCGAACAGGAGGCACGCGAGCGCGATCGAGTTCTCGCTGACGATCATCAGGCGATCGCCGGCGCGAACGTCGAGCGCGCGGAGGGCGTCCGCCGTAGCGTCAACCGCCCGGTCGAGTTCGCGATAAGTCAGGCTGGCATTGTCTTCGATCAGCGCCGTCCGGTCGGGTGTGGCGGCGACATAGCGGTCCATCACCTCATGGATGCGGTGCGGCAACGCGTTCGTGATTTCGGCTGCAGCCTGCTGCCAGTTTGCCAATGACACCTCCCGTTGAAAGGCCCTTTGCGGGCTCGGCTCGTTCCGGATCCTGACGCGCGGTCAGGCGCGCTTGCGCTGCGCCGCGGCCAATTGCGCAACGATCTCGTCCTCGACGTCGCGCAGGCTGTCCTTGCCGAAGTAGATCTGGTCGCCGACGAAGAACGTCGGAGAGCCGAACGTGCCGCGCGCCACGGCGCTGCTTGTGTTCTCGATCAGCTTCTTCTTGACGTCGTCCTGCTGGGCGCGGGCGATGATGCGGTCGATGTCGAGCCCCGATGACAGGAACGCTTCGCGGAACACCTGCGGGTCGTCCATCTTCTTGGGCTCGACCCACATGTGGTGATACGCCGCGCGGAAGTAGGACTCGAACATCCCCTCGAACCCGGCCGCGACAACGCCGCGCATCAGCATCAGCGTATTCACCGGGAAGAACGGGTTCGTCTTGAATTTCGTGATGTTGTGACGGCGCAGGAAACGCTCGGTCTCGAGCGCATTGTAGTCCGGCTTGTTCTTGATCCCGCGCAGCGACTCGGCGGGCGACATGTTGCCGGTCGCCTTGTAGACGCCGCCGAGCAGCACCGGCACGTAGTCGAACGTCACGCCCGTTCGCTGCTCAATCGCGGGCAGCGCGAGCTCGGCAAGGTAGGCATTGGGGCTGCCGAAATCGAAGTGAAACTCGACCTTGAGCGGAGCAGCCATGGAACGCCCTTCCCTTCGATGGCGGCGATTGCTTGCCGCCTGATTGATCGTGGCGGGGTTTCTAAAGTTCTATTTTAGAACTGTCAATATGATTGTCGTCATATAACATGGCCTGAAGCCTTATAATCTCGTCATCCTATTGAAATGGCGTGAGTTCTGATTTAGAATTTATTTGTATCGCCAATGCAGATGGACCGGAGAACGTTGATGAAATGGGATGCGCTCGAAGAGGAGCCGTGCTCGCTGGCCCGCACCGTGGCGGTCATCGGTGACCGCTGGAGCCTGCTCATCCTGCGTGAATGTTTTCTTCGGATCCGCAGGTTCGACGAGTTCCAGTCATCGCTCGGCGTGACCCGGCACCTCCTGGCGGACCGGCTGAAGAAGCTCGTTCGCTTTGGCGTCCTTCGCAAGATCCCCTATCAGGACGCGCCCAAGCGCTACGAATATATCCTGACGCAGAAGGGTCTCGACCTCTATCCGATCATCATGTCGATCGTGCACTGGGGCAACATCCACATGGTCGACTCGCGCGGACGACCGTTGCTGCACGAGCACAAGAACTGCCACAAGATGTTCGACCCCGTCATGGTCTGCTCCGAATGCGGCGAGCCGCTGTCGGCCAAGGAGGTGCATGTTCATCCGGGCCCGGGCGCGCGCAAGCCCTCGCGCGCCGGCGCAGGCGTTCGATGATCGCGATGTCCGGCGGGCACGCGCCCGCCCAGAACGAAGGCGATCTCATCAGCGCGAGTGGGTGCGATCAGGCACCGCATGGCCCGGTTTCTGCCTCTCAGCAGCAGGACCGTGGCCCCGATGGCTTGGTCGAACCACGTCGGCACATGCAGGCAGCCTCGATGGGCATATCAGCCAATAACCGAGCTTGCCCTAACCTAACCTCGATCTCATTTAGCTCGTCGGTGGCCCGGCGTGCCTCCAGGCACTCGACCAAACCCTGAAGCGCCCAGATGTTGTCGGGGTGCTGGGCGCATCTTTGAACGCCTCGACTCAAGCCGAGGTCGTCACGGAAACATTGCTCGGCTTCCGCGAAGTACGCCTGTTCGGCGAGCAACGCTCCGAGCGCGTGCCGAGGGGGATGCATCCAGGCCCAAGGCTCGACATACTCCAGACCGTCATCTCTCGATACCGCCTCTCGCAAATGGGAGAATGCTGCTTCGTAATGCCCTTGATGGTAGGCCAGCTCTCCCTCGAGCATGCTTGCCGCAACCGAGAGAATGCTCTTTGCGGTGTTGTTGAAGACCTTGCGATCTGTCGGAATAAGCGAGACTCGTTCGAGGAAGAGTGTCCTCTCGCGCTCCGCGGCAACAAAATCGCGCAACGTTGCGTACGCTACGCCCTTCGCGTAGTGGAGCATGGCCGTCGTAACCGGATAGGTCTCAGGATCTCGAGGCAAAGGCTCGTCGATTATTTCGCTCCATTTTCCGAAGCGCACCATCACGTGCGTGCGCATCGAGTTGTAGCCTTCAAGGCTCGTCGTGAACTTCGGCCGATCACGGACCGCGAGGACTTCGTCAGTCGCCATGCCCGAGAGCTTGTCGGCTGCACCGATCGCGTCGCCGCATCGCCCCAGGAACATGCAAGCATGCATCATCAGGAGAAGATCGTGAGCGCATGCAGTCGTGTAGGGGGTTAATAACCCCGCGTAAGCAAGAAACTTGTCGTTGGCCGCGATCGCCCGTTCGCTGGCTTCCTTTGCGGCGCGGTAATTGCCGATGAGCATATAGACGTGAGCAGGCATGTGGTTCAGGTGCCCGCCATCCGGACACAAGGGCGCCAGAGCAGCCGCGGAAGCCGCGGCTCTCTCGGGCTCGTTCGACATCTCCAGAATATGGATATGCAGATGCAGAAGCGCCGGGTTTGGTTGCCGGCCTGACGAATGGACGACATCGATGCCGCGCTCGCAGACGGAAAGTGCCTCGATCACGTCCGAGTTCCTTGCGGGTCGCCCCGTCTTGACATCCCACAGACGTCGCGGCGTCCTGGTGATCAGCGCCTCGACGAAAAGTGCCGTGACATCTGGATCGTCGGGATAATCAAAATGAACCCTGCGCATCTCAGCCGCGTACGCGTCGTCCCAACGATCGAACTCCTCGGGTGGGACCGCATGCGGCCTCTGGATACGGCAAGCCAGAGCTTCGACCAGCCGCTTCTCGACCTCGCTCGCCATATGGAAGGACGTGCGCGCCAGCTCGATGTGTTCAAAGGCAATGCCTGTCGCAGCGTTCGCCTCGCGCTCGCCATGATCGCGCCAGGTCAGGTTGTAAAATGGACTGCTTCCGTACGCGATGCCCCAATGCAGCATGGCACATTCAGGATCATGTCCGAGTGCTTTCCGAAAACACTTGATCCCTTCCGTCTTGTTGAAGGCGTAGCACCAGTTGAGCCCTGCGTCGAACCAACGCTGCGCGTCCGGGGAAGGCGTCGAGATTGGTCTGGAATAGCTGCCGAGGTTAAACCTATCCATCAGATGACCCCGACCGAACGTTCCAGCATCACACCGCGATATGGCGTCTCAACCACGCCCATTATCCTTCCACCGCGTAACGACACCAAGATCGATATCATAAAGATCAAGCACGCGTCCGACGGTTTGATCGATCATCTCCTCAATATCCGCCGGCTTCGTATACAACGCCGGTACCGGCGGATAGATAATCGCGCCCAATTCAGACAGCGTAGTCATTGTCCTGAGATGCCCTGTATGAAGCGGAGCCTCGCGCACCAGCAATGTCAGCCGGCGACGCTCCTTGAGCACGACGTCGGCCGCGCGCGACAAGAGCGAGGACGTGACCCCGGTCGCGATCTCGGACATCGTTCTGATCGAGCATGGCGCAATGATCATGCCTTGCGTGCGAAACGATCCGGAAGAAATCGGTGCAGCCACATCATCGAACCTGTACCAGCGATCCGCGAGATCGCGCACATCCGACACTTTCACGGGACCTTCGTGGGCCATGGCGATCTCAGCCGCCCGCGACACCACAAGATGGGTTTCGACCGGGGCCTGTCGCAGCAACTTCAGGAGCCGGACACCGTATGCGATGCCCGACGCTCCAGTAATTCCGACGATCAATCGCGCCTGGCTCGACATCCATTCTCCTATCCCTCGCAGATGCGCCGGCCGCAACACCCTGTCAACGGCCCCGGTGCAGAATGCTGGCCACGGCAAAGTTTCTGATGCCCGTTTCCGGAAACGATTATTGGCCAGGCAACCCGGCTGCATATTCAGGTAAGGTATGCCCTTCGATCCGAGAGCGTCGAGCATCGACGCCGACCGTCTGTGGACCGACCTGATGGCGCTCGCCGCCATCACGGAACCCGATCGCCCCTGGACCCGTCGGTCGTTCACGACCCGCTTTGACGAGGGGCGGACCTGGCTCAGCAATCTCTTCGTCGATGCTGGCTTGTCCATCCGCATGGACGCTGGAGGCAACCTGATAGGCCGGTTGGATGGACGCCTCTCGCTCCCTCCGATCATGCTCGGATCGCATTCGGACACGGTGCCATCAGGGGGACGATTTGACGGAGCAGCAGGCCTCGTTGCTGCGCTTGAGGTCGCACGCGCAGTGATCAGGTCGGGCCAACGCCTCGATCACCCGCTTGAGATCGTCGACTTCCTGGCCGAAGAACCCAGCGACTACGGAATCTCCTGCATCGGCAGCCGCGCAATGGCCGGTGCCTTGAGCCCCGAAACGCTGTCTCGGACGAATAAGCGCGGCGAGCGTTTGTCCGAGGCTATTGCCAGGGTCGGCGGCGTTCCGTCCGCGCTCGAACGCGTGGTGCCGCCGAAAATATCGGCCTATCTCGAGCTTCACATCGAGCAAGGACGGGTTCTCGAGAACGCAGGCATCGATCTTGGGATCGTCACCGCAATCGTCGGAATCGCGCGGGTGGAGCTGATTTTGCTCGGTTCTGCCGACCATGCCGGTGGGACACCGATGAATTTGAGACGGGACGCCGGCGTCGCAGCCGCCGAGATCATTTCCTGGGCCGCCGAGCAGGGTGTCTTGCAGGCGAATAGCGGCCGCGGGCACTTCGTGGTCACCACAGGAATCATCGAAATCTCGCCCAACGCGGCAAATGTGGTCCCCGGGCAGGCGCGACTGGTTCTGGACATCCGGGCTGAAAATAGCGGGCAGCTCGACGAATTTGTGCTGCTGCTCGATCGTTATAGCCTCGACGCAGCAAGCCGGATCGGGGTCAAGCGCGATCGTTTCGCGATCATCTCCAGGACCGATCCGACCCCATGCGACGCGCACCTTCGAGATGTGCTGACGAACAGCGCGGCGAAGCTCGGTTACAAGACCACGGAATTGGCCTCCGGAGCCGGCCACGACGCCGCCTTCGTTGCTCGCATCGGTCGCTCGGCCATGCTGTTTATCCCGTGCCTCGAAGGTAAAAGCCACAGTCCTGACGAATGGGCTGATCCAGACGCAGTGGCGATGGGCGCCGCCACGCTCTACGAGGCTGTCAGGTCACTGGACATCGCAGGCGCCACCAACAAAACGATCCTTGAGAGCGCAAATCAATGACCGACCAAAGCATGCGCGCGTTCCTATCGCAGCTCGACAAGCTGGGAGCCCTTCACCGGGTGAAGCGGCCAATCGATCCGAAATTTGAAGTAGGGGCTGTCCTTGCCCTCAGGGATCGCGGCCCGGCTATTCTGTTTGAACAAACAGGATCCCTACCCGTCCTCGGCAATCTTCTCGTCTCGCGGGAGAGGTTCGCCCTCGGGCTGAACGTCGCGCCCGAGAAGCTCGACGATCTTTGTCTGCAAGCACTGTCCCATCCGATAAAGCCGGTGATGAGCGGCTCCGCACCCGTACATGAGGTCGTCCAGTCCGGCGACATCGATCTGCGGGCCTCCCTGCCCGTTCCAACCTGGTTCGAACGCGAGACGGCGCCCTACATCACCGCCGGCGTGATCATCGCGAAGGATCCGGAGAACGGGCGCCGCAACGTATCCATTGCGCGGCTTCGCCTCGAGGGCGGCGGCAGGATCATGGCGGGCATCGCCAAGAATCATCATCTCAACTTGTTGGCAGAAAAAGCCAAGGCGCTCGGCCGACGGTTGCCCATCGCGGTCGCCATTGGAAACCATCCTGCCGTACTTCTTGGCTCGCAATTGTATCTTGGTCTTGGCGATGACGAATTCGACAATGTCGGCGGCATGCTTGGTGAGCCTCTGAGGTTGGTCAAATGCAAGACCGTCGACCTGGAAGTCCCGGCTGACGCCGAAATCGTCCTGGAGGGAGAGCTCGATCCCGAAGAGCAGATCGAGGAAGGCCCGGTTTCGGAGTTTCACGGCTTCTATGTCAGCTATGGCGCGGGCTTGGGGGGGCGGATTTCATGCATCACCCGGCGGCATGACGCGATTTACCAGGCCATTTTGCCTGGCTACGCCAGCGAGCACTGTCTCCTTGGTGGGATCGCGATCGGCGCGACACTCCGTCAGGCGCTGCAGCGCATGATACCGGCCGTACGGCGGGTGCTGATCACCGAAGGCGGTATGGGCCGCCTTCATGCGATCATTTCCATGCACAAGCCGCGATTGGGGGAAGGCAAGCGCGCGGCGATGCTTGCGATGGGGCAGGTCAACTTGCTGAAATTGATCACCGTCGTGGACGACGATGTCGATATCGAGAACCCGCGCGAAGTTGAATGGGCCCTCGCCGCCCGCTTCCGCGGGCATGAGGACCTGATGGTCATCGACGGGGTCAAGGCCGATCGCTGCGATCCGCTCCATGAAAATCTCACCGTGACCAAGATCGCGATGATTGCGACGACACGTCCCGGCGACGGCGAGCCTTTGAGCCGCTCGGAGTTCGTCCGCGCGCCCAAGAGCATTCTCGACCGCGTCACGGCCGACATCGGACAGTATTAAAACGACCCCACGCGACATCCGCACGGGGTCGTTCGAGTATCCACGAGCAGCTGCCTTTCTCAGGCGGCTACCGATTCGTTCCTTGCGAGCGAGGGGCGAAGAGCCGGCGGCCGAACGAAGGCGCCCGAGCCTGGCTCTGCCAGCACATCCTTGCCATCGAACACCAGCTTGCCGCGGAGATAAGTTGCGACCGGTCGGTAGGGCAGCTCGATGCCTGCGTACGGGCTCCACGTGACAAAGTTGTGGCCGGATTCTTCCGGGTCATACCGATGCGGTGCATGCGCCATAACCACAACGTCGGCGTCGCGTCCCCGCTCAAGCGCTCCCTTTCGATGTCCAAACCTGAAAAGGCGGGCCGGATTGGCCGCAAGCAGGCGAGCGGCAAGGGAAATGTCGAGGCGACGTTCAACGAGCCCCTTGACGAGCAACGGATAGAGCACCTCGAGGCCGGGGACGCCCGACGAGTTCTTCAACATGACCGGATCAGCCTTCCGGTTCTCCGACCAGCTCACGTGATCGGTCGAGACGACCGTCACGTGACCCGCCGCAAGATGTTGCCAGAGAGATTCGACCTCAGCTCGCGGCCTGACCGGAGGATTGATTTTGGCCTTGCCACCCAACCGCGCGACGTCGTTCTCTTCATCGAGCGTCAGATAGTGGATGCATGCCTCGACGGTGGTATCGAAGCCCTGCTGGCGGTAACCCTCACACAGATCATATCCACGTCCTACGGAGCAATGGACGACATGGGTCGAACATCCGGATTGCGCACCAAGTTCATACACCTCGGCCATCGCGAGCGTTTCGGTGACCGGCGGCCTCGATAGTGCGTGCGCGCGATAGTCAGTGATTCCGCTGGCCTCGACGCTGGCCATTGCGGCGCGCACCATCTCGTCGTTTTCGTTGTGGACGCCCGCAGCCAGACCGAACCTGCCGATTTCCGTGAAGCAGGCATAAAGATCCTGCGGGGGGATGCGCGGGAAGCGCTTCGAATCCGTGTTGAAGGTTGAAAACTTGAACGCCGAGACGCCGGCTTCGACCATGCCCGCGATATGCCGCGGGCCATCCGCGGGATCAATCGTTCCATAGAGCGCGAAGTCCACGCGTGTCTGCTCACCCGCCTCCTTGATCTTTTGCCTGACCCGATCGCCGGTACACACGAGGAAGCCGGCATCGTAAGGCATATCGACGACGGTGGTGACGCCGCCGGCCGCTGCCGCACGGGTCGACCAGATGAAATCCTCCTGCCCGAGTTGCGATTTGGAATGGACCTGAGCGTCGATGGCCCCCGGGAGCACGTAAGACTTTCCAAAATCCTGGCGTTCGCGCGCAGCCGGAGGTTCGCCGCTTCCTATCAGTTCGACGGTCTCGTCCCGGATGGCGACATAGCCGTTTTCTATCACCCTGTCGGTTCGCACCACCTGCCCGGTAAGAACGAGATCGAAGTCGCTCATGAACACACCTTTCTTGATACGTCGGCTTTATCGCGCGAGGGTCGTGCGTCTCAGGACTGCTTTCCAATCCCCCAGAACGAATTGATCGGCTGCCGCGTAACGCCCGTCAGTTTTTTGCTATAGGCAATCGGCGGATACGAGTAGCAAATCGGAATATACGGAAGCGTCTTGAAGGCCTCGATCTGGATCTCGTGGGCAACCTTGACCCTCTCTTCCATATTCGTCAGGAGGAACCACTGGTTACGGAGTTCCTCAAGTCGCGGATTGGTCGGCCAGCCAAACCAGGATTGCTCTCCCGCCCCGCGAAGCAGCGAGTTGACCGACGGATTGCGAAGATCGACAGCGCCATAGGTGCTGTTGAAAGCACTCCATCCTCCCTTGTCGACCGGCCCCTTGTTGACGCGGCGTTGGATCATTCCGGCAAAATCGGTCGTCACGAACTCGACGTTGAAACCGATGCGCCTGAGAAGATCGTCCGAGACCTGAGCAATCGCCGCCAGCGCGGGTGGCTCACTCGCTCCGATGAACACGACCTTCTCGCCGGCATAGCCGGCCGCCTTCAGAGCCGCCTTCGCCTTTTCGATATTTTTTTCCTTCAGCACGGCGGAACCCACCTCGCTCGCGTATGGCGAGTTGCAGGTATAGAAGCTTGGACAAGCCCCGCCATTTTCGGGAAGGCCGGCCGTCGCGGCTGTCAGATATTCGCCCTGGTCAATCGCCATCGCAACAGCTTGGCGGATCGCCGGGTTGTTGAATGGCGCCTGGAGATGGTTCATGACGAACGTGTAGTTCGTGGCGCTCAGACTTCTCGGTCCGACAACGAGGTTTTGATTATCTTTCATGAGCGGCACGAGATCGACCGGCAGACCGTCCCAATAGTCCTGCTCGCCCGACTGCATGGCAGCCGCTGCCGTCGCGGCATCGCCGATGAACGACCACTCGACCCGGTCGACGGCCGCGGCATGGTTGCCGGCAAGTCCGCTGAAGGGTTCCGATCGAGGAATATAATCGGCGAACTTCGCGAAGGACGCCTTGTGCCCAGGCACCCACTCGCTCGTAAGGAACTTGAAGGGACCGCTGCCGATGGCTTCGGGGATCTGCTTGAACGGATCCGTCTTCGCGATGCTCTCAGGCATAATGATGCAGCTCGCCGGGCTCAGCTTGCCCAGGGCGTCGAGAAGCAAGGGGAAGGGCGACTTCAATCGCATCCTGAACGTACGATCGTCGATGACATCCACGGAATCCGTGACGGCAGCGACCATCTGTCCGGCGACATCCCGCGTCCACCAACGCCGCATCGAAGCGATGCAATCGACGGACCTGACCGGTTCGCCATTATGGAATTTAAGTCCCTCGCGAAGCTTGAAGACATAGGTCTTGTCGCCATCCTCGATCGTCCATCCTTCGGCCATCTGCGGCTTCGGCGCGAAGTCGGCGTCCGCGCCAACGATGGTGTCGAACACCATGAAGCCGAAATCCTGCGTGGCGGCCGCCGTGGTCCAGATCGGATCGACGCTTCCGAGGTTCTGACCCTTGATGATCCTCAGGGTGGTGGTTTTGGCCTGGGCGAAAGCAGGCAACGGCAGCGTGCTCGCGGCCATGCCTTTGAGAAAATCTCGTCGACGCATCTATCGCCTCCTTGTTCGCCATTCTGCTGACTGCTTCAGTCCTGCGGATCCCATGCTGGAGCCCATGCAGGCGAGAAATACCGCTTCTCTGGACCGACCGCGCTCAGCACCGCCATGTCGTCCTCGGAGAGCTCGAAATCAAACAGGTCGAACTGGGAGGCGATTTGCCGCGGCTCGCCCGTGTCCGGGATTGGCGCCGGCAGAACGGCTCTCTGAATGTGCCAGCGGAGTATGACCTGCGCCGGCGTCCGCCCAATACGACCGGCGACGCCTAGAACCGCAGCGTGGCCAAGATCTTCTCGGCCCATCGGCGAGTAGGCGATCGGCCGCACTCCTCTCGCGATACATGCGGAGACGAGGCGTGGTTGCGGAAGAGAGGGATGAACCTCGATCTGGTTCGCGAACAGCTCCGTGCCTGCCTGATTGGCGGCGGCCATGGCCTCGTCGAGCATCGCGATCGGGAAGTTGGCGACGCCCACATGCGATACGACGCCCGACTGCTGAAGCGCGCGCATCGCCGAAAATGTCTCCGAGAACGGCACTTCGGCGTTCGGCCAGTGGATGAGCAGCAAATCGATCCAACCGAGGCCAAGAACATCGATACTTCGCTGCACCGAATTGAGCAGGCGCTCGGGACGAAGATCGTCGCGTTCGACCTTCGTGGTCACGAACATGTCGTGGCGATCGATCCCCGAGAGGCGCACTCCCCGGCCCACCGCATCTTCGTTCCCGTAACTCGGGGACGTGTCCACATAGCGGTATCCGATGTCGATAGCCGTGTGCACGACATTGGCGCACTGATCACCAAGCAGCAGCCTCGTCCCCAATCCGACCGACGGCAGCATTGCTGCTGAAGCGGCACGAGATGATGCCCGCGGCCGCGTGATCGCCTCGCCACTCATGCTCCACCAAAAGTCCCGCTAAAGACGAGCTCCGAAAGCGCCTTCCGTTCGCTGGGGATTTCCCTCGCCTTGAGGTGATCGGGCAGTGAGGAGCTGTCGCCGAGCCTGCCGATCGCAGCGACGGCATTGATGACGAAATCCTCCGGGACCTCGAGCTCGCGCGAGAGCTTCTCGGCGTTGAAGCCCGCCATCCCGTGCGTGTACCAATCCGACAGGCTCGCCTGGAGCGCAAAGCTCATCCAGGCCGCACCTGTGTCGAAGCTGTGCGTCGGTGACGGGAATTCCTTTCCGTCGAACTGCAAGGTTTTCTTCGACACGAACGCGATGAGCGCGGCCGCGTGCACCGACCAGGATCGGTTCGTGTTCGAGAGGGTTTCGAGAAATGGCTGCCATTTCGGCTGCCCGCGCCTGACATAGATAAAGCGCCAGGGCTGCGCGTTCATCGAGGATGGCGCCCACCTCGCCGCCTCGAACAACGACATCAGAGTTTCGTCATCGATCTCGCTCGGCGAGAAGGCCCTGGGCGACCAACGGTCCAGGAACATCGGCGCCACCTCTCGTTCAGCCTTTCGAGGCGAGAGGGACTTGTATTGGCCTTCGTGATAAACGAGGGGCGGCACGGTCGACACATCGCCACTGGTCACATGCCCGACGAAAATCGTATGCGTTCCGACGTCCAGCTCGTAGTAGGTGGAACATTCGAGATGCGCCGCCGCTCCAACGATGATCGGATTGCCATTGAGGCCCATCCGATACTCGACGGCTGAAAAGGGATTATCCTGCTTCGACGCGAAAAGGCCGCTGATCGCCTGCTGATCTTCGGCGAGGATGTTGACCGTGAACTGCTTCGTCGTCGCTATGATCGGATGACTGCGCGTCGATCGGTTCACGACGATGAGAATCGTCGCCGGATCGGCACTCACGCTGCAAACCGCCGTTGCCGTCATCCCATGCAGACGCCCCTCGCTGCTCGTCGAGATAACCGCGACGCTGGAAGCAATGTTGCGCATGAGCGACTTGAAGATTTCGCCGCTCATGAGCGCGATGTCGTCGTGCTTGTTCACGAGTCACTCCTGGTCCAGCCGAACGTTTCCGGCCTAGAAGGCCATCACGTTGTCCCTCAGATGCTGATGGCTGTAATCCTTCCGGGTCAGGCCGCGCCTTTGCAGGACGGGAACGAGTTCGTCGACCACGGTATCGATGTAGCGCGGCGTAACCGGTCCAGTGATCAGGAAGCCGTCACCACCGATTTCCTCCATCGATTCCTTCATGACGGACGCGATCTCGTCCGGAGTTCCGATCAACTCCCAGCCGGGCGGCCGCATGCCGATGTCACGCAGGGTCGCTTTCGGTCCCGCGTCCTTGAACATGCGCAGCATCGTCTGCATGCCATTGGTCTTGATTTCGGGAAGCGGCATGTCGAGGTCGAACTTCGAAAAGTCGATGCCCGACAGGAAGGAAAGCGACGCCAAATGAGCTTCGAAGCGCTGTTGCCTTATCTTCGGCAGGTTCTCCTTGATCTCCTCGGCCATCTTCTTGTCCCTGGCGACGAACACGCCAGCGATGAACATCGTCTTGATCTTGTCCGGGTCGCGGCCGTAGGTCTTGGCATGCGCCCGAACCTCGGCGCGGTATTCCTTCATTTCGGCAATGGACTCGCCGCCGGCGAGGACAACCTCGGCATTGCGTCCGCTGAACTTCCGGCCGCGCGGCGATCCACCCGGCGCGACGTATAGTGGCTTCGTCTGCGGCGAGCGCGGTACGTTCAGGGGCCCGCGCGACTTGTAGTACTTCCCTTCGAAGTTGATCGCTTTCACCTTCGACGGATCGATGAACGTCTTGTTTTCGACATCCATGCGCACGGCGTCGGCATCCCAGGCCTCCCAGAGCTGCGCCGCGAGATCGATGTATTCGTCCGCCATGTCGTAGCGCTGGTCGTGTTCGAACTGCTTGGCGTACCCGAAATTCTGCGCGGCCGCATCGCTGGTCGCAGTCACGATGTTCCAGCCGATCCGCCCCTTCGAGTAGTGATCGAGCGTTGCCATTTGCCGCGCGAGGATCCAGGGCGGATAGAACGTCGTGGTCAAGGTCAGCGCGACACCGAGACGCTTGGTCACCGCGAGAATGTAAGGCGTCAGAACCGCCGGATCGAGCTTCGGCGTCATGGTCGCGTTCTTGAGGTAGAAATCCATCGAGCCTTTGTAGGCATAGGGGACGGCGCTCGTGTCCTCCAGGATCAGGAAATCGAAGCAGGCACGTTCGAGCGCTTTCGCCGCATCCTGATAGATGTCAGGCTGCGTCCAGTCGTAGCTCGCAGCGTAGTTGGGCGTATTCCAGCCTTGGACCGTGATGCCTGGCCCCAAGAACCAGCCCAGGTGAAACATGCTCATGACGACTCCTGCGTTCCGATTGTGCCGATGGTCAAATCGTGATGGCACGGAACCACGAACGCCGGGCAGCCGATAATTCAATCTCCCGAAACCGCCGATAGTAATTGCCGTAGCGTTTTCGACCGGGTTTCAACCGATCAGACGCCGTGCTGCCCTCAGCCTAGATCGGCTGCCGGTCGCTTGGCGACTCGTCTGAAGTCCGCTGTCAGGCAATGAGCTTTGACGAAACGCCAACCTCATCGTCTCCGCCGTCCAGCTCGACCGCGGCGCGCTCTCCTGCCGAGGAAAACGCGTTTCGCAACTCTTCGATGAACTCCTGAGCGGCTGGGTCCGGTATCTCGTTCCGCATCCGCACCAGGCAGATGCTGCGCAGGATCCGCGGTGCGCGTATCGGGTGAATGGAGAGTCGCCGCCGGTCGGTGCTTTTGTGGATGGCTCCCGTGGGTAGAATCGTCGCGTAGCGGCCGATCTTCACCAAACTGATGGCCGCGGCCATGGAATCCACCTCGATCTTGGGACTTAAGTCCAGACCCGCCTTTTGCAGTGGTTGCGCGATAATCGAACGCAACCCGTGCCGGCTGGACGGAAGGACCAGCGGCAATTTGGAAGCGGTCTCAAGCGTGACGGGTCCCGGTAGCAAGAGCTGGCTCGATCTCTCGACAATGACCGCCATTTCGTCTTCCGCGATCAGATCGAAGGACATTTCGGGGTTCTCGACCACACGATCGGTCAAGGCGAAATCGATCCGCCCGGACGACAGCCACTGGAGCAGCTTGGCAGAATAGGCTTCCAGCACTTGTACGATCGTCTCCGGATAACGCTCGGACCAGCGATTGAGCGCGTTTGCGAAATATTCGGCCGTTTCGCTCTCGGCATCGAGGGCGGGAATCAAGCCGAGGCGCAGACGCCTCAACCGACCGCCGATCGCGCCCGCACGAAGTGTTCGGACTGCATCTTCAAATTCCGCCATAAGCGGAGCTAGAAGCCCGTAAAGGACGTCGGCGCGGGCGTTCGGCTCGAGACCACGATGGGAGCGCTCGAACAAAGGCGTATCGAGCAATTCCTCCAGCCCATGCAATTGCACCGTGAGGGCAGGCTGCACGATGCAGAGCCTTTGCGAGGCACGCCTCATGTTGCCTTCTTCGTACAACGCCAGGAAGGAGCGGCACAGCTTGAGCGAAATACGCTCCGGCTCGGTATCGTCCTCCAAAAGCAGCGCTTCGGGCACAATCGACGTGGCAAGCAACGCTTCATAACGCTGCTGTATCTCGCACGCGAAAATCTTCCCGTATTCACCGGAAATCGCGATCGTTGGATCGAATTCGCTTCTTTCAAGCAGAGCACATTCGAAATGTTCTGCGACCAAGGCCGGGTTCAACTGCGCCGCCGGGATCAGGAAGTTGAAATTCCGGCTGAGACTGCCCTTTGCCAATATCTCCTGCGGTTCCTGACTGAGGCAATTGATGCGGGCCTGCGTCCGCTCCGCGACCGCAAGCAGGAGTGCAAGCTGGCTATCGGGCAGCTCGGGCACTGCGAACGAGTTGTTCATCAACTCGGACAAAGGAACGTCGCGTGGATGCCAACCCTTGTTTGGTCCCGCGCGCACGAGTACCCATCGGTCGGGGATCACATGGACATTGACGCCACCTGCTTGACGATCGCGCTTGTCTCCGAAGTCGATGACCAAGCCGTTCTTGTCCGCTTGCCCTGACCTGCCATACGTCGGTGCAAGCCATACCGAACGCGCGCGTTGCATGGCCGATCTTGCGACCTGGGTCAGCGCTTGATCGAACATCGCGCCAGCATAACCCTGGGGCAGAATTACCGGGATACGCTCGGGCGCGGCTTCCGCTCCGCTGCGAAAATAGGCAAGGCAATAGGCCGCATGTTCCATGAACGGACGCAGAAGCCTGTAGGCTTCGCGTCCGGCAGGGGTGACAGCCAAGCCATTTTGAAGCCGAACAACCAGTCGTTGGGCAAGCTCGTCGCTGAGTGACTTGATGTGGGCACTTAACGAGGAACGCCCCAACCCCAAACGCCGCAGTGCGGGGGGAACGCTTCCCTCTTCGACCAATGCCAGGAAGGTCTCGATCTGGCTGAGATTGATGCCGGAGGCCCGATCGCGGAGTTCTGCTACAGGCATTTAACTGTTCTCACCGGAACTGCCGAACAGTTCGAGCAAGATGCATGCCAGTTTGGCTCGCCGAGCCTGAAGAAGCGCCTACTCCGAGATGTCCAAATGACAGGCCACCATCCTCCGCTGGTTTCCGACCGACCGCAATCGGGGCTCCTCGACCTTGCAACGGTCAAAGGCCTTTGGGCATCTGGTATGAAAACGGCAACCCGCCGGCGGATTGACGGGGCTTGGTACGTCTCCTGCCAAAACAATCCGCTTGGACGTTTCGCCCTTGGTCTTGGGCACCGACGAGATCAGCGCCCGCGTGTAGGGGTGCAGCGGACGATCAAGAACGAGGTCGCGATCGCCGACCTCAACCATGACACCCAAATACATCACCGCGATGCGGTGGGTGAGATGTCCAACGATAGCGAGATCGTGACTGATGAAAAGCAGCGACAAGTTCAGCCGGTCCTGCAGGTTGACCAGCAGATTGACGATCTGCGCCTTAACCGAGACATCGAGAGCTGATACCGCTTCGTCGCAAACCACGAGGCTCGGTTCGGGCGCCAGCGCTCGAGCAATGCATATCCGTTGGCGTTGCCCGCCGGAGAATTCGTGCGCGAACCGCATCGCGGAGTCGCGCGGTAAACCCACCATGTCGAGCAGCTCTCCGACACGCTCGTCAACCGCTTTGCGGCCCTTCACCAGGCCGAAATTGATGAGCGGCTCCGCCAGAATGTCGCGCACGCGCATGCGCGGACTGAGGCTGGCCATCGGGTCTTGAAACACGACCTGGAAATGCCGCCTGATCTTCCTCAGTTGCGGCTTCGCCAAGCCGTCGATTCGCCAGCCGTCAAACCACACCGCTCCGGCACTGGGCGGGGTCAGGCCGAGGACTGTTCGGCCCAAGGTCGACTTGCCGCAGCCGCTTTCGCCCACGATGGAAAGCGTTTCGCCTCGCCCTACAGTAAAGGAGACGTCATCCACCGCGCGCACGACCTCTCGAGGTCCGAATCCGATACGCGGTCGCGGAAAATGCTTCTTGAGCGAAATGACCTCGAGAAGCGTAGACTGGCTCATGCGAGTAGCGCCTCGCTTTTGTGATGGCATGCCGCTACGTGGCTCGAAGATACCTGCTCCAGCTTGGGCTCGATCTCGAAGCAAATCGACGAGGAAAAGCTGCATCTTGCCGCAAAGGAACAACCGACTCTGGCCTGATTGGCCGGAGGCACTTGGCCGGGTATCTCCGTGAGTGGTCCGTCGTTCCTGTTTCGCGTCAGGCTCGGAATGGCTCCCAGGAGCCCTATCGTGTAGGGGTGCGCCGGTCGCGAGAATATCTCCTCTGTCGTCCCCTCCTCGACCTTTGTCCCTGCGTACATGATCACGACCCGATCAGCCAATTCGGCCACGACACCCAGATCGTGCGTGATGATGACAATCGACGAGCCGGTCCGTGTCTTGAGCTCGCGCATCAGATCGAGGATCTGGGCCTGTACCGTGACATCGAGCGCGGTCGTCGGCTCATCCGCAATCAAGACCTCGGGATCGCATGCCAGCGCCATGGCAATCATGACGCGTTGACGCATTCCCCCAGACAGCTGATGCGGATATTCCCGCATACGGCGTTCCGGGTCGGCAATGCCGACCTGAATCAACAGCCCTAGAGCGCGGCGTCTGGCCTCGGTGCGGGATTTGTCCCGATGCAACAGAATCGCCTCGGCGATCTGGTCGCCGATCTGCATCAGCGGGTTGAGCGAGCTCATCGGCTCCTGAAAGATCATGCCAATTGCGTTGCCACGCACCGACCGCATCCGGATTTCGGGCACCTCAAGAAGCTCGGTCCCCTTGAACTTCACGCTTCCGGAGATCCTGGTCTTATCCGGATCATGCAACCGCATGAGCGATAGAGCCGTTACGCTCTTCCCCGAGCCGGACTCCCCGACGATTGCCACTGTTTCCGCTGTTCCCACGGAGAATGACACACCGCGGACGACGCGAACGCTTCCGGCAGGAGCGGTGAAGGAGACGTCGAGGTCGTGAACTTCCAGGATGACGCTCACGACCGCTCTGCCATTCTCGGATCGAGCGCGTCCCTTAGTCCGTCGCCCAAGAGGTTCACACCCAATATTGTCACACCCAGAAACACGGCCGGAATGAACACAAGGTGCGGCTTGACCTGCCAGAGCGCCTTTCCATCGGCCATGATGTTGCCCCACGATGGAATGGTCGGCGGCGTACCGGCTCCTATGAACGAAAGACTCGCCTCGATGATAATCGCCGCCGAAGCAACGAACGTCGCCTGAACCGTCAACGGCGACACGACTGCCGGAAGCAGATGCCGGATGATGATTTTGGGAGTGGTCGAACCGGCTGCGACGGCCGCTTCGACGAAGGGCATCTCGCGGAGCGCGAGCATGACGCCACGTATCACCCGCGCGACCCGCGGGATCTCCACGACCGTAATCGCGACAATGACGGTGCCCACCGAACCTCGCGTGGCGGCCATGAGGGCGATGGCAAGAAGCATGGCGGGAATCGACATGAAGCCATCCATGACACGCATCACGACGGAGTCAGCCCACTTCCCGGACGCCGAGACCATTCCGACAAGCGTACCGCCGACGCACGACAAGAACGCACATGAAACGCTGACGGCGACAGAGATCCTCGCGCCATAGACGACGCGCGAATAGAGATCCCGCCCAAGAGCGTCGGTACCAAACCAGAATTCGGCCGATGGAGGCCGGAGCCTCTTGGTCACCGAGATGGCGCGCGGATCCACCGTCCCCAGGAGCGGCGCAAAAATGGCGATCAACGTGACCACGAGCAAGATCAGAACGCCCACGGCGATTTGGGGATGACGCTTCAGGACGCGCCACAGCTTCGAGTCAGAAGCGTTCCGATAGGCCGGTCGCTCGACTGCCTGCAGCGACGCCGCGATGCTGGAAGGAGATGCGTGCGTGTTCAATATCGGATCCTCGGATCCAAAACCGTGTATGCCAGATCGGTGACAAGGTTGATCGCAACGTAACTGGCGCTGAAGAGCAGGACGACACCCTGGATGACCGGGTAGTCGCGATGCAGGATGGCATCGAGCGTGAGACGTCCGATGCCGGGAATCGAAAACACGCTCTCCGTGATGACGGACCCGCCCATCAGCGTTGCGACCCCGATGCTGATGACCGTCACGATCGGCACGGACGCATTTCGCAGCGCGTGCTTGTACAGGATGACGCGCGGCCCAGCCCCTTTCGCAAGGGCGGTTCTCACGTAGTCCTGCGTCAACACGTCAAGCATCGACGCTCGCGTGGTCCTCGCCAGGATCGCGGCATACGACAGGCCAAGGGTCAGCGAAGGAAGGATCAGATGCGAAATGTAGGGGGCAAAGCCGTCGGAAAGAGGAGCATAGCCTTGCGCGGGCAGCCAGCCGAGCGACGTCGAGAACGAGAATGCAAGAAGATATCCGACCACGAAGACCGGCAGGGAAAAGGCGAGCACTGTGAGCGACGTGATCACCCGGTCGATGGCGTGTCCCCTGCGCCAGGCTGCCACCACCCCCACCGGAATGGCGATTGCCACCGAAATGACGAGGCTCAATGTCAGCAGTGAGAATGTCGGTCCTATGCGTTGACCGATCATCTGCACGACCGGTTGATTGGCAAAGATCGACGTGCCGAGATCTCCGTTCATGAGCTGCCATATCCAGACGCCGAACCGGATATAGAACGGCTGGTCGAGCCCCATCGATACGCGGATCCGCTCGACTTCCTCCGGAGTCGCCTGATCCCCCGCGATCATCGCAGCAGGATCTCCCGGAGTGACATAGAGCAGGCCGAAGACGATGAAGGCCACGATTAACATGACCGGGGGCAACATCAGCAGGCGGCGGACTATGTAGTAGAGCATATCGTCTCCAGAGCCGCGCATGTCGACAACGCGCGGTCCGACTGGCGGAGGAAGACTAGTCCCGCGGCTCTCGAACGGCCAATAGTCGTTCACGTCTCCGGCGATCAATTCCGCAATAAGGGGGCTACAAAGCGAAATGCTTAGTCACACTGCCCAATGCGCCGCCAGTGGATGCAACGAAATTGTTCTTTTGTCGCCTGCCTTCGTCCGGATCGTTGGTCGGTTCCGGATGACAGTGAACGCTGACAGGATCATCAACCCGGCTCGGCATATCCGGCCGAACGAGCCTCCTCCTCCCACTGAAGCATCAACTCGTACGCGCTGGCTCCGACCTGCGCGAAACCATCGAGGCAAAGCCGGTCCCTGAGGGATGCGCATTCAGGAGCGGAGGCCACCCGCGCAAGGGCACTTTGCAATTTTGCGACGGCTTCATCCGGACAATCGGCCGCCGCCACCAGAAGCGGAGCGGGTGCGGGATCCGTGCTCGCGATGATCCTGATCTGCGATCGGAGATTTTCGTCGTGACGCAGCATCAGGTCCAGCGCATAGCCATCCAACGGACCGACATCGATCGTGTCGGCGAGCAGCGCATCGATCACGCGCCGCGGCGTGGTCAGCGGTCCGACGCTGTCGCCGTATAACCTCGCTTTCCGATCCCGGTAGTACGGCAGCAGATGGTGACGCAACGCGTTGTAACCGGAATGCGAGTCCGGAACGGTATAGCCGAGCCGGCCGCCGAAAGTATCTTCGAGACTCCGGAAATCAGATCCCGCACGGACGACCAGCCGCGTCGCATAGACGGGCTGCCCCTTCCGCGGCGCATTTGCCGGGATCGGCGCGGCAACAGGCCGTTGACGCTGCCCTGTGAGCATGAATGGATATCCGCACATGAACGTGCAGGCGAGATCCTTGCGGGCCCACAGCTCCGCCAAGGGCAGCGGGAAATTGTGATCGACGACTTCGAGATCGACTCCGCTTTCGCGCGCGATCCAGCCGAACAGCTCCTTCCAGGCTGCGGCCGCCTGCGGATTGACCGAGTACATTCGCGCATTCGCGGCATATCGCATGCGATTGAACCTTATCCTCCGGTCAGGCGAAGCGCAGCCGCTGCCCCACGCCGATACGCTCAGCTTTCTCCAGCATTGCATGACCGAGCGCGATATCCGACAGCGACAAGCCGCGATGCCAGAGCAAGTTCGTCTCGGCATCGCTCTCGCGGCCGGGCTTCAAGCCCGCGACAATCTGGCCGAGCTCGCCATGGAGCGTCGTCTCCGAAAGCTTGCCAGCTTCAACATGGGCGCGGAGGCTGCCGAACTTGCCGCCCTTGCACTGGCCCCAATCGTCAACCACCAGCTTCGACATGATGTCCGTCAGCGAGAGTTCGATTGCGCTCATCGTGCCATACGGAACGACAAATGCCCCTTTCTTGATCCATTCCGTCTTCAATAGCGGCGTCGGCTTGTCGAGCCGCGAGGCCTCGACGACGATGTCCGCTCCCTCGACGCAGCTCTGCCAATCCTCTGTTGCGACGACGGTCTTTCCGATATCGCGGCCTAGTCGCTCGGCAAAGTCGTCACGGCTCTCCTTGCGGCGAGAGTGAACCCGGATCTCGTCGAAGTCGAAAAGATGATTGAGCAGCCGCACGTTCCAATAGGCCGTGCCGCGGGCGCCGATATGACCGAGAATTCTGGAGCTCTTCCGCGCGAGATATTTCGCGCCGATCGCCGTCACCGCGCCGGTCCGCATGTCGGTGATGCCACTGGCATCCATGATCGCCTTGGGGGCACCGGTGCGTGGATCGAACAGGGCAAGGACACCAAGCTCCGAATGGAGCCCGAGCTTGTAATTGTCGACGAAGTCGCCGACGATTTTCACGCCGGCGCTGTCGATCGGCGCCTTGATGGCCCCGCGAAGCACGTTGAAATGACCATTGGCAACACCGGGTTCGAGATGGACACGCGGCTCGATCACGGTATTGCCCCGTCCCTGTGCCGCCAAGCTCGTCTCGATCGCGGTGAGGATCTCGTCGTCGGTGATCTTGAGCTCTTCGATGTCGAGGCGATTGAGATAGGCGATATAGATCGGTGGCATCGCGAGGGACTCCGGATATATGTCTAGACATTAAAGTCCGTGCCGACACTGTCAATGCACCCGGGCGCCCATGTGCGCAACGAACGTCCCCGCTGACCCTGGCCAGGTCACAACATTGACGACACCGGGCGAACCCCTGCCTCAAGACATACAATTCGCCTAGTCGAAGCGGGAAGTGCGCCCCGAAGCCGCCGAACCATCTTGCCATCGATCAGGAGGAGCTTGGCTCCGCCTCCCGGACAAGGGTGGGATGATCGTAGTTCATTTAGGTGATTGAGGAGATCCGCAAATGAAGATGAACCTGCTGCGATCGCTCATGCTGACCGCCGGTCTGCGCGCGCGACCCAAGCCATCGCCGCCTTCGACATCGCGCTCTGGGACCTGAGCAGTGCTCCAACACGTCGGGCGGCTACATCTCGATGCCGATCGAACTGGTGCTGGAGGATTGGCGGGCGCGCCAGAGCTCGAACCTGGGACCCGCGATTCAACGGCCGCTGCCGTGCCAGCTTGGCGCGGGAGCACTGCTGCCGGTCTAGCGGCAATCGCCGCTTTTCCAGTAGGAGAACGTGCTGTTGCTGATCCGCGAGCGTCGCGGCTGCCAGTATTGAAAGCCGCATCAAGGACTGACCAGCTTCCTGCGGATGGCGTAGCGGACCAGCTCAGCCGTCGATGACATTCTGAGCTTGCGCATCGCTGACGCGCGATGGGTCTCGACGGTCTTTACGCTGAGCTTCAAGATGACGCCGATCGACTTGTTGGTGTGTCCCTCTGCGATGAGCTGGACGACGCCCTGCTCGCGTGCGGTGAGCAGCATGTTGGACGTATTGTCCTTGCCCGCCTGGTATTCGTGGAGCAGCTTCTCCAACAGGACGCCAGTGAAGTAAGGCCTACCGTCGAGCAAGGCCTCGATCGCCAAAATCAAGTGCTTGCTTGCGTCCGACTTGAAAAGGAAGCCGCGAACGCCAGCCAGAATGGCTTCGGTCAGCAATTCCTCATTCTCGTGCATCGTCAGGATCAACACTTCGGTGCGCAGGTGCATCGACTTGAGCCGGCGGCTGACCTCGAGTCCGTTCATCAGCGGCATCGAATAGTCGGCGATCACGACGTCTGGACGCGTCTCGCCTGCTACGGCCACAGCCTGCTCGCCGTTGGTCGCCTCTCCGCTGACGATCCAGTCCGGGCGGGTCTCAACGATCGCTCGCAGCCCGGAACGTACGACTTCATGATCGTCCGCAATCACGATGCGTTTCACGGCGTCGTTCCCGTATGCGGGCCCAGAACCTATCGGGCAATCGATGGAGATTTCCAGCAGTCAAGCTTGCCAATCATACTGATTACCCTTCAATGGGTTATCCTACAAAACCCTGATATCCCCGGGCGGATGTACCAGAGGTCGGCGCTCCCGATCAGGCGTCGACGAGTCTTGCCGAACGCATACCGGACCAGACTTGCGGTCGAACGCACGTCGAGCTTGCGCCGCGCGGTCGGCCGATCGGACTGCTTCGTGATTATCGGCGACAAGAGCTCGTTTACGCGGAAGGAACTCAAACGCCTGGAAACCGACGGATAGAGACGCCTGCCGTCGGGGATCCCTGACGTCCGTCGTCAAGTGGCGGCACTCATGATTGCAGTGGCGCCCGCCGATTGCGCCTCTTGATCACGAGACCATGCGGGAACTCCGCGCACAGCGTCGTGCCGGAGTACGGCGCCGCGGGATCCGACCGGATCTCGAACGTGCCCCCAAGCTGCTTAAGTCTCGCTCTCATGGCGGGAATGCCGACGCCGAGCGATATCGCACCATTGCCGCGTTTTGCTTGATTGACCGGAAAGCCACGTCCATTGTCACTGATCGTCAGCCGGAAATGCCCCTCGATCGCCTCTATGACGATTTTGACCTCCGTCGCCTTCGCATGGCGGAATATGTTCGTGAGCGCTTCCTGAATGACCCGCAGCACCGAGCGTTGGCTCGCATAAGGCAGTTGATCGACGGTGGCGAGAATCCTGGCGCTCACGCGCAACGACGTACGTGCACCAAAACCCAAGGCATATTGTTCGATCGTCGCCTTCAGTCCCTGGGCCGTCAGGTCCTGGGGATGGAGCAGATAGGTCAGGGAGCGGATTTCCCTGAGCGCCGCGTCGATCGACGCGTCGATACCGTCGCAAAGCCGCTCGACGTCGCGTGGGTTATCGAGGCAGGTGCGGATACGCATCAGGCCAAGACTTGCGGCAACCAGTTCCTGGCAGGTCGAATCATGAAGCTCCGAAGCGATCCGCTGGTGAATGTCCTCCCGGATAGACATCAGGCTGACGTCCCCGTGAAGGTAAGCAATCTCTTCTGTCGTATCGTCGAGACCTTCCTTGCGCAGCAACCGATGGCCGCCAATCAACCGGGCCACATTGCCGGCCATGGGATGGAGGATCGGAACGACGGTCGTCTCGACGTCCCGCCGCAAACCGCCGAGCAGCAGGCTGTGATGGATTTTGGCCTCGGCTCCTTCCGCAAGACATGCCTGGAGGATTTCACAGACAGCCTCGGCGTCTTCCCTGGCAAGACAGTCGAAGACGTCCAGCTCCCGAATCTCCCGCCGCGACATTCCAAGGAGAGCCTCGAAGGCCTGATTGATTGCCTCGTACACGAAGCGCCCGCCACGCGAGGGACGGACCGCAAAAAGAAGCTCTTCGGAGTGTATCCAGTACGAGCGATCGCCAGCTGCGTCAGCGCCAATCAGGTGATCCTCGATAAAGGGACGCGTCGGCTCGCAAGCAGAAGAAATGTCTGGCTTCACGGTACGCACCCAACTTTCCGGGTCATTCCCGAGATCGATCTCAACGCTCAATCTCGAAAACTCGCCTCTCCAGTTGTCCCAGCATGAAGCGCCGGACGACAGGAAACGCCCTAGGGACAGATCGGATTATACGCTCGATTTTACCCTCAGCCAGCCGGTTGTATTCTCCGAGGATCAAAACCTCGCATGACTGACATGAATTCCGGCATGTGACTATGCAGTTCGTGCCAAGCAAAGCGTCGCAGACGCGACATAACGATTAAAGTTCGCGGTGAATGCGGCTTCTGCGCTCCAGAATCTTGAGCCGACCGAGCGCGGGTGCAGCTGCGCTACTTTACAACCGAAATAGCACACTCTCGCCGAAAACTTCGATCCGTCGACGGAGCCGCCTTGCGATCGCTGGAATCGAGCGCAAGACTCGATGTGCCCTAAACGTGCCAACAGGAGGCTTGAATGCTGACACTCCGAGCGCTTTGCGGCATTGCATCAATCGCGATATTCGCCAGTCCGGCTTTGGCACAGACACCGGCCAGTCAGGAGCAGACGCCTTCCATGGAAGAGTTGTTGCGGCGTCTCGATGCGCTGCAAGCCCGCGCAACAGAAGGTGACAAGGTGATCAGCGCGCTGCGCCATCGCGTCGACGAACTCGAAGCGCGCGACAAGTATTCGAAGTCTCAGGCCACCGCACGTCGTGAGGCCGTCGCACCCACCGCCGGGCAAAAGCGGCCTGCGACCGCGGTTGCGTCGACTGAGCCGCGGATGACTGCGAATGCTGCGATCCCACCACAAGCTGCTGCGGCGGCCCTTCCGGGCCTGCGTCCACCCGAAGCGATGGGCAGTCAATACGACGGAGAAGGCCAGGACGCGTTGCGTTCCGATCTCCCGGGTTTGTCCCTGCGTATCCCGGGTTCGCAGTCCGAGGTGCGGTTCTACGGTTTCGCCAACGTCCATGGCTACCACGACTTCAATGGCCGCAATCAGTCCGATGCGCCGACGGTGCAAGCCATTCCCCTTTCCGGAAGCCCCGCCGACATCCAGGGCGGCGATACCGGATTGTCTGCCCGGTTCAGCCGCATCGGCATGGATACGCGCACGGCGATCGCCTGGGGCACTCTGGAAACCCGCGTGGAAGGAGACTTCGGCGGGGGTACGGCAGCTTCACCCAATGCGGTCTTTCGGCTCCGTCAGGCCTGGGGCGAGCTCGGCACCGAACAGTTTCGCGTACTGGTCGGCTGGGCGAACAGCCTGTGGAACGAGGGCGTCTACGAAACCGTGAACTTCTCGACCAATCTCAACCAGTCATTCGTGCGCCAGCCGCAGCTTCGGGCGACCGCAACATTGGCTCCGGGATTGACCGGGCACGTTTCGATCGAGATGCCGGATACGCAGTACACGTCGGTGGCTGGCGTCTTCACGCAGATCAGCACACCGGCCGGCTTTGCGGGACTGAGTCCCTCGTTTGCCTCCGTGCCCGACTTGCTCGGCCGGCTGGAATACCGGAACGACGGCCTGAGCTTCGACCTGCGCGGCCTGCTGCGCGATCTCACCATCCGTACGGCTGGCACGGCGGCGGCGCCTCCGGCGGTCGAGCGCAATACCGCCGGTTGGGGTGTCGCGGGCAGTGGTCGCTTCCCGATGCGATGGCTGTCACCGGCGTTCGGTCCGGACGAGCTGGTCGGCATGGCCTATTACGGCCAAGGCATCGGGCGCTATTTCGGCGCCAACACCTTCGGCCAGGATGCGCTGTCGAACATCGGCCTGCCCGGCGTTGTCGATCCCAGCCTCGACGCGCTGCCGACCTACGGCGCAAGCGCAGGTTACCGGCGCTTCTGGACACCGCAACTGCGCAGCAATTTCGTCTACTCCTACGCATGGCAGCAATATCCGTCCTATGCCCAACTCTTCGTCCCGGGATCCGCCTCGGCGACGTCGTTGAACAGCACCATGCAGCAGGGAATCGTCAATTTGATCTGGAGCCCGTTCGCGGAGCTTCGTGGCAGCACTGTCGGGACCGGATGGCTCGATGTCGGCCTTGAATATGTCTACGCGCATCGGGATGTGTATGGCGGCACCGCTGCAACAGCGCCGGTCAGCGCCGGCGCTGGCACCGCCAATCGCATCCTCGGCTCCGCCACCGTGCGGTTCTGAAGACAATCTGATTGCGAGCCAGAGACGGCGATTGTTCGGGTAGGTAATTGCCCTGGAACAATCTAGGCGCTTTCGGTATTCAGCCGGATTTCGATGCGCCTTATTGATTGTTCGCAAGGCAGCGTGTGAACAGACCGATCGCGAAAGGACGAGCAATCCTCTCCCGAGGGGCTCCGTGCATCCATGGTCTTTCGGATAGTGGCTGCCCTCGCGGCCATGGAGCGGGAGGATTTCCCGATATGAACGCGCGCAATGAAGCCGCAAACACGGCATCATCCAAGACGATGACGCAAAGAGCTCTCGACACAGTCGAGCGTGTCGGAAACAGCGTCCCGCACCCGGTCGTGATATTTCTGATCCTCATCGCCATCGTGCTGGCGCTCTCCCACCTACTGTACGTGTTGGGGGCGAGCGTCACCTACCAGGCCATCAATCCGGATACCCACAAGATCGAGACCGCGACCACTGCCGCCAATAGCCTGCTGACGGCGGACGGAATTCGCCACATCTACACCCGGCTCGTGCCAAACCTCATGGGTTTCACCGCGGTCGGGCTGTTGATCGTCGCCATGATGGGTGTCGGCGTCGCCGAGGAAGCCGGCCTGGTGAACGCATTGATCAGAAAGCTCGTGGCCGTCTCTCCGAGCTGGGCGCTCGTTTACATCGTCGCGTTCGTTGGCATCTTGTCCAGCATCGCCGCGGATGCCGGCTATGTGGTGCTGATCCCGTTGGCGGGCGCTGCCTTCCTGAGCGTTGGCCGAAATCCTCTCGCCGGGCTCGCTGTGGGATTTGCAGCCGTCGCCGGCGCATTCACCGTGAACATGATTATCAAGCCGCTTGATGCGGTTCTGACGGAAATCACCAACGACGCGATCCACATGGTCAATCCCACCACCTCGCTGGATCTGACCGCCAACGTCTCGTTCTCGATCGCGTCCGTTCTTGTCCTGACCGTCGTCATTGCGCTCATCAACAACCGCATCATCGAGCCCCGGCTGGGCGCGTACCAGGCCGAGAAAGCCGCCGATGCTCAGCCAGGGCCGAGCGGCGGACAGCTTTCCGCCGACGAATCGCGTGGGCTGAGGTACAGCGGCTTCGCGCTGCTCGGGGTCGTGATCCTGTTCCTTCTGCTGACGGTTCCGTCGGGCGCGCCCCTGCGCAATCCGACCACCGGCGTCCTCATCGGCAACTCACCATTCATGAATGGCCTGATCGGGGTCATCATGGTACTGTTCCTCGCAACCGGGGTCGCATACGGCATCGGTGCGAAAACGGTGAACAGCTCGGCGGCCGTCATCGCGGCCATGACCAAGGCGGTGGCCTCACTAAGCGGCACCATCCTCCTGTTCGTGGTCATCAGCCAGTTTGTCGATTACTTCAACTACAGCAATATCCCGACGCTGATGGCCCTGACGATGGCCGATGCGCTGAAGAGCGCGCATGTCGGCACGCTGTGGCTGCTGCTCGGCTTCATCATCGTCGTCATGATCCTGGACTTCGTATTCACGCCGGCGATCGCCAAATGGGCCATCTTCGCGCCGGTCTTCGTGCCAGTGTTCGTGCAGCTCAACGTCGATCCCGCAGCCGTCCTGGCGGCCTACCGGATTGGCGACTCGCCGATCAATGCGATCACCCCGCTCAACGCTTACTTTGCCATGGTGGTGGGATTTGCCCAGATTTACGACAAGAAGGCGGGCGTCGGGACGGTTGTCGCGCTGATGCTGCCCTACACGCTCTGGATGGCCATCATTTGGACCGTGCTGTTCGTTGCCTGGTACCTGCTGGGCCTGCCTTGGGGATTGTGAGGTGCAACGCAGACCTCACCCGGAAAAACCCCGAGACGTCCGGGTAGATCGCCCGATGGTTCACCAAGGAAAATCAACGTTGAATGGCGGTCCGCTGGCTCTCGTCAAAGGCGGTGAACGAAACGAGGCGAGCGAGAAGCGTTTGAGCCGACAAATGTCGGAGCTCCCTCGGCGCTTCTGATCATGGAGGCTTGGAACGCGCAATGAATGCGAAAGCCGACACCGAGAACAACTATTCCTACGTATCAACCGGGCGCCTGCCGGCCGAGGCTGAGGTCATCTCGCTGATCGACGAGGTGTACGCGCGCTACAAATCAAATAGGGACGGAAAGAACTCTCAAGTATATCCAGCGCTCGCCGAAGTGCCGAGCGAGCTGTTCGGCGTTTGCGTGGTCGGCACCAACGGCGCGGTCTACGCCGTGGGGGCGGCCGAATACGAATTCTCCATCATGAGCGTTTCCAAACCATTCATCTTTGCATTGGTTTGCCAGGCCCTGGGAGCGGAGCAGGCGCGCCAAAGGCTTGGCGCGAACGCGACCGGCCTTCCGTTCAACTCGCTCGCTGCCGTCGAACGCAGTCCCGATGGCAGGACAAATCCGATGGTGAATGCCGGCGCGATTGCAACGACAAGCCTCGTACCGGGGACGACGACTGACGCGAAATGGAAGTTCATCCACGACGGATTGTCGCAATTCGCCGGCCGCCCGCTTGCGCTCAACCACGAGGTTTATGCCTCGGCGACGGAGACCAACTTCCGAAACCAGAGCATCGCTCGCTTGCTCCAGAGTTTCGAACGAATCTACTGCGACCCAGCCGAGGCGACCGATCTCTACACCAGACAATGCGCGCTGAATGTGAGTGCCAGGGGTCTGGCGGTCATGGGTGCGACTTTGGCGGATGGTGGCGTGAACCCCATCACGAAAGTGCGCGTGGTCGATCCGGAGGTCTGTCATTACGCGCTAGCCGTCATGACGACTGCCGGAATGTACGAGACATCTGGCGATTGGCTTTACGATGTCGGCCTGCCGGGCAAGAGCGGTATCGGCGGCGGGATCGTCACGGTCTCTCCGGGAAAGGGGGGCCTCGGGACTTTTGCGCCGCCGCTCGACAGCGCCGGAAACAGCGTCAAGGGACAGCTCGTGGCGAAGTATCTGTCGCAGCGGCTCGGCATGGATTTATTCATGTCCAACCCGGAAGCGTAGGTTTGCAAGTGTCGGAGATTCAGCCGGCGCTGATTGTCGCTGGACCTCAGAACAAAAAGACAGGGGACGCGCCATGACGATGGCATCTGCGACGACGGTTCACTCCGTTGAAGAAGAGAATGCATCCTGGGTGCCGATGATCACCATCGCGCTCGGCCAGATGATCATGTCTTTCAACGTCGCCTCCCTGCCGGTTGCGCTGGGAGGGATGGTCAACAGTTTTGGCGTTCCGCCCACGACCGTGGCGACCGGTATCGTGGCTTATTCGATGCTGGTTGCCGGCTTCGTCATGCTCGGTGCGAAGCTGACGCAGCGCTACGGGGCGACGCACGTATTCCGCGTTGCCGTCGCCGTGTTCGGCGCCGCGCAGGTGCTGATGACATTCAGTCCGAACGCGGATCTCATGATTACGGCGCAGTCCCTGTCCGGCGCGGCTGGTGCGGTGATCGTCCCGTCCTTGGTGGCGCTTATCGCCGAAAACTACAAGGGACGGCAGCAAGCGACGGCCGTTGGCGCATTGGGTTCCGCCCGCGCGGCGGCGGGCGTTCTGGCGTTCGTCATCGGCGGCACTCTAGGCACATTCATCGGATGGCGCCCGGCGTTCGGGATTCTGATCGCCGTATCGGCTGTGGTTTTCCTCTTGAGCTTTCGTCTCAGGCCGGATGAGGCGCGTCCGGAGGTGCGGATCGATTTCGTCGGTGTTGTTCTCGCCGCCGCAGCCATCATTCTGATCAGCTTCGGGTTCAACAACCTCAATCGGTGGGGGCTGGGACTGGCGGGGCCAAATGCGCCGTTTGACCTCTTTGGTGTGTCGCCCGCTCCGATCGTGATCGTGGTGGGTATCGTGCTCGGTCAGGGCTTTTTGAGCTGGACGCACAGACAGCAGGCTGCGGGGAAGACGCCGCTTCTTGCGCTCGAGGTGATCGACTCGCCGCAGGAACGGGCCGCCGTGTATGCGATGTTTGCCGTCGTCGCGCTGGAGGCAATGCTCAATTTCTCGGTCCCATTGTACATCCAGATCGTGCAGGGACGCACCCCGCTGGCGACAACGATCGCCATGATGCCGTTCAACCTCACCGTCTTCTTCGCCGCAATGCTGATTGTGCGATTCTACGATCGGCTCACGCCCAGGCAGATCGGGCGCTATGGCTTCATACTCTGCACGGTGGCGCTGCTTTGGCTCGCTTTTGTCGTGAGGAATGATTGGAGCGCCGTCCCGGTTCTCCTCGGGCTCGTGATTTTCGGCATCGGACAGGGATCGCTGGTCACACTGTTGTTCAACGTGCTGGTCACGGCTTCGCCGAAAGAGCTCGCGGGCGACGTTGGCTCGCTGCGCGGCACGACCAACAATCTCGCCGCCGCCGTCGGCACAGCGGTGGCCGGAGCGCTCCTCGTCGGCCTGTTAAGCGCGGCCGTTCTGCGCACGATCGCCGAGAATCCCAAATTGCCGCCTGAGATACAGGCGCAGCTGGACCTTGATAACATTACCTTCATCAACAATGACCGGTTGCGGAGCGCGATGGAGCAGACCACGGCTTCTCCGGCTCAAGTGGCGGAAGCGGTGCGCGTCAACACCGTCGTGCGATTGCGCGCTTTGAAAATTGGTCTGATCATCATGGCTGGCGTTGCCTTGCTCGCGATTTTCCCGGCAGGGAAGCTTCCAAATTTCCTGCCGGGCGAAATTCCCGACCCGGCGCCGAGAAAGCGCGGAAGGAACGAATAGGCAATCGTAACCTCGCGCCAAGGAACAGCGTTTGCGACGACGGACAATATGGCGATCGCGCCCGCGCGTACCGACCAACGGCATAGAAGACCCCCCGGAGGGCTCCATGACCAAGCTCGACGATGTCCTGTCCAACATCGACGCAAATCTCGATGCTGCTCTCGAGCGCCTGTTCGCGATCCTGCGCATCAAGTCGATTTCGACCGATCCGGCTTACAAGGCCGAATGTATGGCCAATGCCGAATGGCACGTGGCCGACCTGAAAGGCATCGGCTTCGACGCCGCCGTGCGCCCGACACCGGGGCACCCGATGGTCGTGGCGCATGACCGCAGCGTGTCCGGTCCCTCGGCGCTGTTCTACGGCCATTACGATGTGCAGCCGGTGGATCCCCTCGCGCTGTGGGATCGCGATCCCTTTGATCCTTCCATCCAAACCATGCCCGATGGCGCGAAGATCATCACGGGTCGCGGCGCCGCCGACGACAAAGGCCAACTCATGTCCTTCATCGAGGCTTGCCGCGCCTGGAAGGCGGTCAGCGGCAAACTGCCGATTCCGATTTCGATTTTGCTGGAGGGGGAGGAGGAATCCGGTGGCGCGAACCTGCCGGGCTTTCTCGATGCCCATGCCGCCGAGCTGCGCGCAGATATCGGCCTGATCTGCGACACCAACATGTGGGACCCCGAGACGCCGGCGATCCAGACCATGCTGCGCGGACTCTGCGGCGAGGAAGTCATCGTTCACGCCGCCGATCGCGACCTGCATTCGGGCTTCTATGGTTCGGCCGCGGCCAATCCGAACCGTATCCTCGCCCGTATACTCTCTGACCTGCACGACGAGAGCGGACGCGTCACACTGCGCGGCTTCTATGACGGCGTACCGGAGCTTCCCAAGACGTTGCGCGAGCAATGGGACAGCCTGAACTTCAGCGCAAGATCCTTCCTCGGCGCCATCGGGCTTTCGGTTCCCGCCGGTGAGAAGGGTCGCGACGCGCTGGAGATGGTCTGGTCGCGCCCGACCTGCGAAATCAACGGCATGGGCGGCGGCTACCAGGGGGCTGGATTCAAGACGGTGATTCCCGCCACGGCATCGGCAAAGGTGTCTTTCCGCCTGGTTTTCGATCAGGACCCCCATGCCATCCGCAAGGCCTTCCGGGAGCATGTGCATGCGCGCGTCCCGGCCGATTGTCGCGTGGAGTTCCTGGAGCATGGCGCGGGTCAGGCGATCCGCTTCCCGATCGAGGCTCCAGCCTTCGGCAAGGCGCGCGACGCATTGACGGCCGAATGGGGCAAGCCCGCGGTCTTCATCGGCGGTGGCGGCTCCATTCCGGTGACCCATCAGCTCAAGCAGTCGCTGGGCATGGACGTGGTGCTGGCGGGCTTTGGCCTCGAGGATGACCGCATCCACAGCCCGAACGAGAAATACAATCTCAAGAGCTTCCATAAGGGGATCCGCTCCTGGGCGCGTATTCTGGAAGCGTTGTCGCGGTAGAGCGGCACGGGCAAGCGGCGCCGGCCCCAGGCCGGACCGCCGTCGCGAGGTGCGATGACGCCGCATATCCTCATTACCTTCGCCATCATCGCTATGATGGTGCTGCTCTTCGTCTCGAACCTCGTGCCGGTCGCGGTCGTGGCGCTAAGCGCGACGCTCGTGCTTTACGCGACCGGCATTCTGGAACTCGACGAGGCGCTGGCGGGTTTCGGTGACACCACGGTCCTCTTCATTGCTTCGCTCTTCGTGGTGAGTGCCAGCCTGGATTGCTCCGGCGTCACCGCGTGGGCGGGCCAGGTGTTGATCCGCTACGCGGGCGAAAGCCGGACACGCCTGTTGGTGCTGTCCACGCTGCTCGTGGCCTTTCTCACGGCGCTGATCGGTTCGGGCGGTGCGGTGGCTGCGCTGCTGCCCGTGCTGGTGATCGTCTCCGTCCGGCTCAAGCGCCCGCCCGCGCAGCTCATGATGCCTCTCGCCTTCGCCTCCTATTCGGGCTCGATGCTGGTGCTGACCGGAAGCCTTGTGAACGTGCTGCTCTCCGACGCGGCGAGCGATATCGGTCTCGCGCCCTTCGGATTCTTCGAGATGACGGTGATCGGCGTGCCGCTCCTGGCAGGCACCGTGGCCATTGTGGTTCTTTTCGGCCAGAGGCTGCTACCGGTGCGCACCAGCCGGGAAATGCCCGAGGATCTGAGCCATCATTCGCGGATGCTGACCGAGCAATACAAGCTGTTTGATCGGGTGTATCAGTTCGAGATCACCGCCGCCTCGCCCTATCTCGGTACGTTGCAGGCGGTGCTGGAATCGCGGCTGGAGCGCGAGAACCATCCGGAGCTCAGCTTCATCGCTATTCGCCCACGCCACCAGAACAGCATCTCGTGGCAACATTCTCTCGTGGAGGGCGATCGGCTCATCATGCGCGGTGAACAGGCGGCAATGGACGCCTTCGCCGAACAGCATGGCCTGACGCCTTGCCAGGAGACGGCCGCCAAGATGCGAGAGGCATTGTTCAACAACAGCCATGGCTTCGCCGAGGTGGTGCTGCCGCCCCGCTCTCGTTTGATCGATGAGACCGTCTTCCCCGGCATGATCACCGCAAGTGGCGATTTGATTATCCTCGGCATTCAGCGCGGTGGCGAGAATCTCGGGCCCGGAGAAACCGTTCTGGCAGCCGGTGACACGCTGCTGCTGCAAGGCCGCTGGGAAGCATTGGAGGAGCAGACGCGCGATCCGAACGTGCTCGTCGTTGCCGCCCCTGACATGATCCGTCGCCAGGCCAGGCCCCTGGGCACCGGCTCCGTGCGCGCGGTTATCATTCTTGCAGTCATGGTTACGCTGCTGGCGACGGGCGCCGTGCCGAGAGTCGTCGCCGGGTTGGCGGCGGCCTGCGCGGTGATCCTGTCGGGCGTACTCAAGATCGAGCGGGCCTACCGGGCGATCAACTGGAACGTGCTGATCATGGTGGCGTCGCTGATCCCGCTCTCGACCGCCATGTACAAGACCGGTGCGGCCTATCTCATCGCCGATGCGCTCGTCGACATCGTCGGCAATGCGAGCCCCTACGCGCTGCTGGCCGCGCTGTTTTTGCTCACGGCGCTGATCGGTCAGTTGATCAGCAGCACGGCGACGACACTCATCGTCATTCCGATAGCGATTGCCTCCGCCGAAGCCGTCGGTGTCTCACCACGCACCGCGCTGGTGACCGTTGCGGTGGCTGCGGCTGCTTCCTTCCTCACGCCCATCGCCGCCTCGGCAAGCCTCATGGTGCAGGGCCCCGGCGGCTATCGATTCGGTGATTTCTGGAGGATGGGCCTGCCGCTGCTGCTCTGGTTCTTCCTGGTGGCCACGTTTCTCGTACCCATCTTCTGGCCGTTCAAAGGATGACCAGTTGCACAGGATGAGCAGCTTGCGTTTCAACCGACCGGGTATTCCGCATGAACACCAATCTTGCTTTGGTTCTTCTGCTGCTTGCGACCGCGATCGTGATGTTCATGGCCAATCGTCCGCGCATGGACGCGGTCGCGCTGCTGATGATCGTGATCATGCCATTCACCGGGGTGATTACCATCGACGAGGCGCTGGCGGGGTTCAGCGATCCCAGCATCGTATTGATCGCAGGCCTCTTCGTGATCGGAGAGGGGCTGGTGCGCACCGGCGTGGCGCGTCGTCTCGGCGATTGGTTAAATAAGACCGCCGGCAGCAGCGAGACGCGCATGCTGGCGCTGCTGATGCTCGCAGTCAGTGGGCTCGGTGCATTCATGAGTTCGACCGCCGTGGTGGCCATATTCATCCCGGTGGTGCTGCGCATTTGTCAGAACACGGGAGCCGCGCCGAGCCAGTTGATGATGCCCCTGAGCTTTGCAGCCCTGATCAGCGGCATGCTCACCCTCGTTGCGACGGCGCCGAATCTGGTGGTGAACGCCGAGTTGATCCGTCAGGGTGAGGCCGGCTTCGGCTTTTTCAGCTTCACGCCCTTTGGGCTCGCATTTCTGGCGCTTGGCATTGCCTATATGCTGTTCGCGCGGCGGTTTCTGCCCGTCTCGGCCAAGCGTGTGAACGGCGAGCGCCGCCAGCCGAATATGCTTGATTGGGTCACGCAGTATGGCCTCACCGACCGAGCCTTGCGCGTCCGCGTGCTGATTGGCTCGCCGCTGGTCGGCAAGCGCCTGGAAGAGCTCTCGCTCCGGGACAGCGGCGTGAATCTGCTCGCCATCGAGCTTCCCGGCCGCTTCGGATCCGAGGCGATCCGCCCGAACGCAAGGACCGAGCTCGCCGCCGGCCAGATCCTGCTGCTCGACGTCATCGCGCCCCCTACCGAGATCAACCGAATGCTGAACGACTATAAGGTCGAGCGGCTCCCGCTGGGCGATTGCGGCTACTTCACCGATCGTTCGCAGGAAATCGGCATGGTCGAAGTCATCGTCCCGGCGGAGTCCAAGCTGATCGGCTCGAGCGTTTTGCAGGCGCGGGTGCGCAGCGAAATGGGATTGACTGTGCTGGGGCTGCGGCACGGTGGCAAGGTCGTCAGACAGGGGTTGCTCGATGAGACGTTGAAGGTCGGTGACACCCTTCTGCTGACCGGCTTCTGGTCCGACATCCGCAAGCTGCGATCCGAATTCTCCGATCTTGTCGTGCTGAACCTGCCGACCGAGCACAAGGAGGTTCTGCCGGCCGCGAACCTCGCACCTCAGGCACTGACGGTGCTGGCATTGACGGTCGGCATGATGGTCAGCGGCGTGGTGCCGAACGTGCATGCGGTTCTGATCGGCTGCTTGCTGATGGGGTTGCTGCGCTGCGTGGATTTCAACAGCGCGTACGCCTCGATCAATTGGAAGAGTCTGGTCCTTATCGTCGGCATGCTGCCCTTTTCGCTGGCGTTAAAACGGACCGGCGGCGTCGATCTCGCAGCCGACGCGGTGACGCATTTTGCGGGCGAGACATCACCGCGGGTGCTGTTAGCGCTGCTCTTCGTGATCACGGCCGCCCTTGGCCTGTTCATCTCGAACACGGCGACGGCAGTGCTCATGGCACCCGTAGCGCTCGCTGTGGCGAAGGATGTCGGCGCCTCGCCGTATCCCTTCGCTATGATTATCGCCATCGCGGCCTCGGCCGCCTTCATGACGCCGGTGTCTTCACCGGTGAACACCCTGGTCGTCGGACCGGGCAATTACGGCTTCGGCGATTTCCTGAAGATCGGCGTCCCTTTCACCGTCATTGTGATGTTGGCTGCCTTGGCGCTGGTGCCCTGGCTACTGCGATTTTAGAAGCACTCAGGCCGGATGCGATCCCGCACGTGGTTCCGCGTTTCCGTCCCGCGCAAACCAGGCCACATACAATGTCGGCAGGAAGACCAGCGTCAGAACGGTCGCGACCAGGAGTCCGCCCATGATCGCGAACGCCATCGGCCCCCAGAATACCGTTGGCGCGATTGGAATCATCCCTAGAACAGTCGATACGGCCGTCAACATGATCGGCCGAAAACGGGAGCTGCTGGCATCCACCGCAGCGTCCCAGGGCGTCTTGCCCAAAGCGCGTTCGGCGTCGATCTGTCCGATCAGGATGACCGCGTTCTTGCTGATCATGCCCAGCAGCGCGAGTACGCCGAGAATGGCGACAAAACCCAAGGGCCTGCCGGACAGCATCAGCGCTGCAACGACGCCGATCAGGCCGAGCGGCGCCACGCTCAGCACCATCAACAGTCTCGGAAAGCTCTGAAGCTGCACCATGAGGACGGTGAACATGACGAACAGCATCACCGGCACCACCGCCAGCACAGATGCCTGCGACTTCTGACTTTCCTCCACGGTGCCGCCGACGACCACGCTGTATCCCGAAGGAAGGGTCTTTCTGAAGTTCTCGATCGCCGTCGAGAGCGAGGTGACCACGCTCTCCGGCAATCTGTCACCGGCAATGGCAGCCTGGACCGTCAGGGTTGGAATGCGGTCGCGCCGCCAGATGAGCGGAAACTCCTGGTCATATTCAAAGGAGGAGAACTGGCCGAGAGGAACAGTCTGTCCACCCGGGAGCGCCACCTGCAGATTGCGCAGACCGTCCAGCGAGACCCTCTGCTCGTTGGTCGCGCGCGCCACCACATTGACCAGGTAAATATCGTCGCGAACCTGAGTAATGGGTGTGCCGGATATGACCGTGTTCAAGACTGTCGCGATCGTCTGCGAGCTCAGGCCGAGAAGGCGGGCCTCATTCTGGTCCACGCGGATACGCACTTGGCGGTTAGGTTCCATCCAGTCGAAATTCACCTGTTTGGTGTCCGGACTGGAAGCGACGATCTGTCCGACCTTGAGCGCGATTTCGCGCACCCGTTCCACGTCAGGTCCACTGACCCGATACTGCACCGGCCATCCCACCGGCGGTCCGAGCTCTAGCGGAGAAACAAACGCAATCGCGTTGGGAAACTCCTGCGCGAGCAGCTTTTCGAGCTTGGAATGCAGGCGCTCGCGTGCTGCGACATCCTTGGCGATCACGACGGCCTGCGTGAAGAAATCGTTCGGGAGCTGAACATTCAGGGGCAAATAGAAGCGGATGGCACCGCGCCCCACATAGGTGCTCCACCGCGCCACATCGGCATCGGTCGAAAGGGCAGTATCCAGGCGCTCTGCTGCGGCCTCGCTCGCGTGGATTGACGAGTTTTGCGGCAAGCTCAGGTCTACGAGCAACTCTGGCCGGTCCGACGATGGAAAGAATTGTCGCGGGATGAGCGGCAGCGCAAGCACCGAACAAACGAAGAGCGCCAGGGAGGCTGCGATCGTCAGCCATTTCGCGCGCATCGCGAAAGTCAGGAAGCTCCTATACATGCGGAAGATCCTGCCCGGATCCGCCGTGCTTGTCGGCTTCGGCGGAACGAGAATGGCCGCTCCGAGCAGTGGCGTGAAAATGACCGCAACGAACCAGGACACCAGCAGTGCGATCGTGACGACGGCGAAGAGCGAAAACGTGTATTCACCCGCGGAACTCGCAGCAAAGCCGACCGGTATAAAGCCCGCGATCGTCACCAGCGTGCCCGCGAGCATCGCCATTGCGTGGGTCCGGTACGCGAAAGTTGCCGCCTCTATCTTGCTGTCGCCCTCTGCGAGCCGACTGAGCGTCGCATCGGTCGTGGTCATCGCATCGTCGACCAGCAACGCGAGCGCAATGATGAGCGCGCCAAGCGATATTCGCTGCATATCGATGCTGAGGAGTCCCATGATCGGAAACACGATCGCCAGCGTGAATGGTATGGCGAGCGCGATGATCAGGCCGGGTCGCACGCCCAGGCTGATGAAACTCACCACCATGATGATGCCGATCGCCTGCATCAACGAGACCGTGAACTCGCGGATCGCCTGGTCGACCACAACGGGCTGGTCCGCGACCAGGCTGGGCTCGATTCCGATGGGGAGATCCGCGGTGATCTGCGCCATTGCCCTTCTAATATTGGCGCCGAGCGCAAGAATGTCGCCGCCATCCCGCATGGCGATTGCAAGGCCTATTGCCGGTTTGCCATTGATCCGAAACATCGGCTGGGGTGGATCCGCGTAGCCGCGTCGCACCTGCGCAATATCGCTCAGGCGAAGCATACGCCCACCGGCGGAAAAGTTGATGTTGGCGATGTCCTGCTCCGACTGGAAGCTGCCTGACACCCGAATCGAGATACTTTCCGAGCCGGTCTGTATCGTTCCCGCCGGACGCACGCTGTTTTGCGACTGGAGCGCCGCAATGAGCGCGGACCGATCAACTCCGAGGGCCGCAAGCTCCTTGGTGGAGAACTCGACGAAGATCACCTCATCCTGTTCGCCCAGAAGCTCAATCTTTGACACGTCAGGTACGAGAAGCAGCCTCGAGCGAACGTCTTCGACCCGATCGCGCAGCTCTCGCTGGGTGAAGCCGTCGTTGCTGAAACCATAGATGATACCGAACGTATCGCCGAATTCGTCATTAAACCCGGGCCCGATCACGCCCGCGGGCAGCGTATGACGCATGTCTCCGATCGTCTTTCGGACGTGGTACCAGGTGTCGGCTACCTGTTTTGCATTCGCGCTCCCCTTCAGATTTACAAAGACGGTTGCGACACCGGCCCTTGTGAAGCTTCGCAAGAAGTCCAGATGCGGCGTTTCCTGCAAGTGACGTTCGAGGCGCTCGGTGACCTGCTTCATCGTCTCTTCCACAGTTGCTCCGGGCCACGCGGCCTGGACCACCATGGTCTTGATGATGAAGGCCGGATCTTCATTGCGACCCAACCGGAAATAGGAGAGTGAACCTCCGACCACCGCAATGATCATCATATAGACGACCAGCGAACGGTGTTTCAGAGCCCAATCGGAAAGATTCATTCCGCTCATGGCTCGGATCCAAGAACTCGGACCTTTTGACCCGGATGCAGCGCCTGAACGCCGGCGGTGACAACTATTTCGCCGACGTCGAGCCCCTGGGAAATGATGGCCTGCGCTTCATCGAACCGCAGCACATCCACGTTTCGCACCGCGACCGTGTTGGTGGCCCGATCGACGATCCATACGGCAGGCTGCTGATTCATCCTGGTCAGCGCGGTAGATGGAATATCGATCATCGGCCCTGCGCTTGTGTTCACTCGTCCTATCACCGATGCACCCAAACGCATCGCCGCCGGCGGATCCGTCAGGCCGACCTTGACCTCGAAGGTCCGGGTCACGGCACTGGCCTGTGCTGCAACTTCGCGAATGCGCCCTTGTGCGGTTATCGACGGATCATCAGCCAGGCTGACGGTGATCTCTGGATCAGCGGAAGCCGACCTGATCAATTGAGCGGGGACGTCGAAGACCGCATCACGGCCGTCCTGCCGCGCAATCCTGGCGACCATCTGCCCGACCTGGACGACCTCGCCGGCGACCGGACCTGTGGCCGTTATCACGCCGGGTGCATCAGCCTTGAGCTCGGTGAAGCTGACGAGGTCATGCGCGGAACTCAGCTGCGCTTCGGCCGCATCGACCTGCGATTGCGCGGTTTGCCTCGCCTGGGTTGCGGCGTCGTAATTGACGCGCGTGGTCCAGCCCTGCGCCAACAGCGTCTCCTGGCGGTCGAAGTGATTGCGCGCCTGTGTCAATTGCCCCTGAGCGGCGGCAAGGGATGCCTGCGCCTGTCGCAGCGCGCTCAGCTCATTCTGCGACTCCAATCGCGCCAGCACCTGACCGGCCTTGACCCGGTCGCCGATCTTGGTGTCATTGCTCAACAAGCGTCCCGAGATCCGGAATGCGACATTCACCTCGTCTTCCGCCTCGACCCGTCCGGAGAATGTCAGCGGCGTTGTGACCTTGCGCTTTTCCACGGTCGCGGTGCGTACGATCCGCGGCGAAGATGCGTCCTTGGTTTCGGTTTCCCGTCCACATCCTGCCAGCATCAGCGAGATCGCCGTCACCAGCGTCGATGTGAGAATGTTTCGAGGCGCGGATCGGCTGCCGTGCATGAACATGAGCTGTTCCGTTCCGGGAGTGAGATCTTGCCGGGAGGATTGCGCCTTCTGCAGTCGCGTTTCCCGGTACCGCCATCGGCATTTTGCCGATGGGGTCCGCCGTCAACATCGGTAAATCTACTCGGTGGCGCCGGATGGAATCCGTGGTCGGCCATCAGCAGATTCCTAGGACGTGATCAGGCAATCACCCGATGTCGCCGGTTCCGTGGACGACGCATGATGCAATCGTCATGTGGAGCAATCGCGCGAGGCGCGCGGCTGCGCGCGACTCACACTTCACATGATCGGCGTCACCGATCCGGGGACTCGTAAACGTGACGATCGACCTGGGCCGCGACCAACGCCTGAACATCGACACTTGAACGTGGCTCCAACCGACTTGAACGACCAGGAGGATTTCAAATGCGAAAGTTTATCTTCGTTGCAACCGCGATCTTGGGGACCCTGGCGATCACGCCTCTGTCAACCTCGGCGCAGGCCCAGCAGAGCCCGCAGAACCAATGGTGCTCCAAGTTTAAGGGACACACGAACTGCAGGTACTCTACCGAAGAGCAGTGCCGTGCATCCAGAAGCGGACGAGGCGGCACATGCTTCGCTCGGCAGGCGTCGCAGTAGTTGCGCGGCAGGGTCGCAAGATCCTATCCCAAGCGAAGGCGATGGCGCCGGACGATCCACTCGTGGGCGCCATCCGAACCCTTCTGGATGATGATGTATCGCCACGCCGGCTTGCGGATCGATGCAGCGCATGACTCGCGGATAGACGCCCCTGCCGCTGCTCCGTCGTTGGAATGGCAGGGCCCCAGGCGACACAATCCGGGAGCAACCGAGGAAACCAGCATGACAGGATCCTCAGGTGGTCGGGATGGACGTGCGGCCGTCGCGGTTGGAGGATTGTGGCGGATTGCGACTTTCAGAGCCGCATTTTTCCTCTGCCTCTGGCTCGTGCTTGCCGGCGTCAATCCCGCGGATCTTCCTGCCGCGGCGGCTGCGATCGCGGCAGCAACCTGGACAAGCCTGCACCTGCTGGAGCCGAGCAGATCGCGGCGGTCGGTTACTGCCATGGCACGCCTGGCGCTGCTTTTCCTGTACCAGTCGGTGGTCGCCGGCGTAGACGTCGCGCGTCGCGCGCTCGATCCCCGGCTGCCGCTGCGCCCGGGATTGGTGGTCTATCCGACCGGCCTTTCGCGCGGGATGCGACGTAACGTGTTCACGACACTCACCAGCCTTTTGCCCGGCACGGTGCCGACCGGGGAGGAGAACGGGCAGATCGTCTATCACTGCCTCGACATCGAGCAACCGGTCGTTGCCGAGCTTGCCGCCGAGGAAGCGGCGTTGGTTCGAGCGCTCTACAATGACTGAATTCCTGACCGCCGCAGTCGGCTTGATCCTGACGATGCTGGCGCTCGGGCTGGTGTCGATCTTGCGTGGCCCGACAGATGCAGACCGGATGATGGCGACACAATTGATCGGGACCGCGGGCATTGCCGTCCTGCTGCTGCTCGGGACCGTGACAGGCGTGCCGGCGGCCGTCGACGTGGCATTGATCCTGGCACTGCTCGCCACCTTCGCATCCATCGCGTTCGTCAAGAAAGGGCTTTCCCGCCTCGCAACCGATGGAGCCGGTCCGGGGGAGGACAGATGAGCGTCGTACGCGACATCATCACGGTTGCGGGGGTGTCGGCAGGCGTGTTCTTCTTTTTCGCCGGCACTGTCGGCCTTCTTCGCTTTCCCGACACCCTGACGCGTCTGCACGCGCTCAGTAAGGCCGACAATCTCGGTCTGGGTTTCGTCGTGCTCGGGCTGCTCCCCCAAACAGGAGGCCTGCGCGACGGACTGAAGCTGATCAGCATCTGGATGTTCGTGCTGCTCGCGGGCGCCTCCGTCTCGCAGTTGATAGCGCGCACGGCACGTCAGAGCGGATCTGGCAAATGAGCATCGCAACAGTGTTCGAGATCGCGCTCGCCGCCGTGGTGCTGGGCCTCGCCATCTGGACGATCGCCGTCCCCGACACCTATTCGGCCACGGTCGGTTTTATCGCCTACGGACTTCTGGTTGCGCTGATTTGGGTCCGTCTTGACGCCGTCGATGTTGCGCTGACCGAGGCTGCAATTGGCGGAGGCCTGGGCGGCGTCGTGCTGCTGGGCGCGGCGGCCCGGCTGCGCGACACCGAGGCGATGACAACGGAAGCACCTAGCCTGATCGTGCGCCTGAGCGCGGCCATCCTGTCCGCGTCGATCGCGGCAGCGCTGGCCGTCGCAATCCTGCTTCTGCCCGATCCAGCGCCAACGCTCGCGCCCGAGGTCGTCTCGAATTCCGGGGCGACCGGAATGGCCAACCCCGTCACCAACGTGCTCATGGCATTCCGCGGGATGGACACCATGCTCGAGAAGGTCGTGCTCCTGCTCGCCATCGTCGGCGTCTGGTCGCTCGCATCGGACCAGGCCTGGGGCGGTCGTCCCGGACTGCGCCACCAGGCCGATCCAAATGGTGTTCTCGCCTTTCTCGCGCGCCTGTTGCCGCCCGCCGGCATTGTCGTCGGCATTTACATCCTGTGGACGGGCGCTGATCACCCCGGCGGAGCGTTTCAGGGCGGCGCGGTTCTCGCATCCATGTGGCTGCTGGTCATCATGGCCGGACTGGCGGATACGCCGCCCGTGCGCAGTCGATGGCTACGGCTCATCCTGGTGTCCGGACCTGGCCTGTTCCTTGTCGTCGGCCTTGGCGGGCTCTGTTTTGGGCCGGCGTTCCTTGCTTATCCGGTCGCGTTCGCCAAACCGTTGATTCTGGGCATCGAGGTCGCGATGCTACTGACGATCGCGACGACGCTCGGCCTGCTGCTCGCCGGCGCACCGGAAAGGAGCGCCGAGTGATGAGCGCCGTGACGGTGTTCGGATTATGCGCCGCCGCGGCGGTCGGGCTCGGGCTCTACGGCCTGATCGCGAATCCGCAACCACTTCGCAAGATCATCGCATTCAACCTGCTCGGCAGCGGCGTGTTTCTTCTGTTCGGCATTGTCGGACGCCGAGGCGCCGCAGCCGCCTTTGGCAACGACCCGGTGCCGCAAGCCCTGGTGATCACCGGAGTCGTGGTGGCGTTTTCCGCGACGGCACTGGCGATCGCCCTGTTGCTGCGGCTCTTCCAGATCGCCGGCTCGACGACACTCGACGGTCCGGCGCCGGCGAGCCCGCCCTCCGATCCGTCCGGTGGCTGATGCTGCCCCCTGCCCCCGTGCTGGTGACAACTGCCGGCGGCGTCCTGCTGGTGCTGTCGATCGCGTTGCCGGTCGCGGGTATCTTGCTGGCGTTCGCTTTCGGCGAGCGCTACGTTCGGCAGGTCGCCTTCACGGTCATGCCGGCCGGATTGGCGATTGCGGCAGCGGTTCTCGTGCTCTTGCCGCGAAGCGACGGCCACCTCGTCTATCTGCTCGGCGCCTGGCCGCCGCCGCTCGGCGTAGCCCTCCGCGCCGACGGATTGTCGGCAGTCATGCTCGCGACGACGGCGGTCGTGATCTGCGCGGTCGCCATTTTTGCCGCGACCGATTTTCGTCCCCAAGCTGCCGAAGCGCGCGCACCATTCGCATTATGGATTCTGCTGCTGGCGATCTGGGGCGCGCTGAACACGATCTTCGTCGGCGGCGACCTCTTCTCGCTCTATGTTGCGCTGGAACTGCTGACGTTCGCCGCGGTGCCTCTGGTGTCGCTCGACGGTCGCGCGGAGACGCTTCGGGCCGCGTTGCGATATCTGCTCTTCGCATTGCTCGGTTCGGTCCTTTATCTGCTGGGCACCGCGCTGCTCTATGGTCTCTACGGGACACTCGATATCGTGTTGTTGTCGCATCGCGTGAGCGCCGAATCCGGCGTGCTCATCGCGGCGGCCTTGATGACAAGCGGTCTCCTCGCCAAAACTGCACTCTTTCCGCTGCACCTCTGGCTGCCGCCCGCTCATGCCGGCGCACCGGCCGCTGCGAGCGCGATGCTGTCCGGTCTGGTCGTGAAGGGGTCGTTCTTCATTCTTGTGCGACTCTGGTTCGATGCCATGCCGGGCTTGCCCGGTTTGGCTGCCGCGCAATTGCTCGCGACGCTGGGAGCCGGAGCGATCGTGTTCGGAAGCGTTGTCGCGCTCCGGCAAGAGCGCCTCAAGCTCCTGATTGCATATTCGACGCTGGCTCAGATCGGATATCTCTTCCTGATGTTTCCTCTCGCGTTCGGCGCATCCGGAAAGCTCGAAAACGACCAGGCCCTGGCGGGCGGCCTGTTGCAAGCAGTTTCCCATGCGACGGCGAAGGCGGCGATGTTCATGGCCGCCGGATCAATCTATGCCGGGCTTGGCCACGATCGCATCACCGGGCTGCGCGGTGTCGCACGGGCCCTGCCCTTGAGCGTCCTAGCGTTCGCAATTGGCGGCATCGCCTTGATGGGTGTTCAACCGAGCGGAGCGTCACTCGCAAAGGAGTTATTGCTCCAGGAGACGGCGAGGACGGGGCAGTGGTGGTGGGCCCTCGTGCTTCAGGCCGCCGGAATGTTCACGACCGCCTATGTCGTGCTGGTCCTGTCCCACGCGCTCGCGCCATCAGACCAGTCGATTGCCCTCGTCGGCCGAGCGCCGCTCGGACGCGACCTCGCGGCGCTTGCCTTGGCGCTCTGTTCGCTATTGCTTGGCTTGTTGCCTTGGAACTCGTATTTGCCAGTCCGGTATGGTCCGACATCGAGCCTGTTCGGCATCGACGCGCTGCCCAAATTGCTCTTGCCTGTGCTCGGAGGCGCAGCGCTTGCGATCTTGCTCAGCCCATGGCCGCACCCGCTGGGCTCTTCAGCGGCCTGGAAAGCGCTCATCAGAGTGGCCGGTCCGCTCCGGCGCGGCTGTCTTGGATTGAGCAGCCTTGTCGTAAGCGGCGACGACGTTCTTCGTCAATGGTCCGCCGCCGGCATCTCCCTGCTCCTGGTCGCGCTGCTGCTAGCAGCGCTAATGTTCGCGGCGAGCTGAAGACCACCTGGATCGAGCAGGTCGTGCCGAGGGAATCCCTCGATACAATGATCAGGAACGATCTCTTTAGCGTCCAAGGGTTTTCATGGATACCGAGCTTGTGTTCGCAGCGTAGTCTCCGCGCCAATGCAATTGGCACCGGTCTTCCCGCGGTCAATCCTGCGGGAAATACCCAGGAGGTCTCCATGTCTGATCTGGTCGCAATCGTATACCCGAGCGAGGCAAAGGCCGAAGAAGTCCGTCAGCGGCTGCTTAAGTTGCAAAAGGAATATTTGATCACCATCAGTGACGCGGTGATCGCCGTCAAGGCCGAGAATGGCAGCATCCGGCTCAACCAGCTCGTCAACACCACGGCGACGGGCGCAATTACCGGCAGCTTCTGGGGGCTGCTGATCGGAGTTCTCTTCCTCAATCCGATCATCGGTGTCGCGCTCGGCGCCGCGTCCGGCGCGCTTGGAGGCGCTTTGTCCGATTTCGGCATCAACGATTCCTTCATGAAAGAGCTGTCCGCCTCGCTCCACGCCGGCAACGCCGCGCTCTTCGTCCTGATCAAGAACATGACGGCCGACAAGGTGCTGAACGAGATCAAGGAAGCCGGCGGAGTTGTGTTGAAGACGTCCCTGGACGAGACCAAGGAGAAGATTCTCCGCGACGCGCTCGCCAGTGTGGCGGAGCGGCCGGCGGCCTGAAGCCGCCTACCGTCGACCGCCCTGCAGGCGCAGCAGCATCATGAACAGATTGAGGAAGTTGAGGTAGAGCGACAGTGCCGCGATGACGGACTTGCGGCTCGCCGTTGTCTCATCGTCCCTGCTCTCATACATCGCCTTGATCCGCTGCGTATCGTAGGCCGTCAGTCCTGCAAAGACGGCAACGCCGACGATCGAGATCAACCAATCGAGCCCCGTCGACCTCAGGAAGAGGTTGACCAGGCCTGCGATGATGATGCCGATCAGGCCCATGAACAGGAAGCTGCCGACCGCGGACAGGTTCCGCCCGGTGGTGTAACCGAAGACGCTGAGTGCCCCGAACATTGCGGCCGCGATGAAGAAGACGCGCGTGATCGAGGCACTGGTGTAGATGTGCAGCAGCGTCGAGAGCGAGACGCCGACCAACGCGGCATAGACGAAGAACAGAAGGCGCGCCGTTTCCGCCGACAGCGTATTGATGCGCGCCCCGATGAAGAACACCAGCGCGAGCGGCGCCAGGATGAAAACCCACATCAATGGGCTCTCGAGCAAGGTGGGACCCATGAGCTGATACGTCAGCCCCGCCACAATTGCGGTCAGGCCGACGCCCGCGGCCATATAATTGTAGATGCGCAGCATATAGGCGCGCAATCCGGGATCGATCGCAAGCGCGGCGCCACCGCTGCCTGAGGCGGTCAGGTTCGGATCATAATTCGACATCGCTCTCCTCCTCGGATTTGTTCGCACGAACAAGCCAAGCTAGCGGTCTGGCCCTTGCGGGCACATCGGATGATCACCCGAGTACCGCAGGATATATCACCCTATCGCGGAACGCCTGCATCCGGCCGCGGCGGCTAACCGAAGTGTAACCTTGGGTCGCCCTCAGCTTCTCATCCTTTTTGCCTGGACTCTTGCACCTTTGTCACTGGAAGCTGGTCACGCACCGGCCTAATCCGTCCGCATGCGCTACTTCTTTCACATCGTCGACAAATACGGCCTTTGTCCGGACGGAACTGCATGCGAGTGCGCCGACCAGGGCGCCGCCGTTCTGCACGCCAGGCGTATCGCGGCTGAACTCGCCAAGGCCGGCGAGTTCTTCCGCGCGAGCTTCGTGTTGATCGCCCGAACCGCGGCGCCAGGGTCGGCAAGTTCTCGCTAGAGGGGTCGACCGATTTCCTGTCTCGCCCTCTACATAGAATCCCCGATGTGCAGACGCGGAAGCCGCCTCTAGTCTCGCAGCCGAGGGTGGCCGGTCTACCCCACTCAAATTCGACCCTTGCGCCCACCTCATCCCCGGGTTTGGGGACTAACCGCGTGCGTCCGCGTCCATGCGCCGGCCGGCGGCGCTATCCCGATCTGAAGTATCGTGGGGTCAATTGGAGACAAACATGAATGTCCGCACCTTTTGCGGCGCTCTCATCCTTGCCGGATCGATCGCGGCCGCGCAGCCGACCAGCTCTCAGGCGCAGACGACCGATCCGGCTGCATCCGTGCCCAAGCAGGTCACGACGCCTGCGCCAGGCGCCGCCGCGCCAAATACCAATACGAACCCCACCAAGCATCGCCACTGGCGCCATCGCGGCGGCTCGCATCCCCATTATGGCAGCCGCCGTGTTCGCACCTGAGCCCCGGCACGACGGTCCATCATTGAAATCCGCCGGGACGCCCGACCGATGAGCGACGTGAGGACAGGACAAGAGCAACCGCGCGAGGCCGGTTTCCGCGAGCCTCCAGACCAGGCCGTGTCCGACAATCGCCGCGGCCTTCTCGCAACGGGCCTCACTTTGCTCGCCACATGCGTTGGCCTCTTCCTGGTGTGGCAAACCGTCTCGAGTCTCCTCATCATCTTCGCAGGCGTGTTGTTTGCCGCCTTTCTGGATGCCGCCGCGCGGGCACTGGCGCCGGCAATTCCGCTCAATCGTTTGTGGCGGCTGACATTCGTGCTGCTGCTGTTCGCCACCATGGTCGGACTGGGCCTCGTCTGGGGAGTTGGCAAGCTGCCGGAGCAAACGCGCATCTTGCTGAAGGTCATGGACACCCAGTTCGACGTCTTGCAGCAACGTCTTCTGACGTACGGCGTCGACCTGCTTGGTCCGGAGTGGGGCCGAGATTTTGCGCAGTGGCTGTTGTCCGATCAAGGCCGGTTCTTCAGCCACGCCCAGCTCGTCCTTGGCAGAGCGTCGAGCTTTCTGACCGGCGCGCTGGTGATCGCGTTCCTCGGTATCCTCTTTGCCTTCGATCCCACCAGCCACCGCGAGAGCCTTGTGGTGCTGGCGAAGCCCTCCTATCGCGCCCGGACACGCGCGGTGATGAACGAGATGGGAAACGTGATGCGGCTGTGGTTCGTCGGGCAGCTGATCCGCATCGTCCTGATGACACTGTGCGTGTGGGTCGCGCTCTACCTTATCGGGCTTCCCGGTCCCTTCGTGCTGGGGCTGCAGGCGGGCCTTTCCAACTTCGTTCCGTATCTGGGACCCATCCTTGCCGCAATCCCGATCGCGCTCGTCGCAATGCCGCTCGGCGCATCGCTGCTGATCTGGGCCGTCGTCATCTACACGATCGTTCAGTCGATCGAGGGCTATGTGATCGGTCCGCTGATCCAGCGCCAGGCGGTCGAAATTCCTCCCGCATGGACATTGGTCGCGATCGTGCTGTTGGGCGCAATGCTGGGCGTGATGGGCATCGCGCTCGCCATGCCGCTGGTCGCCGTCGGCCGGGTCGCGATCATCAGATTCTACGTCGAGGATTACCTCGGCGATGACCGGGGGCCGATGCTTAACAAGGGACCATCGCAAATAGGTACAACGGAGGCCTGAATGCGCATCAACCTGTTTCTCACGATCATCTGCGGATTCGCCTTGATGTGCACCGATGCCCTGCCCGCACGGGCCGAGACGTTCAGGGTCGGCCGGCTCGTATGTACCAGCACCCCACGCGTTGGGCTGGTGCTTGGCTCCGCGCAAGAGCTTCGTTGCGTATTCATCACGACACGCCCGACCCGACAATACGTCTATGACGGACGGATCCGGCGCGTTGGTCTCGACATCGGCGTGACCAGCGCAGGAACTCTCTCATGGGCCGTCTTCGCTAGAAACTCCCGCGCCGGTCCCGGCACGCTGCGGGGGAGCTACGTGGGCGCGAGCGGCAATGTTGCATTCGGCCCCGGGCTCGGAGCCAACGTCCTGATCGGAGGCTCTCGCCGGACGATTGCGCTCCAGCCGCTGTCGATCGAGCGATCGATCGGATTGAACCTTGCGGCAGGAGTTACGAACCTGACTCTCGGTCCGCGCGGACGGCGATAGCGGCTTGTCTCGAACCCTAGAGCAAGGAGCGGACAATGGACCTTGCGGACGTCTCGGTCAGGATGCTGGCTGCAAGTTTGCTGACTTTCGTCATCGGCGGCACGGCCTGGACACAGCCGGCCCCCGGCGCTCCGCCTGCTGTCGGCATCGTCGAAGCGATTAGACGACCTATCACCGAGACCAGCGAATTTCTTGGCCGGATCGAAGCGGTCAATCGCGTCAATGTCGTGGCCCGCGTCACCGCATTCCTGGAAGAGCGCCTGTTCGTCGAAGGTGCCGAGCTCAAAAAAGGCGACCCGCTTTACCGGCTCGAGCGCGGACCGTTCGAGGCTGATCTCGCCTCAAAGCAGGCGCAGGTGGCCCAGCTGCAGGCGATGCTCGAGAACGCCAAGCTGACGACCGAGCGTGCGGCTACGCTGCTCGGTGGGCCGGCCGGTCAGCAATCGACCTACGACGCAGCGATCGCCAACCAACGCAGTCTGGAAGCCCAGGTCCAGGCTGCGCAGGCACAAGTCGATGCGTCCCGGATCAACCTCGACTACACCATGATCAGCACACCGATCGACGGCAAGATCGGACGTACGGCCGTGACCGAAGGCAATGTCGTCGGTCCAAGCTCTGGCGTACTGACCACGATCGTGAGCCAGAATCCGATGTACGTCACCTTCCCGGTGCCGCTGCGGCAAGGGCTCGAACTCCGCGAACGCTATGGACCGCAAGGAGGTTTGGAAGCCGTGGTGATCCGGCTGCGGCTGCCTGATGGCCGCATGTATGGCAAATCCGGCAAGCTGAACTTTGTCGACAACACGATCGCCCAGAACACCGATACGATTACCGTGCGCGGCGAGATCGCCAATCCGATCCTGCGCGCACCGTCCGCCGCGGGCGTTACCGTCCACGAACTGACCGACGGCGAATTCGTTACGGTCTTGCTGGAAGGTGTCCAACCCATCGAGGTGCTGGCGGTCCCGCGTTCGGCGGTGCTGTCAGACCAGCAGGGCGACTACGTCCTCACCGTTGGCGCCGGCGACAAGGCCGAACAACGCCGCATCCAGCTTGGACAATCGACGCCCACCATCGCCTCCGTCATCAGCGGCCTCGCGGCGGGCGACAAGGTCATTGTCGAAGGCCTGCAAAGGGTTCGTCCGGGTCAGGCGGTTTCGCCGGGGCCGGCAAGCGCGCTGATCCTGTCGAGCATGAAGGCCGGCGCAGGCGACGCACCGTTGGAACCAGATCATGGCGGCGCGACTGGTCCGCGACCGGAGGATAACAAACGATGATGTCCGCCGTGTTCATTGATCGCCCGCGACTTGCAATGGTCGTCGCCTTCATCATCACCATCGCAGGTGCGCTCGCGCTGACGCGGATCCCGGTGGCGCAATTTCCGGACATCGTGCCGCCGCAGGTCACGGTTGCCGGAACCTTTCCCGGCGCGTCTGCCGAGGTCGTGGAGACCAGCGTCGCTCAGCCCCTCGAAGCGCAAGTGGTCGGGGTCGACCGTGCGCTGTACATGAAATCGACCAGCGGCAACGATGGCAGCTACACCCTGACGGTGTCGTTTGCGCTCGGCACCGATCCCGACATCAACACCGTCAATGTCAACAATCGGGTGCAGAGCGCATTGTCGCAGTTGCCCACGGAGGTGCAGCAGCAGGGCGTGACAGTGCAAAAGAAATCGTCGGCGATCCTGCAATTCCTGGTGCTCTACAGCGCCGACGGCCAGCAGGATCCGCTGTTCATCACCAACTACGCCATCATCAACGTGCTCGACGCGATTTCCAGCACGCCCGGTGTCGGCCAGGCTCACTTGTTCGCCAAGATGAACTACTCGATGCGGATCTGGTTCGATACGCAACGACTGAGCAGCCTCAATCTCACACCCTCGGACGTGATCGCGGCCATTCGAACGCAGAGCGTCCAGGCACCGGTCGGCCGCATCGGCGCGCGTCCAATCAGCGACGACCAGCAGTTCCAGTTCAACGTGCAGACGTTGGGGCGGCTCGCGACAGTCGACCAGTTCGCCAATATCGTGCTGCGCGCCAACCCGGACGGCTCGACATTGCTCGTCAAGGACGTCGCCCGGGTCGAGATGGGCGCGCAGAACCTTGACAGCGAAGCGAGGATCGACGGGCGCGCCGCGGTGCCTCTCGCGATCTATCTGGCGCCGGGCGCCAACGCGGTAACGACCGCACAGGCGGTCGCGGCCACGATGCAGCGGCTGTCCAAGCGATTCCCGACCGGCTTGAGCTATCTCGTGCAGTACGATTCCACGAGCTTTGTGCGAGATACCATTACGGAGGTCCTGCGGACGCTCGGCGAGGCCTTCGTCCTCGTCGTGATCGTGGTTTATCTGTTCCTTGGCAACCTTCGCGCGACCTTGATACCGGCCATTGCCGTCCCGGTCAGCCTGGTCGGCACCTTCGCCGTGCTGCTGATGCTCGGCTATTCCGCAAATACGGTGTCGCTGCTCGCCATGGTGCTCGCCATCGGCATCGTCGTGGATGACGCCATCGTCGTCGTGGAGAACGTCGAGCGCGTGATGGAGGAGGAACCGGATCTTTCGTCGACCGAGGCGAGCAAGAAGGCCATGACGCAGATCACGGCGCCGATCATCGCGATCACGCTGGTGCTGCTCTCCGTCTTCGTTCCGATCGCCTTCATACCCGGCATTTCCGGTACGTTGTTTCGGCAGTTTGCGGTGACGATCAGCGCCGCCATGATGATTTCGGCACTGAATGCGCTGACCTTGTCGCCTGCCCTGTGCGCGCTGTTCCTGCGGCATACCGGCCCGCGGCGCGGCATGATCGGGCGCGTTCTTGGCGGCATTGACTGGATCCGCGATCGCTATAGCGGCGGCGTACGGCGGCTGCTGCGCGTGGCCAGTCTCTCGCTCGTACTGGTCGCCGTGTTCGCAGCCGGCATTTTCGGGATGTCGCACCTGACGCCGACAGGGTTCCTTCCCGAGGAAGACCAGGGTGCCTTCTTCACTTCGGTGCAGTTGCCGGACGGTGCGTCCGTCGCACGGACCAGCGAGGTCACCGGACAGATCGAGGGCCTCCTGAAGCAGATGCCGGCCGTCGACCATGTTCTGGCCATCATCGGTTTCTCGCTGCTCGACGGGGCGTCGGAGCCAAACAGCGCGCTGGTGGTGACGCGCCTCAAGCCGTTTGCCGATCGCAAGGCAGCCGCGGATTCGGCGCAGGCATTGATCCGACAGACTTACGCGGCTGGCGCGCAAATCCGGCAGGCCAATGTGCTGCCGTTCAACATGCCGCCGATCATCGGACTTTCCACCTCGGGCGGGTTCGAGTACCAGCTCCAGGCGCTGGAAGGACAGAGCCCCGCCGCGATCTCCAGTGTCACGACCGCGTTGATCGGAGCGGCCAATGCCGATTCGCGGTTGACGCGCGTGTTCTCGACCTTCACCGCGACCAATCCATCGATCTATCTCGACATCGATCGGCGCAAGGCGCAGGCGCTCGGCGTCAACATCAGCGATATCTTCACCGCCCTTCAGGCGACGCTGGGCGGCATCTACGTCAACAACTTCAACCTCTTTGGACGCACGTGGCAGGTCAACGTGCAGGGTGAGGCGCTCGATCGCGCCGACCTTTCCGATATCTGGCGCATCTACGTGCGTAATGGCACCGGCCAGATGGTTCCGATGCGGTCGCTCGCCGGCATCAAGATCGTAACCGGGCCTCAGGTCATTACCCGTTACAACAATTATCGCTCGGTGACGGTGAACGGCAGCCCGGCGCCGGGCGTCTCGTCGGGCACCGCGACGGCGGCGATGGCGGAGATCTCCAACACCGTGCTGCCCGCAGGCTATAGCTTCGAGTGGACCGGCACCGCCTATCAGGAGCAACAGGCAGCAGGACAGACCGGGGTGGTGCTCGCGCTCGCCGTGCTGTTCGCCTATCTGTTCCTGGTAGCGCTCTATGAGAGCACGGTGATCCCGATCCCGGTGCTGCTGTCCGTCGTCGTCGGCGTGCTGGGCTCCTATATCGGCATCAAGATCGCCGGCCTCGATCTCGATCTGTACGGCCAGATTGGCCTCGTGGTGCTGATCGCGCTCGCCGCCAAGAACGGCATCCTGATCGTGGAATTTGCGAAGGAACGACGAGAAGCCGGGACAGAGCTTGCGGAGGCCGCGATCCAGGGCGCCCATATGCGGTTCCGCGCAGTGATGATGACCTCGGTTGCCTTCATTCTCGGGCTCCTGCCGCTCGTGCTCGCAACCGGCGCAGCCGAATTGAGCCGCAGGGCGGTCGGGACCGCTGTCTTTGCCGGTATGCTCGCCGCAAGCTCGATCGGAATCTTCATGGTGCCGATGCTCTACGTGACGTTTCAACGCCTGCGCGAGCGCGCCAAGGCACGGCCGGTCTCGGCGCAAGCCACGTGACCCGAGCATCCAGGGCGGCAGGAATACTCCGGGATTGCTGCTCAGGGTTTCGTCGGATGCCGGCGTTGCCGTTCCCCGCTACCATCGTTGCCGCGCGCAACTGCGTAACAAGAAGAGAGGAGAAGAACAATGAGCGCTCCCACACGCCGTGCCTTCCTTGGCCTTGCGCAGGGCGCCGTCGCTGCTGCTGCCGCCGGCGCGATCGGCCTTCGTTTCATCGCATCTGCGGAGGCGATGCCCGTCGCCCCGGATCTGGGACAGGCTGCAACAAGCTCGGACCTCTTGACGCAGGCACAGTGGTGGGGTCCTCCACCCGGCCCCGGTTGGGGGCAGCCACGACCGCGCAGGCGCCGTTGGGTTTGCTGGTGGCATCGCGGTCGCCGCCATTGCGGGTGGCGATGGAGGTGACCGTCCGCGGAGCGCGATCCACCGACGCCGCAGCGGGCCCGCTCTGACTCCCAGATGGCCTTTCGCCCAAGGCGGACACCGCTGACAACAAGACCAGATCGGCTGCGAAGCGCGACGGATCCGCCGCCGCTCTTCGCGTTCACTCTTCAATCAATTTGGCCCTGATCGCGTAGCGGACCAGTCCAGCTATCGAATTGACCCCCAGTTTTCCCATCGCCGACGCCCGATGCGTTTCCGTGGTTTTCACGCTTGAGCTCAGGATAGCGCTGATACCCTTGTTGCTGTATCCCTCAGCCACGAGCTTGACAACGAGCCGCTCTCGCGGAGAAAGCTTCGCGTGCCCCTCGCCTGATCCGTCTTCTCGATTCGATCGACCGCAAAATCGTTCGCTGATGAATGGCCTGCGCGCCATGAGCGCCTCAACGGCAGCCAACAGCAGCTTGTTCGCGTCCGACTTGACCAGGAACGCGCGCGCACCGGCCTGAAGCGCCTCTTGAGCCAGTACCCCGGAATCGTGCGCGGTAAAGATCAGCACCTCCGTTTCGCGGAGATGCTTTTTTATCCCGCGCGTTATTTCCAGTCCCGTCATGCGCGGCATGAAGAAGTCGACGATCGCAACATCGGGCCGCTCCTTGAGAGCGGCCTCAAATGCCGATTTTCCGTCGGCCGCCTCGGCGACAATCACCCAGCCTGGCCGCTGCTCCAGCACCGCTCGCAGCCCGGATCGGACGGCATCATGATCATCGGCAATGAGAATTCGCTTCATGAGTGGGCCACCCCGCTGATCTCGTCGCAAGACAGCTCAGACAGGCACCTGACTCTGCTGTTCCGCAGCACGTCCCGAATGCGCAACCGGATTTGACGACGAGCTTCGTCTTGCCGAGTGAGCGACTCGAGATCTGCCTTGCGCGCGCGCCCCGGTCCTCCGGAAGCATTTCGTACGCGTCGGCTGATGGATGACTCCCGAAGGGACATGATACATTCGCCTTCCTGCAGTGCTCACTCTTGGACTGCTAGTTCTGACTCATATGCAGACAATTCTCCGAGAAATTGAGTCAGCCGCCGCGCGACAGGCCGACGGCTGATCATACAACCAGTATAAGCCACGACGTCGAAATCCTCCAGGCAAGTTGTCCCAACCATGCGCGGAGCGTCTCAGGCTTGGCGCAATATTCTTTGATTCAAAAAGGGAGCTGCGCGCGAGTGTTCAAGACACAGCCTAGGGAAACCCGGATAGCACGGTATCGGCCCCATAACGTCTATGTGACAGCGATCGAACGGCCTGGCGAGCATGCTGGATCGCGTGGCAAGGCGCCGCCCGTTGGGTAAGAAGCCTTTCCATACTGCGCCAGCGACGCCGCCGACCATCTCATCGCGCACGGCGAAGACCGGCACGATCTCAACGTCCTCGCCTCGCGCCGAGGCAACATGCGGCTGGCGGTCCAGGGACGCAGTATGAGGCAAGCTTTGTTCTCCAATCCCGCTGTCATTCGCCGCGAAGGCGGGGAATCCAGTCCGGCGCGGCTTCTCGGCTCAATCACGACCGTCTCTGGAATACTGGATCGCCCGCCTTCGCGGGCGAAGACAGCGAGTGTATGGTCGCAGACACACCTCCGCGTCCTCGCGGCTTAATTCGCCCGAGCTTTGCTTGATCTCTCCACCCTCTTAGCCAAGAGGGCGCAGGGAAGACCGGGTGCTGACCTCGCACCCGCGGTCTGCTGCGCGAAGATGTAGCGCAAAGAGACCGCACAGCAGCATACAGGTGGTGCCAATCACTCGGCCTTCCCTGCGCGATGGTCGGACGGCTTATGCCGTGCTCTCCCGGGAGCCGACTTCCTGCTGGCCTCCCTCACCCCGCGAATTGACGATGCCGTCTGCCCGGTTGGGCTCGCGCACATCTCCGCGAAAGGCTTGACCGTAGCAACGACGGCCAGGACCACACGGTTTTGCCGTACGCACGGTTCGCGTGTTCGCCGCAGTTTTTCCAGCCCTGTCGACAGAGCCGGAAACTTGCTGGCGAGACGAACCTGACAGCGCCGCTCGTCGGCACGCGGTTTCGGGCTCACAGGGACTACCCGCCCTGCCCGCACCTCTCGCACCCGACGCTGCCCGCGTCCACCGCAAGCCCGGCTCGCAATCAAGACGACACGAGATCGCCCCTCAAGGATGAGCCGGGATGGGCGATACATACGATATTTCCGAATTTCGGTAAAGTAGAATATTTTTGCGGGGAGGGGTTGACGGGGTGGCGGGTGTTTTGCCCGACGGGTGGCGCTGCTTAGAATTTTGATGCTTAGCCCTTCTTCCAGCCTAGATAAAAAAGAAAGCCCGCGAGCAAAATCGCGTAAAGAAATTTGATGAATTCCTTGAATCCGTCTTCACGTAGAGTGTTTAAGATACGCTCTTTCCAAGTTGGAACGAGTCCGGCAGTAATAAAGAGATTGACCCCGAATTTTTCTATTGAGCTCGCCAAACTTGCGCTCGAGTGCAGATCGCCAATCCAGTCCTTTGATAGAATCATCCCAACTTCGCTAGCCAAGCCCTCATGAACTTCGGCGTCAAGCGTGTTCCGGCATTGGCTGCACAGAAAGCCCGTGATGACCTTCAATCGAACATCAGCCAACTCTTGATTGAAATCGCAGATACATGCCCTGGTCCCGAAATGTTGGGACCCTTGTAGCGAAGGACAAACACCTGCAAGAGCCTCACGGACTATCAACGCTTGAATGAATTCAATGATCGACGGCGGCGACATGGAGGCTTCCCAGTCTCCAAGAGCGATCACAGAAATTCTCTTTGTCCGCAAATTGTAGTAGCCATCCACAAATTTCGCCATGCTGATTACAATGAAGTAGTCTGGCAAGCGCCTGTCCTTAATTGAATAATCCGTCATAGCGGACAGTAATTTCCCACCGAAGCGATCCGGAAAATCGCGGGCAATCTTTCGTACGTCCTCCCGATCGAGCCCGCCCGACACATCTAGGGTAGACAGCAAGGGATCCGGAATATCGGCCGGAATGAACTCAAACTCGAAATGATGTAGCCGCCCATTCATAGCCAGTATGAAGAGCTTGAGCGCTGGGGACTGCAGCTCATCGCCTGCGGTAACGATCGCTACTCGAAACGGCCAGTTAGGCCCTGATGACGCCAACACGTCGTTGACGTGAGCGCTATCTCTCTGCATTTCGGACATCATGCTGATCCAATGCTAGCGCATAGGGGGTAGAGCGAAGCGAAACCTATCCTGATTTTGTCCGTGATCCTCGGTAGGTTTCGCAGGTGTTCAACTACGCGCTATTCGGCCCATGTGAACTCATCCGGATTCGCCTGAACGTATTCCGCCCACAAACGCTCCATCATCCGCTCGACCTCTTCAGGCCGATAGTCCTTGCCGTCAGCAAGGACATTACCCAGGTTCGCCCAATTGGCATTGCCTGAGTGTGGACTACCCGGGTGCGGCGTGAAATTAGCGCCAGTCGGCTTGTGCGTGATGCCGTTCTTGTTGATCTCAAATTGGTCCTTACTGACAGGCGTGCTCGCCATCAGTCCCTCCCCGATTAGATTGGAAACTCTGCTACAATAACCTGCGGCGGATTGTTGAATAGAGGTAGCACGTCCGAAATGTCCTTGTTAGCCCGCGGCCCGATGATGATACGGCACGGCTCAAGGCCAGGACGCCAGTCTTCACCTATACCGATGAACGACCGACCATTGGGGTACTGCTTCGTCTCCGTCACCGAAGCGATGCCGGTCAAGAACTGCACTTTCGCGAACTTCGCCGGGACGCCGATGATCCTGGTCTCCCCGATTACGGTGACAGTGCACTTAATTGAGACGCCTCCCGATCAGATCGCGCCCGCCGGGCGCAGCGTGATCCGGGTCAATTCGGAGGGGCGACCGAGCCGCAGCGCAAAGCCCGGCCACAGCCCGGTGCCGTTGTTCACATAGAGCGTCATCCCGTCGACGTCGTAACGACCCGATACGAAGCCGGCGTTGGCAGGTGCGGCCAGCCGGTCGATCCCGAGGATCAATCCGCCATGCGTATGTCCGGACAGTTGCAGAGCCACGCCGAGCTTGGCGGCGTGCCGCGCGTCGCTCGGCTGGTGATCGAGCAGGATGATTGGGACGCCGCTGAGGACGCCTTGAAGGACCGCGGCAAGATCCCGGACAGGATGCTGCCCGCTGCGGCGCGACGCCCGGTCGGTGATCCCGGCGACAGCCAGCTTGCCACCGCCGCGATCGAGCACGATGCTGCTGTTTTCGAGCGACAGCAGTCCCAATTCGGCGAAGCGCGCCATCCATGCGCTGTAGCCAAAAATGTACTCATGGTTGCCCGAGATCACGTAGACGCCGTCGGTCGCCTTCAGGTCCCGCAACGGCTCGATGTCGGCGCGCCGCGCATCGAGGGAGCCGTCGATCAGATCCCCTGTGATCGCGATCAGGTCGACGCCGAGCTTGTTCGATCGCGCGACGACGGCGCGCGCCCATGACGCGGGAAACAGCCGGCTGATGTGCAGATCGGTCAAGTGCAGAATGGTGTATCCGTCGAATTGTCGCGGAAGTCCGCGGATACCGACTTCGATGTCCTTCAGCGGCGGAATCCGCATCGCCTGTTGGACGCCGATGGCGGCTGCGACGGCAGCCAACCCCGCCAATCCGTAACGGATACCATCGGGCGCGCTCACGATGCCGCCATGGATCAGCATTGCGGCCAGAAGTCCGACATCGAGCAGCAGTTGCAGCAACGCCAGCAGGACGATCGCGCCGAACGCCCAGTTGAAGAGAGCGACCACCGGGCGCGGAAACTCCGGGGAGAATACCGACCCCGACGAGAGCTTGCTCCACCGGTGAAACTGCAATGCGACCAAAATGAGCGCCGCCGCCACGATCTTGATCGAGAGCGGCAATTGCAGCGGCCAGATAAAGCGGGTGAGGATCAGCAGATAGGCGAGGCCGAAGATGAGCTGGGGAATCGGTGCGCTCCGGATTTGATCAGTGCGTCATATGTAGGATGGGTAGAGCGAAACGAAACCCTTCAGTCCCGCCTGACGACAAGTGTGATGGGTTTCGCAAGTGCTCTACCCATCCTACGCGCTGCGAGGCAACCTCACCCAGGTGGGTGAGGCACCGACGTCCGATTATGCTATCCTCCATTACCTCCTCACGGCCAGGCGGTTGCGTGCTACCATGGGCGCAAACCGATGCATGCGGGAATGCCCAGGTGAATCCTTCGAGCGAGCAGATCGAAAAGGTCGTTGACCTGATCTATGACGCGGCCGCCGAGAACGACCTTTGGCGCAACGTGCTCACCGCGGTCGCGGACCTGACCAACAGCCAAGGCGGCATCCTGTTCGGCGTGTCGTTCGACACGCGGGCCATCCATTACGAATTCAACGGGCGTCTCAACGAGGAATACAACCGCTACTACCAGGAACGGCATATGCAGAATCCCTATGCCGACTACATGGTGCATCAGCCGGTCGGGCGAGTGGTTCTATCCGACGAAATCATGGAACTGTGGAAATTCCGCGCCACGAGCTTTTACGACGACGTGTTTCGCCCCCAGAACATCACTCACAGCGCGTTGATGGCGCTCGCGGCGCAGCGGGATTTCCGCGTTGCCTTCAACATCTGCCGAAGCGAAAGCCAGGGACAGTTCAATCCTGAAGAACAACGCTTGCTCGAGTGGTTGTCGCCCCATCTGCGCCGATCGGCGGCTTTGGGTTTTCGTCTCGAAGGCTATCGCAGCATCCGAGATGCGGCCTTCGACGTCCTCGACCGCCTTTCCGACGGCGTCGCGATTTTCGACAGAAGCGCTCGCATATTGTTCGCCAACGCGGCCGCAAGGAGAATTGAAGCGGAAGGCATGCTGCGCCTGCATCCGTCGATTGCAATGGCGGCGCCCGCCTATTCCTCCCGCCTGATTGCGCTGATCAAGCCGGCGCTAACCGGAGGCGCAGGCGGCACGATGAGCTTTCCGAACGGCACCGACGGCCGGCTCCTGACCATCATGGTCTCTTCGATCCGCGGCCGGAGCGTCGGGCTGCTATCCGACGCCGGCTTCAAGGACGCCGCCGTCCTGATTTTCATCATCGATCCCGCCAACCGGCGCTCGATTCCGCTCGGCCAAATCATGCATGCCTACGGGCTCACCCACGCCGAAGCGCGGGTGGCTCTCGCCGTCTCATCCGGCCACACCGTCGGCGAAACCGCGCGGCTGCTGAACTTGTCACCAAACACCATCAAGACGCATCTGCGCCACGTCTTCGCAAAGACATCGACGGGACGTCAGGCAGAGCTTGCTGGACTAATCACGGCGATCGGAACTGTACTTTTGTCCACGGAGCGCGAATAAGTTTCATCCGTTAGGTGATAACGAAGCGCGCGCGTCGGTGCATCTAGTATAAGTTGAGTTACGGTGACAGTGCACTCAATTGAACCACGTCATTTTTAGGAGACCTCGCAGATTGAAGAAGACGATAACGGCCACGTTTAATTAAGTGCACTGTCGCTGTAATTCCGGATCTGCACCCGGACGGAACCCACGACGGCCACCGACATCGTCATGGAAACGGAAACCTATATGGTCAGATCGCTCCCGCCGGGCGCAGCGTGATCCGGGTCAATTCGGAGGGGCGACCGAGCCGCAGCGCAAAGCCCGGCCACAGCCCGGTGCCGTTGTTCACATAGAGCGTCATGCCGTCGACGTCGTAACGACCCGATACGAAGCCGGCGTTGGCGCGTGCGGCCAGCCGGTCGATCCCGAGGATCAATCCGCCGTGCGTGTGTCCGGACAGTTGCAGAGCCACGCCGAGCCACCAGATCAACGCCATGATCGAGCGCCTCCTCGCCGTGGGTCTCCCGGCGGAGGGCGACTGATCCTTCCTGACCGGGCAAGGCCGCATCATGTCGCGCGCCTGCGCCGGAAATGGCACCGGGCGTACGGTGACTTCATTGCTGCTGCCTCTCCCAAAACGAGAGCAGCCCTTGCGACGTGGCACCACCGATCACGCAGGGAACGCCGACGGCGACCTGCCCAAGCGCTGCCGCCGACACACAGCCGAGCGCGACCGCGCCGACACCGACTTGCCCCCAGAAATCGAGATTGCGACGCGCATCCGATCCCCTGGTCTTGAGCTCTTCGACGGCGGCGACCGCATCCCGTCGCACCGCGCCGAGCTGAACCGTGTCGGCGGCCTGGATCACCTCGGACAGCGGCCCCCTCACCTCCTCCGACTGGTGTGGCAGCTCGCTGCGCAAGAATTCGCGCAAAGAGCCGTCTCGCACCGCATAACTTGCGAGCGTGTAGCGTGCCATGCTGCCGACCGTCAGCTTGTCGACGGTGTCGCGGCTCTTGGACCATGGCAACATCTGCACGATACGCATGATCGGTACATGCGAGCCAGTGGCAAAATAGTAACCCCATAGCGTATCCAGGAGATCCTGGCTGCTCGCAAAGGTAAGCTTCGTATCGAGCTTCTTGTCGTCCTTTGCGAAGGGATTGCGGGTGAGCGCACTGCGCATTCTGTCGAGCATGCCCGGCTTCTGTTCTTCCAGGGGGATCTCGGCCAACGTCGGCAGCGTGCCGTTGAGATAGCTGTCGATCATGACCCGCCGACCCGGCATCTTCGGTGCGATCCGCCTCAGCAGATTGCGCCAATCGGGCAGTCCGGAATAGGCGACGGCGCGCACGATCACCCATTCATCTTCCGGCGGCATGGGAAAGAAGCTGTCGACGAGCTGCTCCGACTTTGCGGCGTTCGAGCCGATCGCGCCGGCGATGAAGCCGAGATAGATGCCGGCATTGTCCGGCTCCTTGAATGTCTGGGAATGGAAGAGGACCCGGACAGCGGCGGGCACGTGCGCGTAGTCCGGCTTGGCCCGATAGTTGTAGATCCACTGCTGCACGACACCGAGCGGGACGTGCGGGTCGATCTCCGGCGCGACGGCAGCGCAAGCCGATTTGCCGAGAAGCAGGAGAAAGGCGAAGAGAACTGCATGACGCATGTGATGCTCCATCGCGCGCGATGGCCCGCATCGCGAGCGCTCTGTGCATTCTCGCTAGGCCGGCTTTGGAGCGGCTATACGACGTTTTCTGGACGAGCGGGTTCGGCGGCGCGTCCAAATTATGGCTGCATTGACCGTCCGGCCAGCAACTCACCTCGCCTCCGACATTCTTTTGCCCTGCGTTTGCAATTCGATCTGGTGGCGAAAGGCAAAGGCCAGGTGGGACGTGACGAAGAGGACGAACACGGGACGTCGGCGACGAAGCTGCGGGGTGAAAATAGCCCGAATGCTTGCCGCCACGATCGCGCTGATCGCCGCGACCGGCGCCCATGCGGCATCGCCGACCACGATCACCGTGGAAGGCAACCGGCGCATCGATGCGGAGACGGTACGCTCCTATTTCCATTCTACGCCCGACGGGCGATACGATGCGGTTGCGCTCGATGCTGCGCTGAAAGCGCTCATCGCAACGGGACTGTTCGACCAGGTCAAGATCGAGCACAACGGGGACGATTTGCTCGTGCGCCTGACGGAGGCCAAACTGCTTGCCCGCGTGGTTTTCGAGGGCAACAAGAAGATCAAGGACCAGGATCTCGCCGCCGCCATCCAGTCGAAGCCGCACGAATCGCTTCAACGCGCCGCAGTGCAGGGCGATGTCGGCCGCATCATGGAGGCCTATCGGCATATCGGCCGCGCCGATGTCGGCGTGGTGCCGGAGATCATCGACCGCAGCAACGACAGTGCCGACCTCGTCTTCACCATCTCCGAAGGCCGCAAGACGACTGTCCGGCAGATCAATTTCACCGGCAATCACGCGTTCAGCAGCCGCCAGCTCGCCGCCGTGATCACCACGTCTGCGACCAATGTACTGAGCTTCCTCACCCATTCGGACGTCTATGACCCCGACCGGGTCGCGAATGATCGCACGCAGCTGCGGCGCTACTATCGCAATCGCGGCTATGCCGATGTTGACGTCGCCGGCCCGCGCGCGGAATACGATCCGGCGATCTCGGGCTTCGTGCTGACGTTTGCGATCGACGAGGGCGAGCCATATCGCTTCGGCAGCATTAATCTCGTGTCTCATGTTCCCGGGCTTGATCCCGCGCGATTGCGCGCCGCCCTGGCTGTGCATACGGACACCACTTTCAATGAAGGCGCTCTCGATCGGAGCGCCGAGACGCTGGCGATCGAAATGGCAAGGCTCGGTTTTGACTTTGCCCGCGCGTTGCCGCGCACCAGCCGCAATGCAGAGGCCCGCCGGATCGACGTGGCCTTCGTGATCGATGAGGGACCGCGAACTTATGTCGAGCGGATCGAGATCCACGGCAACACGCGCACGCGCGACTATGTGATCCGCCGCGAGTTCGATATCGCGGAGGGCGATGCCTACAACCAGGCGCTGGTCGATCGCGCCGAACGGCGGTTGAAGAACCTGAACTACTTCAAGAGCGTCAAGATCACGACCACGCCGGGCTCCATAAGCGACCGCGTGGTGCTCGATGTCGAGACCGCAGAGCAATCGACCGGCGATTTCTCTGTCTCCGGTGGCCTTTCGTCGACCGACGGGTGGCTCGGCGAAGTCAAACTCGGCGATCGCAATTTCTATGGCAGCGGCGCGGCCGTGCGGGGAACTTTGAGCTACGGCCAATATTCGCACGGCTTCGATCTTTCGGTGTCCGAACCCCATGTGCTCGGCAGCAACGCGACAGCCGGCGCCGAGCTGTTCGGCAAGCAGAGTTTGGCGAACAGCTATCAGTCCTATGGCGCCAACACTTATGGCGCGAATTTCACGCTGACGACGCCGATGACGGAAGAGACCAGCGTGCAATGGCGCTATTCGATCAACAACCAGGACGTCACGCTTTCCCCGACCTTGTCGGGTGCGACGGTGTCGCTGCCGATCCAGCAAGCGGCAGCCACCGGATCCGCCTGGGTGTCGGCCATCGGCAGCACGACGACCTACAACACCCTCGACAACAGCAGGAGCCCGACGAACGGACTCAACGCACAGCTCCGGCAGGACCTTGCCGGCCTCGGCGGCGATGTCCGATTCCTGCGCACCACGGAGGACGTTCGCTACTATCATTCGCTGGGTGGCGATCTCGTCGGCATGGTTCGCGCCCAAGGCGGCTACATTACCGGCTGGGGCGGCCAGCAGGCGCCGCTGCTCAACAGCTTCTTTGGCGGGCCGACCATGGTGCGCGGCTTCGCGCCCAACGGCTTCGGTCCGCGCGATCTGACAGGCGGCAGCACGATGGACAATGTCGGCGGCAGCATGTACTGGGCAACCACGGCCGAACTGCAGAGCGGGATTCCCGGCGTGCCGGATGAGTACGGGCTGAAAGGTTCGGCCTTTGTCGATGCCGGCAGCGTCTTTCGCTATACCGGCCCCACGACTTTCGGCAGTCAGTCGGTCAACGTCGCCAATCGCAATATCCTGCGGTCATCGGTCGGCGTGGGCTTGACCTGGGCGTCGCCGTTCGGCGCTCTCACGGCAAGCTACGCCGTGCCGATAACCAAAGCTCCCTACGATGCGGTGCAGCCATTCAACTTCAGTGCCTCCCCGTTTTGATCCTCTCTGCCGCCCCAATTTCCGGTTCAGCTGGGCATGAGCGCGCTCAGGAATGAGCACATTGCCGGCGGCCGCGCCAGAACGCCCGGGCCGAAGGATGAGGCCAGCGTCCGGGCCATCATGTTCAAGACCGCGCTGACACGCCTCCTGGTCACGCCGGCGGGGCCTCGATTGGATTAATTCAGAACATGGAAGGAAGCAGTTTTTTCCCGCTGGGAGGCCAACTATCGAAAAACGAAAATATGGGAACCCGCTTCCTGAGGTGCCAGCGCATTGTGAGTTTAGAGAGCCAGTCTCCTTCCGCCCTGTCGACCACTGTATCGCCGTCGCCGGAGAGCGCGACAGAGGCTCCTTGCGCGACAAGCTCAGTCGCGCCGGAGCCCCTCAGTCAGTTTGCGCGCGCCATCCCGAAGCTCCACCGACGTGGACGGTTTGTTGTTGCGGCGAACGGTTCAATGTCCTCTCCTGCTCAACTCGCGTTGCGATGCGTCTCCCAGAAATCGCGGGTCTCGCCCTGCAACGCGCGATCTGGCACAGGCACGGAAGCGTCCCGACTTCTCTATCGAAACCGACTCGCGCGTCAGGATGTCGCTATCTGTAGGCTTGTTCGAACCCGCGCGCCTTCGGCCAGATCGACGCTGGGATTGAGGATCACCTGGTCGCCGCGCTTGACGCCGCTGTTCACCTCGACCTCGCGGCCGAGGTCGCGGACAATGCCGATCTTGCGCAGATGTACCACGCCACTCTCGACCACGGCGACTTGCAGGCCGCCCTGGTTGAAGATGACGGCATCAGCGGAAATCCTGAAGCTCGGCGTTTTGCGCGGGATATGGAGCTCGACGGTGCAGTAGATGCCCGACGACAGCGTTCTGTCGGGGTTCGGGATATCGACCTCGGTTAACAGCGTCCGGGTGCCTGGCTGCAGCGCGTCGGCGATCCGCGTCACGTTCCCCGGAAAGGCGCGGTCCGGGATTTCAGGCACGTGCACCACGGCGTCGATGCCGGGCTTCAGTCCAAATGCCGCATCCTGCGGCACGAACAGCTGGGTGCGGATCACATTGCCTTGCTGCAGGGTAAACATAAACGTGCTGGAGGTCGCGTCGGCCTGCACCAGGCTGCCGACATCGATATTGCGCTGGGTGATGACGCCCTCGAAAGGCGCGACGACGCGTTGATAGGCTTTCTGCTGTTGCAGCACTTGCAGTTGCGCCTGCTCCGCTGTGACATTGGACTGCGCCACTGAGACTGCCGCTTCCTGCGCCTTGAGCGTCTGCTCATCGATGGTGCCCTGCTGCGCCGTGACCCAGCCCTTGTCGACCAGCGGGCGGTCCCGGTCCCACGTCACCTTGGCCAGCTCACGGTTGGCCTCCGCCTGGGTCAGGGCCCATCTGAGCTGAGCCAAGGTCGCCTCGGCCTGCGCAATCTGGTGATCGAGCTCCGGCGCGACGATTTCGGCGAGCAGCTGGCCCTGCTTGACATGGTCTCCGATGTCGACCTCACGCTCGGCGATATAGCCGCTGGCGCGCGCGAAGATGTTGGCGCTGGCGAATGCCGAGGTCGTTGCAGGCAGGGTCACCAGGTCGATGTCGTCGCTCGGCTGGACCGCGGCAACGCGGACCTGCGGGATGAAGTCCTGCTCCTGCCTCGCGTTCGCATCGATCTGCCGTTGTTGTGCGTAATGACTCCAGGCGCCCGAGGCGAGGGCCGCCGTGGTCACAAGCACCAGGCCAAGGCCTGCGATGCTCGCTCCCCGACGCTTCTTGGCCGGTGACGCCTCCCTCTCCGCGTCCCGATCGGTCTCGCTGACTTGCTCGCTATCAAACGGTCCGTTGAAGTTCATTCCAGTACCTCGTCAAAAACCCCATGATGTTTCTTGCCGTCGTTGCCCTTGCGCAGCACCGCAAACAGGTAAGGCACGACTAGAAGCGTTGTCGGCGTGGCGAACAGGAGCCCGCCGATCACCGCGCGGGCCAGCGCGGCGTTCTGCTCTTCGCCGGCGGCTCCGATCGCCATTGGGATCATGCCGACGATCATGGCGGCCGCCGTCATCAGCACCGGACGGATTCTGGTGTGCCCCGCTTCGATCGCCGCCTCTAACGCGGTCTTTCCGGCGAGTTGCTGCTCGCGCGCGAACGTCACCAGCAGGATTGAGTTCGCGGAAGCCACACCCACGGCCATGATTGCTCCCATCAGCGAGGGTACGTTGAGGGTGGTTGCGGTAATGAACAGCATGGTCAGGATGCCGCACAGCGTCGCCGGCAACGCCAGGATGACGACGAAGGGATCGCCGAAATTCTGGTAGTTCACGACCATCAGGAGGTAGACGAACACGGCGGCGAACAGGAGGCCGATCCCGAGGTTGATGAAGGCACTGTTCATGCTCTCGATCTGGCCGATCACCTGGATGGTGTTGCCGGGCTTAAGCTCCTTCTGCAGATCGGCGACAATTTTGCTGATCTGGCTCGCGACGCTGCCGAGATCGCGGCCCTGGGCACTGGCATAGATCTCGTAGACCGGCTGGATGTTGGCTTGGTTGGCGTTGGTCGGAATGCTGGTACGCTTGAAGGTGGCAACATTGCTGAGCAGGCCCGGAATCGGCGTGTCCGTCTGGAACGACGTCAGCCCCGTGGAAACCGGCGTGTTCGCGAGATCGTTCAGCGAACCGATCTTGCTCTCGGGCGTCTGCACGGCGAAATAATAAGGAATGCCCGATTTCGGGTCAGTCCAGAAGTTCGGCGTGACTTGCGCCGACGAGCTCAGGCTGACATTGACGTTGGTCGCGATCGTACTCGCGTTCAACCCGAGCTGTGCGGCACGCGTGCGGTCGATATCGGCATAGAAGGCCGGGGCGTCGACCTCCTGCTGCAGATGCGCGTCAGCGATGCCGGGGATTGCTGCTATCCTCTGGCGCAGCTCATGCGCCACGCGAAGGTTGTTGGCCCGGTCATAGCCAACGGTGCGCACATCGATCTGCGCCGGCAATCCGAAATTGAGGATCTGGGTGACGATGTCTGCCGCCTGGAAGTAGAAAGTGTCTTCCGGGAATGCGGCAGACAGTACCTTGCGCAGCTTCCCAACATACTCGGCCGTCGGCCGGTGCCCTTCTTTCAGCGAAACCAGGATCACGCCGTCATTGACGCCGATGGTCGAGCCGTCGGTGAAAGCAAGGTTGTAGGAGCGTGCCGGCAGGCCGATATTGTCGACGATCAGCTCGCGCTCACTGTCCGGGATGACCTGGCGGATCTCGTTCTCGACCTCCTGGAAAATCCGCTCCGTGGTCTCGATCCGGCTTCCCGCCGGCGCACGCACGTGAAGCTGGATCTGCCCGCCGTCGATCGCGGGGAAGAAATCGCGGCCGACCAGCGGAAACAGCACGACGCCTAGCGCGAGCACGCCGATCATTCCGGCCGGAATGATGAAGCGATGCTGGACCAACCCGACGAGCGAGCGCGAATAGGCGTGGCGCATCGCCTCGAAATTGCGTTCGAAGGCCGCATGAAGGCGCCCGAACAGGCCGCGCGACGCCGCGCCGGGTGGCCCATGATGTTCGCTCTTGAGCAGCAATCCGATGACGATCGGCGTCAGTGTCCGCGACAGGCCGTAAGAGGCCAGCATCGCAAAGACCACGGCGAGCCCAAGCGGCGTGAACAGATATTTCGCCGGCCCGTCCAGGAATACGACGGACGTGAACACGCAACTGATCGCCAAGGTCGAGACCAGCGTCGGCACGGCGATGCCGGCCGCGCCGTGCAAGGTCGCCTGCGGCAGCGGCTGGCCTTCCTCGACGAGCAGGCGGTGGGTGTTCTCAATCGTGACGGTTGAATCATCGACGAGGATGCCGACGGCAAGCGCCAAGCCGCCAAGCGTCATCGTATTCAGCGTCTCGCCGAGGAAGGACAGCACGACCAGCGAAGTCAGAATCGAGAGTGGGATCGAGATCATGACCACCAGGGTCGACCGCCACGACCCCAGGAACAGCAGGATCATCAGCGCGGTCAGCCCGGCGGCGATCGCACCCTCGCGCAGCACACCCTCCACCGATTGCTTGACAAACACCGACTGGTCGAACAGCTCGTTGATCTGCATGCCTGCCGGTGCTGCGGCACGCGCCGTCTCGAGCGCCTTGTGCACGGCGTTCACGACGCTGACGGTCGAGGCATTGCCGTTCTTGACGATGCTGAGCAGGACCGAGCGCCGGCCGTTCTGGCGCACGACATTCTGCTGCACCAGCCAGCCGTCGTGAACCTGGCCGACGTCCTTCACGAAGATCGTAGCGCCATTCACCACCTTAATCGGGATATTGTTGAGATCGTCGATGGAGGCCGGGGTCGCGTTGGTCCGGACTACATACTGCTTGTCGCCGAACTTGGCGGTGCCGGCCGGCAGCGTCAGGTTCTGGGCGTTGACGGCATTCACCACGTCGAGCGGCGTCAGCCCTTTGGCCACAAGCTTCGTCGGATCGATATCGACCATGATCTGGCGGTATTTTCCACCTGATGGCGTCGGCAGCGTGATGCCCGGGATCGGCGCCAGCTGCTGGCGGATCCGGTAGATGCCGTAGTCATAGAGCTGCTGCTCGCTCAGCGTGTCTGAGCTCAGGCTGATCTGCAGCACCGGCACGCTGGAAGCATTGAACTGCACCACGACTGGTGGCTGAATGCCTGGCGGCATCAGCGCACGGATCGCGTTGGTTGCGGAAACAATCTGCGAGATCGCAAGGTCGAGATTCACGTCGGGCTGGAAGTAGATCTTCTGCACCGACAGACCAGCCATGGTCTGGGCTTCGATATTCTTGATGCCGTTGACGTTCGAGCTGATCGAATACTGGCTGTAGGTGGTGACGCGCTGCTCCATCTCGGGCGTGCTCAGCCCGGTGTAGCTCCAGATCACGGTGACAACGGGAATGTTGATTTCCGGAAATATGTCCGTTGGCATCCTGAACACGGTGACGGCACCGAGAAAGAGGATCAACGCCGCGGCGACATAGAAAGTATGCGGAAACCGCAAAGCGAAGCGAACAATACCCATTCTTTCCCGCTCCTCCGGGTTGGCCGTAACGCGGCCTGCGAGAGGCCTTTCTCGTTTCGCCCTGGAGCAGAGGCACTGCGCGAAAATGGCGCGCCAAATCAAGAAGTGCCGGCCTCAAAGCCACACGTGGACCGTTGCGGATCGCTCCGCTCGCCACCCTTTCAGGTTTCCTGGATATTTTTCTTGGCGGGCTCGACCGATGCTTTACCGACACCGGAGCACCCCTGCGGCAGATGTGGTCGCTGGCAAGCCCAATGGCAAATTACAACGGATTTAGTGATTGAAATTGAGCGCCGTTTTGCCCCAAACAGCAGTCTCTCTCGACCACAATCCGGTGATCTCATTCACGCTCTCGCTCAAGATAAGGCGAGGCCATCATGACGGATCGCAGCGGTTGCGGCCGCGCGGCCAGCCAAAAGAGCCGCGGTCACGGTACCGCCCCGAGCGCGGGCCGACTTGAGTCCAAGTCCGGCAATGGCGCAGTGGATGCCGGGTTTTCTTGTCTAGTCGAGTCCTATCCAGCCTCGGACGTCTTCGATCGAGTAGAACTCGTCGGCACCGTAGCTTGGGACAGCCGGGAAGGGGGCGCGCAGCATGTCTGCGAGAGCAGCCTTTCCAACTCCGGCCTGATCTCGGCCATGCTGACGGCCGGCTTGTTACGCTGGTCGCTCATTGGCTTTCCTCGATCTCTGCGGGCACGGCGACGATCATCGACTTCAGTGTGCGCGGGTGGACCATCATCACCAGCGCGACGTGAACGAGAACGAAGGCGACGATGCCGAACATGACGGCGAGGTGAATGCCGCGGGGCGATCGGATAGCCGCCGAACAACCCAGCCAGCCAGCCCAACTGCACCGGCTTCCAGATGGAGAGCCCGGTCATGACCTGCAGGATGACGGCAATGATGTGGTGCTTCAGGCGAAAGCGGAGCGCGGTCTGCGAACAGCAGCCACATCGCGCTCAGGTGCCAGGCCAGCGCGCCGCCCAGCCAGCCGCCGAGGCCGGTCCAGGCCGGGAATAGGAAGGGAAGGCTGGGCGAGGCGTTGTAGATTTCCCAGCCGCTGAAGATCATGCAGCCCATGGCATAGACGCCGATCCAGTGCATGATGCGGATCGCGGCCGCATGTGCCAGGCGGCGGCCCATTTCACGTTCTCCCATAGCGGATGTTCCTTCTCGCGGTGGAAAGCCTCGCGCGGCGCGGGAGTAGCGTCACATCGGTGGCTTCACGCCGTCGACGCCGACCGCGACCGTGTTCGCCACGAGACCCGAGCCGGTCTGCGTCGCCTTGACGAAAACATCGTTCCCTTTGGCCACCAGCGCCTTCGTGCCGGGCCGGAAGGTCACGATCGGAGCGGTCGGAGGCACCAGGACGTCCTGCTGGCCACCTTTGTAAGTGACGACAAGATGCGTGAGGCCACCCTGCGGCTGCGACGCGGCGACGTCGCCATTTGTCATCGTACTGTTCACCGTCGCCGCCGAGGTCGAGACGGCAGAGACATTGCCGTTCGTCATGCTGCTGCTGGTCTGCGCACCCCCAGAGAGCGTCGTATCGCGGATCTTATCCCAGGTGTAGTGGCCATCACCCGCGCCGCGCATCGAGGGCGGGAAGATCACGACCTCCAGCGCGATCTGCGTGCCGCTGACATCCTTGGTTGCAGTGCCGATGTAGCTGCCTTTCTCAACCTTGTTGAGGTTCGATTTCTCCACTTTCAAGTATGAGGTGTCGCCCGTCAGGGCAACGGTGACCGGTTTGTCCGCATGGGTATCGACGGTCACCGAGTCCGCGGTGGCCGATACTATGGTCCCGCGCACGCGCTCCGGCGTCTCTATCGCAGCGAGCGCTGCGGTTGAAGCAAGGGCGGTGGAAGCTGCAATCGCAAGGCAAAGGATTCGCTTCGGGCTCATGTCTTCTCCTTTGGAATTGTCGCGCACTGATAGGGACCTGCGTCATACAGGGTTACAATTTGGAATGGCGCACCGGAAATTCCATTAAATTGCGGTTTAGACAGTTTGCTTCGAATAGAATAGCGGAGCGAGCGCTATTGGAAGTGGGCGCATCACTCAGCAGGAAGCGCGGTGTTTTCGCTTTGAGCCCGCCCGCTCCTGAGCGTCGAAACCCAGATTCGAAGACGATCGAGGTAGAGATAGACCACCGGCGTCGTGTACAGGGTCAGCAGCTGCGACACGAGCAGGCCGCCCACGATGGTGTATCCGAGCGGCTGACGAAGTTCCGCGCCGACGCCGGTCCCGATCATCAGGGGTACCGCGCCCAGCAGTGCCGCCATCGTGGTCATGAGAATCGGGCGGAAGCGCAGCACGCAGGCTTTGTAGATGGCGTCTTCCGGCGAGAGATGCTGATGGCGTTCGGCCTCGAGTGCGAAATCGATCAGCATGATCGCGTTTTTCTTGACGATGCCGATGAGCAGGATGATTCCGATCAAGGCGATCACACTCAGGTCGATGCGAAATGCCATCAGGATCAGCAGCGCACCGATGCCGGCGGACGGCAGCGTCGAAAGGATCGTGATGGGATGAACGACGCTCTCGTACAGCACGCTTAGAATGATGTAGATGACGATGAGCGCCGCGGCGATCAGCACCGGCGTACTTGACAGCGATGACTGGAATGCCTGGGCGTTGCCCTGGAAGCTGGTGCTCAGGGAGAGCGGCTTACCCAGTTGCCGTTCCGCCTGCTGGATCGCAGCCACCGCATTGCCGATCGATGCTCCGGGCAGCAGGTTGAAGGAAATCGTGGTCGACGGGAACTGGCCCTGGTGGTTGACCACGATGGGCGCGACTTTCTCGACAGCCTTGACCAGTGTGTTCAGGGGCACCTGCTGCCCGCTGGACGAGGTAACGTAGATATCGCTTAAGGCGCCAGGCCCGAACTGAAACTCCGGCGAGACTTCAAGCACTACGTGATACTGGTTCTGCTGGGTGAGTATGGTCGAGACGATGCGCTGACCGAACGCGTCAGAGAGCGTATTGTCGACGGTCGCGGGCAGGATTCCGTGGCTCGAAGCAACGTCGCGATTGATGGTAATATCGAGCAGAGGGCCTGCGTTCTGCTGGTCGCTGGCGACATCGGCAATGCCGGGGATGCTCTTCAGCTTGTCGAGGAAGATCGATGACCAGTAATTGAGTTCGCCAGGGTCGGCGTCGACAAGCGTATATTGATATTGCGTTCTCGAAAGCCGTCCGCCAATGGTGATGTCCTGGGCCGCCTGCATATAAAGCGCAATCCCCTGAATGTGGGCGAGCTTTGACCGCAGCCGATTGATGACGTCGTCGGCACTGACGGTACGCTCGCCTTTCGGCTTCAGCGTGATGAATACTCGGCCGTTGTTCAACGTAGCCGTCGGGCCGCCAGGCCCGATATACGAGCCGACCGAGGCGACCGCAGGATCCCGAAGCACCGTATCGACCACCGCCTGCTGACGCTCGGACATCGCCGGGAAGGAGATATCCTGGGAAGCCTCGGTAATGCCGAAGATAAATCCAGTGTCCTGTTGCGGGAAGAAGCCCTTCGGAATGACGACGTAAAGGTATCCCGTCAGGGCAATCGTGGCCAGCAGGGTCATCAACGTGATGAACTGGTGACGCATCACGATCTTAAGTCCGCGCTCGTAAAGTGCGAGCAGGCCGTCGAATCCGCGTTCGAGTATCCCATAGAGGAGACCGTGCTCACGGCTCTCGGGTTTGAGCAGGCGCGAGCACATCATCGGCGTGAGTGTCAGTGAAATCACGAGCGACAGTACCAGCGCTACGCTGACAGTGATCGCGAATTCCCGAAACAGCAGTCCGACATAGCCGCCCATGAGGAACAACGGGATGAACACGGCGATCAATGACAGCGTGATCGACACAATGGTGAAGCCGATCTCACTTGCGCCGGTGAGCGCCGCCTGCATGGGCGAGAGACCGTCCTCGAGATGGCGGACGATGTTCTCGATGACCACGACCGCGTCGTCCACCACGAAACCGACAGCAATCGTCAACGCCATCAGCGACAAATTGTCGAGGCTATAGCCGAATTCGTAGAGCACTGCGAATGTGCCGATCAACGAGAGGGGAACGGTCACGGCTGGAATGATCGTCGCCCAGAAATTGCGCAGGAACACAAAGATCACCATGACCACCAGCGCGACCGTCAACACCAGTGTGAATTGCACGTCGCTGACCGAAGCGCGGATGGTCTGGGTACGATCCGACAAGATCGAAACCTTGATGTCGGAGGGAATCGATGCCTGCAGTTGAGGCAGCATCGCTTTGACGCGATCGACGGTCGCGATAACGTTGGCGCCCGGCTGACGCTGAATGGCGAGAATGACGGCTCGCTGGTGGTTGGACCACCCGGCGAGGAGATCGTTTTCGGGCGCGCTGATTGCTTTGCCGATGTCGCTCACCCGCACCGCCGAGCCATTGCGATAGGCGACGATCAGGGAGTTATAGGCATCCGGAGTTGCCAGCTGATCGTTGGTGTTGAGCGTGTAGGTCTTGCGCGGGCTGTTGAGGGTGCCCTTCGGCAGATCGACATTGGCCTGGCTAACCACATTGCGCACGTCTTCAAGGCCGATCCCGCGCGACGCGAGCGCCTGTGGATTGACCTGTATCCGTATCGCCGGCTTTTGCTGGCCGCCGATGCCGACGAGACCCACCCCGGAAATCTGGGAGATTTTCTGCAGCAGGATGTTCTCGGCATAGGCGTCGACCGTGGTCATCGGCAGCGTATTGGACGTCAGGGCGAGCAGAAGAACTGGTGCGTCTGCCGGATTGACCTTGCGGATGGTTGGCGGAAAGATCATGGCGGGTGGCAACTGCCCGCTGGCGGCATTGATCGCGGCCAACGCATCCGTTGCAGCTCCCTCTATGTCGCGGTTGAGGTCGAACTGCAACGTGATCGCAGTGGTCCCAAGCGCGCTCGAGGAGGTCATCTGGATAAGGCCAGGAATTTGGCCAAACTGCTCCTCGAGCGGCGTTGCGACCGACGACGCAATGGTCTGGGGATCGGCGCCCGGCAGTTGGGCTGTAACCGACAGGGTCGGATAATTCACGTTCGGTAACGCCGCGACCGGCAGCAGCGGGTAGGCTGCAAGGCCGAGCAGCAACAAGCCGACCATCAGCATTGAGGTCGCGATCGGCCGCGTGATGAATGGCGCGGAAATGTTCATGGGATGGCAATCTGCTGGGCACTCTGGGCGGCGGCCTCGGCTGCTGCCTTGCCATGCAGGATGGTGACATGGCTTCCGGGTTGCAGCTTGTATTGCCCGTCGACGACAACCTGTTCGTTCGCGGCAAGTCCGCTATCGATCAGCGCCTGACCGTTGCTGGTTTGCCCAACCGCAATCGTTCGCGCTTCGACAGTGTTGTCGGGTTTGATTACGTAGGCATAGAAGCCCTGCTGGCCCTGCTGAACGGCTCCGGCCGGAACCGTCAATCCATTATGTCGCGTATCCAGTAGCAGCCGCGCATTGACCAGTTCCCCCGGCCACAGCCGATGCGCGGTGTTTGGAAATTCGGCCTTGAGCTGGACCGCGCCGGTGGTCTGCAGAATCTCGTTATTGATGAGATCGACCTTGCCGATATCAAGCTGGATCTTGTCGTCCTGGCTGTAGGCAAGAACCTTTAGCGGAGTCTGGCTCGCGGCCATCTGTTGTTGGATTTGCGGCAGATCCGTTTCGGGAAGCGTAAAGATCAGCGAGATCGGTTCGATCTGGGTCACGACAACCAGACCATTGGCATCGCTCGGGTGGATGATGTTGCCTACGTCGACCTGCCGCACGCCGGTGATGCCCGTGATCGGTGACGTCAATCGGGTATATCCAAGCTGGACCTGCGCCTGTTCGATCAGTGCGTCATCGGATTTGACGGCGTTTTGCAGCTGCGCCACCTGTGCCTTCTGGGTGTCGAGGAGTTGCGGCGTCGCGTATCCTTTGCCCTCCAGTTGCGTGTAGCGACCGAGGTTGGCGAGCGCGTTTGTCAGCTGTGCCTGATCGCGATCGCGTGTCGCCGTCACTTGGTCGAGCTGCGCCTGGAAGGGATGCGGATCGATCTGGGCCAGCAGATCGCCGGCGCGAACCGCCTTGCCTTCGGTGAATGCGATTTGCGTCAGCTGTCCCTGAATCTGGCTGCGCACGATATCGGTGTTGTAGGCGATGACGGTGCCGATACCGCGCAGATAGACCGGCACGTCCTGGGTGCTGACGGTTCCGGCGACGACCGGCATCGAAGGCGCCGGCGCTTGCTGCGGTCGCGGTGACGCCTTTTGCGTAACGGCAAACGCGGCGCCTCCGATCACGATGACAACGATGGCAGCAACGGAGGTCCTCAAACGCATGGATGTCGCTCCTATGAACGTGGTGTCAGCAGCCAGAAGACATCGATGATCCCGGCATCGTCGACGTTCCCGTCGGACATGGCACCGCGCTCGCCCCGGTCGGCACGACGGTCGACTGGTTCTGCGTAGGATCCGGCAATGGACTGAGGCCGCCCGTTCCGAGCTCGGTGGATCCCATCGGAATTCCGACGCGCCCGACGGTGCTACGCGAGCCGATGGTTGGAGACGAAGCCGATGTGGTTGGACTGGACGATGGGGTCGCGGCGGTCCCGCAGGTACCCGACGCGGTTCCGGCGATCCCGGTGCCGTCGAACAGCGGGGTCGGTGCCGAGGTTCCGGATATCGCCCCCGTTGCCGAAGATTCTCCCGGGAGCGAACCGGGGGCTCCGCTTGGCGAATTTCCCGTGCCGGTAGTTGTTGTCTGCATCGTCCCCATGGTGCTGGAGCACGCCGAGGGCGTCGTCGTTGTCATCGAGGTTGGGGCGGAGGAACTTGACGACATCGGACTGACGCCCGGCGTCGCAAGCTCGGTGGCCCCGAGTGGAACGCCGGTCACGCCGACCGGCGCCGCGGCACCGATTCCTAGCGGCGATGTCATGCCCAGCGGCGCGGTGCCCATGCCAACCTGTGCGAAAGCGGCGCCAAAGTCACACAACGACCAGACGGTCGCGGCGACCAAGATCCCTTTCGCAGTCTTTTGTGCGTTACGGTTCTTCATTTCGGATCTCCGCTATTCTCATGGCTTTCTTTCTGGGGCGTGGAATCGGTCGGCTGGACTCACCGGACCGAGACCGCGATGATGACATCGACATTGCCGCGGATCGCATTCGAGTACGGGCAGATCGCATGAGCACCCTCGACGAGCCGTTCAGCCGTCTGTTGGTCGATGCCGGCAATGGTTACCGCAAGCGCGGCGACCACCACGAAGCCTTTGCCATTTCGACCAAGGTCGATCCTGGCGGCGACGTGATATTGTCATCGGCAAAGCGGTGGCCGCCATCCCGGCTCACATGAAGAAGCGCATTCTCGAAGCAGGCTGCACATCGCCGTTCGGGATTGGTCGCATCGCCCCTTCCGCCAAGCGCCCGGGGCGGTGCGAGTTTGAGGTCGAGGAGACCGTCTTCGCTGAGGATCGATCCGTGACGGCCTCCACTCGCCGTGACTTTTGTGGAATATAGAGCAGCCATAGTGCACATGCCTTCTTCGTTGGGGTTCGTTGATTGGGGACCGCTCGTCCGGACCGTCGTCGCGCCAGGTCGGCGAACAGCCGCGCACGAGAACGTCCAGTTGCTAGGCGGGGTGTCCGCCCGCGGCTTCCAGGATCAGCTGGGTGATTTCGTCCGGTTGGGATATCAGCGACAGGTGACTGGCCTTTACTTCAATGGTCTTGGCGCCCATGCGCTTGGCCATGAAGCGTTCGAGATCTGGATTGATCGTCCGGTCTTCCGTGGAAACGGCATAGAAGCTTGGCTTCGACCTCCAGGCCGCATGCGTCGTCTTGCCCGTGAGCAGAGCCTTGTGGAATGGCTCTTGGACCGCATAGAGGACCTTCGCCTTCGCTTCCGGCAGGTCGCCCGCGAAATCGCGCAAGAACGCGGCTTCGCTGAGACGACCCTCATCGCCGTCGAAGACAATCCCGGCTGACGCGGGTGGCGTCGGAAATCTCTTGGCCAACGCCGCGTAATCCTCGCCCGCATCCGGCGCCCGCGCCGCTACATAGACCAGAGCCGACACGTTGGGATGCTGACCTGCCTCTGTAACGATCATTCCCGAGAAGGAGTGCCCAACCAGGACCGTCGGACCATCCTGCCGCGCCAGCACGCGCTCCGCCGAGGCTACCGCGTCAGGCAACGTTGTCAGCGGGTTTTGTACAGCCGTGGCATTAAGCCCCGCTGCCTGCAATCGTGCGATCACCTCGGACCAGGATGACCCGTCGGCGAACAGCCCGTGCACAAGGACGACGTTTCGGGCCTTCGGCGCCGGCTGTGCAGCCGCGGCGGTGCCCTGGATAAGAGTGCTTGCCGCCCCCGCAGCCACCATGCTCACGAATGCGCGTCGATTGATTGGATGTCTCTGCCGAAGATCGTCCTGGCTGTTCATAGAAGTTTTCCTTTGAGTTGGCGTTGGCTACATGGAAAGTTTGAGTTTCGTGAGAGTCGATTGCAGATCTTCCTATTGCCCTTGGCTTTCTGGCTGGTTTGGCTCGGCACCGATGAGTGTCGGCGGCCAACAACGTCTCGAATGAGAGCGCAACAGCACCTTGAGAGCTCGAACAAATGAACTTGCAACGCCTGAGCTACGAATGTTGACGAGGCGTCCTCCCTAAATTGGACGTCAGGGAAGTCACTATCAATTGAGGCGGCTTCTGTTCGGTGGCCATCGGTCCGGATCAGCGCGAAATCGATCCAGGCCGATGGCAAAGAACTGCGCAGGGATCAGCTGCAGCTTAGGGGCAACGGCTGATCGGGGTGAAGGTAGTACCAGTCGTAGCAATCGGAATCGCCGTAGTAGTATCCATAGCCGGGCGAGTATCTGCCGGAGCGATGCATAGCGTGGTAGCCAATGCCCGTACCGTAAGGACGGGGATGATCGCCAACCCCGAGGTGATCGCCACCGACTCTGGCAATACCACCAGGCATCGCCGCGCCGCCGACATGGATGCCTCCGCCGAGCCCTCCCAAATGGGTGCCGCCTATGCGCGCCCCTCCGCCAAAGCCGCCAAGATGAGCGCCCCCGCCAAAACCGCCGACGTGCGCGCCTCCGCCAAATCCGCCCATGTGCCCGCCACCGCCGAAACCTCCGCCGCCGTGACCGCCACCGCCACCGCCCCGCGCATCGGCCGCGCCGACAGCTAGTGTTGAGGCAAGCGCAGCTGTTGCTAGGATCATCATCACTCGTTTCATCGGGCTAACTCCTTCTCTGTTCATGAATTTAGTGGCCAATGCGAGACACGTGCGTCGCAGCGCCACCAAACCATGCGATGAGCGGAAGAGTAGGAGCGATCGGCGGCCGTGCCATTAAATTCGCTTTCAGCAAGCTGGAGCACGGCTTATCCCGACCGGTTGAAGAAGCCTTTGCTGCCGGCGATGTGCATCGTCGCTCATCGTTATCTTGGAAGAAAGAGAGCGGGCTGAAACGCCTTTCAGCCCGCCCTTTGATTGATCGATGCCTGCGCTGCAGGACGCTGCTTCACAAGCGCGCGAAAAGCCGTGAGACGCCTCGCCGGGGCAAACGCGCGCGGGATCGCAAACTAGAGCGCGCCTGTCCCAGGCTCGCAAGGAACGTTGTTGCCGGTCCACGGGGCCGTCGCAAATGCACCGACACGCGGCGCCGGAACGCAAGCAGGTTCGTTCACATTAAAGGGCACTTCCGGTGCGGCAGCATTGGCTTCCACGGCAGCCCGCCGTGAGGCGACGCCGCTTTCGCGCGCCATGGCGGGCGTAGCGAGCATTGCTACCGCAATCAGTCCAGTCGACAGTAGTTTGAGATTGGTCATTTGAGCTTCTCCGTTGAAAACAGCAGGCCGAACGAGAGACGGCCCCTCTAGGCAAATGGGATCGATCGCGGAGCAGCCAAACGCACGAGTTGCTCACGCCGCTTCAATGCGGCGTGAGATGGAAATATGCGAAGCAAGGCCCGCGATCCAAGTCGGTGTACGTGTGCTTGTTTCGGACCTCGCTCTATCGGACACACATCAACCCGCTGTCTGCGTAGCGAGGGCCGTGGGCGCAAATCCGACGCACTGCGGTTGCGCGACCGCACATAGAGTGTCAGACGAACCGCGAAGACTTTTCAGAATCGCAGTTCGTAAACTCAAAGGAGAATACAACGACCATCAAGAAAATCAGGTCGCGTTTGGCTGCAGCTGATCAATGCATGGGGGGCGCTTTGGGTAGTGATCGTCAACATTGCCCCAAATGGCGGCTCGTTCTGTTGATCGGTTGCCGACGAACAGAAGCCGCTGACAGAAAGATTTCGTCGAATATCGAATTCAGGGTTCGGAGTGGTGGCGGTCTCGGAAGACGCGCGCAGCGCTGCTCGAGCAAACGCGGGGCGGCTCGCTCCCGATGCCCTAAGCTCTTTAAATCGCTATTTAATGGCAGCGTCCCGGAAGAGAAGTATGTCTCTACAGGCAGCCGTGCCGTGCTTTGCCGAGGCGGCGTAGCGACCCGGAGGCGCTACTTTGCCGAGGTCGGTGGGGTGGCTGGTCCGGCTCATTCAAGTTCAGCTATCTTGGTGGTGACCTGTGACTTTGCCAACCAGCGAGCATATGATTTCCTGCCAATTGGCGAGAGGCCTTGAAATATTTGAGACCGAGCTGATGACGAAGGTTCTTCTGATCGAGGACGACGGCGGAACGGCCGAGGAGATCGTTGCCGAGCTGACTGAGCTCGGCTTTGAGGTCGAATGGTCATCGAACGGGATCGACGGGCTCGACAAGGCGCGTACGATTCATCCTGATGCCCTGATTGTCGATCGCATGCTCCCTGGTATGGACGGCCTTACGATCATTGAGGCGTTGCGGAAGGACCAGATCAGCACGCCGGTCCTGGTGCTGAGTGCACTCGGCGCTGTCGACGATCGGGTGCGGGGCTTACGAAGCGGCGGAGACGACTATCTTACGAAGCCCTTTGCAGTCGTCGAACTCGTTGCAAGAATAGAAGCCCTCCTTCGTCGTCCGGCGGACACCCGTGAGACGACGTTGCGGGTCGGGCCTCTGGAACTCGATTTAATCGAGCGCACGGCGCGGCGCGGCGCGCGCGAGATTGATCTCTTGCCGCGTGAATTCCGTCTCCTTGAATACATGATGCGGCGATGCGATCAATTGCTGACACGGGCAATGTTGCTCGAGGAAGTCTGGAATTACAAGTTTGTTCCGGCCACAACTAATCTCGTCGACGTGCATATGGGTCGGTTGCGGCACAAGGTTGATGGTCCTGGAGAGCCGCAGATGATTCAGAATGTCCGCGGCTCCGGATTCGTTCTGCGGGACCAGCAATAGGCGTCGCCAGGGACATGGCCTAGCGATCGGATGAGGCACGAACAGCGGTCCGGCCAGATCAATGAGCCAGCTCCAATTCATACGCTCGAACACTTTCCGCTGGGCCTCGGCGGTTGCCGCAGTATTCGCGGTATTCGTCATCGCGCTGTTCGGTTTCATCTATTGGGAGATTGACGCATATTTGATCGCGCGATCCGATCGCATGATCAACATGCAGCTCAATTTCATGGCGACGCTACCGCAGGGCCGCCGCATCGACGCAATCTCAGACCATCTCGGCCAAGATTCTCGAGGCGTTCAGTTCGCTGGATTGTTTGATTCTGCGGGGTATCGCCTTGCCGGCAACCTCCAAGACCTGCCGCAGGGCTTTAGGGTCGATGGAACGGTACAAGCCACACGGATGGGGCGAGTTCAACCACCAAGTGGTGATCCAGTGATTCGATTGGTAGGCAGGCGTCTGGGAAACGGCGATGTCGTTGTCATCGGACGAAATGTCGACGAGACGCGCGAGATCTCGAGCGTTGTAGGACAGGCTCTCGCGCTTGGGCTTCTGCCCGCGCTTTGCCTTTGCCTGTTGGCGGGAGCCTGGTTGAGCGTGCGCGCTCAAAGGCGCGTCGAGGAGGTCAATCAGCGGGTACAGCGCATCATTGCTGGTGACCTGCGCGAGCGTCTTCCACATCGGGATATCGACGAGCCGTTCTCCAGGCTGGCCGCGATCGTGAACGGGATGCTCGATGAAATGGAAGCGATGATCAACGCACTGGCCGGCGTCGGAAATGATATTGCCCATGACCTGCGAACCCCATTGACCCGCGCTCGACTGGCCCTGGAACGGGGGCGGACACACGCGACGACGCTGGAGCAACTCCAGGCCGTCGCGGACAAGGCGATCGGAGGCATCGATCAGTCTCTTGCGATCATCACTGCGCTATTGCGACTGACAGAAATAGAGAACAGCCGCCGTTCCGCGGGCTTCGGCGATGTTGCTCTCCATGAGATCCTGCGGGAGGTGTGTGACGTCTACGAACCGATCGCCGAGGACAAGGGCATCGACCTCGGCGTCGACATCGAGCGCAGGCTGCACGCCTGGGGCGATCGTGATCTGTTGTTCGAGGCCATCGCCAATCTCGTGGATAATGCGATCAAGTTCTCGCCGGCCGGCGGCAAGGTGGGCCTTGAGCTGTTGCGCGGCGAGAAGTCGACCATCGTGCGTGTGACCGACACTGGACCGGGTATCGGCGAGCAGGAGCGTGAAGCTGTCTTGCGGCGGTTCTACCGTTCCGACAAGATGCGCAACGCTCCGGGTGTCGGGCTAGGATTGAGCCTTGTGGCGGCAATCGTTAAGTTGCATGATTTTCGGCTGATCATCCATCCCGGTCCTGGGGGCGGATTAGAAATCGTATGCGCTGACCAGCAGGGCAAATCGGAAAAATAGCCGACGTCCTTTGCCACTACGCAGGCCCTGGAATGGAGACACTGCGCGAAAGGCAGTCTCAGGGGGCCTTGTGAAGTGCCAAATCCGATTGGGACTTGTCGTCCGGTCGGCCAATTTTGACGACGCCGTGATTTAGCGCCTGATGGCACGAGTTGCAGGCATCCGTCAGTTCGCCATAGGCTTTGGCAAAGGCTGCGGCGTCCTTTGACCGGATCGCGTCCGTGAGATTGTTAAACGGCCGTTCCGTGACGGAAGTAATCATGTCAGGCAAGGACGTTTCGTGTTCGGTCGGGTGGGCGCGCCCAAGCCGGCCGAATGCACCGCGCAGGTTTCCGAGTTCATACGCGGCGAATTCCCAGTTGCCGTCCTGCCCAGCCCGCCAAAGCCGCTCATGGCGGGGTTGAATTGTGCCAATCATCAGATCGCTGATGCTGGGCAGGTATTCGGTGGAGCGAGACGACGTCGTCTCAGAGCCAGCAGCATTGCCCTTCGAGTTCAGGTGCCCGGCTTCGTGTCTTGGGTCCTGGGCAAGGGCGAACGATGTTGCCATGACCGAGAGGCTCGTTGCCAGCGAGATTGCGCGCCTACGAACGAATCCACGGGAGAACAAAAGCACGTTGAGCTCCAAATCGACAATCGGATTGGCATCACGCGGGCGCGCGATCCTGGCTTCGAACATGCCAAGGGCGAAGGTCGCGCTCAATTAAATACGGATTTAAGGTTCGGTCTGCCAAAACGCACCTCGTGTGGTCTAAATGCTAATTCAGATTTCTTAAGGCCAATTTAGTGGCCGCTCCATCTGGAGCCCTCCTACAATTGAGGTGCCGGGCTCAACCGTAGGAGCAGCTTATGCAAGCTCAGAACGCCATCGTCAGCGCCTATGTGACTGGAGTGTTGACTCCCCAGTCCGCCGATATTCTCGCCTACTCTGCCGCTATCAAACGCTTTGACCTGCTTGAGCGCGATCGGGAGCAGCAGCTTGCCCGGCGTTGGCAGGAGCGTCGTGATCCAAAAGCGACGGACGAATTGGTCACGAGCCATCTGCGCCTCGCTGCAAAGGTGGCGCGAAACTACAAAGGGTATGGTCTTCCGATTGCCGACCTGATCGCGGAAGCCAATCTCGGGCTCGTAATCGCGGCCTCACGTTTCGAACCAGGGCACGGCGCGCGCTTCTCCACCTACGCATTGTGGTGGATGAAGGCGACCATTCATGAGTACATCTTGCGCTCCTGGTCTCTGGTCAAGATCGGCACGACTGCCGCGCAGAAGAAGCTCTTCTTCCGGCTGCGCGGTGAAATGAGAAAGCTCGCGGGCCAGGCAGCTGTTCTCACGCCGGAGATTGCACAGGCCATTGCGGACAAACTCGAAGTGACCGCCCGTGACGTCGTCGAAATGGATCGCCGGCTTAGTGGTGATCTTTCCTTGAATATCTGCGTCGGCGGCGAAGACGGGTCGACGGAATGGGAAGCGATGCTCGTCGATGGGTCCCCTGACGCGGAAGTGATCGTCGCAGAGCACGACGAGGCACTGCTCAGGACAAGAGCTCTTCGGACCGCGCTGGTAGTATTGACCGAGCGCGAGCGGCGCGTCCTTGAGGCGAGGCGCCTTGCAGAGCAACCCTTGACGCTCGAACAGCTCGGCTGCGAGCTGTCGATCTCGAGCGAGCGGGTGCGCCAGATCGAGACACGTGCTTTCGCCAAGGTCAAGCGGGCGACGATACTGGCTGCCAGGGCTGGCAACACCGCAACGGCGGAGTGAGACGCAGGGCGCACAATGCCGACGGCATCCTGTCGCTGAGCCTTTCTGATCTTGCGATCGCCGGGGACTGCGTGGTGTGCGCCCTTCTTCGGCCGCAGCGCAAATCGCCTTACACCTCCGAGTGGCGGGGGCGCAGATGTGGCGCAGCTTACGGAACCGCATGGACGAGCGTGACGGAGGGGCCTGCCGAGGCGCAGTCGGCGATCGGAGGACGGCTCCGGCGCTTTGTTGTGAAACGGGTCATTTCGCCAAAACGGCTCTACTTAGCAACCAGAAGCGGTGACGCGGTCCGCGTGGTTGAAGTGCCGCTTGTGTTGGCGGAAACCGTCGAGACCGGATTGGCGAGGTACATCGAAATGCCTTCGCTGCATGCGGGCGTGTTCGGTGTCGGCATAACGCTCGCGCGGAACTGACGCCGGTGTTGGTCGCGTCAGCGGAATCCGGCATCTCCACAAAAATGGTCGATCACCTGATGTCCCGGCAATGGCAACGGCTGGCCGGGATACAACAGATTTAGCTCGATGCTCTAAGATCTGTCGCGTGAGGGCCGGCGGAATTGATGCCGAGAGTTCGGGTAGCAAACAGGGGCGCGCCGCACGCAGCGACGGCACCACTATTTCGCAGCACAGGATGCGTGCCTAGCGGTGCCGGGTCCTGAGATAGACGTTTCTGCCTGCGAACACGGGAGCCGCGCCGCCGGCCCGCTCAAGTCCCATTCTGCCTGCCGGCGTCAGGGCGCCGCCGTTTAGAACGTCTCGGTTGGGATACATCGACGCGAAGGCGGCGGGCTCCTGGTCCGCGAAGGACCAAGCTGCAAACGCAGACGGAATTGTCGCTATCGAGATCAGTGCTGCCGCAATCAATGTTTTGATTACAGTCATAGTCGTTCTCCGTTGTTTCGTTCGTGCGGAGAATCGGCTTGCGCTGACTGCTGCTCTGTCGGTGGCGTTTCCTAGGGAAGTTTCTACACGCAACTAATGTAGGCACTCCCACCGAAAATTCGGCGTATCTACGATCAAACTTCTGAGAAGGCGAAGCCTGCTATCGGAGCGGCGCGCTCTTGCCAACTTGCGATCGCCATACATGGCCCGCGGCGCCGGCTCCTGAATTCATTGTCATGATCTGCTCTCGCGATCGTGCGCTGCCGGAGTGCGCGTGACGCCTAGATTCAAATTCAGGTCACCTAAGCATGTGGAGCATGAATCATGAAACCGCTTTCCCGTCTTTGCTTCGCTCTTTGTTTTGCCCTTTCGACCCCCGCAGCGTTTGGCCGCGGCGGCATGGGATCGCATATGTCGATGGGCGGCACGCTCGGTACTACCGCCGCTACGCCGGGAACGAATTCCTCGGGCACGGCACTTCCGTCATCCGGCGCAGGTGGCCATGCCATGAAAGGGCCGCTCCTCGGCACGAACCCGGCCATCGACCAGGAGGATGCTCGGCTCGAAAAGATGCTGGAGGGGTCGATCTGTCGGGGGTGTTAAAACTGGTGCAGGTCACCAAAGAATGACGATTGAGGTCTGCTCAAAATGCGACTTCTTTATTTTGCCGGGCTGCCAGCTCCTAGCACGCGGCTGCAATCGTCTCATGCAAGCCGAGCACAAAATGCTGGCGAGAAGTCAATATCGCCCTCGCGTTTCGCGGGAAGCGAATACCCTAGTCGCGGCCGCTCACCAAGCCATCTTACCGTTAGGACGGCCTTTCCTGGTCGCATGTCGGCGTCGGCCACGCCTTTAGAGGCTGAGGCGATACGACGTGGCGCTCACAGCGCGTTGAGCGGCCGTGAACGAATGTTGCGTTTGGATGCGTCGTATCCATCCGCACCTCACTCACAGAGCCAAACGTCTTTGGGCGTTTTCAACGGAGAAGGCTGATGATTAGGCTGAAGATCTTGTCTGCTGGGCTGATCGCTACTGCCCTGCTTACGATGCCCGTAAGGGCTCGCGATATGAATGAGCGATACGCCGCAGAGAGCGCCCATGCAAGCGTCGTCCGTGCCGGACGAAGCATCCACGGCCATTTCTGGACGCCCGCGCCATCGGTCAGGACATCTAACCAACCGGATGGAGTTTGCGACCATGGAGATGATCCGGAAATATGCTGAGGGGCTGTTCTGTAGAACGTAAATGATCGCAGCTCCAGCTCCTCGATCGTGCGCGCCCCCTACATGCCCTAATGGACCAAGCAACTGCCTCTGGCGGAGCAGTTGCGCCGGCAACACCACCACCAAGGTCATTTGATATCACGAGATATCTTGGCGACCCTCGGCGCAGACGGCCCATGGTTCGCCGCCATTTCAATCGAATCAACTTTGATCTGATGTTTCAGTGACGTCAAATGTCTGCTTTTTACGGCTACAACAAAGTGATGGATAGGCACCCCAATGATTGCGGAAGATCGCCGATCCCTGCCCACGCCGTCGCGCGCGCAAAAGCAGTTCGCAGCACTACCCGCCATGTGATCTGCCCCTTCCAGATTAGCTCCAAGAGACCCGAAATGTTCAGATTGCTCACCCTTGCCCTGTTAGCTGGGGCTACCGTCCGCATGGTCGACTCGCGCGGGCGACCGTTGCTGCACGAGCACAAGAACATTGGACTGATTGAAGACATCAAAAAAGTTCTGTTCAAGGGACGGCCGCTTGGTTCCGTAGGGGTGAAACGGCTCCGTCGGAGCGCGCATCTCGGCGACGGCGGGATCCTTGATCCGCGCCCGTGTTTTGTCGCGCCAGAAGTCGTAGGCAGCCCGGTTGGACGCGAATTTCATCGAAGTCGAAAAGGTGGTCCAACAGGCGCACGTTCCAGTACGCGGTGCCGCGCGCACCGACGTGACCCAGTATCTTCGAGTTCTTCCGTGCGAGATATTTGGCGCCGATCGCCGTCACGGCTCCCGTCCGCATGTCCGTGTTGCCGCTCGCGTCCATGATGGCTCTCGGCACACCGTTGCGCGGGTCGAACAGCAGAAGCACTCCGAACTCCGAGGGCATTCCAGATTTGTAGTTATCTACGAAGTCACCAACAATCTTCACGCCGGCGGCGTTGTCGGCTGTGCCTAGAACGCCTCGAAGAACGTTGAAATGCCCGTCAGCCAACCCCGGTTCCCAGGTGCACTCGCGGTTCAATAACCGCCTCCCCGCGGCCTTGTCTTGCGAGACCCGATTCGATCGCGTCCAGGACCTCCTGATCGGACAGTTTCAGCGCTTCGATGCACTGGCGATTGAGATACGTGAAATAGATTGGATCCATCAGGCGATCTTCTCCAGTTGACGGTGCAACGGAACGCGAACGTGACCAACGATCGCGGGCCTAGTTCGGATCGGCTGCAATCCTTTGGGAGGTTGGCTGCCATTTCAGAAGCTTGCGCTCAAGACGCGTGGCCAACGCATTCATCCCCATCACGAAAGCCAGGAGGACAGAGATGCCTGCAAAAACGCCGGCCGGATCGTAAGTCGAAGACGCGTAGTTGATGAACAGACCGAGCCCCGCCGTTGACGAAGTGAACTCTCCCACGATCACCCCGATGACGGCATAGGGAATTGCCATCCGCATCCCCAGCAACAGAAACGGCGCAGCAGCGGGCAGATATATCTGTCGGCCCAGCTGGCGTTCATTTGCACCCAAGACCAGGGCCAAATTGACGACATCCCGATCGACAGATCGAACGCCGGCGAAGACATTGTAGAAGACGAGGAAGAACACCATCGTGCCCGCAAGCATCACCTTCGACCAAATCCCGATACCGAACCAAATGACGAACAGCGGCGCCAAGGCGATTTTCGGGATGCCGTAGAATGCCATCACGTAAGGCTCGAAGATGGCGGCCAGACGCGGCGAACGGCCGAGTGCATATCCAAGCAACAGCCCGAGCAAGACGCCGATGGCATAGGATAGAACGAGCTCTTCCCCGGTCACGCGGAGGCTTGGCCAGATTTCACCGGTGTAGAACAGGTCGACAAGACGCCATGCGATGTCCGTCGGTTTGCTGACATACGTCTCACGGATCAGTCGGCCGGACGCAAATTGCCAAAAGCAGAGCAACGCGACGCCTGGAGCCGCCAGCAGAAGTGCTCGACGTACGGGCGCCCAGACTTGTTTCGGCGACGGCGCTCGGACGGAGCTCAATGTGATCTGGTCGCTCATGCCGCACGCCTAATGTTGAGTTCGCTTCGGAATACGGACCACACGCGATCGTACGCTTCGGCAAAGCCGGGGGTCGCGTAAGGTTCGAACATGTCGCGCGGTCGCGGCAGATCGATGGGAATTTCCGATATCACGCGCGCGGGACGGCGACTGAGCACGACAACGCTGTCCGACAACAACACCGCCTCGGTGATGTCGTGGGTGACGAAAAGCACACTTGCACCTTCGGTCGCCAGCATCGTCTGCAAGTCATGCTGCATGACCATGCGCGTTTGCGCGTCCAGCGCACCGAACGGCTCGTCCATCAAGATCGTATCCGGCTTGTAGACCAACATGCGTGCGATCGACGCGCGCTTCTGCATGCCGCCCGACAGCTGATACGGGTAGTGCGATTCAAAGCCGGCCAGATCGACGCGCTTGATGGCCTCCATGGCCTTCGCACGGCGCTCGGACGCACTCATGCCACGCAGCAACAACGGAAATTCGATGTTCTCGATCATCGTCTTCCACGGCAACAATTGCGCCTGCTGGGGCACGAAGCCGATGGTGCGATTAACGCTGGTCACCTGTCGGTCATGGTGGAAGACCGTGCCGACCGACGGCTTGAGGAGCCCTGCGGCCATCTGGATGAGAGTGCTCTTCCCGCAGCCGCTCGGCCCGATGACGCTGACGAACTTGCCCCGCTTCACTTCGAAGCCGACATCGCTGATGACCAGATTTGGCGCATCTCCAGTCGGACTCGCGAAGCTCTGTTGGATCGCACTGAATCGGAGGGCGCTTGCGCTGGCAGCTTCGGTCATTTCCGTTGGATCCATTCTTCGGAGATGGCCACGGACCACATTGCAATGGCCATTGCCTCTCGGTTTCTCAGTCTACCTGCGGCTTTCGACACGGTCTGTCGAAATGTTAAGCAGGGAGACGCAAAAAAGATAGCAGCACGGTACGCCAGAGATGAGAGATACGAACGACTTCACAAATCTCCGGGAACTCCAAACTTGGGCGCCGCGGACGGCTTGAGCGCCCGGGTCACATAGTCTTCCATTTGCGGTCTCCAGGCCTTCCATAGCTCCGACAGTCGCGCGATCGGCTCGTCATGAAGATCGACCCGAAGATCTGCGATCGGCCAAGGAACGCGATCTACAATCATCATGCCTGCCGAAAGCATTGGACCGGCCTCGCCGCCCGCCGCCAGGCCGGCTTGCATTGCAGCCACCAGCCGATCGCCGAGCTCGGCGCCTTCGTCCTCGTTGAATGCCGACATCATACGCTTCGGCACCTCGGCGTTGGCGAGGAGATTGCCGAGCGCGATCACGTTCTCGCCGTGGGCGCTCGCGTGAACACCGAGACTATGGAGCCCGGAATAGGATGCAGTCCGCCCGGAACGGTCTAAAAGCCCCAGTTGGCGAAATTCGATATCCTCTGTGCTTGCACGAATCCCGGCGAGGATCGTATCGGCGTCAAGCCCCAGCTCCATCAAAGCAAGAGCGCGCGGTCCCAGGCGGGGATCGGTGATGTTTTGAGTGGCGCAAACGCCTGTTCCGGCGCGGGCATAGGCGCACCGCGCCGCCACGCTCATGCTGGACGACGCGATGGCGATTCCAAGCTGACCGGTCCGATTGCAGCGTCCGCTTATCGAGATTGTCATACCGCACTCCGAGCCAAGCATCGCCCGCGATCATACGATTATCGCCTCTCGCTGAGCCAAGAGAATTACGATTTCCGTATGATGCGGTTCGCAAATCCAAATCCGACGAACCTCAGCATTTGTCACTGGCGCCCGCGAACCCGCGGCAACTGAAGAAATGGCCACGGCTCCGGCATTTTACCGCACGGCACTTCAATCAAGGAGGGGCGACGCGCCTCGAATGCTCGCGTCAGGGCGCTCCTCAAAGCCTGCGGCCCTTCGGCGCGCGTGGCGTAGACACCAAAGCTATCCGCCATCCGCACGAAGTCCGGATTGGTCAGGTCGGTTGCGATGACCCGCAGTCCATAGAGCTCACGCTGCATGCGCTGGACATTCCCGAACGCGCCATCGTTGAAAAGCACCGTCACGAGGGGAATGTTGTGATGGACCGCCGTGGCGAGCTCCTGCACGTTGAACATGAAGCCGCCGTCGCCGGTGATCGACACGACCGGGCTATCCGGCAGCGCGTGCTGCGCGCCGAGCGCCGTGGGAAACCCCCACCCCAGCGTTCCCGCATGCCCGGACGAGAGATAGGTCCGCGGCAACCGGGTCTCATACCCGATACGCGAGACGTAGCCGACCTGTGTCGACTCGTCGACCAGAATGCCATCATCCGGGAGCACGTCCCGAATCGCGCGCAAATAGTCCATCTGCGGACGCAGCAGATCGAGCTTGCCCGCGATCTCGGCCTTCAAGGCACGGATCGATGCAATTCGGCTATCGCGATCCGCGACAGGCTTTTGTATCTGGTCGCTGAGCCGTTGCAGGACCTCGAGAGCCTCGCCACACAAGGCCAGGTCAGGCTGGCGGCCGCGCGACATCTCGAGTTCGTCGACATCGATCTTGATGATCTGTAACCCGTCGTCGGATCCCCACTGCGTCAGCGGCAGATGCATCCTTGTTCCAATTGCAAGGACGACGTCGCAGCCTTTCCAAAGCGCGTGGCCGGCTGAGAGATTAAGGCTGAGCGGATGCCTGTCGTCCAGCACGCCCTTCCCCATGCGATGGGCCACAACGGGCGCACCCAGCTTTTCCGCGAGTAGCTTGAGTGGAAGACCAGCGTCTTGGGCCCCGCCTCCGACAAATATCAACGGCCGCTCAGCGCGGGACAACAGCGATGCCGCTTTTGCGATTGCGTCGTCCTCGGGGGCCGCCCGAACGTCCGGCTCACGCCAGAATGCGGACTTGATTTGGGCTTTTCGGGACAAGACGTCCATGGGGACTTCGATGGCGACGGGGCGCGGACGTCCCGATCGCAGCGCTGAGAACGCCTCCGCAAAGTCGGCTGGCACGTCCTCAGGCGCCTTTGTCCGCCTGGCCCATTTCGTCAACCGCTCCAGGATGCCCAATTGATCCGGAAGCTCGTGCAGATAGCCAAGTCCCTTGCCGATCGCATGGCTTGGTATCTGGCCCGACAGGCAGAGGACCTTGGCACCCGCGCTGTAAGCTGTTCCGAGCGCGGCCGCGGTATTGAGCACGCCCGGGCCTGGGACCACGGCGTAGGCAGCGGGTTTTCCGGTCGCCAGTGCAGCGCCGAGCGCCATGTAGGCAGCGCCCTGCTCGTGCCGGGTATGCACGACCTGCATTTCGTTTCGACGATCGAACAAGGACACGAACAAGGCGTCGTTCTGGATACCGGGAAGACAGTAAAGCGACTTCAATCCTTGGCACAGCAGCGCGTCGACAACCGCATCCGCGCCGCTCATATCACGCATCGCCTCTGGCGCGAGCACCTCGTTCATCGTCTCACTCATCCGGCAAATCAAACAGGTTCAAGACGGTGCCGATTTCTTTTGAAACGGCAGATTCCAGAATATTCGCCCCGAGCATGATGTCGCTGATCGCGAACCCGCGATGCCAGAATACGATGCGGCCGTCGGCATCGGCACGTCCCGCCTTTGCGCCGCACGTCACCTCGCCAATCTCGGCGTATAGCTTGGCACGCGTCAATTCGCCGCTCTCGATCATGGGGTGCAACTGGCCGCCCTTGCAGCACTGCTCCCAATCATCGACGACGACTTTCGATGCGGCTCTGACCGTGGCCGGATCGACGGCCATTTTCCAGCCATAGCAAATCAGAAGACAGTTCGGCGTCAGCCACTCGTCGCGGATCAGGATCTCGGGCTTCTCCAGACGGGTCGCCTCGACGACGATGTCGGCGCCGCGGCAGGCTTCCTCGGCGGTGGCGACTGCCACGGCCTTGATGCCGCATTCCTCCCAAACCCTCTGCGCCAGGGCCTCGCGCGTTTCCGGCCTCTTACTGGTGATACGGACTTCGGCGATCTCGAACAATTTGGCGAGGATCGCGATATTCGCGAACGCGGTCCCCCGCGCACCGACATGACCAATGACCTTCGCTCCCTTGGGAGCGAGGTATTTTGCTCCGATACCAGTGACGGCACCAGTGCGTTCAGTCGTCAAATCCGTCGCGTCCATCAGGGCCTGCGGCACGCCGGTCCGGGGATTGTACAGGGTGAGCATGGCGACCTCAGAGGGAAGTCCGTGCTTGTAGTTCTCGACGTAGTCGCCGATGACTTTCACGCCCGCCGTATCATTTGGGCCTGCCCAACCCACCAGAATGTTGAAATGACCGTTATAGCGGTCATCCAGCTGGATGTGTGCCTTCGGCGGCAGGACAACGTCCCGTCGTCCATGTGCGGACAGCCCCTGTTCGATCAGCGACAGCAGAGTTTTGATCGGAGGTAAAAGCGAGCGCACTTGCGCTCGATCGAGATAGCGGAAATCGATACGAGCCATAGCGGCTGATCCCTATTTGGTATTCTTCGCGAGTTCGACGTACTTGTTGGTCCAGAAGGAGCCCGGAGCCGGCGGGGTCCGTCCAGAGTCTGCGACAAACTGAGACAGCAGCTTGGCACGCTCTTCATTGAGCAACCCGTCATCGCGGATTCCGTCCGCAAGCGTCCTGATGCTGACGCGCATGACGGGTTGAGGCAGTTTCGGGAAGAACTTGCCTCCGATCTTGTCGGCGCTTCCCTCGAGGTCGGACAGCACCGCATGATTGGCGGCGTTCATCGCCCGTACTGTCGCGACGATCTTCTTCTGCGCAGCCTCGTTCGCATCGGAGCGAGCAACGAGCACGAGGCTCGGCATCCCCTTCCAGCCCGGAATATCGGCATCAGGCTCGATGACGGTCCTGCCGTATCCCGCCGCCTCCGCCAATGGCCCTTCGGGCGGCGACAACATGAATCCATCGATACGTCCGTTTTCCAGAGCGGCCCCCAGCGCCGCGGCCGAGCCTATCTGGACAACCTGGATATCCTTTCGGCCGTCGAGGCCGCCGCGCGTCGCCAACCAGCGAACAGTCCGGTCTTGAGCGCCTCCGACCACGGCGACTCCCAACGTCGCGCCCTTGAGGCAGGCGATGCGCTCCTTGATCGGCAAATCCTTTGAAATACCGGTCCGTTTGACCATCGCTTCGGAGACGGTCAAATTGAGCGAGATCTTCGACATCAGCGAATAGATGATCTGGTAGGGCTGTCCCTTGGCAACCGCCTCAAGAACTGAATCGCTCCCTGTCGCGGCGATGTCGATGTCTCCGCTGTCGAGCGCCGCCAGGCAGGCGGGATCTCCCCCGTTGATGGCTGCCCAGTTCAGGTCAACCTGCTCCGCTGCAAAGGTATCGTAGGCACGCGCGGCCCACACTGGCAGAAAGCCCAACGTCGTCGTGGCTTGTCCCATGCGCACGGTGTCCTTGGCCGCCGCGCTGGCCGGCCAGCGCGCGGACGCGGCGAGCGCCAGCGTTGCGAAGGCGAATTGCCTGCGATCTATATTTATGAAGCGTGTCATTCGGTCACTCCGGGATTACGGCGGTAGCGTCGATTTCGACCAGCCATTCCGGCCGCGCCAGCGCCTGGACGACCAGGCCGGTCGACACCGGATAAACATCCTTGATGTATTCGCCCATCGTTCTGTACACCGCTTCGCGATGCCGCACGTCCGTGAGATAGACCACGACCTTGACTAGGTGCTCCATCTTGCCGCCGGCTTCCTCGATGAGCTGCCGGATGTTCTGCATGACCTTGTGGGTTTGCTCCACGGGGTCATGGCTCCCGATGTTCATCGCGTCATCCAGATTCTGCGGACACTGCCCGCGCAACCACACGATCTTACCGCCCGAGGTCACGACGGCCTGACAGAGATCATTGTCCAGTTTTTGCTCCGGGTAGGTGTCTTTGGTGTTGAACTTCCGGATTCGATGATGTGCCACGTGGCTCTTCCCTTGTTCTCTATTTCGCAATCGCCGGGTTTGATTCCCTGCGTAACTTTGCGGCCTTGCCGCGATCGATCTCCCCGGTCCTCTCGTTGTGATAGTCGCGATAGCGCCGCTGGGTGGAGATTCGATCCGCTAGGTACTTCGCGTCGTGCCAGACCCCCCAGATGAACGCCGAGCCTCTGCGCGACTGCCACGGCAATCCCAAGAAGAATATCCCGGGCTCAAGCGATACGCCTCGCTGGTGCCTCGGCTTGCCTGCCAGATCGAAAGTATCGACCTTGAGCCAGGAATAGTCCGACGAATAGCCCGTGGCCCAAATGACCGTATTCACGCCAGCCGCGCGCAGATCGAGTTCGCACAGCGGATCGGTCAGGCATTGCGGATCTGGCGGCATGACGCGGGCGTCGGGCTCGTCGGGGAGATCGAGCCCGGTGCGTTTGACGTAGTCGTCCGCCTCATCTAGTAGCGAGATGAGCGACCGATCTCCCATCGCAATATTTTCCCGCAGGTCACTGGCGAAAGTCACCTTGCCGTCGCTGTAAGACCTGGTCGAGCCCACGAGCGTCATTCCTTCCTCGGCAAGTCTCCTGAAGTCCACCGTGTAACCTCCGCGAGCACCGCTCACGGAGATCGTGACATGTTCCGTGCCACGCGTTTTTGTCTCGATGTCCCATTTTCCAAGGACGCCCAACCACCAGCAAAAATCATACCCGCGGTACGATCGCGGTGGCCGCTCGTGCGGACCGACCGAAAGGTAGACGGCTCTGCCGGCCCTGAGAAGTTCATCGGCGATCTGACCGCCTGATGATCCTGCACCGACGACCAGCACTCCTCCGTCCGGCAACTGCGCAGGGCTGCGATAGTCGTTCGAATGGATCTGAGTAACGGCGGAGTCCTTGGGTATGACGTCGGGGATGAGCGGAATTTGGAAGGGGCCGGTCGCCGCTACCACGTTGTGAGCTTCGAATATGCCGGTGGACGTTTCGACGCGAAAGCCGGCGCGGCCCTCGAGCCGGCAAACCGACGTGACGTCCACACCGCAACGCACAGGGGCGGCAATCATCTCGGCATACGACACGAAATAGTCCGCCACGACCTCTTTGGAAGGAAACGAGTCTCGATGACCCGGAAATTCCATGCCGGGAAAGCGATCGTGCCAAGCGGGTCCGTTGGCGACCAATGAGTCCCATCGCGCAGTCCGCCACCTTTCGGCAATCCGATGCCTTTCAAAGACGACATGAGCGATGCCGGCGGCGCTCAGGTGCTCGCTCATGGCCAATCCGGCCTGACCTGCTCCGACGACAACCGTATCGACTTTTTCTATCGCCATCACTGTTTCCATTTCCGGCCCGTTCGAGCGAGACGCGCGTACAGTTACGGAGCTCACTTAGGAGCAAACATATCGGCCAGGAAATTATCATTTCTCGTCGCAGTGCTTAGGCAACTCCTAAACACCGCCGATCCGGTGGTCGGCTGCACGGTGCGCTGACGATTCAGATCGCTATGAACTGTAGATTGAGGCCGCGATGAAACTTCCGCCGTCGCAGGCACAGCGATTAGCCGCACCCTCGATCCCAGCTATTGAGAGCTGACGGCAGCGCCTATTTCTCGCCTATTTGATGCATCTCAGTAGCAGGGCGCCATATATTTGATGTAGTCCTCGAAGATCTCGACGAGGCGTCGCCACAAGGTCTTCGTACGTGCTTCGGTCTCTAGATGTCCCATGGCAGGGCTTCTCCGGGAAGCAGAGGCCCTCTAAGATGCTCCCGGAAGAAAAGCGCGTCCAAAACGTTCTTCGGAGGTTCATCCTCAGAAAATCTGATCCACCGAACAAAGCTACTTCATTGGAGGATCACCTTATTGGGATTGAGGATACGAAGGGGATCGAAGACGCTCTTGATTGCTCCCATCAGTTCGATCTCCTTCGCACTTTTCATTCGCGTCAATGCGTCACATTTAGTTTGACCAATGCCGTGCTCGGCGCTGATGGTGCCGCCGAATAAAAGTGCTGCATCCTCGACGATCCGGTAGATTTCCGGCATCCGGGCTCGGAAATCATCCGAATTCATGTCGTCTGGCGGCAAGAAGTTGAAGTGAATGTTTCCATCTCCGACATGACCGAAAAAGACGGGATGTCCACCCGGTATGCGCTGAATCGAGAGCGTCTTGATGCGCTCTGCGAATTCCGGGATCGCCCGGATCGGTACAGCCACATCGGTTCTCACGATAGGAATCTTTGCCGCGTGCATCGCTTGCGGAATGCCCTCTCGCAGCGACCAGAAGGCGGCACGCTGGGCGGTCGAAGACGCAAGCGCTCCATCCGAGACGATCCCCGACTCCAATGCGCGCTCGAGAAAGGAGGCAAAAGCGCCGTCAAGATCGAAGAAACGGCTCGAGGAATCACACTCGACCAGCGCCGTCCAGGGAGAGCCGAGCGGAACGATCGGCTTTCGTAATACATGGGCGGAGTGAAATGCCAGCGCGCCCTCCGACATGAGTTCGAAGGCACTCACTGTTTCGCCAAAGATCTCGCGCGCCAGGCCAAGCAGCTCAAGGGCCTTGGCCGGCGTGTCGACCGACATCAACGCCGTGGCTGTCGTGAGTGGCGCGGGTCTCAGCTTGAGAGCGACCCCGGTAATCACGGCAAGCGTGCCTTCCGACCCGACCAGGAGATGGCGCAGGTCGTAACCAGCATTGGATTTGCGAAGCTCGCTCGGCGGTCCAATGATCTCGCCGCTCGGCAAGACCCATTCGAGTCCGAGAACCTGGTCGCGAGCCATGCCGTATCGCAGGACGTTATTGCCACCCGCGTTCGTCCCCAGATTGCCTCCCACCTGGCTGGACCCGCTTCCACCGTGGTCGAGACCAATCGTCCGGCCGGCTTTGAGAGCGGCTTCCCGGGCCTCGAATAGCGTTATCCCGGCATCGACCACCAGGACATCCCCCACGACGTCGATCATCCGAACCTTACGCATTCGGTCGAGCGAGAGGATGACCGCGCGATCGTCCGGCCGCGGCACCGCCCCGCCACTCAATCCCGTTCCTCCACCGCGAGGTATGACGTTGACTTCGGCCTCCGTGCAGGCCCGGAGGACATCTGACACACCGGCCGTGTCGGATGGTCGGACGACACAAATCGCCTGACCGCTCGACTTCAACGCATTGTCGCGCTCGTAAGGAGCGATATCTTCCGGCGAGGTTAAGACGCCACCGTCACCGAGCAAATCGCGCAACTTCGAGACAATATTAGTAGACTGATCGTTCCGATTCATGTCGCGGGACCACTGCCTCAATTATGTAGATGGATAGCGATTTCATGAGTCTCCCCCCTAGCCCCGTTCTTCCGGGGCATACGCGCAGAACCCGCATGACGCCCACGCCACCTCAGGATCGATATCTGGCATGAGCATCCAACGTGGCGTTTCGCTTGTGCTGCCTTTGGTGGATCTCACCAGACCGCCTGGAGCTCGAAACTAAGCGGCAGTCGTTGGTTCGAAGCGGCAGCGCCATATGGTTCTATCACTACATGGAGGCGGCACCATTCCTGTTACTTCAACTCGGCATATCCCCGTTCAGCGGCTTCGCGTTCGTAGGCAATGACGCGTTCGTAATCGACCGGATCGACAGCGGTTATCGTCTTGATATGGAGCCCGCCAAGGACCGGCCGGTAGATGGGATCATTCACCAGGCGGAACAAGGCAGAGCGCAGCTTTTCAGCCTGGTCGGAAGGCGTCGCTATCGATGTGACGAATGGAATGGCGGGGCTCTCCGGAGTCTCGGCGAGCACGCGGATGCCGCTAACCTTCTCCGGACACAGCTCCTTGAAAAAGCCATACGTCACGCAATCGATCGAGGCGGCGTCGAAATGACCCGCCTGTACCTGCCTGATGCTCTCGGTATGCGAGCGCGTCACCACGACTGCCCCGAAGAAGGGGGCCTTGATCCCATGTCGGGCCAGCAATATCCGAGGGAGGTTCATCCCCGAATTCGAATGGATGCTGTTGAGCGCGAACCTGGCTCCGCGCAGATCTTCGATGGCTCGATAGGGGGACTCCTTGCCCACGATGACAAAGGCCCGATGCGTCGACGGGCCGCAGCCCGGAAAGTCGTAGGTAGGGACACCCAGGAAGGCGAACTGTCCGCTATAGATGGTCCGCAACGGATAGCCGCAGGTCTGGGTGAACAGGATCTCTGGGCCAATGGCATCCGGCACGACCGGGCGCGAGAACACAAGATTGGACGGAAAGGTGGCCAGCTTCGGGCCCTGCACTTCTTTCGACAGCGCCTCCCAAAAGGCGGCGTTTCGGGCCGCCATCTCGGGAAGATTGTACATCGGAAGGCTCGCGGTCTGCTCCAACATCTGAGCTCTCTCGTTAGCTACGCGCGATCAGGCACTCGAGGCATGCCGTCGATCGTTAAGACGAGGAACCGCTTCCAGCAGTGCACGCCCGTAGTCGCTCTGGGGACTCTCGAGAATCTGCCTCGTCGGCCCCTGTTCGACCACGCGCCCGAGGCGCATGATGATAACATCTTCGCACATCAGTCTGACAACCTCGATGTCGTGACTTATGAACAAATAAGCCAAGCCGAATTCGCTCCGTAGGTGGTGTAGCAATTTCAGAATGGCCGCCTGAACCGAGACATCAAGGGCGGCGGTCGGCTCATCCAGAATAAGCAGGTCCGGGGCAGAGGCGAGCGCGCGCGCAATTCCCACTCGGGCCTTTTGCCCTCCCGACAACTGATGAGGATAGCGATTCAGCAGCTCCGGGCTTAACGCAACGCTTGTGGCGAGGGTATCTACCTTGTGACGAATTTGCCGTTCGTCGGTCAACCCGGCAAGTCGTCTGATAGGATCGGCGATGGCAGCGCGCGCAGTAAGATGTGGCGTCAGGTTCTCGCCAGTATCCTGAAAGACGTGTTGTATTTTCCGCCTCTCCGGACGACGTACGAAGGATGACGGCGAAACGGCTCCAATATCGCTCCCGTCGAATTCAATGCCGCCGCCCGTGATTTCGATCAGGCGCGAGACCATTCGAGCCAGGGTGCTCTTTCCCGAGCCGCTCTCGCCTACGACGCCGAGACTGCCACCGCGAGCGAGCTCGAAACTGACATCATCGACGGCGAGAACGTCGTTCGCCCGCCACCCCCGCCCCTTGAACGACTTCGTGAGCCGCGAGACCTTCAGCATAGGGGGTGCCTGCACGCAACGAAGTGCTGAGGAGAAAGAGCCATCAACAATGGCGGCGATACATCGCAATCAGCTTGGTGACGATCGCATCTGGGCGCAAATCGACAAGGCAGCAAGGGACCGGCCAAGTCAGGTAGCAGGCCTGGTACGGTGCGAAGATCGTCGGCGGTTTCAGAATGCTGGGGAACGGATGCAAGCAATTGATCCGCATACGGATGCATCGGCGAGTAAGCCAATCGCTCGGCAGGGCCGCACTCGACAATTTGTCCAGCGTGCATCACAGCGATGCGATCGCAATGCGCGGCAGCGAGCGCTAGATTGTGCGTGACGAGCAAGGTGGCCATCGCACGCCGCTCTGAAAGATCATTGATCAGCGCCATGATGGCTGCTTCGGTAGTCACATCGAGCCCGGTGGTCGGTTCATCAGCGATCAGAAGTTCGGGCTCACAGCCGAGAGCGAGCGCGATCCCGACGCGTTGGCACTGACCGCCTGAAAGTTCAAACGGATAATGGTCCGCCCGATTGGGATCGATACGGACGTTGTCGAGCAGTGACAGCACCCGGTCCCGCCCAGCAACATCGCCAAGCTGACGGCGCACGGTCATGATCGGATTCAGGCTCGCCCGGGGATTCTGGAATATCTGCGCAATCGCGGCACGCGTGCTCCGCCGCTCCCTGACAGGCTCGATGACGGCGCCATGCCATCGGATCTCGCCGCTCACGATCCGCGCGGACGCATCGAGCAAACCGGATATCGCGTAGGAGAGGACAGACTTCCCCGAGCCGCTTTCCCCGACGAGGCCGACGATCTCGCCGGGAGCAATGCTCAAATCGATCCGGTCCAGCGCCTTGACCGTGCCGCGGCGCGTCGAAAACTCGATCGACAGATTCTTGACTTCGAGCACTAGCGTCGTTCCCTGGCATCGAGGACGTCGCGCAAGCCGTCGCCTACAAGGTTGAGCGAGAGCACGACCAGGACCAATGTCAGCCCCGGAAACAGCGCGACCCACCATTCACCCGTGATGATGAAGCTGGCGCCTTCCGCCACCATGATCCCCCACTCCGGTGTGGGAGGTCTGATGCCGAGACCGATAAAGGAGAGGGCAGCTGCATTGAGCATTGCCCAGCCCATCGTCAAAGTCGCCTGGACCATCAACTGAGGTACGGCGGTAGGAAAGAGGTGAACGGCAAGAATTCTGAAGGGACCGTTCCCGCTCACTCTCGCCGCCTCCACAAATCCCATCTCGCGGCGCTGCTTCATCTCTGCCCGCATCGTGCGGGCGTAAAACGGCACATTCACTATGGCTGTCGCATAGATAATATTCTCGAGACTGTTGCCTAGCGCGGCGACGATTCCCATCGCGAGCACGAACAGCGGGAATGCCATGATCGTGTCCACGATCCACATCGCCAGGCGGTCCATGATTCCACCGAAGAAACCGGCGAGACTCCCGATCAGGCCTCCGACGACGAGTCCCAGCGCCACTGCGGACAGCGCGATGAACAGATCGAGACGGGTCGCGTAGACGATCCTTGTACATATGTCCCGGCCCACCTGGTCGGTGCCGCAGGGATGCTCCCAGGTCGGCGGCTTCAGCGCGATCGAGGGATTGGTTGCGAAGGGATCGTGAGACGCAACGAACGGACCGAAGATCGCGACGAGACAGACGATCACGATGATTGCCATCGTCGTCGCGGTCAGAGGGTCTCGACGCAAGCCGTCCTGGAGGGTTGCCGCGAACTCCATGTCCTACTCCGCCAGGCGAACACGAACGTCGACAATCCCGTAAAGGACGTCGATCAGGATATTGATCAAGACGTACAGGAGTGCGACGCTGAGCACGAAGCCTTGCACGGCCGCATAATCGGACGCAACCAGGGCTTCGAGAGCGTACGAACCGATGCCCGGCCAGGAGAAGACCTTTTCGACCACGACGTTCGCGCTGATGAGAAACGAGAACACAAAGCCGGCCGTGGTCAGAACGGGCAGCAAGGCGTTTCTGAGCGCATAGACGTAGATCAGGCGCCACCTCGGCATGTCGTAGGAACGGGCAGCCCGCATGAAATCACTGGAGAGCACCGTCAACATCGCTCCGCGCGTGATCCGGGTCAGAGGTCCGATGCCGGAGAGTGCGAGCGCAATCGACGGAAGGACCAGATGGGCGAGGCCATCCGCCACACTTTCGTAGTCACCCGCAAGGAATCCGTCGATCAGTATCAGGCCAGACCTTACTGGCGGCGGGAGACCGAGTGGATCAATCCGGCCGAGAGGCGCCGGCGCAAGACCGAGCAGATAATAGAACACGAAGACCAACAGCAGGCCCGTGAAAAACGATGGCATCGACAACGCCGTGGTCGAGAAGAACCTGGAAGCGTGGTCGATCAGACTGCCCTTGCGAAGCGCTCCGATGACTCCAAGCGGAATTGAAACCAGCAATGCGATCAGGAGCGAGAGCCCGGTCAGCTCGAGCGTCGCCGGCATTCTCGCCGCGAGGTCCTTGATAACGGGCTGACCGGTTATCAGGGACTTTCCCAGATCGCCATGAAGCAGGTTGACGATGTAGGAACCGAATTGCTCCCACAAAGGTCGATCGAGATGCATGGCCTTGCGGATATCGACGATCGCCTCGGGAGTCGGCGCCGCGCCGGCGAAGTAGACCGCCGGGTCCCCCGGCAGCAGCCGCGTGAGAGCAAAGGACACCAGAACGACGCCGAAGATCGTCGGCACCGCAAACGCGACCCGCTTGAGAACCGACCGCAGCAGGGAGGACAACTTTCAGACCTTTGCCAGGGTGCGCGCATCCACTTGACGATGGAACATGTAGACGTACCCGTTGACGTCCTGCTGGACTGCGACATCCAGCACGGGTTGATAGAGCGGGATGTAGGGCACTTCAGTCATCGCGAGCTTGATAAATTGCTTCGCGATCGCTTCGTAGTCGTTCCCCTCGCGCGCCTGTCTCGCGGCGTCGAGCAGCTTGTCCATCTCGGGGTTCTTGTAGCTGGCAACATTGAAGACGGTATTTTGCCCGTGCCAGAGCCAGCGAAAGAAGAAGTCTGCTCCGTCAAACCAAGCGCCGAAAACGTCGATCGCCATCGGCCAGTTCTTCTGGCTTCTGCGCGCAAAGAAGTCCGGAATCTTCTCGATTGTCAGCTTTACACCGAGCTTGCCCAGCGCGTCCTGAATGATCAGCGCGGCCGGTTCGTCCACGGTTGCCGCGCCTGCGTCGAAATAGAGCTTGGTCTCGAACCCGCCTGCGAGCCCTGCATCGGAAAGCAGCGCCTTGGCCTTGTCGGGATCGTGGCTGTAGGGGAACGGCTGCGGCCAGGAAGCGTCCTGAGGCGCATTCGCAGGCGCGCCGAACATCGGCTTTGCGCGTCCGTAGACGGCGCTCTCGATCACCTTGTCGTAGGGAATCGCATAGGCGATCGCCTGCCTAACTCTCACATCGTCGAACGGCTTGGTTATCGTCGAGAGCGCGAGATACCTCAGGGTGTTTGCCTGTGGCGCTGACTCGATCTTGATCTTCTTGGCGGCAGCGATATCGGCCACGTCGCGCGGCGGGAGATCGGTCGCGACATCCGCGTCCGCCCGTTCGACCAATGCGCGGCGAGTTCCAGCCGCGGGCACGGACCGATAGAGAGCACGTTCTTGTTTTGGCAATGTCCCTCCCTTCCAATCCGAAAAGCGCGTCAGGATGATCTGCTCGTCGGGCTTGAAGGATTCGACCTTATATGCGCCCGAGCCCGCCGAATTGACCTTGGTGAATTCCAGCGCCCAAGGATCGGCGGTCGTCGCATGCGACTTGCAGAGCTCGCTGTTGTAAATGCCGGGCACCACGATCGCGAGGCTGGGAAGCGTAAGCTTGTCCCGCTTGAGAAGCTTGATCTTGAAGGTACGCTCGTCGACGACCTCGAACTGGTTTACGTCGGTGAGTGAGACCTGCTCCATCTGTCGCTGGGGGAAGCCGCCGACGGAAACGAAACGATCGAACGACCATTTGACGTCACGCGCAGCTATCGGCGCGCCGTCGTGAAACTTGAGACCTTCTTTCAACTTGAAGACGATCGCGGAATTGTCAGGCGCGATTTCCCAGCTTTCCGCGAGCTGCGGCTCGAGCTTGTTGTAGTCGTAAGTGGGCACGCCGTTCGGCAGAATCTTTGTACCGAACTGGACAAGCCTGTCGTAGGTCATCATGCAAAGTCCGTAGGACGCACGGTTTGCCCCCGGCGTGTGAACGTCCAACGTATTCGAATTGGACTCCGAGACGATGACGATGCGGCTTGATTTGGATTGACCGTATGCGGGAAGAACCGAGAGCGACGAAGCTGCACCCGCGGCAGCGAGCCCTACGAACTGTCGGCGATCCATTTCAATACGCTCCCCTGAAAAAACGTATACGCGATGTTGTATAGACATAATCATGAAGTCAAGCGAGCATACTGCACCGTATCCCCGGCCATCGCCTGTTTGACGGATTTAGTCGAGGAGCGAGGGACAGTATTTTCCTCTTCATTGGATCGCAGTTTTTGAACCAATCATCTCCGTGCGTTTCGCCGGAGTTTAAAAATCATCTCCTTCGCTGCTTGTCGAAAGGCCGCCCCGAATATCTCTTCGACACCCCCGTTCGACTTTTGGACCGGCGCGTTTCGTTCAACACCATTAGTCCCAGCCTAAACCATCACATCATGGCGCCCGGTACGACGGTTCAAGAAAACCGAAGCAGTCTAGAGGAAAGCAATTCTTTATCGGTACTCCTTCGAGCACATACTGCACTCCGGGTCATTGGCCTGCACAGCCCGTTGAAAAAGCAGCGCGGCTGATGATCGCCCGGGAGCCGTACTGGAAACGTCAGGAATGGCTGCAGCGCCCTCGTCAATCGCCGTCGATTCCCACCTCGCCTCGCGATCCGCCTCCAGCGCTGACCGCGGCCCCGCCCCTTGGCTCTTCATGCCCTCACACCGGCCAAATCGTCGGAATTCCACGCAAATGCCGGCACTTGACGGCCCATCTTGGGCCAATAAAGTCGGTTCCATGCGGTATTCGCTTCGCCAACTTGAGTATTTCATCGCTGCGGGCGAAACGCTGAGCATCACCTTGGCCGCTGAGCGAATTCACATCTCCCAGCCGTCGATTTCGACTGCGATATCCTTCCTGGAGAAGGAGCTGGGCGTTCAGCTCTTCATTCGTCACCATGCCCAAGGTCTGTCGCTCACGCCCGCCGGGCGAGACTTGCTCCGTGAGGCCAAGAGCGTCGTGGCGCAGGCCCAGCGCCTGTATGTGTTTGCATCCGAGACAAGCAACCAGATCCGCGGGACGTTGTCGCTTGGATGCATGGTCACACTTGCGCCGATGCTGGTGCCGGAACTGGTTCACTCCTTCACCACCGCCTTCGCGACGACGAAGGTCGCCCACCGGGAAGCCAATCCGGAGCAGCTTCTCGACGATTTGAGGCGGTCGCGGATCGACGTCGCGATCATCTACGACTTGCAGGTCCCTGCCGATATCGACTTCCTGCCGCTGGCGCGGTTGCCGCCGCACGTGCTGTTGGGCGAGTCCCATCCCCTGGCGAGCCGGACCGCATTGACGCTGAAGGAGATGGTCGACCATCCGATGATATTGCTCGATCTGCCGCTCAGCCGGGAATATTTCCTTGCCTTGTTCATGAAGGACGGCCTCGAGCCGAACATCTATGCGCGCTCCGAGCACATCGAGGTTGTCCGGACCATGGTGGCAAACGGACTGGGTTACTCGCTCCTCAACATCAGGCCGCGATCTGACCAGGCTTTGGACGGAAAACGCCTGAAGCGCGTCAGGCTGATGGGAGACAATCGGCCGATGGTGATCGGCACCGCCACGTTGAAGACCGTGAGCAAATCGCGCCTGCTCCAGGCGTTCGAGAGCCACTGCCGTTCGTTCGTCTCCGACAGCTACATACCCGGAATGGTCGCGCCGGTCTTCGACAAAACGAAGCGACGGACGAGCCCGGAGGATACCGAGGAACCATCGTGACGCTGCCTGCAAGACGAGCACGCGACGAAACGCTTCGACGGACCGAGAATTGAGACATGCAAATCCAGGCCGAGAGTTCCGCACCAGCAACGTCCGATCTCGGCGCTCAGCCCGCTCCACTCCAATCCGCCGATGAGTATCCTTTCGATCTCGGATCCCACGGCCGGACGATCGTGACGACGTCGCCCGAGGCGCAGCAATGGTTCAACCTCGGCCTCAATTGGTGCCTCGGCTTCAACCAGGAAGAGGGCGTGACATGCTTTCACAACGCGCTGGCGTTCGATCCGGATTGCGTCATGGCCCACTGGGGTGTCGCTTACGGATCTGGCCCCTTCTACAATCTGATCTGGCGCGATCTGGGAGAGCTCGAGGCTGATCGCGTCACGGCTGTGGCCTTTCACCACGTTCAGCGCGCCCTCGCATTGAGCGCGGGACGGGAGGATGCCGAACGGCATCTGGTCGAAGCGCTCGCGAAGCGGTTTCAGAAACCCCACCACGTCGAGCCCGAGCAGTTCGATCGCTGGGACGACGACTACGCCGCCGCGATGCGGCGGGTCCACTATGCGTTTCCCGACGACCACGACGTGATGGCGCTGTTCGTCGAGGCGCTGATCACGCGAACGCCGCGCAAGCTCTGGGACGTTAAGACCGGATTGCCGTCGCGAAACGCAGATACGATGGAGGCCCTCCAGATCTGCGACAGGTCGATCGCGTTGGCCGACGAACAGGGCATTCCTCTGCATCTGGCCATCATTCATCTTCACATTCATCTGCTCGAGATGTCGAACGAACCCGAACGCGCCTTGCGATCGGCCGATGTCTTGTCGGATTTGTGCCCCGACGCCGGCCACATGAACCACATGCCGGGTCACATCTACGTCCTCTGCGGCGACTATGAACGGGCCAGGATCGCAAGCGAGAAGGCCATCAAGGCCGACGACATGTACGCCGAGTTCGCCGGTTCGCTGAATTTCTACGTGACCGCACGCTGCCACGACCTGCATCTGATGATGTTCACCTGCATGTTCCTGGGCCAATTCGCCCCCGCCATCGCCGCGGCCGACAAAGTACGACAGATGCTCACGTCCGACATTCTCGGCGTCCGTCATCGCCCCAAGCTGGCCAATACGACCGAAGGATATTACTCGGTCAAGATGCATGTCCTCATCCGCTTCGGACGCTGGCAGGAGATCATCGACGAGCCGGTCCCGACCGACAGCGACATCTTCCTGGTCACGATCCCGATGCACCACTACGCCCGCGCCATTGCGCATGCGACGCTCAAGGACTTTGCGAGGGCTGACGAGGAGCGGCGGCTCTTCCATCTCACCAGAAGCCGTGTGCCGGCGTCGAGGCGCTTTCTCAGCAATTTTGCGCTGGACGTCCTGGCGGTCGGCGAAGCCATGCTCGATGGCGAGCTGGAGTATCACAAGGGATATCACGAGGCAGGCTATCGCCATCTGCGGGAGGCGGTCCGGCGCGACGACAATCTCGGCTATACCGAGCCCTGGGCCTGGATGCATCCGCCGCGCCACGCGCTCGCCGCCCTCCTGATGGAACAGGGACACTACGCCGAGGCCGAGGAGATCTATCGCGACGACCTCGGCTTGACCAACAGGGTGCAGCGCTGCACACAGCATCCGGACAACGTATGGGCCCTTCATGGCCTGGTGGAGTGCCTGCAACGGCGAGAAGACCAGGTCGAATTGCCGCTCCTCTCGTCGAAACTGGCAGCCGCGCTCGCAAAGGCCGACACGCCGATCACGTCATCCTGCATGTGCAGGCTCGACGATTATCGTCCAACTCAGACCTGCTGCTGTAGCTGAACAGCTCTTCTTGCCGAGCGCCGGGAGGAGAGCACTTTACGCAGAGCGCGAAATCGCCAGCATAACCTCGTACTCCGCCCGGCTTTCGCGCAGAATAACGACCGTTCGAGATCAACGAATTCGATCGAAGGAAGATCGGCCGCGACAACGCGCGCGGGCAGTTCGGCCTCTCTTAGCCCAAGCTCAGCGCCAAACTCGGTGCGCGCGCCCATCGCTTCGCACAGGCTTCGCGCACGTGCGGTCTACCAAAAACCGTCTCGTCCATCAGTACGGGTCCATGTCTTCGGCGGATCGTCCGCTCGTGACCCGCATTTCAGGCCCGAATCCCGACAGCGTCGCAGTCGGACTGACCGTCTTGTAATGGAAAAGGATGGGATCGACTGCGGGGAATAGGCCCTGTGCCGCAACGATCTGAGGGGTCAGCCTTCCCAGAAGCGGCGTCAGCAACACGGCTTCCACGAGCCACTTCGGCCGCAGGCTGTTGGTCAGCGAGTCTCGGCGCATGAGCCAGTGAAACTCGGGAAAGGCCACGGTGTAACGGTAGAGAGTGGCGTAATTCTCCCGCAATTTGACATCCAGTTGGTGCGGCCATCTAGGAACTGCCCATCGCTCAGGCCACTGACGGCCCAGCGAAACTGATCCCATTCACGGATGCCATTTTCTCGCTTCCATGCCCCGTTCTGGCTGGCTTGATGTCGGGCGGCTAGATCATGTGGTGGCCGGCGGCCTGCCCGCCGTCGACGTGAAGGATCTCGCCGGTCACGAACGTTGCGCCCTCGAGGTAAAGTACCGCGTCCACGACGTCGGACACATCACCCATCCGCCCCATCGGATGAAGGGCCGCGAGGGCTTGATGCGCTTGAAGCGGATGCATCGGAGTCTTGATTATTCCCGGTGATACGGCATTCACGCGAATGCCTGTCTTGGCATACTCGATCGCGAGTGACTTGGTTGCCGCGTTCAGGGCTCCTTTCGTGAGGGACGCCAGAGCGGCCGGAACCCCACTCATCGGCTGATCGACGAGGCTCGTCGTGATGGTGACGACGTGGCCATGTCCTTGCTTGCTCATCAGATCCAGCGCACGCTGGGTCATGTGAAAGAAGCCGGTGACGTTTGTTGAAATGTAGGTCGCATAGTCGTCCTGCGAATAGGCGGTAAATGGCTTTGCCATGAATATGCCGGCGTTGTTGACCAGCGTGTCGACACGGCCGAAACGTTCGTACGCTGCCCTAAACACCTTTTCCGCCGTGTCGAGCGCGCCGACGTCGCCCGGCACCGTCAGGATGTTCGGATCGTCGGAGGCCTTGATTGACCGCGACGCCGCAACAACGCTGTAGTTGCGATCCTTGAAGGCCTCGAGGATACCGGCGCCGATCCCCTGAGATGCCCCCGTCACGACGGCTACTTTCTGCTCTGTGCTCATGATTTATCCCCTTCGATCAAGGAAGCCTCGCGTTAGTCTCATCGTTCGACATCGGTCGTGAGCGGATCGTATTCCGGCCGTTTCAAGAGCGCGTGAAGTTGTCGGCGTCGGACGCCGACATTGCCTCCGCCAAAGAGAGGCAACGCAAGCGCATCCTCCAGCAGGCGTCCCAACGGGAGAGCACGATCGTAACTCTCGATGCCGACGACGCGCATGAGGTCCATCAGCACCCGCACGGCGGTTTCAGAACCATAGACCTTTGCTTCGACGGCGAGTTCCTGCGCACTCGGCGATTGCATGTCGACCGCCTGGCACGCCCGCCAGCACAGACAGCGGGTTGCCTCGATGGCCATCTTTGCGTCCGCCAAGGCGTATCCGACCGCCTGGTGCTCAATGATAGGATGAATACCACCTCGTCTCTCGGAGCGCGCGAAGCCCAGCGTGAATTCGAACGCCGCACGCATCAATGCGATCGCGAAAACTCCGACCAACGCGGCTGCACCGGTGAAGCAGGCGCCCGTCAGGGCGAGCCCGCCGCCGACGCCGCCGAGGACGTTATCGCGTGGGACGCTGACGTCCTGGAATTCGAATTGCGGCAGGAGATGTGCGCGATGCCCCACCGATTCGATCGCGCGCCCAAAGACCAGGCCTGATGCGGGACGCTCCACGAGGATGACCGAAATGCCTTGTTCGGGAGTCGCGTCGGGGTCGGTGCGGCAGAGAACTGAGAGAACGTCCGCGCCCTTGCGATCCCAACCCGTGGCCGACGAGACCCAGCTCTTTCGTCCGTGGATGATCCATCTGTCACCCGAGAGCCTTGCCGAGGTGCGCACTCCCTCGCCCGGCGGCGGCGACGCCGGATTGGCGCTGCCGCCGGGTTCGCTGGCGCAGAACCCCGCCAATGGCGCTCCTGCCGGCGCCAAAAAGCGAGGCAGCAGCCGGTCGCGCTGCTCCCTCGTGCCGCCAATCAAGAGCGGCAACAGCCCAAGCAGGGTTCCTATCAACGTCAGAGTAAGGCTGGCGTTCACGGCATACAGTTCCTCGACCATGATCGCGGTATCGGTCAGACCCGTGTTCTCTCCACCATCGGACCTGGGAATGCATTTGCGCAGAAATCCGGCTGCGATCATCGCTTCGTAGGCGGGTTTCGTTGCCGCGAACCGTTCCTCCGCCGTGTGCAGGGCCTCCGCCTCGATCGCAGAGGACAGCACGTCCTTTGCGAAGTTTCGCGAGCGAAACTGTAGTTCGCGTTGGCTCTCGGTCAAGCGAAAGTCGATGGCCACCGATCTACCCTCTCACCGGAACATCATCAACCTGACGCACTAGCTCGCTCCGCTCGCGGCGAGCGGATCGTAGTCGCTTCGCTTCAGCATCGTGTGCAACTGCCGCCGCCGAACGCCCATATTGCCGCCGTCGAAGATCGGCAGCGCGAGTGCATCCTGGAGCAGACGCGCGAAAGGCGCTTCGTGATCGTAGCTGTCGACGCCGACCACGCGCATGAGATCGGTAATCACGCGCACTGCGGCCTCGGAGCCGAAAATCTTCGCTTCGACCGCGAGCTCCTCGGCCACAGGTGACTGGGTGTCGAGCGCATGGCAAGCGCGCCAGCAGAGATAGCGCGCGGCCTCGATTGTGGTCTTTGCATCGGCTAAGGCATAGCCCACCGCCTGATGCTCGATGATCGCGTGAACACCGCCACGCTTTTCCGTGCGCGCAAAATGCAGCGCGAATTCGAACGCGGCCCGCATCAAGGCGACGCCGAAGATGCCGACGAGCGCCGCGGTTCCCGTGAACGCCGCGGCGGTCAGTGCGAGCCCCGCGCCCTCCTGTCCAAGTAAATTGTGGTGAGGTGTCGTGACATTCTGGAGGCCGAACTGTGGGACGAGATGCGCGCGATGACCGATGGTGTTGATCGCACGTTCGAACGCAATGCCCTTGACCGGCCTCTCAACGGCAATGACTGAGATTGCGGTCTCGGGTGGCGCCTTTGGATCAGTCCGGCACACGACGCACAGGACATCGGCGCCTTCACGGTTCCAACCCGTGGCCGAAGAGACCCACTTCTTGCGGCCGTTGATCACCCAGTTCTCCCCTTCCCGCCTGGCCGTCGTGCGGACGCCCTCGCCGGGTGGAGGAGACGCAGCATTGGCGCTACCCCCCGGTTCGCTGGAACAGAACCCGGCAAGCGGCGCACCATTTGTCTTCAGAAACGGCCGGATGAGTCGTTGACATTGGTCCGGCGTGCCGCCGAGCAGAATCGGCAACAGCCCAAGCACGGTGCCAAGCATCGTGAGCGTCACGCTAGGGTTTACGCTGTAGAATTCTTCGGCCAGGATCGCCATATCCATCAGCCCGGCGTTGTCGCCGCCCGCTGGCGCCGGAATGCATTTGCGCAGATAGCCGGCCGCGACCATCGCCTCATAAGTCGGCCTGGTTGCAACGAAGCGCTCTTCCGGAGTTGCCAACAACTCGGCCCGTCCGGCCTCGGCGAGCACCTCCTTCGCGAACTTGCGGGAGACGTGCTGGAGATCGCGCTGTTGCGCCGTGAGTGTGAAATCGATCGCCATCGCGGTATCCCCTGACCTGAGTGTCAGCCGTTCATTCCAACGGCTATCCCGGCCACGAGAGAAAATCTTGGATGGTGGTGCCCGATTTCTTGGCGTGGAGCGAACCGGATGGCTTAGGGCGCGGCCGTCACGCGGCGAAATTCCCGCGGGGTCAAACCATTGCAGCGCTTGAACTGGCGGTTGAAATGCGAGATGTCGCGGAAACCCGCGGCAAAGGCAATCTCGGCAATGGTCTTGTGACGAGCGGCGCTATCGAGAAGCCGGCGCGTACACGCGACAATCCGCTTCTCGTTGACGTGTTCGCCTACTGAGCGGCCTGTCGTCGCAAACAGGCGGTGAACATAACGCTCGGAACAGCGAAATCTCGCGGCCAGCGTCGCCGCCCCGAGCGCGGGGTCATCGCTATGCCGATCAATATGGTCAAGCATCATCGACAGCAGAACCGGGATATGCACGCGCTCCGCAGCCACATCGGTGAGGATTTCCGGCGCCTGCGAAATCAGGTCGATCAGGTGCGCGCCGACCATCGCCGAGGTCTTTGCACGTTGGAAATCGCTCAGGCAGAGCTCGGCATAGCCGGCAAGCGTTCTGGAAAGAGCACGCCCGCCTTCCGTCGCGGACAGGTTGAGCCGCGGGCGATCGAGCATCCGTTTCGGCAACAGCCCCCGCGGCACGGCAAAGCAGAACAACCTGAAATTGTGGCAGTTTGCTATCTCGAATGGCTCCGTCGTATCCGCAAGCGCCAGATCGCCGGGTGTGCTGATCTGTTCGTGACCGCGCTGCGTGGTACGCCCCACGCCTTCGAGCTGGAGGTTGACAAAGCAAAGATCATCCGTGCTCGATGCAATGTGCGATGCGAGGCGAAGTACGGTATGCCGGGTAGCCGTGACCAGCGATATCTGGATCGGAGCGGCATCAGCCCTCGAAATTGCGCCTTCAAAAGGGTGGTCGGCAAGCCGGCGTGGCTCAAGTCGCACGAAGGCAGCCGCGAGGTCGTCCGCCCAACTTCCGAAGGGCAAATCCGGATGCCGCGGCTTGGTCGACCATTCCATGAGCCTCTCAAACAAAGATGCAAAGGTCCCGGCCGAAACAGGATATCGCTCGCGGAGAGAACGGTCAAATTCCGTAGGTTACCGCGTTCTTCGCACCCATTCCAATTCTGCCGGCGTGCAAGTCGAGGCTAACCGGGTGCGCGATCGCAATATTCGCCCTGTCGCTGAGCATTCCAAGCAGCGATAACGATCTCGGTGTATTATGGCTGATTGATGGGACGGCTCTGCTATTGCCGGACCGAATGGTGACAGCTAGCGGACGAATTAGCACAGCATGCCGCTGGACATAGTTACGAAGAGGGACGGATTAAGCTGTGCAAAGGGATATCGTCCCTGCCGAGCTGGTCCGCATACATACGGCGATCATTCGAACTTTTTGACCTGTCCACGAAATCACGCATACGTTGCGGCAACCGCTTCGCCGGTTGCCTCGATTGTGAGGTTGTCCCACATCGGTCCCAAGCCACTTCAGCGAAGCGTCGGCGAGCGCCTTGATGTGCTCGGACCGGCTGTCCAGGCCGCTCTGCCCGGCGGTCGCCGAATCGATATGACGATGAATTTGTTGGCGATCACGACGTCGTCGCGAAAGGGGCGGTATGACTGACCGCAGCGCGGCGAGATGATCGTCGGTAAAACCGCCCTTATTCCTCGTCGTCCAGCTCGACGCATGGATGGTGCCGTCCGTAAAGAGCAGCGGAACGGCAATGTAGTCGGTCACTCCTTCGGAGCGCATTTCATCGAAGAAAGGGAAACGCCGGCTCTCAGGATCGTCGAGACGATATCGCACTTCATGACCGCTGCCGTAGAGGAGCGCAAGAGGGCTGTTCTTTGCCTATCGTACGGAAGCGCATAAGAGAGCTGTGTTTTGAGCAGCCTGTCTACAGTCTGATGATAAGCTTTCCTCGATTTTCGCCGGCATAAAGCATCGCGATTGATGCGGGAGCCGCCTCGATGCCCTCCAGCACGTCCTCGCGATACCTGAGACGTCCGTCTCGTATCCAACCGGCGAGCGCGGCCACTCCCTCCTCGTACCTTGCCGCGAAATCGGTCGTCAGAAATCCTTGCATGATCGCGCGCTTTACCAGCAGATGCCGTTCCGGGCGCGGCCCTTCATTCCATGGATCCCAACTTGCGTAGGACGCTGTCCCGCAGATCGCAATCCGCGCCCCCAGATTGATGCGGCGCAGGACGGCGTCGTGGATCGCGCCCGATGTGTTGTCGAAGAACGCATCGATCCCCTCCGGGCAACGCTCTGCCAGAGCCTCGTCGACATCCTTCGTCGCCTTGTAGTCGATGGCGTGATCATAGCCGAAGTCCTCGACACACTGTCGAACCTTGTCGCGTCCGCCGGCAAACCCGATCGTACGACATCCCTTAATCTTCGCGATTTGCCCGACGGCCGAGCCGACACCCCCGGCCGCCGTCGAAACCGCAACGGTCTCTCCCGGCCTCGGCCGGCAAACATCCAACAGGCCGAAATACGCGGTTAACCCGTTCAGCCCCAGAATTCCCAGGGAGAGCGACAGCGGCAAATCGGCTTCCTGGACCTTGCGCATCACCTGGGACTGTCTGACCGCGGCGTAATCCTGCCAACCGAAGATGCCCATGACCTTGTCGCCGACCGCATAGACAGGATTGCGCGATTCGACGACCTCGCCGGCGGCAAATGCCCGCATGGTGTCGCCGACCTCTATTCGTGGCCAATAGGTGCTCTTGTCCGCGATCCATCCGCGCATCGCCGGATCTGCCGAGAGATAGGCGTGGCGGACGAGGAATTCTCCATCCGCCAAGGTCGGCAGCTCGACTTCACGGAGATCAAAGTCTGCCGCCTGAGGAATGCCGTTCGGACGGGAGCGTAGCCATACCTGGCGATTCTTCATTGCTGTCTTCCTTGTCCCTGTTCGCTGAAAAACGACTGCCGCTTCGTTCGATGTCCGCCGTTGCAAGTGCGACGTAGCCCAGCCGAAACACCTTACGGAAGGGCTTCATATGCTTCCTCACGCGTGTCTGGTCAGCCGATTGAACCGTCTCTTCGAATCCGGATCCATCAAGACAGCGACGCCTTCACGCGCTCAGGCGTCATGGGCAGTTCGCGCAGTCGTCGTCCGGTGGCCTGAGCGAACGCGTTGGCGAGCGCGGCCGAGGTTGGCGGCAGCGAGCCCTCGCCTGCGCCGAGCGACGGATCGTTCCGCTGCATCAGCACGATCTCGACACTGGGGACCTCGGGGAACGCAAGGACGGGATACCCTGACCAGTCTCGGCTGGTGATCTCGCGCCGGTCGAAGGTGACCTGCTCCTTCAGCGTGAGACTGACCGCCTGAACGATGCCGCCCTCGAGCTGGTTCGTCGCGCCGTCTGGATTGACGACGAGACCGAGATCGGCCACCATCACCACGCGGGGTACCTTGATAAGGCCGCTGTTGCGGTCGACCTCGACGTCGACCACGGCGGCCGCGTACATCCCGATGCTCTTGTAACGACAGAACGCCAAGCCGCGGCCGCGCTGGCCGTCGCCTTTCATTCCCGGAGTCCATCCCGCTTTGTCGGCGGCAGCTTGCAGCACGGCCCGCGCGCGGGGATCCCGGAGATGGGCAAGTCTGAACGCCAGCGGATCGCTGCCCGCGACCTGCGCGAGCTCGTCCATGAAGGACTCGATGGCGAAGATGTTGCCGTGCGAGCCCAGCGTCCGGAACGAGCCGTTGCGCACGGGCGCATCGAGCAGCAGATGATTCCGGATCTCCTTCCGCGGTAGCTCATACGAGGGCACCGCGTTGCGGTCGCCATCGCCGAACGGCTGGGGGATGTGCGGCGCGGGAGTTTTGACGAAGGGCGTCTTCAGATCCCAGGCCGCGAGAAGATTGACCCCGCCGGCCTGCCCCGGCCGCATCGCGTGGCTGTTGCTCCAGACGTCGCAAGACCAGTCGACGATCCTGCCGTCGGATCCGAGCGCCGCCTCGACTTTCATCGCCATTGCCGGACCGAAGGGCGCCCAGGCGAACTCGTCGTCCCGCATCCACTGCAGCTTGACCGGCACGCCCGGAACGGCACGCGCCACCAGCGCTGCGTCCAACGCGACATCGTCGGCGCCATTGTGCCCGTAACAGCCTGCGCCAGGCATATGAACGACGTCGACCTCACTGGTCTGCAGGCCCAGCACCTTGGCCAGATCGCCCCTTAGGGGAAACGCCCCCTGGGTGTGGGACCATACCGTCATGCGCCCGTCCCTAAGCCAGGCGACTGCGCAGGAGGGACCAATCGTGGCATGGGACACATAGGCGCGCGCATACTCGGCGCTGACTCTTCTAACCTGACCCGACACCGGCTCGGATTGGCCGGCGGTGCCCACGACAATGGTTTCCGCCCGCAACTTTTGCAGCTCTGTGCGCAAATGGGTCATATCGGGAAGCGCGACCGTGTCGTCGCTCCAATGTGCGCTCGTAGCAAGCGCGCTACGGGCGGCAATAGCCTGCTCCTCACGCCCGGCGGCAACCACAAGGAAATTGCCGTCGCGGATCACGGTGATCACGCCGGGCAACGCCCGTACCGCGGCTTCGTCGCATTCGAGCAACCTTGCACCGTAGCGCGGCGGACGAACCACCCTCGCAAAGACCATTCCGGGAAGCCTCATGTCCTGGACATAGGACGGCGCTCCCGTCAGCTTGCCGGGCAGATCGATCCGTCTGATCGACTTGCCGACGATGGCATAGTCGCTCGGCTTCTTCGGCGTCGCAGCAAGTGCGATATCTCCCAACAGGCCAGCACTCTCTTTCGCGATCTCCCAAAACGTCGCGCGCCGCCCATCGGCCGAGGCGATCGCTCCATCCTTGACCTGCAGGTCTTCGGCGCGGACGCCAAAACGACGCGCCGCCGCAGCGAGCAGCAGGCCCCGCGCCTCGGCACCTGCCACGCGAATGGCGGCCCCGCTCTGCTCGACCGATTGGCTGCCGAACGTGTACTGCTCATCCGGCCCTCGTGACGTGTCGGCGGAGACCATCCGGATCTTGTCGAAGCCGATATCGAGTTCCTCCGCCGCGATCTGCGCCAGCGCGGTTAGGATCCCCTGCCCGAGTTCGGCCTTGCCCGTGAAGACCGTCACCGTCTCATCCGCCTCCAGGCGGATCCATCCTTCCAGCCTGCGGTTGTTGCGCAGGCTGAACGGCACGTTCGCTGGCGTCTGACCAAAGACCGACGGAGACGGTAGCGCGAAGGTCGCGAGCACGACACCGAGCGACTGCACGAACAGCCTGCGGGAAAGCGTCGCAACGCTCATCGCATCTGCTCCATGGCAACTTTGCGAACGGCGCGCACCACACGGTTATGAACCCCGCAACGGCAAAGCTGGTCCGCGAGCGCGTCCCTGATCTCCTCATCGCTCGGCTTTGGATTGCGGTCCAATAAGGCTTTCGCCGCCATGATCATCCCGTTCGAGCAGTAACCGCACTGCGCGGCTTGCTCTTCGATGAACGCCTGTTGCAAGGGATGCAGCTTCTGCACCGTCCCCAATCCTTCAAGCGTAACGATGGGGTCGCCTCCGACATCGCGCAGTGCCATCGAGCAGGTTCTCACGAGCTTGCCGCCAACCAATGCGGCGCAGGCGCCGCATTGCCCTAGACCGCAGCCGAATTTCGGACCATTCAATCCGAGATCGTTCCGCAGCACATACAACAGCGGCGTCTCTGGTGCCGCCGCCACTATTTGGGACTCGCCGTTCACAGTAATTTGGTATGTCATCCCTCACCCGCGAGGTGGCGTATTCCTGACCGCGATAGGAATATCGGGGTCGGCCCGGATCAGCCTGCTCCGCTCACGCCGGCGCGCCGATCCTGGCCTCTTCGATGTCACCGGTTTGCCCCATCCGTGGATCCCGGACCGAGCCCCATTCGTCGATCGATTCTGCCGCCATGGGCAGCGTACGCGGCTTGCGCGGATCGACCTCGGTGAACTCCTCCATTCCGAAGCTGTATTCGAGGGTCATGCCGTCGG